>NZ_JACJVO010000032.1 GCF_014212055.1 Cohnella zeiphila | reverse complement strand
CGGGGCTCGGCTTCCTCTTCTCCCTCTTGCGAGGCCTTTTTGACGACGCGGCAGGATTCACTTCATGTTGCGGCCTGGTCTGTTGCTCGCCCTATCTCCGACAGGTACTTTCGTCGATGCGCTTCTACGCACAGATTTCGCCGTACGCAGGCATCCTAGCTACACGGGGGCTTGGCCCCTCCCGTGACCGGACTTCCACCGGCTAGAGAATGCGTGCTTGGCTGGGCACGCAAAATCGAAAAAGCCCCGTCCTCGTCCCGTATGGGCGAGGGCGGGGCTTGGGACTTCGGCCGGTCAGATCGCAGGCATGACGTTGCCGCCGCTGACCGGGACGTACGCGCCGGTGATGAAGCTCGCGAGATCCGACGCGAGGAAAGCGACGACGTTGGCGATCTCCTGATCGGTGCCGCGGCGCTTCAACGGCACGCCGCGCTCGTAGTCCTCGCTGCGTTCGGTGCCGTTTACGCGATCCCGCTCGCTGATCGTCCAGCCGGGGGCGACCTGGTTGACGGTAATTTGATGCTCGCCGACTTCCTTGGCCAGTACCCGGTAAACGCCGTCCATTCCGCGCTTGCCCGCCACGTAAGCCGATTGGTTCGGGAAATTTTGCATCGCGCACTCGGTGTTGATGCCGATGAACCGGCCTCCCCGCTTCGCGATCATTTCCGGGATGAACGCCTTGGCCAGGTAGACGCTCTGCATGACGCAGGACTCGAACTGGCTCCGGTAATCGTCCGCCGATTGGTTCAACACCGACGTCCATTCGTACTGCACGACCGCGTTGGCCACCACGATATCGACCGTTCCCAGCTGCTCCGAGACGGACCGCTTCAGTTCCGCGACCGAATTCCCGTCCGTGATGTCCGCCTGAACCGTCACGGCTCGTCTTCCCAGCGCCCCGATCGCCGCGAGCAGCTCCTGAGCCTTGGCGGCGTTGCTGTTGTAGTGAAGCGCCAGGTCCGCGCCGCAGCGCGCCAGCGTCAGCGCCATCACGCGCCCGAGTTCGCCCGTCGCTCCCGTGACGAGGGCCGTTTTGCCCGACAAATCGATCTGCATACCCGTCTCTTCCTTCCATTTGGGACTGTTAGCACCGCTGCATTCATATTATCATAACAGGAGAGGTTGCAACCGCTCCCTTGCCTTTTTCGTCTAATTAGCGGTTTTTTCGATGCCGTCGACACCATGCGTATTCAAAATGAACCATTTCGGAGGAAAGTCCCATGAATCAAACGCGAGCGAAATCGAAACTTCGCCGTACTTTGCGAATCGCCGGCATTTGCGTCGGAGCGCTGGTCATCCTGATCGGCTCGTACGCCGGCTATCTCTATTATAAGGCCGATCGTGCGCTGGGCCGGATCGCGGCTCCCCCTTCGCCGTCCGCTTCCGCCTCCGCCTCCCCTTCCGCGGAACCGTCCCCTTCGGCTTCCGGAGACAACGCCGATACCCAAACGGACAACCGCCCCATGACTTTCCTGCTCGCCGGCATCGACAGCCGCGCCGGCAGCGGCGGCACGCTCAATACGGACGTGATGATGCTCGCCGTCCTCAACCCGGCCGACCGGAAGATGACGCTGCTCTCGCTTCCCCGCGACATGGAGCTGAAGCCGCAGACGCTTTCCTCCCACAAGGCGAACTACTACTACGCTTATTTTTACAACAAGGATAAGGATACGGCCATCGCCAATACGAAGGAATTCTTCGGCGACTTGTTCCAGCTTCCCATCGACCATATGGTGCTCATCAACTTCGACGGGCTGCGGCAGCTGGTCGACGCCGTCGGAGGGCTGGATATCGACGTCGACATGGATATGAAGTACCGGGATACGGCGGACGGAACGAATATCGACTTGAGGAAAGGACAGCAGGAGCTGGACGGCCAGCAGGTGCTCGACTTCGTCCGCTACCGCAAGTCCAACGAAGGGACCCAAGAGTCGTCGGACATCGCCCGCAACGCGCGCCAGCAGCAGGTGCTGTCGCAGATGATTAACAAATTGGCTACCTTCCAGGGAATGACGCAGTGGGGCAAGGTGCTCGATATCGCCGGCGACAGCGTGCGCACGGACATCCCGGAGTCGGACCTTAGGTCCTGGATTTTGGACTTTCAGAGCATGAAGCCGGAGACGACGCAAATTCTGACCCTCGATTCCAAGTGGGTCAATCCGTACATCGTCGTCGACGAGAACAATCTGCGCCAGTCGATCGACACGCTTCGCACCGAGGCCGGCCTGCAGACGAACGAGAGCGATCTGCGCCAGCTCGCCGACGTCATCGCGGTCGAGCCGTCATCCGATTCTCCGGCTCTTTGAAGCCGGGCCGGGGACGGCGGATGAGCGTAAAGAGAAGGGCGGCTCCTTGCGGGAGCCGCCCTTTTTCCAATTGTATGGTACCTCACGGGATCCCGTTAGCCGATTTTCTCGGCTATCTCCGACCTTCCGGCCCTCTCCCAAGTTCCGTTAACCGATTTTCTCGGCTATCTCCTACCTTCCGGCCCTTTTCCAGGCCCCGTTAGCCGATTTTATCGGCTATCTACTACCTTCCGGCCCTCTCCCAAGTCCCGTTAGCCGATTTTATCGGCTATCTCCGTTTCGAATGTCTGTCGAGCCGGCCTATGCCCGCTCGATCAGCCACACGCAGAGGATATTCAAGACAAGCAGCGCGGGAATGCCGACGACGAATGACGCGTGCTTCGTCTTATGGCGGCAGACGCGCATGCCGATCCACGCGCCGAGCGCGCCGCCCAGCGCCGCCGCAAGGAACAGATTTTTCTCCGGAATGCGGCGTCTTCCTCTGCCGGCAACGGCCCGCCTCTTGTCGTTCGCCATCATGCCGAAGGCGATCACATTGATAAGCAGCAAGTAGATTGCAAGCATCATAGAAGGCTCCCTTCCCCTCCGTAAGCTCCGATGACTGCGTTGCGAGACGTTCTCTCTATTCTACCTGATCGCTGCTCCGAATGCAGGGGTAGAATTAGCGCGAGGACAACGCGACCAGAACAATGCTCGCCGCCACCGCCGCCGAAGCGGTTATCCTGCGGACGCCCTGCGGTTCCTTCAGGATCAGCAAGCCGAACAACGCGCCGAATCCGATGCCGTCTTCGCGGACCGGGGAGATGGACGACACGTTGACGCTGCCCGCGGCGAACAGAAACAGAAAATACGAACCCGGCGACAGAATCGCCCCGATCCACAGCGTCCGGGAGTGAGAACGAATCGACACGGATGCACAAAAAAAACACCGCCAAGTGTTCCTGACGGTGTTGAACCGATGACTTGCAAGAAACGCTGGAGACCAGGCTTCGTCCAGAATCCTCCTTAGGCCAAGACGGCCGGCTTCAGCACTTCTTCGCACCATTGGCGAAAACCGGTGGGAGTGGAGGACTGCGGAGTACGAGGCTCGGCGAGATAGAAGCCCCGATCGACTGCGGCCGCCATATCGATCAGCCCCTGAGCCCACGCGTCGGACATTCCGTGCTGCACCAGCGTGGCTTTGTAATCTTCTCCGGAGATCTGCTGGAAGCGGATCGGCCGCTCCAGCACTTCGGATAGAATCTGCGCCATGTCGTTGTGGGACAGGTTTTCGGGGCCAAGCACCGGGACGTTCTCCTGTCCGCTCCAGGAACGGTCGAGCAGCAGGTTGGCGGCGACAGCGGCAATGTCGCGGGTTGCGCAAGTCGGGAGTCTGAGGTCTCCGGATATCGGATAGAAAAACGCTCCATGACGTTTGATCGGCTCGACCTGCCAAAGCATATTATCCATGAAGCCCGGCATGCACAGCGAGCGATAGTCGACCCCCGTGCTCTCGACCAGATCGTCCATGGCGAAGATCGCGGAGATTTGTCCGGCATTCTTGGCGATCCCGCGGCCCAGGCTGGAGACGCCGATCACGCGCTTTACTCCCTGCCGGTTTATCGCCTCGCACAGCGGACGAACGAAGTTCAAGACATGGCTCTGAACACTCTCGGCGCGCGGATCCGGGGGAACCAGCCAGAACACGGTATCGGCTCCCTCCAACGCTTTTGCGACGACTTCAATGTCGTCGTGAGATCCCTGTACGACCTCGGCGCGCTCGCGCACGCGCGGAGACAAACGGGACGGGTCCCGCGCAATGACGCGGATGGCCTCTCCGCTGTCCAGGACGTTGTCGACGACCTGGCGGCCGATCTGTCCGGTAGGCGCCGTGATGACGATCATAATAACCACCTCCATAAATTCAACAGTGTCGTTTATACATCATTTTCGCGTATAATACACTGTACAATGAAAGAATACGCCGATGAGAAGAGCCGGACAATCAGCAATAAGCGGTTATCGTTGCCTAGACAACACCTTCGCGCTTTTGTCGGTTTTTTCTATTGGTATAAAGGAGCGAGTCGGAAATGCCGGTAAACCCGAACGACCCCCGCGTCAAGCGCACGCGCCAGCTGCTGATGCAGTCCTTCATGGAACTGCTGGAACAGAAAAAGAATATCTACTCCATTTCCATCCAGGATATTGCGGAGCAAGCGACGGTAAACCGCGCGACCTTCTACGCGCATTTCGAAGACAAGTATGCGTTTCTGGAAAGCTGGATGAGAGAGAAATTTCAGAGGAAGATCAGAGAATCGCTGCCGTCGGCCGCCATCTCGGATATGGGCAGCTTGCGAACGCTCATTCTCGCCGTTTTCGACTTTCTTGCCCGCACCAGAGAGTACATGAAGCCGGGAGACAGCCAATTCGAACCGCTGTTTGAGATCGCGACGCAAAAAGAGCTTCATCAGCTCCTGCTCCAATGGCTCGGCGAAGAACCGAACGCTTCCGTCTCGCGCGAGACGATTGAAGCCACGGCCCTCGTCGTCAGTTGGGGCATCTTCGGATCGGCCGTGCAGTGGAGCCGCAGCCCTCAGAACCGCTCGGCGGAAGCGATGGTGCGGGACGTGCTGGCGGTGGTGGCGGCCAGCTTGGCCCCCGTGCTGGAATAAAAAACGCTGCCGGCTTTTGCATGCCGGCAGCGATTGTCAAGGACGATCCCGGTCATCCGTTGATCGTAAAATCGGCGACGCCGCGCGACAGATCGAACTGCCGGATTCGCGTCAGCTCTCTGGCGCGGAACGGAAAGCTTCGGAGGTCCCCGTCGGCCAACGCCGGGGCGAGCGCCTCATGCTTCGCCATCTCCTCCCGCGCCGCCTGCCGAAGCCGGGCCGCGACGTCGGGCAGGAACGAGGCCAACTCCCGCAGCTCGTTCGGATCCTCCCGCAAATGGAACAGCTGCTCGCGCCCGCCGTTGGCCATGTAGATATACTTCCATTCCGGATCGCGAACCATCACCTTGAACGTCGGCTCGCCGGGCTGGCCGTACCAGCCGAACAGCCGCTCTCTCGGCTTCGCGCTCCCGGTCAGGCTGCCGAGCGCGTCGATGCCGTCGCGCTCCTCGAGCCGGCCCGCCGCGCCGGTGGCGATGGCGAACAGATCGGTGAGGCAGAGCAGATCGTCCCGCTCTTCCCCGCGAGGAAGCTGCGAAGGCCAGCTGATCAGAAACGGCACGCGGGCCGACGCCTCGAAGAAGCTTTCCTTCTGCCACGCATGATGGTCGCCCATATGATCGCCGTGATCGCTAAAGAAGCAAATGAGCGTGTTGTCGGCATCCGGACGACGCTCCACCGCGTCGAGAACCCGGCCCAGACATTGATCGATGTACGTAATCTCCCCGTAATACCGGGCCTTCAGCGCCCTCGCCCGCGGGTCGTCGATGTCCTCGGCCCAGATCAAGTGGTTCATCCAGGGCAGCTGCTCGTCCATCCAATCCGTCTCCCGGTCTCCGCGAACGGGATTCGGCATCGCGTCCGGGTTGTACATCCGGTTGAACGGGATCGGCGGCGCCAAAGGCGGGTGAGGTCCGATAAACGAGACGAAGCCGAAGTACGGCCGCTCGTCGTCTTCCGCCGCATCGATGAATTCCACCGCCCGGTCCGCCGCCCACGCTTCTACCGTCAGCTCGGCGGGAAGCGGACTCGTCTGCGGCATATAGTACATCTCCGTCCGCTCGCCGTGCAGCTGCTCAAGATGTCCGTATTCGGGGTGCCGCTCCTGAATGAAGCGGACGTAGTCGTCACCTTCCCGCTGCTCGGCCGTATTCCACAATTCCTCGCTGCGCAGCTGCGCCTCGTAGCCGAGTTCCTCGTTCCAAGGGGCGGTATGGAACTTCCCGACGCCGAACGTGCGGTAGCCGAGCTTCCTCATCGTCCGGGGCAGGTAATCCCCGCAGCGGGCTTCCGGATCGGCAGGCTGACTCTCGCTAAGATGAAGGCCCCCGTTGTCGTAATAGCCGGTATGGTAAGGCTCGCGTCCGGTGCGGATCGTATAGCGGGCCGGCATGCAGACCGGGCATGTGGAATACGCCTGCGTGCAGAGCAGTCCGCGCCGGGCCAGCCGGTTCAGATTCGGCGTTCGGACGAGTCCGTTGCCGTACGCGCCGATCGCGTCCGCCCGCAGCTGGTCGCACATGATAAACAGAATCGAAGGGGCTTGCGCCATGTCGGGATCCTCCTTAGGCCGATGGGGGGAGCAGCGATCCGCTTCCCCCGTCCTTTTTTTCCCGGAAGCCGCTCAGTTCTTGGTCATCCCGTAGCCGTTGGCTTCCGTCCAGCCGTTCGTCGTCTTCGCGTTGTCCATTCCTTTCTTCCATTCCTTGTTCAACTCTTCGGTCAGCTTGTTCACGTCCACCTTGTCGCTCAAATACAGCTGCAGCGACTTGACGAGGAAATCGGAAAATTCCTTGATCGTGGCGGGTCCGGTATAGTTGGCCCGGCGGATGTCCTCGTTCTGCAGCACGAAGCCCTTGAGCTTATCCGGCAGCTCGGCGTTCGGAATCGTCGGCAGCAGGCCGAGTTCGTTCGCGAGCCGGCCCTCGATCTCCGGCGAGGTCAGGTACTGAATCAGGTCGACGGAAGCCGCCAGCTTGTCGTCCTTCGCGGTGCTGGAGATCGCCCAAGATTCGTTTGCGGCTCCGCCCAGGACGACCGATTTGCCCATCGCTTCGGGGAATTGTTCCTTGGTCAGCGTCGGAATCGGCATGCCTCCGTACTCGAAGGTGCGCCCCTCCATGTCGTCGACCAGCTTCAGGTCGGCGGAGTTCATCAGCAGCATCGCCGCCTTTCCCGTCAGCCAGAGCTGCTGCGCGCTCTTCTCGTCGATGCCGTTGAAGTCGGAGTTCCAATACTGCGAGAAGTCCTTGAACAGCTCCAGCCCGTCCTTGAACGGATACTTCGTGTAGTCGATCAGCCCTTTGTCGGTAGCGCGCGCCAGCTCGTTCTTGATGACCATATTGTCCCCGTCGGTATCCATCTGCTTGCGAAGCTGCTCGTCAAGCTGCCCGAAGATGGACGTCAGGAACCAGGTCATGTGGCTGTTCGATTGGCCCGACATCGCCATCGGGGTAATGCCGGCGTCCTTCAGCTTCTTGCAGTCCTCGATGAATTCCGGCCACGTCTGCGGCGCCTGGTCGATGCCCGCCTTGGCGAACAGCTCTTTGTTATACAGGATGCGAATCATCGCCGTGTACGCGGGGACCGAGTTGACGATGCCGTTCGCCGGATTGACGCTGTCCTTGTAGAAGCTCGGCAGGAACGTGTCCTTCCACGGCTTGCCCGGATTGTAAGGCGATTCCTTCTCCAGGTACGGCGTCATATCGTAAACCTGGTTTTTGGCGTAATCCTCCCACACCCACGCCATCCGGGTGAGCACCACCTCGGGCATGCTTCCCGCCGCCTGCTGGGTGACCATCCAGGTTCGGTAGTTGTTGTCCGGTACGAATGTAAATTCGACGTCGGTGCCCGTTTTCTTCTTGTAATCCTCGAAAATTTGCTTGTACGTCTTCTCCACGTCTTGAGCGGTCGCAAACTCCGCTCCCCAATACGCGACGCTGATTTTGGCGCCCTTGCCCGGCTTCGCGGCCGAGCCGGACGGCGAAGCGGAGGATGAGGCGGAAGACGGGGCGGAAGCTTGGCCTCCGTCGTTAGCATTGTTGGCGTTATTGCCATTGCCGCCGCCGCAGCCCGACAGCGACGAGACGAGCAGTACCGATCCGAGCAGAGCGGATCCGAGTTTCCAAGATTTGCGCATGGTTGAAGTTGACCTCCCGGTTTCGTTTCGATTTAGCCTTTAACGGCGCCTTGCGTAAGGCCGGAGACGAACGGCTTCGTGGCCGCGAAAAACAGGATGAGCAGCGGCAAGGAAGCGATTACGTACCCGGCCAGCTTGACGCCGTCGCCTTCGTTGATCCCGCCTTGGACGGTCATGATGGCGAGGATGACCGGCTTCACCTTGTCGCCGGTCGTCACGACGAGCGACCAGACGAAGTTGTTCCAGATTTGCAGCCCCGACATGATCGCCACGGTGGCGACGATCGGCTTGGACAGCGGCAGCACGATCCGGGCGAACACGCTGAAGTCGCGGGCCCCTTCCATTTCGGCCGCTTCATACAAGCTTCTCGACAACCCTTCGAAAAAGGCGCGCATCAGCATGACGCCCATCGCCGTATAGCTTGCGGCCGGCGGAAGCGCCTGGCCGAGCAGCGTGTTGTACATCCCCATGTTTTTGACGCTGATGAACTGGGGCACCAGGATGACGAAGCCCGGGATCATGAGCAGCATGATGATGACGCCATAGAGGGCGTTCTTGAACGGGAACGAATACCTCGCGAACGAGAAAGCGGCCGTGGCCGAAGCGATTAGCGTCGCCGCGACGCCGATGGCGGTGACGGCCAGCGAATGGACGATCGGCTGCGAGATTTGCCGGAACGCGACGCCGTAATTGCTTGGATAAAGCGGCGACGAGAAAAACCACGGAGACTCGTAAATTTGCATCTGATGCTTGAACGAAGACGCCAGCAGGACGAAGAACGGGTACATCGCGACGGCGAACAGGGCCAGGACGAAGACGACGGTCCACGGGTTGCTCTTTTTCATGCTTCGCCACCTTCTAGTCGATTTTGTCCGAGTTGCGGATCAGCTTCTGGAGCGCGATCGTCAGAACGAGCAGCACCGCGAACAGAACGACGCCGATGCTGGAGGCGTAGCCGAACCGGCCGTAATTGAACGCCTGGTCGTAAATGTGCAGGGACGGCGTAATCGTGGAGATGCCCGGCCCTCCGTTCGTCATCGCGTAAGGCGCCTCGAACACTTGAAACGACTGGATGAGCGAGTAGATGAGTACCAGCCGGATTTGCCCGGACAGCAGCGGAAGCTCGACGGCGATCATCCTTCGCAGAGGCGTCGCTCCTTCCATCGAGGCCACTTCGAACAGGTCTTCCGAAATGTTCTGCAGGCCGGCGAGATACAGCAGAAAGGGCAGCCCGGCCACCCACGGGAAGCCGACGAACACGATCGCGCCAAGCGCGGTCGACGAATCGCCCAGCCACGAATGCTTCAGGCTCTCCAGGCCGACGGCGTCCAGCGCCTGGTTGATCAGGCCGGTATCGCCGGCGTACATCCAGCGCCAGAGCAGGATGAGCACCATCATCGGGACGACCAGCGGAACGATGAATCCGACCTTCAGCACGTTCTGCAGCCGCGGACTGCGGACCCGAAAGACGAGCAGGGCGGCGAGCAGGGGCGCGGTCAGGTTGATGAGAACGGTGGCGAGAGAGACTTTGAAGGCGTTTTCAAATGCAACCCGGATCTTCTCGTCCTTCAGCAGCTCGGCGTAGTTGGCGAACCCGATAAAGCGGTTGACGTTGACGCCGTTCCAATCGAACAGCGATTCGACGAACGCCGTCAGAAAGGGGTAATACTTGATAGCGGACAGCAGAAGAAGCGCCGGAAGCAGAAACAGATAGGCGTTCCGCGCCTTCCACATTCGGCGCAGCAGGCCGCCGCGGCGGGGCAATGTTCGGTGGGCGTAATCGTTCAAGCGGCTCCTCCCCTTCACGGTTTGAAGTGATCTGGGCTTCATTATAGAAGGGGAGTCCGCTCCCAACAAGGAGACGGATTTACGGAACCGTGTGTCTTTTTTTACTCCAAGCTGGCGGGAATCCGGACGGTGACAAGCGTTCCGGCTCCCGGCCGGCTGTCCAGGGAGATTCCGTACGGATCCCCGTAATAGAAGCGAAGCCGGTCGTGCACGTTTTTGACGCCGACCTTGCCGGCGCCGGCTTCCGAGGTTCCGGTCGCGGACGAATCGGCGAGCCTTCGGCGAAGCGACGCCAACTGCTCCTCCGTCATCCCCGTCCCGTCGTCTCGGATGATGAAGATCAGGTCGCCGTCCTCCTTCCGAGCCTCGATCCGCACCTCGCCGCGGCCGCGCTTCGTCTCGATGCCGTGGAACACCGCATTTTCCACGAGCGGCTGGAACACGAGCTTGATCATTTTATAGCGGAGCAGTTCCTCCGGAATCTCCAACCCGAATGTCAGCTTGTCTTCGAACCGGACCGACACGATCTTCAGGTAGTTGCGGATATGCCCGATCTCGTCGGCGACGTCGACCTGAATGCCGCCGGCTTTGATGCTGTAGCGGAACATGTCGGACAGCGCCCGGGCGATGTCTCCGACCTTGCGCACTCCTTCCACCGCCGCCATGCTGTTGATCGTCTCCAGCGTATTGTACAGAAAGTGCGGATTGATCTGGGCTTGAAGGGCGTTCAGCTTCGCTTCCCGCTCGTGAAGCTCGGCCCGGTACACTTGCTCGATCAAATACTTGATGCGTCCGATCATCTCGTTGAAATAACGGCCCAGCTCCCCGATCTCGTCCTGCGACAGACGGTTCGCCTGCACGCCGAGATAGCCCTGGCTCACTTTGAGCATCGCGTTCTTGAGCCGCTTGATCGGAGTGACGAGGCCGGCCGAAAGAAACTGCGCGGCCAGAATGGCCAGCGCGAAGCTGGCCGCCACGAACAGCAGCGTGATCGTTCGCATTCTGCGGCTGTCGGCCAGCAGCGCCGCCAGGTCGTTCTTGCAGTAGACGTCCCAGTCGACGGACCGCAGCGAGGCGGAAGTAACCAAATACTTGCGGCCTTTCTCGCTCGTAATCCGGTAACCCTTCCCTCCCGATTCGGGCTTTCCGATGCCGGCGGGCACCGCTTGGCCGATCAAGCCGACGTCCGTGTCGTACACGATCGTTCCGGCGTTCCGGTCGACGATCATCATCGATCCCGAGGAGTCCGACATGAGAGGCAGCAGAAATTTCTGCACCTCCTTCAGGCTGAAGTGCAGCATGATATAGCCGAGAATCGTTTGCGGCCGCTGCAGATCGGAAACTTTCCGAATATAGGTCAGCTTGAAATCGTCCGCCTGTTCCCCGCTCGGGGCGAGGTTGTCCGGCAGCCAAGGCTGGGTCAGATAAGGGCCGAGCAGCCAGTCGCCGGCGTCTCCGCTCTGCAGCATCCGCAGCCAGATTTCCCCTCCGAAGCGATAGTCCGGCTTGACCGTCTCCTTGTTCTCGTAAAAGACGGCCCCTTTGCCGTCCAGAAGCGTAACGGCCTGCACGATGCCGCGGAAATTGTAGAATTCCTCCTGCCTCAGGAACAGTTCGTTCATCCCGAGCTGGTCGCGGATCTTCTCGAAGTCGTTGGCGTTCAAGCTGTCCTTCCACAAAGCCTGGAAATTGTCCTGATAGACGGTATAGGAGAATTGCTCGACCTGAACGAGGAACTGGTCCATATCGGTCGTGAACGTGCTCATCAGCTTCGCGTTGTACTCGGCCGTCCGGTTCTCGACCAGATGGGCGTACCACGAATAGGAGGCCCATCCGAGCAGGACGAGGGGAACGAGACAGACGGCCATGAAGCTGAGCGCCATCTTGGCCTGAATGCTCCGGCGGAAAAACAGCAGCCTGCCGATTCCGTTCATCGGTTCCCGGCCTCGCGAAGGCAATCTTCCCGGTATTCCGTGGGCATCTTGCCGACATGCTTTTTGAACAGCTTGCTGAAGTACCGGCTGTCCGAATAGCCGACCAGCTTGCCGATCTCCCCGACTTTAACGGCCGAGCCGCGCAAATATTCCTTCGCCTTCCCGATCCGGACGCGAGTTAGAAAGTCGACGAAGTTCTCTCCGATCACTTCCTTGAACGTGCTGCTGAAATAACTCGGGGTGACGTAAAAGCGGGCGGAGACGGAGTTCAAGCCGATGTCCTCGGCGTAATTCTCGCGAATGTATTCGGCGGCCGCCAGAATGTTCTTCCGAACGTCCGTCCGGGCTTCTCCGGCCGATTGATCGGCGGCGTCGCGCACGAATTGCCGCAGCCGGCCGGCCATTCGCTCCAGGTCGTCGAACGTATCGATATTCCGGCAGAACGCGAAGCCGGCTTCCGCAAGCCGCCGGTCCTCGGCCGACTGATCGAGCACATGCTTCGCGGCATCGGAAGCGATGGACAGGAAAAAGCTGCGGGCATGCGTGAGCGACGCGCCCTCGGCGGTCGCGTAATAGGCCACGATGTCCGCCAGAACGGCCTCCGAACCGGCCACGTCGTTCAGTCGAAGCGACTCGTTCCATCGCCTCTGCAGATGCAGCGGATATTGGAACGGCGGCTTCTCCTCGGTCTCCGGACCGTAGGCCATGAATTCCTCCGACCGGTGCAAGGCGTTCCGCTCGGCCAATTCCAGCGCTTGCCGGCAGGAGACGCCGAGCCGGCCGGCGTCGGCCGCCGCGAACGCTTCGCCCATCGTCGCCCAAACGCCGCAGACGTTATTTTTGCGAAGCGTCCACAGCAAGCTTCTCGCGAACGTTCGCAGCCCGGTATCGTCGTCCGCCAGCACGACGGCCCCGATCCGCCTCTGGCCGCGCTCCCATACAATCAGGCGCCTCCGGCTCGAAGGCAAGGATGAAGCCGCCTCCGCAACGAGCGCCGCCATCCCGGCCGAATCGTATCGTTCATCGTCGTAGTGGAGGAGCAAGCATGCGAGACAGCGGGCATCCGCGCCTTGCAGCCGCAGCGTCTCCAGGAAAGCTTCCGCCAGCTCCGGGCGAACCTTCTCGCCGCGGCACAGGTCCGCGGCCTGCTTCTCCAGCAGATCCGGCAGCCGCGTCGTCATTAGCCGCTCTTTCCTCTCGGTCTCCAGCTTGCCGACCGCCCGCTCCAGCGTCCGGTTCAGCTCCTCCGGGTCGATCGGCTTCAGAATATAGCTGACGGCGTCAAGCTGAAGCGCCTTTCGCGCGTACTCAAACTCGCCGTAGCCGCTGACGATCAGCACTTTCAGATGCGGCGAACCGCCCGTCAGCGTCTCGGCCAGCTGCAGGCCGTCCAGCCCCGGCATCCGGATGTCGGTGATCAGAATGTCCGGCTTGCGGCTCTCCGCCATTTGAAGCGCTTCCAATCCGTCCGTCGCTTCGCCGTCCCAGGCCAGGCCCAGACGGTCCCAGTCGATCATGGCCCGCAAGCCTTTGCGAATCCACGATTCGTCGTCCGCGATCATGACTTTGAACATCGCTGCTTTCCCCTTTTTTGCATAGCGGCGGGTCTACGCCGGCCGCTCGCCGATGATTGTTTACTAATGTAAACCTAGACCGGGCAACAATCAAGCGGCTTTTGGGAAAAGGCTCCGAACTCCCTCTTCAAGCTCATTCATTAGATACTTCTTTGCTCAATTTTTTAACGAAAAATAAATTTAGATCGTCATCTACAAGTACCTGTTGGCCGTACTGCAAGTACTCGCCGTTTTTATAAATTCCGTTGCCGTCCGGGACATATCCGCGATTCACGTATAATAGCTGGGCCGCCCCGTAATCTCTGAATAAGCCTACGCCAAGTCCCGAGAACTCTGACCGCTCGCTGATGATTTCCTCCGATTGATCCATTAGCATTGTACCTATGCCGCGACGCCGGTATTTCACCAATACGTTGAAGTCCTGAATTTCCGGGATATGCCGCTCTTTAAAATAAGGATAATCAGACTCCCATACCACATTTACATAACCCGCAAAATCGCCCTTAACCTTAGCCACCAGCGTCACGCGCTGCCTATTTTCTTGTTCCTCCAGATATTTGAGGAATTGATCTACTGGCTTCTTCCATCCTTGATTACGAAAAGCTTCCGAGATTATGGCAGGATCGCCTTCATTCATCAAACGAATGGCAGTTTCGCCCATTAAGATCACCTCGTTTCTATTCTTGTTCTGCTTATTATAAGTTAATTTCTAACTGGCATCCGGTACAAAACGATTAAATTCAGAAAAAGCCAGCCGATCAAGATGACCGACTGGCGTTGGGCTTCTAGGTCCAAATTTACTTTTTTCGATTAACTGCGCCAATACTTTTGATGAGGATAGCGAAACGTATCCGGCTCCATACGCTCGCCGAGGGCGAATTCCCCGTCCGGACGATAGACGAACGGCTCCTCGCCTTGAGAGTAAGAGACGGCGGCCCGGCGGTCCAAGCACTCGAGCAGCACCTGCTGCTTCAGTTCAAGGTACTCGCGCGTGTGCGGTCCGTAGTTCGATTCGATCTCGCCGGGGCGGAACTCGTAATAGACCGTGCGGCGCAACGGATTGCCGTCTCCCGCGGGGGAACCGTGCAGCACCGTAATGTCGTGGAAAATGGCGTCGCCCGCCTCCATGGGAACCGGAATCGCGTCCTCCGTACTGAATCGGTCGGGTCCATCCCGGTCGATCCGCGCTTTGCACGCCTCCGGCGACCACTTGTTGCTGCCGGGGATGACCCATAAGCAGGTCGCGAGGTCCGCCGGGTCCAAGTAGAAGTCGACGTTAAAAATGGGACGGGGATCCGTACAGCCGGACGGAACCTCCGCATCGCGGTGCCACGGTACGATGATGCCTTCATCCGGCATTTTGAGAACCATCGAGTCCCAAGTCGGAATGAAGTTGCGGCCCTGCAGCCTCTCGACCGAACGCAGAATAAAAGGGTGACCGAGAAGCGCCTTCATCGGATCGCTCTTGTCGATAACATATTCAATGCGGCGCAGGACGTTGCGGCCGGTTTTGCCGCCCGTGCCGTACATGTAGTCCGGGTCGTCCCGGACGCCGGCGGCGCCTTTGGCCGTCTGCTTTTCCATCTCGGCTTGAACGGTCTGAAGCTCTTCTCCCCGAAGCACCCCTTTGACGACAAGAAATCCGTTATCCAGAAAAAAACGGGCTTGCTCTTCCGTTATGCGGCTTTGCGTACGCGCATCGGCGTAGAACATCTCAACCTGCGGCTTGCTCATCGAATCGTCTCCTCTTTTTCATAGGGATTGGAGTTTCCTGGTCGTGCTTTCGAGTAAGATTGTATCGAAAACGACGTCCGATGTATTTGGTCCGAACATTGATTCTTGTTGCCGGAATCACTTTCCTTTACGATAGAGGAATCAGGGGGGCGATTGCCATGGTCGATGAAAAGCTGGAACGGTCGGCACCGGGCGGCCTGTCGCCGAGCGAAACGGCTTCGGACCCGCCGGACTTCGATTATCCGCCCTATATCACGCTGGCGCATTTGTTTCATGCACCGAAAGGGTGGGAGATTCGCAACCGGACGATGGGGCAGTTCGTCCTGCAATATGTAGTGGAAGGGAGAGCGGATTACCCGGTCGGCGGGCGTCTGTATTCTACCGTTAAAGGCGACCTGCTGTTCCATCGTCCCGGCGAGCCTCATTCCATCCTGACCTTGGAGGGAGAGCCCTATGTATGTCTATCCTTCGTGTTCCACTTCGGGAAGAGCGAATTCCCGGTACACCGGTTATTCGGAGAGACGCACCTGCTCGGAAACTATGCGGGTACGGAGATCGAAAAAAAACTGAATCGGCTCGTTCTCCTGTACCGGCAGCCGAGTCTTTCCTCGCAGTTGCAAGCGCAGGGCCTGCTGCTTGAGGTGCTCGGGGAGACGGCGGCGGGGCTGAATCGGACGCGGGACGGCTCCGCAGTGGAGGCTCGAACGAAGGCCAAGCTCCTGCTGCTGCAAAATCACATCCGCGAGCATTACGCCGAGAATGTCCAGCACAGCGACCTTGAACATATAGCCGGGCTGAGCCGCAACTATATTATCGTGCAATTCAAGCGGCAGTTCGGTCTAACCCCGATGCAGTACCTGACCTGGGTGCGCATCCAGAAGGCGAGGGAGCTGGCATTGCAGACAAACCTGTCGGTAAGCGAGATCGCAGGCCAAGTCGGATACTCCGACGTCCATACGTTCGGCAGAATGTTCAAGAAAAAAACCGGAACGAGTCTGTCCCAGTTTTGTTCGTCTCTGGTAACGTATAAAGTTTAGCCGCTCGCGTCCGGCCGATAGCTTAACAGCCTGCCGGATCGCCGGCAGGCTGTTTCAAAGCATTTCCTAAGATTACTGACGTTTTGCAAGGATCCGGAACGTGATCCCGAATTTATCCGTCACATTCCCGTAAGCGGGGCTGAAGAAACTTGCTTGCAGCGGCTCGTTCACTCGTCCGCCTTGCTTCAAAGCTTCGAAATATTGGGCAGCCTTTTCTTTGTCGTCGGTTTGAACGACGATGGTGATTTGCGTTCCCTTCTCATAGGCGCTGCCGGTAACATGGTCGGAAATCTGCAGTTCGGAATCGCCGATTTTCAAGACGGCATAATTCACCCAGTCCTTCTTTTCCGGCGGCAGCGGAGCTTCCGGATTTTCCGGCATGTCTCCGAACCGAAGCATATAGGCGACCTTGGCATCCAACGCCTTCACGTATAAATCGATGGCCTCATTCGCGCTTCCGTTCATTTCAAGAAAAGGAATCAAATTCGTACTCACAATCATCATCTCCTAGGTTTAAATGGATTCAACGGACAAGGCAAACTCTTCTTTCCCCTAGATCGGTTTCCCCTGTCACTGTCTATGTCGTAAGTCATGAAGGAAACGTGACAATCGTTTCGTATGCTTCCGTCACATTTTCAGAATTTCTTACGACAAATAAGTAGATAAATGAGAAACGTAGGGAGGGACTGTGGCGTTTGAACGATCACAACCGGCTGGTCGAACAATTCGAGGCGCATCGGAATCATTTGCAGGCGGTAGCTTATCGGATGCTTGGATCACGGAGCGAAGCGGATGACGCCGTGCAGGAGTCATGGATTCGTCTTACCCGCTCCAATACGGGCGAAGTCGAGAATATGGGGGGATGGCTGACAACCATTGTCTCGAGGGTGTGTCTGGATATGCTGCGAACGCGCAGGACGAGACGCGAGGAGCTCGTGATGCCTAGCGCGCCTGAACCGGTTACCGGTCATCAAGACGGCGGCAATCCGGAGCATGAAGCGCTGATGGCTGACTCTATCGGGAGTGCGATGTTCGTTGTCCTCGAGAAATTGAATCCGGCCGAACGCATCGCGTTCGTGCTTCACGATATATTCGCCTTGTCTTTCTCGGAGATCGCCCCCATTATCGGGTGCAACGAAGCCGCAGCAAGACAGCTTGCGAGCCGCGCCCGCCGCCGGGTTCAGGGTGCCGAATCGACATCGGAAGCAGCGGAGCTTCAGCGAAAAAGAGAGCTTGTCGAGGCCTTCCTCGCCGCGTCGCGCAACGGAGACTTTGAGAAACTGCTCTCGGTATTGGACCCGAACGTCGTCCTTCGAAACGACCCCGTATTCGCACCGGTCGCGAATGTGCCGGTGGTTCGCGGCTCAGAGGCCGTGGCCAAGCAGTTCAAGCATTTCACCGATCGTGCCAGGGGCATGAGGCCGGTGCTCGTGAACGGATCGGCAGGCATCGTCGCGGGCCAATTGGATCAACCGATCTTTATTCTCGAATTCGCGGTCGCGGACGGCAAGATCGCCGAGATCGGCATGATTGCCGACCCGACGCGCCTTCGCGGGCTCGACATCGCCGCTTTGAACGATTGATAAAAAGCACGAAAAACGCATTGTCGCGATCGTAGACAATGCGTTTTTTCATGACCAAAGCACTATGTTTATCTTATGCTCCGCTTACGGCTTTTTGATAGTTACGAAGAAGCAGGCTGTCGTCAATGGATCCATGGTGATGAATTTGTCTCCAACCGACCTCGGAGCCGATATATTGAAAAAAACGGGTAGTCCGAATATTCAGCGGATACGTATCCGAACCGATCCGGTAAGTCCCTCTTTCACGGCCGGCAAATACGGCATGCTCGGAGGACGAATACAGAATGATGTCGTGGAACTCAACCGTCACAAACACGTTCCCTCGGAAGACTTTTCTATACAACTCCTCAATATCTTCCGCTCCCCTCATGATGCCGCCTAGCGGATTATTAAGCTGAATCAACGGATGATCGAGCCACACCTCGGTAAACAAGCTTAGATTGCGAGTATTAAACGCATGGTAAAATGTATCCAATACCGCCATAGCGCCTTCTATCGAAGGAACGTTTCCTTCATCGAGGCGGTTTCGGCTTCCGGCGAACACGGCAGAATCCAGAGACTCGATATGGAAAGTAGACATGGTTATGACCTCGCTTCCATGAATTCAATCATCGACAGTATTCCGCTTGTGGCAGCTTCCATTTGATTAGGATCTTTCCGTGCCCTGGAAAGAACGTATCCTCCTTGTACGGCAGCCGTTATCGCTGTTGCCAGTTGCGCTGCATCCGCCTTCGGCGGAAACGCTCCTTCCTGCTGAGCCAATTGCAGTAGGAAAGCCAGTTCTTGTTGCAAACGGGCGAAGTATTCGGAAATAGGTGGCATCAAAGTATTTTGAGTGACCGATATCTCTTGCACGAGTTTGCCAATACGGCAACCGCGAAGCGCTTCTCTCGGCTGCTTTAAATAGTCTTTAACGCGTTCAAGCGGGGGCTTATCCGCCTCAACCAAGGCACTCAGCGCATTTTGCATGTCGTCTGATATTTCGCGTACCGCTTGAGCCGCCAAACTTTCTTTACTTTCAAAATGGTGATAAAAGCTCCCTTGCCCAACGTCGGCCTTCTTCTGAATATCCTTCGGACTCATCGCCTCATACCCATAGTCCCAAAGCAAATCCTTGGTTGCCGATAGCAGGCGTTCCTTTGCGGTCACGAATCAATCCCTCCTTTGTTTTTCATTATACATACTAGTAGGTACAAAAAACAAGCTGCATCTGGAACAAATTTCTTGTGCTGTTGATGTAGCTATCAAGAAACTGCCCCTCCAATGTTAGTTTATGCCTAACAATTGGGGAGCAGTTTATTGATTGGCAGAAGGAATCGGGGACACTCCGGTACCTTTTTGTCATTTTTTTAATGCAAACTCCAATAAGTCGTCGTTAAGGCGCTGCATATGAGTGATGTACAACCCGTGCGGAGCGTTCTCATAGACGACGAACTGATTGTTCGGCAGCAGCCGCGAGGCAACCATGCCCGACATCTCGATCGGGAAGGAGCAGTCCTTGTTACCGTGAACAATCAGCGCCGGGAGCGAAATGTCACGAAGTTCCTCGCGAAAATCCGTCTCGATAACCGCCAGATTGCAATCGAGAATCGCCTTGAGAGAGGTCTGACGCATATCCGCCTTGGTCCATTCAACGATTTCGGGGGAGACGGAGCAGCCGGGCAGACCAGCTCCGAAATACGGGCCTTCGTTCTCAAATAGCCAACGGGGATAATCCCTTTTCCACATCGCCCGGCTACTGTCGATCAGTTCCCTGTTGAATCCGTCCGGATTATCCGCGGTTTTGAGCGGGAAGGGAAGGGCCGTTCCGATCAACGCCAGCCTGTCGATACGGCTGCTGCCGTAACGGGTCAAATACCTGACGATCTCTCCGCTGCCCATGGAGTGCGCCGCCAATGTGACCCCGCGCAGATCCAAATGATCGAGAAGTGAAGCAAGGTCGTCCGCAAGCGTATCGTAATCATAACCTCCTCCCGGATCGTCCGAACGGCCGTGGCCGCGTCTGTCATAGGCGATGCAGCGAAGACCTTTCGTACTCAGATCAATCATTTGATAGCTCCACATCTCGGAGCTCAGCCCCCACCCGCTAATAAACACGACAGGATTTCCCGTCCCCCACTCTTTGTAGTAGAGACGGGTCGCATCCTTGGTTTCCATGTAAGGCATCGTTCATTCCTCCTCGGGGGGTCTCTTTAACTTTCTGCAGCATGCGCTTTGATCGGGAAACGCTTGATCTGTGTCAAGTATAGGCCGCTCTGGCGCCATCATCAATGCAATGCGCGTTACCGTTGCGTTAAGCGGGACTTAACAATAACGCCGGTTTGCTCGGCACGAAGATATTGCTGTAAGCATCGGGCGAAGTATTTCTCGCTGAGTAGCCTTTAATTTAAAACTACAATAGCTTAAGTAAATCATTCGCCGCTGTTTCTATTGTTAACTCTCGATTTTCCTCGTTCAGATGATAAAGTTTGATACCGGGAAGATTTTTTATTTTATCGATGCCAGGATGACTGTCAACGCAAATTGTCCCCAAAATCACATATTGGCCGCTCGAAATCGCTTCCTGGATCATATTTTCAAAGGAGGCTGATAACATTTGCATAAAACCGATCTCGTCGATAACGGTAATCTTCTTTGTTTCCAGCGAATGTCTCGCAGCGGTTAACGCGATGTTTTCGAAGGCGTCGATGTCTACCCCGTATCTCCCTACTCTTAGCGAACTTTCGCTATCAACGCTTGCAATACGAGCAGCCCCGCCGAGAAGGGACACGCATTGAAAACCGATGCGATCCGTAGAGTTACGGATTTCTTCCGTATAAAAGCCTCCAAAATGCTCAGGGCCAATCTTTTGAATCATATGCTTGATTGCCGTCGATTTCCCGACACGGGGTTTTCCGGTTAACAATAAACATTTATCCAAGTCTTCACTCTCCCGATACGACTAGAAAGGAAATGGCGGGCATCAAACACTCCGCTCCGCCTCAACTATGGGAAAACCTCCCGCTAATTTTTGCAAATCCTATCGATTAGCAGGGTCAAAGGGAAAACCTCCCGCTAAACTGGCTCGTTGGCTTCTTTTGAGGAGTTTGGCATGCAATAACGGGAGGTTTTCCTTTTAATCCTTTCTTCTAGCGGCTTTCACTTCTATTTAGAGGGAGAAATTCCTGCTGGTTCTAAAAAAAGAGCCCCCGTCCCCGCCCAAGCAGGCGGTTTCGGAGGCTTCTACACACCCGGCGCGGGGTGAGACGGCGGTTTCCCGCTTTCTCCCGTTGAGCCGAAGCTTACTGAACGCCGAACGTCGCGACTTGATCCTCGTCGGGCGGCAGATTGTTGTAATCCTTGATCGCGTTCGCTCCGGCGGAGCTGAGCTGCAGGTCGCCGATCTGGCCCGCGGTCAGTGCCGGGACGGTCAGCACGATGGTCTGGCCTTGAAGCGAGCCTGCGGTCGGATGCACGTCATGGCCGTTCACTTCGATGTCGAAGAAGTCGGTTTGATCCTTGTAGCCGCGAATCCCTTCGCTGAACGCGATGCGGATTTGCGTCCCTTTCGCCGTGACGCCTGCGATGGCGGGCGCGGCCTCCGTCAAGTTTGACGAGTAGAAGGAGACGCCGCCGTTCGTCGGCAGTTTCGCGCCTTGGTCGTCGGCGACTTGGCCGCGGCTCTGATCGTACGTCAGCCGGAACTGATCGTTCGACTTCAACCGCTGCCCCTTCGTCGAATCGAGATAGATCGTCAGCTTGGTCCGGTCGCCCGACATGACGTAGACGGAGTCCTGGTCGGGACGAATGCCGATGTCGTCCTGATCCGTTACGTCTTCGAGCGAGAAGCCTTTGCCGTTCCCGATCTGCACCGGCTCGCTGAATTGAACCGCCAGCGTATACCGGTCCAGCGCGGAAGCTTGGGTAACCTGCGGCGCCTGATTGGCCGAGGACGATCCCGTGAACACGACCTGGTAAGGCTCGCTGCCATCCTTCGTCCGGATGGCGTTCCAGCCGGCGGCGTCGGTGATTCCGCTTTTGAACTGCAGCCGGTACGTCCGGCCTGCTTGCATCTCATCGTCCAGATAAAGGGTCGCTTCGGTCACGACGAGGTTCGGATCGCTGACGCTGACGGAAGAGATTCCGATAGCGGAGCCGTCTTCCCGCAGCAGGCGGAACTGCGAAGCCGCGACGTTGCGGACCGGCTCGCTGAACGTCACCTTGACGGCGGTGTTGTTGACGGAGACCGCTTGCGTCGCGACGGGATCCGCGTTCTCGGCGGGCGTACCCGCGAATTTCTTCACGTTCGCGCCGTCGTCCGTATTCAGTCCGTCCACGCCCGTGACGCGGCCGATATACACCTTCCCGGCCTCGAACAAGTTCGGGTTCGGCTCCTTGTCGGTACGGAACTGAACCGTGAGGACGGAATCCGTTCCGCTCTTGCGGGACACGTATGCGTCCCAGCCGCTCGACTGCTCCGACCCGTCTCCCGCAAGAATGGCCAGCTGCGCCGAGCCGACGTCCGCATCGGTCACCCCGCGGCTGAACGTAACCTGGACCGTGTTCCGGTTCAGCGCGTTCAATTCCTGCAGCAGAACCGTACCGCCGTACTCGGAATCGACGCCGACGAACGACAGCTCATTGTGGTCTTCATCGACGGCAAGGCCGCTCAGATCCGTCACCTGCCCCAGCGTCAGCGTGTAGATCCGGCCTGCGGTCTGGGAGGCGGTCGTCAGCGTCACCGTGCGGCGAGCGTCGTCATACACGGCGCTCTGGGGAGCGCCAAGCCCTCCGTCGATCGAATAGTTCCGGACGTTGGACGCCGAAGCGGCGTTCAGCCGTTCGCTGAAAGTAAGAACGACTTGCTTGACGCCCGGCCGGACGGAGACCGCGTACGGCGGGATCCGGTCCACGATGCCTCCGAAATAAAGATCGTCCCGGTAATCCATCTCGTTGCCCGCCAGGTCGGAGATGCCTCCGATGCTGAGCCGATAGAGCACGCCGTCCTGCTGCGACGTCGTCGTCAGCGTCACGGTATCTCCCGCATCGTTCAGCGAGGCGAACGTCGCCTGCAGCCCGTGGTCGATCGAATAGTTGGCGAGGCTCGTCGCTTCGCTCGGATTCACTTTCTCGCTGAACTTCACTTGAAGCGTCGAATTGTCCTCGGCCTCGACGGACAAAACCGTCGGCTTCGTATCATCGGTGAATCCGGTGAACGTGAAGTCCCGCGAGTTCATCACGTTGCCGGCCAGGTCGGCGATATCGCGGATGGTGAGCGTATACGACTGGCCGTCCTTCTGCTGGCTCGTGTAGAGAAGAACCGTCGAACCGTCGGTGTCGAGCGTCGCCCGTCTGACTTTCAAGTTGCCCGTCAACCGATAGTTTTTCGCGTTCGTCGCGTCTTGGGAATCGACCCTCTCGCTGAAAACGATCTTCAGCGAAGAATTGCCCAGATTGTCGACCGACTTGACGGTCGGCTTCGTTCGGTCCGCGATTCCGGTGAACGACAGGTTCGTCTGCGTGTTCATGACGTTGCCCGCCAAATCCGCGACGCCCCATACGGTCATCTGGTAGGTAACCCCTTGCTTCTGGCCGGCGGTGCCGATCGTGACGGTCTTGCCGTCGGCGGACAGCGAGAACGTCTTCAGATCGAGGGTGCCGGCCGTGATCTGATAGTGGCTCGGATCGGTCGCGGACGCGTAAGTGACCGGCTCCTGGAACGTAATCTGCAGCGTCCCGTTCGCGCTGTTGGTCAAAGACGTAATATACGGCCTTGTCACGCTTGGCGGCGTGACCGGAGGAGTCGGGTTCGAGATGGCCGTGTAGCGCCAGCCGTCTCCGTCGATGTAGAGCGTATGGATGATGCCCGGCGTCTCGTAGCCGGTCGTGAGCGTGATGCTCTTGCCGTCCGTGGACAGCGTCGCCTGCAGGATCGAGATCGTTCCGCCCTGCTCGTTCTTCAGCGAGAAATGCGAGGTGTCGGCTTTGGACACCGCCTGATTCAGCGTAACGAGCAGCGTCGTGTTATTCAGCGGCTGCACGGTATTCACCGACAGCAGACCGCCGTTCATCTGTTGGTAAGCGGTATAGGCCGCCTCCACCAGCAAGCCCCGCGAAGCCTGCACCGTATAGTTCGGCAGCGTCGGGATGAACTGGTGATCGAGCGCGATGCTGACCGCGCCCCGGGCCCAGAGCGACGTTTTGCCGGTCACCTGGGTCGAACCGACGCCCTCATACCCATAGGCCCTCACGAGCACGGTCGCGAGCTGCTCAACCGTTACCGTGGAGAGCGGCGAAAATTTCCCGTTGCCGGTTCCTTGCATGAGGCCCGCCTTTGTAACGGCCTCGATGTTCGTGTACGACCATCTGGATTTGAGCACGTCGGAATAAGTGGCTTTCGCCGGATTCTCTTCCTTGAGCGACCACAAGCGGAACAGGATGGCGGCGAATTGCTCGCGCGTCATCGGATCGTTCAGTCCGGCGCTTCCGTCGCCGTAACCCGTGAAGATCCCTTTGTCCCTCAGGAAATCGAACTTCTGCTGCGTCGTCATCGAATCCGCGCTCGCGCTCGCTGCGACAGCCGGCAGACAAAGCGCGAGCAGCAGGACGGCGATCAGCACCTTGCGCAATCCTTTCATGGCATCTCCTCCCTTTCGCCTCCCGCCGGGAGCGATCGGCGAATCGTGATGCATGTAAAACGCGGGAAGGATACGTAATGTTTCGGTTTGAAGATCATTTTTTTTATCGTGGAAAAGCCCAATTTTTCGCGTGGTTATAAGCTTTTCCCACAAAATAAAACCCTCCGGAGGGAGGGTCTAAGAGAGTGGGCAAAGAGGATTATAGAGACATTTCGGAGCATTTTGTTGAGGGGGCGCGGAAAAAATTTTTTCGACTCTCCGAATCTCTCACATTTCGATGCCCATAACGGCCGGAACGCCCTCGTCGTAATAGTGCTTGATCGGCTTCATCTCCGTGACCAGATCGGCTGCGGCGACGACGTCCGGGTGCGCGCCGCGTCCCGTCAGCACCAGATGCATTCCCTGCGGGCGATTGCGGATGGTCTCCAACACGTCCGCAAGCGGCAGCACGTCGTCCACCGGAAAACGATCGATCGCGAGCGCGTTGTTGATTTCGTCCAGAACGATCAGATCGGCGGAGGCGGACAGGATTTTCTCCCTGGCGTAACGCCAGGCTTCGCTTAACGCGGCACGATGCTCTTCCGGCGTTTTCGTCCAGGTGAACCCGACGCCCGTCTGCACGATCCCGATGCCCAATTTGGCCAAAACGAGCTTCTCTCCGTACGTCCGCTGAGGAGACTTGATAAACTGCACGATCAGCACCCGCTTGCCGCGGCCCGCGGCCCGAATCGCCAGGCCGACCGCCGCCGTCGTCTTGCCTTTGCCGTCTCCCGTATAAACGAGCACCAATCCTCGTTCCTTACTCGGCGCCGCCATGCTCTTGCCCTCCTTGAACGATGTGATAAATACGCTCCATATCCAAGTGCTTGCGGACGTGATCGGCCAGCCGGTCGAACGCCCGCTCTCGGCTCTCGGCGTATGCGGCCTCCGTCGCTGCCGGCGGAAGGCCCTTGTCCCGGCGAAGCTCGTTCAACCAGAAGCGCCGAAACCCGTCATTGTCGAAAATACCGTGCACATACGTGCCCCATAACCGTCCGTCCGCCGAAACGGCGCCGTCCTCGCGAGCCTCGCCCGTTCCGTCCGCATTCCGCAGCTGAAGGAGCGGCCGAAGGCCCGGGTCTTCGCTTTCCGTAACGCCCATATGAATCTCGTACCCGGCGACGGGGAAGGCGGGGGTGTTGCCAGCACGTTCTTCGGGGCCGCCATGAGCGCGGGCATCGAGTCCGGTGTCGGCACGGATGCCGCCGGCTGCTCCCGGTGCGTCCGTCGGGCCGTCGCACGACTCTTCGCGCCCGGTATCGGGACGGTAGCCGGATCCGATGAGGCTGGCCGCGGAGCCTTCATGGTCTCGTGCGCCGCGCCCAGCCTCCGCTCCGAAGCCGGAGCCCGGCCAACCGGCGGTCGTTCCGACGATGCGCACCGTGCGCTTCTCCCGCTCGAAGCGGGTGGACAGCGGCAGCAAGCCGAGTCCCGGCGTAAGCGGCCGTTCGGACTCCACGCCGTCCGGGTCGAGCAGACGCTGTCCCATCATCTGGTACCCGCCGCAAATGCCGGCCACCCGGCCTCCCCTTTCCGCGAAGGCGAGCAGCTTCGCTTCCAGCCCGATTTGGCGCAGGAAGGCGAGATCTTCGGCGGTGTTCTTGCTGCCGGGGAGGACGACCGCGTCGGGGCTTCCCCACTCTTCGGGCGACGTCACGAACCGGACCCGGACGTCCGGCTCGGCCGACAGCGCGTCGATGTCGGTGAAGTTGGAGATGCGAGGGTAGCGCGGCACGGCGATATCCAGCGGCCGACTCGCTGCGGAGGCGGTCTCGGACCGGCCGTCCAGCGAGGCCGAGTCCTCGTCCTCCAAGCCAAGGTTCGGCAGGTAGGGAACGACGCCGAGCACCGGCTTGCCGATTCGCTCCTCCAGCCAGTCCAGCCCCGGCTTCAGAAGCGAGACGTCTCCGCGGAATTTGTTGATGACGATGCCTTGAACCCGCTCGCGTTCATGCGGCTCGAGCAGCTCCAGCGTGCCGACGATGGACGCGAACACGCCGCCGCGATCGATGTCGGCCACCAGAAGGACCGGCGCGTCCGCCCACCCGGCCAGCCGCATGTTGACGATGTCGCGGCTCTTCAGGTTGATCTCGGCGGGGCTTCCCGCCCCTTCGATCACGACGACGTCGTAGGCGCCGCGCAGCCGGCCGAGCGCCTCCCGGACGATGCCTTCCGCCACCGGAAGGTAGCTCTCGCGGTACGTCCGCGCATCGAGATCGCGATACGGCTTCCCATGCACGACGACCTGCGACGCCATCTCCCGGGTCGGCTTGAGCAGAATCGGGTTCATGTCGGTCGTCGCCGGAATGCCGCAGGCGTCCGCCTGCATCCCTTGGGCGCGCCCGATCTCTTTGCCGTCCGGCGTCACGTACGAGTTGTTGGACATGTTCTGCGACTTGAACGGCGCGACCCGATACCCGTCCTGCCGGAAAATCCGGCAGAGCGCGGCGGTCAGAACGCTTTTGCCGACATCCGACGCGGTTCCTTGCAGCATGAGCGTTCTCGCCGCCGGACGATCGCGTTCCCGGTCCGAAGCCGTCATCGGCGGCCGCCTCCTTCGTTCAGCGCCTGTTCCAGCTCCCGCAGGAACCGGCCGTTCTCCTCCCGCAGCCGGACCGCCATGCGGAAATGCCGCTCGGTCAGGCCCGGGAACAGCGAAGCGTCGCGAACGAGGATCCCCCGGCGCCCCAGCCGGTCCTGCAGCTCCAGGACGGTCAGTCCCGCTTCTTCCGGCAGCTCGCCCAGCAGGTAGTTGACCTCGCCGGGACATACCCGGATGCCGAGAGCGCTCAGCCGATCCGCGAGCCACGGCTTCTCCTCCCGCAGCCAAGCGCGCGTCCGCTCCGCGTACCCGGTCTCGTCCAGCACCGCTTCGCCGATTCGCTGGGCGAGAAAGTTGACACTCCACGGCGGCTGCAATTCCGTAAGTTCCGCGACCGTTCGCGGATGAGCGACCAGGAAGCCGAGCCGAATGCCGGGAATGGCGTAAAACTTCGTCATCGAGCGGAACACGACGAGCCGCTCCGATTCCGCCGCCTCGCGAATCAGCGAGCGTTCCTCTTCGTCTTCCACGAAGTCCATGAACGCCTCGTCCAGCAGCAAATCTGCCGGGCCTTCCCGCAGCCGGCGAATCGTCTCGTCGGGCACGAGCCGGCCGGTCGGGTTGTTCGGGTGCCCGAGGAAGACGACATCCCCTTCGCTCAGGTCGCGGATCGCGGCGGATGCGGCCTCGGCGGCAAGGCCGTCGGCCGGTAGGTTTGGCGCATCGGCGAGACTCTCGGCCTGGGCTGCGCGTCTCCGGTCATATCGGTTCGGCCCGACGTTCCCCAGCTCGGCGGAAAAATCCCGTTCCGCGTCCAGCCGCCATTCCCGGATCGGAACGCCCGCTTTGCTCAGCGCGTCTCCGTACTCCTTGAACGACGGCTGCGCGAGCAGCGCCGAGCGCGGCTTCAGGCCGCGAACGGCCAGATCGATCAGCTCGGCCGCCCCGTTGCCGACCAGAATGGCGTCGGCCGGAATCCGGTACGTCCGGGCCAGCTTGGCGCGCAAAGCGCGCACCGCCGGGTCGGGATAGCGCGCGATGTCCCGCCAATGGTCGCGGAAAACGCGTTCCACCGATGCCGGCGGTCCGAACGGGTTCATATTGGCGCTGTAGTCGAGCCACCCTTCCGGCGGGCGGCCGAACCGCTCCTCGGCGGTGATCCAGTCCCCGCCGTGTCCGTACTTCTCCAGCATACCGGTCAACCTCCTCGGGTCATGCGTTATAGACGAAAGTGACGGCGCCGAGCAGCAGCGCCAGCTCGATGCACTCGTTCAGCGCGCCGTACACGTCGCCCGTCAGCCCGCCCAGCTTGCGGCTGGCGGCGGCCGCCAGCGGCGCGCCGAGGCCGTAAGCGATCGGCGGCGCGGCCGCGATCGCCGGGCTTCCGGCGGCGAAGGCAACCGCCGCCGTCGCGATGGCCGCGAGGCCGGCCGCCCAGGCGGCGTGCCTCGCGGAGACCGAGCGGAACAGGCCGCCGAGGCCGCCCGTTCCGGCATCTTGCGCGCGGGCATACGGCCAGCCCGCGATCGCCGTCGTCAGGAACGCCCGGCTCCACACGGGCGTTGCGATCAGAGCCGCCGCCAGGAAGCCGGGTCCGGCGGCGGCCAGCAGGCTCGCGAGCAGCGAAGCCCGCAGCAGCACGGCCAGCGCGCCGGCCATAACGCCCATCGCGCCGACGCGGCTGTCCTTCATAATCTCCAGCATCCGCTCGCGGGAGCGGTGACTGAGCAGGCCGTCCGCCGTGTCCATCAGCCCGTCCATGTGCAGCCCGCCGGTGAGGCCGATCCAGAAAGCGGTCGCCAGCACCGCGGCCACCCACGGCGGCAATACGTTTCGAAGCAGCACGGCGAGCGCAGCCAAGAGCAAACCGATGACAAGCCCCGCGAGCGGAAAACAGACCGAGCTCCGCCGAAAATCCGCGTCCATTCCTTCCTCCGAACGCGGAACGGACGGCATCGGCAGTCGCGTCAGGAACTGCATCGCATCTACCCAAGCCCGAAAGCTTTTCACCAAACCGCCAGCAAGCCGCACAGCAATCCCCCCGCGATCCAATAGCTCACTCCGTACAGCATCCCGACCGCGGACACGATGTCGTCCGCCCGCAGCTCCCGGGTCGGCCACCCCATGCGCGCCCGTTCGCTCACGACGCCGCCGTACCGGTTCGTGCCTCCGAGCTCGATGCCGAGCGCCCCGGCGACGGCCGATTCCGGAATTCCGCTGTTCGGGCTTGGATGCAGCTTGGCGAACCGGCGAATCGCCCGAAGGGACGCGGACGCCGAGGCCCCTTTGCGCACCGCCGCAGTAAGCGCGAGCAGCCAGCCCGTAAGCCGCGCCGGAATCCAGTTCAGCACGTCATCGAGCCGGGCCGACGCCCAGCCGAAATCGCGATATTTCTCGTTGCGGTACCCCACCATCGAATCGAGCGTGTTCGCCGCCCGGTACAGCATGGCGAGCGGGGCTCCTCCCAATAGCGCGAAAAACAGCGGCGACACGAATGCGTCCACCGTATTTTCCGCCACCGTCTCGACGGCCGCTCGGGCCACTTCCTTTTCGCTCAAATCCCCGGTGTCCCGGCCGACGATCCAGCCGACCTTCTCCCGCGCCTCGGCCAGATCTCCCTTTACAAGCGGATTGTATACCCGGTAAGCCGCCTGCTTCAGCCCTTTGACCGCGAACGTCGTCGAGACGAGCCAAACGTTCGCCGCGAGCCCCAGCCACGGATGAAGGAGCCCGGCCAGCGCCACAGCGGCCCATGCCAGCGCTCCGGACGATGCCGTCACGGTCAACGTAAGCGCCGTTCCTCTCAAGCGGGCCGCCGCCGAAGGGAGTCCGTTTCGCAGCAGCCTTTTTTCCAGGAACGAGATCAGTTTGCCGATGCCGACAACCGGGTGCGGCAGCCGGGCCGGATCGCCGACCAGCCAGTCGACGGCGATCGCCAACAGGGCGATCAGGACCGTTTCCCGCCACGAATGAAAAATCATGAGCGCTCGTCCGGCCAACGGTACGCGATGCTTTTCAACTCGACGGGAATTCCCGCCGTTACGAGAAATACCTGATCGCTCGCCGCGGCGACCCTCTGGTTCGTCAAGCCGGCCAAGTCGCGATACAACCGGCCGAGCGGATATTCGGGCACGATGCCGTCCCCGACTTCGTTCGTCACCAGAACGACATGGCCGGAATGCCCGCGCAGCGTGTCGGCCAATTCGTCCACTTGCTCCAGCACGCGGCGCGACGCTTCTTCCTCCGCGTCATCCTTGCGAAGGAGCACGTTCGTCAGCCACAGCGTCAGGCAATCGACCAGGACGACCGGCTCCCTTTCCGTCCGCTTCAGAACGCCGACCAGATCGAGCGGTTCCTCTATCGTCTCCCAGCGAAAATCCATCTCCGCCCGCCGCCCGCGATGCCTTGCGATCCGCTCCCGCATTCCGTCGTCCAATGCCTGCGACGTCGCCACATAAATGCCCCGATCCGCCTTGCGCGCCGCATATTGCTCGGCGAAGGCGCTTTTGCCGCTGCGGGCCCCGCCGGTTACCATCGCGATCATGACCGCGTTCACGCTCCTCTTCCGTTACACGCTTTTCTCCGCTCAGCTCTCCGATACGCCCGCGCTGTCGAACGTCGCCATCTTGTTCAGCACCTGAACGGCCGCGTCCAGCAGCGGGAAGCATAGAGCCGCCCCCGTTCCTTCCCCGAGCCGCATGCCCAGATGCAGCAGCGGGTCCAGGCCGAGCTGCCCGAGCGCCAGCCGATGTCCCCTTTCCTCGGAAAGGTGCGAGGGAATGAGATAAGCTTGCGCGGCCGGGACGAGCCGGCAGGCGACGAGCGCCGCCACCGTCGAGATGAAGCCGTCGATCACGACGGGCAGCCGGTTCGCCGCCGCCCCGATGACGAGGCCGGCCAGCCCGGCAATCTCCAGCCCGCCAACTTTGGCGATCACGTCCAGCGGATCTTCGCTGTCGGGCCGGTTCGTCCGGATTGCGCTCGCGACCGCTTCCCGCTTGCGAACCAGGCCCGCCTCGTCGACGCCCGTTCCCCGGCCGACGACATCTTCCGGCTCCAAGCCGCAGAGTGCCGCCAGCATCGCCGAGCTCGGCGTCGTGTTGCCGATGCCCATCTCGCCGGTCGCCAGCACTCCGACTCCTTGGGCCGCCAGCTCCTCCGCCAGTCCGATTCCGGCCTCGACCGCCCGAACCGCCTCTTCCCGGGTCATCGCCGGCCCCCGGACGATGTTCGCGGTTCCCGCCCGCACGTTGCGGGAGATCAGGCGCTCGTCCTTCAACTGCGCCTTGATCCCCATGTCGACGCATACGACGTCCGCTCCGGCCTGTCCGGCCAGAACGTTGATCGCCGCTCCCCCGTTCAGAAAATTAAGCACCATCTGCCCGGTCACTTCCTGCGGGAACGCGCTGACCCCTTCTTCGCAGACGCCGTGATCCCCGGCCATGACGACTACCGCCTTGCGGACGACCGCAAGCTCGCTCGTTCCGGCAATACCCGCAAGTTGGACCGCCAGCTCCTCCAGCCGCCCCAAGCTTCCCGGCGGCTTCGTCAACCGGTCCAATCTGCGCCGCGTTTCCTCCATTGCCCGCTCGTCCAGCGGTCTTACCGCTTCGATGGCCTTTTGCAGCTTTTCCATCATTCATTCCCCCAAATGTCTCTCATGTCGCTTTGGTTGCAAACTTCCGCTCTAACTTCACTTCGTGCGCTTACAGCTCGCTTCTCCGCGCTTCTGCCGCTCTAACTCCACTTCGTGCGCTTACAGCTCACTTCTCCCGCGCATCTGACTCTCTAACTCCACTTCGTGAGCTTACAGCTCACTTCTCCCGTGCTTCTACCGCTCTAACTCCACTTCGTGCACTAACAGCTCGCCTATCCGCCACTTCTGCCGCTTTAACTTCGCCTCGTGCACTTACAGCTCACTTCTCCCGTGCTTCTGCCGCTCTAACTCCACTTCGTGTACTAACAGCTCGCCTATCCGCCACTTCTGCCGCTTTAACTTCGCCTCGTGCACTTACAGCTCGCCTATCCGCGCTTCTGCCGCTCTAACTTCACTTCGTACACTTACAGTTCGCTTCTCCGCGCTTCTTCCGCTCTAACTCCACTTCGTGCGCTTACAGCTGGCTTCTCCGCGCTTCTGCCTCTCTAACTTCACTTCGTGCGCTTACAGCTCGCTTCTCCCGTGCTTCTGCCGCTCTAACTCCACTTCGTGCGCTTACAGCTGGCTTCTCCGCGCTTCTGCCTCTCTAACTTCACTTCGTGCGCTTACAGCTCGCTTCTCCCGTGCTTCTGCCGCTCTAATCGCGTCCCGCCGCATTCGGCTCCAAGCTTAATCTTCCGTTCCCGGCATCCAGCCGCCCGGCTGCAGAAGCACCTGCGGTACGCCGCGAACCGGATGCGTCGTCAGGATCGGCGCGATGCCGTACACTTCGGCCAGCCGTTCCGCGGTCAGCATCTCCGCCGGCGTGCCGATGCCGGCCACTCGGCCGCGATGAAGCAGCAGCAGCCGATCGCAATACAGCGCCGCCAGGTTCAGATCGTGCAGCACCGCGATGACCGTCAGCCTCGCTTCGTCCTGCCACTCCCGAATCCGGTCCATCAGCTGAATTTGCCGCCCGATATCCAGGTACGTCGTCGGCTCGTCCAGTATCAGCAGCTCCGGTTCCTGCGCCATCACCTTGGCCAAGGCGACCCGCTGCTTCTCTCCGCCGCTCAAGTGCTCCAGCGTGCGGCCCGCCATCCGGCTCAAGCCGAGCTTCCGCATAATCGAATCGATTCGCTCTTCCGAGTCCTCCGTTTCGTCGCCGAGCCAATTCTGGTGCGGATAACGCCCCATCTCGACAACCTCCCGCACCGTAAAACCGACCGGAGGAAGCGTCTCCTGCTCCAGCACCGCCATCCGGCGGGCCAGTTCCTTCCGTCCGTAGGCGCCGAGCGGCCGGCCCGCAAATCGAACCGCCCCATCGTCCGGCGCTTCGACGCCGGAGAGCAGCTTCAGCAGCGTCGATTTCCCGCTTCCGTTCGGGCCGATGATGCCGAAGCACTCGCCAGACTGCACCGAGAACCCGACGCCGTCCAGAACAGGCGATCGATCGTATCGCTTGCCGATTTCTTCGGCCTCGAGCGCCGCCTGGTCCCAATTTACCGTAGCAGGCTTCGCTTCAACCTCCGCTGCCTTTATCCCGGTTGCCGGTTCCGTAACGTAAGCCTTCTTCACCCCGAACCTCTGTCCCCGATAACCGACGTTTGTACTCATATGTCCCTCCCCTAGAGTCCTGTGACCGCCGTCCTCGCCTTTCATCGTTCGCCCGCCGTGTCTAGTTCCGTTAATGTGAGTAATCCAGCTACACTCTTTCGCCCACCGAGCCTACATTCCGCCCATGTGAGTAATCTGATTACTCTCTTTCGCCCATCGCGCCAAACTTCCGCCAATGTGAGTAATCCAGTTGCTCTCTTTCGCCCACCGCGCCAACATTCCGCCAATGTAAGTAACCTGTTTACTCTCTTTCGCTCACCGCGCCTACATTCCGCCAATGTAAGTAACCTGTTTACTCTCTTTCGCCCATCGCGCCAACATTCCGCCAATGTGAGTAATCCAGCTACTCTCTTTCGCCCATCTCGCCTACATTCCGCCCATGTGAGTAATCTGATTACTCTCTTTCACCCACCACGCCTGCATTCCGTCAAAGTGAGCAATCTGTTTACTCTCTTTCGCCCACCGCGCCAACATTCCGCCAATGTAGTAACCTGTTTACTCTCTTTCGCCCCTCACACCGCCACAAGCTAATTGGAACGGCAGCAACAAGCTCTATTCTCAGCTTGCCCTGTTTGTCAACGGCGGAAAAGAGAAGGAGCCCCATACCCGCTCCTCCCCTGCGTCACCTTTCCGCCTCGCGCGAAAAAGAAAAACCCCCTGCTTCCGTCGGGAAACAGGGGGTCGGCTACCAGGCGAGTTCAAATCGAAGCGAGGGCGGAGTCGGAGCCCTCTTGCTCGGAGCGGGCTCGCTTCGCCGCCTATTCGGCGAAAGCGCCTCACGCGTCGATTCCTGATTCAGCCGGTCCTTTCCGCGAAGGGCCTTCAGGCTATGCGAGTAGGCAGGTTTCCTGACTGTCGGGTATAGAGCCCCTCTCGCCTTCCCATTCCATTCCCGGAACAGTGGCATCTTGCAGAGGGATCCCCGATTCACAGTGGCGGGACCGTGCCGGATTTACGCCGGCTTCCCTTTTAACCCACGCCTCGTCGGTCGAGGCAGGGCACCTACTTGCTTGGCAATATTCATAGTCGCACAAAAAATCGCTTGACGAAATTATAGCCCATCCTCGCCCGGAAAGGTAGTTTTTCTTTTCCAACGCCGGTTCCGTCCGTCAGAAGGAGTATCGCCACAACGAGGTGTCATCCTTGCGGTAATACAAGTTGCCGTCCTTGTCGGCCGCCAGCATGTCGGCGCCGCCGGCAGACTGCAGGACGGTCACTTCCTTGCTCGCCTTATTGAGCTTGAACAAGTATTTGTTGCCGATCGTGCCGTAAAGGTTCTCGGGATCCTTCGCGACCGACACGAGATCCGCGTCCCTGTAGGTGCCGCCCGGATAAGTCACGTCGGCAAACTTCTCTTCCATGTATTCGAACTCGGCGGTTGCCGGGTCGAACACGAACAGATATCCTTCGGCGAAGCCCCACAGCTTGCCGTCTACCGGAATCAGCTCCGTAATCGCGGTCAGCTTCTTGCCCGACGGGGTCGGGGGCAGGCTGTATTCGGCCGTTTTGACGCCCGCGACCGGGTCGTAAGCGAACAGCTTCGCTTCGGTCTGCGACGGAACGCTCTCCAGTCCGCCCCGGATCGTCGTGCCGCCGTACAGCGTTCCGTCCAGATAAGCGAGCGAGATAATGCTTTGGTCGGTGACGATGTTTTTGTGCACGGTCGTCGTTCCGGTCGCGTAATCGTAGACGGACAGGGCTCCCGGCAGCGCTCCCGTCTTGCCCGTCGTGCCCATAAAGACGCGGTTATCGCCGTAAGCGATCGCTTTGGGACGGTCTTGGTCGTACCCCGACGTACCGATGAGAAGCTTCGGGTTAGTCCCCGGCGACCATGCCTGCGACGGGTCGTATTCGTACAGCTGCCCGCCCGGATACACGCCCAGATACAGCTTGCCGTTGAACGATTCGATCTTGTCGATCTGGTTGATCGGGGCGAAGACGTACTCCGGCTGGCCGTCGTTGGCGTCCCCGGCGAAGGGGATGTACCGGCCCAAGCCTCCCGTCAAGTAAGCGCTCGTGTAGATGCTCCCGTCCGGACCGGCGCCGATGCTGTTGATGGCCCCCGGAATCCGCGGCGATCCTTCGACCCGAGCCATGCGGAAGGCGCCGTTCTGCGGGTTGTATTTCATCAGATACGTCTCGTTGTTCGTAGAGCACAGAGCGACGAGCGTCTCTCCCGGAAAATCGCCCTGATCCTCCAGCGTGACCCACCCGAACCGCTGAACGCGTCCGGGAACGGTCTCCTCGATCGGGGTCACCGTTGCCGAAGCGATATCGTAGCGGGCCAGCTTGCCCGATTGGATCAGATAGACGCCGCCGTTCCGAGCCGGCGACACGCGGGGAGTCGTTCCCGTAATCGCGGCTTCCTCCGTCGTCTTCACGCTGCCGTCCGGCTGAACGTCGACGCGCAGGACGACGATGTATCCGCCGATCGAGACGAAGACCCGGTCCCCCTCGTATTCGACGGCTCCCGCCAGCGTGATATTGGAATACGCGGCGGGCAAAATATCGCTCATTTGCCCGGTGGCGTGGTCGTACCGGACGAGCGAAGCGTTCGCGCCGACCGCCAGGTAGGAGACGTCATGAACGGCATCGTACGCCAGCGCTCTCGTATAAGAAATGTTCCGGCCGGGCGGCGCATAGACCGGCATGCCGCCGATTTGGGAGAAGCCGCTCGCCGGGTCGTATTGGAAAAACCCCGCATGATTGTAAGTGCCGCCGTATACTTTGCCGTCTCGGCCCGCCGCGAGATCGTAAACGTACGACTCGCCGGGAATCGCCTGTCCCAGATCGGTCAATGCCGCCGCGCCGGGCACGTATTTGTACATTCTCCCGTTCGTGTAAGCCCCCAAGTAGACGGTTCCGTCCGTTGCGGTCGCCGTAGCCCAGACGCCGGTCGGACGGGCGCCGTCGGCCGGGAGCGTCACCGAGGTCGCGACGCTCTCCGTATCGGCGTCGATGACTTGCATCACGGGCAAGTCGTTGGCGTTGCCGGTGACGACGGAATAAATTTTGTCCTGGTTGGCCCCGTTGCCGAATGTCGATCCGAGCGGAGCGGCGCCTCCGACCTGAACGCCAAGGTCCGTAAACGATGAAGTGAAGCGCACGCGATCCCAATAAGCCGTACCGGTGTTGATCTTGTCCGAATAGAGGAGGACAGCGGCATAGGCCGTGCCCGCGGGCGCTTCCATGCTTGCCTGTACGGGAGACCAGGCGCCCGTGACGGGCGCGACCGCGACGGCCTCGTCCAGCAAGCTGCCGGCGTCGCTATAGTAACGAAGATGCAGCTCGCTCTCGCCGCTAAGAGATTTCACGTCGGCGTAGGCGATATAGGTCGTGCCGGCGGCGGCGGACAGTTTGCCGCTCTCCAGCCCATAGGCTCTCGAATTCTTGGTATCGGTCATCTTGACGCTGTGCGTCCCGTCGGTAGAGCTATCGCTCGAGACTTGGAAGCCGCTTCCGCGGTCGTCTTGATCATTCCCGTTATCCTTATCCGTCACGGGCATCCAGCCATTCAAATCTTGTTCAAAGCTGAAGTCGGTCGTCGGAATATCCGCCGCTCTCGCAGAATGCCCGGGCAAACTCCCGGCCATGATCACCGTCGCGGCAAAGATCAAAATTCCCAGCTTCAGCACCTGATTCAGCTTGTTCGCCATTCTCCTCAACCCTTCCTCCGATACTGAATGAGATAGACCGATGACCTACGCCGGAACCGCTAGTTGCTCCAACCCTCCTTGGCGTCTTTGATTCGAATGTTCGCATTGATCTCCTGAATGAGCTGCTCGCCGCCCATGGCCTTCCATTCCTCGACCATCTTGTCCCAGTCGGATACCGGACGCTGGCCGGCGATCATCTTGGTCTGTTCGTCGTACAAATATTTCGTCAGATCGGCGCCCTTGGCCAGCTCCGTCTCGGAGACCACCCTGTTGTTCGGACTCGTATAATACTTCATGGCGCTGTAGTTTTTCATAATTTCGGAGGTCAATTGACTCAGCTTCGGATTCGAATAGTCCGCGGGATAATTGACATCGGTATCCTTCTCGGGCCAAGCGGTCGAATCTACGAAGTACTCTTGCGGATAGAGTCCCTCCGTGCCGGCCGTACTCTTCAGCACCGCTCGGCCGTCCGCCATATCGTAGCCTTGGCCGACGTTGCCGTTCAGCCAGTCGAAGTCCGGATTTTTGTCGTTCTTCTGGTCGTCGGGGAAAAATTGGCGGCCGTAATCGATCATGTCCAGAATGCGCTTCACCTTCGCCGGATCTTTGCCTGCCTCCGCCGATATCGTCGTAATGCCAAGGAACCCGCGGCCCGCCAACATCCCTTTGGATCCGTCCGGCGCCTGGAACATGTCGAGGGCGACGAATTCCGCGCCCGGATCGATGGCGAGAAGCCCCTCCATGTAGGCCTGGGACATTCCGCGCGGCGTGCCGATGAAGATGCCCGCTTTGCCGGAATAGAACTCCTTGTTCGTATCCGCCCAGTTGAGCGTCGCCATATCGCGCGTAATGGCGCCTTCCTTGAACAGATCGGCGTACATCTGAATGACGTCCTTGCGCGCGTTCGAGATCAACCCGGGGATGAACCGTCCCTGGTCGTCCTTGTGATACCAGGCGGTCGGATCCCAATAAGGACCCTGGGCGAACGCCGGATTGATGGAGGCGCCCATCGCCATGCCGTACGTATCGTTCTTCCCGTTCCGATCGGGATCGTTCTTCGTAAAAGCAAGCGCGACTTGCTTCAATTCCTCATAGCTGGCAGGCGGCTGAAGCCCGAGGTTGTCGAGCCAATCCTTGCGGACGACGGTCGTGAAGCCGAAGCGGGGGTAATATTGCGGGATCGCGTACAGCTTGCCGTCGACCCGGAATTGATCGAGCACGGAAGCCGGGATTCTCTGGAAGGTAGGATAGTCCTTGATGTAGTCGTCAAGCGCCGCGAAGGCTCCCTGCTTGGCGAATTTATGGTAACGGTTCGTCAAATCCCCTCCCTGGAAGGAGACGATGTCGGGAATTTTTCCCGAAGCCAGCACCGTTGCCAGCTTGTCGTCATAGTTCGCTTGAGGAATAAAATTGATTTGGTAATCGATATTGAATTTCTCGTCTATCATCTTGACCCCGCGCCCGTCCGCCGGAGGAACGTCCCCGTAGAAGAAGTCCATCGCCGAAACGGCGATCTTCTTGTCGCCGGCACCGTTACTCGGACTCCCCGCAGCTCCGGACGACGCGGACGATTCCGGCTGGTTCGATGATGAGCACCCCGCCAACGCGACAGCGAAGACAACCATGCAAGCGGCAAAAACCCGCGATTTCTTTTTCAAGGCGAAACCCTCCTTTTGATATGAGAGAACGATTAGCCTTTAATGGAACCGATCAACACCCCCTTGGCAAAATGCTTCTGCAGAAACGGATATACGATCAGAATCGGCAGCGTCGCGACCAGGATCGCGGCCATCTGGATCGTTTCCGGCGGCGGCTGCACGTCAAGCAGCACTTGCTCGACCGCGCCGAGCGCGTTTTTGGGATCGCTCAGCACGACGATTTGCCGCAGGATGACCTGGATCGGCCACATCTTCGGGTCGTTCAGATACAAAATCCCGGCGAAATAGGTGTTCCAATGCCCCACCGCATAGAACAGGCTGAACGCCGCCAGCGCAGGTTTGGATAAGGGAAGGATGATCTTGCGGAAGATCGTCAGGTCGTTCGCCCCGTCCATGACGGAAGCTTCGTAAAGCTCGCCCGGAATGTTCTGGAAAAACTGCCGAATGACGATGAGGTTAAACGGGGCGATGGCGGCAGGCAGGATCAACGCCCAGATCGAATCGAGCAGCCCGGTCATCTTCACCATCAAGTACGTCGGAATCATTCCGGCCGAGAACAGCATCGTGAACAGAACCATGAAAGTGATGGCCCTTCCGCCATAGATGTTGCGAGACAGCCCGAACGCCATCGTGGAGGTGAAAATCAGGTTGACCGCGGTTCCCGCCACCGTCAAATAGACGGTCATCCAGAGGGAGCGCAGAAACGAGCGGGAGTGAAAAATGAACAAGTACGCGTCGGGCACCCATTTTTTCGGCCATAAAAGAAAATCGCTCTTCAAAAACTCATCGAACGTCGTAAAGGAAACGGAGAAAATGTACAGGAACGGAAAGAGCATGCCTGCGGCAAGGATAACAAGGAAGATCGCATTCCCCCAGCGAAACAGGCGATCCTGCCAAGCGGAACCGTTCATTCGCGTTCTCCTCCTCTCTCGTCAGTAAACGCCTTCTTCGCCGAATCTCTTGGCCAGGCGATTCGCGCCGAGAACCAGAATCAAGCCCACGACTCCTTTGAACAAGCCGACCGCCGTGGCGAAGCTGTAGTCGGACTGCATGATGCCCTTGGTATAAACATAAATGTCGAGCACGTTGCCGATGGATGAGTTGAAGGAGTTGAGCATGAGGAAGATTTGTTCGAAGCCGCTGTCCAGCACTTGACCCAGTCGGAGAATGAGCAAGATGACGATGGTCGTGCGCAGGCCCGGCAGCGTGATATGCCACATCCGGCGCCAGCGGCCGGCACCGTCCACGATGGCCGCTTCATATAGCTCGGGACCGATTCCCGCGAGCGCGGCCAAAAAGATGATCGTTCCCCACCCGATCTCCTTCCAAATGACCTGCAAGATAAGGAGAGGCCGGAAGAAGACCGGATCGATCAAAAAATCGATCGGCTTCTCCATGCCGAAGGCGGTATGCAGAAAGCCGTTGATGAAGCCGTGCGTGCGCAGAAAAATCATGGAGATCCCGACGACGATAACCCAGGACAGAAAGTGGGGCAGGTACACGATCGATTGAATCAGCCGTTTAAACGCCTGATGGCGAACCTCGTTGAGCAGCAGCGCCAAGAGGATGGGCGCCGGAAAAGAAAACAGGATTTGCAGGAAAGACAGGTACAAGGTGTTCCAGAGAACGCGGACGACCTCCGCACTGTCGAACAGCGTGGCAAAATGCTTGAAGCCGACCCATTCGCTCCCGGTAAAGCCGAGAAACGGACTGTAGTCCTGGAACGCGATGACCATTCCGAGCATGGGAGCGATCCGATACACGATAAAATAGGCAAGTCCGGGCAAGACGAGCAAGTAAAGGAAGCGGTCTCTCCATGCCTTCCTTCTCGCTTTGCGCCATCTCGACGCGGTTGAAGGGGCTTCCGCCATGGCCGCCGGGGGGCTGAGCTCGGTCATCGTCACCCCTCCCCTTTTGCCTCAAGCGGGTCGGCATGCGATCGGGCAGTCGGATCCATCCTGTACAGCTCCGACTTCGACGCGAAATAGAGCTCTCCCGCCCGCGTCGCCGCAGCCGCATGAACCGGGCCCGGCAGCTCGGCAGCTATCCGTGCCTTGGCTTCCTTCACGGAGATCAGATAGAGATGCTTCGTTCCGAAGGCGGCGATCTCATCCTCGCTTATTTTCGCCATCCATCCGCACGCTTCGCCGAGCTCGATCGTGCGCGCAAACGAAAAGGTGCCGGGAAGAAACTCGCGAATTCCGTTTCCGGCGGCGACGAATACTTTTCCTCCTGCGGCCATCACCGCGCTTCCCGTGCGAACCCCTTCCTCGAACCGATGGAGGCGGACGACGCGCCGCTCCTCCGCCGACCAGACGCCGAAGTGGCAGGGCTCTTCCTTATAGGCAAGTCCGCTTGCGCCGCCGTTCGTCGTAAAGTAAAGGTACCGCGCGTCCGCCGTCAGACCGGCCACCTGCTGCTCCGGGACGGGATCGTACCAGCTCTTCACCTCCAGCGTACCGGGATCGATTCGGGAAAGGCCGCCGCCGTAGGTACCGTATTTGGCCGACCATCCGGTCCACACGCCCCCGTCGGGTCCGAGCACCGTGCGGCCGGTCGGCCGGATCAATTCCGGAGCCACGGACCTAAGCGTGCGCGGATTCTCGTTGAGAAGCTGATTCCACGGCCGGCTCGTATCGTAGACGACGTGATCGCCGCCCACATAGCAGGACAGGAACAAGCGAGGGCCGATGAAAAGCATGCCGTACACTTCTCCCCCTTTGTCGCACACGGCGGGAGAGTTCCAGCAAGCTCCGTCTGCGGGGTCGTAGGCGAAGATCGTTTGGCCGAAAGCACAGGAGCCCCATATTTTCCCGTCTTCTCCCTCTAGGAGCGTATGGATCATCGTGGCCGGGGCAGGTACGGGGATGGGCTTCAATTCCGGCGTTTCCGACAGGCTCCCGGCGATGAAATATTCCTGTCCGCGAACGCCGCCATATCGGCCGTCCGCGAGAGGAAGCACCCGGTTCTTCTTTCCGTTCGGAAGCGTAATGTCCCGATCGGCGAGTTTGGAGAGGTACGGTTCGGGCGGCAGCGGTTCGAGGGTTCGAGGGTTGTAAAACTCGTATTCGCCGTCCTTCTCCGTACAGATGAATTCGGAAGCGATCTCTTGGATGGTAAAGCCGGGAGAGCCGAAATCGGCGAAGGTGCCGGATGCGATGTCATAAGCTCTGAGCTGCACGCTGTCGAAGCCGGCAAGGACGAAGACGGTCCCCGGAAGCTCTCCCCAGACCGGGCGGCTGTAATGGTTCTTCCCGTTGTCCGATACGCGGCCGAGATTCTCGAGCGTGTGCCGAACGGGATTGTACCGGAGCAGCGAGCAGCCGGGCCAGGTCCCTCCGTACACGTTGCCGTCCGAGCCGAGGGTCAAATTCCAGAAGTATTTCTCGCCTTCATCTCGGAGCGGGCTTCGCCAAGTGCGGGACTTGAGCTCGAAGCTATGAAGATAGGCATATTCCGGGCATGTGCCGACGACCAGCAGCTCGTCGTTCCAATTGACAAGCCCCCAAGCTCCGGCGTCTCCGGGAAGGAGGAACGACTCTCCTTCGCCTGTCTCCGTATCGATAAAAATCAGGTTCCCGGTTTCCCCCAGAGCCATATTCGACAGCACGAACTTCTCTCGGCCGTCCCAGGGGTCGCGGATAACCGCGGTAGCCGGGATATTGAAGTTGCGGCAGGGCCGACCGACGCAGGCATACGAAGCGAATTCAAGGTTCATAGAAGCTCCTTTCCCCAATTAAATATATGTATCATACCTGTATTGAAACAATAGTAAACCCGTTTTTGCCGCTTTGTCAACAGAAAGAAAAAACGCCGGAATGATCCGGCGTTCGACCTGCACCTTACCAATCGGCCATGCGGCTCTCGTCCTCGATCGACTGAATCTCGTCCGCGCCGATCGCGATGTATTGATAGCCTTCCTCGGCCTGCTTGCGAAGGGCGCGCTCCTTGAAGAACCGGGGGCTCCCTTCGCCCGCCTCCTCGTCGTAGACGAGGAGAATGCCGTCCGTCTTCCGCAGCAGCAGCTCGTCCCTCGCCTTCAACTGCCAGACGCCGCTGTACGGCTGTTTGCTGGCGGAGCCGTAATAATCGACGCCGCGCAGAATCTCTTGAAAGTGCTCCTTCCGGCCTTCGTTCCATTTCTCATCCGGGTTGGCGTAAGCCGCCAGGATGGACAGCTTGAGCCAGGGATAACGCTTCTTCAGCTCGATCACGGTCTCGCAAGCCCATAGATCCACGCCGTACTGGCCGGGCGTAATGACCCACTCCAAGCCTTCCTCGACGAGCGGAACGAGCTTGGCCTCCATCGCTTTCCGAATGGACGCGATCCCCGGATGCTTCCGGCTGAAAATGCCGAGTTCATGGGCCCGGTAGCCCGTTACGAGAAGATTTTTCATACCTTAAGCATATCGCGAAATCGAACTCGGTTCTACCCGTCAATCGTTCGCGATGACGATCGCTTCATATTCGTGGAGAACCGGAAGCACGAACGAAAGCGTCCCCTCGCTTCGTTCTCCGGCCAGCGTCCGATTTCCGCGCAAGGAGCGAATCGTGCATTCCCCGCTCCAACCGTCCCTTTCCCGCAGCCGGATGCGGACATTCCGCAGCGGCAGAACGGAGCTCATCGGCCGGGTCATCGAGCCCGTATAGTTCACCAGATGGATCAGGAGGGAATCTCCTTTGATCCGCAGGGACACATGCACGGACGCCACGTCCGTCTCGAAGCCGCATTCCAGCTCCGGCTCGATCATCTCTCTCACGGCGTTGGCCAACAGCGTGCGATATTCCGGAAGCGCGTAAGCCGAGTAGAAGCCATCGACATTGCCGGTAAAATAGATGCAGCTTCCTTGTCCGTAAGCATGCCGCACGATATAAGGAGAGGAAGTCGCGTCCGGAAGCTCGGAGTAACGGGACAACTGGCGTTCCCGATAGAACCCGGAGACGTCCGCCCCTTCCCGAACCGAACACTCTACCCCAAGCAGTGCCGACGGCACCAGCGTTTGATCGATTTCGGCAAACAGATCTTGCCCGGCCTCGACCGCGATATGATCGAAGGCATTGACCCTCGTTCCGCGAACCTGCCGAACGCCGAGCACATCGGCAAGAGAAGGCTCGTCGAGACGATGGCCGTACTCGTCGTAAAAGGACGTATCGAACGTAGCGATCAGCCTGCCGCCGGCCTTCACGAACCGGCGAACCGCCTCGGCGTCCGCCGCCGCCATGCAGCTTGCGCCCGGCAGCACAAGCAATTCGTAGCCCCCCAACGTCCCGTCCGTCAATGCCGTGTCGTCGATGACGTCGAACGGCACGCGGCTTCGCGATAAGGCATCGAACCAGCCGTTGAACGCCTGACGGGAGTCGTTCCGGTCCAGATGCCGAAGCCGGCTTTTGGCATCGGTAAAATCGGTGGCCTCCGCCGTCGTCTGATAATAGTTGGCCGTGGCGTAAGACCACAGCAGGGCAACCCGCGCTGCCGATCTGGTACCCGTGTAATGCTCCTCATGAGCCGCCAGAAAATCGTTGATCTCGCGCACGGTCCGCATCCGGGCGTCCTTGTTGTTGTCGTTGTATACGCCGTACCAGGTCCAGGCCCCGTGCGCGACGGCCATGGCATGCGCGATCCAGGTCTCCGCCGCCGTCAGCAAATATCTGGACCAGGGCGACAGGCGCCCGGCGATCGCCACGCAATAGGGCTTGCCCCCGGCCTGCGTCTCCAGCAGCATGGCGGTCGCCGCGGGCTTCCAGACCGGAACGGTTCGCAGGTCGCCGCCCAGAAATCCGCCTTCGGCAAGCAGCATGTCCTGGTGGGCGACGGTCATGCGATTGTCCCGGCAGCACAGCCGGTTCGGGGCGAGCTGCGGGCTGTTCATGTAGATGATGGCGCCGGGATTCGTCTCTTGCAGCGCCTGCCTGGCTTCGCGCATGAACCGGGCGATGGACGAACGCCGGAAGCCGAACCAATCGTGGTCCTCTCGCGAAGCGATCGCGGCGCCGACCGGCGGCTCATAGCCGTATTCATCCTGGAATTGTTGGCGGCAAGCCTCGCAGTAGCAGCCGTCCTCCCGGAAAATCGGCCCATCGAGAAAGATTCCGTCAATCCGGTGCTTCGCCAGCGTCCGGATCGTTCCGAACGCATATTCCCGGAACGGCGAGTTGATGCAGGAATATCCGCCCTGTCCGTAAGCGCTCGGAATGACCTCGCCCGCGGAATCGCGCTGCAGCCACTCCGGCTTTACTTCCGACAGGGAAGGCGACAGCCAATGCACGTTGAAATAAACGATCGTCTTCACGCCGGAAGCGCCGTTCCGGCTCGCGATTTCCGTCAACAAATCTTTCCGGTTCTCGACCGCAAATTCCGAAGGATAAAACGTAATGCCCGACTCGCCCAGCGAAACGTCATGGACCTCGATATGCTCGGCATTAAAGCCGAGCTCGCTCCGAACGGCCGCTTGCTCGGCCATATCCAGCGCTTCGTACCGGTCAGGAGCGGGCGGAATGAAGTCGACGATGCGCAGCGGCCGCTCGTGCCACGATGTTGCGGTTGTCATGGTTCTCCTCCTCGCAGGTTGCAAGCTTCTTCCAACTTCATTGTAGGTCAACCCAGACGGCGAACCCGGTCAACGGCGCTTCAAGACCGGACAAATATTGATACGTTCGAACGCGGATTTGTCCGTCTTTCTCCGCCCGAATCCGGTAAAGTGATACCGACGGACAATATCCGGAAAGGATGAGGACGATGGAAACGGAACTGGCGCTGGGAACCTGCAAAATGGAGATTACGCCGAATTTCCCCGTTCCGCTGGCCGGGTTCGCCTCGCGCTTCGGGATGGATCCGGCGGCTTCCGCTTCCCGTCCGTTAAGGGCGAGAATCTTCGCCTTCGCCTCCCGCGACGGCGGGGAAGAACGCCGCAGCTTGCTGATCTCCGCCGATCTGATCTGGTGGGGAAGCGACCGGGTGCCCGGTCTGAAAAGGCGAATTCAAGAACGTTACGGCATCGACGAAGCGGCGATTCTGCTGCATGGAACGCATACGCATTCGGGTCCGCAGACGAGCGGCCTGTTCACGTCTTTCCTCGGCGAGCCCGATCCCGTCTACTTGGCCGATCTGGAAGAACGCATCGTGGCCGGAATCGGCCGGGCTTATGACCATCTCGAACCCGTACGGGCGGAAAGAAGGATCGGCCGGTCGGCGCTCGGCATCAACCGCCGCGGCTTGCGGAAGCTTCCTCCTGTCGCCGGGCCGGCCGACCATGAGCTAAACGTGATTTCCTACGTCTTGCGCGGCGGTCAATCGAAGGCCGTGCTTGTCCATTATGCCTGCCATCCGGTGATCACCAACGAAAATCGGTTTTCTTCGGAATATGTCGGGGTCGCCATGGACGCCATAGAGGAACAGCTCGGCCAAGGTCTCGTTGCCGGATTTCTGCAAGGAACGTGCGGCGATATCAATCCGGGGGACGGGCAAAGCGTCATTCGGGGCACGGATGAGCGCGTCGTCGAGATCGGGCGGGCGTTCGCGGAGGATGTTCTGCGAACGTTGGAACAGCCGGGCTCAGCCTTGACCGGCTGCCAGCTGCGGTGGCGTTCGGAGTCGATCTCCCTCCCTTTGGCCGCGCTGCCGGACAAAGCCGACTTGGAAAGCGGCCTGGCGCTTCCCGGAGTGGAAGGCGAATGGCATCGGATTCAGCGAAGCAGATGGCCCTCGCCGGAGAAGGCGATGCCGATGGAAATAACGTTATGGAGGCTTGCGAAGGAAGTCTCGCTGCTTGCCATGAATGCCGAAGTCGTCGTGGAATACGGGCTTTATATCCGGCGCCTGTCGCAGGGACGTATCCTGCCCGTCGCTTATACGAACGGAATGTTCGGATACGTCCCCACCGCGGAGCAGCTCGCGGAAGGCGGATATGAGAGCGTCGAATCCACCCGCTACTTCGCCATGCCGTCCGTTTTCGATCCGGCGGTCGAACGGGTGTTCAAGCAAGCGCTCGACCGGCTGATCGACGAATGGCCGTGAGCCGGGCGGCGCTAGACGCTTTTGCGGTATTCCGAGGGCGGCATGCCCTTCAACGCTTTAAAAGCCCGGGAGAACGTGCGGAAATAATCGTATCCGACTTCGGAAGCGATCTCGGTAATGCTCATGTCCGTCGCGGAGAGCAGGGCGGCCGCCCGGCCGACTCTCAGCTTGTGCACGTAATCGACGAAATTCATGCCGGTCGCCTTCTTGAATTCGCGGCTGACATAGGCCTCGCTCCGGCCGGCCAGGCCGGCAAGCTCCTTGAGCGACAGAGGCTCGGCGAAATGCAGGTGAATAAACCGCACGACCTCCCAGATCGTTCGGTACGTCGGCCGCCGGAACGCGGCCGCCTCCGCCGGGCGGCCGTCATGGCTGCTCATATAATGCCGGACGGTCCGGGCCAGCGCCTCGATCAGCTTGCTGCGAAGGACGATGTCCTTGCCGTACTCGTCCCGCCGGTATTCGTTCATCATCTCCCGTAACAATTGAACGATCTGACCGCTTTGAAGCTTGGGAAGGTGAAAACACGACGGAACCGCATCCCCGGCCTGCAGCAGAACCTCTCTCAAAGACCCGTCATAGGCCGAATCGAACAGGATCTGTTCGTCGAACAGACAGGTATAAAGGTGAAGAGGGTCGCCGGGATTGCTCTGAATGGCATGGAGGTGATGCGGCCGCAGAAAGACGGCCGTTCCCGGCCGCATCGCGTGCCGCTTGCCGTCGATCCATCCCGCTCCGGTTCCTTGAACCACGACGGTAAATTCCACGCAATCGTGATGATGGAGTCTCGCGTTCTGGATGAGAACGTTATACAGCATAGCAACGGGAAGCTGATTCTCGCTTAACTCCGCTTCGGCGAGCGCATCCTGGTAATCGGGATACATGGACATCTCCTCCGCCCGAGCCTTTACCTGCCGATCGTCTGCGTGTTCCGATCGGTCCGGATCGCCGCCTCCGAGGCGGCCAGAATATCGCTTTCGTCCATGCAGCCGGGTTCGCCGGCGATTCGGCGCAGAAAGTCTTCCGACAGCGTGGCTCCCGGATCCGGCAGAGCGATTCGCGCCGGTTCCCTCGCATCGGTCACCGCGATCAGAATCTCTTCCCGGGCGACCAGAGGGTCGCCTTCGAGGCGGATTTCGGCCGAGCCGCGGGTTCCGGTCGCGAACAGGCGGCAGTCGCCCCAGGTCCAGCTCTTCGCGGGCGTGTGCCAGTCCGCATAAAGCTGCGCCGTCGTCCCGTTCTCCGTCAACGCCTGAACCGCGGCCGAATCGTAAAAATGCGGGTGCTCGGGAAGAATGCTCTTCGTCATGATGCCGGAGGAAGCGCGCAGCTCGCTGCCCGTCAGCCACCGCAGCAGATCCAGGTCATGAACAAGCAGATCGATGACGAGGCCGCCGTTGCGTTCTTTGTCGAAATGCCAGGCGGGCCGCTTCCGAGGGTTGAGCAGATGAGGTTTTCGCATGTGCAAATGAACGATGCGGCCAAGCTCTCCCTCGTCGATCATTCGCTTCAACGCGATGACGGAAGGACGGAACCGCTCCGTCAGCATCATGCCGATCCGGATGCGCCCGCGTTCCGCCACCCTGCGCAGCCGCTGCAAATCCTCCTCGTTCGTCACCGCCGGTTTGTCGACCATCACGTGCTTGCCATGGCGCTCGCACCACTCGATGACGTCGATCTTCCGGCTGTTGACATCCGCGCACCCGATCACTTCGATGGAAGCGTCAAGGAACGAATCCGGCCCTGAGAAGACCGGCACTTGATAGATTCGCGACATCTCCGCGGCGAGCTCCTCGTTCTCCGCTTCGCAAATGCCGGCGCATTCATGGCCCAGCTCCAGCATCTCCTTCAGAAAAAGACCGATGTGGGCATGCTGGCAGCCGACGATGGCAAATTTCATGTGCTCCCCTCGCTCTCGCGTCACTTCATTCCGTCATTGAATCGAATCTCTCCGCCTTCCCGCGCGGACCGGTACATCGCCTGAACGACCCGTACCGCCTGCCAGCCGTCTTGTCCCGTCACGAACGGCTTGCGCCCCTCGGAGAGCGAAGCGAGCAGATCGGCGAGCTGTTCGCGGTGATACTTGTTCGAGATCGACAGCGGATGGGAGACGCCGCCGCCGCTTCCCTCGTCTGTCTCCAAGTCCGGTTCGGGCACGCCGGGCACGGTCCAATGGACGATCCGGGTTCCCTCCAGCTTGATCGTACCGTTCTCTCCATAGAGGCGGAGATACGGATCGAAGCCCGGCTGCAGGCTGGTGGAAGCGGTGAAGGTTCCGAAGGCTCCGTTCTCAAACTCCATGAGCGCCGTCCCGATATCCTCCGCTTCCATCCGATGGGTTCGCGTTGCGGTTTTCGCGTATACCGTGCGCACGCCGCCTCCGAACCAAAGCATCAGGTCCAGGGTATGAATGCCCTGGTTCAGGATCGCCCCTCCGTCGTGAGCGACCGTTCCCCGCCAGCCGGCCGAGTCGTAATAGGACTGAAGCCGATAGAACGGGCACCCCGCTTCGATCAGAAGCAGCTTCCCGAGGCTTCCTTCGGCAACGAGACGATGCGCGATCCGGTGCTGCGGCTCGAATCTCCGCTGGGAGATGACGGCAATCGTCAGTCCTCGCTCGGCCGCCAGCCGGTTCATGCGGTCCGCATCGTCGGCCGTCATGGCCATCGGCTTCTCGACCGCAAGATGCTTGCCCGCCTCCAGCACCTCCATGCCGATCTGCGCATGACTGCCGCTGGCGGTCGTTACGCAGACGATATCGATCTCCGGGCGCGCCAGCAGCTCCCGGTAATCCGTCGTCCAGCCGCAGGCTTCCCGGATTCCGATCTCCGCCGCCCTCGCCGGCTTCCGATCCGACACCATCGCCAGACGCGCGCCGGGAAGCTCGCGAATCGCCATCAAGTGAAAATCCGCGATCGCTCCGCAGCCGATCAGCCCCAACGTCCATTCCCGCTTCATGGCCGCACGGAATCCTTGGAGCCACAAGCCGCCAGCACCTTTTGGACCGCCCTGGCGATATCGTGCATATCCTCTTCGTCGCCCAGCAAGACGTTCTGATGGAGCCAGAGCGTCTCCTTCTCGCACGCCCGCTCGCTGACGGGGCAATCGTTCACGCGGCGCTCTCCCGTCAAGCTCTCGATCTCGCGGAGCACCGCCTCATTGCGGTTGAGAGATACGTATCCGGCGGATACCGGAATGCCTTCCGCTTGAATGCGGCGAATCACTTCGGATTTGGCGACGGCGTCCGCCACTTCGGGCGCCAGCTTAAACATGTACAAGTGATAAGCGTGCCTGGTGATCCGCGGATCCCGGCGCAGCGTCCGAATCCCTTCGATCTCGCCGAGCAGCTTCGTGAGCAGCTTGCCGTTGCGCTCCCGCTTCTCCATCTGCTCATCCAGCCGGGTCATCTGTCCGAGCAGGACGGCCGCCTGGAATTCGGTCATGCGCAAATTCCAGCCGATCCGTTCATGCTGATACCAGCCTCCTTCGCGTACGCGGCCGACATTGGAGAACGACCAGACCCGGTCGGCCAACTCTCGGTCGTTCGTGAGAATCATGCCGCCCTCGCCCGCATTGAGGTTCTTGCTGGACTGGAAGCTGAACGTCCCCAGGTCGCCGATCGCCCCGACTCCCTGCCCTTCCCACCGCGCGCCGACGGCTTGCGCCGAGTCCTCGATCAGACGGAGCCCGCGCCGCGCCGCGATTTCCTTCAGCCTTGTCATGTCGGACGGAGCGCCGGCGATATGTACCGTAATAATCGCCTTCGTCTTGGACGTAATCAGCGGCTCGACCTTCTCGGGATCGAGCAGCAGCGTATCCGGCTCCACATCCGCGAATACGGGGACGGCGCCGAACAAAAGCGCGGAGGTTGCGGTTGCGATAAACGTGTACGGCGGCATAATCACCTCGTCGCCGGGGCCGACTCCCGCCGCCATCAGCGCGGCCGTAATCCCGATGGTTCCGTTCGCGACCGTGATCCCGTAAGCCGCTCCGTGATAAGCGGCAAACCGCTCCTCGAGCTCCTGCAGCTTGACGCGCCCGGTTCCGCCCCATTTTCCGGAATGAAGCACCTCCAGCAAGCCTCGTTCTTCGAGCTCTCCGTAGATCGGCCACTGCGGAAACGGCTTCGTGCGCACCGGGGTTCCTCCGTCGATCGCCAATGTATCCACCAGCTCATCCTCCCATTAAGGTATTTGTATCATACCTGTATTATATCTTTGCATGCTATAAAACGCCACATAAATTTTCATCCTCCTGTACCTGTCTTGTGCCTCGCCTGTATTTCACTTGTATTGTATTTTTCGATGCTTTACAATACAACTAATTGAATGCAAGTTTAGGGAATAGGAGAGGCGTCATGAGACGAGAGAACGAGTTTCGATACTTGAAATTGGCTAATATTTTACGAGAACAGATTTTATCCGGGTTTATCAAGCCCGGCGAGTTCCTGATGTCCGAGAACGAGCTCTGCAAATATTACGGCATGAGCAGAACCTCGGTCCGCAAATCGTTGGAGCAGCTTCTCCAGGAAGGGCTCATCGTCAAAAAGGTCGGGCAGGGCACCATCGTATCGAACGACGTGGTCCCGAATCCGACCCAGAACAAGGTGCTGCGCATTTTCGCCATCTCGCCTTCCCATTTTCACGATATCGGCATGCCGATCATCGTCGAAGAATTTCAAAAAGAGAATCCGAATGTGGAAGTCAAATTCCTGCCTCTCGCCGCCTCCGATTATTGGGATTCGGTAGACACGAGCAAGGAATTGGGACTGCAGCCGGACCTTCTCTATATTTACGATCGTCCCTATGCTCTTATCGAGGACTTTCAGCAATTCGCGGATATGGAAGTCCCGTCGGGCGAAGATTTCGCCCCCCTTTATCCGCGGCTGCTGAACGCCTTCAGTCCGGAAGGGCGATTAAAGGCGATGCCCGTTACCTTCTCCACGGTGTTTCTGGCGTATAATCCCGAGCTGTTCCGGCAGTACGGCGTGCCGGAGCCGACCGAGTCCTGGACCAAAGAAGATTTTCTGAGAACGGCCAAACGGCTGACGATGGACACGAACGGGGACGGAATTCCGGACATCTACGGCCTTTCCTTGCCCATCTCGCTGAGCCGCTGGCCGGTCATCGCCCTGCAGAACGGCATCAACTTCAAAGCTCCGGACCTCGGCCTGCTGACCGGAACGTTCCGATTCCTGCACGAGCTGCTGTATATCCATCGGGTCGCTTTGCTGTCGCCGCGCGACGTCCTGAACTCCGAAGCGTTCATTCGCGGGAAGGCGGCCATGGTTCTGACCACCTCCATCGAGATTGCCGGCTGGGCCAACCAGGAGATGCGGTTCGCGCCGAAGGTCGCGCCGCTGCCGTTCGGCGACCGCAAGGATACGATGCTCATCGCGAACTCCTTCATGATTCCTCGGGACAGCAGCGAGCCGGAGCTCGCCCGCCAATTCGTTCAAAAGGCGATTCAACCGGCGGTTCAGGAGAAGATCAGCCGGAACACCGAGTTTATCTCCGTGCTTCCTTCCGTTAACGAAGCCATCCGAAGCCCGGCCCTCTTGAAGTCGCTTCATATTCATCGGGACGTCATCGCCAACAGTTATTTTTCGCACGAGCTGTTTCGCGACGTGAACCTGTTCGACGAGATGGAAGCGGAGATGTTCCTGTACTGGGCCGGACTGTATTCGGCCGACGAGATCGCCCGGCATATGCAGCGGATCCTGAGCGGACAAGCAGACTAAGGCGGCATGCAGAAAAGAGGGGCTGTCCTGCCGGTATCCGGGACAGCCCCTCTTGCGCGATCGTCCTTACCCTTTAATCGCTCCAATGAGCATGCCTTTAATAAAATAGCGCTGGAGAAACGGGTAGATGATCAGGACCGGAATGATCGCCACGACGACGGTCGCCATCTTGATCGTCTCCGGAGGCAGCGTCTGCAGCAGCAGCGGATTGGAGATGGACAGCTCCTGGCTGACGTTGGGCGTCTGAATCATATTGCGCAGCACCACTTGAATCGGATACAGCGACTTATCGTTCAAGTACATAATTCCCGCGAAATAGGCGTTCCAATGCCCGACCCCGTAGAACAGTCCCAAAGTGGCCAGCATGGGCGTCGACAGCGGAAGCACGATCCGAAAAAGCGTCGATACGTCGCCGCAGCCGTCCACCTTGGCCGCTTCTTCGATCTCGTGAGGCATGTTTTCGAAATAGGTTTTCATAATCAGCATATTGAACGAGGACACCAGGCCAGGAACGATCAAAGACCAGATCGTATTGATGAGCCCGGTCCCGCGTACGACCAGATAGAGAGGAATAAGCCCTCCCGAGAACAGCATCGTAAAGACGACGCCGAGCAGAACGACGTTGCGCCCCGGAATAAACCGCTTGGACAGCGGATAAGCGAGCAAGGTCGTCACCGTCAAATTCAGCAGGGTGCCGATCAACGTCACCTGAATGGTGATCTTCAGCGCCTGGGGAACCGTATGGCTGGAGAAGACGGCTTTGAACGCCTCGAACGTCACCTGCGTCGGGTAGATGACGAAGCCGCCGTGGCGCAGCACCTCCGAGTACGGCGTCACCGATACGACAAAGACATAGTACACCGGGAAAAGCGTCAGCAGCCCGAACAGAGCCAGTATTCCGTAAATGATAACATCCGCGACGCGATCCCATCCGCTCTTGGATACAACGCTCGTCATCGCTTCGCCTCCCTACCAGATTCCCGAGCCGCCGAATTTTTTGGACAAGCGATTGGCCCCGATAACCAGAATGAACCCGATGACCGACTTGAACAGGTTGGTGGCGACCGCCACGCTGAATTCCAGCTCTTCCAGGCCGCGCCGGAATACCCAGGTGTCGATGATATCCCCGACCCCGTATACGCGGGAATTCAGGAAAATATAGACTTGCTCGAAGCCGGCGTCCATGATGTGCCCGATGCGGAGAATGAGCAGCAGCAGGAATACGTCCCGAATGCCCGGCAGCGTCACGTGCCAGACCTGGCGCCAACGGTTCGCGCCGTCCATGACGGCGGCCTCGTACAGCTCCTGGTTGATCGTCGCCAGCGCGGCCAGATAAATGATCGCGCCGTACCCCGTGTTTTTCCACACGTCCGTCCCGATCAGGATGGAACGAAAGTATTCGCTGTTCGCCAGGAAGTTGATCGGCGTGCCGCCCAGCTCCTGAATGTAATGGTTGACGATTCCGCTGTCCTGCGCGAGGAACGCCGTCGTCAGCCCGTAGACGATAAGCCACGACAGGAAGTAAGGCCCGTAGGTGACCGTCTGAATGACCGACTTGAACCATTTCTTGCGGATCTCGTTCAGCAGCAGCGCCAGCAGGATGTCGGGAAACATGCCGAAGACGATCCGGTAAAAGCTGATGACGACCGTATTGCGAACCAGTTCGTAGAAATCGGGGGTGCCGAAGATCGTTTGGAAATTTCGGAACCCCACCCACTCGCTGCCGAAGATGCCTTCCCGCAAATTGTAGTCCTTGAACGCGATGATGATGCCGGCCATGGGAACGTAATGATAGATGAGGAAATAGAGAATGCCCGGAAGCATCATCAGGTAATACCACCGATAGCGGCGCAAGGCTTTGACAAGCTTGGAACGGGACGGCGCCTCGGGTTTCGTCAGGGAGCTGCTTAAGACTGCTTGGTCTTTCATCTTCATCTGCCCCTCCCTTCAACGTCTTACTTGATAACCCCCGCCGCTTTAATCTGTTCGGTATACGTGTCGATCATCTGTTGGCCTCCGTAATTCTTCAGCAGATCATCGCGGTACTTCGGCCAGTTGGAAGCATCCGGCTCGTCGAATACGATCTTCACGTGATATTCTCTCATCTTCTTCCGGTAATCCGCGAGATTGAAGCCCGTAGGCGGCGCGACGTTCGTTCCGATGGACGGGATCAGCTTGTAGGAAGCGATCGTATCGGCTATCGCGCGGTCCCGGTCCGTCATGCTCTCGTCGACGACGGTCAGACCCAGCACGTCGGCTTCCTGGCTTCCCGTATAGAAAGATTGCTGGTAGACGCCCATAAAGTTCCCTTTCTCGATGTTATCCTTCTGCAGCGCATCCACGTTGGCTTGGGAGACGGTGATCGTGCTGCCGGAACGGGTATAGTGCTTGCCTTCCTGACCGTAATTGATCAACAGGAAGCCTTCCTCGCTGGCGATCCAATTCAAAATCTGCACGATCCGCTCGATCTTCTCCGGATCTTTCTCGGCCGTATCCCGGGAGAGCAGGAACGCGGTATCCGGCAGATTCTCCGTCCATGCGCCCGTCTGGGCGAACGGATGGAACGGCTCCCAATCGGCCTGCGGATTGATCGCCTTCGACGCATTCTGGAGGCTCGTCGGATTGCTGTCGAAGGCGAAGTTCTTCGTCCCCCCGACCACGATTCCGAGCTTGCCGCTGGCCGCCTTATCCACGGCTTCGTTGCCTTTCATCAGGAACCAGTCCGGATCGACGACTCCTTCCTTGATCGTGTCTTTGACGCCCTGAAGCACTTGCTGCACTTCCGGAGCGGTCTGGACGTCCACGAACTGGTTGTCCTTGATCATGAACGATCCGATCAGACCGTTCTGAATCCATTGCGGAAAATCCAGCGAGATCGTCGTACCGCTGCCCACCGTGCCGAAGCCGTACGTGTCGTTCTTCCCGTTGCCGTCCGGATCGTTCTTCGTAAAGGCCCGCATCGCGTCCATCATCCCGTCGTAATTGGTCGGCATTTGGAGGCCGAGCTTGTCCAGCCAATCCTTGCGGATATAGTAGGAGCGATAGACCTTGCGCGGGAAGATGACCGGCGCGCGTTCGAACTTATTTTCGACCGCGTAGCGCTGCAGCTCCGTCTCGCTGACCCATTTGAAATAATTCGGCATCTTCTCCGGCGTCACGTAAGGCGTCATGTCCGCGGTGATGCCGTCCATAATCATTTTCTGCGAGGCGGTGCCGGTCGTAATGAAGAGATCGGGGGTATCGCCCGATGCGATCAAGAGGTTGAGCTTGTTGTCGTAATCGGTACCGCCGGGCAAGTACTGAATATTCAGGTCGACGTTGAACTTCTTCTCGATCGTGCTTGTGATGAAATCCGTCTCGCCGTCCGGAAGGACGGCATTCGCCGGAGCCATCAAGAACCAATTCAACGCCAAACGCTTGCCGGACGAATCCGAGACCGAATCCGGGGCTCCGGCCGACGATGCCGCCGAAGACGCCGCACCGGATGGCGATGCTTCCTGATTGCCGTTCCCGCCCGAACAAGCGCTTAGAACCAAAGCAATGGCGGTGAACAGGAAGAACAAAACCTTAACCTTCGCTTTACTCATCCGAATCAGACCTCCCGATAATTTTGTCAGCTTCCTTCCCTTCAAACAGCTCGACCAAACGTTCACCGGCCCCCTCTCGTTCTCTCACCAAACATCATGCGTTAGGTTATTTAACCTAGATATGATGTAATATGTATCATACTTGTATTATAATATGCCGTTTTTAATCGAGTCAACGACTATTCTCTGTAATGCAACCGCTTACTAATTGTTTTAAGAAGTAAAACGATTTTTATCGATTCTCGCTCTCTCTTATTGACCGAATTTAAACAAAAGGAAGTGTTATGTTTTATGACATTCCCAAGCATTCCTTCCGGTAATGAATCGCCACCTTGCGAATCGCGGCGACCGCATCGTCTATGTCTTGCGGCGTATGGAATTCGTTCACGCTCAATCGCACGGCCGTCTGCAGGATCAGCTCCGCGTTCGGACACAGGCCCCGCTCATACGTCGTCCCGTTCAGATCGAAGGGAAAACGGCTGCCCGGATACGCGCTCAGCTGCTGGAACAAAGGCTGCATGTAGACCGGATCCGGGATATAGCCGGGCGTGTTCGGAATGCCTTCCGCCTTGAGCGCCTCCGAGAACTCCGCCCGGGTGCAGCCGAGCTCCTTCTCGTCTACCCTCAGCATATAGAACCAGTAGGTGCCCGTATTGCCGGCTTCCACGCGATGCGGATGAATGCCCGGCAGCCCTTGCAGACCGGCGGTGATGCGGTCTCCGTAAGCCGTCCGCCGCTCGCAGATCCAAGGCAGCTTCTTCAACTGGGCGATGCCGACCGCGCCTTGAAGCTCGGTCATCCGGTAGTTCGGAGCCAGCGTGCTGATGTGCCGGACGACATCGGTTCCGAAGCGCATGTAATTCTTATCCGCGAACGCATGCGCGACAAGGAAATCTTCCTCCCGGCCGGAGTTGACCGTCACGATGCCCCCGTCGCCCGTGGAGATATGCTTGAAGTCGTTCGTGCTGAAGCATCCGTAATCGCCGATCGTTCCGGCGAGCCGTCCCTTGTATCGGGCAAGATAGCTCTGGGCGCAATCCTCGATCACTTTCAGGTTGTAACGCCCGGCGATTTCCATGATCGCATCCATATCGCAAGGATTGCCCGCCAGATGCACGACGACGATCGCCTTCGTTCGGTCCGTGATGCGGGCCTCTACCGAGACGGGATCCAGATTGTAGGTGTGCGGGTCCAAATCGGCGAAGATCGGCACGGCGTTCTGGTACAGGATGCCGACAACCGTCCCCTGATCCGTAATCGGACTCGTGATGACCTCGTCGCCGATCGTAACGCCCGCCGCGCCTAGCGCAACGTGAATCGCCGCCGTGCCCGAAGAAGCGGCCACGCTGTAGCGGACGCCGTATAAGCTATTAAAATCTTCCAGAAACTTTTTGACCTTGCCGCCGTGATGATAGAAAAGCGTGTTCTGCTCCAGCGCTTCCGCCAGCTCCTTGATCTCCTCGAAGCCGAACCTGCGACCGGTGCCGAACGGCGTCGTCTTCGTCTTCGGTCCCCCGTGAATGGCCAGCTGATCGTTCATGCTTCTATCCCTCCTTCACCGCTTGTTGGCTTGCGCGCCCGAGCGCTTTTCTGATGCACGGAACGCCGTAGCGCATCTCGGCTGCCGCGGCTTCTTCCGCGCCTTCCGGAAGCGGAATATAGACGACGGCGTTCGCCGCGCTTTCGATTCCTTCGGCGACCAGCTCCCCGTTGCTGCCGAAGCCTTTGATCCTCACCTTGCGGCGGGCTCTCTCCCAATCGTTGATCTGCTCCGAGGTCCAGAACTCAAACCCGCGTTTGCCGGCCTCGGCGACCAGCTTCCGCAGCGCGTTCGCTACCGGCGGCTGTTGATGAATATGAACTTGATGGAACAGGAAATGCGCGACGCCCCCCACTCTCGCGACGCCTTCCAGGAAAGGGACGATGACGCTGGAATCGGCTAAAGAATGATGGTCGAGATCCTGCGTGAGAAAGCTGATCTCCAGCACGTCGTACATGCGGTTGTCTTCATCGAACCAGGCGATCGGAAAATAAGGATGGCACGTACCGAACAAAAAGCCGATGTTTCCCTTCTTGCTCGGGCCTCTCGTCTGATCGGCCTGAATCCCGTGCCGCTCGCACCATTCGAACTGCTCTCCCCAGCCTTCGAACCGGGTATAGTGGTTTTTGTTCGAGGCGACCCGCGTCTTCCCCGTCGCCTTCTTCATCCACTCCAATTGCCGGGCGAACTCCGCTTCGCTCCATTTGCCGCCCTGCGCGTCCAACGCATTATAATGAAAGGCCAGCTCATGTCCCGCCTTTTTCACGAGCTCGTAGATCGAAGGGCTGAATCCGGGCTCGATCATGCACCAGGAGGTGTTGATGCCGCACTCCTTCAGAACGGCCAGCGTCGACTCCGCGCTCTCGTCGATATTGAGGTCGCTGTCATGCGAGACGGTCGCGACGGCGTTCACCCCTTCCGGCCAGCAGCCGAGGAAGGGTAGCGTCATGCCCTTGGCCGTGACGCAGGCCAGCAGATGCCCGATCAAGCGCTCCTTCCAGAGGTCGGCGTAAGGAAAAGCGAAATAAGGCGCGCCCGTCTCGGTCCGCGACCGGTCCAGCTCCCAATCCATGCCGATGCGGTCGTCCGCCTTCAGAATTCCTTCATCGACGGCTCCGGTTCCGTCCTTCGCCGGAATCCCGTCGTCCAGCACCGGCCCGATTCCCTGCTGGAACCGCACGATCGTCTGCGGAATGTCGACGCTCCATCGCTCGACGGAGCCTTTCCCGATGACGAACCGCTGCAGCGCCGCGCCCGCCCGATCGCCCGTCGGCCGTTCCCTCCGGATCGCTCCGAATTCGGCTGCGGGATAAGCATTCGTCTCCAATCGCTCCCAGGGGGTCGCTCCCAGAAAACGCAGCGGTCCGCTGTCCGCTCCCGAATCGGCGTATCCGACCGGAATGTCCGGCTGCCTCAAGCAGCCGAGCTTCGCGGCGAGCACGTTCAGCCCCCCGTAAGAGATGACGGTTCCGCCCTGCTCCGCGTACGTCCACAGTCGCTCCGCCGACGCCTGGTCCTCCTCCGCGCAAGCCGCAAGCAGAAGGTCCGGCTTGCGCCTCGCAAGCTCCTCCGCCGAATCGATCCATTCGAACGGAATGCCCGCGTGCGCGAGCACCTCGCCGACGAACGCTTCGAACACGTTGATTCCATAGCGGCGGCGCTTCTCCGCCGCCTCCCGATCCAACAACACGCCTACCTGCGCCATTCTCATCTGCTGTGCCCACACCTTTCGTTGGTTAAAGAACAATGGTTTGGCCGGACTCGCGGCTCTCGTTCGCCGCCTCGATGAACCGGATGATCTCAATCGTCTCCTCCGGCCGGATCGGGGCCTCGCCGGTCTGGAACATCGTCATGATTCTCTCCAGCAGGCTGGCGTAATAGGGCTTCTCATGCGCGTATACATCGACGGCTCTCGTGCCGCTCTCCCGGTGTAGAAGAGCGCCGAACTTGTTGTTCCCCTTGCGGTTGCCGCGAATGGTCCCGATCCTCCCGTCCTGCCAAAGCCCGACGACGAATTCATGGTCTTCATTGCGGGTCGCCGTTACTTGAAGGCAGCCCATGCCCATCGCTTCATAGAGCATGTCGACGGTATGGATGCCGTACCAGAACAGCCCCGGCTGCGTTGCCTGAAGAGCGGTCGGGCCGTAGCAATCCATGCCGAAGATCGATTCCTTGCCGCCCGCCGCAAGCTCGACCGTCAAACCTTCCGCATAGCGGACTGCGGAGCAGCTCATCAACGGCACGCCGTAATGGCCGGCGATGGCGGCGATCTCTCTCGCATCCGCGGAAGATACGGCGAACGGCTTATCGATGAACACTGGCTTTCCGAAAGGTGCGGCCCTTCTGAACTGCTCCAAATGAACGCGCCCGTCGACCGACTCCAGCAGCAGGGCGTCGCTAGCTTCCGCCACGTCCTCGACGGTTTTCATGATTGGCACGCCATAGGTTTCGGCCAGCGTGTCGGTATAGCCCCGCACCCTGGAGCTGCTCAACTCGAAGTCCGGCGAGCCGCCGGGAAAAGCCGCCACGACCTGGCCTCCAGGCACATGGTAAGGATGCTCAGGCCGATTGAGCAGCTCCGTAAATGCCGGGACATGCGAAGTATCCAGCCCGATGATGCCGATCTTCAACGACTTGCTCATCCTCCCGAACCTCCATCAAAGGAATGATTTAATAATAATATATGTATCATACCTGTACTATAATTAATTGTTTTTTTTGCGTCAATGATTATTTTGCCAGTCGAGGGACTTAAAGTCCTGATAATAAAGGGAAATCCTCCTCCTATTTCTTGCAAAAACCATACATTAACAGGATTAAAGGGAAAAACTCCCGTTAATATTGACTCGTTGGTCCTTTTGAGGGGTTGCGGCATGAAATGGCGGGAGATTTTCCCACTAATCCTATTCCTGAGATTTCCGGTTCTATTTAGAGGGAGAGATTCCCGTTCGTTCTCTCGATCGAGCCTGCTTCTTTTCCGGACCGCTTAGTTGGCGGCGTATCTGTTCTGGAACGCCTTGCCAAAGATGCAAATACGACGAAACTCCCCTCTTACCCTGAACGGATGTAACGTACTGTTCCACCAGAAGCGCTTCCTACATTTTTCTTGCCAAGCTCGGCCGATTCCCGCATACTGAATTTAATTCGTATAATATTTATACTAATTGGATTGATGAAACGGAGGATGATTCCTGATGATCGCAAAGCGCACTGTCGATTTATTGAAAATCCGCGTTTACGAGAATCGCCGGGAGCTCGGCAAGGCCGCGGGAGACGCCGTCGCAGGGCGGATGAGGGAACTGCTGGCGAAGCAGCCGGGCGTCCGGATGATTTTCGCGGCGGCGCCTTCCCAGAACGAGTTCCTCGAGACGCTTGCCGCAGCCGAAGACATCGACTGGTCCCGAGTCACCGCCTTCCACATGGACGATTACATCGGTCTCCCCGAGAATGCGCCGCAGCGGTTCAGCCGCTTTCTCCAGGACCGGCTGTTCCGGCTCGTTCATCCGGGGACCGTTCGTCTGATCGACTGCTCCGCGCCGATCGAAGCGGAATGCGCCCGGTACGGCCGTCTGCTGCGGGAAGCGCCGATCGACATCGTCTGTCTCGGAATCGGCGAGAACGGACACATCGCGTTCAACGATCCGCCGGTTGCCGACTTCGCCGATCCGGAGACGGTCAAAGCCGTTGAACTGGACGACGCCTGCCGCACGCAGCAGGTGAACGACGGCTGCTTCCCTTCGTTCGGGGATGTGCCGACGCACGCCTTGACGCTGACGATTCCGACGCTGACGGGCGCCAGGCATCTGTTCTGCATGGTGCCCGGCCAGACAAAGCGGAACGCCGTGAAGGAAACGCTGGAAGGACCAATCTCCGCCGCCTGTCCGGCGACGATCCTGCGCCGCCATCCGGACTGCACGCTGTTCGTCGACGCGGACTCTTACGCGGAGGTCAAGGCGTGATTGCGGCATGGGTCGAAGGCCGGCTGCCGGCCGGCGAAGCGGTGCGCGTTGCGATGGAAGGCGGACGCATCGCAGACGTCGTGCCGATCGCCGACCGCGAAGATTTGCCGTGGCTGGCGCCGGGCCTTGTCGACCTGCAGGTGAACGGCTTCGCGGGCATCGACTTCAATGCGCTTCCTCCGGAGACGCGGAGCATCGGGTCGGCCGTCCGCATGCTGCTGAGGCAGGGCGTCACGACCTTTTTGCCGACTGTTATCACGAACAGTGACGAAGCGATCGAACAGCTGCTGGCCAGCATCGCTTCCGCCTGCGCCGAAGACGAGCTCGTTCGCGCGTGCGTGGCCGGCATCCATCTGGAGGGCCCCTTCCTGTCGCCCGCAGACGGCTCCCGCGGCGCGCATGACCGGAAGCACATCCGCGCTCCCGATTGGGAGAGCTTCCGCCGCTGGCAGCGAGCCGCCGATGGCCGCATTCTCATTCTGACGATGTCGCCCGAATGGGAGAACTCCGCGAGGTTTATTTCCCGCTGCGTCTCCGAGGGCGTCATCGTCTCCATCGGCCATACGGCGGCGACACCCGGGCAGATCCGCGAAGCGGCGGCCGCGGGCGCCAGCATGAGCACGCACCTTGGCAACGGCGCGCAATTGCAGCTGCCCCGGCATCCGAATTACATCTGGGAGCAGCTGGCCGCCGACGAATTGACCGCCTGCGTCATCCCCGACGGCTTCCATTTGCCCGATTCCGTGCTGAAGGTGTTCCTCCGCGCCAAAGCGGGCCGCATCGCGTTCGTCAGCGACGCGGTCAGCCTGAGCGGCCTCGCCCCGGGCGCCTATCGGACGCCTGTCGGCGGCGACGTCGTGCTGACGCCGGAAGGCCGTCTGCACCTGGCGTCCGACCCGCAATTGCTTGCGGGTTCGGCGCAGATGCTGATCGACGGCATCGCCGGCGTCGTCGGAAGAGGCTTGTGCACGCTCGCCGAGGCGTGGGAGCTGGGTTCGGCGGCTCCTGCCGCCGCAGCCGGGTTGACCGGCGTCGGTCGAATCGAGCCGGGCTCTGCGGCCGATCTGGTGCGGTTCCGCCGCCTGCCGGATCCGCGCATAAGCGACGGCGGCGAGGCTCGGTTGACGATCGAGGAGGTCTATAAAGCGGGCAAGCTCGTCTTCCGCAGGGAAGACGAGCTTGATCAGAAAACGATGGCGCCGAGCGGATCCTCCTGACGCTCCCAGTCGCGGACGACGCCCGCGGCGGCGCCGATGGCGGCCGACAGCGGCTGCAGCGACGAACGAACGATCTCGGTCTGCGCGAAGGCGAAGGGAAGCGTCTTGCCGCACATCTCCTCCGCGATGACCGTGAGCAGGCTATCCGACGCTAGCATCAGGGGGCCGTCGAGTATGATACGCCGCGGGTTCATCAGATTGACGAGCCCGGCGAGCGCAGTGCCGATCGCCCGTCCGGCGCGCTCCATCTCCGCGCGCACGGCCGGATGCCCTTCGCGGACGCTAGCGGCCAGCCGGCCGGCATCGAACGGCTTGCCCGTCGCCGCTTCCAGCCGGGCGCAGATGGCGGTCAGGCCGGCGACGGCCTCCAGGCAGCCGGCATTGCCGCAGGAGCATGGCGGCCCGCCGGGCTCGACGGCGATGTGGCCCAATTCGCCCGCGAAGCCCGCTTCGCCGCGCACGATCTCGCCGTCGATCACAAGGCTGCAGCCGACGCCTGCGCCAAACGAGCAATAGGCGAAGTTTTTCAGGCCTTGTCCCGCGCCGTACCACAGCTCGCCCTGCGATGCCAGCTTCACCGCGTTATCGAGCAGGGTGATGCCAAGCGGCAGCGCCTCCGCGAGCAGCGCCTTCAGCGGCACGTTCGTCCAGCCGAGGTGCGTCGACTGCACGACGCGCTCCCCGGCGGGATCGACGACGGCCGGGACGCCCAGCCCCAGGCCGACGAACGTGCCATCGGGCGCGATGGCCAGCCGTTCGCGAACGAAACCGGCCATCGCGTCTACCACGTCCTGCGGCTCAGTCTCGGCAACGGGCAGCTCCGCCTGCTCGAGCGGAGCCCCGTACAGATCCGTCACGACGGCGATCAGCGAGCGGTTCGCCAGCTGAAAGCCGAACGCCTGCCGTTTCGCCGGCTCGAACGCGATGCCGAGCGCCCGGCGGCCGGCGCCGCCTCCGCCGTCCTGCAATCCGATCGCTCGCACATAGCCGGCCGACATCAGCTCTTCGACAATCGCGTTCACCGTATTTTTATTGAGACCGAGCGCCGCCGCCAGCTCCGTGCGCGTAGACGTTCTTTGGCCCTTCAGCGTGCGGTAGATGAGCTTGCGATTCATGTCCTTCGACAGCGTCGGACCTCTCCCGCGCGTTCCCGCCATTCCAGATGCCGCTCCTTCTTCCCGTTTGTCTCTTAAACATAACACAAAACCGGCACCGCTGCAGACAGCCGATGCCGGTCTCCATTTTCAGATTCGCTGCCGGATCGCCGCCCGCTCCTCCTCATCCCGCGCTCCTCGCGCCCTTCTTGCGCCGCCGCAGCAAGTAGGCGAAGAACGGCGCGCCGATAAAAGCGGTCACGACGCCGAGCGGAATTTCCGTCGGGCTGAGCAGCGTTCGCGCCAACGTGTCCGCCCACAGCATGTAGACGCTGCCGAGCAGCGCCGACAACGGCAGCAGCAGCCGGTAATCCGGCCCGGCGAGCAGCCTTACCAGGTGCGGTACCACCAGGCCGACGAAGCCGATCGTTCCCGCCACCGCCACCGCTCCGGCCGTCATCAGCGTGCAGACGACCAGCACGATCACCTTCGTCCGCTCCACGCGAATGCCGAGATGGGCGGCCTGCCGCTCCCCGAGCGCGAACAGGTTCAAGGACCTGGAGTAACACAGCAGCACGACGAAGCCGACGGCCAGATAAGGAAGCAGCGCGGCGGTATACGGCCAGCCGTGAAGCGACAGGCTGCCCATCAGCCAGTAGACGATCTGGTTGACCACCTGATTCGACAGCGATACCATGAACGACACGATCGCCCCCAGAAAAGCCTGCAGCACGACGCCCGACAGCAGCAGCGTCTCCATCCTGAGCTTGCCCTGTTCCCGGCCCATGCGAAGCACCAGCGCCAGTGTGAGCAGCCCGGTTCCGAAGGCGACGACCGGAACGGTCCACTGTCCCAATCCCGCAATCTGAATGCCGGTCAGCAGCAAAAACGCCGCCCCGACCGCCGAGCCGGACGCCACCCCCAGCGTATAAGGATCCGCCAGCGGATTGCGCAGTACACCCTGAAAACCCGCCCCCGCCAGCGATAAGCTTGCGCCGACGACGACCGCCAGCGCCACGCGGGGCAAGCGGATTTTCAGAATGATCTGCTCGGTTTGCTCGGGCCACGTCCCCGCGTCTAGCCAGCCGGACGGCAACGGGAGTTGATGAAGCATAACCCCCCACACATCGGACAGCGGAAGGCGAACGGACCCGAGCGACAAGCTGGCGACAACGGAAAAGAGAAGGAGCGCCAAAGCCGCTCCTCCCCATAGGGTCAATCTTCGGCTCATTCCTTCACCAGGTCGGGATAGATCGCCTTCGCGACGGCCAGCAGCCCTTCGGCGATCCGCGGCCCCGGACGCGACAAGACGTCCTGATCCACGCCGATGACCCGGTTGTCCTGAATGGCCTTGATCTTATCCCAGCCGCTGCGGCCGCGAATGACCTCTTCCAGCGATTTGCCCGACTGGTCGTCCGTCACGCCGAGCGTAAAGAGAATGACGTCCGGATTCGCCTGAACGATTTTCTCCTCGCTGATCTGGTTCCAGCCTTCCGTATCGCCCGCGACGTTGACGCCGCCGGCGATCTGGATGAGCTCGTCCATAAATTCGCCTTTGCCGACCGTCCACCCCGGAGCGAACTCGACGTACACTTTCTTCTTGTCTTCCGGCTTGACCCCGGCCACGGCATCCTTGACTTTCTGAACGTCCGCCTTCATGGAAGCGACGATCTGCTCCGCCTCGGTCTGACGATCCGTAATCCGGCCGAACGTCAAAATATCGTTCATGATGTCGTCCACCGTTTTGGGATTCGTCTGGAACAGGCTCAGCTTCAGCCCGCGCAGCTTCTGCACCACTTCGGACGGCATCGAGATGCCCGTCACGACGAAGTCAGGCGTCAGACCGACCAGCGTCTCTTCGTTGGGCTTGGTGATGCTGCCCACCTTCGTTTTGTCTTTCGTCTCCGCCGGATAATTGTCATAATCGGACACGCCGACGATCTTGTCGCCCAAACCCAGCGCGAACAAAATTTCCGTTTCCGCGGGAGAAGTCGAGACGATTCGTTCCGGCGCTTTCTCGAACGTAAAGGACTGTCCCGTTCCGTCCGTTATCGTCAGCGGGTATTGCGTATGCTTGGCTTCGTCGGACGCCGCCGACGCGGACGCCTGCGCCGGCGACGAAGCGGGAGAGGAAGCCGATGGGCTGGCCGATGCCGAAGACGCGCTTCCCGAAGCCGCCGGCGAGTTGCTGCCGGAGCCGCAGCCGGCCAGCGCCGCTAGCATGGCCGCCAGCAGCAAGATTCCTGTGAAGTAACGTTTCATGGTCATTCTTCCCCTTCTTCTGTCGAATCGAATACGGCGGCCTGCCCCGGCTGAATCTCTATTGCCCCGCAATCCGCGCAAAAGGAAACCCCCTGTTTCCGCTTGGGAAACAGGGGGCCAGCCAATCAGGGCGAGATCATCCAAGACCATGCGGCGGCATTGCCATGCCCGCCGGCAGGCGCACGCATGCGCGCAAAAACCTCCGGCATCGCCGTCTCCTGATTCAGCCGGCCCTTTCCGCGAAAGGCCTTAAGGCTTGGCAAGCAGGCAGGTTTCCTGACTGTCGGGCTTAATCGATTCTTCGCGCCTTCCCATTCCGGCTTCCGGAACAGTGGCTTCCTGCCGAAGAATCCCCGATTTACAGTGGCGGGACCGTGCCGGATTCTCACCGGCTTCCCTTTTAACCCGCACCGCGTCGGCCGCGGCGGGGCACCAGCTTGCAATGAGTGATTCAGTCGAACAAACAGATCGCTTGACGAAGATTATAGCCGATCCCGGGGCCGATGGGTAGCTTTTCTTTTAGACGGGCCTTTCCGCCTTCCGTACCTCGTCGAGCGGCAGCTCCAGCGTCGCGGCGACTTCGTCCGGATCGAAGCCTTTTTCGAGCAGCTTGCGAATCAGCTGCAAACGCCCCTCTTCTCTTCCTTTTTCAATGCCTTCTTCGTACCCCCAGCGCTTCCACATCGGCACCAGATCCTTCATTTCCATGATCGCTTTCGCTCCTTCCGGATCTTGCTTGCCCAGATCCCGAAGCATCGCTTCATCCTGCTCCGGATCGGGATTGAAATATACGTCGGCGACGGACATGACGAGCGCAAGCCGTGCATCGTCCAGCTTTCTTCCCAATCGCAGCAGCATCCGCAAATAAGCAAGCCGCACTTGTTTTTTGTCCCTTTCATTATAGCCCATCTTGGCCAAAAGCGCAGCGGCCACCGGGTTGTCCGAATCGACGAATTTGCGCCAATCCTGCCCTCGCAGCTCCACCTTTAGAAAGCGGAATTTCACGATCTCATGCCCTGGAATTTCCATCGCGTACGTGTCCGGTTCGTCCCGCGCCTGGTCTGAGGTGAAAATGGCGATCGGAATGACCAGCTTGTGCTGACGGCGATGCCGTTCGAACAGCCGGCTGAAATAAATGAACATCCTCTCGTGAAAATCGTCCTGCCGGTACGACTGCGGCTCCAAATGCACCAGGATGTATGGTCCGTCGCCCGATACCGCGTCTCTACCAGCAAATCCAGGATGCGGGCCTCCTCCCCGACGACGTCTACGAGCAGCTCTTGCATGAGCAGCCTCGTATGCCGGTAATCCAGCAATTCATTCACTTCCGGAAAAAACAGTTCGAGAAATTCCGCGAAAAACGTCTGCAGCAGCTTCTTGAACGCCTCGTCGTGCGGAGCGACTCCTTTGGATTCCCGAGATGGCCCGCCCATTCGGCTCCCCTCCCCTTCAAACACAAAACGCCGTCCGATCTCCGCTTGGAGAGATCAGACGGCGCGTGCTTCGCGACCGTTCATGTGAATGATAGAAGAAGCATAGCAAACAATGGCAGGCTTTGGCAAGCCTTCGCATCGTCAGCCAATCAACTCGCCCAAGGCGCCGCGGCCGGCTCGCCTTGAATGCCGGCCTCGCGGCGTCTCCGCTACTCCCGCAGCGCCTCGCGAAGCTTCGTGGACATGCCGCCGCCCGCTGCCGCGGCCAGTGCCTTCCGCGCCTTGCGCAAATCCTCGGCAAGCTTGCGATTCGCCTCTCGCAGCACCCCAAGCTCCTCCGAATCCGTCTCTCCATCCGGCTCCTGAGCTCCCAAGCTCTCCCCGTTGGCGTAATAATCCCGCTGCCGATACGTCCGGAATGCGACTTCCATTTCCGGCAAGCCGAGCGCTTCCCGAAGATGCCGATCGACCGCCCGGGCGAACCGGTCCTGCGCTTCCCGCCCCCGATCGAACCAGGCCACTTCGACAAAAGGATACGAAGCAACGAACTCCCCGGCGAACACGGCGGCCGTCGTCAGGCATTCGAATGCAAAATAGTCCGGCGGGCATTCGCAAATCTCCGCCAGCTCCTCGGTCAGCATCGCGCTCGCGGCGCGGACGCGCTCGGGATCGATGCCCCGGATAAACAAATGCGGCATGTCGGATTTGACTCTCCTTCGTCCGATATGGTTTCCTATCATCATAACGGATTTTTCCTTTAAGGAGAAATGGACTTTGGAACACTTCCAGCACCTGCTCGACCAGTACGGCTATTGGATCCTGGGAATCGCCCTGATGCTTGAAGTGCTTGCGCTTCCGCTGCCGGGCGAATTCCTGATGAGCTACACCGGGCTGCTCATCTTCCAGGGACGGCTGAGCTGGCCGGTCGCCATTCTCGCCGCCGCGCTCGGCAGCTCCATCGGCGTTACGGCCGCTTACTGGATCGGCTTCGCCGTCGGCCGGCCTTTCTTCGAGAAAGTCGGGCCGAAGATTCACCTGGGCCCGGACAAACTGGACAAAGTATCGTCCTGGTTCGACCGTTACGGCAACAAGGTGCTGCTGATCGCTTACTACATACCGGGCGTCCGCCATTTTACCGGTTACTTCGCGGGAGTGACCCGGCTGCCGTTTCGCACGTTCGCCGTTTACGCCTATACCGGAGCGCTCGTCTGGACCAGCTTGTTCATTACGCTCGGCAAAATATTGGGGCCGCAGTGGGAGCAATTTCACGAGTCGATCCAGAAGTATCTCGTGCTGGCCGCCATACTGGCCGCCGTTTTCCTGCTCGTCTTCTATATCATCCGCAAGAAGCGGGAGCAGTTCAAAACGACGAGCCTTCGCCTGATCGAGAAAGGTCTGGCCGCTTTCCACTCCTCCAAGAGGCTCGAGTGGGCCGTCGGCGGTTCCTTCGTCGTCTGCGTCGGAACCGTGACTTGGGCGCTGTACCTGATCCAGAGATACCTTCGCCACGAATATTCCGAATTCGACGAGCTGGCGCCGATCGTGATCCGGGCCGTGTTCGACGGGAACGAGTGGAGGATCGCGCTGGAGAAGTCGCTCGGTCTGCTGACCGGGCCGTGGTTCCTGCTCCCGCTGATCGTGACCGCGCTGGCCGCGATCGGCCTTCGTCACCGGGACAGCTTTCTGGCATACATTTTCTACGGAATCGGGCTGGTCGGAGGCGTTCTTGGGGAAAATCTGCTGCGGAGACTGCTCGATCGGACAGGACCCGAAGGCGAGGCCTATTCCTTCCCGAGCGAGCCCGTCATCGTCGCGGCCATCGCCCTCGGCTTGTCCGCCTACTTCGCGGGGAGAGCGGCCAGGCCGGGCTGGATCAAGCCGATTCTCGCCGCGGCGGTCCTCGCCGCCTGCCTGCTGGTCGGCATCGCCGCCATCGACACGGGCCGCGCGTATGCCACCGACGTCTCCGCCGCCTACGCTTTCGGCGGGGGGTGGATCAGCTCCGTCGTCGTGCTGTTCGAAGTCGCGCTGCTTATCCACCGGACGCTCGCCCCTTCCCAACCGCCCGACGCTGGCCGGAAGAAGCGGCGGTAGAACCGACGCGCGAAGCGCCGCCCGCGACGCCCCCATCGGGGCGGACGCGGGCGGCGCTTCGCGTTTCGGTTCGCTTTTTTTATACGTGCGGCTGCCATCCCGGCGCAGGCGAAAGGCGCGGCGGCCGTCCGCCGATCTCTTCGTAGAAATGGACGAACGTCGTAATCATATACGGATACACCCACAACAGGCCGATTCCGAACGGAATCGATCCGAGAATCAGCCAGCCGATGAACGTAAGGCTGAGCACGAACAGCCGCCCCTTGTTCCCCTTCATCATTTCCTTGCTCCTGCGAATGGCTTCCAGCGCGCCGATCGACGGATGGTCCCGGAGGATGTAATAGGCTTGCGAATAACGCAAGGCCGCGATGATGCCCGGAATGACGAGCAAAAGAGACCACAGGAAGACGAAAATCGCGATCAGCAGGTAGAGCAGAAACGCGTCGACGAATTGCGAGAATCCGGTGAACAGGGTTGCCGTGTCGCTTCGGTTCGAACGGACGAGCTCGAGATAATACGCGTACATGCCCAGCATCAGCGGCCCCGTGAGCAGCAGCTCCGCCAGCCATCCCACCAGCGGAATCGAATTCAGCAGGCCGATGACGAACAGGATCACGTACAACAGCAGCGTCGTCAGCACGGCTCCCGTCCAATTTCCCCTCAGACTTGCTCTGGCTCTGAAGCGAAGTTCCGAATAAGTCGGCATCGGTTCGACAACTCACCTTTCTCCTCCATTGGGAATATTCATAGCGATCCCGCAAAGCCTGTTAGACCCTATGAAGCGGAGAAGGCAATTATTCCCTGCGAGTTGCGGCCGGGAAGGCGAGGCGCTCTTTCCGTCGCGGTCGCCATCCTTTATAATCAGGTCAAAAGGAGGAATTTCCATGAGCAGAAGCAAGTCCAAGCGAAGCAGACTCAAAGCGGCCAGAGCCGGAGACCTGAACCCGGAGATCGGGAGAGGCCAATGGCAGCGCAAGCCCGAGACGCAAGTCCAGCCGAACCGGAAAGCAGAGCAGCGCCGATCGCAATGCCGCCGTCAGGGCAGCCGCGAAGGCGCTGATTTTTTTTACAAGCGATATGGGGCATGAAATTAACGAAAATCGGGAGGCGTACGTCGGGCCACGCCCGTCAGAATCGCCGTCTCGATCACGGCGTGGCGGACTTTGGCGACGACCTGCTCGTTGAAAATGCTCGGGATGATGTACTGCGCGTTCAACTCGCTGCCCGAGACGACGGATGCGATGGCCCGCGCGGCGGCCAGCTTGATCGGCTCGTTGATGCGCCTTGCCCGGCAATCCAGCGCGCCGCGGAACAGGCCGGGAAAGACGAGCACGTTGTTGATCTGGTTCGGATAGTCGCTTCTTCCGGTCGCGAACACTTTGACGTGAGGCAGCGCCTCCTCGGGATCGATCTCCGGACGGGGATTGGCCATGGCGAAGACGATGCGGTCCGGAGCCATCGCCAGCACGTCGTCGGCCGACAGCAAGCCGCCCCGCGACACCCCGACGAAAACGTCCGCGCCGCGGATGACTTCCTTCAGCAAGCCCGTCTCCGCTTCCACCTGCGGCTGGTCCGCCAGCCACTGCCACATCGGATGATGCGGATAGCGGCCTCCGCGCACGATCGCGCCTTCCCGATCGACCGGAACGAGCCGCTTCACCCCTGCCGCCAGCAGCATTTTGCAGATCGAGACGCCCGCCGCCCCGATGCCGTTGACGACGACCCGCACCTGATCCATGCGTTTGCCGACGACCTTGAGCGCGTTGAGCAGACCCGCGACGACGACGATCGCCGTTCCGTGCTGGTCGTCGTGGAAAACGGGGATATCCAGCTCGTCCGCGAGCCGGGTTTCGATCTCGAAGCAGCGCGGGGAGCTGATGTCCTCGAGATTGATGCCCCCGAAGATCGGCGCGATCGCTTTGACCGTCCGCAATATCTCTTCCGTATCCTTCGTGTCCAGGCAGATCGGAAAGGCGTCCACGCCGGCCAGCTGCTTGAACAGCATCGCCTTTCCTTCCATGACCGGCGCCGCCGCGTAAGGACCGATATCCCCCAAGCCGAGCACGGCCGTTCCGTCGGTGACGACGGCGACCGTATTGCGCTTGATTGTCAGGGAGTACGCCTTGTCGGGGCTGTCATGGATGGCCGACGACACCCGCGCCACGCCGGGCGTGTACACGCGGGACAAGTCGTCGCGGTTGCGAATGGCCAGATTCGGCTGGATCGAGATTTTGCCTCCCAGGTGCGCCAGGAACGTGCGGTCGGAGACGTTGACGAGCTGAATGCCCGGAAGCGCCCGAACCGCCTCGACCACACCCGCTTCGCCCTCCTCCGTTACGTGAACCGTCAGGTCGCGGACCGAGACGTCCTGACCGGGGCGGATGACGTCGATCGACGTCACGTCCCCGCCCGCCTTGCCGATCGCCGACGCCACCTCGCCGAAATGAATGAGAGCGTGATTCATCTCCACCCGCAAAATGATGCTGTTGTACGCCATGGCGGTTTAGCTCCTTTCCTCCGATGCGGACTTCATCCTACCAGTATCGACAATTCCGGCTGCGAAGAGACGAGCGGCATTCAAGCTCTCGGGCAAAATTTCCTTCCGCAAGCCATATAGCCCGAACCCGGCTTCAATCGAAGAGACGGGGCTCGAGCGTTCCGCGCTGGGCAAATCGCGCCTCGCCTTATGAATTCCACCTTCGGTTTTGAACTCCGTGCCTACGGGATAATCGACTTCGTTTTTGGGGCGGAAGCTTGCCGCCCGGTCCATCCGCGGATCGCCCCTTTGCGGACCGGCGCCGGTGCACGGGCTGCGCTTTAGCGGCGGGACGGACCGGCAAGGGTATGTCGGCCGGTGCCGGCCGGTCGCGCACCATCCGGTAATTGACCGGAACGATGCCAAGCTCCCTCAGGGCTTGGGAAACCTCGCGGCTGGCGAACACCTTAAGCTCGCGCTCCCGAATATCCGTCCATGCGGATATTTCACGCAAAGCATCGTCCACGCACCCGGGATGACACATGATCTCGGCGATGCCTTCCGGAAGAGACCGAAGATGCTGCCGGAGCCTCTGCAAGCCTTCATCATCCCCATAAGTATCCAGGAGGATCGTATCGGTCATTCTCGGCTGAGGCAAATTCGGAAGAGGATGGACCACTTGCGACCTTCGCAGGGGGACATTCTCCCGGCACGCTTTCTCCGCCATGACCATGTAAATGACGGGATCGGTCTGGTGCAGCAGTTGATGGGAATCCAGATGGGTAGGGGATAGGTCGGTTTTCGCAAACCGGCTCCATTGCGCTTCCAGTTCCCTGGCGACGTCGGCGGCGGCCCGCACGCGCGGAATTTTCCCGTCGAGGAAAGCACCGTCGGGCGTCACGAGCGATGGCACTTTTTTAGGATCGGAAAGCGGCCGTCCGTACGTGAGGTTGAAGTGCAATCCGACGCCGAGCCCCGGCAGCGCCCGGGCGAGACGCACCGCATCGCCGAAGCCAGGCATATTGACCATCAGCGAAGCGCTCGTCACGCCTCCGGCCAGATAAGCCCGGACGATCCCGGCGTTAACCCCGCGTGTCAACCCGAAATCGTCCGCATTGAGAATGACTTGACGCTCCATGGCCTTATCCCCTTTTTGTCGCTATCACCCCAATGTATGAGGAGATATAAGCACAAGGCCCGTTCATTCGCACAGAGCGGCAGAAATTCCTTCGCGGCAGGTGCTTGCCGCGATGACGGCCTAAATTCGTCGTCGATTCTTATCCGCTTCATGAGATTAATCGAACAGCTTCAACTGCTCCGCCTCGGGCTCCCGGGGCTCTTCGGCGAGCGGATCCTTCCCCTCCGGAGTGAGCAGTCCGAGCAGCGCCATCATCTGCCTCGCGTTGTCGGCCGCATCTCCGCCGGAATTGTTGTTGAAGACGACGGCCACCGTCTTCGACTGTTCCCGAAGCCTCCGCAAGTTCTCCAGCCACGCTCCCAGCTCCTCTTCGGAGTACCGATACAAGTATCGGACTTCCCGCCAATTCGGGGATCCTCCCTGGTTCCATCCGGCTCCGTTGCGGCCGTGCATCCGGACCAGCGTCAGCTGCGGATCCGTCGCCTCGAGCACCGTCGGAACCGAGCCGGCGCCGGCTTGCGGCTCGTCGCAAACGCTGTGAATCCAGCCCTGCTCCCGCATGAAGCGAAGCGTTCTCTCCCGGTATTCCGGCAGGAACCAGCTTTGATGCCGGAACTCGAGCGCGCACGGAACGTCTCCCATCCGCGCCTTGGCCCGCCTGAGCACAGCGACGTTGTCCTTGGTGCAATCGAACCAGGGCGGGTACTGGAACAGCGCCGCCCTTAGCTTCCCGGCGCGCGACATCGGCTCCAGCGATTGCCGGAACGCTCCGAACAGTTCCTCTTCGTTGGAATAGCGGGGCTGGCCGCGCTGGTGGCCTGTCATCTCCTGGTAGGCTTTGACCACGAAGCCGAATTCCGGAGGCGTCTCCTCCGCCCAACGGGCCATCCGCTCCTCCGGCTGGATCGCATAGAACGAACTGTCCACTTCCACGATCGGAAAAAAGCGGCTGTACGTCCGCAGCTTGTCCTTCGCTTTGACATCCTCTCCGTAAAGGCTGTCGTGGTCCCCCCAACCGGCCAATCCGATCTCGATCATGCGTGTCCCTCCTCCGGCGGCTCGCGATTTCGTTCGATTCAGGGTCTTTCTCCCGTCATTCAAGTTTGGTATAATTCGTGCGGAACCTAAAGATTGTCTAAAGCGCCGCTTTCCATCCTTGCCTTCGTTCTCCAGTCACCCGCCGTTGGAAGCCGGTCATTACCGCCCCCGGGAGGACGATTCGAATGAGTCTGCCGCCGCAATCGGCCCAGCCCCTCCTTCAGGAGAGCCTTCACAATCTGCAATATACCCATCTGCTCGTCCGCGCGGGCCGCAAACATCTGGTTATCTACTCGCAAGAAAACGAAACAGAGGTTCCCCGGGCGCAATTGACCCGGGTCCGTCAAGACGATTACCGGCTGAGCGTGGCGAATCACCGAGGCGTTCTGAAGCCTACCCCTTACATCGGAACGCCGAACGATCTGCTGCAGGTGCTGACCGGCAAGCTTGCGGCCGTGCTCGCCCGCTGGACGTAAAAACAGCCGAATCGATGCCAAGAAGAGCGCCGATTCCCGCGGCGTGCGGGTTCATCGGCGCTCTCGTTATTCTTCGGAAGGGTCCGGAGGGGAAGACGGCGGCTTGCTCGCCGCCGATGACGGAAGCCTTCCCGACCGGCGCAGCGCTTCCCGCAGCAAATATTCGATATGTCCGTTCACGCTGCGGAATTCGTCCTCCGCCCACTTCTCCACCGCGCGGTGCAATTCTGCGTCCAGCCGGAGCGGGAACGCCTTCTTTTCCCTGGCCATAGCGGCATTACCCGTAAACCGTACCCGTATTGATAACCGGCGTCGCCGCCCGGTCGGATACGATCGTTACCATCAGATTGTTGATCATGGCCGCGCGGCGCTCTTCGTCCAGCTCGATTCCGTTGTCCATCAACTGCTTGAGCGCCGATTCCACCATCGTCACCGCGCCCTCCACGATCTTCTGCCTGGCCGCGATAATCGCGATCGCCTGCTGCCGCTGCAGCATCGCGCTGGCAATCTCCGGCGCGTACGCCAGATGCGTAAGCCGGGTCTCCAGCACCTCGACGCCGGCGATCGAGAGCCGCGTCTGCAGCTCGCGGGTCAGTTCCATCGACACTTCGTCGGCGTTGCCTCGAAGCGACGGCTTTACCTCATCGTCCGAGAACGTGTCGTATGCATAGTGAGCGGCGATGTGCCGGATGGCGGTCTCGCTCTGCACTTCGACGAACTTGCTGTAATTGTCGACGTCGAACACCGCCTTGGCAGAATCCGTCACTTTGAACACGACGACGCAGCCGATCTCGATCGGGTTGCCTTCCGCGTCGTTCACCTTCAGCGTCTGGCTGTTGAAGTTGCGGACTTTGAGCGATACCTTCGTCTTGCCGGTGAACGGCACGACGAGCCACAGCCCGCTGTCGGTAACCGTCCCCTTGTACCGCCCGAAAAAGGTGATGATCTTCGCCTGATTCGGCTGCACGATCGTCAGCGAGGTCAGGAGGACGATGAACAGCAGGAGCAGCGCAATGCCCGCCACAATCAGCCACCCGTTCGGCTCCGGCCGGTTGCCGCCGACGATCAGCAGCGCGATCCCACCGGCGAAGGATGCGAGCGCGATCAGCAGCGCGAGAAATCCGTTGACGTGCCATGCTTTGGTCGTTGTCATACTGCCACCTCATCTGTGTAATGTCTTTTTGATATTTATATGATATCACTTTTGGAATTTTATTTCCACATAAAATTCGGACCTCTCCTGCTTTTTTTCCCGACTGCTTGTCCCTGAAACGAGTTAGTTTGCTATCAGACCAATTCCATCCGCTGCCGGCTCGTTAAATGGGAGTTCATTGGATATCGGACGAACTTCGGCTTTTTAACGTTCCGTATGTAGGATTTGCTTTGAAATGAGACTATCTTAGGCATTTAAACGTTCTGCATGCAGGATTTGATCTGAAATCAGACGATTTCCGGTCCTTCGGTGCATCTTGCTGTGGGATTAGTCTGAAATCAAACTTGCCCGGCCTTACGATGCTTTGTATGAAGTGCAATCTTCCCGCCGAAGGAGTTCGTCTGCAATCGGACGAACTCCTTGCCCAACTTGTCAACGGTCGACGGGATACTTGCGCGTCAGCAGTTTGGCCAGCAGATTGACCAATCCGTACAGAACGACCGACATGAGAGCGAGCATGCACACGCTGACCATGACGAGGTCCATCTGGAACACCTGGCCCCCGTAGATGATGAGGTAGCCGAGCCCCGCTTTGGAAGACAGGAATTCCCCCATGATGACCCCGACGAGCGTCAAGCCTACGTTGACTTTGAGAGCGGCGATCAGCGTCGGCACGCTCGCGGGCAGCATGACCATCCGCAGCATCTGCAGCTTCGTGGCCCCGAACGATTCCATCAGCTTCAGCTTCGTCTTCGCCAGCTCCTTGAACCCGCTCTCGATCATCATGATCGTGACGATGAGCGAGATGGCGACCGCCATGCCGTACACCGAATAGCGGTCCCCGAGCCAGATGTAGAAGATCGGCCCCAGCGCGACTTTCGGCAGCGCGTTGAGCACGACGATGTACGGCTCCAGCACTTTGGCCGAATAAGTCCACCACCAGAACAGGACGGCGATCGCCATGCCCGCGATCATCGATACCGCGATTCCCGCGATCGTCTCCAGCCCCGTCGTCCAAGTATGCTTCCACAGCGTCCCCTCGGCCGCCAGCGTGCGGAACGAGCCGGCCAGCTTCGACGGGCTGCTCGTCAGCATCGAGTCGACCCATCCGAGCCGGGCCACCATCTCCCACAACGCAAGCAGCAGCGCCAGCAGAGCCAGCTGCGAAGCCGTCACCAGCAGGCGCGCCCGCCTCTTTCTTTTCAGATACCGGCGATAAAGCGGAGAAGGCAAAGGCGACCCTTCCGTCCCGGGCGCAGACGCTTCGGCGATCCGGGCCGTCGTTCGCGGAACGGCTTCCCAGAGCGGCTGGGACGAGCTCTGTCCCGTCAGCGAATTCCGCCTTTTCGCCGACCTGCCCCTATCCGGTCTTGGCCACATGGGCTTCCAGCTCCCTCCAGATGTCGTTGAAATAGGCCTGGAAGCGAGGCGATTCCCGCTTGCGCCATGGCGTCGGGTCTTCCCCGGCTTCGTCGCCCAGCCGAATCTCATACACTTTTGAGATCGTGCTGGGCCGCCGCGACATGACCATGACCCGGTCGGCCATGGCGATCGCTTCCTGGATGTCGTGCGTCACCAGGACGGCGGTTTTGCCCTGCTCCCGGATGATCCGGTGCACTTCGTCCGCCAGCGTCAGGCGCGTCTGGAAGTCGAGCGCCGAGAACGGCTCGTCTAGCAGCAGAATGTCCGGCTCGGCGACCAGCGTCCGGATGAGCGCCACCCGCTGCCGCATGCCGCCGGACAGTTGAGACGGGCTGTGGGCGGCGAAGCCTCCCAGCCCGTACCGTTCCAGCAGCTCCATGGCCGACCGCCTCGCCCGGTTCCGGTCCATCCGGCGAATCTCCGCCCCCACCGTTACGTTGCTGAGCACGTCTCGCCATTCGAACAGATGGTCGTGCTGCAGCATATACCCGACCTGGGGGGAAGTGCCGAGCACCTCCCGCCCGTCGATCAGCACCTTCCCTTGGGTCGGCTTCAGCATGCCCGAGATCAGCGAGAGCAGCGTACTTTTACCGCAGCCGCTCGGTCCGACGATGCCGACGAACTCTCCCGCCCGCACCGTAAGGCGAACGTCCCGGATCGCTTCCGTCTCCTGCTTCGGCGTGAAATAGCTCAGACTCGCATCGATCAGTTCGATCTGCGGCGTACCCATCTCCATCACCCCGCTGGATTCAATGCGTTTACGAAGCTCATGTCCGCGATGGCCGACGGATCGGCCAACTTCTCCTCCTGCTTCAGCACTCCGTTCTCGATCAGCACGCTCTGCAGCGTCTCGAACGATTCGGCGGTCAGCTCCGGCTTCAGCGGCCACGTATCCTGGTCCTTATAACGATGAATGGATTGCACGAGGATGTCGTCCGGCGTCCCGTCGAAAAACGGCCGAAGCGCCTTGGCGATCTCTTCGTCGGACGCGGTGCCGAGCCACTGCGTCGCTTCCGCGACAGCCGCCGTGAATTCCTTGATCACGTCGGGATGCTTCGCGATATAATCCTCGGTCGCCACGTACGACGTTTCGGGATAAGCGCCGAACGCGTCTCCCAGCGAAGCGACGTAATAAGCTTTGCCTTGCCGGATCAGCGTCGAGGCGACCGGCTCGAACAACTGGATGTAGTCGCCCTGCCCGCTCGTGAACGCGCCGGCCATCGCGGTGGACGCGATGTTCGTCACCACTTCGGCCCCCTGCGCCTTCTCCTTGTTCAGCGTCGAATTCAGCACCATCTGAGGCGAGCTGCCCGGCCTCCAGCCGATGATCTTTTTGCCCGCGAGATCCGACCATTGGAACGAGTCCCGCTTCTCGCGGGACAACAGGAACGAGCCGTCTCTCATGGTCATCTGGTAGAACACTTTCAGCTTCTTGTCGCCGCTCTGGTTGTGAATGTAGATCGCGGTCTCCGGTCCGACGAGCGAGATGTCCGCCGTTCCGGCGATCAGCGCGGCCGCCCCCTTATCCGACCCTTGCGCCGTCGTCATGTCGACGTCCAGCCCGTGCTTCCGGAAGAAGCCCTGGGACATGGCCACATAGTGCGGCGCGTAAAAGATCGAGCGAATGACTTCGGAAAACTTGATCTTCGTCAACGTCTGCTCCGCCGTGGAAGCGGTCGGCTCGGACGAAGGGGAGGAGGACGATGCGGCAGGTTCGTTCCCCCCTCCTCCGCCGCAGCCCGCGGCGACGAGCAGCAGCGTCAGGGCCAGCAGCAGCCCTGTCACCCTGGTCTTTCGGTTCATCTCGATTCTTCCTTTCCGGGATGAAGAATGGCGATATCGAGCTTCTCGGACGGCGTCCGCGAGCTCGCGCCTGCCTGCGGGCGTCCCGCCCGGCACCGGCCGCTGCCCGGCCTGCTGCCATGACCCCGGAACGCTCCGGCGTGATCCCTTGCCCAAGGCGTCCCGATCCGGGGAACCGCCTATGGGTATCTGCTTTATCTTATGTCGCTCTCGGCGGAACGTCCTTCGTGGAAGCGTCTGCGAAAACATTCGGAGGGTTATCTATCCGGAGAGCGCGTCCATCAAGGCCGCATCGTTGACCTGACGGGACACCTGCATCATACTTACATTGAACTCGAAGATCCGGCACATGGCTGTCGATGGAATCTTGTTCCCGGAACGGACAGCCGGTCCGCATTCCCGATTTTCGCCGCAGAGAAAGGAGATCCGCCCCATGACCGAAGAAAGACAGCTGCCGCAGCTGATCATGAGAAGGGCTTCCCTGTCCGATCTTCCGCCCGTCGAGCTGCCGGACGGGATCGTGTGCCGCCATTTCGCGCCGGGGGACGAGACCGCTTGGGAATCGATCGTCGAGAAGGCGTTCGGCTGGAAAAGAAGCTTCCGCGAGGAGATCGCCTCCCATCCGTATTTCCGCCCGGAAAGGGTGCTCTTCCTGTGCATCGACGGAACGCCGGTCGCCACCGCCTGCGCTTGGCACGAGGCGAAATGGGGAGAGGACTGCGGCTATCTGCACATGGTCGGCGTCGATCCCCGCTTCGCCGGCCGACGGTTAGGCTATTGGGTGAGCCTGGCCGCCCTGCGCCGGATGGCGGCCGACGGCATGCGGCAGGCGCTGCTGGAGACCGACGACTTCCGGCTGGCCGCGGTCAAGACGTATCTGGGCTTGGGCTTTCTGCCCGATCTTGAAGAGGAACGGATCCGAACGCGCTGGAAGGAAGTGTACCGCCGGCTTCGTCTTCCGTTCGGCGTCCGCGTGCAAGCCTACTCTCGGCCCGGCGTCCCCGGAGGGCTGAACGAAGACGCCCTGATCCGCAATCCGCGGGACCTTGTCTACGGCGTCGCCGACGGCGTGTCCGCGATGGTTCCCTACCGCGACGAGAATGGGCTTACGGGCGGCGCGATCGCGGCCGCGGTGCTGGCCGGCGAACTGCAGCCCGACGCGCCGGTGAACGACTTGCGGGCGGCGGTGCTGCGAGCCAACGAGCAGCTGCTGGAGCGGATGCGGGTAGCCGGCATCGACACCGGCTGCGCGTGGCACAGATGGGGAGCCGTATTCGCCGTCGTGCGCATCTGCGAGCGCCACGTCGAATACGTTCAGAGCGGCGACTGCATGCTGCTCGCCCGCTACCGGGACGGCAGCGTGAGGCTGCTTAGCCGCAATCAGGTGGCCGAGTTCGACGGGAAGTCGCTGAAAGCCAAGCGGCAGCTCCGGGAGGACGGCTCGCTGTCGGACGAGGAAATCGCGCTGCGTCTGGTGCCGGTCTTCCGGGATAACCGGAACCAAGCGAACGCGCCGGACGGCTACTCGGTCATGAACGGCGACCCGGCGCTCGAGCATACGATGGAATCCGGCCGCCTGTCCAAGGCGAACCTGCGCAAATTGTACGCGTTCACCGACGGCCTCTTTCATTTGATCGAGTACGATCCCGATCCGCTCAAGTGGGAGAAGCTTGCGGACGCGCTCGACGAGAAGGGGATCGAAGGCTACATCGCCGACCTGACCGAACGGGAAGACCGGGATCCGTCGTGCACCGCCTATCCCCGGCATAAGAAATCGGATGACAAGTCTGCGGTCATCGTGGAGCTTGCGTCTTCCTGAGCGCGGAACGAACAACGGCCAAGCGTGGGCAGCCCGAAAAAAAGATTCAGGGCAGCTCCGCTTGGCCGTTGCAGTAATTCCGGTGCGGCATTATCGATGGCGGTCCACGAAATTCCGCTCATGAAGTCTCGGCATTTTCGGGCCTGCATTCATTACCGGTTGTCGACCTTCTCCGGGTACAAATCGTGATTCATCAGGCGGTACTCGGCCATCTGCTCGTACTTCGTGCCGGGGCGGCCCCAGTTGCAGTACGGGTCGATGGAGATGCCGCCGCGCGGCGTGAACTTGCCCCACACCTCGATGTAGCGCGGCTCCATCAGGGAGATCAGGTCGTTCATGATGATGTTCATGCAGTCCTCGTGGAAATCCCCGTGGTTGCGGAAGCTGAATAGATACAGCTTGAGCGACTTGCTCTCCACCATCTTGACGTCCGGAATGTAGGAGATGTAGATCGTCGCGAAATCCGGCTGCCCCGTCATCGGGCACAGGCTCGTAAACTCCGGGCAGTTGAACTTGACGATGTAATCGCGGCCCTGGTGCTTGTTCTCGAACGTCTCCAGAATATCGGGCGAATACTGGAACTTGTAGCTCGTCCCCTGATTGCCCAGCAGCGTCACGCCGTTCAGCTCGTCCTTGCTTCTTCCCGCCATGGGATCGCCCCTCTCGTTTATCATTTTATTACCGTTGGAAAATCAAACGCCCTTCTTGTTCCCCCACACCCAGGCATGCAGCTGCGGCAGCACGTGAACCCGGTTCAGCCGGGAATCCGCCATCGTCCGTCCGATCAGCCATTCGTATCTCTCCAGCAGGTAAGGCAGCATCCGGTCGCGGTCGGTCTCCCGCAGGTTCCCGTTGCCTGCCTGCACGTAGAATGTCGCTTCCGGATACCGCGCGTGAACGGACGCCGCATAATCGAGGTCGGCATCGTCGAAAACGACGACCTTCAGGCTGTAATTCCGCCGTCCTTCCGTCAGACGGCGCACGATATCGTCCAGCCGCTCCCAATCGGTGTCCATGCCGGAGCTCGGCGGCTTCGGAGACAGCGTCAGCTCGTCGATGCGCAGGAACCAATCCTGCCAGCGGCTGCCCTGCGTCTCGAGCGCAACGCCCAGTCCTTCCGCGTGAAGAAGGTCGATCAGCCCGCCCAGCTGCGGAAGCAGGGCCGGATTGCCTCCGGACAAGGTGACGTGCGCGAACGCGTCGCCGCCGAGTCCCCTGAGCTCCGCCAGCACCTCGTCCGGCGTCATCAGCCGGATGTCGTCCTTGGCGCTGCCGTCCCACGTGAACGCGGAGTCGCACCACGAACAGCGGTAATCGCAGCCGGCCGTGCGGACGAACATCGTTTTGCGTCCGATGACCATGCCTTCGCCCTGCACCGTCGGCCCGAAAATCTCAAGCACCGGGATCCGCTTGTCGCTCATCGCCCGCTCACGCTCCCGTCGGCCGTTTCGGCCTGTAGATGCAGTAGCTTGTCGGCGTCTCCCGCAGGAATACCTGCACGCACCGGGGTTTGTTCTCGGTCCGGTCGAGATGGGCCTGAACGATCTCGCAAATCGTGCGGGCCACGACCTCCGTCGTCGGGAACCGGTTCGGGTCCTCTTCGTTAAAAGACTCCGCGTCGTCGTTCAGCAAGGTGTGGTCGAAGCGATCGTGGACGAGCTGCTTGACGGTGGCGAAGTTGACGAGAAAACCGGTCCTATCCAACTCGTCTCCGGCGATCGTCACGTTGGCGAAGTACGTATGGCCGTGCATCCGCCGACACTTGCCCGCCTCCTCGGCGGGAACATAGTGCGCGGCGGCAAATTGCAAATCCTTGTTCAACTCATATTGGTACGGGTGAACGGCCGGCGGATAGATCTGCTGAAGCATCAGCGCCGCCCTCCTTGATTCCTCGAAGCCAAATAATCGTCCAGTCCCCGCTTGCGCAGCTTGCAAGCCGGACATTCGCCGCAGCCGTCCGCCACGACGCCGTTGTAGCACGTAAGCGTCCGCTCGCGAACGAAGTCGAAGGCGCCCAATCGGTCGGCGAGCGCCCACGTCTCGGCTTTGTTCAGCCACATGAGCGGCGTCTCCAGCACGAACGGATAGTCCATGGCCAGGTTCAGCGTCACGTTAAGCGACTTGACGAAGACGTCCCGGCAGTCCGGATAGCCGCTGAAGTCCGTCTCGCAGACGCCCGCCACGATCGTTCTCGCGCCCGCCTGCTTGGCGAGCACGGCCGCGAACGTCAGGAACAGCATGTTTCGCCCGTCCACGAACGTCGTCGGAAGCGCCCCGTCCTTTTGCTCGATGGCGATATCGTCCCGCGTCAGCGCGTTCGGCGCGAGTTGATTGAGGAGCGACATATCGAGCACGTGGTGCCGCACGCCGAGCTCCTCCGCGATGGAGGCGGCGACCTCCAGCTCCTTCTTGTGCCGCTGGCCGTAATCGAAGGTGACCGCTTCTACCTCGGCGTATCGCTCCCGCGCCCAGAACAGGCACGTCGTGCTGTCTTGGCCGCCGCTGAACACGACGACCGCTTTCTCTTCCCGCATCTTGCATCTCCCTCTCTTGGCGAAGAGAGAGCTTCATGAACCGTCCCTAAAGAATCGGCGCGAAGGGGAATGCCGCCCGCTTCGCGCCGAACGCCAAAACAACGCCGCCCACCGGGGACGGTCGTTTTGGCATAGTTTTTTATAGAGGGAGTTCGCGAACCTCTCCCGGCCGCCCGATAGGCCCCGTCCATCGCAGGAACGGTCGAGGCGAGCCGGATTTTCTTCTTTAGTTTTCCGTAGGTAACTATAGCATAGGAAGGAGCGGTTTAGAAGAGCCCACTTCTGGAAAATCTCCCTATATTCCGCCAACATGCGGTCCCGCGGCGTCACGAACGGGATTTTCTCCCTTTATTCGGGCCGTTCGCGCCATTCAAGGCTTCAAGATAGCCAATAAGCGGAGCTTTTCCGCTTCATTCGAACGATAAGGGGCCGCGGCTGCCGGATAAAAGGAGATTTTCCCGTTCAAGCGGACCGCCTGGCCTTCCTTACGAATAAGCTCCGATAATCCGGTCCATCTCTTCGTTCCAGGAGGCGTCGACCGTCTGCCGCTCCGGATGCGCTTCGAACCATTCGACCGTGCGGCGGATGCCTTCGTGGAACGGAACCACGGCGGTGAACCCGGGCACGAGCCGCTTGATCTTGCTGTTGTCGAACACGGCGCTGACCGCTTTATCGCCGAGCAGGCCGCCTTCGTAGCCGGGCGCCGCGCGGACGATCGACTCCGTCGACAGGTGAACCAGCTTCGGCTCCGCTCCGGCGGCTCTTCCGATCGCCCGGTAAATCTGGTTCCAGTCCAGCACTTCGTCCGAAGTTATATGCACCGCTTCCCCGATCGCCTTCGGGTGGCCGAGCAAGCCGACGAACGCGGCGGCGAAGTCCGTGTTGTGCGTCATCGTCCAGAGCGAGGTCCCGTCGCCGTGCACGAGAATCGGCGCGCCCCGCCTCATCCGCTCGACGAGCGACCACGGATGGGCGCCGCTGTTGAACGAAGCCGGAATCGAAGTGTCGCCGTACGTGTAAGACGGACGGACAATCGTGACGGGGAATCCTTCGTTCCGGTACGATTCCATCAGCAGGTTCTCGCAGGCGATCTTGTCCCGCGAATATTGCCAGTACGGATTCGCGAGCGGCGTCGACTCGGTGACGAGATAATGCGCCAACGGCTTCTGGTATGCCGAGGCCGAGCTGATGAAGACATACTGATCCGTCCGGTCCCGGAACAGCCCGATGTCCGTACGCACGTGCTCGGGCGTGAACGCGACCCAATCGACGACGACGTCGAACCGGTGGCCCTGCAGCGTTTCCGCCGCCGACCGGGGATCCCGGATGTCGCCGATCAGGACGCGCGCTCCTTCCGGAACCCGTTCCGGACGGTTCCCCCGGTTCAGCAGGTACAACTCGATCCCGCGCTCGACCGCCAGCCTGGATACTGCCTGGCTGATCGTGCCGGACCCGCCGATAAACAGCACTTTCATCTCCCATTCTCCTCCCTTGTCTCGCATCTCCCCTTTACTTTAACGCAGGTCGCCTGCTTTTTCCATCCGTTCGCCGTGCCAAATGCGCCGGTCCACGTCTCCCGTCCCCCGAAGGAATGATATAATGTTGACAAGCTCATGCACCTGTCTGGCGGAGGCGCGAATGGACAAAACCAAAATTCTTATAATCGAAGATGAAGCGGCGATCGCCGACCTGCTTGCCTACGGATTGGGTCAGGAAGGCTACGAGACGGCGGTTGCCCTGACCGGTGAGGACGGACTGCGGGAACTCGCGAGGCGGAAGCCCGATCTGCTGCTGCTCGACTGGATGCTGCCGGACCGCAGCGGACTGGACATCTGCAGGCATGCGACCGCCGAATACCGCATCCCGATCCTGATGATCACGGCCAAATCCGACATTACCGACAAGATCCTCGGACTCGAGTTCGGAGCCGACGACTATATCACGAAGCCGTTCGACCTGCGGGAAGTGAAGGCGCGGATCCGCACCGTCCTGCGCCGCGTCGCCTTGGCGAACCGGAACGGCGCGGACGCCGAAGAGGAAGAGACGATTCGCTTCGGGAACGTCGAGATCTCTCTGGCGGAACGGGCGGTGCGAAAAGACGGGGACCTCGTCGATCTGACCCCGAAGGAGTTCGATCTGCTGATCGCCCTTTACGGCCGAAGAGGCCGGATCTTCACCCGAACGGAGCTGCTGGACCTCGTCTGGGGCTACGACTTCGCAGGCGATACCCGGACCGTGGACACCCACATTCAGCGGCTGCGCAAAAAGCTCGACGCCTCCGACCGGATCTCCACCGTCTTCGGCGTCGGCTACAAATTCGAGAAGCAGGCGGATTGACGAGATGTTCCGAACGCTGAGAGGGAAGTTTCTCGTCGGCTTTTTCCTGATCTTCTGCCTTTCGTTCCTGCTGCTCAACGCGATCGCGCAGCGGGTCGTCGAGACCAACAACCGGAAGATCGTCACCGAGGACCTCGTCGGGCTCAAAAAAAACAGCAGCGTCTACGTCCGTCAAGCGTTCCTGATCAACCATTACGCCAACGACGAAATTTACTTCGGCCAGATGGCGGAGGAGATGGCCCAGGACCTTCGCCACGCGACCGGCGCCGAGGTCGGCGCCTATTCGCTGAGCGGCCAACTGCTGTACGCCTCCGACCGAAAATCGTTCGAAGGCGCCGCTTCGGACGATCTGAACCAGGCGCTGGTCGGCCGTACCGCCTACACGATCACGTACGGCAACGGACAAGCGTACGCCCGCTATTCGTACCCGGTCGTCATCGACGGCGCCAAAGTGGGCATTCTTCGCTTCGACAAAGACTTCAGCCTGGTGTACGGGCAGAGCGAGCGGCTTCTGTCCCTTCTGTTCGACGTAGCGCTCGGGGTCTTCGCCGCCGCGTTCCTGTTCACGTACTTGCTCTCCCGCCACATCACGATTCCGGTCGTCCGGCTGACCAAAGCATCGGCGGAGGTGACCGAAGGCAATCTGGAAGTCCGGATTCCGCCGGGGCGCAAAGACGAGATCGGCCGGCTCGGCGATCACTTCAACGCCATGATCGGCCAGATCAAGCGCCAGATCTCGCGGATCGAGCAGGACCGCGACCGGCTCGGCGAGCTGAACGTTCAGCGCAAGCGGTTTTTCGATAACATGACCCACGAGCTGAAGACGCCGCTGACCTCCATTCTCGGCTATGCGGAGCTGATCCGGGAGAACGGAGAGAAGGACCGCGCTTTTTTTGAAAAGGGAATGAAGCACATCGTGGAAGAAAGCCAGCGGCTTCACGCCCTCGTATCCGACCTGCTGGAGACGTCGAAGGCGGAAGCGGCGATCGGGACGCCCGAAGTCGTGGAAGCTGCGGGACTGCTGGCCGAAGTATGCGAGGCGATGAACCTAAAGGCGGCGCGCTACCACAAGACGGTCCGCTGCGATGCCGAAGGACGGCTCCCGGTTCGCGGCCGGCCGGACCGGCTGCGGCAGCTGTTCATCAATCTGCTGGACAACGCGATCAAATACGGCGAGCCGCAATCGGAGATCGCCGTAAGCGCCTTAAGCGAGAATGGCGGCGCGCTGTTTGCGTTCGCCAACCGGGGAGAGACCGTTCCGCCGGAAGTTTTGGCGCGGATATTCGAACCGTACTATCGGGAGCATGAAGAGCCAGCGGAGGCGGGCAGCGTCGGCCTCGGCCTCGGCATCTGCCGGGAGATCGTCCGCGAGCTCGAAGGAACGATCGACATCTTCAGCGACAACGAACGGACGACCGTGCGCGTATGGCTGCCGGCCGCGGACGAAGGAAAGGAGACCTCGAGATGAGACTGCGACGGACGATGGCCCTTCTGACGCTGGCGAGCCTGCTGCCGGGTTTAATGTCCGGCTGCTCGCGGGGAGTGAAGAGCGAGACGGTCGTCATTCCCGATTCCGCAGGCGACCTATCCTCTTCGACCGGCCGGGAGCCTTTCGAAGTGAAAACCATCTATCGGCTGCAGGGAACGGAGCCGGACCGGTGGCTGGGCTGGACCGACGATCGGACGCTTCTCGGCGCGTCCGGGAATTCCGAACGGGCGGAGACGTTGACCGAACTCGGCACTCCGTACGATACGGGCCGGAAGGCCCTCGATCTCGGTTCCGGCGAGTCCGCTTTGGCGCTGTCGCCGGACGGAAGCGCCGTCGTCACGCTCGCTTCGGCGAACGGCAGCGTCTCGCTCTCGCTCGTCCGTCTCTCCGACGGCGGGAGGACTCCGATCGACTCCTTGCATGGTTCGCAGCTTCTCTCCAGACAAGCCACCTGGTCGGACAACGGCCGCTATGTCTCCTATTTGGCCCAGGACGATCAAGACTCCGCCGCTTATCTCGGCGTTTATGACACCGTGCAGGGCGGCTTGAACCGGTACGGCCTGCCCGATTGGCAGAAATTGAACAAGCTGGCCCCGATCAAGCTGGCGGATGACGGCGCAAGCGCCTTGACTTCCTCCTGGAGCGAAACCGGAGAGAAGGTCCTGCTCCTGGCCCGCGAAGGCGACGCTTACGCCATCCGTTACGAGCACTCCATGAGCGGCGCGGATTCGTTCGATTGGCTGAATCCGAACCAGTTCCTGTTCACGGACGGCGACGATTCGTTGTGCGTCTACGACAAGCGCAACGGATCGCTCTCCTTGCTGCTGGGGGGAATCAGCCGGTTCAAGCTCTCCCCCGACAAAAAAACGATTGCCTACATCCGGAACGAGGACGCGGTCTTCGCGGGGCAGCTTCAAGGCAACAACGTGCTGAACGAGAAAACGGTCTACCAAGGCGTCATTCCGTCCGGCCTGATCTGGAGCCCCGATCACGAAAGCCTGCTCGTGTCCGGCTGGAAGCCGTACGGCCGCGATACGCAGCCGATGCCCGTGCCGTCCGAGACGGCCGCTCCGTCCAGGCAGATGCAGGCGGTGCAGGACGTCTCTTCCAATATCCTGGAATTCTCGGGAACTTAATCCCGTATCCCCAAGAGGGCGGCCCGGCCGCCCTCTTCTTCGTTTGAGCCCGAGACATTTTGTTCACAAGTCGGCGAAAGTTTGGCCACATCCGTGCGGTAGAGTGAAGAGGTTCCCGGCGATAAGGGAACCGAATCTATCCGATCGAGGTGTGTTCATGAACAAAAACATAGCGTCCCTATTCGGCATCGGTCTGCTCAGTCTATCGCTGGCCGCCTGCAGCAGCGGCGGCTCGCAAGGAAACGGCGCGCAGTCGGCGCAAGGAGCGAGCGCGGGCGGTGCGGCCTCCGGCTCTGCCGGCACGAATGCCGGAAGCGGCCCATCCGCCGGCGGAGCGGGCGATGCCGTCGCATTCGATCCCAATGCCAAAGTAACGATCGTCTTCTCCACGTTTTGGCCGGAAGACCGCTTCGAAGAAGCGAAGAAGAAATACGAGGCGGCGCACCCGAACGTCACGATCAAGCTCGAAAGCGTGACGACCGACGACTCGCACGCGGAAGCCGATCTGGAGAAATTCCGGACGACGACGAACGCGGCCATGCTGGCGGGCAAGGGTCCCGATCTGCTGGAGATGAAGGAACTGCCGATGGACAGCTACGTCCAGCACGGACTGCTCGTCAATCTGGACGAGATGATCAAGCAGGATCCGTCTTTTCATAAAGAGGACTACTTCGCCAACATTCTCGACAACTCCCGCTCCGGCGACGGTCTGTACGGCATGCCGCTCTCCTTCTTCCTCAAAGGGCTCGCCGGCGACGAGGACGCGATCGCGAAGCAAGGCGTGAAGTTCGACGACAAGACGTGGTCGTGGAGCGACTTCGCCGAAGACGCCCAAAAGCTCGTGGGCGGCACTTACCCGCATGTCATCAGCACCACCCCGGAATATATGCTGAATTGGCTGGTATCGGACGACTACTCCTTCTACGTCGACGAGGCGGGGCGCAAAGCCAACTTCGACTCCAAGAGCTTCATCGACCTGATGGAGCAGGTCAAAAAGATGGGAGATGACGGCATCGTCGGACAGGGACAGCCCTATTTTTATCCGATTCAGATCAACTCTCCCGGGGACTACTTCACTTCGCTCAAGGGATACCTGTCCGACAATATGAAGCTGTATACGCTGCCCCACGGCAACGACGCCGGCCCCGGAGGCTACTTCCAGCCGTACTTCACCGTCGGCATCGGCGCCAACTCGAAGGTGAAGCCGCAGGCTTGGGATTTTCTCAAATTCCTGATCTCGGATCAGATCGCGACTTCTCCCGACAGGGCCGGTTTTCCGCTCAACAAGAACGCGTACGCCAAGGAGGTTCAGCAGCTCAAAGCCGACGGATCGGCGCCGAGCGCCAAGGAAGGACCGTTGAAGGGAGCGTCCGTCCCGGTCGACGACGCGAAGCTGGACGAGCTCGAGAGCTACTTGACCGCCGCGACCCACCCGGTAGGCTACAAGCCTTCCCAGGTTCAGCAGATCGTCCTGGACGAGTCCAAGGCGTTCTTCAGCGGGCAAAAATCGGCGGAGGCCGTCGCGAAGCTCATCCAGAACAAAGTGACGACCTACCTCAATGAGTAGGCTGCGGATCCGGCCGTTCGGCGAAGGAACGGCGGCGCTGCTGTTTCTCGCGCCGAGCGCGATCGGCTTCTCGGTTTTTTATTTGATCCCGTTCGCGCTGGGCGTTCTCGAATCGTTCACGGACCGGACGCTCGGCGGCTCGTTCGTCGGCCTGGCCAATTACAAGGCGCTGCTGGCCAGCGGCTCGTTCCGCAAAGCGGCCGCGAACACGCTGCTTTTCACCGGAATCAGCGTGCCGCTTCTCATCGTCCTGTCGCTCCTGCTCGCGCTGCTGCTGAACCGGAGCCTGCCGCTGCGCAAGTGGCTGCAGTCCGCCTTTACCCTGCCGCTGGTCGTTCCCGTCGCTTCCGTCGTCACGGTCTGGCAGATCTTTTTCGACTGGAACGGCACTTTGAACGAGTGGCTTCACCGGGCCGGTGCGGAGAGAATCGACTGGATGCAATCGGACTGGTCAATGGGCGTGCTCGTTCTGCTATATATCTGGAAAAATATCGGCTACGACATGATCCTGTTTCTCGCCGCCCTGCAGTCGATTCCGAAGGACTATTACGAGACGGCCCGCATCGAAGGAGCCGGTGCGCTGCGTCAGCTTCGCCACGTGACGCTGGTCTACTTGACGCCGGCGATGTTTTTCGTCGTCTTGATCTCGATCGTCAATTCGTTCAAGGTGTTTCGGGAGACGTACCTGCTGGCGGGAGATTATCCTTACGACCGGATTTACATGATGCAGCATTACATGAACAATCTGTTTTTCTCGCTCGACATTCAGAAGCTGACGTCCGCCGCGACGCTGATGGTCGGCTGCATCGTCGTTCTGGCGGCGGGGCTGCTTGCGTTCGAACGCCGGTTCCGCGAATCGATGGAGTGAGGCTGGAGGTGCGCGCATGAACCGAATGCGATGGCTGCCGAGACTGGCGCTCGCGCTGATCCTCGCCGCGACGGCCGCCGTCATGGCGGTGCCGGTCGTGCTGACGTTCACGAATTCGCTGATGACCGATCGGGAGATCGGGTTCGATTACGGCCTGATCGGCCAGATGACCGATGCCGCGTCGGGCGGCAAGGACGCTTTCGTGCAGTTGAAGATCATTCCCGACTGGCTGAGCTTCGGTCAGTATAGGCAAGTACTGGTGCAGAGCCCGAAGTTCCTGCGGATGTTCTGGAACTCGGCGGCCATGGTCGCTCCGATCGTCGCCGGACAGGCGGCGGTCGCTTCGCTAGCGGCATACGCCTTCGCGATGCTCCGCTTCCCGGGGCGGGACAAGCTGTTCCTTCTCTATCTGATGACGATGCTGATGCCGTTCCAAGTGACGCTCGTTCCCAACTACATGGTGGTGGACGCCCTGGGGCTGATGAACAAGGAAGCGGCCATCGTGCTGCCCGGCATATTCGGGGCGTTCGGCGTCTTCATGCTTCGCCAGTTCATGTCGCACGTTCCCCGGGCATACGCGGAAGCGGCGAAGATCGACGGGGCGGGCCAGCCGACGATCTTCCTCCGCATCGCGCTGCCGCTGGCGAAGCCCGGTCTGGCGGCGCTGACGGTGCTGCTGTTCGTCGACAATTGGAACATGATCGAGCAGCCGCTCGTCTTCCTGCAGGACTCGTTCAAGCAGCCGCTGTCGCTCTACCTGGCCCAGATCAACCAGGAAGCGCGGGGCGTAGGCTTCGCCGCTTCGACGCTGTACATGGCTCCCATGATTCTGCTGTATTCGTACGCGGAATCTTACTTTGTCGAAGGCGTTCAGCTCTCGGGCCTCAAAGCCTGAGCCGCCGGTGCCTTCGAAGGCAGGAGGAATTCGCTTGCACGCGCGAACCGAATTCGAGGAATCCCGGCCCGCCGGAAGCAAACGGAAGCTGCGCTGGATCGCGGGTCTGTTTGTCGCCTTTCTGGCCGCCTTTACGTTATACAGCAACACCTTGTTCTCGCTGACGCTGCCCAAGGCGACGACCACGGTCCCGCAATCCGGCTCGCTCGAACACTCTTTCCAAGGCTCCGCCATCGCCGAACCGGCGGCAACCGTCGATCTGACGAATCCTGCGGGCTGGAAAGTCGCCAAGGTGAACGTCAAGACCGGCGACAAGGTCCATAAAGGGCAAATTCTTGTGGAATACGACGGCTCCGAAGCCGAGCAGCAGGTCAAGGACGAGGAAGCGGCGCTTCAAAAGCTGAATCTGGCGCTTCCGCAGCTTCAAGCCGCTTATATCGAAGCCGCGCATGGCGACGACTCCGCCGCTCTCCAGGACGCACGGACGGCGCTGGAAAGCGCCAAGATCGATATCCAGACGCAGAAGGAACATCTTCAAGCGCTGCAGAAGCAGCTCTCCGCCAATGGGGAGATCGCCGCTCCGTTCGACGGCACCGTGCTGGAGGTTCATGCGGTGGAAGATCTGGCCGTCGCCGCCGGCGGCGGACCGGATATCCGGCTGGCGGGCGCGCAGCAAGGATTCCGGATCGCGCTGACGGTGCCGGAAGACGTCGCCTCGCTGCTGAACGTCGGCGACCCGGTGGACGCCGTGGTGTCGGGGAAGCAGCCCCGAACGATCCAAGGGACCGTCGCGGCGATCGAAGACGATGCTCCGGCAGAGGGCGGTCCCTCTGCCGGAGACGACTCGGGAGCCGGAGGTTCGACCGCGGCGGCCAACCGGGTGACCGTGACGCTTCAGGACCCGAAGCTGAAAGGCGGGGAGAGGATTCAACTGCAGTGGAGCCTCTCCTCCGGGCAAGATGCAATGCTGCTTCCGAACGAAGCCGTTCACCGCGACGATGCGGGGGCTTACGTCTGGACCGTCCAAACCCGCAGTGGACCGCTGGGCAATGCGTTCTACGCGGCCCGAACTTCGGTGACGGTCGTCGACTCCAACGAGTATCAAACGGAGATCGGAGACGGCCTGTTCGAGCAGGATGAAGTCGTCTCCTGGAGCAGCGAACCGCTTCTGGACGGAAGCCGGATTCGACTGTAGGGCATCCGATCCTCATACCGCCCGAAAGAGCGGCCCCGCCTCCAGGTTGCGAACGGGAAGCGCAGGAAAGCTCTCCCTGAGGCGGGAAGCCACGAGCCGCATGCCGGGCTCCTCGCTCTCGGCATGTCCGAGCACGAGGAGAGCTTTGCGTCGGCCTTGGGCGATCGCGTCCCGAACGTACTCGGGCGTCTCCCACTCCGGACCCTCCCCGATCAGTACGACATCCGCGTCGTCCCGCGACAGCAGCGGAATTGCAATGCCGGCCGATCCCCTGTATCCGACCGTCAATCCCACCTTCGCGCAGATTTGCGCGGGGTCGCCGATGACGCGGACATAGGGGATTCCCAGTTTTTCTTTAATGGAGGCGGCCATCCGCTCCAACGTCATCGGCGGAAGCGCCGCCAGCGCGGCTTCGGGCCGGCGCCCATAAACGTAATCCTCCCAACCCAATTGCCGGATCAGCCCTTCCGTGACGAGGTCGGGGCGATATCGGCGGACCGTGTCGTGCAGCCGGAATAGGGCCAGTCCCGCCGCTTCGATCGTCCGCTTTTTCCGCTTGAGGACCGGATCCCCTTCCGGCTGCGCGCCGTCATGATGAGAGAAGAAGACGCCCTCGTGCGCGATGAGCAAGTTCGCCCCGCTTTCAATCGCCCGCTCCACAGCTTCCTGCGTGGGCATGAATGCGACGGCGATGCCGGCGACTTCGGCGTTAGGATCGCCGATCTTCAACGTATCGACGGTTCGCTCCGGCAGCTCGACCTCCCCGATGAGCGAGTCGATCACTTGCCTGACCGTGACCCCCATGCTGCTCTTCCCCTCCTGAACCGGCGGTCGGCCGCCGGTTCTCTTCTTTATCCGGAATATACTCGAGCCTCAAGGATTCCGCAATCGCACGCATTCTCTCATCCGTTCCGCCTCTATGAGTCTTTTTCACCAAATGTACAAATTTAGGTAGTTCTTTTGGGGGATTTCCGCCAATTTTTTGATTATTCTAGTCTAAAACCTGTTATCCGGCGAAAGGCGTGAGTGTCGATGAGAAACATGCGCTTCACCATCCGTACCAAGCTTCTGTTCGTCATGGCCGTCCTCCTGATCGTTCCTATCGTCTCGCTGGGAATCGTCGCGCTTCAAGTATCCAGCAGCGAGACGGATCAACAAGTCCGCACTTCCCTTCGCAATGCCGTCAGGCTCGCCGAAGAGATTCAGCGTTCGCTCGACAAGGAAGTGCAGGCCGGCAACATTACCCAAGAGGCCGCCGAGGAGTCGTTCCGCGCCGCCATTCTCGGCGAGAAGATGAGCGACGGAACGAGGCCGATCAATACCGACATCGACCTGGGCGCCAACGGCTATTTCTTCGCGATGGACGACAAAGGCGTTATGCTCGCCCATCCGTCGAAGGAAGGGACGAGCCTGTGGGAGAACAAAACCGACGACGGCTTTTACTACATCCAGAACATGGTCAAAGCGGCCCAGAACGGCGGCGGCTTCACCCTTTATTCGTATCCCCTTCCCCATTCGGAGAAGCTGGCGCAGAAAATTACGTATAGCGAGAAAGCCCCGGCCTGGGGGTGGATTATCGCCGCCGGCTCCTACGCGCAGGACTACAATGCGGGCCAGCGCCATATCGTGTCCGCGATCTGGTGGACGCTCGGCATCTGCGCGGTGGTCGGAGGCGCGGTGCTGACCGCGGTCTCGTTCCGCCTGTCCAAGCCGATCGTGCGGGTGGCGGATCGGGTCGAACGGATCGCGCAGGGGGATTTGACCGGGGAGGCGCTGGCCGTCGGAGGCAAGGACGAGATCGGCAGGATGGCCGCGGCCTACAACCGGCTGCTGGAAAACCTGCGCGAGCTCGCAGGCAACCAGACGCTCAGCGCGAACGCGCTCGCCGCATCGGCGGCCGCGCTGTCGAAGTCGATCGCGGAGACGACCGAGGCGGTGCATCAAACGTCGCAGGCGATCTCGGAAGTGGCCGGGAACAACGAGACCCAGGCCGGCAGCTTCGCGGAGACCGCCAAAGCGACGGAGGAGATGGCGGCGGGCGTTCAACGGATCGCGGCCACGTCGTCGTCCGCGTTCGACGCATCGGCCGCTACCCTGAAGGAAGCCGAGAACGGCGACCGGCTGATCAGCCGTACGATCGGGCAGATGGAAGACGTCAGCCGGACGGTCGCCGACCTTGGCGACGTCGTCCGCCGGCTCGGCGACCGTTCGCAGCGAATCGACGAGATGGCCGCGGCGATCCGGGAGATCTCCTCGCAGACGAACCTGCTCTCGCTGAACGCCTCCATCGAGGCGGCCAGGGCGGGCGAGCATGGCAAGGGCTTCGGCGTCGTCGCCGGCGAAATCAAGAAGCTGGCCGTCCGTTCGGACGAGTCAGCCGCGCAAGTCGGCGAGCTGATCGATGAGATCCGGAGAGACATCGATTCCGCTCTCGAGTCGATGCGAGCGGGAGAAGAGCAAGTATCGCTCGGCTCCGCCTCGATCAAGGAGACGGGCGTCGCATTCTCCCGCATACTCGAAGCGACGAAGGATGTCGTTCTCCAGGTCGAGGAAGCGACGGCGGCCTCGGAACAGATGGCCGCCAGCTCCGAGCAAATCGCAGCTTCCCTCACCGAGATGGAGAGGCTGTCGGCAGGCACGGCCACCTCCTCCCAGACGGTATCCGCCGCCGCCGAGCAGCAGCTGATCTCCTTGGACGAGATCGCCCGATCCGCCCGCTTGCTGAGCGACATGTCGGAGCAGTCGAGACAGCTGGCAGGCCGTTTCAAGCTGTGAACGGCCACCAAGGCCTGTGGATACGATGTTTCGCATCGTATCCTCCGACTCATCGGCGTCTGCGAACGCTCGTTGCGATGTTTCGCATCGTAAGCGCCTCAAAAGGAACGCCTCTCCGGGCGAAGGGAGAAAACTCCCGCCCCGGAGAGGCGTTTTCGTGCGATTGCGGCTGCTCAGCCGCCGCAGCATTTCTTGAACTTCTTGCCGCTGCCGCAGGGACAAGGATCGTTCCGGCCCACCTTGCGTCCGGTGGCGAAGTCGATGACGCTGCCCGATGCGTTCCGGCCGGACGGCTCCTCCCTGCTGCCTGAAACGGCGGAAAGCTCGCTCGGCATATGCCCCTTGAGCGCCCACAGCCGGGTGCCGTTCATCAGCTTCATGATCCGGTCGACGAAGGCGCCGACCGTACTTTCGTCGGCCATTTCGAACCTTTCGTGATAATACTCGACGATGGCGGACGGTTTCGCCCCGTTCAGAAGCTCGAACCCGCTTTCGCAGACGTACTCATCCGCTTCTTCTTTGGAAATGTCGTACGTATCGGTCAAGAAATTTACGAGCTCGCGATAAGCCGGCGTGCGGTCGACGAAGTCGTCCGCTCCCGCCCGGAGCAGTTCCTCCGTCGAGAAAGGCCGGTACGGGAGATCTCCGCGCAATTGGTGCTCCTCCACCACCCGCTCCGGATCGACAACGGCCTCGTCGGCGAATCCGAACTCGCCGGACTGCAGGCCGCCGCCCGCGTAATCCAGCGCCTCGTCCAACAGCATCTTGAGCTCGGTCGGTTGAATTTGCGCTTTCGCATGAGGCTCAAGCAGCTGCGCGAGCCGGACCGGGTTCAGAACGCCGTAATAGCACAGCATGCCTCGCGCCAGCTTCACAAGCCTTCCATTCTCCTGTGCCTTCCGGGCGGCGGAAGCGTCAAGACCGCGAAACGCCTGCGCCATCTCCCGCGGCATGACGAGCACCCGCTTCCCTTGAAGCGTACCCGGGAACAGGAGTCCCCGCGCGGCAAGAAAGACCGCCTTATACTCGTCCTCCGGCGCTTCGACGGAGCCGTCCGGCCTGGAAGCGGCCCGTTTGAGCAATTCGAAGCGCTCTTCGTCAAATGTCTCCAGCAACGGGCCGAGCCGCTCCGGCAGCGTCTCCGCCAGCTTGTCCGCCAATTCCTGCTTCTTGAGCGAGCTGGCGCCCCGCAGCCCGCCATTCGTTCGAATGTCCGACAGTTCCGTCTTCGTCAGGCGCGCCAGCGCGGCCGCAAGCGAAAGGGGCGCTTCGATCGGCACCCAGCGGCTGTCCGTTTTCCGCTCTTCCCGCCGCATCTCGTCCTCTTTGAATCGCTCCCAGGCCTCCGCGATCTGCTTCTGTTCCTGCTTGTTCAGTCCTTCTTTTCTGTCCATCCGTTCCTCCCGCGTTCTTCATCCCGAACTTGCTTGCGTCCTTCCCATCATACCGGAATGCCGCCGGTCCGACAACCGCCCGGAAGTTTTCGCCGTCTCCCAAATATCAGATTTGTCCAGCTCTTCTTCTGCTTTCTCTATTGAGAGATAAGCGAAGCTGCGCCATAATGAGAGCGAGTCATGCCAATAGGCGGAGGTGGAACGAACTTGCGCAAAGTGAAAGTCGGCGTCATCGGCGCCGGAATGATCAGCAGTATCTATCTGAAAAATGCGACGCAGACGTTCGACGACATCCTGGAAGTGAAAGCGGTTGCGGACCTGGTGCCCGCTCTGGCGGCTCAACGGGCCGAGCAGTACGGAATCCCGAATGCCTGGAGCGTCGACGAGCTGCTCGCCGATCCGGAGATCGAGCTGGTGCTCAACCTGACCGCGCCGTCGGCGCACGCCGCGGTCAATCTGCAGGCGCTTCGCGCCGGCAAGCACGTGTATACCGAGAAGCCTTTCGCCCTGACGCGGGAAGACGCGGACGAGGTGTTGAGCGCGGCCGACGCCGCAGGGCTGCTCGTCGGCTGCGCGCCCGACACGTTCCTCGGCGCGGGCCTGCAAACCTGCCGCAAGCTGATCGACGAAGGGTGGATCGGCACCCCTTACGGGGCCAACGGTACGATCATCATGGGCAACGCCTCCGGCGGCATGCACCCGAACTTCCGCAATTTCCTGAAGCTCGGCGGCGATCCCGTCATGGATATGGCTCCTTACTACTTGACGGCGCTTGTGTTCCTGCTCGGCCCGGTTCGCCGGGTGACCGGGACGGCGCAGCAGCTGCGGCAAGAAGTGCGGATTCTCAATCCGAAGTCGCCCAGCTTCGGCATGACGGTGCCGATCGAAGCGCCGACCAACGTATCGGCGGCGCTGGACTTCCACAGCGGCGCGACGGCCGGCCTGCAGGCGGCGAAGGAAAGCTTCGGCTACTTTCCGCGGCTGGAGATCTTCGGCACCGAAGGCAATCTGACCGTGCCGGACCCGAACTTTTTCGGCGGCCGGATCGCCATTCAATTCCCGAACGGGGAGACGAAGGAGCTGCCGTATTCGCACGGCTTCGCCGAGGACAGCCGGGGCATCGGCCTGGTGGATATGGCGGTCGCCATCCGCACCGGGCGCCCCCATCGCGCAAGCGGACGGCTGGCGCGCCATGTGCTCGACATCTCGCTCGGGATCTTCGAAGCGTCGGCCGAAGGACGCCACGTCGCGCTCGGCTCCACCGTCGACCGCCCGGCCCCGCTTCCGCTCGGCCTGAAATACAACCGTCTGGATTCGGACGAATAAGCTGGCCCATTCGATAAGAAGGATGTGACGTTCTTGAAAAGATTTCCTATCGCCGTTCAACCCTATACCGTGCGGGAAGCTCTCTCTCGCGATTACGTCGGCACGTTGGAGAAAATTGCCGCAATCGGATACAAAGGAATCGAGCTGGGCCCTCCGCCGCAAGGAACGATGTCCCTGGACGAGCAGAAGGCGCTGCTGGACCGGCTTGGCCTGCAGGTGATCGGCACCCACGCTTCCTTCGACAATCTGGACGTGGACTTCGAGCCGCTGTTCGACTACCTGGACCGGACGGGCGGCCGCTACGTCACCGTCTCGATGAAGTTCGAATCGCGGGACGACGTGCTGCGCAAGGCGGAGCGCATGAGCCGGATCGGCGAACGGTGCCGGGCGCGCGGCGCGACGTTCCTGTATCACAATCACGACTGGGAGTTCCAGCGCTATGACGGCGATTACGCGCTCGACCTGATTCTCCGGGAGACCGATCCGGAGCTCGTCAAGCTGGAGCTGGACACGTACTGGGTGCGCAAGGGAGGCGAAGATCCGGTCGCCTTCATGGGCAAGCTGGCCGGAAGATGCCCGCTGCTGCACATTAAGGACATGGAAGCCGGGGAAGAGCAGTTCTTCGCGGAGATCGGAGAAGGCATTCTCGACTTCCCCGCCATCGCGGAAGCCGCCGAACGGATCGGCACCGAATGGCTCGTCGTGGAGCAGGACCTTTGCCGGCGCGATCCGCTCGACAGCCTGGCGATCAGCTACCGCAATCTGACGAAGCTGGGACTGATCGAAAGCGCGAACAGCGGTTCCTAAAAAGCGGGAGAGCAGCGGAACCGATGCCGAACGTTGATGCGAACGCCGTATTCCCGCCTGTCATCCGAGTGCTCGGCGACTTCGTCATGAAGCCGGGCTCGGGGCTCGGAGAGCGCGATATTCCCGACTGCGAGCTGCTTTATTTTCCGGAGGGCACCGAATCGGTCTATCAAGTGGGCGGCCGGGAGTTCTCGCTGGACCGCCCGTGCTTCGTCGTCACCCGGCCGGGAGAGGTTCACAGCTACCGTTACGACAAGCAGCGGCCGACGCGCCATCTGTTCGTCCATTTTCGGCCGCGGCCGCTGGACGAAGCCGAGGCCGCGCTCCCGCTGCTGCATCCGGACGGCCCGTCGGTCGTCCCTTACGACGGCGATTTTCTCGCGTCGCTGATGAAGCAGATCCTGGGCATCGCTTACGCCAGGCCGGAGCGGCTGCAGCAGCGGGGCGGCCCGCTGCTGCTCTCGCTGCTGACGGAAATCCAGGCGCTGGCCGAGGATGAGCCGCCGGAACGCCCGGCGGCGCCTCTGCCTCCCCAGGTCGTCCAGGCGCTGGACGCGATCGGGACGGATGCGGGAAATGCCATGACCGTCGACGGGCTGGCCAAGAAGGTCGGCTGGTCGCCGGAGCATCTGAGCCGCTCCTTCGTCCGCCACCTCGGCATGACGCCGAAGGAGGCGATAATCCGGCAACGGATCGAACGGGCGTGCCAAATGCTGCTTACCGGAAACAAGAGCGTGAAAGAAGTCGCCTTCACGGCCGGATTCGCGGACGAGAACTATTTCAGCCGGGTGTTCAAGTCGGTCAAGACGGTGACGGCGACCGAATACCGGGCGAAGCATTATCATCCGAAGTACGTGGATACGGTGCCCGCCGTCCAGCAGGAGTCGCTGTATCCGCCGAACCGGGTGTTTTTCGGAAAAGAATGACGGGAGGGTACGAGAAACGATGTTTCCTTTTCAAGCCTCACTGAACGCGTCGACCTTGCTTCCTTATCGGCTCGGCATCCGGGAACAGATCCGGATCGCCGCCGAGGCGGGCTATGACGGAATCGAAATCTGGCTGCAGGATTTGCAGAAATATGTGAAAAACGGAGGCTCCGCCGCCGAGCTGCGCAAGTTCGCCTCGGAGCTCGGGATCGGCATCGCGAACGCGATCTCGTTCATTCCGTGGGGTGACGCCGACGGAGCGGTCCGGGAACGGGGAGCGGAGCAGACGAAGGAGGAGCTGACGCTGCTTGCCGAGCTCGGCTGCCCGTCTTTCGCCGCTCCGCCGTTCGGCAACGTGGAGAACGTCTCCCTGGATGAGCTGGCGGAACGCTTCGCCGGATTGACCGAACGATCCCGTACGTACGGCGTTCTGCCGATTCTCGAATTCTGGGGACGGGCGAAGAAATTGTCGCGGGTCAGCGAAGCGCTCTACGTCGCCGTGCAGAGCGGCGTGCCGGACGCGAAGCTGCTGCTCGACCCGTTCCATATGTACACCGGCGGAAGCCGGATGAGCGATCTGGCTTACCTGAACGGAGAGCGGATCGGCATCGTTCACGCCAACGATTATCCGGCCGAGCCGCCGCAGGCGACGATCGCGGACGCGGACCGGCTGTTCCCAGGAGACGGGATCGCGCCTTCTGCCGAGCTGGCGAAGCGGCTGCACGCCGCCGGATATCGCGGCTATTTGTCGCTGGAGCTGTTCTTCCCGGACGACGGAGGCAGAACGGCCGCGGAGACCGCCGCTCTCGGCTTGGAGAAAATGAGAAACGCATACGCCGTCTGATCGGAGGAAAAGCAGGGTGAACCGAAGCGCGGTTCGGGATTTCTCGCTATTCGCCATCGCCTGGCCGATCTTCATCGAGTCGGGCCTCCAGATGCTGATGCGGATCTCCGACACGTTCATGCTGAGCCGGGTGTCCGACGATGCGGTCGCCGCCGTAGGCGTCGCCAACCAGATCATTCAGTTCGCCATGCTCGCCTTCAACTTCGTGGCGCTCGGCTCCGCCGTCGTCGTCTCGCAATACTTGGGAGCGCGGCGCGAACGGGAGATCGGCCGCCTGACCGGCTCCTCGATCGGCGTCAACTTCCTGTTCGGCGTCTTCGTCAGCGTGCTGGCCGTCTCTCTGAACGGGCCGCTGCTGCGCGTCTTCGGGCTCGACGCCGACCTGTTCAGCCTGGCGAGGCAGTATTTGTTCATCGCCGGCGGCTCGCTGTTCATTCAGGCGGTGCTGACCGCGACGGTCGCCATCATCCAATCGCACGGCTATACGCGCCAGACGATGATGGTCACGATCGGCATGAACGTGCTGAACATCGCCGGCAACAGCCTGTTCATCTTCGGTCTGCTCGGTTTTCCGAAGCTGGGCGTGACGGGCGTCGCCATCTCGACGGCGTTCAGCCAATGCGTCGGGCTCTGCGTCAACTTCCTGCTGCTCCGGCGGGTAGCCGCGGTTCCGATCCCGTGGCGCGGCTTCGTGCGCTGGCAAAAGGATCACGTCGCCAAGGTGCTGCGCATCGGCATCCCGTCGTCGGCCGTGACGATGTCCTACTCCGCCAGCCAGTTCGTCATTCTGGCGTGGATCGCGACGCTGGGGGCGCAGATGGTCACGACGAAGGTGTACACGCAGAACATCATGTTCGTCGTCATGATTCTGGCCGCATCGCTCGGCCGCGGCGTGCAAATTCTGGTGGGCCGAAGAATCGGCGCCGGCGAGCGGGACCTCGCTTACCGCGAGGTGTTCGTCAATCTCGGCCGCAGCATGCTGCTGACGCTGGCGGGCGTCTGCGTGCTCGCTCTGGTTCGCAAGCCGCTGCTCGGCCTGTTTACGCATGACGCGGCCATTCTGTCGCTCGGGTCGACGCTGCTGCTGCTCAGCTTCCTGCTCGAGCCGGGGCGCAACTTCAACGTCATCCTGGAGAAAGCGCTCCAGGCCGCCGGAGACGCCCGCTTCCCGATGGCCGCCTCCATCGCCGTCACCTGGCTGTTCAGCATGCCGCTCACCTACCTGCTCGGCATCCGTCTCGGCCACGGGCTGCTCGGCATCTGGTGCGCCTTCATCGTGGACGAATGGCTGCGCGGGATCATTCTGTTCATCCGCTGGCGCAGCCGAGCCTGGGAGGGCAAAGCTCTCGTTCGCGGCGGCGAGAGCAAAGAAGCCGCGCTTTAACGGCTGCAAACGACAAGGCTCCGTCTCCGGTACATGCCGGGAACGGAGCCTTGTCTGTTCTTGCCTCCGGTCGCGTTTACGCCCATAACCCGTCTGCGACCTGATCGAGCCGGTAAACGACGCCGGTCCGGCTGTCCGATGTCGAGGAAGCCGTGCCGGACGAATATCCGCCGGAGCCTGTCGCCGGTCCTTCGGCGCCGGCATTCGTTCCGGTCAAGTCGACGACCAGTTTGTCGATCCTCGGCGCGTCGGTTGCATCCCGATACAACCAGAATGCGAGGGTCCCCAATATCGCCGCAACCGCCGCCAGCACGATCGCCAGCCCCGTTTTCCCAAGCGCCAGCTTCGCCATCCGCCGGCACCTCCTCCCGCTTATTGTTATGCATTGTACCGGCATTAGGTAAAAAGACGATGAACCGAAGCTTAAAATCATTTAAAAAAATCGGGCGAAAGCCCGAAACGGGACAAGCTGCGTTTCCCGTAATTTTCGCAACCGCCGGCGGCCTGCAGATGGTATACTGGCGAGGTGCCGTACTGTTGCCGGGAACTCAAATAGACAAACGTTTCCGCACTCCAAAATCAGGATAGGAAGAGGATAGCCCGCATGAAGTCCAACCAACAAGAGCCAACCGCCGCCAAAGAGAAGTTCCCGTTCTCCCTGCTCTGCCTGACGCTGGGAGCGTTCGCCATCGGCATGACCGAATTCGTCATAATGGGATTGCTTCCCAATGTCGCGAGCGACCTCGGCGTATCGATTCCGAAAGCCGGTCTGCTGATTACCTCGTATGCCCTCGGCGTCGCGGTCGGCGCTCCGACGTTGACCGTTCTGACCCTGCGCGTCCCGCAAAAAAAGCTGCTCGTGCTGCTGATGCTCATTTTCATCGCCGGCAACGCCTTGTCCGCATTGGCGCCCAGTTACGGCCTGCTCGCGGCGGCCCGAATCATGACCGCCTTCGCGCACGGAACCTTTCTCGGCGTCGGCTCCCTGATCGCTTCGCGGCTCGTTCGGCCCGAGAAGCGGGCGGGGGCCGTCTCGATGGTGCTCGCCGGTCTGACCATCGCCAACATCGTCGGCGTGCCGTTCGGCACGTTCATCGGCCAGCAGCTCGGCTGGCGGGCTTCGTTCGGCGCCATTACCGCGCTCGGCATCATTGCGCTGATCGGCATCCTTCTTTTCATTCCCGTCATTCGCCAAGACGAGCTGCCGCGGCTCTCCCGGGAACTTCGCAGCCTGCTCCAGCCGCAAGTGCTGCTGATGTATTTCTCCGGCGCGTTCGGCTGTGCCAGCCTGTTCGCGATGTTCACTTACATCACGCCGGCTCTGGAGACGATCACCGGCTTCGCCGAACATCAGATCACGTACATTCTCGTCCTGTTCGGGTTCGGAGTCACGATCGGCAATATCCTCGGAGGCAAGCTGGCCGACTGGAAGCTGCTGCCTTCGGTTCTGATTATGCTCGGAGGGCTGGCCGTCTTGCTCGCGCTGCTGTCCGTCGCCCTGAAAAACCCCGTCTTCGCCGTCGCGACCATCTTCCTGTGGGGCGTAGCGGCGTTCGGCGCGTTCCCGGGCATCCAGGTTCGCATTCTGAATCTGGCGCGCGAAGCGCCCCTGCTCGCCTCGACCTCTTCGCATTCCGTCCTGAACATCGGCAATGCGGGCGGCGCGTATTTGGGCGGGCTGGCCATCACGTATTCCGGCCTATCCTCCCTGCCCTGGCTTGCCTCTTCGCTCGCATTGATCGGCCTCGCCGGGGCGACCGCCAGCTACGTGACGAGCCGCCGCCAGCCATCCGCGCCCGAGCCTGTCTCTCAGGCGTCATAATGTGGAAGCCATAGGGAAAAGCGGCGTGAAACCTCACAGCTTGAGGGGACCCGCCGCTTTTTGGCTTTATCGCGCCTCTCCCCCCATCAATGTGAGTAATCTGTTTGCTCTCTTTCGGCTTTCTCGCCGCTCCCCCGCCAATGTGAGTAATCTGTTTGCTCTCTTTCGACTTTCTCGTCGCTCCTCCCACAATGTGAGTAATCTGTTTGCTCTCTTTCGACTTTCTCGCCGCTCCCCGGCTTTCTCGTCGCTCCTCCCGCCAAAGTGAGTAACCAGCTTACTTTCTTCCGCCTCGTACATCCCCCCGGTTCCCCTCCTCTTTGCGCGCAAGACACCATCCGAATTAGTTGTGATTTTTTTCACATTACCTATTGCCTTTTGTCTCCATTCGACATATGATAGAAGCAATCCAGATGATTGTGAATTAAATCACATAACAACAATTTGCAGGCTTCACCGAATTGCCCTAGTTCCTGCACTGATATGTGAAAATAATCACAATCAGAGATTCGAAGGGAGTCCTCGCTCATGAAGATCGTCGTCATCGGCTGTACCCACGCCGGAACCGCCGCCGTCACCCGGATGGCGAAGCTGTACCCGGAAGCGCAAATTACCGTCTACGAGCGCAACGACAACATCTCCTTCCTGTCGTGCGGCATCGCTCTTCATATCGGAGGCGTCGTTCCCGATCCGGCCAAACTGTTCTATTCGAATCCCGAGCAGCTCGCCGCGCTGGGCGTCGATACGAAGATGAGGCATGACGTCCTTTCGGTCGATACGGCCAAGCGCGCGCTGCGCGTCCGGAATTTGGAGACGGGAGCGGAGAGCGAGGACTTTTACGACAAGCTGGTGATGACGACCGGATCGTGGCCGGTCATTCCCCGACTGGAAGGAATCGAGCTCGGCAACGTACAGTTGTGCAAAAACTACAATCATGCCCGCGCCATCATCGAGAAAGCGAAAGACGCCCGGCAAATCGCCGTTATCGGAGCCGGCTATATCGGCGTCGAGCTGGTCGAGGCGTTCGAGCGGCTGGGCAAGCGCGTTACGCTGATCGACCAGATGCCGCGCGTGCTCGCCAAGTACCTGGATCCCGAGATCACGGAGCAGGTAGAGGCGGAGATGGCGGAGCGAGGCATTCGGCTCGCGCTCGGCCAGGGAGTGGTTTCGTTCATCGGCCAAGACGGACGGGTGACCGGCGTGCGGACGACGGAAGAGATCCACGAAGCCGATCTGGTCGTGCTGTGCATCGGCTTCCGGCCGAACACCGGGCTGCTGCGCGGGCAGGTCGAGATGCTCCCGAACGGCGCGATCGTCGTCGACGAATACATGCGCACAAGCTGCCCGGACGTCTATGCGGCGGGAGACAGCTGCGCCGTCCAGTACAATCCGACGGGCAAGCCGGCCTATATTCCGCTGGCCACGAACGCCGTCCGCATGGGAACGCTCGTCGCACTCAATCTGGCGAAGCCCGCGGTTCCTTACCGGGGAACCCAAGGCACGTCGGGCCTTCGATTTTACGATTTGAACCTGGCGGCAACCGGGCTGACCGAGCAAGGGGCCCTTGATGCGGGCTTGCATGTGAAAAGTGTCACGATCGAAGAGGGCGACCGTCCCGACTTTATGCCCACCTTCGAAAACGTGCTGCTGAAAGTCGTCTACGAAGCCGATAACGGCCGGATCGTCGGAGCCCAAGTGATGTCGAAAGCCGACTTGACCCAATCGATCAACACGCTGTCGGTCTGTATCCAGAACCGGATGACGATGGAGGAGCTCGGATTCGTCGATTTCTTCTTCCAGCCGCATTACAACAAGCCTTGGAACCTGCTGAACCAGGCCGGCCTTCAAGCCGGCGTCAACTGATCCCGGACCGGGACCGGCGCGGTTGGTCAGAAATCGCGCTGGCGGGCCGGTACCCAAGAAAGGAGACCGCTCCATGACGATCTATCGAACCTGGACTGCAAGCAAAACGCTGCTCGGGCTGGCCAGCGTCTGCCTGGCGATCCGCTGCGGATTGGAATGGCTTGTCTCTCGTTACGCGCTCATCGAAAGTCCGCTCGTACTCGTTGCCTATATCGCCTCTTTCCTCGCCTGTCTGATCGTCGCCACCGTGCTCTGGGTGCACAGCGCCCATTGGCTCTCCGGGGCGCGGATCCTGGCGCTTCTTTTGCTTCTCTCCTTGTTATGGAGCCTATTTTAAGATCTTGGCGGAAAAAGGCGGCTCGCTGGCTTCCCCTCTTTTTAACGAACCTGGGCAACGCTATTGGAGTCAAAACGCGGCGTGTTGGAATGTAAGGAAACGTAGATCCCTTATTCGGCGTTTCATCGGCTTTCTCCGAGCTTTTCGGGGTCGATAAGGCCGTTCAGATTCGTTAGGTTGGAAAATCCCCGCATACGATCCAAATAAGATCATAACGGTTCGTTAGCGTCGGGCCGCGAAGGCTCAGGTCCGAAGCTCGCCGCTCAAGCCCCTTCCGCAGGTCTTTTGCACAAGCGCCCCTCCATGATGCAGTTTATTCACAATTCTATCCACAATCCGCCCACACCCTGGGTATAACTCCGCTTTTTTCCCGCCCGACGCGGTGGATAAACGATTGCGAAGCCTCTGAACGTTGGGGATAAATGAATAAAAAAAGACCCCGCAAAGCGGGGGTCGGCTCAATGTCTTGCTTGGAATTTTACCAAATGATTTGCTCCGGAGCGGGCATCTCCGCCCCGATGCGAATCTCGTCTACCGGACACTTGTACATCCGGGCGGCTTCGAGCACCGCATGCTTGCATTTGCGATATTCCTCGCCTTGCTCCACGATCCGCTTGGCCATGACGGGGATATTCTCCAACCGCTTCTCCGGCTTCAACTCCAAAAACCGGACGTTCAATTCGTCCAAATAATGCGTCATGTATTCCTGCTCCAGAAAAACGGACGATCCCAAAGCGACCGAGGCGGGCTTGTAGGCGGCATCCGGCAGCGTCCGGCGCAGGCAGGCGACGAGCTCTTCCTGGAACTTGCGAACGCGCGCCAGCATCCGTTCCCAATCGGGCCGCTTCTCCTTCGCATAGTACAGCTTGATGAACCGGTTGAGGGCCACCGAGAGGAACAAGGCTTCCGGCCAACAAACGTTGACCGCCATCTCTCCCGCTGCTTGCAGCGAACCGCGCAGCCTGCGGACCAGATCGGCCACACGGACCCGGATCGACTCGTAAGCCGGCGCTTCTCCCTCTTCGCCGACGATCTGCTCGAGCGCTTCGCAAAGCTGCTCCAGATCGGCGGCGTCCCCGCTTATGTTGACCCCGGCGTGATTCAGGGTGTCTTTCATTCGTATCATACTCGTTCTCCCTTTGTCCAAATCCACTCTTCCCCATTCTAACACCGCGCAAAGCGATTCGCATCTTTATTGTGGGGGCGGGTCGCATTTTTTCCGATCTCGCCGCGCGGCGAAAAAAAACGCCGATCCTTGAAGGATCAGCAGTTCCCGCGCATCTAAACGCCCGTTCTCTTCTTCTGGTTGTTCGGCTTTTTGTTAATCTGGCTCTGCAGCTTCTTCGTCTCCGTCGAAAAATGGTCCCGGCCGCCTTTGGCCTGGGCCTGCTGCTGCTTCTTCTGCTCCAGCTTTCGTTTCATCGCTTCGCCCAGACTGATCTTCTTCGGTTCATCCATTCCGTGTTCACCCTCGCGATCGAACATTTGAACTTCGACTTGTCCATTGTACGATGGATCCGGCCGGGATGCCAGAGACCTCTTGAACAGAAAGAGCCCCGGATGCGAAAGCTCGCCTTCGCTCGGGGGCTCTTGCGTCAGGCCGGGCCGGTATCCTCCCGGCGGCGTCCTATTCCAGAATCGTCTCGATCTGCTCCAGCACTTCGCCGCTCAGCGCGATGCCGGCTGCGGCCGCGTTCTCCGCCACCTGCTCCGGACGGCTCGCGCCGACCAACGCGCTCGACACGTTCGGCTGCCGAAGAATCCAGGCGAGCGCCAGCTGTCCGACCGTAATGTTAAGCTCGGCCGCGATCTTGCCGAGCTCGCGCACCTTGGCGATCTTCTCCTCGGTAATGCCGTTGCGCACCCACTCGAGACGCGCCGCGCGGCTTCCTTCCGGAATATCCGTCGCCGAAGCGTACTTGCCCGTCAGCAGCCCTTGGGCGAGCGGCGAGAAGACGACTTGTCCGATTCCGTTACGCTCGCTGATCGGAATGACTTCCTTCTCGATATAACGGTTGAACATGTTATAGATCGGCTGGTTCACCACGATCCGGTCCAGCAAGTACCGGTCGGCCGCCGCCAGCCCTTCGGCGATATTGGCCGCCGTCCATTCGCTGACGCCGACGTACAGCACCTTGCCCTGGCGAACGAGGTCGTCGATGGCCCGCAGCGTCTCTTCGACCGGCGTCTCCGGATCGTAGCGGTGGCAATAGAGAATGTCCACGTAGTCGAGCCCGAGCCGCTTCAGGCTGGCGTTGCACTGCTCGGTCACGTGCTTGCGGGACAGTCCCCGGTCGTTCGGGCCGTCGCCCATCGGCCAGAACACCTTGGTCGCCAGCACGTACGATTCGCGGGGATACTCGCGCAGCGTCTCGCCGACGACGACCTCGGCCGCTCCTTTCTCGTAAACGTTCGCCGTATCGAAGAAATTAATGCCCAAATCGTAAGCGGTCCGAATCGCCTTGACCGCGTTCTCTTTTTCCACGTAACCGCCATATGTGAGCCAGCTTCCGAGACTGATCTCGCTGACCTTGAGGCCGGTGCCTCCCAATCTCCGGTACTTCATTCGTTTCTCCTCCTTTGTTCTGATAGAGAATGGAACCTCTCTATTGTAGAGAACCTCGTATTTATTTAGAAGAAGTGAATTTTTTATCATTATATTATACGAAGTATACGTGCTATAATTTATATAGCTATGCGAAAGGAGTGAAGTGCACAGATGACGGCCAGCGCTTACATCCCCAAAAATCCGGTGCAAATCGAATGCAACATCGAGAAGACGCTTGACGTGCTGGGCGGCAAGTGGGCTTTTCTCGTTCTGAGGGAGCTGTTCTGCGGCACGAGACGGTTCGGCGAGCTGCAGCGGAGCATTCCCTGCGTCAGCCCCAGGGCGCTGACAAGCACGCTTCGCCACTTGGAGAAGAAAGGCGTGCTCGAGCGCCATGTGTATCCGACCGTTCCGGTCACCGTAGAATACACGCTGACGCCGAAGGGCGAGGATCTTCACCAGATCGTGAGAGAGATGAAGCTCTGGGCGGCAAAATGGACCTGATCGCCGCACCCGTTCAAACGAGCCGCCGGCCTCGCGCCTGCGGCTCGTTTTTCGTATCACGCGAAATGGGGCACGGTACCTAAATTATACCTCTTTGGCCTATAAATAATGGTTCAATGGACTCCGACATATAAGGAGGGTGACGAAAGCATCAATAGAACATGCATCGGAGGAACCACATGATGAAAACCAACCCTTCCCAACGGAAATGGGGAAGAAGCTCCGTCCGGCTGAAGCTGTCGGCCATTCTGCTTGCTCTCTCCATTCTCCCCCTGCTCGGCTCTACCCTGTTTTTCATCCAGTACTTCACGGGCGTTTCGAAGACCGACAACGAGCAAATCCAACTGACGGTCGAAGAGCTGAACATCTCCCGGATCGACGAATGGATGCAGTCCAAGCTTTCGGCTTTGCAGGAACTGATTAACCAGAATAAAGATGAGTTCCAAACGGCGGATCCCGCGAAAACCATTCCTTTGCTCAAGGTGCTCGACGAGAGCGACAAGGAGATCGACTCGTTCACCATGATCGGACCGGACGGCAACGGCATCGACACGAACCACGTCGCCATCGACGTCTCCGACCGGGATCACTTCATTAAGGCGAAAGAAACGAAGCAGCCGGTCATCTCGGACATGCTGATCAGCAAAAAAACGAATAAGTACGTCATGCCTCTGGATATTCCCCTGTTGGACGCATCCGGCCAATTCGTCGGCGCCGTCACGGCCAGCGTATCGCCGGACATTCTGACCGCGCTGACGAACAAGATCAAAATCGGCGACACCGGGTTCGGCTACATTATATCGGGACGCGGCGAATATTACACCTATCCGGACTCAAGCCGAATCGGCAAATCATGGGACCAATTCGATCCCAGCGCAAGCGAGAAAGCCGCCTTCCAGAAAATTCTGGCCGGATCGAGCGGATCCGTCGAATACCGGGAGACGGGCGGCAAGCAGCTTCTCGTCCATTACGCCACGATTCCGAATACGAACTGGAAGCTGATCGTTGCCGCGCCCAAAAGCGAGATCATGCAGAACGTAAACCATGCGGAGACGCTGGCCGTCTGGATCATCATCGGGGTGCTGCTGCTGGTCGGCCTGATCGCCGTCCTCTTGACCGGCCTGATCGTCAAACCGATCCTCGCCATCTCCGAAGTGATGAAAAAAGTGGCGACCGGCCATTTGAAGGAACGGGTACGCGTTCGATCGAAAGACGAGATTGGACAGATGAGCGGCAACATTAACGAGATGATCGACTCGCTCACCGGAATCGTGCGGCAGATCGATACGACGATCGGCCAGGTGGCGGCCGCGTCCGAGGATCTGCAGCGGTCCGCGGAGCAATCGTCCGACGCCGCATCCCAGATCGCCGCCTCCATTCAGGAAGTGGCCGACGGCGCGGACACGCAGCTTCAAGGAGCGGAGCAATCCGCCCGGGCGATGGAGGAGATGGCGGGCGGCATCCAGCGCATCGCCGAATCGTCGGGCAGCGTCGCCGACCTGACCGCAGGCGTCGCCTCGGAGGTCGAAGACGGTGTCGCCGACATTCGCTCCGCTATCGAACAGATGGACTTGATCGGCGCTTCCGCCGGCGATGCGGCAAGCGCGATGGAGGAATTGACCAAGCGCTCCGACGAGATCGGCCGGATCGTCGACGTCATCTCGGACATCTCCAACCAGACCGCCCTGCTCTCCTTGAACGCATCGATCGAGGCCGCTCGCGCGGGCGAACAAGGACGCGGCTTCGCGGTCGTCGCGAACGAAGTGAAGAAGCTCGCCGAACAGACCCAGCGCTCGGTGGAGGACATCAGCGGCCTGATCGGAGGCATTCAGCAAACTTCGGATTCGGCCATGCGCTCCATGCAGCGCAATGTGGAAGCGATCGGCGACGGCGTTCGGAAAATGAGGAGCATCGGCGAAGGGTTCGAGCAGATCCGGGTCGCGGTTCGCGACGCCGCCGGACAGATCCAGGATATCTCCGCCACGACCGAGCAGCTGTCCGCCGGCACGGAGGAAATATCCGCCTCGTTCGAGGAGATGGTCGGCATCTCCAGGGCGTCCGCGGAGAACGCCCAGACGGTAGCCGGATCGACGGAAGAGCAGAGCGCCATCTCGGAGGATATCACCGCCTCGGCGCAGACGCTCAACCAGCGGATGACCGAGCTCAAGTCGATCGTGCAGGTGTTCAAAGTCTAAAACGAAACCGCCGGACGATGCCGTCCGGCGGTTTCGTTTTGCTCTCTGCTTATTCCTTTTCGGGGGCGCCGCCGGAAGCCGTTCGCCGTCGATAGGCCCAATGATTGGTCGGGCCGTGGCCGCCGCCGATCCGAATGCCGTCCTCGATGGCCGCCTGGATGAACGCCTTGGCCCGCCGTGCGGCGGCAACGACGTCCCATCCTTCGGCCAGGCCGGCCGTAAGGGCGGCGGAGAACGTGCAGCCCGTTCCATGCGTCCGCGGCGTGTCCGCCCGGGGACCGGACAGTTCGACGAAGCGGGAGCCGTCGTACAGCAGGTCGATCGCCTCCGGCCCTTCCGCATGGCCTCCCTTGATGATCGCATGCCTGGCACCGAGATCGACCAGCCTCCGGGCCGCTTCCCGTCTGTCCCGATCGTTCCGGATCGCGAGCCCCGCCAGCTTCTCCGCCTCCGGCAGGTTCGGCGTGACGACGAAGGCGAGCGGCAGAAGCCGCTCTTTCAGCGCGTTTACCGCTTCTTCCCGCAGCAGCTCGGAACCGCCTTTGGCCACCATGACCGGGTCGACGACCAGCTTCGTCCAGCCGAACTCCCGCACGGTCTCCGCCACGGAGGCGATGATGTCCCCGCTGAACAGCATCCCCGTCTTCAGCGCGTCGACGCCGATGTCGACGCCGACCGAGCGGATCTGCTCCGCGACCGCCTCGGGCGGCAGCGGATAGACGCCCTGCACCCCGAACGTATTCTGCACGGTCGCCGCCGTCAGCGCGGACATGCCGTAGACGCCCAGCTCCTGGAACGTTTTCAGATCGGCTTGGATGCCCGCGCCGCCTCCGCTGTCCGACCCCGCGATCGTCAGCGCTCTTGCCGGTTGCCGCATCATCTTGCGCTTAGACTCCTCTCTCCTTCGAATCGGCTAGGCAGGAACGCTTCGTAATCCGCGGGCGCCTCGCCGTTCTCGATCCAATCGGCTGCGAGTTTGGCGGTTGCCGGACTGAGCAGAATACCGTTGCGGTAATGCCCTGCCGCGAAGACGACCCGACCGTGCGGCCCGATCAGCGGCAGGCCGTCCTGCGTGGCGGGGCGAAGTCCGGCCCAGCGATGAAACGGCGTCCGCCCCTCCAGGAATGGAAACAGCCGCTTGTTCCAGGCCCGCAGCCGCTCGATGCCGCGCTCCGTCACGGACGTATCGAACCCCGCCACGTCCTCGGACGCCCCGCAGACAAGCGTTCCGTTTCCTTTGCCGACGAGGTAGCCCTGGCTATTGAAGACCATATGCCTTACCGGCCGGTCCTCCGCCTCGTACGCGCAGATCTGGCCCCGGATCGGTTGGATCGGAATCGGGATGCCGAGAGCGTCGGCAAGCTCCTGCGCCCATGCCCCCGTGCAGACGAGCAGCCGGTCTCCGCCGAACGCGCGCCCGTCCCGCGCTTCGACCGCGATCTCCCGCTCCCATCGGACGACGGCTGCTTCCTCCAGCCGATCCTGAATGTCCACGCCGATGAGCCGGCAGGCCCGCTCCAGCGACCGGACGTAATGAGGAGCATACACGTGGCTCTCTTCCGGCGTATACAGCGCCGCACGCACGTTCCGCGACAGCCGCGGCTCCAGCCGGAACAGCTCCTCTCCTTCGACGATACGCCCCGACGATCCGTTCCGGCGCTGCCAGCCCAGCCGCGTCTCGAGCGCCAGCCGGTCAGCCTCGTGATAGACGGCGTACAGGCTGCCGGATTCGGTATATTCGAACGGAAGACCGGACACGTACCGAACCGTCCGCTGCCATTCCGGGAAGATCTGAAGGCTCTCCCGGCAGAACCGGAAAAAAGCGTCGGGGCTTTCCCCGTTCTCGGAATACGGGGCCAGCATGCCCGCTGCCGCTCCCGATGCCTGGCCGCCGCAGCGTTCCTTCTCCAGCAGCTTCACCCGGTACCCCCGCTGACGCAGCTCGAACGCGCAGGACAGGCCGATCACGCCTCCGCCCAGAACGACGACCGTTTCGTTCATGGCAGCAGATGACCTTCCGGCGCGCTGCTGGCCGAAGCGTACCGCTTCTTCGGAACCCGTCCGGCCAGGTAGGACAGCCGGCCCGCTTCGATCGCCAGACGCATGGCCTGCGCCATCCGTGCCGGGTCTTTGGCTTTGGCGACGGGGTTGTTCATCAGCACGCCGGCCGCGCCGAGCTCCATTGCCTGTAAAGCGTCGGCGGCGGAGCCGAGACCCGCGTCGACGATGACCGGCACGTTCGCTTCCTCGACGATCAGGCCGAGGTTGTACGGATTCAGCAGCCCGAGCCCGGTGCCGATCGGGGCCGCTCCGGGCATGACCGCCGCCGCTCCGGCTTCCTCCAGCCTCTTGCACAGAATCGGATCGTCCGACGTATAGGGCAGCACCGTGAACCCTTCCTTGACGAGAATCTCCGTCGCCCGGAGCGTCTCGACCGGGTCGGGGAGCAGCGTCCGCTCGTTCGCGCTGATCTCCACCTTAACCCAGTCGCTCAGGTTGGAAGCCCGCGCCAACCGGGCGATCCGCACCGCCTCGTCGGCCGTTCTCGCGCCGGAGGTGTTGGGCAAGAAATGGAACGCCCCCGGCTCCAGATACTGAAGAATCGAATCGTCCTCCGGCGCTTCAAGATTGATCCGCCGGATGGCGAATGTCAGCACTTCGGCCCCCGACGCCCGGATGGCCTCCTGTTGAACGTATGGATTCGGGAACAACCCCGTCCCGAGAAAAAAACGCGATTGGAGCTCCCGCCCGCCAATGCGCAGCACATCCGTCTTCATCGCTTCAGCCTCCCCCTACGAAATGAACCAATTCGAGCTTCATCCCCTGCCGAAGCTCGGCTTCTCCCCACCGTTCCCGGTCCACGATCTCGCCGTCCGCTTCCACCACGACCGGCTTGCCCTCCAGTCCGAAATGCGCGATGACGTCTCCGACCGTCCGCACCTCCAACTGCTGCGTGATTCCGTTGATCGTCAACTCCATAAACCGCTCCTCCCTCCGGTTAACCTGACGATTATCGATCGTGCATCCCTTCGTCGTCCGGGCAGGCTTGAAGCCGCGTGAGACGCGGGAGCAGCCGGAAAGCCCGCGGCGCGCCGCGGCCCGATCCGACAACGAGCCAAGCGTTAGCGATTGCGGCGCCGGTAGGGCCTCCCGCGCCCGCAGGCTCCGCCGCTTATCATGGCATCAGGCCTGGCGCCCGTTCCTCAGCTTGGCGAGGAATGCCTCGCACGTCCCCTTCACGTCCGCGCTGCCGACGATCTCGCTCACCGCGCAGATGCGCGTCGCGCCCGCCGCGATGACCTGATCGGCGTTCGAGAGCTTGATGCCGCCGATCGCCACGAACGGAATGCGAATCTCGCTCGCTACCTCGCGAATGTAGGAGACGGTCACCGGCGCGACGACGTCTTCCTTCGTCTTCGTCGGGAAAATCGGGCCGACGCCGATGTAATCGGCTCCTTGCCGTTCGGCCAGCCGCGCCTCCTCGATGGCGTGCGTGGAAATGCCGATGATCTTGCCGGCGCCGATCCGCTTCCGCGCCTCTTCGATCGGCAGATCACCCTGGCCGAGATGAACGCCGTCCGCGTCCGACTCGATCGCCACGTCGAGATGGTCGTTGACGATGAAGGTGACCCCGTGCCTCCGCGTCAGCTCGCGAAGCTCCTTCGCTTTTCGCAGGAGTTCGGGCTTATCGCTTTTCTTGTCGCGGAGCTGGACGATATCGGCCCCGCCGAGAATCGCCTGCTCCATCACTTCGATCATGCCGCGTCCCGGATGGAACTGCTCGCCGGTGATCGCGTACAGCCGAAAGTCCTTCATGGGGCTGCCTCCTTCTTTCTATTGAACGGGCATCTTTCAAAAGAGAGTAATCTCGTTACCCTCTTTTGCCAACTTCTCAGCAGTTCCGTCTATGTGAGTAATCTCGTTACTCTCTTCCACTCAAATCCCCACAATCTCGTCCATGTGAGTAATCTGATTACTTTCTTTCTCCCACTTCTCCATTAATCCGTAAATGTGAGTAACCTCTTTATTCTCTTCAGCCCATTTCTCCGCATTTCCACACATGTGAGGAATCTCGTTACTCTCTTTCTTCGGGAAGCCTCGTAGCGGAAGTCGCCTAGCTCCCGATATAGCGGGCATAGAGCGTCTTGGCGCGGACGAAGTCGTCCGTCCCCTGCACAAGCACGCGGCCGTCCGGGAACAGGACGAGCCGTTCGCCTTCCGGCAGCTCCGCGCGCAGCAGGTACGCGTTCAGCTTCACGCCGGCGGCGACGGGCGCCAGCCGCTCGCGCCACCGCTCCAGATCGAGCGGCCGCGAGCCCGCGATCTGGACCGTGCCGCGCCCGCACAGCGAGATCGCCTCGTCGGGCGCCGCCTGCAGGGCGGGGTATTCCTTCCGCTGGCAGCAAGGACAGTCCTTGCGAGGGGCGCCCAGCTTCATCTCGAAGTGCTGGTTGCCCCACACGTCGAACGAGACGAGCGCTTCGCGCCGATGCTCCGCGTCGCCGACCAGGTACTTCAGCGCCTCGACCGCTTGGTACGAGGCGGCGATGTCGACGACCGGGGCGATGACCCCGATCGTGTCGCAGGTCTCGCCGTCGGAGTCGCCCGACGAGATGAGGCAGCGCAGACACGGCGTGACGCCCGGCACGAAGATGGCGCTCATTCCCCGAGAGCTGACGGCGCCGCCGTACACGAACGGAATGCCCTGACGGAAGCAGGCGTCGTTCAGCAGGAACCGCGTCTGGAAGTTGTCCGTCCCGTCGAGCGCGAGATCCATGCCCTCAAGCAGCGATTCGACGTTGGCGGAAGTCGCGTCGGCGACGATCGCCTCCAGCCGGATTTCCGAGTTGACGCGGCGAAGCTTCCGCTCGGCGGCGATCGCCTTCGGATACCCGCCGGCGGCGTCCTCCTCGTCGTAGAGCATCTGCCGCTGCAGGTTGCTCCGCTCCACATAGTCCCGGTCGACCAGCCGTACGAGGCCAACCCCCGCCCGTACCATATGGCTCGCCAGAACGGTACCCAGCGCCCCCATGCCGACGATGCATACCGCGCTGTCCGCCAGCTTCGCCTGCCCGGCGTCGCCGATCGGGGCGAACAGTCTCTGCCTGGAATAGCGGTCGTCCTCCATCCTCTCACCTCATCTCATAGATTTCGAAAAGCGTCCGCGGGCGCGACGTCTTTTTTCAGCAAACCATGCTCCTTCAGCCAGCCGATCACGCGGGTCCACGATTCCTCCGACTGGGTGCCGAACGGCTCCGAGCCCGCGTCCATCAGCGGCAGCAGCACATTCAGACTCTCCTTCTCTACATCGGGATCGAGCGGGAATTCCTTGTCCTGCTTGTCCAGCAGCAGCTTCAGCGCTTCGTCCGGATGCTCGGCCGTATATTGCTGACCTTTGGCGGCCGCCTCCATAAACTTCTTGATCGCGTCGTTTTTGCGTTCGAGCTCGGATTCGCCGGTCGTCATGACTAGCTCGTAATAGTCGGGCACGCCGTATTTCGACGGATCGAATGCGCTGAGCTTCTCGCCTTCCTTCTCGAGCAGCAGCTTCTCGTGATTGATATAGCCCCCGATAATGCCGTCGACCTTCTTCGTCGTCATCGACGGGATCAAGTCCCAGCCGACATCGACGAAGCGCACCTTGGAAGGATCTCCGCCGTCCGACTTCACCATCGTTTCCACGATCTCCTGATCCAGCGGAATGGAAGGGTACCCGACGGTTCGCCCTTCCAGATCCTTCGGACTGCGAACGCCCGACGATTCCTGTACGAAAATTTGGTTCAGCGGATGCCGGACGATCGCGCCGACCGAGACGATCGGAATGTCCTCCGAGCGCGACATGGCTACCTGCATCTGGTAGCTGAGCGCCAGATCGGCCTTGCCGGCCGCGACCAGCTTGAGCGCGTCGTTCGTATCGGCCGGCGTGCGCAGCGTCACGTCGAGGCCCGCTTCCTTGAAGTATCCCTGTTCCTCCGCTTCGTACAAAAACGTATGAACCGCGTTCGGGTACCAGTCCAGCAGCACCGTCAGCTTCGTCTCGCCCGCCGGCCCGTCCTTGGAAGACGAGCCGCAGCCCGACAGTCCGAGCAGTGCCGTGCCGGCAGCCGCCAGCAACAAAGTTTTTCTTCTCATTTTACCAGACCGCCCCTTCTCTTCGAACTTCCCTGCGTCCGGCCAGCGCGAACCGCTCCAGCAACGACGCGGCCAGAAACAGCCCGATTCCCATCGCCGACAGCAGGAGCACCCCCGCGAATACCGCCTCGCCCCGCAGCAGATTGGAAGCCCGCTTCGCATACATGCCGAGCCCCGCCTCGCCGCCCAGCCATTCGCCCAGCGTCGCGCCTCCGACGCTGATCGCGGCGGCCAGCTTCAGCCCCGTAAAAAAGCCGGGCAGCGCCGAAGGAAGCTTCCATTTCGTCCAGAGCGCCCGGCGGCTCGCGCCCATCGACCGCATCCACTCCCCGATCTCGGCGTCCGCCGAGCGGAAGCCGTCGGCCGTATTGACCGCCAGTGGGAAAAACGTGAACAGCACGACGACCGCCACCTTGCTCCACAGCTCGTATCCGAACCACATGACCATGATCGGCGACAGCGCGACGATCGGCACCGTCTGCGAAGCGACGAGCAGCGGGTACAGCGTCCGGCGGGCCAGCTTCGACCCTTCGATGCAGGCGGCGGTCAGCGTCCCGAACACGGCGGAGATTGCCAGTCCGAGCAGCGATTCTTCCAACGTGACGGCAAAATGGCGCCCCAGCACTCCTCGATCCTCCCATAAGGAGACGAGCACGTCGGACAGCTTCGGAACGATGTAGTGCGGAACGCGAAACAGCGTCGTGCCCAGCTGCCAAACCACCGCCAGCAGCAGTACGAACAGAACGACGGGAACGGCGGACGCCGCGCGTCTTCTCCTCATCGGGAACCGCCTCCCTCCCGCCGGCCCAGCAGGGCCAGCGCCTTCCGTTTCGCATCTGCGAACGTTCCGTCCAGCACGTCCTCGTAACGTCTGGGGCGGCGCAAGCGAACCGGAATTTCATGCAGCGCGGACACGGGGGAAGACGACGCGACCAGCACCCGGTCCGACAGCAGCAGAGCCTCGTCGATGTCGTGCGTGACGAACAGAATCGTTTTCCGCTCGCGCTCCCATACCGAGAGCAGCCACAGCTGCATCTCCATCCGCGTCATGGCGTCCAGCGCGCTGAACGGCTCGTCAAGCAGCAGCACGTCGCCGCCGGCCAGCATCGAGCGGAGAAACGATACCCGCTGCCGCATGCCCCCGGAGAGCTTGTAAGGCCGCTTCGTCTCGGCGTCCGCCAGCCCGAACGCGGGCAGCAGCTCCCGTACCCGCTTGCGCGCCTCCTGCCGGGAGACGCCGGCCAGCTCCAGCCCGAGCGCCGCATTGTCCAGAACGCTCCGCCAGGGCATCAGGCAGTCCCGCTGCGGCATATAGGCGACCCGGCCCTTGCCGGGCGAGGCAGGCGAATGCTCCGGATTCTCCGGCTTCCGGTCGGCATGCGTTCCGATCCGAATCGTCCCAGCCTGCGGCTTCAGCAGACCGGCGAGCAGGCGGAACAGCGTCGTTTTGCCCAAGCCGCTGGCCGCGAGCAGCGTCACGAATTCGCCTTCGGCCGCGTCGAAGCTTAAGCCGTCGAACAAAGGAGCCGCGCCGGGGAAACCGTAGGTCAGACCCTGCACTGACAATGCGAGACGCCGTTCCGGGATTGACGCGACCGCTTCCGCTTCGCTCCTCATACCGGCCACTCCTCCATCCGGTACGCCGCATCCCAGAACAGGTACTCGTACCGGGACGAATCGAGGAACCGTTCTTCCAGCGATGCAAGCTCTCTCTCCGGCAGCCCTTCCGCCAGCCGGTCCATCAGGCCGATGCACCAATCCGCGAGCGCTCCGAATTCGTCTCCGCCGTACATCCGAATCCACTCTCCGAACAGCGGGTGCTCCGACGCGCCGGGAACCGCGGCCATGGCGGCTCCGATCTCCCGGTAGCTCCACATGCAAGGCAGCAGCACGGCAACGAGGTCCTTTAGCGACCCTTGCCCGGCGGCGTTCAGCATGTACTTCGCGTAGGCGACCGTCGTCGGCGAGGGCCGCGTCGCCTCCAGCTCTTCCCGGGGAACGCCGAACCGCTCGGCATAGCCCCGATGCAGTTCCATCTCCCCGCACAGCGTCGAATGGCAGAGCTCGGAGAAAACCGTCATCGTCTCCAGGTCCCTCGCTTTGACGGCGCCCAGCGCGAACAGCTTCGCATAGTCGATCAGGTAGACATAGTCTTGCTTCAAATAGTAGGCGAACCGCTTCACGTCCAGCGTCCCCTCGCGAAGCTCCGTCAGGAAAGGATGCGCGTGGCTTCGCTTCCAGATCGGGTCCGCCGCCCGGCGAAGCCTCTCGGTGAACCGCATCATGTCGTTGCCTCCCCTTCGAGCCCCGGCTTCGGCCGGTTGCACCAGTCGGCGATGAACGCGATCATCGTCTTCGCGTAATCCGCCAGCTGCCGGACTTCGACGCTCTCGTCCGCGGAATGGGCTTGCTCCAGCTCGCCCGGCCCGTAAATGACGGCCGGGATTCCCGCTCGGCCGATCCACCCCGCATCCGTCACGCTCGGGCTCATCCCGACGACGGGAGCGGCTCCCAACGTTCGCTCATGCGCCGCCGACAGCGCGAGGAAGCCTTCCCCTTCCCGGTCCGGCTCCAGCGACGGGAAAATCTCGCCGCGTTCCTCCAGCATGGAACGGCCTCCCCAGCGGAACGTCGGCGGATGCTCCCGAAGCCACGGATCGGCGTCGGCCGCGCGAAGCAGGAAATCCTCGATCTCCCCGGTGACCGTCTCGTAGTCTTCGTCCGGGTAAAAATGCACCGTAACCCACAATGCGCACCGGTCGGCGACGAATGCGGCGTTGCGCCCGCCTTCGATAACGGCCGGATTGATCGTCGACGTTCCCGGCGCAAAGCCCGGGTACGACTTCGTCACCGCCCAATGCCGTTCGAGCTCCTGCAGCGCGGCGATCAGCTTCGCCATCTTCTCGATCGCGCTCGCGCCGCGGACACCGCCTCCGGCATGAATCATGCGGGAGCGCATGCCGTCATGATAAACGTCCGGGCTCTGTACCGTAATCCATCCGGTAATGACGCCTCCCTGCCCCTGCAGCGCAAGGCCGCTCGTGTCGGCCGTCACGGCGAAGTCGGCACGACAGCCGCGCTCCATGCAGGATCGGGTGCCCGCTTCGCCCGCCTCTTCGCCGATGACCGATTGGAAAAGGAGATCGCCCTTCAGCTCGACCCCCTCTTCCGCCAGCAGCTTCACCGCGAACAGCAAAGCGGCGAGCCCCCCTTTCATATCCGCCGTGCCGCGCCCGATCGCCCTGCCTTTTTCCAGTCTCAGCCGAAAAGGATCGCCCGACCACAAGCGATCGTCTCCCGTCTCCGCCACGTCGATGTGGCCGTTCAGCAGCAGGCTGCGATATTCCTCCGGGCGAGAGCCCCGCCGGACCGCCGTCACGTTGGGATCGCCGGGATACAGCTCCCATCGCTCCGTCTCGAAGCCGTACTCCCGCAGCTTTCGCTCCACGTACGTCTGCGCCTCCAGCGTGTTCCGGGCCGGCGGGCTCACCGTGGGATAAGCCACCAGTTCGGCGAGCAGCGCAACCAGCTCTTCCTGTCTGTCCTCCGCTTTCTTTTGCAGCATGGCAATCCGCGATTCGATCACGATCTCTTGCGTCCTCCTTCAAGGAACGCGGGCGCGAACAACAGAAAAAACCATTCGAGAATAAACGAATGGTTTACCGATTCGATACGTTCTCTACGCCAGCATTACCTGGATCAGATTAACGGTCAGGGACATGCGGTCCCAATCTCAGCCGGACTTCATCCAGCACCCGCGTACATATTCAATTAACCTCAATATAGCCGATGGGAATGCCGTTGGCAACAACTTCTTTTGGAGATCAATGCTCCTGAAGCTTCTTCCAGATCGTCTTGTTGCCGTACTGCTTCTCGTCCCCGATGTCGCGGCCGAACCATTCCGGCGGCTGAAAACGGTTCGCTTCTTCTTCGGAATCGAACTCCACCTCGACGACCGTCAGCCCTAGCTGGTCGTAGCGGTCGATCTCGAACGTCAGGCCGTTCCATTCGGCCGTGATCCGGTTTTTGGTCAAGGGGACCGCCCTCGCCGCGCGGAACAGCTGCTCGTAAATTTTCTCCGAGATGCCGTATTCCACCTCTTCGCGGGTCATTCCGTTCCCTTTTTTGAACGTGTGGGTATAAGTGACCTCGCCCGTCTCCACGTCGGCGATGCGGCGTACCCGGATCTCTTGGCTGTCGTCCAGCGCCAGGTACGTCTGCTCGATCCGCACTTCGGAACGGACGCTTAACCCCTCTTCTTCAACCAGTTTGGGAACGGAATGTTCCAGCAAAAATTTTCGTTCGATTTCCAGCGGCATGGGCACGATGTCTCCTTTTTTTGGCGAAGTCCGTCGCCTCCAGCGGACTTCCGTAGCTGTGCCTATTGTACAGGACGGAGCGGGCAGGGTCAAAATAACCCCGAAATTAAATAACCCCACAAAGTGGGGCTTAGCTTCGAAGCATACTCAGGTACTTTGCGGGGACACCGGAAAACTTATCCTTTCCAAAAAGCCGATACCCGAAGGCACCGGCTGGAGGCGTTGAAAAACGGAATAGCTTACGGACGGGTTACCCGGACGGTGATCGGCTCGCCGGCCGTCACGCCCGCCGCATTGACCAGCTCGCAACGGTAGGTGTACGTGCCGGGGGCTTTGCCCGAGACGGCCGTCACGGCGCTCTGGGCGCCCGGAGTGGACGGAGAGAGCGTCTTGGTGTCGATCAACCGGTCATTCTCGTAAAGGCGGTATTCCGACCCGTTCGTTCCCCACCACAGATTCATCGTTACTTGAAAGCTGCCGTCGCCGTCCCAGTTGTCCGAGGACAGCACCGGCTTGCCCGGATTGGCGTCGGATACGACCACGGTATGCGAATCGCAAGCCGTCGTGCCATAAACGTTCGTCAATTCGCAAGTATAAACATAAGTGCCGTTCGATTTGCCCGCGATCGCGAACTTGGCGGCTTGGGCATTCGGCGAAGCGTCGGTCAGCGCCTGCGTGCCGACAAGAACGCCGTTCTCGTACAGCTTGACCGTCGTTCCGTTATTGCCCCACCACAAGTTCATCGTGACCGTGTAATCCCCGTCCCTCAGGCCGTTATTGTAGCCGTTGTCGTCCGACAGCACCGCTTTGCCCGGAACGCCGCTGGCCAGCGGACGAACGACGGTGACGGCGACCGGATTCGACTGAACGGCTTGGCCGTCCAGCGTAACGGTAGCGGCGACGTTCGCGCTGCCTTCCTCCATGCCGCGGATCTGGCCGTTCGCATCAACCGCGACGACCGCCGGATTATCGCTCGCATACGCGATCTCCGCTCCGCTTAAATCCGCCGCCGATCCGTCGCTAAGCACCCCGCTGACTTGCAGCGCGGCCGTTCCGCCGATCGGCAGGGACGTCGCGTCCGCCGCAAGCGTCACTTTGCTCAGCGTCACGCTCGGCGGAACAAGCGCGATATCTGCCAGCCCGAGCGGCTTCAGCTGATAAAGCCCTTTGAAAATCGCGGCGATCCCCTTGACGGAGACGACATCTCCCTCATGGTAAGGGAAGTCGGCGAGCGACAAACCGGTTCTTACGTCAACGCGAACATGGTTGGTTACCGAACCGTTCACGGCGTCGAACTCGAACGAGCCGCTCGGCGTAGCCGTGATGATGTTCTCGATCGTCGCCGGCCCGATATCCACTCGCTGTCCCTGATTCGAATCGTCAACGGCCGTCACCGGCTTCGCTTCGGGCAACGGCTCCGTGCCGGTTTTCTCGATTGCCGTCGGCACGTTGATTTCCAGCTCCGTATTGTAAAGAGACAGCGGTCCGGTGACCTTCACCTTGTCGCCTTGGTGGAATCCGGACTGGCTCTGGTACACATAAATGCCGCCGGTATCGTCCTGCAAGTAGAAGGCTTGTCCGCCGAACGCTCCCGGCTCGGACGTTACGACGCCTTCCACCGTTACCGCCGTTCCTTCCGCCTCTCCGCGCGCTTGCGCGATCGGAACGAGAGCCGGCGTTCCGTCGTTGTCGTCAGGCAGCGGCTCGGCCGGCACGTCCGCAAGGTTCACGGTCGTCGTCAGCAGGTTGTTCCCGTTCTGCCGCAGCCGCAGATTGGCCGTGCCGCTCGTTCCCGGCTTGATCTGCACGGTCAGGTCCTTGTACGCGTGGCCGTTGCCGTCCGCCGTTACGCTGTAGGTCTGGCTGTATCCGTAGGCGGTCGGCCACGTGCCGTCCGCATTCTGGACCTTCGCGATCTGCGTGCCGCCGGTCAGATAAATGCCGGTGCTGAATCCGGATACCGTCGTATTCGCCGGCAGGTGATCGAAGACGGCGCGGATCTGGAACGTCTCCTCATTCGGAAGCGGATCCTGCTTGACGAAGCTGTAAGCCGGGTTCGCGGTGGCGGTCGGTCCGCCGTAAGAGCCGGCCCGGAACGTCGAGCTGTCGTACCACTTGTAGCCGGCATTCGGCGGAGCCCACGGTTCGGGCTGCGGCTCCGTCGACGCCGCGGGATCCTCGGACGGCAGCAGCGCCGTCGGTTGATCAAGCTGGAGCCCGGAAACCTGATCGAAGCTCGTATAATTCTCCTGCGTCGACAGCCAGTCGACCAGGTTGACGAGCAGCGTCCCGTCGTCCTGCTCCTTGAAGCCGTCGTACGTCGTTTTGGCGGTTCCGGTATCCTCGCGGACGTACTTCGGCGTCGCGTCTTCCACCGCGGAAGAATCGCCGATAAACGCCGCCTTGCCGGCGCCGAGCTTGGACACGGCCACGTACGGCCCTTCGGCGACGCCGCCGCCGTCGTAGACGCCCTGATCGACCGCGCTGGCCCACGGTTCGTTCGTTTGCGGAACGTACACGAGGCCCTTCGCTTTGGTCGGATCGAGAATGGCCAGCGTCGACCCGGCGTGCATGGCGACGGCCGACACGCCTTGCGTGATGCCGAACGCCTGGTCGGGAGCGACGATGTTCGTCGCGTTCAGGTCGGCGAGCGCATTATAGCGGAAACGGATGCCGAAGTTATCGGCGAGCCAGTCCGAGCTCGCGACGCCCTGCATCGGGGCCGATGCCGCTTCTTCCGTGTCCATCCCTTTGGCTGGGTTGTCCCAAGCGCCGCGGCGATAGCCGTTGATCGACTCCGAGCCGTCCCAACGGTTTTTGTTCCGGTCGGCGTTATAGTGGTCGCCGACGAAGAAGATGCTCCCGCCGTTTTCCACATATTGCTTCATCGCGTCCTGCTCGCTCGTCTTGAACGGAATGTTCGGTTCGGCGACGACGAACACGCTGTAGTCCTTCAGATCGTCATACGTGAACGGAGTCGCCTTCCGCAGCTCCTTCACGTAATAGCCGTCTTGCGCCAGGGCATTGCCGAAGTCCGAGAATCCTCCATCGATGACCCAGTCCGCCGCTCCCGACGTTTGGGCGTGCGTGTTGTCGAACAGCACCTTTTTGCCCGCGTTGTCGTTTACGACCTTCGCTTCAATGTAAGGCGCCGGATCCGCCGGCCCTTCCGCGCTGGCGGAGGGCGGAGCGCCCAGCCACCCAATCTGCAGCGACCCTGCAAGGGTCAACGTTGCGACAATCTTCACCCATGCCGCTTTCGACCTTGCGAGCTTCATCATCCTTTTCCTCCTGTCGGCTTGTTTTTATGGATTTCGCCTCTAGTCTATCACAGCCATCCGTCAAAAGTGGTAGAATCCTGTAAACGCACCATAAAAAATAGAATGAAAAAAGGTTGTCCCCGAACGCCCGGACGGCGATTCTAGGGACAACCTTGTCTATCTGTTCTCTCGGCGGATCGACCGGCTCAGCGGCACGTTGTGCCACGCAAGCATTCGAGCGTCACTCCGACCTCGCTCGCTAACGAAACCACACGTTCTTATTTGGCAAAAATGAGAGAGGTTTGCGTTCTAAACGAATCGGAGGAGGCTTATTTGCCCGATTCATTCCGCATTCTGCCGTCAACCGCCCGAATAAGGTCTATCTGATTCGTTACGATCGGCTTCTCCTTGATTTTGCCGAAATAGCGCCGTTAGGATTCGTTAGCGCTTGGAGTGTATGCTCTCCTCTCGGCTCGACCGTTCGCCATACGCCTGAGCCGGCCGTTAGATCAGATCGGATTTTTGCAGCAGTCTTTGAATCATGGCGGCGATCTCTGCTCTGGTGATCGAAGCTTGCGGATCGAGCTCATGCCCGTTCCGGCCGGTTACGACGCCGGCTTGCAAGCTTCTCGCCACGTCCTCCTTCGCCCAGGAAGACACCTTCGCTGCGTCCGCGAACGGACGAAGCAGCGTATCCGCGTCTACCTGCCGGAATTGGGCCTGCAGGCCGGTAATGGCCATCGCTTTATCGATGATCGCCATCGCCTGCTCGCGGGTGATCTCCTCCATCGGGTGAAAAAGACCGTCGCCAAAGCCGTTGATCAGCTTGTAATCGTAAGCGGTCTGCACCGCGCCTACATACCATGCCGAGGCGCTTACGTCGGCGAAAGTGGACAGGCCGCTCTCTACTTTCAGCCCCAGCGCCCGCACGATCATCGCCGCGAACTCCGCGCGCGTCATGCTCCGGTCGGGGCTGAACAGCCCGTTGCCCGTGCCGTCTACGATCATGCGCGAGCCCATGTCGTTCACCGCATTCTGGGCCCAATGGTTCTCGACGTCCTGGAATTCGATCGGATGCCAGACGACCGAGTACAAGCTGTTGGTCAAGCTGTTGATGACCGCGTAGTACTTCCCTTCGATCCTCGAGATCTTGGTCGGCACGTGGCGCACGGTTCCGTCCGGATCGATGACGATTCCGGTCGTGATTTTGCCCGGATCGACCCCGTCGGGAATCGCGATCGTCCGCTCCACGTAGGAGTTGAACCGGCTGACTTCGACGGTCTGACCGTTGTACGTTCCTTTGACCGTGAATTCAACCGGAGTGACGACAGGCGTAAAGCCGCCTGCCGAAGCCGCATCCTCGGCCGCCTTCGCCGCTTCCGCTGACGGTGCGGCGATCTGAATCCGGATTTTAATATCTTCCAGGTTCGCCGTCTGCCCGAGTTGGCTGGAGATCGAGTCGACGTTAATTTGATTGGCAGGCAACGAATAGGTTGCTTGCGGCGTCTTGATCTGTACGACCGCTTGCTTCTGCTCCATGTTTTTGACCATTTGGGCCGTGAGCTCGCCGATCACCACATCCGATCCGGAGTTGACCGGGATAGTGACCACGGCGTTATTGCCTTCCGCCGCGAGCTTCTCGTTCAGTTTGTCCGGATCAACGGCGACGGTCGTAACCGTCTGGTTGTTCACGGTTGTCGTCGTCGCTCTGCCTGCGTTCTCTACTTTGCCGTTGACGAGCACGACGACGTCGCTTTGCGAAGTTCCCGAGCCGGCGTTTTGCGTGGGAACGGAAGTACCCGGGTCGGTGACTACAATCGGTTCAACGACGACGTTCGCTATAGCTTGGCCGAAATGCACGACCTTGCCATCCGCGTCCACTTCCGCTACGCCGAACATGTCGCCATTGGATGCGGGAACCACCCTGCTGTCCGGCAGATTGGAGTAACCCGTCAATGCATCGCCAACTTTCGGCACGACGACAGGACCAGAACCGAAGTTGAAATAAACCAGCTTATGTCCGGCGGGCAGCGTCTCTGTCACTTCGAGCTTCGTCTTGCCGTCGTTTGCCGCGCCTCTTGGGTCACTGGATGAAATCGTCAGTCCCACAGCCGAATCTGCCATATAAATTAGAGTCGCTTCGTAACTGGAGGGCGCCGAAGCGGTCGCTGCAAGACGAACTTTTACGCTATGAGCCCCCGATAGATTCGGCGGGTTCGTGCCGTCGTATTTCATGTAGGCTCCGTTATCGACGGAGAACTCCATCGTCGTGTTAAGACCCACAATCAAATTGCTTTCGTCGTCCGCGCTGACAGACGGCACCGACGGACGCCGTGCGATCACAAGGCTTTGCGCCGCGCTGTCCGTCGTCGTCGTGCCGTTGCCGACTTTCACGATGCTCAGCGTCGTGCCCAGCCAGCTGTTGTCAAGGGACAGCTTGCCGCTGACGTCCGCCGTTTGGCTTTCGCCGTTGATCGTGTACGAGGCGCCCGGCGTCAAGCCGATCAGCTCTTCGTTCGCGTAGTCGATGCTCGCCGCGGGCGTCGTCTCCGGCGTCGACGTGGCCGCTGCGATCGTCACGCTCGTTGCCGCCGACGCGAACGCCGATCCCGTCGCCTTCGTCCTCACGTCGTACGTGCCCGGCGCCAATTCCGTCACGCTCGTGCCCGTAATCGCCGTCCACGCGCTCTCGCCGCTTGCCCGATATTCCATCGCGCTCGTGACGCTTCTGATGGAACCGTCGCTCGCACCCACGACCGTCTCGTCCGTCTTGCCGACGCCGGTCGGCGCGCCCGCACGGCTCGGCACCGCCAGCGACTGCGCCTCACTGTCCGTCGTCGTCGTGCCGTTGCCGACTTTCACGATGCTCAGCGTCGTGCCCAGCCAACTGCTGTCAAGGGACAGCTTGCCGCTGACGTCCGCCGTTTGGCTTTCGCCGTTGATCGTGTACGAGGCGCCCGGCGTCAAGCCGATCAGCTCTTCGTTCGCGTAGTCGATGTTCGCCGCGGGCGTCGTCTCCGGCGTCGCCGTGGCCGCTGCGATCGTCACGCTCGTTTCCGCCGACGCGAACGCCGATCCCGTCGCCTTCGTCCTCACGTCGTACGTGCCCGGCGCCAATCCCGTCACGCTCGTGCCCGTAATCGCCGTCCACTCGCTCTCGCCGCTGGCCCGATATTCCATCTCGCTCGTGACGCTTGTGATGAAACCGTCGCTCGCACCCACGGCCGTCTCGTCCGTCTTGCCGACGCCGGTCGGCGCGTCCGCACGGCTCGGTACCGCCAGCGATTGCGCCGCGCTGTCCGTCGTCGTGCCGCTGCCGACTTTCACGATGCTCAGCGTCGTGCCCAGCCAGCTGCTGTCTAGGGCCAGCTCGCCGTTCTCATCCGCCGTTTGGCTCTCGCCGCTCACCGTGTAAGCAGCGCCCGGCGTCAGCCCCGTCAGCTTTTCGTTCGCATAATCGACCGTCGCCGCAGGCTTCGCTTCCGGTGACGTCGTGGCCGCGTCGATCGTCACGCTCGTTTCCGCCGACGCGAACGCCGATCCCGTCGCTTTCGTCCTCACGTCGTACGTGCCCGGCGCCAATTCCGTCACGCTCGTGCCCGTAATCGCCGTCCACTCGCTCTCGCCGCTTGCCCGATATTCCATCGCGCTCGTGACGCTTGTGATGGAACCGTCGCTCGCACCCACGACCGTCTCGTCCGTCTTGCCGACGCCGGTCGGCGCGCCCGCACGGCTCGGCACCGCCAGCGACTGCGCCTCACTGTCCGTCGTCGTCGTGCCGTTGCCGACTTTCACGATGCTCAGCGTCGTGCCCAGCCAACTGCTGTCAAGGGACAGCTTGCCGCTGACGTCCGCCGTTTGGCTCTCGCCGTTGATCGTGTACGAGACGCCCGGCGTCAAGCCGATCAGCTCTTCGCTCGCGTAGTCGATGCTCGCCGCGGGCGTCGTCTCCGGCGTCGCCGTGGCCGCGCCGATCGTCACGCTCGTTGTCGCCGACGCGAACGCCGATCCCGTCGCTTTCGTCCTCACGTCGTACGTGCCCGGCGCCAATTCCGTCACGCTCGTGCCCGTAATCGCCGTCCACGCGCTCTCGCCGCTTGCCCGATATTCCATCGCGCTCGTGACGCTTGTGATGGAACCGTCGCTCGCACCCACGACCGTCTCGTCCGTCTTGCCGACGCCGGTCGGCGCGTCCGCACGGCTCGGCACCGCCAGCGACTGCACCTCACTGTCCGTCGTCGTCGTGCCGTTGCCGACTTTCACGATGCTCAGCGTCGTGCCCAGCCAGCTGCTGTCAAGGGACAGCTCGCCGTTCTCATCCGCCGTTTGGCTTTCGCCGTTGATCGTGTACGAGGCGCCCGGCGTCAAGCCGATCAGCTCTTCATTCGCGTAGTCGATGCTCGCCGCGGGCGTCGTCTCCGGCGTCGCCGTGGCCGCTGCGATCGTCACGCTCGTTGCCGCCGACGCGAACGCCGATCCCGTCGCCTTCGTCCTCACGTCGTACGTGCCCGGCGCCAATTCCGTCACGCTCGTGCCCGTAATCGCCGTCCACGCGCTCTCGCCGCTTGCCCGATATTCCATCGCGCTCGTGACGCTTGTGATGGAGCCGTCGCTCGCACCCACGACCGTCTCGTCCGTCTTGCCGACGCCGGTCGGCGCGCTCGCGCGGCCCGGCACCGCCAGCGACTGCGTCTCACTGTCCGTCGTCGTCGTGCCGTTGCCGACTTTCACGATGCTCAGCGTCGTGCCCAGCCAGCTGTTGTCAAGGGACAGCTTGCCGCTGACGTCCGCCGTTTGGCTTTCGCCGTTGATCGTGTACGAGGCGCCCGGCGTCAAGCCGATCAGCTCTTCGTTCGCGTAGTCGATGCTCGCCGCGGGCGTCGTCTCCGGCGCCGCCGTGGCTTCTTTAATATCCTTGATCTCAAAGTCTTGCAATTCAACATAACCACTAGCCGTAATCGTTACTTGGCTTACATCGTTAACCGAATGATCAAAGTTATTTATAATGGAGTATCCGCTCGAACCATCCTGGGTTACCGGATATTCAGGATCGTAAGCCACTCCCCCGGATGTATAATTTACTTGAATATCATCAACTTGTGAATCAGCAGCGTATTTGAAACTCGATAAATCAAACGTGTAACCGTCCTGCGCCTGAATAGTCAGTGCAACCGAATTGCCGTCTTCGGATATTGCATATAAACCGCCGGGAAAAGTCCCCGCATTAACACCAACATCAACGACTTCAAGATATACAGGTGATTGGAAAGCAATATCGGCGGTTTCGCCGTCTGTCACCGACCTCGTAAGGCTGTAAACCCCTGTATCCGAATCTACTTCAATATTCCCGTTATCCTCCAAGGTCGAAAAACTGACATCGTTAATGTCGGTTACGGTAATGGAAACATCTTGAACCGCGCTTCCGTTGCTATCGGTTGCCGTTATCGCAACCTCATATACGTTATCTCCATTCGCATCCGCAGGCTGTTCATAATTAGGAGCGCCTTTGAAAACCATATCTCCGGTGGCAGGATCAATCGAGAACTTGTCCTGATCGTTCCCGCCGGTGATGGCATAAGTGACGGCTCCGGTGCCTGTTGCTGCTGCCTCGTAAACTGTTCCGGATTGATTCTCGGCAAAATTCGCCGCAGCCGCAGAGGTGAACACAGGCGTGCTGTTCTGCGGCGGTGCGTCCGAGGAATAATCGTTCGAAGTTACGGTAACGCGTCCAACTCCATTGGTGTCCGTAACGTCAACCCCGACTTTTCCCAAAATGCTGGCAGAATAGCTGGTGATGACCAAATCATATTTAGACCCTGCTTCCAGAGGAATCCCGCTAAGCGAAGATCGATAATCTGCGACATCGATGTCATCGTTCGCATAGAGCAAGCCTTCCGTCGGGTCCGCCGGATGAAACGGATAGGAATAAAGAAGCATCACCGTATCGTTGGGATTGTTCCAATCTTCGTCACCATCAACGTACGACGGTAAATTGGTGCGTTCCGAATCGGAAGACACTTCAATCGTATAGTTGCTTGTCGTATCGGGTTCTAAGGTACGGGTAAAAAACGAATAGCTGTCGGTCATTGTCTCTTTTTGATTATTACCATCCAGAACAATGTTGCTAGCTGTTTGTAAATTCGTGTAATCCGTTGGTTCGGGTGAAGCCAAATCAAACGGAAATTTGGGTCTCTTAAAGGAATAATCCGCACTATCGGCCACTAATTCGCCATCTATCTTCTGTGGCGTCGCGGCAGACTCTGCCTCCGTATGACGAGCGAATAAAATGAAATTGCCCATACTGAACATGCTTAAAAAAAGAATAACGGCAAAAAAAGCGCTTAGTCTCTTCAAAAAACAATCCTCCCTTGCAAACAAAATATAGATTCTTCCAACCCCAGCCATATATCGTAATTGAATCTAACTGCTAATTTTCGATTCCAAATCCAAGGAAGCTGTAATTTCTTCAAAACCCTCTTTTAGTCTCGGATAAGAAAATAAATTGGTTCTGCAATAAAGTTTCCTGCACTTCCTTCATGCCTTCAGAGGATAGACACCCTCCAGAGCAATAATAAAATGAAGAGCCACATAAGGCTGCATATTGTTATGAGACTGATTACCTCCAACCGCATTCAAAGCAATTGGGTTCATCGGAACGGATGGCGTTGCCGAATAAGCATCCGGCCCCGGCTTTTTACCCGACCTCGGAGTCGCAGCCCAAACCGCCCCTGTCGGGCTCTCGGAGTCGGCGACCGATTGGGCGTTCGGCGTATGGCTATGGACCGGCATCTGATCCATGGTCAGCGTAGCGGTCGCATCCCCGCCTGCCTTCCCCAGGTTGCGGGGAGTCAATCCGTTGCCGGGTCCCCAGTGAATCGGCACTCGGTTTTGCATATCCGGGAGATTAAACACGGTCTTCCCATCTCCTCCGTATGTCGTCCCGATAATGGTAAATAAGGCTTGATTCCCTACTACGTTCAATTGCTGTCCATTGCAAAGCGCCCATCCGGACGGCGCATAATCGCCCGCGAACAAACGGATTTCACCAATATAAGGATCCATATCGTGTCGTCCTCCTCTTAATTTTTCGGGGGGAAAATTCCTTGAATGGCAATGCAATAATTGATTGTGAGATACGGCTGCATATTGGAATGCGCCTGACTTCCGCCTGCCGTGGCCAGAGCATTGGCAGACATCGTCGTGTTCGACTTGGCGTCATAGGAAGAAATGGTCGAGGAAGTTCCCCACGAGGCGCCGCTCGGACTGGAAGCCGTCGCGTCGGCGCCGGCCGAAGCCTGATGGGTATGGTTCGGCATTTCGTTGATCGTCAGGATATGGCTCTCTTCGCCGCCGGCGGTGCCGACAGCAACGGTCGGACTTGCGACGAACGGAGCGCGGCCTTGCAGATTGGGCAACGCGAAAGTCGTCTTTCCGTCGCCGCCGAAGCGAGTGCCGAGAATCGTATAAAGGGCCTGGTTCTGTGTAATTTGCAGCAGTTGCCCGTTGCACGCCGCCCAGCCGGACGGAATGATCCCGAAAGAGAAGGAACGGATTTCGCCGAGAAAAGGTTCTGCCATCTTTCATTTCCTCCTTAAAGTAAATTTTAGCCTTGCGACGGATACAAACCTTGAGTGGCAATGATAAACGTCACCGGAAAAAAAGGCATCATATTGTCATGCTCCTGGTTGGCGCCTTCGTACGAAACGGCCGCTGCGCTCATCGTCAAGTTCGGAGCCGCTGTCGAATACTCCTTAACCGTGCTCGTAGCCCAGAAGCTGTTGGTGGGGTTCGTGTTCGTGCCTGGCGCCGATTGGGCGTTTACTGTATGCGTATGCGCAGGCAACTGCGCCTCCGTCAGAGTGACCGTCTCCGTTCCGCCCTTCTGGCCAATGGCAAATTTGGTTCCGGACTGCGGGCTCGTCCCGTTGTGGATCGGGACACGTCCGCGAAGATCCGGCAGGGCGAACGTCGTCTTCCCGTCTCCGCCGTATGTACCGCCGAGTATAGAAAATAAAGCCTGGTTTTCGTTGACGCTCAAGATCTGCCCGTTGCAGAATGCCCATCCTTGCGGCGCATAATTGCCGGAAAACATGCGAATCTCTCCAAGATACTGGTCGCTCATTCGGAGATCTCCCTTCTATATTCTTATTTCTTACTTCAACGAGTTTGGCAAATATTGTCGAACTATCATTCATGATACTTGCCCCCGCTTAACAAACACTGAAAAATCACCTACAAAAGTCCCGCAATAAGACCAAAAGACCTATAAAAACGCAAAAAAACCGCTCTCCTTTCGGAGAGCGGGAAGTCGAGAAACCCTGGAGTTCAATCTAGACAATAATACGGACTGGCGTCATATCGAACGCTAGTCCGTTTCTGTTTGTTCATTTTTCGCCTCCTTGAGCCGCTTGCGCTCGACATGGGCCGCTCCCCATTGATGCAAGGATTCCAAAATCGGAGACAGGCTCTTGCCGTATTCCGTGATGGAGTATTCCACTTTCGGCGGGATTTGCGGATAAATGACCCGCTTAACGAGCTCTTCCTCCTCCAATTCGCGCAGATGGAGCGTCAGCATCCTTTGCGTGATATCGGGCAGCAATCTTCTTAGCTCATTGAACCGCAGCGGTTCGCCCTGCAGCAAATGATAAAGGATCATCGGCTTCCATTTGCCGACGATCGAATCCAGCGCCGCAACGAATTGACATTGGACAGGGTTCTTTTGCATTCGTTGGCCTCCGTTACAGTACCTTTTTTCATACTATACCACATTATTGTGCGTACTTCACATTGAATTTTATATACGCTAAGATCAACCTAGAAACTGTATTAAAACCAATTACAGAAGGGAAGTTTTGATTCATGGCAACGGTACTGTACATCACCGCACATCCCCTCGATCCTCAGGATTCTGTTAGCCTCACGGTAGGCAAACAATTTATTGAAGCTTACCGCGAAGCAAATCCAACGGATGAAGTTGTTCATTTGGATCTGTACAAAGAGAATATTCCGCAATTAGATGCTGATGTTTTAAAAGGATGGGGAAAGCTCCGGTCGGGTTCGTCTTTCGATCGACTGACGGATGCGGAGAAATCCAAGGTGGCTCGTCTTGAGGAAATTGTCGATCAATTCGTGGCTGCCGATAAGTATGTATATGTTTCCCCCATGTGGAATTTCTCGATCCCGCCGGTGTTGAAGGCATACACCGATGCAACTTCAATTCCGGGCAAGACCTTCAAAACGACCAAAAGCGGATATGTAGGTCTGCTGTCCGGCAAGAAAGCCTTACACATTCAAGCTAGCGGTTCCGTTTATTCGGAAGGTCCTCTTGCTGCAGTCGAAATGGGATACAGCTATCTGAAAAAGATTTTGCGGTTATATGGGATTCCATCTATGGAGGCCATATTAGTTGAAGGAACGGCATCATCGGAGCACGCTCCGGCTATTAAAGAAAAAGCAATTGCACATGCCAAGGAAGTTGCCAAACGTTTCTAACAGGAGGTTCCCAAAATAAAAAGCCTGTTGAAGTTTCTCAACAGGCTTTTACCATTCAGTGCCCCGCCGAAGCTCCGCCGCTTTCCGCCGAAGCGTCCAGCTTCTGGCTGCCCATGAAGATCGAGGCGAGCAGCGCCAGAACGACGGGAACGAGCGCCCACGCGAACGTGTAGACGATAGAAGAGGACAGCAGCTTCGAGATCGAAGCGAGAATATCCGGCGGAAAAAGGGCGCGGGTGGCCGGCGACAGCAGCGCATGCGGATCGCTCAAGTCGAGTCCGGCGGGAAGCTTGGCCGCATCCGCGGCTCCCGTATCGCCGCCGGCCGGCAGCACCCCGGCCAATCGTCCGGAGAATCGGTCGCTCTGGAGAATGCCGAACGTCGTAATGCCGATCGTCATGCCGAGCGAGCGAAGGAAATTCATCGTCGCGCTGGCCGAACCGCGCTGCCGGTAAGAGAGTCCGTGAATGGCGGCGCTGCTGAGCACCGAGAACGACGCTCCGATGCCGAGCCCGATCAGCACCATGTAGAAGGTGACGATCAGCCGGCTCGAATCGGCCGTCAGCGTCGTGACCAGCGCCGTGCCGACGGCGAACAGCGCCATTGTCGGAACCATAATATTACGGTACGGGATCTTGTTCAAGAAGGCACTGCCCACTGAGGCGGTGATGACCGAAGCCACCATCATCGGCAGCAGCACCAGACCGGAATTGGTGGCCGAGCCTCCCAATACGCCCTGGATGAAGATCGGAATGTAGACGGAAGCGGCGATAAAGGCTGCGCCGCTGAACAGAGCGCATAGAACGCTGGTCGTGTACAGCCGGCTTTTGAACAGAGCGTACGAGATGATAGGTTCCTTCGCCTTGGTCTCCGTGACGAGAAAAGCAGCCAGCAGCACGGCGAAGCCGGCGAACAAACCGAAGCTGGGCGCGGAATTCCAAGCCCATTCCTTGCCGCCGAGCTCCAGCGCGAACATGAGGCAGACGACGGCGCCGAGCAGCGTAAACGCCCCCAGCCAGTCGATCGGCTGCTTGGAGTGCTCATGCGACTCCCGGTAGAAGAAAGCGACCATGACGAAGGCGATGACGCCAAGCGGCAGATTGATATAGAATACCCACTGCCACGCGATATGATCCGTAATGTAGGCGCCGAGCAGCGGGCCGAAGATGCTAGACAGTCCGAAGACGGCGCCGAACAAGCCGCCCATTTTTCCGCGCTGCTCCACCGGAATCGCGTCGAACATAATGGCGAACGCGATCGGCACGAGCGCGCCGCCGCCGATTCCTTGCACCGCCCGGTAGAGGGCAAGCTCCGTGATGGTGTGCGCCGTTCCGCACAGGGCGGAGCCGGCCATGAAGACGATGATGCCGAAGACGAAAAACCGCTTGCGCCCGTACATGTCCGACAGCTTGCCGAAGATCGGCATGCCCGCCATCTCCGCCACCATATAGGCGGACGTGACCCAGACGAATTTATCCATGCCGCCTAGTTCACCGACGATATTGCCCATGGCGGTGGCCACGATCGTATTGTCCATCGACGCCATCAGAATGCCGAGCAGCAGCCCTGCGACCACGATGGGAAGACTCTGTTTGCGAGAATTCAACTTTTGCACGCTCCTCGATTTCTCTTTTTACTCCTAGCATCAGTATAGACAAAAAAGCATGACAACTAGGTGTCATACTTTGGCGTAAAGAGATAATGTTTTTTGCAATTGTTCTCGCAGCTCCTGCCGCAGTTCGGCCGGCTCCAGCACTTCGACCCCGCTGCCGAAGCTTAACAGAATCGGAACGATCCATTTCGCCTCCGGGTAATGGTAGATCCGTGCCTTGACGATCAGCGAGCCGTCGGGGTTGAAGCTTTTATCGAAGCGGTGAAAAAAATCCAGCGCCCGGGCCAGCGAAGCGACCGAGAAATGCAGGACGGCATCGATGTACGGAGCGTCCCGGGGCATCTCGCGCGGCGAATTTGCGGACGAAGGCGGAAGAGGATGCTTGTGGCGGAACGGCTCGGCCGTGGCGGACAGCTCCACCATACGCGGCACCTTGAATTCGCGGTAATCGCTGCGCGTCCGGCAGTAGGCGTACAAATACCAGGCATCGTACCGGTACGTCAGCTTGACCGGCTCCACGACGCGGTCCGTTTTCTCTCCCTTGGCACTGATGTAGACGAACTTCAGTACGCGCGAATCCTTGATCGCGGCGCGCAAAGTCCGCAGCGCTTCCGGATCGGCTCTGCCGATTCCCATCTCCATGGACAGTCCCGGCTTCTCGTGCCGGCCCTGGATCGTCTGCAGCTTGTAGGCCGTCTCCATCGCCTGCTCGTCGCCAAAAACGGCGGACATGCTCTGCAGCACGGAGACCAGCGCTCCGACATCGTGGGCGCCAAGCAAGCTTCTGTCCATCTTGTACTCATCCATGATGCCGAAGCCGCCGTTAACTCCCTGGTAGGAGACGACGGGAATGCCGGCCGCGCAGATCGCCTCGATGTCCCGGTAGATCGTCCGCGGGGAGACGTTGTATCGCTCGGCCAGCGCCGTGGCGGACACCACTTCGTGATTGAGCAGCATGTATACCATGGAGATCAAGCGCTCCAGCTTCATCCGGTTCCTCCTTGCGGCGCCTCCGTGCTTGTCAACCCGCGGGCAATCCAACGGGCCAACAGATTCATCGCTTGATCGAACAAGCCCGGATCGAAATGGCTTCGCTGATCATTAAGCAAGAAGAACAATTGCATAATCGTGATCAGAACTTCGGGGTCGGCCGGAATGACCTTTCCTTCCTTCTGCAAACTCTCGAATGCGGGCGTGAAGTTCCGATATCCGGACCGAACGTGGGCGTTGATGTCGGCTTCGGCAATGGAGAGCATCAATTGGTTCAAGTCGCTTCCCAGAAACAGCCGTTCCAGAAACGGCTCCTCTTTATAGAGATTCATCATCGTGGCGAACGCATTTCGAAAGCTGGTCTCCGTCGAATCGGAATCCGGGTCTCGGACCTGCTCCAAAATCAAGTTTTGCATGTTCAATGCTTCTTTTTCAAAAATAAAGAAGTAAAGCTCTTCCTTGGATGCGAAAAATTTATAGAACGCCGCGGGCGAAATGCCCGCCGCTTCGGTGAGTTGGGCGATATTCGTTTTCTTTAGTCCATACTTGCCGAACAGCCGCTTACCTTCTCGAATCAATTGATTCCGGATGGCTTCTTTCTGGCTTTCCGTAAATCCGCGCGCGATAACAATCCCTCCCCCTACCACTGTAATCGAAGGTCCATTTCAATTCAACATAAAAATAAATGAATATTTTATTTTTATATTTATAATTTTTTTGTATAATCAAAAATGCAACCCGCCGTCAAAGGCTCAATTCGAAAGGAGATGCATCGATGGAACCGACGACCCCGCTTCCCGACATTTGCAAGACCCGCACGCTGGACGATCCGATCCAGAAGGTGTGGGAGGCGATCGCCACAAAGGATGGAATCGCGCTTTGGTTCGTCCCTAACGATTTTCTGCCGCGCCAGGGGCATGAGTTTCATGTGGAGATGGACGAACCTCAGGGCAGGACCGCCTGCAAGGTGACGACCATCCTTCCTCCTGCCCGCTTGGCTTACCGAGTAGGCGAAGATTGGACGTGGTCGTTCGAGTTGAAAGAGCTGGATGGTCGGACGGAGCTAACGTTCCGGTGGTCCGGATGGGATCCAAACAAAGCCACGCCGTTCGGCATGCCGTACCCGACGCTGCACGCTCATTTGGTAGACGGAACGAACGTCCTGATCAAACGCTTGACCCGATCGATCCGCAAGCTGCCGGCCTCGACGCCATCCGAAACAGGGGAGGAATCGCGTTGAAAGAAACGACCTTGCACATTATCGGAATGTCATGCGGCCACTGTATCGAAAAAATCGAGAACGTTTTGAAGGAGTCGGGCGCAGAGGGGGAAGTCAAGCTCGGACGCGCAACCTTCCGATATGACGAGAATCGAGTATCGTTGGAGGAAGTGAAGGCCGCAATCGAAGATCTGGGATACGATATCGCTTAGATCGGTAACGAGGCCGCTCCCCAGGTCCCGTCGACCCGGCGGAACGGCCCCGACGGCCTTTTCCCGCTTAGCGCATGATCTTGCAGATATTGTTCGTGAACTCCACCGGATCCTGAACCGGCAAGCCCTCGATCAGCAGCGCCTGATTGTACAGCAGGTTCGTGTACAGGCTCAGCTTCTCCCGGTCATTCTCCTGGGCGTTCTTCAGCGATTGGAACACGTCGTGATGGACGTTGATCTCCAGCACCTTGTCCGCTTGCACGTTCTCGCTGCCCGGCATGGCGCGAAGGATCTTCTCCATCTCGACCGTCAGCTCGCCTTCCGAAGACAAGCAGACCGGATGCGTCTTCAGCCGCTTGGAGGCGATGACGTTCTTCACCTTGCCGCCGAGAAGCTCCTTCATCTGCTCGAACAATTCCTTGTTCGCGCTCTCTTCGGCTTCCGACGGCTTCTCGCTTGCCTCCTCTTCGATGCCGAGATCGCCGCTGGAGACGGAGCGGAACTCCTTCTCCTTGTAGTTCATCAGCATCTTGATCGCGAACTCGTCCACGTCGTCGGCGAAGTACAGAATCTCGAAGCCTTTGTCCAGAACGAGCTCGGTCTGCGGAAGCTTCTCGATCCGCTCGATCGATTCCCCGGAAGCGTAATAGATGTACTTCTGCCCTTCCGGCATTCTCTCGACGTACTCGGCCAGGCTGACCAGCTTCTTTTCCTTGGAGGAAGAGAACAGCAGCAGGTCTTGAAGCGTGTCCTTGTTGGCGCCGTAGTCGCTGTAAACCCCGAACTTCAGCTGGCGGCCGAACGACTTGAAGAACTTCTCGTATTTCTCGCGGTCGTCCTTCAAGAGGCTCTGCAGCTCGCTCTTGATCCGGTTCTTGATATGGCCCGCGATCTGCTTGAGCTGGCGGTCCTGCTGCAGCATCTCGCGCGAGATGTTCAGCGACAAGTCCTCGGAATCGACCATCCCTTTGACGAAGCTGAAGTAGTCCGGCAGCAGATCGGCGCATTTGTTCATGATCAGGACGCCGTTGGAGTAGAGCTCCAGGCCCTTCTCGTATTCCTTGGTATAGTAGTCGAACGGCGTATTCTCCGGAATGTAGAGGATCGCGTTGTAGACGACGGCTCCATCCGCCCGGATATGGATATGCTTGATCGGCGTGTCGAAGCCGTAATGCTTCTCCATATAGAAGTTGTTGTAGTCCTCGTCCGTCAGCTCGTTCCGGTTCTTGCGCCAGATCGGAATCATGCTGTTGACGGTTTGAACTTCGCTATATTCCTCGAACTCATTGTCCGCGCCTTCCTTCGGACGGCTGCTCGTTACTTCCATCTTGATCGGATAGCGGATAAAGTCCGAGTACTTCTTGATGATCGCCTTCAGCCGGTACGGCTCGAGAAAATCGTCGTACCGTTCTTCGTCGGCGTTTTCCTTGATTTTCAAAATGATGTCGGTACCGATCGTCGCCTTCTCGCAGGGCTCGATCGTGTAGCCGTCCGCTCCCTCGGATTCCCACTTGTACGCGGTGTCGCTTCCGAGCGCCTTGCTGATAACGGTTACGACATCCGCGACCATGAACGCCGAGTAGAAGCCGACGCCGAACTGGCCGATGATGTTGTGGCCGTCCTTCGCTTCGTTCTCGTTCTTGAAGGCGAGCGAGCCGCTCTTGGCGATAATGCCCAGGTGCTCTTCCAGCTCTTCCCGCGTCATCCCGATGCCGGTGTCGGAGATCGTCAGCGTGCGCTTGTCCTTGTCCGGCGTCACTTGGATGTAGTAATTGTCTTTATCGAACACCAACGCGTCGTCGGTCAGCGCCCGGTAGTAGATCTTGTCGATCGCGTCGCTGGCGTTGGAGATGAGCTCTCTAAGGAAAATCTCCTTCTGCGTATAAATGGAGTGGATCATCATCTCCAGCAACCGCTTCGATTCCGCTTTGAACTGCTGCTTGACCATCGGCCGAACTCCTTTCGGGTATCATGTTCCTGACATTTATTTTAGCACTCTATCCTCATGAGTGCTAACTGTTTTTTATATATCATATCCCGAAAAGGCATGTCAACCGAGCAATAATACGACGTGCGGGTTTTCTGCTTCCGTTCGTACCTTCGTTGAGGGAGCGGAGGTCACGATTTGCGCCTGCCGTTTGCGGGTAGCCTTCGTATTCGAGACATCCGCCCCATTCATCTCGCGCATTCCGCTTTGCTTATGGAAAATATCTACCAGAATCTGCGGACGAATTTGAGCGTCGTCTCCAGCGCATGCCCGATCTCTTCATCGGACGCCCGGTAATTGAACAGCGCGAAAGCATGATCGCTCCCGGGCAGCAGCTCCAGCCGGACCTCGACTCCGAGTTCGCTTACCTTATCCGCGTAGGCCGCGCTGTCCTCCGGAAGCACGACCGCATCCTCCAGTCCGTGCATGATCAGCAGAGGCGGATGCCGTTCCGTCAAGCTCCAGAGCGGCGACAACCGGCGCGCCCTCCGGAAGCGGGCCAGCCGCCGGGCGGCTTCTCCTTCCGCGACGGGAGGCTCGTCCGGAAGCGGCGCGTCCTGCACCCAATGGCCCCATTTGCCCGCAAGCTGAGTGATCGGATTATAGGCGACCAGCAAGTCCGGCACGCAAGAGACCGTCGTGTCCTCTCCCGGCGCTTCCAAATCATGAAGGGCGGACACCGCGCAGGCGAGATAACCGCCGGCCGATTCCCCGGCAAGGACGATGCGGCCGGGATCGATTCCCCATCGGTCGGCGTGCCTTCGAACGAAGCGCACCGCCGCCTTGCAATCGGCGATACACTCGTCCAGGGTCACGCTGTCCGCGGCCGGCCGTTCCTCTTCCATCTTCATGAGGCGATAATCGGCCGTTACGCACGCAAAGCCTCGCTTCGCGAACCAGCGGCATTGAGGCAGCAGCATCTCGGCCTCCCCGCCCGTGAAGCCTCCGCCGTGAATGAAAATGATGCAGGGGCTCGAACCCGGCTCGCTTTGATCCGGCCGAAGCAGCAGCAATCGCAAATCATAGCCGCCGATACGGCGATAAACGATCGTTTCCGCCCGGTCTTCGGGCAGCAATTCCCACTCTCCGGATACGTCCAACCTCGTTCCTCCGCTCCCGGCTTACGAATGCTTGTCCGCCGAATGATAGAACTCGCAGTCCACGGTATGGTCGTTGACCATTCCGCACGCCTGCATATGGGCATAGCAAATCGTCGACCCGACGAACTTGAAGCCGCGCTTCTTCAAATCCTTGCTCATCGCGTCCGATTCCGGCGTCGTCGCCGGAACCTCGCGTATCGTCCGCCGGCGGTTCAGGATCGGCTCCCCGCCGACGAACCGCCACATGTACGCGTCGAAGCTGCCGAATTCCTCCTGCACCTTCAAGAAGCATTGCGCATTCGCGATCGCCGCCCGGATCTTCGCGCGATTGCGAATGATCCCGGGATTGTCCATCAGCTCCGCCACTTTGGCCTCGCCGTATTCGGCCACCTTGCGCGGATCGAACCCGTCGAACGCCTGCCGGTAATTCTCGCGCTTCTTCAGCACCGTGTACCAGCTTAATCCGGCCTGCATTCCTTCCAGCACCAGAAATTCGAACAGCTTCCGGTCGTCGTGAACCGGAACTCCCCATTCGCGGTCGTGGTAATCGATGTACAACGGATCGTCGTTGACCCAGGCGCAGCGTACGGTCATCTTGGCAGCTTCCTTTCCGATCGGGGATGGTCTATCGTTAATCGGATTATACCATACGCGAGATTTTAAGAGGTTGCCGGTTCCCCCTCCCGCTCCAGGCTTCCGTCCAGAGACTGTCCCAGCGACGCGATTTCCTCCCGAAGCCTCGGCTGTCCGGCGAGCGCGGGAAGCTCCGGCATCGGCAGCGGATGCCCCCAGTCCGCGCTTTGCGCCATCCTCTCCAGCGCGAGCAGCAGCAAGGCGAGCTCCCCGTCCTCCATCGTCTCCCGCCACGGATCGCGGGCGTAGGCATTCAACAGATAGCCGAACTGATCGATCGACCAGACCGTCGGCAGCAGCCGCTTCAGCTCCTTCTCGTTCCTTGGAATTTCTCCCGTCGCCGTAGCGTAGACCGTTGCCAGATTGGACAGATGGGTTTTCATGTCCCTCGTCTCCCTGCTGTCCGAGGGCGGCTTCCCCGCCGGCCGCTGCGTGAAGATCAGCGCCAGGAGCCGTGCCTGGCTGCGAAGCGTACGGGCCATCAATTACGGGATTCGGCTGGAAGCGGACCTCCTGCCGATCAAGAGAACGCCGGCGAGCCCGATCAGACTTCCGACGAGCACGTCCGTCAGCCGGGCGCCGGCGAAGCAGACCGTGTCTTGGATACGGCTGTTCGCTTCCGCCATGAGCAGGGCGTTCGGGGTAACGAACAGCACCGTAATCGCGTAATTGCGAACGAGAAACAGCTCGGCCCCGAAGGTGAACAGCATGATGGCAAACGAGACGACGTACCCTTCGGGTCGGAGCGACAAAATGGCGCTCGCCGCCAGGATGCCGATCATCGTGCCGATCGAACGCTGGATCGCCCGATGAAACGTGGCGAGGACGGTCGCCCCCAGCATGACCGACGCGCAGGATAGCGGCACCCAGTAGGAGCGGTTCAACTCCAATCCGCGGGCGATCAGCGCGGCGAAGGCGAGAACGGCGGCGAACCTTAGCGATAGCAGGAGCACGATGGAGTTGCGGTCGAGCGCGCCGAGCAGAATGGTCCGCAGCGGCGTCCTTCTCGCGCAGGGTTTGCTTCTCTCCTCCGGGGGCGCTGCGCCGTTCCAGATGCGCGCCGACTGTCGAATGCTTCCCGTCAGCTCCAACCGTTCCAGGCCGTCCGCTTCCGGAAGCTCCCTCACCCGATCGGCTCTTCCCCGCCGAACCGCATTCGCGATCGCGCCGGCCGCCTGTCCCAAAGCAGGCGGCAGCGTCCCCCGGCTCGCCGAAGCGAAGCGGTTCATCTCCAGGTAGATGGCGTTCGCCTGCCGGAACAGCGCCTGCAGCTTCCCGAACGTCTCATTGGCCCTCCGGGGCACCCATGTGGAGACGAATATCGCTTCCGTCTCGTACAGCTGGAGCAGAGCGTCGTGCCTCGCTTCTTCATAAGAGGCGGTTCCGACCGCATTCAGCGCCTGCGCCAGTCGGCCGTATAGTCTCGAGATCGCCTGTTCCTCCGGCGCGCGGGGACCGGCGAACCAGCCGAGCATCCCGATCGCCCAGGCGAGAAGCCCGCCCGCAAGCGCCAGCCCTCCCCGCTGGAAAGCTTGAGAAGAATCAACCGGCATGGCGGACCCCAGCAAAAAGGCCATGACGAAAAACAGCGCCCCCGGTCCCTTATAGGACAAAGCGCCGAACAGAAACGTGACGAAGCCGCCGAACGCTCCGAGATAAAGAGCCGCCAAAACCGGATTCGAAGCCAGCAGCGTTCCCGACGCAACCGACAAGGCCAGGCCGAGCGCGGCCCAGAACAGCTTCTTGGACCGGAGGGCATACGGTTCCTTGCCGGCGTACAAGTAGGCAAAGCCGCCCGTTCCCGCCAGCATGCCGGACGGAAAATCCCCCAAGACGCAGCCGACCAGCGACGGCAAGCCGAGGCTCAACCCCGCTCCGATCGCCCGGCCCCAGGGCAGAGCGGCTCTCTTCAGCTCGAACGCTTGCCGTATGATCGATGCCCAGGCGGCGACGCGCCCCGCCCTTCTCTCCATCCCGCCAGCCTCCCTGCCCGAACGGCGAAACTCCCGCCGACAAGGCGGGAGCGATTCCAATTGTTAGGTTGTCCTCGCCGGGATCATGATGGCGATTTTCTAAGACTTTTTACGCGGATCGAGCACATCGTTTTTTTGCTCCGCGTTTTGATCAACCCGCTGTTTATCGCCTGAGAAGAGAAACTTCGGGCGTCGCCACATCGATCTTAACGGCGCACGGACGATCAGGTCCTTCATGCCCTGAAAGCTGCCGGGAGTGTATGGGGCTAAGTAGGGAACGCCGAACGATTTGAGCGATAACATATGGTTGAGGATGAGGATGAGCCCGAGCATAATCCCGTACAAACCGAATGTCCCGGCCAGAATGACGAGCGGAAACCGCAGCAGCCGCAGCGCCAAAGCTGCATTAAAGGCCGGAGTCGCGAAGGATCCGATCGTCGTCAGAGCGATGATGACGACCGTGATCGGGCTGGCAAAGCCGGCCGATACCGCGGCTTGGCCCACGACAAGCACGCCGACGATGGAGAGCGCTCCGCCGACTTGCTGAGGCAAGCGAATCGTCGCTTCCCGCAGCACCTCCATCGACACTTCCATCGCCAGCACCTCGATGACGGCCGGAAACGGCACGCCGGCGCGCCCCCCCGCCACCGCGACCGCGAACTCCGTCGGGATGAGCTCCGGGTTGAAGGAAATGATCGCGACATATAACGACGGGAAGATGAGCGAGAACACGAGCGCAAGCATCCGTGCCAGACGAATCGCGCTCATCAGCAGAAAGCGTTCCGTATAGTCCTCGACCGTCTGGTAGAACTGGTTGAATACGGTCGGAACGACCAGAGCGAGCGGCGATCCGTCGACCATTATGGCGACTCTTCCCTCCAGCAGATTGGCGACGACCTTGTCCGGCCGTTCCGTATACTGCATCTGCGGAAACGGAGAAAAGTGATTGTCCTCTATGTACTGTTCGAGATAACCGGAGTCGAGCACCGCGCCGATATCGATCTGGGAGAGGCGATGATTCACTTCCTTTATCAGATCGGGGTTGGCAACGCCCTCCAGGTAGCAGATGGCCACTCTGGATCGAGTTTCGCGGCCGATCGTCATCGATTTGATTTTCAAGTCGCTGGTTTGCAGTCGATACCGAATCAAGGAAAGGTTCGTATCCAGCAGCTCGATGAATCCTTCGCGCGGACCCCGAATGACTTGCTCTGTCGCCGGGGTTTCGATGGCCCGCCTCTCCAGGCTCCGCGTATTAATAACGAAAGCTTCATCCACCCCTTCGACCGCGACGACTGTCTTGCCGCGCAGGATTCCGTCGATAAGGGAGTCTAACGAACGCTTTAAAGTTACCTCGGTATGAGAAAGCGAGTCCAGAAATATGGCTTCCTTTAGCCGTTCTCCCGAGATGTCGTCCCGTAACCGCGGCGCAGGGTACATAAGCGCTTTAAGCACGTCTTTATTGATTTCCAACTGATTGACCATGTTCGTAAAGTAAAAAATCGCAGCGGGATAACGGCCGAACACGTGAAGACGGCGAATAACGAAATCATCGTTTGCCCCCAGCAGACGCTGGATCGCTTCGACGACTTCCTCCAGCCTTCCGCTCAGTTTGGCATCCCGGAACTCCTCCTCTTGACGGCGATTCGAAGAGTCCGCATGGGAAAAAGTGGTCTTCTTTGGGGCTCTTCGTCTGAACATTCCTCGTCTGAACACTCCCGACCACTCTCCCTTGTTGAATGAGCTAAATGGTTTTATGATGCACGTCCTTCATTGTTTGGTTTAACACGATGATTTAAACTCTCCAGAATGGATAAAGCCATCGACGGTGTCAAAAACTAAGAAAAACAGGAGGAGGTGCGGCTTCCGTGATTAAGCTTGAATCCTTGCGCGAAAACCTGACGACTGAAAGCATGTCCTCTAAATTAACCTCGGCCGAAATCGGGAAGTTATGGGCGACATACATGGGGAATAACATGGCCTGCCGGATTCTGCCTTATTTTCTCCAAAACGTGGACGATCGCGACATTCGATCCGTTTTGGTCGAGGGCCTTCGGGTAGCCGAATGGGCCACGCAAATCGTCGCGGACCTGTTCGACCGCGAAGGCTATCCGCTTCCGGCCGGCTTCAGCGAGCAGGACGTGAATATGGGAGCGCCCCGGCTTTTTGACGACGAGTTCTATCCCCATTACTTGAAATATACGGGCAAAGCCGGGCTCAGCGTGTACGGAATTGCCATACCTTTGGTAAGCCGGCCTGACGTTCGCGACTTTTTTACCGATCTCCTCGTGGCGACCATCAAATTGATGAACGATGTCAACCAATTATTGGAAGAGAAAGGTTATTTGATTAAACCGCCCCTCATCCCGACGCCCAAAACAATCGATTTCGTCGAAAAGCAATCGTTTATGAACGGTTTTTTCGGGGATGTTCGACCGCTTCAGGCGTTGGAAATCACCCATATTTACGACAACGTCGAGAACAATGCGATCAGCAGCGCCATTCTGACCGGCTTCTGCCAATCGGCCAAAATCGAACAAGTCCGCCATTACTTCCAAAGAGGAAAAGGGATCGCCTCCAAACACATCGTGGTTTTAAATAAAGTGCTGCAGAAAGACGACTTGCCGTCCCATCCGAGTCTGGACCACTTGGTCACGGACTCCACCTTCTCCCCGTTCTCCGATAAAATCATGCTGTTCCACAAGATCGACATGTTCATGGTACGGATCCGGTCTTACGGCAACGCCCTTTCGTTCAGCGCGAGACATGACTTGGCCATGATCTTCGCAAGATTTATGGCGGAAGTGGGAAATTATGTCGAAGACGGCGCGAACACCATGATCGACTTCGGTTGGATGGAGCAGCCGCCGCAAGCGGCGGACCGCGAAGCTTTGTCTTCCAAATAACCGGCGAGGCGAGGGAACGCCCATGCATAAATCTTCTCGCGTCGCCGAAGCGATGTTGTGGAGCATCGCCCTGCCCGGATTCGGCCAGTTCCGCAACGGCAAATATATCAAGGGGACGCTATTGATCGTCATGGAATTTCTGATCAACGCCCAGTCCAACTTGAACCTGATCATTATTTCCAGCTTTCATGGGGACATCCGGGGAACGATCGACCAGACGGATTATCAATGGCTGATGTTCTACCCCTGCGTTTACATGTATGGGATCTGGGACGCCTTTAAGGATGCAGGAGGGGGCACGAAGCCTTATGCCGTGTTCCCTTTTGTTTTCGGGGCATTTTTCGCTACGATCGGAGTCATTTATTCGCCCTACTTTCTTGGCGCGATGTGGTTGGGGATATTGGGTTTGGCCGTGGGAGTGGCGGTCGGCATGGCGCTTCAATACGCGTTTCGGAACCGATTCGCGACAGATCGGAACGGTTCCTGAATTCGTTATCCAATGATGAACCCGCGAAGAGCTCCTCCGCCCGCCCCCCGTTCCTCCAGCCATCGCGCCTGTCCGCGGGTACGCCTCAATCGCCCGGCGGTTTCGGGGCGGACAGCGTAACCGGTCCGAGCAGTCCGGACGGAGCGGGCTTCTCCCTGCGGAAATGGTCGTCCCGGAAGGAGCTGCCGAGCGTATTGGTCACCGCCACGCGGATCCGGGCGCCTTCCCGGAGAAGCGAGACCGGAAGCTCCCAGCGGTAAGGCGGACAAAGAAGAGGAAGGAACGTCTCGTGCACGCCTTCGAGGGTCAAGACGGCGATTTCCCCGACCTCGCCAAGATTCAGCTCGACGGGCGAGTCGTCCTGCGGCAGCGACCGAGCCTGCTCCGGGGCGAGAGTCGTCTCGTAGACGACGGTGCCCGAGAACCCGGCGAGCTCGGAACGCTCCTGCCAGTCTCCCAAGCCGAATGCGCTCAGGTCGTCCGGCACGGAGACCGAGTCCAGCGGCGTGCGGATGTCTACGACGTCCCACTTTTCCAGCTTCGGCGCCGAAGCCGTCTTCGCAACCGCTGCCCGATGCGAGGACGAAGGCCGATCCGCGGCCGAGAACGCCGTGCGCGGCGATGAACCATTCGCGGCAGGGGCCGCGGGACGCACGACCGCGAATACGGCCTCGTAAGGCTCAAGCCGAAGCGGAACGACCGTGCGGCCTTCTTCGATCCGGTAATCGTCCGGCTCCTCGATTCGCCCCGTCATCGGATGCCAAAGTTCAAGATTGCCTGCGGCAGGCAAGACGATGGCATCTTCCAAGACCGCCGCCATGCCCTCGTTGCGCAAGAAGAAGACGTCGCAGTCTTCATGCCGGTAATGGCAGTACCGCAATTCCGGGAAAAACGACCCGGCGGCGATTCCGGGCTCCAGCTTCCCGCGAAGCTCCCGGCCGAGTTCGGCGATCGGAACGGGTCGCTTCGGGAATGCCGGACCCGACAGCGCCGCGGCCAATTCCGCGTGGCGTCCGCCGCATTCGAATTTCGCCGTCTCTTCTACCTCCAGCACGTGCCCTCCCGTTTCCGCGAATTCGGCGATCCGCACGGCCGCCTCCAGCGGCAGCGTCTCTAAGCCCGGCAGCACGACGGCCCGGAAAGTCTCTTTGCCGATGCGAAGCGCGCCGTCTTGAATCTTGCACCGCTCGCGATCGGCCAGCAGGTCGCACGATAAAATATCGAAATCGTACTGATGCTCGGCAAGGGCCCGGCAGACGTCGTCAAGACGATCCCGATCGCCGCACCAATGCGATTCGGCCGGATACAGCACGGCAACGGAGGCGATATGGTCCGCACCCTTCAGCATGAGGCACGAGCGGTTCGCATAGTCCGCCCATTGGCGGAAAAAGGGCCACTGCGGATTGCGGCCTCCCGCATAGAAATGCGGGGGGCAGTCGGAATCCGGAAACAACGGCGAGAAGGCATGGGGGACGTACCAGTTCGTTCCCCGGGCCGTCATCCAGTCGGTCAGCCATTTCATCTCGCGAAGGCCGAGGTCCCAGCCGTAAGCGCCGAAATTCTCGCACATGACCAGATCGGTCCCGAGCTCCAGATGGGCCGCGGACTGCGCCAGCTTGGGCAGCGTGAAGTGGAAGAAGTTCCGGTAGGGCTCGTCCCGGTACGTCTGGAATTGCGGATAACATTCCTCGTACGGCGCCCGTTTCTGTTCCGAGTCAAGCTGACGCAGCACGAAGTCGTAGCCGCCCATATCGAACCGCTTCGTGCTGCGAAAAAAGTGGCCGACGCCGAACCCGTGGTGCATATGCGCATGATTGTCCTCGACCACATGGCCGATGAACGCGACGCCGTTGCGATGGCACCACGATTGGATGCGTCCGAAGAAATGATCGGAGAACAGCTTCGTCATCCGGTCCATATAATCGAAGCGGACCGGCCGGTCCTCTTTGCCGTCGACGTCGTACCAGAGCAAGTCGGCCCAGTCGAGCAGATCGTAGCCTTTGGCGTCGCGGAACGACGACTCCAGCAGACGGGTCCAAGGGAAGCAGGGCGTCTTCTCTCCGAACAGCATGTCGTAGGAGGCGAAATTTTCGAAGCTCGTCTCGTCACCGAAAAAGCCTTTGATCGTCGTTCCCCAATAAGGAGCCAACCGGCGCTTCGTCTCCTCGTAGGTGATGGAGATGAACCGGTCGGTCACCTCCGGATCGATATAATCGACCATTTTCTCGAACATGCGGCCGCTCCACGACGAGGTCAGGCCGATTCGATGAACGTTCCAAGCCCGCCCGGGTTTCCCTTCCTTGCGAACGGCTTCCCGCCAGGCGCCGAACTCCTCCTCCGTCCGAAAAACGACCCGCTCGTTCTCCCCGGAGCCGCCGGTCGCGCAGACGATTCGAAGCAGCTTCTCCATCGGACGCTCTTCGGCCGGCGGCGCCCAGTCTTCCGCTTCGCGCCACTCGGCGCTTTGCTTGATCAGCACCTTCATCCGGCTCTCCGGGTGCCCTTCCAGCACTTTGCCTCCGGCGATGCCGGACGGGTAATATTCCTCGTCGAATATCCAGACGTCCAAGCCGCGCTTCGCGGCCTCGTCCAGGCAAAAGCCGACGTCGCGCCACCAGCGCTCGCCCAAGTAATCGTTGTGCGGCCGCGATTCGATAACGAAGCCGCCGGCGCCGCCATCGTCCATGGCCGCCACTTCCGCCCGGATCGCCTCTTCGGTTTCCCTTTCGTCTCCATGCAGCCACAGCAGGGGAAACAGGCTTCGCGGCGGATGGGCGGATGCGAACGAGGCTCGCAGCTTCTCGTATTCGGACATGGAGAACTCACTCCTTGTTCTAAGTCGTCTTCCTCAGGTCGAACCCGAGGCGCGTTTCCGGTAATCGAGCGGCGGAGCGCCCGCATGCTCCAGGAATAAGCGGGAGAAATAGCGCGAATTGGGAATGCCGACCCGCTGAGCGATCTCGTATACTTTCAGATCGGTTGTTTCCAGCAGCTTGCGGGCTTGATCGAGCCGGTATTGCTGTACGTAGTCATGGAAGCTGCGGCCCGTCTCGTTGCGGAACAAGGCCGCGAACCAGCTCGGGCTCAAGTTCACCCGGCGCGCCGCCTCGCCAAGCTCGATGTCCGCATACTGCCGCGCGATCAGGCGCAGCGCCTCCTTGATCTCCTTGCGCATGCTGCCGCCCGGATACCGGCGGGCGAGCAGATCGGCGAGCGCGCCGGCTTCTTCGAGCAGCGCTTTGGCGTGAAGAGCCTCGTTCGCCTTCCGCCTCAGGCGCTCCGTCAGCCCGGGGGCCGGCCCGGCTTCGTCCGGTGACGCCTTCGCGAAGCCGTCCAGCCGGTCGGCCAGCTCGAGCGCCATCTGCCGCGCCTGCCCAGGCTCCGGTCTGTACGCCTCGGAGACGGCTGCCATCCATTGGCGCAGCAGGCCGGCCGCCTCCTCGCCGTCGCCGGCCGCCGCGGCGCTGCCGATATCCGCCAGGAGACGGCGAAAGGATTCCGCCGGGTAGGGAACCCACGAGCGGCCGGGATCGCCCTCGATCCATTCGCCTTGCTCCTCGTAGAAGCCGGCCTCGCTTCGCTCCCAAGCGCACCGATACGCGGACGGAAGGTCCTCCGTCCGATAACAGATGCCGCTCGCCGCCGCAACGAAGCCGCCGGCCGGCTGCTCCTTCCGCAGCCGCGAGCCGATCCGCGCGCATTGCGCTTGATACCGGCCATAGAACTCGCCGTCCCGGACATGCGGGGCGGACCGGAATACCAAGCACCATACGCACGCGGACATTTGAACCGGCAGACAGCGCCCTTCCCCCGCGGCTTCGGCGAACAGCTCTTGTTCGGCGTAGCCGGACGGCAGCGGCCGCTCCGTGCGAATCACCGCGATCGCCGCCTGCCCGGCGTCGAATCCGGCCCGCTTCAAGGAAGCGGCGTTGTCCTCCGAGGGATACAGGAGCAGCTCCCGCAGCTGCAGCCGCAGCAGACGTTCGGAGCCGGCCATTTCCTTGCGCAGCGATTCGGCCGTTTTTTCCAACGACTTCACGAACTCCTCCTCGCTGAGCAGCACTTTGGTCAAGTAGTCTTCGGCGCCGTAGCGAATGGCCGATTGCGCTTTGGCGAAATCCTCATAGCAAGTGAGCAGCACGACCTTGGGGGGAGCAGGCTTGTCTTGAAGCCTCCGCAGCAGCTCCAGGCCGTCCATGACCGGCATGCCGATGTCGGTGACGACGATGTCCGGCCGCAGCCGGTCGATCGCCTCCAGCGCCTGAAGTCCGTTCTCCGCTTCGCCGACGACGACGAAGCCGCGGGAAGCGAGCGAGAAACTGCGCAGGCGCCGCAGCGCCAGCGGCTCGTCATCGACCAGAAGCAGCTTGAAGGCTTGATCCATCGTATCCATCCTCCGTTTCGATGATTCTCAGCCGGACGGTTACGGTCGTTCCGACGTCCGGCTCGCTATGCACGCTAAGCCCGTAGCCGGCACCGTAATACAGCTGGATGCGTTCGTGCACGTTGCGCAGACCGATGCGGAAGCCCCCGCTCCTTTCCTGTCCCGCTTCGGAGCCCTCCCGCCGCGAGCTTGGCCGCAGCCGCAGCAGCTCGCCGATTCGGCGCTTGGTCATGCCGACCCCGTTGTCCGCGACGGCGATGATCAGATCCGAACCGCTTCGCACCGCCTTCACGCTCAGCCTGCCGGGCCGACCGGTCAGCGAATGCAAACCGTGAAAGACGGCGTTCTCCACGATCGGCTGGAGAATCAGCTTCAGGATCCGGGCGGAAGCCAGCTCCGGCGGCGCGTTCTCGACCTCGAAGGAGAAGCGGTTGTCGTAACGGGCGGACAGAATCGTCAGGTAATCCTTCACATAGGTCATCTCGTCGCCCAAGCTGCGCAGCACCGACGTCCGGTCCAAACCGTATTTGAGCAGCCGGATGAGCACGGCCATCATCCGATGGATGTCGTCCTTGCCTTTGAAGTCGACCATGATGTCGATCGTATTGAGCGTATTGTATAGAAAATGAGGGTTGATCTGCGACAGCAGGCTTTGAAGGTCGGCCTGCCGCTTCTGCTCCTCCGTCTTTTTCAACGTCTCGATCAAATCTTGGATCGTCCGCATCATCCGGTTGAATTCCCGGGCCATCTCGCCGAATTCGTCCGGGCGGGCCACTTCGAACTGATGGTTCAAGTGCCCTCTGGCGATGTGCCGGATGCCGCGCGTGAGCGAGACGATCGGCTTGGTGAACCACCACGAGACCGCGAAATAGAGGACGATCAGTCCGGCCGATCCAAGCACCAGGATGAGGATGGCGAACCGGACGATCGGCCTGTACTTGTTCTGCAGCGTCTTGACGTCGCCGACGACGACCGCCTTCCAGTAAGGCGCCTGCTTCATGTCGGAGATGACGTAATACTGCCCGCTGCGATCGAAGTAGGATTTGGCCGCTTCCAGCGTCTCCGTGTTGCGCTCGGCGTATTCCAGCGTCTCGTAGCTGTTGCGGGCCACGATCGTGATCGAATAGATAAGCCGGTCGTTGCGGTCGTACAGCAGCGTTCGGGTATCGTAATTGCCCGCGAACGCCGCGCCGCGCTGCACGATGTTCGTGACATCGGTCACGAACGCGAGCACGCCCATGCTGCGGCCGTCGTCGTCGGCGACTTGCTTGGTGACGATGCTGACCAGGCTGTTGAGACCGGTCGCGCCCATCGTGGAGGAGAACGGTTCCGACCAGACCACCCCGTTGTTCGGATCCTTGGTCTGCTTCCGGATGATGCCGATCTCCTTGTCGGCGAAGCTGTCCCAGAAATATTCGGGGTACCCCGCCACCAGACCGTCGTTCCCGAGGTAGACGATCCCCCGCACCAGCTCCGGGCGGGTCATGACGGCCGTCTCCATCGTCCGAATCCAATCCTCCGGCTTCGTTCCTCCGTATACGATTTCTTTCTCGATGCCCAGGACGTTGAGCACCAGATCGTTCATCTGGCTCTCCATCATCCGAACGGACTGCACGACCATTCCGTCCAAGGCGCTGTTCTGCGTCTGACGCAAAAAGGACGTCGTATTCGACTGCGCAAGCCAGATCACGGCGGCTTCCAAGATCAGGCTGGGCATAATGAGCCAGATCAGCAGCTTCGTCCGCGCACCGATTCGTCCTCTTCGCATCCGCATCCCTCTTCCCTTCATCAGGCGGAGCCCGGAGCCCTCCCGCTCCGCATCGATTCGGAAGAAGCCCGAGGCACGGATTATTTCCGTGCCCCGGGCCTTTCCTTCGTCTGCGGGGAAGGCCGCCCGCAGCGTCTTCCGGCGGCGAGCGTTACGGCATGGCGACCTTCAGCTGTTCAGCCGCCTGCTCCATTAATTTCTGGCCGCCCGTTTTCTTCCATTCTTCCACGTACTTATCCCAGTCGTCAAAGCTTCTTTTGCCGAGCGCGAAGGAGATTTCGTTTTTCTGCATGAAATCTTTGAGTTTGGAGGACGTCGGACCGTCCAGATTCAACAGCATGTCGTAGTTCGTGTAGCGCGGATACGACCGCACTTCGTCCTGATATTTGTCGCCCGGCGCGTTGTACGGCGCGTCCGGCGTATCCTTATGCCGTTCCCAGAGGAGCGTATAGCCGAGCGACTGCCAATCCATCATTCCTTTCAGCTCCGGCTTCATCTCGTTCTGCAGCTTGACCATGTCGGAATCGTAGTAATAGGTTCCGTCTTGCGGATTCTGGACGACCTTCGTGTAGTCCGGCCAGATCTCCGGGCCGCCGCCCTGGTTGCCGACCCAGTAATACTTGTTCGGATACTGAACGGCATCGAGGAAGTGGGCGAGCCGCTTCAGCTTGCCGGGATCGTCCCCGACTTTCTTGGAAATGATGTACAGGCCGCCCGGCGCGCCTCCCGCCGCGAGCTTGGCGTCCGGGTTCTCCGCCGACGTCAGCGGCGGCATCGGTTTCCAGTAATCCAGCGTGGCGGCGTTGTTCTGCGAAGCCGAATACTGCTCCTGCAGCAGATTCCAGCCCGGATAGTTGACCATGCCGATCTTGTTCTGCAGGGTATACGCCTTGAACTGCTCCCATTGGACCGTATACCAGTCGGGGGCCAGCAGCTTGTTGTCGTTCAGCTTCTTGACGAACTGCAGGAAGTTCTTGGTCGTGCCGTCCAGCATCGGGTGGTTGATCTTGCCGTCCTTCACGTTCCAGCCGTTCTGGCCGAACATGTCGATCAGCCCCGCCAGCATGCCCCATCCTTGACCGCCGCCGGCCGCGCCCATGAACCAGGTGTCGGCCTTGCCGTTGCCGTCGGGGTCTTTCTCCGTCACGGCTTTGGCGTACTCGAACAATTCGTCGGCCGTCTTCGGCATCTCCATGCCGAGCTTCTGCAGCCAGTCTTGCCGGATGAAGTTGCCCCATACGTCGGGGAACGTCGGAAGGCGCGGAATGCCGATCATATGGCCGTCGTCGGTCGCCCACTGAGCATATTCTTTCGTCACGTAGTTCATGATTTGGGGCATATACGGGAGAACCTCGGTCGCATCCAGCAGCTGGTTCTGCTTGAACAGCGTCTGGGCGACCGAACGGTCCCCGATCAGCACGAGATCGGGCGCGTCGCCCGAAGCGAAGCGGACGTTCGTCTTGTTGACCAGATCTTCTCCCGTCAGATTGGTGAACGTGAGCGATACGTTGAACGTTTTCTCGTAAAATTGCTTGATCATATCCTGGGTCGCCGGCTGGTTGATAAAGCCCGACAGCATAATATCGAGCGAATATTTCTTGCTCATGTCGTCGTAAGCGTAGCTCGAATCGTAATCCACCGCTTTCGGCGCGCTCGGGAACGCATCCGGGAACTGAAGCCCGGCTTGAGCCGAATCGCCGCCGGAACCGGCCGATGCGGACGCTGCGCCTCCCGAGCCTTCCGAGCCGCCCCCGGTTCCGGAATTGGCGGATTTGTCGCTGTTGCATGCGGATAAAAACAAGGTGGCGGCCATCAGCAGGGAAATTGTCACGGCGGTACCTTTACGGATCATATTCATCCCCTTTTCCTTCATCTTGTCATCATCTATGCCAAGAAGCCCGCGGTGCTTCGTCAGCATCAATCGGAAGCTGGGTCAGCCTTTGACGGCTCCTACATAAACGCCTTGCACGAAATACTTCTGCAGGAACGGATAGACGAGCAGGATCGGCAGCGTGCCGACGACGACGGTCGCCATCTTCATCGATTCCGGCGTTACGGCGTTGCCGTTCAGAATCAAGGACTCCATGGCGTCGCTGGAAGCGGAAGCCAGCATATTTTTCAAGATCAGCTGCATCGGGAACAAATGGGCGTTGTTCAAATAAACCATCGCGTCGAACCAGCTGTTCCAGTGGAACACGATGCTGAACAGCCCGATGGCGGCCAGCGCCGGAGCGGCCAGCGGGATGACGACCCGCGCAAGCATCTGCAATTCGCCGGCTCCGTCCATTTTGGCGGCTTCGATCAAACCGTCCGGCAAATTCTCGATGAAGATTTTGATGACGAGCAGGCCGAAGCTGTCCACCAGATAGAGCGCGATCAGCGACCAGAGCGAATTGACCAGGCCGAGCTGCTTGACGACCAGATAAGTCGGGATCAGGCCGGCGTTGAACAAGATGGTCGAGACGACCAGCAGCAGCAGGAAGTTGCGTCCGGGCAGCGTGCGAACGGACAGCACGTAAGCGCCGGTGGCGGTCAGCATCAGCATGAGAGCCGGGCCGACGAAGCTGCGGAAGACGGAGATGCCGAACGACCGCCAGATGAGCGGCGAGGACAGGATCCGCTCGTAGGCGGCCCATACCGGGTCGTGCGGAATGATGACAAAGTAGTTGCGGCTCATCATCTCCGCCGGACCGGTCAGCGACATGCCGAGCACGTAAAGCAGAGGGAATACGGCGGAAGCGACGACCAGCAGAACGATCGCGTGAATGACGATCTGATAGGTTCGTTCCGATCTGGAGCGGTACATCATGAGTCAGCCTCCCTTTACCAGATGCCGCGGCCGGACAGCCGCTTGGCGACGAAGTTGGAGCCGATGACGAGCCCGAGGCCGATCACGGATTGGAACAGCCCGACGGCGGTAGCCAAGCTGAATTGCAGGCGGGCCAGCCCTTCGCGGTATACCCAGGTGTCGATGACGTCGGCCGTCTGGAAGACGGCATCGTTGTAGAAAAGCAGAATTTGCTCGCCGCCGGCGCTGAGCAGGGAGCCCAAGCTCAGACAGAGCACGAACGTCACGACGGACAGAATGCTCGGGATCGTAATGTGGCGCATTCGCTTGAGCGGCCCCGCGCCGTCGATGACCGCCGCCTCGTAAAGCTGGGCGTCGACCGTCGCCAGCGCGGCCAAATAGATGATCGTGCTCCAGCCGATCTCCTTCCACAGCGCCGAACCGATGAGAATGGGACGGAACCAGGCGGAATCGAGCAGAAATTCATGGCGCTCCATTCCGAGGCCGCTCAGCACGTTGTTCACGAAGCCGAACCCCACCGAGAAAAAGCCGAACACGACCCCGTATACGATGACCCAGGAAAAAAAGTGGGGAATGTAGACGAACGTTTGAAGCCACTTTTTCAACCGCCGGGTCGCCATGTCGTGGAACAGGATCGCCAGAATGATCGGCGGCAGGAAGCCGACCGCCAGCCGGAGCAGGCTGATCTCGACCGTATTGCGAATCACGTTCGGAATGTCCGGCGAATAGAAAATATCCTTGAAATTCTGCCAGCCGATCCATTCGCTCCGGAAGACGCCCGAACCGAGCTGCAGATCCTTGAACGCGACTACCCATGCCAGCAGGATCGGCCAATACTTGAACAGAACGAAATAGGCGAATACGGGAATGAACAGAAAATACAAGTTCCGATGACTGTGTATGCGTTTCCAAATCGACGCGCGAAGCACGGCGTCGGTCGGCCCCTTGCGAAGCGGACTTTCGGCCGTCGCCGCTTCCGGCCCTGTCTTTCCTCCTTTGACGGACATGCGCCGATCCCTCCTCATCCAATCGTTCGTTTGATATGACAGCGCTTTTTTTATTCTAGCACGGCTCCGTCGGGCCGATGTTCATTAGGCGATTGAAAATGTGCACCGTGCGACTTTCCGGTAGTAACCCCCCAAAAAAAGTGACGTGATGCTTTGAAGTTAACTCCGATTACTTTTGGGGGAGCCCCCGGATATCCACAGGAAATTAAATCGTATCATTTCCTAAGCAGAAAAAAGGCTGTACCGGGACCTTCCTCAAGGTCGGGGTACAGCCTCTTCCTTTTAGCGCGCACTGCCGGCGATTCAGGCCAGCACCATCGGATACGGATGATCCTGCACGACCGGAATCGTCTTCTTGATCGTTTTCTCGATATCCTTCAGGTAAGGAAGCTCCTCCGTCTCGCAGAACGAGATCGCGACCCCGCTCTGGCCCGCCCGTCCGGTCCGCCCGATACGGTGGACGTACGTCTCCGGGACGTTCGGCAAGTTGTAGTTGATGACATGCGACAGCTCCTCGATGTCGATGCCCCGTGCGGCGATGTCGGTCGCGACGAGCACCCGCACCGTTCCGTTCTTGAATTGGTTCAGCGCGTTCTGGCGGGCGTTCTGCGATTTGTCCCCGTGAATGGCCTGGGCGGGCACGTTCGCCCGGTTCAGGCCGCGCGCCACCCGGTCGGCTCCGTGCTTGGTGCGGGTGAATACGATAGCCGACACGATGGACGGATCCTTCATGAGATGAATCAGCAGTCCCATCTTGTTCGGCTTATCCACCAGGTAGACGGATTGCTCGATCCGCTCTACCGTCGTCGCGGCGGGAGTCACTTCCACCTTGGCCGGATTCGTGAGCAGCGACTGAACCAGCTTGGAAATTTCGGGCGGCATCGTGGCGGAGAAGAACAGCGTCTGCTTCCGCGCGGGCAGCTTCGCGATAATCCGCTTCACATCATGGATGAAGCCCATGTCCAGCATGCGGTCGGCTTCGTCGAGCACCAGAATTTCCACGCTCGTCAAGTCGACCAGCTTCTGGTTCATCAAGTCCATCAGCCGGCCAGGGGTGGCAATCAGGATGTCCGTTCCCCGCTCCAGCGCTTCCTCCTGCGGCTTCTGGGAGACGCCGCCGACGATCGCGAGGCTTCGCAGGCTGAGAAACTGACCGTAAGCTTTGACGTTGTCCAGAATCTGCAGCGCCAGCTCCCGCGTCGGCGTCAGAATGAGCGAGCGGATGGGCCGCTTGCCCTTGCCGGCGGGCGGGCGCTCGCTGAGCAGCTGCAGAATCGGCAGCGAGAACGCCGCCGTCTTTCCGGTGCCGGTCTGGGCGCAGCCGAACAAATCCCTTCCGGCCAGCACGACCGGGATCGCCTGCTCCTGAATCGGAGTCGGCTGCGAGTAATTTTCCTTGCGAAGTGCTTTTAAAAGTTCCGGCTTCAGCGCCAGTTGTTCGAATGTCATTCGTTCTCCTCGTTCCGTTCGGTTTGCATACAAACTTAAATTATAGCATAGTTGCTTCCATTCTCCAATTCTGCCTGCACCAGTCGGTCAGGACGCGAACGAATTCCCGGGTCGCCGGCGCAGCGTCCGCGAACGAACGCGCGATGACGGCGATTTCGCGCGCAACGGGCGGGTCGATCTCCTTCACCTTCAACCCGTGCGCGGCGACGGACGCGAGCGTGAACCTCGAGACGACGCCGATCCCCAGACCTCGCTTCACCATATGAACGAGCGTCTCGGCCGTCTGGACGGTCAAATTCTCCTCGTAATCGATGCGATGGTCCCGGAACGTACCCTCGATGGCCGCTTCATGCCCGCCTTTGCAGAAAATCAGCTCGCTCCGGTTCCGTTCCAGGCCGATCCGATCCGCATTTTCCAGCGAATGCCCGGGCGGCAGGGCGGCAACCATGCCGTCTTGGATCAATACCTCGGCTTCATATTCTCCGAATGGGGATGCGACGATTCCGACGTCGACCGAATGGGCGTCGACCCAAGCCTTGATCTGGTCGGAAGTGCCCTCGGTCAGCTCGATTCGCACGTTCGGATACCGGTTCCGGAAAACGGCGATCGTCTCCGGAAGCAGGTTCGCGGACGCGGCCGGAAAAGAGCCGATGGTCACCTTGCCCCTCAGCAGCCGGTTCTCGCCGCCGGCGACCTGATAAATTTGGTTCTCGATCGCCTTCATCTGCCGGGCCAGCCTCAGGATGTCCTTGCCCGCTTCGGTAAGCGCCAGGCCATGCGGTTTATCCCGGACGAACAGCTTGACCGACAGCGATTCTTCGAGGCTTTTTACCGCTTTGCTGACGGCAGGCTGGGAGATGAACAGCGCTTGGGACGCTTCGGTCATATTCATTTTGTCCGCCACCGCGATAAAGATCCGGAGATGGTTCATGTTCATCGCGGATTCGTTCGGCATAACCATTGTGTTATCTCCTAAATAAAAAATCGGTATTTCAGTTATATCACAAAATCCCCTAAGATGACATTGCTCGGATCTACAAACGTAAGGAGGAGTTGCATATGGAAAAAGTGTCCGCGGAACGGGCCGTTCGTCCAAGATCCGTCTGGGTCGCCGCCTGGATGGTGACGGCCGTGTTTATCCTGTCCAATTCCGCCACGCCGCTCTACGTGCATTGGCAGCGCGGGATGGGCTTCTCGAACGGAACGCTGACGCTTATCTTCGCGGCCTATATCGCAGGGCTGCTCGCGGCGCTGCTCGTCGCGGGGCAGCTCTCCGACCGCTTCGGCCGGAAGCCGGTGCTGTTCCCCGGGCTTGCCGCCGCCGCGCTGGCCTGCCTTCTATTTATTTTCGCGACGTCCGTAGCCGAACTGGTCGCCGCCCGGCTGCTGACGGGCATCGCCGTCGGCGCGATCGTCTCGGCGGGCATGGCCGCGGTTGTCGACGTCGGCGGGCCGCAGCGCCGGTCGCTGGCTTCGCTGGCCGCTTCCGCGGCCATGGTGCTCGGCGCCGGACTCGGCCCGCTGCTCGCAGGCGCGTTGGCGCAGACGCTCGCGCATCCGATCCTTCCCGTCTTTGCCGCCGAGCTCGCCATCCTGGGCAGCGCCTTCGCCGTCGCCGCCTCCCTGCCTGGGCGGCAAGCCGGTTCGCGGGCGGCGGATCGCTTCCGCCTGCGATTGCCAAGCGTGCCTGCTGCCAATCGCCTGCACCTGATCTTTGGCATCGCCGTCTTCGCTCCCGGCCTTACGGCGACTTCCTTCATCCTGTCGCTCGGCCCCTCGCTGCTGTCCAAGCTGCTCGCCGTGAACAGCCCGCTCGTCGCGGGAGGCACCGCCTGCCTGATGTTCCTGACCGCGACCGGCATCCAGTTCGCGTTGAAGAGACTGCGCATCGGAACCCAACTGCTGGCCGGCGCCGCCTCCACCGTCCTGGCTATGCTCGCGGCGGCCGCCGCCGTCCGGGTATCGTCCGCCCCTCTGCTGGTGCTGGCCGCGATTTTCGCCGGGGCCGGGCAGGGGCTCGGCCAGCTCGGCGGGCTGACGCTGATCGGCCTGCGCGTCCCGGAGCGGCGGAGAGCCGAAGCGAACGCCGTCCTCAACATGGGCGGATACGTGCCCGCCGCCGTCCTGCCGGTGTGCGCGGGATACCTGATCGACGCCGCGGGCTTGGCCGCCGGTACTACCGCGTTCGCGGCCGTCCTGACGGCCGCTTCCCTCGCGGCTGCGGGGTTCGTGTCCGTTCGGCTGCGGGAGAAGGATTAAGCTTGCTTTCGTCTAACGCGCAAGCAAAACGGGTTTGCGGCGATTTCGCCGCTCCCGGATTCGTTCGAAAAAAGAAAAGGCTGCCCCGCTTACGGGCAGCCTTCGCCTTAGAAACCGTTATGCTGCACGAGATCGAACCGGTTGCCGTACAGATCCTCGAAGACAACCTCCACTCCCCAAGGAACGTCGCGCGGTTCTCCGAAGAAGCGCACGCCGCGCTCCTTCATCGCTTCGTAATCCCGACGGCAGTCGTCGGTATGAACGACCAGGAACACATGGTTTGCGGCTTGGCTTCCCACCCGCTCCCGCTTCTCCGGCGTATCGGCGGCGACCAGCACGATCGCCGTCTCGTTGCCGCCGGCCGGGGCGAGAGCGACCCACCGCATGCCGGGACCGAACGTGTTGTCCGCGAGCAGCGCAAACCCCAGCTTCTCCGTGTAGAACGAGATCGCCTCGTCGTAGTCGTTAACCAGCACCGTCACATGACCCAATTTCGTGAGCATTGGCCTCAACCTTTCGTTGACTTGTCCCCTTCATTATAGAGGGTTGCCTTCTTGATCGTCTTGTAAAAAACCGATGCTTATCGCACATAGAGAGCCGAAAGCGAATCCGGATTCCGAAAGAAAGAAGCCGGCGTCGTCCCCGTCAGCCGCGAGAAATGCTTCGGAGACACGCCGACCCAGCGGAGGAACTGCCGCTCCAGCGATCTCTCGCTAAGCTGCGCTTCTTCGGCCAACCGGCGTATCGGCACACGACCTCCGCCGGATGCCGGCACTTCCGCGGCGTATCGGACTTCCGCCCGGACCGGCGGCGCATCGGACATCCGTCGTCCATATTCCAGAACGACCGCGAAACCTCGCGCATCGATATTCCCGGCAGGAGAGCGCGCTTGATCGCGGTCGGCTTCATCGCTTGTGCAGAGCCCGGCTGCAGTTGGTATAATTCAGAAGGAAGGAGTGATGATCGGATGCGCATCATGGACCGATATATCCGCAATGAACAAGAGCAGGCTCGGGCCGATCGGATCGAGGCGCTCGCCGCCCGGTTCGCGGAACGGGCCGCGGAGCATGACCGGGAAGGATCGTTCCCGTTCGAAAATTTCGCCGACCTTCGGGACGCCGGGTATTTGAAGCTGACGGTTCCGCAAGCTTACGGCGGGGATGAAATCTCGCTGTACGAGCTTGTCCAGCTGCAGGAGCGGCTGGGCTACGGCGACGGCTCGACGGCACTCGCCGTCGGCTGGCACATCGGGCAGGTGCTGCACCTGCGAACGAGCCGGAAGTGGCCGGAGGAGCTGTTCGCCGAGCTGTGCCACGATATCGTGCGCGACGGCGCGATGATCAATACGTTCGCCAGCGAAACGGGGTCCGGCAGCCCGAGCCGCGGCGGCAAGCCGGAGACGACCGCCGTTCGCGCGGACGGCGGGTGGCGGATAACGGGCCGCAAGACGTTCAGCACGCTGTCGCCGATTCTCGACCGCTTCGTCGTTTCGGCTTATCTTCCGGAAGAAGACCAAACGTCGGACTTTCTCGTTCGCCGTTCGGAGCAGACGACCGTCGTAGAGACTTGGGATACGCTCGGCATGCGGGGAACCGGCAGCCACGACATGGTGCTTAGCGGCGCCTGGACAGCCGATAACATGCGGCTATCCGGCAAAGGGGAAGACGACGGCGGCGGCTGGCTGCTGCATATTCCGGCCTGCTATGTCGGCATCGCCCTCGCCGCGCGCGACTTCGCGCTCGAATTCGCGCGCACGTACCGGCCCAACCATCTGGCCGATCCGATCGCGGCCCTTCCCGCCGTCCGGCAGTCGTTCGGAGAGATCGAAGCCGAGCTGCGGACCGCACGCTCGCTGCTTTATGCCGCGGCCGACCGCTGGGACCGCGAGACGATGGCGAACCGCCCGTCGCTCAAGTCCGAGCTGGGGCTGGCCAAGTATGTGGCCGTTAACGGCGCGATCCGCGTCGTCGACCTGGCGATGCGGATCGTCGGCGGAGCCAGCCTGTCGCGCAAGCTGCCGCTCGAGCGGTATTACCGCGACGTTCGCGCCGGCCTGCACAATCCGCCGATGGACACCAACGTCCTGCAGACGCTCGCCGCGGAAGCGTTAAGCGAGCGAGCCGAGCGTTAAACGCCGCGGGCGACGCTCCATTGACCGCCTCAACGTTTCAGAACAACCCGCGCGCGCCGCGTCCCGCCGCGTCCGATGCCGGCGCGGGAGCGGCGCGCAAGAAATACTCATGCGAGCCGAAGCGGCTGAGCGCCTCCCGGTCGGAACGCCATACCCATTCGTCGATCTCGGACTGGCAGCGGTGCGCGCGGAAAGCCGCCAGCTTCGCCGGCAGATGCGCGCTCACGTCCACCTTGACGACGTCGCGTCGGGTATAGCCGTACCGCTCCGGCTGCTCCATCATGCCGCCGAACGAGATGAAGTAGAGAGACTCGAGCCTTCCGGCGCGTCTGCATGCTTCCGTCGTCGCCCATCCGATCGCGCAATGGTCCGGATGTCCGCCCAGCTTCTCGTGGAACGTCAGCATGACGTCGGGATCGAGATCGCGAATCAGCGCTTCGATCCGCGCCACGAGCGCTTCGCGGTCGACGAATTCCACCGTCTTGTCGCGAATGTCGAAAAACCGGAGCTGCCGGATGCCGAGACAGTCGCAGGCGTTCTTCAGCTCCTGTTCGCGCGCGGTGGGGATCGTCTCCCGGTTCAGGTAAGGCGGATTGCCCATGCGACGACCCATCTCGCCGCGCGTGGCGCTAACCAGCGTAATGTCGACGCCCTCGGCGGCGTACTTGGCCAGCGTCCCGCCGCAAATGAACGATTCGTCGTCCGGATGCGCGAATACCGCCAACAGCTTGCGTCCTTGGTTTTGCCCCTTGTCGCTCATTCCGGAAACGGCCCCCTTCCCAGATGCAGGGCGACGTCCATCCGCCCGCGATCGTCGAATCCGGCCAGCAGCAGCCGGCCCGCCTCGTCCGTCTCATAATGGGTAAGCCCTTCCATCCGCAGCCAGCCGTGCCCGTCAAAGCGCAGCGCTACGCGATAAGAAGGGCCGTCTCCGGCGACGAAGGCTTCGGTCAAGCGAACTTTGAAATTGCGAACGAACACATAGGACGTCGCTTCGCTGTGTACGTAGACGTCAGAGCCGACGAACTTCCGCAGCTCCGCCTCCGTTTGTTCCCTGTTGATTCGGATCATCGTGCATTCATCCCTTTTCCGATTGGTGGACGGTTCGGCGGTAATATTCGATCCCTACGCGGTCGATATGTTCTTTCAATTCCCGGTGCCGCAGGGAACCGTAATCCGCGACATCGGCCATATAGGGAACAGGCAGCTCCTCGTCGATAAGCGATTTTACTCTACCCTATTCTGCATTCTGCCTTTGACCTTCTTTTCCTCTTTTCAAACCGAGAAAAAAAAGGCCGCCCCGCCGTTCATCCGAACGAGCGAGGCAACCCGCACAATTCAATCGAAACGATAAGTCCAGAACCGCTCGGTTCCGAAACGCTCCTGCATGGCTTTTTCCAACGGAACGTCCCCGCTGACCCATTCGGCCACCTGGAATTGCGAACGGTGCGCCTGGATGGACGCCAGCTTCTGCTTCAAATTGGCCGAGACGTCGCGAACGACGTCGGGTTGGCCGATGCCTTGCTCCAGATTGTTGGCGAAAGCCAGGCACAGCACGACCGGCCGCTCGTTCCGCGGCAGCCTCCCGATCGTCCGGACGACGGCGGCGCCGGTCGCGTCATGGTCCGGATGGACGCTATAGCCCGGATAGAACGTATAGACGGTCGTCGGGCGAAGCTCCTGAAGCAGGGCGTCAATGTCCGCGTCGAGCTTATCCTGGTCCTCGAACTCGATCGTTTTGTCATGGTAGCCGAGCATTCGCAAATCCCGGATGCCGATCGCGCGGCAGGACTCTTCCAGCTCCGCCTTGCGGATCTCGGGCAGCGTCACCCGGTTCGCGAAAGGAGGCACCCCCATGTTCCGCCCCATCTCCCCGAGCGTCAGGCAGGCGTATGTTACCGGATCTCCGTTGCGCACGTGTTCGGCCAGCGTCGCGGACAGACCGAACGCTTCGTCGTCCGGATGCGGCAGCAGCACCAATACTCTTTGCTCCATATCTATCTGCTCCTCTCTCTAAGATTATTCCGGGGTCCCCGCAAAGTACCTGAGCAAGCTTCGAAGCTAAGCCCCGCTTTGCGGAGAAATGTTCAGAAAGGTTGAGGGCTTAATTGCAAGGCGACGACCAGCTTGCCTTCCCGGTCATGCCCCGCCATGATGAGCCGCTCGGAATCGGTCTCCTCGTAATGCGTCAATCCTTCGGAATAGACCCATCCGTGCGGCATTTTCAAGCCGACCCGGAACGGACCGCCTCCCGAGACCGAGCCGTGGGAGAATCGGATGAGCGCGTTGCTGATAAAAGTGGCGGCGGGATGCTTGGAGCTGTCCCGATGAGCCGCGTAGGCTCCGGTCGTCATCTCCAGGTGGATATAGAGATCCCGATCCCGCAGATTGTCGATTCTGTTCTGAATGACCGATGGATCGATGGGTTGCATAGCTAGCCTCCTGTCCGGCTTTATTCAAACCGTTGCTTCGTTCGAGATTTCGATCAGGTTCCGGTCCGGATCGCGAAAATAGACGGAGTCGATCGGACCCATGGCTCCGGTTCGGCGAACCGGCCCTTCTTCGACGGCTACTCCGCAAGCGGACAAATGACGGACGACCTCGCCTAACGGCGTGGAAACGAGAAAGCACAGATCCGCCGACCCGGGCGTCGGCCTTTCCGCTTTCGGTTCGAATTCGCGCCCCTGCTCGTGCAGATTGATTTTTTGCCGGCCGAATTTCAGGGCGTAGCGCCCGCCGGCGAATCGGATCGGCTCCATGCCGAGCACGTCCGCATAAAAACGAACCGTCTTCTCCAAATCCCGCACCGTCAGCACCAGGTGATCCAGACTTTTCACTTCAATGGGCGACATCGGTTTAACCTCCGCAATGACCGACGTGGGCGACAAATGCTGCATGTCCAGAAATTATACCTCAATCTCGGCCGCCTTTGAAGCGCCGCCCTTCTATCCGCCTCCCCATCGTACCTGTTATAGTGAATTTATTGATACGGTCCTTTGGAAAAGGAGCAGGAAAAATGGATGCCTCCCAAGAAGAGCAGCGGCAGTTGGTCGAACGTTCCCGAGACGGGGACCGCGAGGCGTTCGGGGAACTCGTCGGCCGGCATCGGCTGCAAGCCGTTCAGTGGGCCCGCGCGATCATGAAGGACGCTTATTGGGCGGAAGACGTCGCTCAGGACGCGTTGATCCGGTCGTACTTGCAGCTGGAAAAGCTGGCGGACCCGGAGCGCTTCATCCCGTGGCTGCGGACGATCGTTCGCAACAAGGCGCTGGACGTTCTTCGAAGCGGCAGGCGCCGCGGCGGACTCGAACGGAGCCTCGCCGGAGCGGAAACCGCCCCGGATTCGGACATGCCGGAGATTGTCGCTCTCGGCAAAGAGTGGCTGGAATCCGTGACCGCGATGATGGACGCTTTGCCGGTGCGGAATCGCGGCATCGCCGAGGCTTTCTTCTTCCGTCGGCAGACTCCCGAGGAGATCGCGGAGACGTTCGGCATCGCGGTCGGCAACGTCTACAACATTCTATCCAGATCCAAGCTGAAGCTTCAGGAGGAACGCTTCCGCAGGGCGGCCGCGCGAAACGCGCAAAAGAGCAAGGCGACGGGCCGGGAAATTCGCCGCGTCCTGCCTGTTCCGCCCTGCCGGTCGGCCTACGCCTCCCTGGGCCATGCCCTTCACGAATCGTTTTACGGCGAATATGAATTATGCGACGTTCTGGGATTCACGGGCCAGGCGTTCCGAATTCAGACGACGGCCGATTGCGGCTTGAGCGGCAGCCTGATCTACGACTGGGGATGGGCGCTGGAACGGTCGGCGGCGGCGCTCGGAGGCAAGGCGATGCGGATTGGCCGGCCGGGCCGCGCGCCGACCCCCGATCTGCTGGTTCAAGCACTCGATATGATCCGGCAAGCGATCGGGCAAGGGACGCCCCCGATCGTCTGGAATCTGAACCCGGCCGAATTCGGCTTGATCTATGGCTACGACGACGAGCCGGAGTGTTTCTTCTACCGGGACGCCGCGGGCCGCTGCTCGGCCATCCCTTATTCGAAGCTGGGCCGCACGCTGGATAATCCCGAGCTGTTCGTCGGCTTCATCGAACGCCCGAAGCGGCCGGCCGAGCCGTCTTTGGCAAGCGCGCTGGAGACGATCGTCCGCCATGCGCGGGGACGGGAGCCGGCGGTGCCCGGCTATACGGCCGGATTGGCCGCCTATGCCGTTTGGTCGGAAGCTTTCGGCCGGGAACGGGCGCAGCCTGTCGGGCATGCCTATCAAGTCGCGCTTCTGACCGAAGCCCGCGAGCAGGCCGTCGCATTTCTATGCCGCTGGGAAAAGCATCCTTCCGTTAGCGCCGATCCGGAGACCGCCCGTCTCTGGCGGGAGGCTGCGGATGAGTATCGGACGCTGCTCCGAACGCTGGGCCTGCTGTATCCCGCTTTTCCCTACGGCATGCCCGGCGCTCGCCTCGACATACGCGAGCGCTCCGTGCAGCTGATCGCGAAGGCGCGGGAAGCCGAAGAACGGGGCATCGAACGGCTGGAGCAAATTTTCGCCGGAATGGCGCCTCGCCTTGATAGATTTCGCAGCGCCCGGACGTCATGATAGGGAAGGCGTCCAACCAAGGGAGGAATCGAAAGATGAAAACGTTGACGGAGCAAGGATCGGGAATACGGGTAGCGGGGGGCGTCATCCTGCATGTCTCCGATTTGCCGGCCATGACGGCCTGGTACGGAGACGTTCTGGGCATCCCGGTCGGGGAGACGGATCCGGAGCGGCCTTTTTACGAGTTCGATATGGACAACGGAGTCAACCTGATGCTGGACGATCACCGCAACGTGCCGGGGCGTCCGCATCCCTTCTGCATGTTCAAAACGCCGGATATTCGCCGATCCTACGAGTGGGCGCAGCGCAGCGGCATCCCGATCGAGCTGGACATCCGGCACGTTCATGAGGGGCTCGACTTCTTCCATATTCGCGACTCGGAAAATAACGTATTGATGATCGTTCAATCCGACTGGAAAAATCCGAATCCGATCCGCCCGTATCGGAACGACCTTCCGATTCGCAACCGGATTCAATCGATCGTCGTGCCCGTGGACGATCTGAAGCGGGCGACGGAGTGGTATGCCCGCCTGCTGGGGCACGCCATCAAGCCGGAGCGCCAGGACGGCGGTCCGATCTACTGGTTCGAGCTGGAGAACGGAACGCACATCCTGCTGGACGACAACCGCCACCATCGGGAGTGGGAGAAGTATCCCACCTTTATGCTGAATGCTCCCCGCATCGAAGAAGCCTATCGCTTCATGAAGGAGAAGAACGTCCGCATCCTCCACGAGATCGAGTTCGACCATCATTTTTTTGCCGCCGATCCGGAAGGCAATGCGATGATCGTCTGCATGTAGTCCCAGGGCGCTCGCCTTGTGCGATTCGTCGAAGAGGGTAACCAGTTTGCTCTCATGGAGGGGAGAGCGGCGAAGCGGGCGGAAGAGAGCAACCGGTTTACTCACTTGAGCGAGAAATCGGCGAAGCGGGCGGAAGAGAATAACCGGATTACGTACATGAGGCGGAACTTCGAAGGAATGGGATGAAGGAATGCACGCAAAGACGCGCACCCTGCGACGAATATCATCGCAGGGTGCGCGTTTGGTTGCAGTCGGCCTAACCGAGAAGCCGGCGCCGACCGTCAGTTCGCCAAAATGCGATGAAGAGCGGCGGCGTCTTGCAGGAACTGCTCCGGATCGTCGTCCTTCACGAACTCCATGAGCGCATAGCGGGCCCCGCCCGGCTCGGCTTCGGAAGCGGCGGCGAAGTATCGCCGCCATTCCTCCTGCCCGTCCGCCAACGGACAGCGCAGGTTCGGCAGCCACTGGAACACGTGCAGATTCGCCAGCCAGGGCAGCGCTTGGCGGAGCGCCTGCTCGTTCTGTTCCGGGGTCAGGCTTGTCTGGGGCTGCCAGTGGCTGCGAACGTTCGGATGGTCGATGGCGCGATACAGCCGGACCGCCGATTCGGCCGTGTCCGTCAACGTGTTGCCATGGTACTCGAAGCCGATCGAGATTCCTTTGGCGGCAGCCAGATCGGCGATGCGCCGGGCATCCTCGGCGACCAAAGCGCGCCACTCTTCATCCGCCGACGCCGAACCGCGGTCGCCCGCCCAGACGCGGATGGCCGGAGCGCCGAGCGCTTCCGCCGTCTCCAGCACCCGTTCGAACTCCATCGGTTCTCCCTGTCCGACATGCCGGTTGCCGACGCGGTAATACGAGCCGTAGGAGGCCGTTTCGAGCCCCGCCGCGCGGGTTCGGAAGCCGACTTCCTCCGCGCGCTTCGGGTCGCCGTGGGGAACGTGAATGTCCCCGCCCCATTCGATCGCCTTCAGGCCGGCTTGAACGGCCAACTCGATAATCCGCTCCGGAGGAAGCTGTCGGAACGTGATGGAGATCAGACCAGGTTTGAACATGTCCTCGCTCCTCCCGTCTAAGCCATGGTGGCCAGCATGGCCGGCGTCACCTGATAGTTCACGGTCTCTCCCGCCAGATAGTGCCGGCACTCTTCGACCATGAATTCCGCCATCCGGACGACCTCCCGTTGCTGGCTTCCCGCCACGTGGGGAGTCAGCCACACGTTGTCCAACGTCAGCAGCTCGCTGTCCGGAAGCGGCGGCTCGGGGTAAGTGACGTCGAGAAGCGCGGTTCGGGTCGGCACTTCCCTCATCGCCCGGATGAGATCTTGCTCCGCCACTTGCGCGCCTCGTCCGGTATTGATGAACGTCGCGTACGGCTGCATCCGGCCGAAATGGGCCTTGTTCAGAATGCCGACCGTTTGCGGGTTGTTGGCCAAGTGATTCGAGATCGTCTGGCACTCGGCGAAGATCGTCTCCAGATCGGTTTGGCGCACGCCGGCCGCCTTCGCGCGCTCCTCGGTCAGGAACGGATCGTATACGTAAACTTCCAGCTGGTAAGGACGGAGCAGCTCGACGACCTTGCTGCCGATCATGCCCATCCCGAGAATGCCTACCTTGGTGCCGTAATTGCCCGGATAGTTCTGGGCGAAGCGGTCGGCTTCCCCGCGATCGTGCTTGCAGCGGGACAGCGTCGGCAAAATCCCTTTGTTGGCCAATAGAATTTGGGCCACCGTATATTCGGCGACCGGGATGCTGTTCGCGGCCCAGGCGCTGACGACCATAATCTGCCGGTCCAGGAACGGCCGGGCGAAATATTGCACGGAACCGGCGGCATAGAACACGGCTTTGAGATTCGGCAGATAGCGCCCGATCTCGTCGGGCGTCAGCTCGAACATTCCCCAGGTGGAGAAAGCGATCTCGGCCTCCCGCAAAAGATCCCGATGCTCTTCCAGCAACCCGCGGTCGATGATGTCCGGATGGAGATCCACCAGCTCGTTCAGTTGCCGCATCATATCGTCGTTATACACTTGCTGAATCGAATTATGGTTCCGGTTCGCCAGAAATACCGCTTTCCTGCCCATTCGTTTCCCCTCCGTACACCTCGAACGAATAATGTCCCGCCGACACGCCGGGCGCCAGCCCGTTGTAGACGATCCGGACAAACCGCGCCCGCTCCTCGAAAGGATCGATCCGGATCTGCCCGCTGTCCGTCTGGCCGGTCTGATTGACGGCTACCCGCCAATCCGCCCCGTCGTCGGATACCTGGATCACGTACAAGTAATGGGCCGCGTGCGAGAATTGCACCCGGGTGCCGGCAATGTGCCGGACGTCCCCCAGATCGACCTGCCACCAATGTCCCGGCTGATCGTCCGCCGCGCGCCATAAGGTATGCCCGATTCCGTCGTTGCCCTTGCCGGCCGAGTAGCCGGCGCTCATCTCGCTGGATGCGGCCGCTTCGCGGCCGGTAGCCAGCTCTTCGCCGATCAGCTTCCGGGCCTGATCTTCTGCCCGCTCGCGCCCCTGCAACAACCGTCGCAGTTGCTCCGGCGCAAGCTCCGCGTCCGGCATGAAAGTCTCCCGCTCCATATAATCGAGCAGGCTTGCCCGCAGCTGGCGCGCGGCCGGACGGGCTTCCAGCCGGCTGGTCAGGTCGATGGAGCAGACGAGCGCTTTGCCCTTGCCCACTCTGCATTCGAACAGGTTCGCGAGCCGCTGGTTGTGGTAGAAGTTCGGAACGACCTGAACGATCGGTTGTATGTCCGCATCGATGATATCCAAGCTCAGCGAGGACGAGTTGTCGAGCAGGTCCTTCCACGGATAGCTGGCGTAGGCGCCGGTCGGAAACAGCCGGAACGCCGGATGGCCGGCCTGCGCATAAATGCCGCACGGATCCTCGCTGGAGAAATGCACCGGACTCCAAAACACCGGTACGAACTTCCCGGGATTCGCAGCCTCCCGCCCCGATTCGAACGGCAGCAGCAGCGCGCTTCCTCCGCGTTCCAGATGGGCCAGCGTCGTCTTGTCCAAGGTCCGGGCAACGATCGTGCCGCCCTCGCCGGAGACGGCTTCGGCATCGCTTACATAAGCCGGGTACACCCAGATCTCCCAAGCGTTCGCGATGTCGGTTCCCGTCACGCGGACGTCCACGCGCAGCTTCTCCGGCGCCGCCGCTCCCGCGAGCGCATCCGACGAGACGTCGCCCAGCTTGACGGTGCTGCCTTGAGCGACGGCGGAAATGTACAGCTTGCCTTCGTCCAACGTCATCCCGCCGGCCGTGCGAATGGACCATACCGCTTCCGCATCCGCGAGATCTTCCGCGCCGTAATGAGATATCTTGATCGCAGCGCGCCATGTCTCTTTCTGAGTATAAATTCGTTTGGGCATTTCTAGCAAGACAATTGTCGGTCCGCAGAACTGCCGGAACTCCCCGGGTTCGATCAGTCCCTTCGAGTCCCAGAAGGCGTCGAGGATGCCGACGGTCGCCGTGCTCTGGCCGGGAAAATCGTGCAGGTCGAGCAGTTGAAACCCGCCCATGCCGGGCGTCCGCAGCGCCGCCTCGATCTCGTCCCGGTACAGCTGCACCGCCAGTTTCCCGGAGCCTTCCGTAAACTTGGGAGCGTCCTGCAGCAGCCGGCGGGCGGTCAGATCGCGCCGAATCGCTTCGAGATTGGTCGGCTTCAGGCAGCCCGTATACTTGGCGATCTCGTCCATATTGGGATACACCGTGTACTGGCCGACTTCGTGAGAGATGACGGGCACGGGCCGCTTCGCCACCGCCTCGCCGTATTCCAGCTCCGTCGTATCCGTCAGCCGGTCCGGGAAATATTGGCCCCGCACGCCGACCCCGTCCACCGTCTGGGCGATGAAGTAATCGTCCGCCGGATCCAGCGGGCGGTCCCAGTTGGCCGTAAGCGTAAACAGCTGTCTCGGCCTGGGATGCCGCCCCTTCAACGCGACGACGATGTCGTGCAGCAGCGTAAAGTCGCCGTTCAGTTCGTTGCCGTTACTATAGAGACAGAAGGAAGGATGATTCCCGTACGTATCGATAATCCGCGCCGCTTCTTCCGGCAAATAGCGGTAATGCTCGGGATGACTGCCCACCGGCAAATTCCAATTGTCCATCCACACCGGGCCCTCTACCTGAAGGTAGACGCCGAGACGGTCCGCCGCCCGGAAGGCGGCCTCCGGCGGACACCACGAATGGAAGCGAACATGGTTCAAGCCGTAATCCTTCACGATTCGGAAAATACGATCCCAAGGAGCCTCCTCCATCGGCGGATACCCGGTCAGCGGATAGATGCAGCAATCGAGCGTGCCGCGCAGGAATGTCCGCCGGCCGTTGACCGCGAACTGCGTCCCTTCGGCCGCGAACGTTCTCATCCCGAACGAGACGGTCCGCCGGTCTTGCAGCCGCCTGCTCTCGCCGTCTGCTTCCAGCGATACGGTCAGTTCATGCAGCGCGGGCGAAAATTCATCCCACAGCGGGCAATCGTTCCCCAACGCGAATTCCAGCTCGAAGGATTGCGACGCCGACGGCGTCAACGCAAGCCGGAAAGAGGCGGATTGCGCCTCCGATCCGCCGCGGCGCACCGACAGCTTCACGTCCGCCTCCGCTTCCGTTCCCGTACGATTTTCCGCCTTGACGTTCACCAAGAGAGTCCGGGCCGCCGCATCGGGATAAACCTGCACGTCTTGCAGCCGAATCCGTTCGGAAGCCTGCAGCTCCATTCGGCCGACGATTCCGTTCCAGATCGTCTGGGTCTCGTCCGTATAAGCGCTCGGGTAAGGCCCGATATGCCGGCAGTCGCGGTTGTCGACGCGAATCGTCAGCCGATGCGTACCGCCCGGCCGAAGCAAGCCCGACACGTCGAACCGATGGGGGACCGACAGACTGTCCTGCATGCCCGCTTCCCGCCCGTCGATCCAGACGCGCGATTCGAACATGACCCGCTCCAGGAAAAGCGTCGCCAGCTTATCGGACCAGTCGTCGGGAATCCGAATTTCCCTTTGGTACCAAACGGCGCCTACGTAACGGTGCCGCTGCCTGAGCGAGCGTACCGTCTCTTTGTTCAGCTCGGCCGGGAAAACCGGTTCCTCGCCCACTCCGTTCTCATTGGTCGTTCCGGGCAGGCGAAGCCGATCTTCCTCGTGAAAAGTATCTTCGTACCATCCTTGCTCCAGTCCGGCATCGGCGGAATCCAGGCGGTACCGCCACTGCCCGGATACATCTAAAGTTGTAGGAATCGGCTGCGATAAAGTTGTCATACGGAACCTCCAAATCGTGCCATTGGTCAATTTTTCAACATGCAAATGCCTATTATCTATTGATATTTCTTCTTTCCCGGTTGTAGAATGAGACCGAGCGAAAGGAATGATGAAGATGCCGATTCACCCTCACGATCCGGCTATTCGCGAATCTTGGACGCACCCTCCGGGAATTCTCGTGGCCGAGTACTACAACCAGCCGTACGGGTATACGTGCTTTCGTTCCGCGGGAACGAAGGATTGGCTGATCATGTATACGCTGTCCGGGAAAGGCCTGATCGAGAATAACGGCAGCGTGCTGGAGAGCAAGGAAGGGGACATCACCGTCATCCCGCCCGGTACCCCGCATTATTTCTACACGGCTCCGGACAACGCGTGGGAGAAGCTGTGGGCTCATTTTATGCCGAACGAGCGATGGCTGGATTGGATTCGGCTGCCCAAGGCGACGCATCCGCTCATCCATATGCCCATCCGGAACAAAACGCACAAAACGTACATTCAGCACGCTTTTATGCGGACCATTCGCTATAATCTGGAACCTCTTCTGTCTCATCGGGAAGAACTGGCGATGAATGCGCTTGAGGAGATCATCCTGCTCATCTCCAACGAGGATACGAGCGACAAATATATGGACCCGCGGGTCAAGGAAGTGCTGACCCTGCTGTCGCAGCGGTACATGGATTCCCACCAAATCGAGGATTTGGCCCAGACGGTATGTCTGTCTCCGTCCCGCCTGACGCACCTGTTCAAGGAACAGGTCGGGGAATCCATCATCGACACGCTGCTCAAATACCGCCTGAAGCAGGCGGAGAAAAAGCTTGCTTTTACCGAACGAACGGTGACCGATATCGCGCTGGACGTCGGCTTTAATTCGCCGGACTATTTCACGAGGCAGTTCACCAAGTATTTCGGCATGAACCCGTCGCAGTACCGCAAGTCTCTCAAAGAGAAAAGCCGGCTCCCTCCGGAAGACTCCCGTGAAGCGTAACGATAGACCGGCCCGGGACGGCGAGCGGCTCGGACGGACGAACGGCGCCGAAGCTGCGCAGATCGTCCCCTTCGCGGTCCGACGTCAAGTACCCGGTCATCTCGTCCGGCCAGCCCGGCTCGCCGGCCAAATCCACGTCCGCTGCTTGTTCCGCGTAATTGAGCAGGACGACCGTCAGCGTCCGGTTCGCGGGATGCGCGTAGGCGGACGCCATCAGCCCGTCCTTGTCGGACGGGCCGGCCAGCTCCACCCTCGCCGCTCCCGGACGAACGAAGCGGCTGTAATGGCCGAGCGCCCACAGCGTTTTGGAAGGCAGCACCGTCTCCGGATCGCCGCGACGGGCGAAATCGGTGTAGATCAGCCCGTCCTTGAAGTCGTGCGGGGACAGCGCCAGCCACCAGCTCCACGCCGACGCCCGGGCGACCGTCAGATCGTGATGGATGACGCGGGCGGTGAACAGCGCGAGCCCCATCCCCAAATCGCGGACCGCTCCGTCGGCGTTCAGGTTGCAGTACTCCGTCTCCCACAGCTTCGCCGCCGGCGCATGCCGGTCCAGCGCCTGTCTCAGCCGCTCCCGATACGCCAGCAAGCGATCCCCGTCGTTCGCATGATCGGCCCAATAGGAATGATAAGAGAGCTTGTTGCCGATCATGAGAGCGAAGTCCGAATCCCCGAGGAAGTCCTTGATATATTCGCGGTATTTGCCCCCGTGTTTGGCTTCGTTGCCGTGCCCCTTATAAAAAGAAAGCCGCGGGTCGAACGCCTGCACGTCCTCGTCATCCAGCAGGGCGGCAATCTCCGCGGTTTCGGCGATATCGATCTCGGTCGGCAGGTTGCGCCTCCGCAGCTCCCCGTGCAGCGCGCGCACGAGCAACTTGATCTGCTCGTTCGTGTAGCGATTGCCTTCCTGCCGGCTATCGTCCCAGCACCAGGAAGGCTCGTTGACCGGGCTGATGACGTCGAACGGAATCTCTTCCTCGGCGAAATGCCGGACGATATCCGCCAGGTAACAGGCGAATTCGCCGATCCGGTCGTCGGCCAGATTGCTCTGTCCGACGCTCTCGTCCGGCGCGATCCGCCCGTTCTTGGCGAGCCATCTCGGCGGGGAATACGCCATCGCCACGATTCGATCGACGCCGCGAAGCTTCGCCGCCTTCAAGAACCAGCGCTGGCCCTCGTGCGTGCTCCAGTCGTACGGCAGATGCGACGTCGGCTTGAACGTGTCGGAATGCCCGCGCCACAGCAGCGGCTCCGGATAGTCCGGGTTGCCCTCGCCGCCGCCCGACCCGATCGCGAAGCGCCAGCCGCTGAGCCCGATTCCTTTCTCTTGCGAGAAAAGGAGGTCGGCGACTCGGGTTTTGCTCTCCTCCGACCACATCTTCCCGATCGGATCCATCGACCAGGCGCCCGAAGCGCCGAAATGGTCGATCGTCTGATACGTCCGGCCGAGATCCAGCGAATACCGGTTCGTTGTCTTCTCTGTCATCGTACGCTCGCCTCCTATCGGCTGCCGGCGAACCATTCGCCGAGCAGGTCTTCGGTCCACTCCGTCCGGGGATCGAACCGGTCGGACTGCGCGTAGCGGAGCAGGCTGGCCATCAGCTGCTTCGCCTCCGGCTTGTTGCGCAGCGCCGGGAGATCGATCGTGCAGACGAGCAGCTTTCCGGGGCCGGCCTTGCCTTCGAACAGGACGCCCAATTTATGGTTCCGCCCGAAGTTGTCGATCGTCTGGACGATCGGGCGGTACCCCGCCGGCGCGCGGTCCAGAATGACGGAAGGCGCGAACGGAAGCAGCCGCCCCCACTGCCAGTCGGCGTGCGAATCGGTCGGAAAATCGGCGAGCGCCGGATGCGCCGGGTCGCAAAGGATGCCGAGCGTGCCGGGCGCGACCGGCATCCGCTCCGCTTCGGCGATCGACTTGAACATCGAATAGTTCCAGAAATCGGAGGCGAACGTCCCTTCCACCCGTTCCCGGATCGCGTTCCGTTCCGGCAGCAGGAGGACCTTCTCGCCCTGCCGGAGCAGATCGAGCGCCGCCCGGTCCAGCTTCCGGCGAACGTGCACGCCTTCCGCCGACCACTCGCCCGGACGGTCCGGATAGATCCACAGCGGATAACGGTTGCGGAAGCTCGCACTCGTGCCTTTCAGGCGAATTTCCACGAACCGCTTGGCCGGCGCCGTGAAGCTGCGCAGATCGAGTTCGATCAATCCCAGCGTTGTAAGCTGCCCTTGAGGAACGTTCCGCGACTGAAGCGTTCCCGACGCCAGCTCGCGGCCGTTCTCGTCCAGCAGCGCCCACTCCGGAACGGCGCCCGAGACCGCCGATTCCCCGTAATTCGCGATCTTAAACGACGCCTTGAACGTCTCGCCCGTATGCCATACATACTTCTCCATTGTCAGCAGAAGGACGGTGGCCTCGCAGAACTGCCGCCATTCCGAAGGTTCAATAAGCCCTTTGGAATCCAGGAAAGCGTCCAGGATTCCGACCAGCGCCGTTCCCTGCCCCGGGAAATCCTGCAGGTCCAGCAGCTGGAACCCGCCGAACCCCGGCGTGCGCAGCGCCGCTTCGATCTCCTCGCGGTAGCAGGCGACCGCCAGCGCCCCCGAAGCGCGGAAGAAGCCGTCGGCTTGATCCGCCATGCCGGCCCGCTCGAGCCGGTCCCGGAACTCCCGCAGATTGCGCGGCTCCAGCACGCCCGTATACTTGTCGATCTCCCGGTAGTTCGGATAGATCTGATACTGGCCGATCTCGTGTCCGACGACGGGCCCTTGGACGCGCTCGATGCTGCTCCGATAGTCGATTGCCGCGGACGGTTCGTTCACCTGGACGTGTCCGAGCGGCGGATTCGCCGTCGCGAACGAGCCGCGAACCGGGAAGCCCCCGATGCCGGTTCTCATCGTCACCCAGAAATCCTGGCCCTCCGCCCAATCGGGCGTACTGTAATTGTTGTTCGAACCTTCCGCGTATAGATGTCTGCTGTCGAACTCCCGGAATCGCCTCACCAGGTCCATCAGCTCCCGGCGGCTGCCGATCAATTCGTTGCCGAGCGCGAACATCGCGAACGACGGATGGTTGCCGTATTCGGCGAGGATGCGTTCGCCTTCCCGCAGCAAATACGCCTTGACGGCGGGATCATACCCTTCTTCGCCAGGTTCGAGCAGCGGGTACCAGAACGGCAGCTCCGGCTGCAGGTAGATGCCGGCCCGGTCCGCCGCCGCGAACGCCGCCTCCGGCGGGCACCACGTATGGAACCGGTAATGATTGATTCCATACGATTTGGCGATCTCGAACACGCGCGTCCACGCCTCCATGTCCATCGGCGCGTAGCCGGTGAGCGGGAACACGCAGGCGTCGTTTTTTCCGCGCAGGAAGACCGTGCGGCCGTTCGCCGCGAATTGGGTGCCCTCGGCGCGGAATTCCCTGACGCCGAATTCGGCCTCGAGCGCGTCGGCAAAAGCCGCCCCTCCCCTACGCGCGGATAAAGACGCCGTCAGCCGGTACAGCTGCGGGCGGAACTCATCCCAGAGCCGGACCTCCTCCGGCTTCAGCTCGCAGTCGATCTCGAATGTCTGCATCCCGCGGGCGCAGACGATCTCCCGCTCGGCCGGGAGGATGCCGCCGTCGCTGCCGCCATCGCCGTTCGCGGCGGCAAAGCTCAGCGTCACCCGCCCCGCCGCCTCCGCTCCGGACTCGTTCCCGATGCGCAGCCGGACGCGAACCCGGTTCTCCCGAGGCTCCGCGTACACCTGCGCATCGTCGATCCAGAAACGGTCGGTGGCCCGCAGCTCGATCCGTCCGACGATCCCGTTCCAGTTCGTCTGCGTATGGTTGCTGATCTGGTGCGGATCGCCGATGGACGGATGGTCCGCGTTGTCGATCCGAACGCTGAGGCGGTGCTTGCCGGGCGTCAGGAACGGAGTCAGGTCGTACTCATGAGGGGTCGTCAAACTGTCGCCCTCCCCCGCCCGCCGTTCGTCGACCCAGACCGTACTGCTCTTCGTGCGTTCCATGAAGAAGACGATCCGCTTGCCGGCCCACTCCCGCGGAATGTCCACGTCCGTCTGGTACCAGGCCGGCCCTTCGTACGTCCATTTTCGGCTCAAGTGATTCGTCTCGATCTTGTCGTTGCGTTCGCCCTTGGCGTTCTCGTCCGTCGTCCCCGGAAGACGAACCGCGTCTTCCAGCTTCCGCGCGTACCACTTCTCCCGGACCCCGGCGCTGCCGGGATCCGGGGAGAAGCTCCACACGCCTTCGAGGGGGAGGACGGAACGACCGGGCGCTGCGGTCGTCGTCATCGGCGAATCCCCTTACTGCTGGCTCTCGATCAGCTTTTTGTAATCGTCAAGCTGTCTTTGCAGTTCGGCCATCACCTTGTCGTAACCGGCCTGCTTCAGCTTGTCGCGGAAATCCTGCACCGCTTTCTCCGGATCCTTCATCTGGCCGAACGACAGCGACGGGCCCATCTGGCTCGACACCTGCGAGATCGCGGCCAGCTCCGCCTGGACTTTCGATTTGTCGAAGACGAACTGCCCGTAAATATAGGGCTTCTTGTACGAATCGTATTCCTGGTACAGCGTGTCGATCTTATCCCACGTCTGATCGGACGGGATCTCCAGCTTGTCGTTGCGGCCGCCCCAGAAGTCGGAGTAGAACGCGTCTCTCGTCTCGTCGTAGCCGGCGGGAAGCACGCGCTTGTTGTCCTTGATCTCGTACTGAGTGCCTTCGATGCCGTAGTTGATCAGGTCGTAAATCTCTTTGTCGTTGCGCAGCAGGTCGTAGACCATGAGCGCGCGCTCCGGGTTTTTGCTGTGCGCGCCGATCGAGGTGCCGCCGTGCGTGATCGACGTCGCCATCAGATTCTGGTTCGGACGCGCGAACGGGAAGAACTGCAGATCGGAGCCCGGCTGCTTCTTGTCCATGGTGGGGCGAAGCCCCGAGAATTGCGAAGTATGGTGGCTCATCAGACCGGTCAAGCCGGCTTCCAGCTGCGTCGTAATGTCGACCTTGTTATTCAGCACGTCCTCGCGCCAGAAGCCTTTGTCGGCCCATTCCTTCATCTTCTTCACATAATTCATGAACGTATCGTCGAAAATCGGGGACACCGCCGTGTACGGCTCGTCGTAGGACTTGGCGTAGAACATCGGCAGGAACCCGGATGTGACCGGCAACGGCAGATTTTTCGTGAACGACTGGTCCCAGCCGTCCCAAATCATGTTCAGGCTGCCGCCGGCCGCGACATCGAACGGGACGACGTCCGGCTTGTTATCCTTGATATATTGCAAATACTTCTCGATCTCGTCCCAACTGGTGAGTTTATCGGGCAGGCCGGCTTCCTTCGCCCAATCCCCGCGATAAATAAAGCCGTGATTCACCCATTGCGTAAATTGATTCTCCGGGAGGATGACGACCTTGCCGTCGTACTTGGTCTGCGCCCATTCCTCCGGCTTCACGTTGGCGTAGGTCTGCGGAGCGTATGTTTTCAGCATGTCATCGCTCAAAGGAAGGAACGCGCCGCGCTGGGCGTTGCTCCACGTATCGAGCCAGTCGGTGCCGACGGTGATCAGATCGAGCTGTTCGCCGGACGCCAGCAGCAGGTTGTACTTCGTCTGCCAGTCGGCCCACTCCACCCATTTCCACTCGATCTGGGCGTTCACTTTGGCCTTCAGCAGCTCGTTGACTTTGGCGAGCACTTTCTCGAACTGGCCGTTCTTCGGCTTGTCGCCGAGAATGACGTAATTGACCGTCACGAACTTGGACGTGTCCGGCTTGCCCGCGTCCGCCGACGCCGATGCCGAGCTTGCGCCGCTTGCCGGCGCCGTAGCGCTGCCGCTTGCCGAATTTCCGCCGTTGTTGTTGCCGCCGGAGCACGCCGCAAGCGCAACCGTCAACGCGGATGCCAGCAGCAGCGTTCCTGCTTTCTTGGTCTTTACCACGGTAAAACCCCCTTAGGTATGGATAAATCCGGTTCGGACTCTCTCGCGAGAGCCCGTATATATGCGATCAGGCCGGAACAAGCGCCTGCACATATCACCCTTTGACCGCGCCGACCGTAATGCCCTTGATGAAGTAGCGCTGCACGAGCGGGTAGAACAGCATGACGGGGCCCGTCGCGACGATGGCGGTCGCCATCTTCATCGTCTCCAGCGGCACGTCGCGGAGCGGAACGTTGGACATCGCCGCGGAATTTTTGATGAAGTCCGAGCTTGTAATGACGTTGTACAGGAACAGCTGCAAGGGCCTGTACTTCACGTCGGGAGACAGGAAAAGCATCGAGTGGTACCATTCGTTCCAGTAGCCGAGCGCCAGGAACAGGCCGATCGTGGCCAGTGCCGGCGTCGTCATCGGCAGAATGAGCCGGAGGAAGATGGTGAAGTCGCCGGCGCCGTCGATCTTCGCCGATTCCGTAATGGCGTGCGGGATCGAACGGACGAAGCTCTTCATCATGATGATCAGGAACGGCGTCATCAGACCGGGAAGGAGCACGGACAGGTAGTTGTCCTTGAGATGCAGGTACTGTGTAATAAGCAGGTAGAACGGCACCAGTCCGCCGGTAAACAGCGTCGTAAAGTAGATAAAGAACGACACTTTGTTGCGGTATTCGAAGTCGGGGCGCTGCAGGGCGTAGCCCGTCATGGCGACGATGAGCAAGCCGACCGCCGTGCCGACGACCGTCAGCCCGATGGTGACGGCATAGGCGCCGACGATCTGGCCCGGATTCTCGAACACGATCTTGTAAGCGAAGCCGCTAAACTCGCGGGGCCAAATATTGAAGCCGTGCTTCTGCACCGAGGATTCGCTTGTCAGCGAAGTGCCCAGCACGAACAGGAACGGGAGCAGGCAGCTCAGCGCGAACAGGCTGATGGCTGTGTAGCCGATGGTTTTGACCGTGATCTCCGACGCGTCCATGCGGATTCGCCGGTTTTTGACGCTATTTTCCACTGCGCACCCCTCCTAGAATAGCGAATTGTCCGGCGAGACCTTCTTGACCAGCCAGTTGGCCGTCAGGACGACGAGGAACCCGAACACCGATTGATACATGCTGACCGCGCTGCCCATCGAGAAGTTGAAGTTGGTCATCAGCGCCCGGAAGACGTAAGTCTCGATAATGTCCGTCGTCGGGAAAAGCGACGAGTTGCTCGCCCCCACCAGATTGAAGAACAGCCCGAAGTTGCCCCGGAGAATGCCGCCGAGCGAGAACAGCAGCAGGATGACGAACGTCGGCTTGAGCCACGGCAGGATAATGTGCCGAATCCGTTGGAACGCGTTGGCCCCGTCGATCTGCGCCGCCTCGATCATCTCGTGATCCATTCCCATGATGGCGGCGAAGTAGACGATCGAACCATATCCCGTCGACTGCCACAAGTACGTTAGGACGATAATGAAAGGCCACACGTTCGGGTTCGAGTACACCTTCGCCTTGTCGAAGCCGAGCGACTGCAGAATGCTGTTCAGCACGCCGTAATCGTAGCTGAGAATGTTGTAGGCGATGAGGCCGACCAGAACCGCCGAGATAAAATACGGCAGGAACATGAGCGTCTGCGCCGTCTTCTTGAACCACTTCGCCCGCATCTCGTTGAGCAGGATGGCGACCGCGATCTGGACCACGTTGCCAAGCAGGATGAAGGCGATATTATAGGCGATCGTATTGAACGTCAGCCGCCACAGGTCGCCGGTGATGACCAGGAACCGGAAGTTGTCGAAGCCGACGAATTGGCTGCGGAAGATGCCGTCGGTGTAGTTGTAGTTGATAAACGCCAGGTAGAGCCCCGGCATCGGGAGATACGCGAAGATCAGGAAAAAAACGATCGCCGGCAAGCACATGAGCAGCAGGCTGCGATTCCGCATCAAGCGTTGAAAGCCGGATCGTTTGGGCTGCGCGGGCAGCGATGGATGAAGGGAGTCCAATGGGGTAACCTCCTGCGAAATGAAAGCGTTTGTATGTTTCCATTATAGATCGGGCACCTGTCCCGGGGATTTCACAAAGTCGCTGATTACCCGCACGATCGCGCTATATTCGATCGCCAATATTTGGCCGTCGGGACCCCGTTCGGAAGTAGGATTCCACTCCCTGGACAGGAAAAATCCGGACGCCTCCTCGTCGGAACGTCCGGATTCGGATGAGAAACGGCGTCAGCCGCCGGTAGAAAAGCAGATGTCAAGCGTCCGCCCGCCGGCCTCGCGCGCATCTACGGCGAGCCGGATGACGGGCGCGAGGCTCAGGACGGAGATGGCCGGGTCGCGGGACAGAACGGCTTCCGCTTCCCGGGCGATCTCGAGACCGATGATCCCGTCCTTGCGGAACGTCGGGTCCGAGATCGCCACGTCCAGACGCCCCTCCCGCTCTATCGTCAAGACGGACGATGGCCGGTCCGCCCGGATTCCGCCGGCTTCTGCGCCTCCGTCGATCCAGCAGTTCATGCCCGTGACGCGCAGCTTCCGATGCCGGACGGCATGAACCTCGGCGGTGTTGGCGAGCACCTCGATGGCGGGCGCTTGGGCGTAACGCTCCGTCTCGTCGGCCGAACGATTCGGCAGCAGCACGTAAGCGTAAGACGCGTGCCTCGGGGCGGCGCCATGCTCCAGCCAAAGGGCGAGATAAGCTCTCGTCAGCGCAGGGTCGCTTTCGGGCTCGAAGCGGTTGATGTCGTGCCATCTTCCGCTTCTGGATTCGCGAAAGCCATGCACCGTCGCCGGTTCCGGGAAAAAGTAGCCGATGTCGGACCCGGGGACGCTGCCCTGCAGGTGCATCCATCGGGCGCCGTCCATCCGTTCGGACCATCCCGCACGATCCGGCTTCGGCTCGCCGTCGACCGTCAGCCGGTTGTTCCCTTCTCGGTTCAGCATGCGGTTCTCGACGATCGTCTCCGCCATGATCGGCTCTTCCGCGGAAATGTCCGAGCCGAGCGCCGCGATCTCGTCGTCGAACAGGAACCAGGACTTCCGGGCGGCGAGCGATTGGCCCGGAGGATGAAGCTCCATCCCTGCCGCGCCGTATGCGCCCAGCAGCTCCGTCCCTCCCGCCCAACTCCGATCGCTTGGACGGTTCGCGGGGACTTCCGTCCCTCGCAGCACGGTCGTCCCCGGCAGACGAAAGCTGTCGACGGTCGGCCAGAAGGCGTCGGCGTATTGGCCGAGATCGCCGTTGTACAGATACGTCATGCCGTCCGCCGTATGCCATCCGCGCAAATGCTCCCGGTTGATCGACTCGTAATTGGAGATCCGATCGGAATGCATGCTGATCGCGAACGCGAATCCCGGCCGATGGTGAACCGTCCGCGCCATCCGAGCGAACGATTTGTGCATGCGAAGCTCGCCTCTCGGCGGCACGTCCGCGTCATTCTCGATTCGCTTCGCAGCGACGGCCGTGCTCAGGCCGGCCGCGGAATAGAAGTTCAGCCACTCGTTGGCGCGTATCCATTCCTTGGCCATGCTCTTCAGCGCGACGGCGTCGGAACCCTCGGCAACCTGCGACAGCTTGACGACGGAGCTGACGATGATGTGCCCGACATTGTGGTTCTGCTCCTCCTTCCGCGAGACAACCCGACCCATCGCCATGTCCATCATGAGGCCTTTGTACATTAAGGGCTCGTAGGAGTCGAAAATCCACCGGTACGCCTGCTCCCGATCGTCCTTCCCTATCTCCCACGGCGAGCCGTCGAGCAGGACGATCAAGCTGCTCAATTCTTGCAGCAAGCTCTGGCCGTATCCGCCCGTATAGGCGAACGTGTCGTGCTGGATGTACGAGCCGTCCCGGTAGAAGCCGTCCTTCTCCTCCGCGTAAGGGAACACGGGCCGCAGTTCGTCCCGCGCTGCGGCAAGCTTCCCGCCGTCCTTGCCGACGATCCCGCGCACGGCGATAATCCGGCACTCCCAGACGCGGTTGGCTCCCGTTGCCGTAGGCGCCACATGCGGCTTGAAATGGTCGATCGCCGCCAAATAATCGGCCCGCTGCCGTTCGCTCAAGCGATCGTACAGCAGCGTCATGCAGTCCAGCAGCTTCATCGGCACGCCGATGTGCCAGTCCCACCAATTGCCGTACATCTCGGCGCCGGCAAAGTAATGGTTCGCGCGCATCCAGTCCAGCGCCTCGATAACGTCGCGCTCCCATTCGGGACGCCGGTACAGCGGCGAGCCGAACGTGCGGCAAGCCAACGCCATCTGCCAGATGCGCGTATAGTTCGAGGTCAGCGCGGCCGTGTTGCTCCAATCGTTCAGGTCGTCCCACAGGCAGGAGCAGTCTTCCTCCCTTCGCAGCGACGTTCGCCAAGCTTCGGCCGTCTCCGTGATTCTCTCGATAATGCCTGCGAATTCCGGCACGAGGGGATCGAAGTCCGTCCCCCCGGTCAGCAAGCCGCTCCACCTCAGACGCAGCTCGTCATAACGGTCGAGCACGCCGCGAACCGGCTCTTTCTTCCCGTTCCTCTCTTCTTCCTCCGCTCGGTCGCTCACTCGGCAGCCCCTCCTTTCGAGTCCGGTGCGATGCTAATCGAACAGACGCAGCAGTTCCGCCGCGACCAGCTCGTGTCCCCGGCGGTTCGGATGGTTCGGCCACGACAGCAGGTCCGACAGATTTCCGGCGCCCGATACGTACGACTCGAAGGCGGCAAAGCTGTCGGCCAGTCCGACCCGGTACCGGCGAGCCAGCCGCCTGATCTGCTCGGCGTGCTCGCACAAGGCAATCCATGGTTCCGCATCCGCGGACTCCGTTCCGCTATTGTCGTGAGTCGGCGTGAGCAGCACGACCGGGATGCCGCGGGACAGCGCCGCCTCGATCATGCCGCTCCAAGCGTCTTCCGCCGCCTTCAGACCGATCCCCCTGTCGTTCAGCCCGTAATCGATCGTGACCGCGTCCGGCCGCAGCAACAGGACGTCCCGTTCGAAACGTTCGTGCCCGCTCGCGGAATGCTCCCCGCCGATGGCTGTCACCGTCACGTTCAGGACCGCGTTCGGGTAGCGTTCTTTGAGTCCCCTGTGCATCAAATGCGGATAAGCGTCGAACGTCTGCACGGCCGGCGTCGCGAAATATCCGGCCGGCACGCTGTGCCCGTGGCAGACGATCGTGACCGTCCGGTTGTCCGGCCATTCCCGCCGCAGCTCTTCCCCAAGCCCGGCCAGATAGGCCCCGCCTTCATTGGACATCTCTGCCCCTCCCTTTCGGATGTAAGCACTTGCAAAACTTATTATAGCTCTTCCCGGGCGAAGCCGCTCGATATATGGAGCCGGCCATCCGCACGATCGCGCTGCCGCATGAATTTAATTCCAGCTTCCTGCTCAGAATAGGAGATGGTCTTTGCAGCCGTAGGGCATCTCGTTTATTACCGGAGGAGACAAAATGAAGCAGGACCCGATCGGCGGCTCCGTTGCGAATGCCTTGAACGATTTGACGCGTCGGTTCGCGGATAACGACTTGTTCGTGATCCGGGACCTTGATATAGAGGAAGGCCGGCCCACTGCTTCCTTTGCCTATTTAAGAACCATTGTGGACGAAAAGAACCTCAATCGGGAACTCGTCGGCGTCTTGAGCGATGGCCATAAGTACGAGGAAGGCCGAAAGGATGCTTTTTATATAGAGTTCATGAACCGTTTAGGCTCGGCTAAGCAGTTACGGCATATGGAGGAAGTCGAGCAATTTATTTCGGCGGCAGGAGTCGTTTTTTTTATTGAAGGCCGCTTCATGGCGTATGGAATCGTCATGCCGGGCTATGAGACGCGTGCGATCGAGGAGCCTAAGATCGAGGTGAACGTGCGCGGACCGCGCGAGGGGTTTACCGAGGACATTCAGAAAAATTTGAGCATGGTGTACCGGAGACTGAAGACGTCGGAATTAAAGTCCGTGCCGTTCCAGATCGGTCGGCAAAGCCAGACGACCGTCATGGTTCTCTACCTGAAGAACCGGGTAGACGAACCGGTACTCGCGGAAGTGTTGAAGCGGCTCCGCGACGTTCAGATGAATGTTCTGATCGACAGCGCCCAGCTGGAGGAGTGGATTCAGGACAGCAAGTATTCGCCGTTCGCCCAAATTCTGAATACGGAGCGGCCCGATCGGATCGCCTCCGCCCTGAATCACGGGAAAACGGCCATTCTTATCGACGGATCGCCGAACGCCCTGATCGCCCCTTCTTTGTTCACCGATTTCCTCCACCCCAGCGAGGATTTGTACGAACGGTTTTATTTCGCCAACTTTTTGCGGATGCTGCGGTTGATTACTTTGATCATTTCCTTGTTCGGGCCGTCCTTGTATATCGCGCTGACCACGTTTCACCTAGAGATGATACCGACGCCGCTCATGCTTGCTTTCCTCTCGTCCAAGGCGGGAATCCCGTTTCCCACCTTTATCGAAGCCTTGATCATGGAGATTGCTTTCGAAATTCTACGGGAGGCCAGCCTTCGCCTGCCTCGCGTATTGGGGCAGTCCGTAAGCATTGTCGGCGCTCTCATTATCGGGGAAACGGCGGTCGATGCCGGCGTCGTCTCGCGGCCGATGGTCATTGTGGTCGCCATGACCGGAATCGCTTCGTTTACGATCCCGCAGTTCAGCACCGCCATTTCGCTCAGGCTGCTGCGCTTTCCCCTTATGTTCACGACTGCCGTGACAGGCGTATTCGGCTTGTCTCTCGGGATGTTCGTGATCTTCCTGCATTTGTGTTCGCTGAAATCGTTCGGCAAGCCGTATGTCCCTTTATTCGACGGGAGAGAGTGGCGGAAGGTGATCGAAAATTATGTTCTGCTTCCCATTCAGCACAGGAACATCCAATCCTCAGGGTCTAACCGGCGCGATGATGAGACCGGTTAGATGGGCGCTGCTGTTTGCCGCCTTCCTGACGATCGCGGCCGGATGCTCGACGGACATAACGGAGATCAGCGACGTCGCCTTGGTGATGATCACCGGCGTCGATTATGACGAGGAGCGCGGCAAATTCATCTTCACGGCTTACTGCATCCTGCCTTCGGCCACGAGTACGGAAAAAACGGACAAGCACCACGAATGGGTGGCTAGCGCGCAGGGCGACTCCATCCTGGACGCGGCCCGCAATCTGCGAAGCCGTGCGGGGAAGACGATGAACTGGCAGCACGACAAGTTTTTTGTTATCGGCGAGGAAGCGGCGAGACATGCCTTTTATGAAATTGTCGATTATATGACCCGATCGCGCGATATCCGCTTGACCAGCTATATCTTGGTCAGCGAAGGCAAGGCGCTGGATACGCTTAAAAATAAATCCGAGACCAACGACCTGTTGGCGAACGATTTGCTCGGAAGAACGATCAACCAGCATTTATGGGGCAAGAGCATCTCCCTCACTCTGAAGGACATTTCGAACTGGTTTGCCGATCCGTACCGCGGCTTCGTCACGGGGAGACTCCGCACGAATCACGGGGCCGGCCGCTCGGAGGCCGGGCTCGTCCTTAGCGGCGGTTCCGCCTTCCATAAAGGCAAATTCATCGGCTGGCTGAACGGACAGGACACATTAACCGTTTATATGCTCTCGAAGAGAAAAGAATGGAACAAGCTGGAGTTTGCGCTTCGAGTTCAATCCCGCTCCGCTAATGTGACCCTGCTCATGCACGCTCCGAAAAAAAAGTTTCATTTTCGCCAATCGGATCAAGGTCCGGCGATGGACGTCGACATGAACCTCAAAGCCACTCTAATGGACATGGACCGGCCTCTGCAGATCCAATCGCCGGAAACCTTGGAGCAATTGGAGCGAGCGGCCGGCCGGGAGATCGAAGAGATGATCGAGGGCAGCCTGAGACGATTTCAAAGAGATTTCAAGGCCGATCTGCTGGGCTTATCCGATTTTATCCGCCAGTATCATTCCAAGGAGTGGAGCCGGATGAAAGACAAGTGGGACGAACTCTATCCGGCCATGCCCGTGAAGATTCATGCGAACGTGAAGCTGACGATTATCGGAATGAATCAAAGTCTGGAGGGGAATTGACATGATATCCGTTCTCGTCTGCATCGCTAACCTGGTTTACGGGACAAGTCAATCGATCCGGATATGGAAAAAAAGGAGGAGATCCGACGCGGTGTTTCTTCTCGTCTTAACCCTCTACATCACGGGGTACTTCGTTCCGTTTACCGCCCCTTACTGGCCGACCGTGCAAAAAGTGAACCGCGCTCTCTTCCAGCCGATATCCGATTTCCTGCTCCACTTTCTGCAGATTCGAACGGAGAATCCATAATGGCGGATACTTTGAAAATAAGCAACTTCCAATTCGGATGCATCTGCTTTACTTATTTGTCCGGCTTCTCGACTTTATTCTTTAATGAAGCGAAGATCCTGCAGCAGGATGTATGGATGGCGAACGTCTCGGCGATTGTCCTCAGTATTTTGATTCTGTGGCTGATGAAGCATGTGCAGGTTCAATACCCCGACAAAACCATGACGGAAATCTACCAGGTTTTACTCGGAAAATGGCTCGGAAAGGCGGCGGTCGTCGGCACCCTGCTCTACGCCGTCAGCATTACGGTTTTGACCCTTCGGGCGTTGTCGCTGTTTTATACGACGGCCATTCTTCCGCATACCTCGCCGGAGCTTATTATGCTGATGCTGGTGCTGACGACGTCTTATTCCGTTTACCTGGGGCTGGAAACCATCGTTCGTACGGTGCAGGTGATGCTCCCGCTGTTCCTGATCTCGATTACCGTCATTTGTTTGCTGATGATCCCCAACGTGGAGACCAACCCGTTCCTGCCGGCGTTTCACAGCCGCTTGCCGGAGATCGCTTACGGCACTTTGCTGTCTTATGCCTTCCCGTTCGGGAAGGGGACCCTTCTCATCTTCCTGTTCCACCGAATCGGCAATAAGAAGAGGCTCATGGCCGGCACCTCTATCGGGCTCGTCCTTTCGTGCGCTTACCTTCTGATTGCCACCTATCTGGCCATCGGATCGCTTGGCACGAACCTGATGAAGTCGGCGACGTTCCCCTTCTTCTCCTCCATTCAATTGGTGAAAATCGGCCTCTATTTGGAGCGGATCGAGATCGTCATCATCGGCATTTGGACGGTCTTCACCTTGTTCGAAACCATTGTTGCGCACTATCTGTTCACGACGATCGTCAGCGAATTGTTTCGGATCCAAGAGCCCAAGCGATTCATATTGCCGTTTGGGCTGCTGTTTTTCGCCATCGGCACCCGGAGCTATGTCCGTCCGACGGAACTTGAATTGTACAACACGACGATCCTCCCCTTTTCCACCCTTCTGCCTACGTTGATCCTGCCGCTTATTCTCGGGTTCTTGACCCTTTTCAGGGGGCAAAACGGCAATCGTCGTCTCCGTGACGATCCCTAAAATCGGGGAAAGTCTGCGAGCGGGTTCATGAGCTTGAGTAAGGAGCAGCTCTCTATTATTACGTCGGTAATGATCTCTTCCGGCCAGTCTGCCAATTGACCAGGAAGATCCCAAGACAGATGAGCGCGCCGCCCGCGGCGACGTACCAATGCATCGGCTCACCGATCATCGCCCAGCCGCCGAGCACCCCAAAGAAAGGCGCCAGAAACAGGAATGCGCTCGTGCGGGCAGGATCCGTTTTCTTCAGCAAGTAGAACCAAAGCGCAAACTGGACGATCGAGCTGAAAAGAACCAGATACGTCAGGACGCCAAACGACGTCGCATCGGCAGGCAGGCGCGGATGCTCGGCCATCGCGCTTAGGCCAAGCAATACGAGGCCGCCGACAAGCATTTGGTAACCGGCCAGCACGAACGTATCGAACTCGTCGCCCCAGCGCTTCGCCAGCAGTGTCCCCACAGCGAAAAACAACGCGCTCAACAACCCGATGAACGTTCCCGTTGACACGTTGAGGCCGGTGCCAAAAGTGATGACGACGCCGGCAAGACCGAGCACCGTACCGATCCATTGCCGAGCCCGATAGCGCACGGCCAAAAAGAGCGCGCTGATCACGATCACCAGCAGCGGATTGGTAAACGTCAGAATGGCCGACTCTCCCGATGTGATCCAACGCATGCTAAAGGATGCGGAGCCCATGACGCCGGCCATGTTGACTACTCCAAGCAAGACGATTTTCCCCCATTGCTTCGCGCCGCGGGGTTGCGGTCTTCGCATCATGGCCAGCGCCATGATCCCTCCCGCAAAGAGGAAGCGAACACCCATCAGCATAAATGGGCTCGCGCCGTCGTTCATGCCGATGCGGACAATCGGAAACGAAAGTCCCATCATCAAGGTGATAGCGATGATGAAAACCGAGTATGTCATACGATTCATATCTGTTTCTCCCATTCGTCGAGGATCTCTAAGCTGCCCTGTTTCATTTATCGCTTGCGACACCCAGATCATACTGCACTTTTATACATAAGTAAAATAAATGTTTGGAATATACATGATACCATTTTTGATATGACAACCTTTCGATATCGTCAATCGTGAATTCTGTCCGCAATATGAAAAGCAGGCGCCGCGGCGCCTGCTTTATATTTTGTGATCGGGCTGACGTTCTTCCGTTTCGTTTCCAGCCGGCAAATTCCGTTTATCAGCAACTGCGCCGTCTGCGGGACTGCGAAAAAGTCGCAATGCGGTTTCGATAAACATTTTAGCGGCTATCGAGCTTTCATCGAATGACGATACCGCCAAGTAAATATCACGATAGCCGGGAGGATCAAGCCTGCGTATCTCCATATTATCGGGCAAATTCATAAGCGACAGCTCCGCCATCACGGATATTCCCATTCCCTCTTGAATGAATTGAAGCGTGGTCATGTTGTTGTAGAGGCTATATTTCGCTTTGATCGATTCTCCTGAACGGTCAAACCACCCCATGACCGGGGACTCATATCCTGCCGTGCAAACGATTAGCGATTGATCCAGAAGATCGGCAGCTTGAATGACCGTCTTTGCGGTCAAAGGATGGTCGTTTCTAAACACGGCATAAAGCTCCTCGCGATGCAGATGAAAGGCATCGAACTCGTCAATCGGCGGAATAATAAACCCGACGTCAATTCGGCGGCATTCGATCCACTCTTTAATTTCCGCGATGGTGCCTTCTAAGATTTCAAATTTGATATTGGGATATGAATTGGCGATTTGACTCAACAGTTTAGGAACAAAATAAGTGGAGGCAACGGGAAACGCCCCGATTCGAACCGTTCCGGTTTCGAGTCCCTTCTCGCGGGCCGCCTCCTGATCGACTTTCTCGTATCCATCCAATATTCCCCGGAAAAGACGAACGACTCGTTCCCCAATATCCGTCAGCATAACCCCCTGGCGCCGATTCCGAATCAACAAGGTTACGCCGAGTTCCGCTTCGAGCATGTTAACCGCACGGCTAACGGCAGGTTGAGTCATATTGAGTTCTAGACCGGCTTTCGTGAAACTGCCCAATTCGCTGATTTTAACGATAAGCTGCAGCGTCGATCTGTTCATAACAATATTGTTATGCCCCCTCGTAGTGAACCACGGAATGGTTATGTTTTACTCATTGTAGCTATATTATTAAGCGAAAGAAAGAGACAGCCCGATCCCGGACTGCCTCCATTATCCTTATCTCGCGGTATCTCCAAAGACGAGCACAATTTTTATCGGCCCAACCGGCGCCATGCTTCGATGAATTACCACGCGTAAGCGCGCGGAGCATCTCCTCCCGGTCCGGGGAAAATTTCATCGAGCCGCTTCAATGTCGATTCGTCCAGTTCCAGTTCTACCGCACGAAGCGTGCGCTCGAACTGCTCCATGGTCCGGACGCCGGTAATCGGCGCGGTCACTGCCGGGTTGGCGAGCAGCCATGCCAGCGCCACAACGTCCTCGCGCTCCCCAAGCTCGCGACACAGCTTTGCGAAAGCTTCGAGCTGCGGCCGGTGCTTCTCGACCCGCTCATTATCGGCGCTACGTTTGCCTGATTCGCCACGCAATGCGTTACCTGCAAGCAGGCCGCCGTCAAGCGGGCTCCACGGAATAACCCCCAGGCCAAGGCTTTGAGACGCAGGCAGCACTTCCAACTCCGGCAACCGGCAGAGCAGATTGTATTTATGCTGCTCGGATACCAGACCGATATTACCGCGCGCTTTTGCTTCGCCCTGCGCGACCGCGATATCCCATCCGGCAAAGTTGCTCGAGCCGACGTAACCGATTTTCCCCTGATAAGCGGCAATTTCAAACGCGTTCCACAATTCGGCCCAGCTAACGGTCCGGTCGATATGGTGCATCTGATACAACTCGATATGGTCCGTTTGCAAACGGCGCAGCGAGCCTTCCAAGTGGCGGCGGATTTTATAGGCGGACAATCCGGCTTCCCGGTTCGGTCCGTCGTTCTCGTCGTGAATATCGTTATAAACCTTCGTTGCCAGAACGGTACGCTCTCGACGTCCGTTGCCCTGGCGAAACCACCTTCCGATTATTTCTTCCGTTTGACCCAAAGCGTATTGGTTCGCCGTATCGAAGAAATTGATGCCGGCGTCGAGAGCGGCATCCATGATGCGGAAGGCTTCCTTTTCTTCCGTCGTCCAGCCGAAATTCATCGTGCCCAGGCACAGCCGGCTGACCTTTAGACCCGATTTGCCCAAAGTCGTGTACAACACTTACTCATACCTCATTCCTTGTTGTAACCTTTTTCCGTACAAGGCGCCAAACTTATTTTCCAACGTTCACTCCCAATCCTTACACCCTAACATTATACAAATCGGACACCGCGGCTTTCAAGTTGAGAACAAGGTTCACGCCTGAAGCTGCATGATTACCGGTTAGCCGATATTCGGGGCTTGAACCTCCTAGCGGCCAGCACCAGCGATACGACGATCGATGCGCCCGTTGCCGCGGCCAGGAAGATGAATGTCTGTCGGCTCGACGAGAACGCAAAGAACTTCGGAACGGCGTTCATGAAAACCGGACACAAAAACTGGAACAGGTAAATGGAAGCGAGCAGATACGAGATGGCCTGTGTCAACCGTTCTTGCGGCACGACGGCTGCCGTCTTGCCGAACGACATCGGGAAAAACAGGCCTTGCCCGAATCCGATCAGAACGACGGCGGCAAATACCGGAAACGCCGAATGCGCCGTACCAACCAGCAGAAAGCCCAGACCGTATAGCAGCAGGCCAACCGTCACGAGCGCGCCCTTCAGACGCTTCGTCAGCACCGGGAAAACAAGACCGGCGATAAAAATGCTCAGTAGCGACAGCGCCGACAAATAACCGACCGTCTGGGCGTTGCCGATGCCGCTCTCCGTCAAAAACAGGGGAAAGCTCGTCGGAATCGTAAAGTAAAGCATGACGTGAAGCCCGCTTAGCAAGGCGATGACGTAGAAGGTGCCCGGCAGTCTGGTTGCCCCCGCCGTGACGCGCCTTCCCGCAGGCGGAATCCGCGGAAGGAACAGGACGACCAGCGCCAGCAGCACAAGCGCGTACAGGTAGCATAGAAAAACGCTTCGCCATCCGAACGAGGCGATGAAACCGCCGATCGACAGGAAAACGGCGCCCCCGATCCCGTTGATGGCCGTTACCAGTCCGTTCATTCGGGCACGCGCTTCCCCCCGGAAATGCTCGGCGATGAGCGAGTTGAACGTCGGTGACACCAGCCCGATGCTCAGTCCGAGAATCGCCCGAAATACGAGAATCCAAGTCATGGAATTCACGAACGACGGTCCGACTCCCCCGATCAGGTAGCCAATCAGCCCGACGATCAGAATGCTCTTCTTCGAAAAACGCTCCGACAAATACGAGACCGAGAACAACGTCGGCAAAATAAAAATCGACGACAGCGTGATAACCCACTGAATCAGCAGCGGACTGACATCCGGAAAGTCCGTCGACAGCAATTTGACCGCCGGCGCCGCCAGCATCGGGGCGAACGTGGCGGTCACCGCCAGAGACAGCAAGGCGATGCGAAAGCTGAGTTTCATACCGTTCCCTCTTTTCGATCATCTGTTTGGCCTGACGGGAACAGAATAACATGCGCCGGAGTCAATGTAAACACTTTTTATATATTATGTCTATTATGACTTTTTTGTTTGTCCTCACAAGACGATCGTGTATAATGATAGAAAAGCCTCTAATAGGGAGGGAAACGAGACATGAGCCCGCAGGAAGAACTCGGCCAAGTGCAGGCGAAGACGAAATTATTGAAAAAGCTGAACGCCTATGTGACCAAGGAAGGGTTTCAGCATTTGCGGATGGAAGATATAGCCAAACGAATGGATGTCAGCCGGGCTACGATGTATAAGCACTTCTCCTCCAAGGAGGACGTGATCGAAGGAGTCGAGAAGCTTTACGAGGATTACATCGCGCAGCTCGTTCTGCAGCCCGCCGAGCGGGACCCCTCCTCCTTCGGCGAGCGGTTTCAGAAGCTTTTCGAACAGTCGGTGCAACTGGTGGGCAACATTACGGACATCTTTCTGAAGGATCTTCAAGCGGCGTTCCCCGTTCTGCACGAACGTCTCATGGAAGCGCTGCGACGGCGCGACCGGGAAGCGGCCGCCTTTTACCGGGAAGGCATGGAGCTCGGGTTGTTCAACCAAGTCAACGAGAAGCTGATCGTCACACAGGACAATCTCCTGCTTCGCGAAATTGTCGACGTCAAATTTTTGATGCTCAACCAAGTCACGCTGGAACAGATGCTCCGCGATTATTACACGTTTAAAAAAGTTCAGGTGATCAGGGCGGATCAAATGTCCATTGTCGACGATACGAAGATACTCCCGGTGATCCAATACATCGTAAAAAAGTTTAGCCAATCTCTGTAAGAGCCCGGCAGGCTGCATTTTGTTAAGCCGAGTCTGACGGGCGGCTTTCACCTTCCGCGGCATGAAAACGGGAAACGGCTTTCGCCTGCGAAAGGCGAAAGCCGTTGTAATGACTCCCCGACGATTACTCGTCCCATTTGGAATGAAGGACCTGGTGGCAAAAGTTGGGGCGCTTATATCCCGGAAGAAGCAGCTCGCATATGTCGGCGTTAATCGTGCCGTAAGTCGTTTCCGGTTTGTGTCGGAAGCCTTCCAGGAATGCGTGCAAGATGTCGTGTTTGAACCTTTCGCGAGGAAAAGCGTCGACGACTTGCTGCCGCGCTTCCGCCGTGATGAGATCGAAGTTCTTTCCCACCACGTCATAACCGACGCCAAAATTCATAAGCGCCGCTTCGGTTTCTTTATATTCGACGATTCCGACGGTTGTATGCAGGGCAACGGCATCCCATACAAGCCGAATGGAATCTTCCGGGACGCCGCGGCTTTTAAGAAAATCGCGCGCAGCATTCGCCCCGTCGACTTCAAAGCGTTTGTCCGGGCTTCGGAATGCGGGAGTAAGGCCGATATCGTGGAAAAGCGAACTGATATAAAGCAATTCAGAATCATATTTCATTTGATTCTGGTTGCCCTTCATAGCCGCAAACAGAAAAACCCGGTTCGAGTGATTCCACAGGAGGTCGTCGCCATGCTCACGCAATAATTCGGCGGCTTCAACGGCTAATTTACTATCGGGAATCTTTATATCGGCAATGATATTCGTCATCTGCAATTACCCCCTTCTTCAATCGATAGCTTACATTATCGGACTTGGCCATTGAGAGATCAATACGCCAGTTTCTATTATAACGATAGAACAATTCAATGAAGCTGGGCAATTTGCTCGCCACCTTTTATACTTTCCACTTGCGGGACCGAATAATCGGAACGCTTCATGCAAGTAATTCCCATTCAATCAAGGACCACAAAAGGCCGCCCAAACGGACGGCCTTCATGATTCGATGCTTCTGTAATTAAAGCATTTGTCCGCCCGATACTTCGAGGCGCGTCCCATTTACCCAACCAAATTCATCCGTGCACAAGGAAGCGACAACGCCGCCGATATCGTCGGCTTCCCCAACCCGGCCTAAGGCGATATTCGAGGCGACAAACTCCCTCATGTGTTGATTGTCCCTTACCGAACCGCCGCCGAAATCCGTCGCAATCGCTCCGGGGGCGACTACGTTGACCCGTATGCCCCGTTTGCCCCATTCCTTGGCCATGTATTTCGTTAACACTTCGATTGCGCCTTTCATCGCCGAGTAAGCGCCGAAGCCCTCGATCACGAAGCGGGTCAATCCCGTCGAAACATTGACGACCCTTCCGTTGTCGGCTATACGCGGATATAGCTTCTGGGACAGGAAAAATACTCCTTTGAACTGAACGTTCATAAGGCTGTCGAATTGTTCCACAGTCGTATCCGCAACGGAAGCGTGAATCCCGAAGCCCGCATTGTTGACCAAAATATCGATTTGCTCCCGATTCCATTTTTCGTTCAGCAGTTCCGCCAACGATCTCGTTTATTCGGGATCATTCGCCATTTCATTTTACTGGCTGTATCCAATTTTCCAGTCTTCCAAGCTTTAGAACAGGCTTCCCGCACTTCAGCATTTCACTTGCCGCTTACTAGAGATACAGGCTCCGGTCTTCCGCCTCTCGAATCCACACCTGCATAAAGCCTGCCTCCCGGTTATCCCAGGCATAGTAAGGAATCAAAACGCATGGTTTTCCGCTATGCTCTTTGCCCGCCAAGACCGTTACCCCGCCAAGCAGATCGGGACGGTAATGAAGATGCAGCGGTTCTCGGGCGGAAAGGGTGAAGTCGTCGTAGGTCAAATCCGGATTGTCGGCCTGCTCCACGCAATAAACAACGGGTCCGCGTTGAACGGCCATTCGGCCGCGATCGGCCTCGACTTCCGCCCTGGCGCGCACCGCCTCCACAGGCATATCCAGCTCAAGAACGATGGAATCCCCCGGCGACCATTCCCGGTCCAGAACAAGGTAGCCCCGATCCGTCAGCGCTTCGGCTCCGGAGACGCTCTCGCCGCCGACCTTTAGCTTATAGCCTCTGCACCACCCCGGCACGCGCAATCGAACGACGAATGATCCCGTTCGTTCAGGGTTCACCGCAAGCTCGACTTTGCCGTCCCACGGGTAATTCGTCGTCTGCTTCAGCTTGACGCGAAGCCCGCCGCCCGCCTCGAATTCCGCCTCGCCGTTCAGGAATTGATTGACGGCGAGTCCGTCGTCGGTCCTCGCATAAGCATACTGGCCGATGGAAGGCAAATACCGCACCAGATTGGTCGGGCAGCAGGATGTGCCGAACCATTCCACGCGATGGTGATCGCCCTTCGAAGCCAGCGGATTGACGTAGAAAAACTTGTCTCCGGACAGCGAAATGCCGGCCAAAGCGCCGTTGTACATCTCCCGCTCCACCACATCGGCATACTTCGCATCGCCGAACAGCAGGTTCATGCGATGGTTCCAGAACGCCATGGCGATGGCGGCGCAGGTCTCGCAATAGGCGGTCTCGTTCGGAAGATCGTAGTCGTGAGTAAAGCCTTCATTATGCCTGGAAGGCCCGATCCCGCCCGTCACGTACATGTTGCGCTCCACGGTGTGCGCCCACACGCGATGCAAAGCGTCGACATAGGCCGGATCGCCGGAAGCGTGAACGACATCCGCCATGGCCGTGTACAGATACATCGCGCGGACGGCGTGTCCGGTCACCCTCTCGATGTCCCGAACCGGAACATCGTCCTGACAGTATGCAGGCCCCCATTCCTCTTTGTCCCAGATCATGCCTTTCCCGAGACCGCGGCCGCGCTCCTCCAGCAGCCAGAGAGCGAGCTTCCAGTAGCGCTCCTCCTGCGTCACGCGATACAGCTTCACGAGCGCCAGTTCGATCTCCTCATGTCCTTCCACCCAATGCCGCTTTCCGGGTCCGAATACGCTGTCGTAATGGTCTGCCAGCCGGCAGGCCGTATCGAGAAGCTTGCGTTTGCCCGTCGCCTCATAATAAGCGACCGCCGCCTCGATCAAATGGCCGCCGTTGTACATCTCGTGCTTCTCCATATCCGTCCACTTGCTCTCGGGCGCGACCAGCGTATAGTAAGTGCACAGATAGCCGTCCGGCTCCTGCGCGGCGGCGATGAGCTCGATGATCCGGTCGGCCTCCGCCTCCAGCTCCGGATCCCGGTTCGACATCAGGAGATAGGCTGCGCCCTCCAGCACCTTGTACACGTCGGAGTCGTTGAAGTAGATGCCTTCGAATTCGCCTTCCATGAGACCGGCGGCCTTGGCGAAGTTCGCGATGCGCCCGGTTTCTTCGCATTGGGCCAGGCAGGCTTGGATCGTGACTTCGCGGAGCACGTCGAGGCGCGGACGCCAGAAGACATCGTCGATCTTCACTTTCGTAAAAGGGACGGTCTGCCAATTCATCAACGGGGCTTCATCCTTTCAATCCAGTCAAAGTAATTCCTTCAAGGAAGTAGCGCTGCCCGATGAGGAACACGACGACGCAGGGGAGCACGACAGCCGCCGAGGCCGCCATGAGCAGATCCCATTGCGCGGTATAGGTTCCTTGAAACATCTGCAGCCCGAGCGCCAGGGTAAAGAGCCGGTCGCTTTTCAAATAAATGAGCGGCCCCATAAAATCATTCCACGTTCCCAGAAAGCTGAACAGGGCCACCACGATCAGCACGGAACGGCTAAGCGGCATGATGATTCTCCCGTAGATCTGAAAATAATTGGCTCCGTCCACGAAGGCCGCCTCGTCGAAATCCCGCGGAATGGTCAAATAGAATTGGCGCAGCAGGAAGATATTGAAGATGCCGCCGCCGAAATAGGCCGGCACGATGAGCGGGTAATACGTATCGTAGAAGCCGAGCGTCTTCCAGCCAAGGAAGCTGGGAATCAGGGTTACGGCCGCCGGCAGCATCATGCCGGACATCAGAATGCCGAATATGGCGTCCCTTCCTTTCCAGCGAATCCGCGCGAACCCGAACGCCGCGATGCTGCTCGTCACGACCGTGCCGATCAGCACGCCGACCACGATGATGAACGTATTGGTGAAAAAAGTGCCGAACGGCAGCGTCGTGAGCGCCCGATGGAAATTGTCCCAGTGGAAAGGCCTCGGAATCCACTCCGGCGGCATGGTGAAGATCTGCGACAGATCCATGAGCGAGCTTCGCAGCAGCCAGACGAACGGGATGATGAACAAGGCCGAGATCAAGAACAAGGCCGCATATCCCGCCGAAAGCGCAAGCTTCGATTGCCTCATGCGCGCTCCCCTCCTTCGTAATGCACCCAGGATTTCGAGGTTTTGAACACGATAAAGGTGAAAAACAGGATGATGATGAACAGCACCCAGGCCAGCGCGGACGCGTATCCCATCTCCGTATCCTGGAAGGCCGTTCTCCAAAGATAAAACACGTAAAACAAGCTCCGGTTATTCGGTCCGCCCTGCGTCAAGATGTACGCTTCGTTGAACACCTGGAAGGAACCGATAATCGCCATGATGGTATTGAAGAAGATCGTCGGCGTGACCATCGGAATCGTAATGTGGCGCAGCTTGCTGTACCACCCGCCTCCGTCCACTTCGATCGCCTCGTAATATTGCTTGGGAATGCCCGACAGCCCCGCGAGGAAAATGATGACTGTTCCGCCGATTCCCCATAGCGTCGTCAGGACGACGGACGGGATGACGCTGCTCTCCGAATACAGCCAGTTGCTGGTCGGCAGGTGAAGCCATCGGAGAGCGGAGTTGATCAGCCCCAGATCGGGATTGAGCAGCCACATCCAGATCATCGCCGAGGCGACCGCCGGGACGATGCTGGGCAGGTAGATGATCGTGCGGAATACGGCTCTTCCCTTTACATTCATATTCAGAAGGAGGGCAACGACAAAGGAAATGATAATAACGGCGGGTACCCTCAGAAGGACAAAATAGAACGTAATGCCGAGCGATTTATAGAAAAGGTCGTCTTCCCCCGAAAACAGCCGGGAATAATTGTCGAATCCGACGAAGGCGGTGTGCGCTTTGAATACGTTATAATCCGTCAGGCTCAGCCCCAGGCTGGCCGCCATGGGACCCAACGTGAAGATGATAAATCCGAGGATGGCCGGCGAAGTGAACAGCAATCCGTACAACAGTCCTTTTCTCATGCATGCCTCCGATCTGAAAGCTTTCCCTTCGGGAGAACGGCGTTCTGAAGGAAGAACGCCGTTCGGTCCCTTAACCCTTCACGTCGCGGCGGCCCTGAACTTGAGCTTGCGCTTTGGCCGCGATGGAATCCAAGGCCTCCTGGGCGGATTGTTGCCCGAGCCATACCTTATCCAAAGCCGGATTCACGATATCCATGATCTTGTTGAAGTTTTTCACATAACCCGTCGGCGTTTGATGGCTGTCGTTCAAGAGAATGTCTACGACCGCGTCTTTATAGCCCGACGGCCGGGAATCAAGGTTTTCCGTCCATTTGGCGAGCAGGGTCGGGTCCGTATACCAACTTTTGTAAGAAGGCATCCAGGTCCCGGCGGTCAGCAGGTCGATCGCCGCATCCGGGTCGAGCAGCGCCTTTTCCAGCTCCCAGGCTTCCTTCGGATGCTTGGTGGATTTGAAGATGGAGAACATCCCGGAGACGACGGTCGTCATCGGTTCCTTCATGACGGGAAGCACGCCCACGTTGAAATGGACTTTCGATTGCGCCAATCCCGCGGTCGCCCATTGCCCGTCGATGGCCATGGCCACCTTCTTGGTCTGCAGCGCGATATTGGTCGCCGGAATGTTCTTGGCTTGAACCGGAGAAGGCGCCACATGATAAACATTGATCAGATCCGCCATTTTCTGAATGGCTTCAACCGCAGCCGGTTGATTCAGAGCGAACGTTTTCCCGTCTTCGGAGACGAAGTCCCCGCCGTTCGAGTAAACGAAGTTGCTGTAGTTGCCCCACCAGGTTCCGATGTTGACGCCGTACTGCTTGATGTTCTTAGGGTCAAAGCTGGGATCGGAGGCGTTTCGGCCCTTGGAGTCGATCGTCAGCTTCTTGGCGACTTCGACGAACTCGTCCCATGTCCACGCTTCCGACGCTTTGGACGGAGGAGGCGTCAAGCCCGCGTCTTTGAAAATATCTTCGTTATAGAACAAGGCGAAGGTCTCCGGTCCCGGCCCCAAGCCGATGACGTTGCCCGGCTCGAGCGAATACGTAATATTCGGAACCAGATCGTCCTGCTTGATCTCCGGATCGGACGAGAGGAAGTCCTGGAGATTGTAGAATTTGCCTTGCTCGGCCAACGGATAAGCTATGCTGGCGGACTCCATCTGCGCGACGTCCGGCTCGTCGTTGCCCGCTACCATGGTCGTAAGCTTGGTGTCATAGTCGGTGGGAATATGCTGGAGATTGACCGTGATGTTCGGATATTTCTTCTCGAACTTGGCGATGGCCACCTTGTAGGCAGCCACTTCCTCCGGCGCTCCCCATACCGTCATGCGAAGCGTGATCGGTTCATTCGATTTCTCCCCGCCGGCCGAATCCGAGCTCGCCGAGCCGGATGGAGAGGCGGGAGAGGCGGAATTGCCGCTGTCGGCCCCGGAGCCGGAGTCGGACTTCGTGCACGCGGATAGGATGGCGACCGTCATCAGAAGAAGAGCAATCAGAACGGATACGGATTTCTTTTGTCGTGACATCTTTGGACCCCTTTCGAATTCAACCCTGATTCATAGCTGCAGTCTATGATGCTCCCATTATAAGACCGCATGCAGCGCTTACATAACCCGAGTCACATTGGAATGGTGGACTCCTATTGGGTGTTTACAGCGGAAGCGTGATGGTCACTTTCGTTCCGGAACCCGGCACGGAGGAGATGACGACTCCATATTCCTCTCCGTAGGTCATCCGAATCCGGGCGATCGTGTTCTTAATGCCGATGGAAGACGATTCCCGGTATAAAATCGCGTGTACCGTATCGCTGGTCATGCCCCGTCCGTTATCGGCGACTTCATAATACCGGATGCCTTCGTCGATCCAGCCGCGGATGCGGATCCGTCCGCCCGATTCCGTCTGATCGAACCCGTGCAGGATGGCGTTCTCGACGAACGGCTGGAAGAGAAGCCTTGGCATCTTGTAGTCGTAGAGCGCCGAATCGATCTCGTAGCTGACCGTGAATTTGTCCTCGAACCGGACGGACATGATATAGAAGTAGTTTTTCATCCATTCGATCTCCTCGGACAGATGAACGGCCCCCCAATCCTTCCGCGAAGTATAATGAAGCATGTTCGAGAGGCAGACCAGCATTTTGCTTAGTTCCTTCTGATCGTTCTCGATGGCCGTCCAATTCATCACGTTTAACGTATTGTAGAGGAAATGAGGGTTCATCTGCATGTTCAGCGCCTGAATCTCCGCTTCCTGCTCCTTCAATTTGATCTCGTAATTTTCCGATACCAGCAATCGAATCCGATCGTTCATCCGGTTAAATCGCTGCAGCAGAATGCCGAATTCATCGTTGGTGCTGACCGCAACCTGAGTCTGGAAATCCCCTTCGCCCACGGACCTCATCGCGCCGAGCAGCTTTTTGATCGGATTCGTAATTTTGCCCGAAATAAAATAAGCGAACATCAGAGAGACGATTCCCATAATGACGGCCAAAAGGGTGGTCGAAGCCCGGATGATCGGAACCAGATTGCCGGCAAGCGCGGATTCCGGCGTCATGACGATGGACATCCAACCGGTCACTTGCGAGCGGTCGAAGCAGACGATCGTATTCACGCCGTCAAGCTTTATTCGCATGGTGCCGCTGCCGGTCCGTTGAACCTGATCCACCCACTTGTCCTTAAAAACTTGCGTGATTCTGCCTTTCTCGCTGCCGGCCACGATTCGGTCGTCCGGATCGAGAACCAAGTAACGGGAACCTTCCGGAATGCTTTTCTCGTACAGGGAATTCAAGGTGTCCGATTTGAAGCTGATCGTCAGCACGGGCCGCTCGACTCCGGGATCCAGCTTCTCCAGGGTCGTATTGCTTAAATAGGAGAAATCCAGGACGCGAGTCGCGGAGAACAAATAGCGGAAATCGATGGTTCCCTTCTCCAAGTACGGTTGATCGAACATGTCGACGAAGTCGTAGGTCGGATACCATACCATCTTGCCTCCCGCCTGGCGTGCCTTGCGGTAAATATCCGAACGCGTCGGATCGCCTTGGGGCAGCGACTGGCCGAACGTAAAATAAGACGTCCAGATCTGATAAACGTACACATCGTCGATTTGCGAGAAATATCTTCTCAAAGCGTCGGACACCAGACGATCGGCTTCGAGCAGGTCCGCCTTGTTCTCCGGCTTCAAGCCGTTGAAGACCCGGAACAAATCCTTGTCTACGAACATGGCCGCGCTGTTCTGGTCGATAATCCGCAGCTTGTTGTCCATAATCTCGTTATTTTTCTTGACGATCTCGTATACGTTCTTCTGCGCTTGTTCCGTCACGACGCGCAGGCTGGTCCGATAGAAGAGGGTCCCCAACACGATAAGCGGGATCGCAATCAGAAAGATATAGCTGGCCAGCAACCGGGAGCGGAAGGTCATCTTCATCCCTCGCCGCTCCTTTGCGGGAAGGAAGTGTGCTTGTACGCTTCGGGAGACATGCCGTTCTGCTTCTTGAACACTCTGCAGAAATACTTCGTATCCTGATAGCCGCATTCGGCGGCGACCTCGTATATTCTCCTGTTCGCCGCAAGCAGTTCCCTTGCCCTCCGCATTCTGGCCTCCGTCACATGATCGGAGAACGTCTTTCCCGTACGGCTTTTGATCAGGGTGCTGAAGTAGGAAGCATTAAAGAAGAAGTGTTCGGCAGCCCGCTCCAGCGTCAGTTCTTCCTTGGCGTTCTCCTGAATCCACCTCAAGCACTCGTCAACGATCCTCTCGCTTTTATCCGACTGTGACTGCCTGATCGCATCGTGTACTTCCCGGAGACGAGTCTCCAGAATCGCCATCAAATCCGTATAAGCGCGGCAGCTTGGGACCTCATCCAGAGCCGAATGGGTGAGAACGCTTCCAATCCGCCGGTCGACATAATCGCGAATTCTGCTTTTAATCTTCATGAGGGTTAGCGCGGCGCATTCCTTAATCAGATTCGGAGCCGCATGTCCGTCGGCGGCAAGTTGAACGAACGCAGCCCGGCACATCTCTACGGCAGCTTCCGCATCTCTTCCTTGCAGCGCTTCGAACAGCTTCTCTCCGTCCGGAAGGACGGGATCGCGGACGGACAGCAGTTCATCTTGAAACACAATGCCTTCCCAGCGATCATGGAAATTATATTGATGGGCCGTTTGCGCCGCCCGGTACGCTTGAGGCGCCTCCATCCATAAGGACCGGCAATCCGGGCCTATCCCGTGGGTAAATCTTCCGTACTTTGCCCACTCCGTTCCCAAGGATGCGGCCATTTGGCGAATTTCAAGCTTTCTTTCTTGGGCAGGCCGGGAGGTTCGGACGATCGTAACCGCTTGGCAAACATCCTCCCGAGGAGCGTTCAAGGAAAACGTATTCGCTTCGCCGAATTCCGCCCATGCCTGCTCCAGGCGCCGCAGCCAGGCTGCGGGATCCCATTCCGCTTGAGGCCCCGGTTCGAATCGGAATTCCGAGAAAACGACCATTCCGCTTCCTTGCATCTCTTCCAATGCTTCGAGCTCTTGACGCTCCGTATCCGTCAAGCTCCCATTCAACCAGGACAGAAAAAGGCCGTTGCGATAGGCGGAGGAAGTGAGGCTTAACCGATGCTTTAACGCTTCCGATTCCGAATGCTGCCGGAATTCCGCGGCAAGCTGATCTTCCAGGCGGCGCAATACGTCTTCGACTTTCTCGGCATCCACAGGTTTCAAAAGATAGTCATAAGCCCCGTGACGAATCGCGGTCTGCGCATATTCAAACAGATTGTAAGCCGAGATCATGACAACCTTGGTCCGAAGGCCTTCGTCTTCCAGCAGCTTCAGGAAGGAAAGTCCGTCCAGATTGGGCATTCGGATATCGGTCAACACGACATCGGGCTTCTCGGATCTGACGAACTCCAGCGCCTCTGCCCCGTCTTTCGCGACAAGAACTTGATCTTCGGGCCGCAGGGCATGAATCATGTTCGCCATTCCTCTGCGGTGTCTCGGCTCGTCGTCCACGATCAATACTTTCATCCCGCTCAGCCCCTTCGTCTATGCATTTATGATTCAACTATAGTCTGTAATCCGCATGCTTGGAACCCATAAGATAACCCCACAAAGCGGGGCTTCGCTTCGAAGCTTACTCAGGTACTTTGCGGGGACCCCGGAACTTATATATATTGATAAAAAAAAGCCCCCCTTATTGTGAACAGGCGGCTTGGATTTCTCGTTTCGTTTATTATAGACGAATACCCGGCTTGCGAAAAAGCGGATAATGATTGGATAAGTGGACTATGATTGGGAGTTTCGGGAGCAGAGTCCCTATTCCGCGATAAGCCGTTTCAGCTTGTCCGCCGTATCGGTGCCCGGCCGAGGCGTGAACACGGCCATCATCAAGTTGCGATCGTCGCCAGCCGCGAAGCTGTTGTATTCCAGACTGATCTCTCCGAGCAGAGGATGGCGCATTTTCTTAAAACCTTCCAGCGATTCCAACACTTCGTGCCTCGGCCACCATTCGGCGAACTCGGGGCTCTTCTCCTTCAGCTTCTCCACCAGTTCGACGTACCATGGATTGTCCGCATAGTTCCCGTAGTAATTCCGGAACTGCGCGAGCAGCAGCTTGCCCAGATGCTCCCATTCGCAGAACAATTGTTGATGGGCCGGATTGGCGAACAAGCGCCAGATTAGATTGCGCTCCAAGGCGTCTTCTTCCTTCCGGTAGCCGAACACGGCGGAGGCCAGCCGATTCCAGGCGACGACGGTAAACCGGCCGTCCGCGATAAAAGCGGGATAGTCGCGAATCCCGTCCAGGACGAGCCGCAGGGAAGGCGGAAGGCGATCTTCCTCCGCGGCGGCGGGCGAAGCATCGTCCGGCGGACGCTGCCCGGCCATCTTAAACAGGTAATCGCGCTCGTCCCGATCCAGCTTCAAGGTGCGAGCCAGACTGGACAGCACTTGTTCGGATACGCGAATCAGCCGCCCCTGCTCCAGATACGTGTACCAGGCCAGAGAGACGCCGGACAACGCCGCGACTTCCTCCCTCCGCAAGCCGGGCGTGCGACGCCGAGCCCCGTCAACCGGCAGACCCGCCTCCTGAAGGGACATCCGCATTCGCCTCGTCTTCAGGAAATCTCCTAATTCTTTATGCTTTGCCGAGTTCGCCATAAGGTGAACCTCCTGCCGGAAGACTATTATTCTTACTCCCACGATAAACGCCCTACTCTTTATTATACAAAAATCGGCTTACAATAAATACGTTGGCGGGTGACTTGAAAGCATAAGGAGCGTGAGTTTGAAATGGCAAATAACGCTAATGAGCGGGCCGTGTTGATCACAGGCGCGAACGGCGGTATCGGCATGGAACTGGCGAGAGCGATGACGGGCAGAGGATGGCGCGTTTTCGCGGGAGTGAGGGACCTGGAGCGGGGAGCGATGCTGAAAAAGACGATTGCCGGCAAGATCGTTCCGATCCGGCTCGACATCACGAGCCCCGATTCGGTTCAGGCGGCGGCCCGTGAGATTGCGGCATCGCTTGGCGCCGGCGGATTGGACGGACTGGTCAACAACGCGGGCTGCATCGTAAAAGGACCGCTGGAACTGATCCCGCCGGATGAATTCAAGCGTCAGTTCGACATTAACGTCTTCGGGCAGATTGCAGTGACCCAGGCCATGCTCCCGCTGCTGCGCAGGAATCGCGGCCGGATCGTCAATATCGGCGCGACGTCCGGCAAGCTGGCGTTCCCTTATTTCGGAGCCGTCTCCGCATCGAAGCATGCGTTGGAGGCGATAACGGACGCGTTGAGGGTGGAGGTGAAGCCGTGGGGCGTGAGCGTCTCGCTCATCCAGCCCGGAGCGATTCAAACCTCGATCTTCGAGAAAGCCAATGCGGAATACGACCGATCCCTGAGCGGAATTCCGGCGGACAAACGGGCCTTGTACGAAGAGGCCATGGCGGCCTTCGACTCCGCCATGGCCAAGCAGTCCGCTTCGCCCGCAAGCGTCGTCGCGGATGCGGTCGTTCACGCCTTGACGTCCGCCAAACCGCGGACGCGTTATGCTGCGGGCCGGGTAGCCCGCATGATCGTGATGCTCGGCCGCAGATCCGACCGCCTGCGGGACTGGCTGCTGATCCGAATGCTCGGCCTCTCCAAGCTGATGCGGGAGACTCGGTAGAAGCGCTTGCGCGGCGATACGCCCGGCCGCTCCGCCGGCTTCCGAAGGATGCCGCTTACCCGACCGGCGTCGCCGTGATCTCCACGATAGCAGGGTCCAGAAGCTGGACGGTCTTCATCGAAAAGCCGATGTTGAAGTGCTCATTGTTGCGGAAGATCGTCTCCAACTCTTCATCCGTTCCGGTATTGGCGTTGCTGCCCTGCGCCAGCAATTCCTGATGAATCAGCACCCTGTCCTTATTTTTGGGCTTATACGAGTCCGTTTTGTAGGCCGGAAAAGTTTTTTCCAAAATTTTCATCAACTTTTTCTTGTCCACTTTAAAACGAACGATCACTTCCTTGACCTCGACCCCGGAGTGGACGACGTCTTCGTTGGTGAAGGCGAAGGAATGGGCGTTGCTCGTCGACAGCCACTTGCGGCTGTTATTATCGGGGGTCACTTTCTCCAGCTTCTTCTTCTCGTTCACCTTCCCAAGGAGGTTGTATTCGTCGACCGACATTCGGCGGTACAAGTAAGCGTAATGATCGTCCCATTCGGTAATCGTCTTCGCCCGCTCCGGCTCCTTGTAGGAAGCCTTTTGTTTTTCTTCCTTATAACCGTTCAACTGGTTTCGGCTCTCCAAAGTGAGCTGGTGAACCTCCAAGGAGCGGTTCAATTCATTGCGCATGTCCCGAAGCGAGACCATGGCTTTCCTAAAATATTTTTGGGCGTTGCTGCCAAGGGCGCTGAAGTCATTTACCGCGATGGCGAATTCCGACGGATCGTCCGTATCGGATTTCTCCTTTTTAATTTCCTCAAGCAGCTTGGTGTAGTTCTCCAGAAATGTACTGCGCAATTCGGCCAACAGCTTGGAGTTGGCCGTCTCCTCATCGTGAAGCTCTTCGAGTTGTTCGTCGATCCGGTCCAAAAAACCCATGAGTTGCGCAGGGGTCACGATGGATTCCTTGTTAACGAAAGCAGCTAACGTGTCTCTGACCCTCTGGATCGGAGCCCCGGCCCCCGGATAAGCTGCCGGTTCGACCGGCGGGAGGGCGCTCTTCGGATCGGGAAGCACCCGGCGCTGCCCTTCCGACGCCAGAAGCTGCAGCACCGCCTGGTTCCCGACGGCGCTTTGCAGCTGCATCAGCTGCCCTGCGGGAGTTGGCGCGCCTTGCGGCCCGGCCATTCTCTGCAAGGCCGCCCCGGCTCTGGCGGCCGGAGCTTGCGACCCGCTTTTCGACGCGGGCGATGACGTCTCCCCCGACTTGGGAGAAGAGAAGGATCTCATCATGAACCTCCTTTCCGTAATCGTTCTTTTTCTATAAAATTCGGATCCGGTTTCCGAAATTCCTTCCGCCCCTTTCCAGAAAGTGCCGCCGAACGACAAAAAGCGCCCGGATGGACGACCCCCGGCACGCTCAGAATGCCCGTCGTCCGCAGCGAAGGCGACGTCGAAACCCCGCTTCCTTGCAGCGGCGGATCTGCCATTCGATCGGACGATCGGATCAAAAACGTTCAGGGATGCGGTGAGGTTCATGGCAGCCATGCCCGTCCAGTCCGTTCGGGCCGATGTAACGCCGATACGGCTGTATGACTTCACGATTCCGCTGAGTTGGGCTCTGTGAACGTTCCGGGGATGCCAAAAAAATAAGGCAGACAGTCTTGACGACTGCCTGCCTTATCGTAATTCCGCTATCTTTCCGTCTTCGCTCGTCGACCGGCGGCGAGCTTAGCGCGTCGCGCACCATTCCAGACATCCGCCCAGAAGCTTCAGGAACGACGGGTCGAGCAGACCCTCCCGGCGGTGCGCCGGCGTCAGGCAGAGAACCTTGCCCTTGCCGTACGCGTGGCGCCAACCGGCGATCGAGGAGCCGTCCTCGGATTCCGAACGAAGGAATACTTCGGTATCGTTCTCGTCGCAGGAGACGAAATAATGCTCGTCCACGAACCCTAACGCTTCGCCGGACCGGCCGGCAGCTTCCGTATGAACGGGAACATACCGCACCGGCTTATTCTGCGCCGGATGCGACAGGAAAAAACCTCTGAGCATCTTCACATACTCGTACTCCTCGGGATACGACGCGAGGCCTGCGTGCCACGCCAGCCAAGCGCCGCCTTCCCGGACGTAGCTTGCGATCGCGGACGACACCGCTTCGTCCATCCACAGCTCGACCTTCTCGTCCTGCGGGTTCAGCCGGTTCTCCTTGAACAGCACGACCGCATCCGGACGCTCTTCGAGCACGCGAACCATGTCCTTCGTCCCGACAAATTCGAGCGCGCGCTCCTCATCCGGCGGAATCGCCTCGAACGCTTTGACGAGCGACTCCCTGGCCAGCGACTCGTCGTGATAGTAATCGCCGACGATCGCCACGATTCGCTTCATGCTCACAACCGCCTCCTCTTCTCCTTGACGACTCCTTCTTGATTCTACTCCTTAACCGAGCCGAGCGTAATCCCGTGAATGAAGAAGCGCTGCAGGAAAGGGTAGACGACGAGAACCGGAATCATCGCGATAAAGATCTTCGCCGCATTCAGCGTGCGGTTGGACAGCTGGCTCATCCGCTGCAGCTGATCCTGCGACATGGTCGACGGATCGAGCATGACGACCACCTGCTGGATATAGGTTTGCAGCGGGTAAAATTCCTGGCGGGTCATGAAGACCAGGCCGTACAGGAATTCGTTCCAGTGGTACACGATGCTGAACAAGGAGACCGTGGCCAGCACGGGCGCCGCCAGCGGGACATACACTTTGAGGAGAATGTACCAGGGTCCCGCTCCGTCCACGAGCGCCGCCTCATCCAGCTCCCGCGGAAGATTGCGGAAGAAGTTCATGGCCAGAATGACGTTGAACACGAGCGTCTGCGCGCCGCCGACCAGGACGAGCGACCAGATGCTGTTGAACAGATGGAGCTGCTTGACGGTCAGATACAAGGGAATGAGGCCGCCGTTGAACAGCATCGTGAAGATGAGTACCCACATCAGAACGTTGCGAAGCCGAAAGTCCTTGATCGTCTTCGACAGAGGATACGCCATCAGCGGGACGATCAGCAGGTTCAGGCCGGCGCCGAGCAGAACGCGCTTGACCGAAGTCCAGAACGAGACGAAGAACTGATTGTCCTGCAGCAGCTGCTTGTAGGAATTCAAGTTGAAGCCGACCGGCCACAACGAGACCTGACCCGCCGCAGCGGCGGATTTGGTGCTGAGCGACATCGCCAGCGTGTACCATAACGGAAGCACGCAGGTGATCGTGACGGCGATCAGGATGACGATAATCAGAATGTCAAACGCTCGGGAGCCGATCGTGGTATCTCGAACCATGTCCCTCCCTCCTCTCTGTTAGAAAATCCGATAGTTGGTCCATTTGTAGGCCGCGAAGTAAGAAATCCCGATGAGGATGAAGCCGACGACCGATTTGAGCAGACCGACGGCCGTCGCCAGCTCATACTGCATGTTGAGCAAGCCTGTACGATAGACCCACGTGTCGATGATATCCCCGGAAGAGTAAACGAGAGGGTTGTACAGATTGAAAATTTGATCGAAGCCGGCGTTCAACACGTTGCCCAGCGCCAGCACGGCGAGCAGGGAAGCCGTCGTGCGCACGCCCGGCAGCGTGACGTGCCAGATCCGCCGCATTCGCGACGCCCCGTCGATCCCTGCCGCCTCGTACAAGGCCGGGTTGATGCCGGTGAGCGCCGCCAGGTAAATAATCATATTGAAGCCGAATTCCTTCCAGACATCGGTGCCTACCGCCAGGAACGGAAACAGCGACGCTTTGCCGAAGAAATTGATGGCGTCGATTCCGAACACATGTAAGATCTGGTTCGCCGGGCCGTCCAGGGAAAACAAGTCGAGGACGATGCCGCCGAGAATAACCCAGGAAAGAAAGTGGGGCAGGTAGACGATCGTCTGCACCCATTTTTTCATCACGACGATGCGCAGCTCGTTCAGGAGCAAGGCGAAAACGAGAGGCACGACCAGATTCGCGATAATTTTCATGATCGCGATAAAGATCGTATTCACGAAGATGCTCTTCGTATCGTTCAGCGAGAACATGTAGCGGAAGTTTTCCAAGCCGACCCAATCCGAACCGAACATCCCTTTAACCGGACTGAAGTGCTCGAACGCGAGCACGATGCCGAACATGGGAAAAATACCGAATACGGCAAGCCATGCGAACCCCGGCAGGAGCATGAGGTAGTAATGCTTGGCAAAACCTTTTGTTTTCACGAATCTTCCCTCCTCCCCGCAACCGTTATCCGTCAACCGAAGGGTGATTGATCGGTTGTCGGGCTTTATGGCCGGGAACAGAGAGGCGCTTGCCGCCAAGCGCCTCTTGTTATTCCTTCATTCGGTCTTACTTGATGGCCTCGGCCACTTCGGAGGTGATTTGATCTCCGCCTTGCTGCTTCCAATCGGACACGAATTTGTCGAACGAATCGAGCGGCGCGGCGCCGACGATGATCTTGAGGAACGCCTCGTCTTCCAGCTTCTGCAGGTTGACCCAACGGCTCTCCATCGTAGGCGTCTGGGAGTAGATCAGGCTGCTGACTCCGTTCCCTTCCAGATCCATGAAGGGAGAGACGCCGACCATCAGCGAATAGAGACGGGTCCAAGCCCCCAAATCCGCATTCGGATTCCAATATTGGATATCCATCTTGTCGTAAGGCTCCGTCTTCACTTTCTTAATGTTGGCCAAGTCGCCCGCGAGCAGCTTGTACTCCGGCTTGTCGCTGAAATCCTCGGGCTTCTTCGTGCCCGCGAGCACGTCTTGCAGCGCTTTGACCGTGAATTCCGACTCGTCGGAAGGACCGAGCGCCAGACGGACGGGATAGAAGCCGATCGATCCCTTGGACAGATCGAACTTGCTCTCGTCGCGAAGCAGCAGGTTCTCCAGCTTGACGACCGCCTCCGGATTTTTGTACCCTTTGCGGACGACCAGGAATTGCCCGGCCGGCGCGCTGAGGTGCGGCTTAAATTGGCCGCTCGCGTCCAGCGGCAGCGCATAGGCTTGCCAATCCGCCTTCGGGTTCTGCTTGACGGCGTCGGTCAACGGGCCGTACCCCATCCACCACGGTGCGAAGAAAATGCCTGTCTGGCCGCTGATGACCGGCTCGCCGGAATCCTGACGAACCGAAATTTGCTGGTCGATCAAGCCTTTGGAATACATCTCGGCCAGCTTGCCGAGCGCTTGCTTCGTCTCCGGCGTAGTCGAACCATATACGGGGTTGCCGTTGGCATCCTTCACCCAATAACCGGGATACGCGTCAAACGCCGCGAAGACCGGATCGAACCCGTACAGGTTGTTCGCGGACTCCAGGAAATTCGCGTACAGCTTGCTGGCGTCGCTGCTGTCGGGAGCGGCAATGCCGATCGTGTCCTTCTTGCCGTTGCCGTCGGGATCCTGATTGACGAACGCGTCGGCGACCTTCTCCAGATCGTCCACCGTCTTCGGCGGCTGCAGGCCCAGCTTGTCCAGCCAGTCCTGGCGAATCCACATCTCGTGGACGCCGGCGTCTTCCGCTTGCGGCAGCGCCATGATTTTGCCGTCGACCGTCACCGTATCCATCGCCCGCTTGTTGGAATCCGCAAGCACGCGCTTCAGCTCCGGAGATGCGTATTGATTGAACGCGTCGGTCAGATCTTCGAGCTGACCGTTATCGCTCATCTCGCGGAATTGCTGGGCGTTCACGATCATGGCGTCCGGCAGATCGTTGCTGGAGATCGAGAGGCTGACCTTCTGGTTGTAGTTGGTCGGCGATGCCGTGAACGCGTCCTTCACGTCGATATTCAAGTTGTCCTTGATATATCGAGTGTACTGGTTGCTGTCCGGCGTATCTCCGGCAGGCAGCGTCGTATCCGACGGATCGACCTGCTGGCCGACGCTCAGCGTGACCGGATCGGCATATTTCCCGAACGGATCCGCGGGCGCCGCAGAAGCGGATGACGAACTGCTTCCGGATGGAGCCGCGTCGCTCGCAGCGGAATTGTTGTTGTTCGAATTTCCGCAAGCGCTGACGACGAGCGCCAGGGTCGCCATTGCGATCGCGATGCTTTTCTTCTTGTGTCTCAAAGAGTCCCCTTCTCTCCAAGTGTTTTCGCTTCCTCGTTAAATGTAACACAGCCCCTTTGGCCGTTAGACGGAAATCGGTTGCGTAATAAGGGGGAGAGATGACTCCCCGCTCGCCGAATCGGACGTTTGTCCCCACGACTTTCGGACTACTGTCTCCCCGAACGCGCGTTTACAACGAAAAAAGTCGGTTGGTGTCCGATTCGAGATCGGCTATTTCCCGTTCTCGCGACGGTATGCCTTGCGGAAGGCGCTGGGCAGCAGCCCGGTCTGATCGCGGAAGACGCTGCTGAAGTATTTGCCGTCCAGGTACCCCGTCTTCTCCGCAATCCACAGAATCGGCCGATTCGTATGAACGAGATACTCTTTCGCCTTGTCGACCCTTGCCTGACGGACATACTCGTTGAACGTCTTGCCCGTAATGTCTTTGAAGCATTGGCTGAAATAACTCCTGCTGATATTGACTCGCTTGGCGATATCGGCGACGTGCAGCTGTCCGCTTAAGTCCTCCTGGATGAACCTCTCCGCCTTCTTGACCGCATCCCGGACGTCCAGGGAATATTGCGGGCCGTCCAGCAAACGGCTCAGCGCGCCGCGCGAGTCGACGAGCCAGCTCTCGGCCTCATCCCAAACGTCGACGGTCCGCGGCGGGTTCAGTCTGTCGGCCGCCTCAAGCCCGTACTGCTCGTTCCAGCTCTCGGCCAGATCGGCCAACACGCGGGCCAATGTCTCTCCCGTCAGCCCGTACGTCTTAAGCCGCTGCAATCGCTCCTCGAATTGGCCGTCATCATAGATCCAGCCCAGGGCCGACCACCGTTCGGTCTCCTCGTCGACCCCTTCCGCTGAGGCCGGCTTGGCATCGTCCGCAGCCGGGGTCATTCTTGGACCGGACTCCGCTTCAACGGCGGAAGCGCCTTGCGTCAGAGGTCCCCGCTTGCTCTCTTCTTCCGTAATCCGCGCATGGATTCGCTGCAGGATTTCGTGGAATCGGTCCTGCACCAGCTCGACTTTGGCGATATAATCGATCGCTCCGAGACGAAGCGCCTCCTGGATGTACTCGAAGTCCTGGTGCAGCGTCAGGACGATGATGTACAGATTGGGGTAGCGTTTGCGAACGATCCGCATCAGCTCGATGCCCGACATGACCGGCATCGCCAAATCGGTCAGCATGAGATCCGCTTCGTTCTGCTCCAGAAACTCGACGGCCTTCTCCCCGTTCTTGGCTTCCCCGACCACCTGCATACCGAACGCTTCCCACGGCAAAGAAGAGATGATGCCCTGTCTGACCAATTTCTCATCGTCGACGATCAGTACCCGAATCATTGCAAGTCCTCCTTTTTTAGTATGGACAAAGTTAAATAAATGGAGGTGCCCTTTCCGGGCTCGCTCTCGATTCGGAAACGCGCTTTGCCGTTATAAAAAACCTCCAGCATCCGTTTCACGTAATTCATGCCGATGCCCATCCCGACCTTCTCCCGATCGAGCTGCTCGCTGTTCAGGAGCTTATCGATCTCCGCCTGAGACATGCCGGAACCGTTATCCTGAATCGAGATTTCGATCATTTCCCGCGCCACGATGCGCACCTCGATCATGCCGTTGTCGCTAAAGCCGTGATAAAGCGAATTTTCCACCAGCGGCTGCAGGATAAACCGGGGAATCGGCGTATCGAGAATGCTCGGGTCCACCTCGATATTCACCTGGAATTCGAAGTCGTACCGGACCTTCTGCAGGGTCAAATATTGCTTGAGCGCGTCGACCTCATCGCGGATCGTCGAGGTCTGGCCGAGCTTGCCCAGATTGTAATGGAGCAGCTTGTTGAGCGAAGAGACGATCCGGTCGATCTCTTGCTGTCCGTTCATGACGCTCAGCCAGTGAACCGTGTCCAGCGTATTCATCAGAAAGTGGGGATTGATCTGATAAAGCAGCTTCTCCACTTCCAGATCGGCTCTTCGTTTCTCCTTCTGCTGAACTTCATTGAACAAGTCCCAGATCTGTCCCTTCATATCGCGGAACTTGTCGAGCAGTTGATCGAATTCGGGAATGTTGGTTTTGATCAGCGGGGAAGGAGCCTCGTTGCTGGTCAGCAGCTTGATCTCCTTGTTGAAGTTCGAGAGCGGCCGGTAGACCATCTTCCATAACAGCCAAGCGAGCAGCAGGCTGACCGCCAGGAAGAAAAGCGACGACCCGATAATTTGCAGAAACCATTTGTTCATCTCCTTGTCGTACTCGGCCTTGGAGATAATGGAGACGATGCTCCACCCCTGATTGCTCGTCTCGTTGAACCAATAGTAATCCCGCTGCAAGCCATGGGAGACGTTCGCGATGTCTCCGGCAAAAACCGAGCCGGCCGGGAAGGTGTCCGGGATTTGGCTGTAGGTGATCTTGTGGCTGTTGTCGAGGAACAAGTATTGAACGTTCTGAACCTGCTTGCCTTTGTCGAAAATCGCCTGGGTGAGCTTATCGCTGCTCTCCAGGTAGACATAGACGTCGTTGCGTCCCGGCAGCTTGACCTGCTTCATGGCGGACATCACCAAGTTGTTGTTGAAACGGTCGAAGCTGGGATGCGGGCCATAATAGGTAATGCCGTAATATTGGGCGAACAGCGGCAAGCCCGTGGGATCGAAGTTCGGCTTGACGCCGGAATTGGGAAACCGGATCTGGCGGTCCTGCTGGAAATAGTACATCGTCAAGCCTACGTTCGGATTGGTGAACGTGATCAAGTTCATCTCGCTGTTGATCTCGTCGTTCATCTGCGAACGGACGTAAGGATCTTTGGACGTAAACAGCGTATCCAGCTCGCGTCCGATCGTTCCGCTGTAGGCGAGCTGCTGGGAGACCGAATTCAAGTTGCCGATCGCGTTCTCCATCGAAAATTCGGCCTGCCTCAGGTTGCTTCGGATGCTGTCCTGAATTTTGTTCGTCAGAATCGAGTAAATGGTGTGGTACGAAATAAAAAAGACAAAGACGAACGGGATCAAAGAGCTGATGGAGAACAGAATCATGATTCTCTTCTTCAGCGTCAACGTTCCTGCGTTCGCGAAACGATTCCAAAAAGAACTTCTGTTCATTGCGGTGTCCTCGCTTCGGTTGGGAGTGCGTCCCCTTTAACATGCCACGATTCGACAAAAGGCGCAACTCGGCAAAAAAAAACCTACCCGGAAAGGTAGGTTTTTCGGCGCTTAATCCTCCCAGACGCTGGCGTACGCATAGTTTCGAATCGTGCCGTGCCAGCGGTACCAGGGGGAGCCGTTCTCTTGCTGGGCGTAGAACAGCGCCACTTCCGCCTCTGGATCGATGACGACATAGCAGCCGCGGGCGCCGTCCCAGCCGAATTCGCCGTTCCGGCTGAGCGAGTTGTTCTCCTCCCGGTCGACGAGCGTCCGCACGCCAAGACCATAGCTGTAGCCGCTCTTGCTCACGCCGCCGAACTGGGCGAAATCCCGCTGCGCCGCTTGGTTCAAGCGCTTTTTCCTCATCTCGTTCACGGTCTCTTCCCGGAGTATGCGCTCGCCGTTGGACGCCAAGCCGTAGTTGCACAAAGCCTCGGCAAACCGGATGTAATCGGGTACGGTAGAATACAGCCCGCCGCCGCCGCTCTCATAAGATTTCCCCAGCTGGATCGCGATGGTCTCGCCGACGCTCTCGGCCGTATGCGTCTTTCCGTTGAAACGATTGTAAAGCTTGCAGAACCGCTTCTCGTCCTTCAGAACGAAAGAAGTGTCTTTCATCCCGATCCGGTCGAAAATGTTTTCCTTTAAATAAGCGCCGAACGTTTTGCCCGACAGCACCTCGACCAGCGCTCCCAACACATCGTGGCACGCGCCGTATTTGAAGCGGGTCCCCGGCTCGAAGAGCAGCGGCTCCTTGGCCAGCGCCCGGATCACCTCGACCGTCGGGGCCTCCCCCCTCGTCGTCTCGAGCACTTTGCGCGTCTCTTCGGTATCCCGTCCGTCAATCCCCGCCGTCATGCTGAACAGATGCTCGATCGTAATGGCGTTCCGCGCGGGGCGGATTTCCGCCGAACCGTCGTCCCGAACGTGCCGAACGGTCATATTCTTGTACTCGGGGATGTACAAATACAGGGGATCGCTAAGTTTGAACATTCCGGCCTCATACAATTGAAGGAGCGCCGCGCAGGTAATGACCTTGGTGGCCGAATAGAGCCGGAAGATCGTATCCGGTCCGAATTCGATCCGATTTTCAACGTCGGAATACCCCGTATAATGCTCCAAAACAGGCTCATGCTTGGAATACATGGCGAGCCCCGCGCCAGGAATGTTTTTCTCGACGTAAAAACGATCCAAATAAGCCTTCAGCTTCGAAAAATTCATCATTTCCTCCTCCTTCCGCATTGTTTTGATCATATCCTTTTTCCAGTAATAAAAAAACAAAAATAGGGGCTTTACCCGCTGATAATTATGGTATAATCACGTCTGTTTGATAAGAAGGAACCATGCGAACAGAACGAATAGACCCTACGAAGACAGGTGGACCCCATGTTCGAAATCAAATGGTTGTGGCAGAACTTGCAAGGAAACCGAACGCGATATATTTTGGCGTTGTGCCTCTCGGTCATAGGCTCTTCGCTTACCATCGCGAATCCCTATCTCGGCCAGCGCATCATCGATACGTTCATCGCCGGCGACGACGCGCGCCAGAATCTGATTGACCAGAGAGGACTGCTGATCGCGCTCTGCCTCGGCATGATCGGCTTCTCCCTGCTGCGCACCGGCCTAGCTTACTTGACGACGATGCAGTACGAGCGATCCTCGCAAAATACGCTGTACAACGTCCGCATCTATCTGTACAACAAGATCCAGGGCCAGGATATGGAGTATTACGACCATAACCGGACCGGAGACCTGATGACCAAGATGACCGGCGACCTGGAAATGGTTCGCCACTCGATGGCGTGGATCATCAAGACGATCATCGAATCGCTTACGATCTTCGTCGCGGCGCTCATCTATTTCTTCTCCATCGATGCCGTCCTGACGCTCTGGCTGCTCATTCTCGCGCCGCCGGTCTTTGTCGTGGCCTTCCTGTTCGCCAAGCGGGTCCGGCCGATGTATATCGACCTGCGCGAGCGGCTGTCGCAGCTTAACTCGACGACGCAGGAGAACATCGCGGCCAATCGCGTCATCAAGGCGTTCGCCCGCGAGGAGTTCGAGATCGAGAAATTCACGGCCAAGAACGCCAATTTCTCCAAGGCGAACAAGACGGCGGCGCTCGTCTGGCTGGATTACTTTCCTTATCTGGAGACGTTCGCGCAGGCGTTCAACGTGATCCTGATGATCGCCGGGGGCTATCTGGTGATCAAAGGCCGGATCACCTTCGGCGAATATGCGGCCTTCTCTTCCCTGATCTGGGCCGTCTCCAACCCGATGCGCAATATCGGCATCATTATCAACGACATTCAGCGGTTCTTCGCCAGCCTGGCCAAGATCGTGGAAATCTACTATGCCAAGCCCGGCATCGTCAACGAGCACCGTGCCGTGGAAAAACGCCGCTACGACGGAAACATCCGGTTCGATCATGTCAGCTTCAAGTACGATGGCACGACGGTGCTGCACGACGTCAGCTTCAGCGTACAGGCCGGCGAGACGATCGCCATCATGGGTTCGACGGGATCGGGCAAGACGACGATCGTCAATCTGATCCCGCGCTTCTACGACGTGTCCGAGGGACGGGTGCTGATCGACGGCGTCGACGTCCGCGAGCTGGAGCTCGACGAGCTGCGCGGCAACATCGGCATCGCGACGCAGGACGTCCTGCTGTTCTCCGATACGATCGACGGCAACATCGCCTATGGCGACCCCGAGCTTCCGGAGGAAGAGACGGTCCGGTATGCCGAGCTCGCTGCGGCGCACGATTTCATCCGCAAGATGCCGGACGGGTACGACACGATCGTGGGCGAACGCGGGGTCGGCCTGTCGGGCGGCCAGAAGCAGCGGATCGCGCTCGCCCGCGCCATGGCGGTCCGCCGTCCGATCCTCATTCTCGACGACACGACCTCCGCGGTCGACCTCGAGACGGAGACGCACATTCAGCAGAGCCTGCGGAGTCTGGATCACGACTGCACGAAGATCATCATCGCCCAGCGCGTATCCACGACCGCCAAAGCCGACCGTATCCTCATTCTGGACAACGGCCGCATTATCGAGGAAGGAACCCACGCCGAGCTGCTGGCGAAGCGGGGCTACTACTACGACGTATTCATGCTTCAGAACGAAGGCCTCGGAAGGCAGGTGGCCGTGAGTGGCTAGAAATAAATTCGACGTCGACGAGAACCTGGAATCCCCGTTTGATATTAAGCACTTCAGGCGGGCCATGGTCTATATCAAGCGCCAGAAGAAGCCGATGCTCATTGCGTTCGCGCTTAGCGCCCTGTCGGCGGCCATCGGGCTGTCGGCTCCGCTCATCATGCAGCACGTCGTCGACGTGACCATTCCCGCGAAGGCCTACGAGCCGCTCGTCGGCTGGTCGGCCTTGATGCTGCTGACGATCGTGGTCAGCGTCGTTCTGGCGACGATTCGCTCCCGCATCATGACGAAGGTCGGACAGGACATTATTTCCGAGATTCGCATCGATCTGTTCAAACACTTGCAGCAGTTGCCGTTCAAATATTACGACGACCGTCCGCAAGGCAAGATCCTCATCCGGATCGTCAACTACGTCAATGCGGTCTCGGACGTGCTGTCCAACGGCATTATCAACTTTATCCTGGAGATCGTGAACCTGATCTTCATCGCCGCGTTCATGTTCGCCGTCGACGTTCGGCTCTCTTTCGTCACGTTGGCGGGCCTGCCCGTGTTCCTCGGCGTCATGCTGCTGATCAAGACGCGTCAGCGCCGGGCGTGGCAAGCGGTCTCCAACAAGAGCTCCAATCTGAACGCCTATACGCAGGAGAGCATCAGCGGAATCGGCGTCACCCAGATGTTCTCCCGGGAACAGCGGAACGAAGGCATCTTCACGCGCCTGGCCGCCAATTATCGGTTCGAGTGGATGAAGGCGATGCGTTTCAACGCGCTGATCCCGTTCTCCGTCGACAATCTGTCCACGATCGTGACGGCGCTGATCTATCTCGTCGGGCTGCTGGCGCTGGGTCCCGCGGACATCACCTTCGGCGTCATTCTGGCGATGAGCAGCTACGCGGCCCGCTTCTGGCAGCCGATCCTGAACCTGTCGAACCTGTACAACAGCTTCATCAACGCCGTCGCCTACCTGGAGCGCATCTTCGAGACGCTGGACGAGCCGGTCACCATCCGCGACAATCCCGGCGCGAAGGCGCTGCCCCCCATTCAAGGGCAGGTGACATTCGACAACGTCACGTTCGGCTACGATTCCGGACTCAACATCCTGGAGAACCTCAGCTTCGACGTGAAGCCGGGCGAGAGCATCGCCTTGGTCGGTCCGACCGGGGCCGGCAAGACGACGGTCGTCAACCTGATCTCGCGCTTCTACGACGTCAGCGGCGGCAGCATCCGGATCGACGGCCACGATATCTCGCAGGTGACGCTTAAGTCCTTGCGCAGCCAGATGGGCATCATGCTGCAGGACAGCTTCATCTTCTCCGGCACGATTCTCGACAATATCCGGTACGGCAAGCTTGACGCGACCGAGGAAGAGATTATCGCCGCCGCCAAAACGGTTCGCGCCGACGACTTCATCCGCGAATTCGAGCAAGGCTACCTGACCGAAGTCAACGAGCGCGGCTCGAAGCTGTCGCAAGGACAGCGGCAGCTGATCTCGTTCGCCCGGACGCTGCTCGCCGATCCGCGCATCCTTATCCTGGACGAAGCGACCTCGTCGATCGACGCCAAGACCGAGCGGCTGCTGCAGGAAGGCTTGAACGAGCTGCTCAAGGGCCGAACCTCGTTCATCATCGCGCACCGGCTGTCCACCGTGAAGAACTGCGACCGCATCATGTACGTCTCGAACAAAGGCATCGCCGAAGCCGGCTCGCACGACGAGCTTCTCGCCCGCAAAGGATTTTATCACCGGCTGTATACGGCTCAGAAGATGGAAGCATAACGATATGTCCCCGATTGCGTTGGAATCGGGGGCTTTTCTTTGCAAAATTTCCGTTACCCTTTGCCGCATCGGCCCTGGCGTCAGTTTGCCTTCGAATGTAAACCGGCGCTCGAAACGGAACCGATTTCAAAGTTCAACGTATTCCTCTATGGACGACTCCGGCAAATGACTTCAAATGACTTCAAACGGCTCCAATGCCTTCGCACAGGGGAGTCCGAATCCTTCTAAATTTATTTACATGAATTTAACATTTCTAGGTTACGATCATTATAGATCCTGGGACCTTAGGAGGAAGTTCATTAATGAAAATCGTTGTGGCAGGCGGAGACGGGTTTTGCGGGTGGCCGACCGCATTGTATTTATCGAATAAAGGGCATGACGTCACGATCGTGGACAACTTGATTCGCAGAAAGTGGGATCAAGAGCTCCATTCCAATTCGCTGACCCCGATCGCCGGGATCGAGCAACGGATCGCCCGTTGGCGGGAGCTGACCGGACGCTCGATCGGTCTTTACGTCGGCGATTTGAATCAATACGATTTTCTGCGCACGGTGCTCCTTCAGACCAAGCCGGACGCCTTCGTGCACTTCGCGGAGCAGCGTTCCGCCCCGTATTCGATGATCGACCGCGAGCATGCCGTATTTACGCAAGTGAACAACGTTGTCGGAACGCTAAACGTCATCTACGCCATCAAAGAGATCGTTCCCGACTGCCATATTATCAAATTGGGCACGATGGGTGAATATGGAACGCCGAACATCGATATCGAGGAAGGATACATCAAGATCGCCCACAACGGCAGGGAAGACGTTCTCCCTTATCCCAAGCAGCCCGGCTCCATGTATCACCTTTCGAAAGTCCATGACAGCCACAACCTCATGTTCGCCTGCAGAGTGTGGGGCCTGCGCGTAACCGATCTGAACCAAGGAGTCGTGTACGGATTGCATACGGAGGAGACGCTGCTCGATCCGGTGCTCGTCAACCGCTTCGATTACGACGCGGTATTCGGTACGGCTCTCAACCGCTTCCTGATCCAGGCGGCGATCGGCCACGACCTGACCGTCTACGGGGAAGGCGGCCAGACGCGGGGCTTCCTCGATATCCGGGATACGGTTCGCTGCATCGAGATCGCCGCGGAGCATCCCGCCGACATCGGGGAGTTCCGGGTGTTCAACCAGTTCACGGAGGAATTCTCCGTGCTGGAGCTCGCCGAGAAGGTTCGGAAGGTGGCGTTGGACGAGGGTCTGGCATGCCATGTCTCCCATCTGTCCAATCCGCGCGTCGAGAAAGAAAAACATTATTATTACGCCAAGAACACGAAGCTCAAGGATTTGGGACTGGAGCCGCATCTGCTGTCCGATGAGACGCTCCGGGGCATTCTGCAGACCGCCGTGGAGCATCGAAGCCGCGTTCTGACGGAGAACGTGCTGCCGACGGTCACTTGGAAATAAGATAGGGAGCTTGTTTACATGAAGATTGCCATCGTCACCGAAACGTTCCTTCCGTCAACGGACGGAATCGTCACCCGGCTGTGCGCGACGATCCGATGGCTGCGGGAACAGGGCCATGACATTGCCGTCATCGCTCCCGATTTGGGCGTTTATGATTTCGAAGGCGTAAGCGTCCTGGGGATTCCGGCTCGGACATTCTTTCTATACCCGAGCAAGAAGCTGTCCTTTCCCAATCGGCGGGTAGGCGATCTGCTCCGGAAGCTTCGGCCGGACCTGGTTCACGTGGTCAATCCCGCGATGCTGGGCGTTGCGGGAATTTATTATGCCCGCCGCCTCCGTCTGCCCTTGGTCGCCTCTTATCACACCCAAATCCCGAAGTACGCCGACTACTATCGCCTTCCTTTTCTGAAGCCGATCTTGTGGCGGTACTTCCGGACGCTGCACAATCGGGCCGACCTCAATCTATGCACGTCCCAATCCGTGCTGACCGAGCTAAGCGACAAAGGCTTTCGCCGTGTTCACCTATGGAAGCGCGGGGTCGACGTCGATCAATTCGGGCCGCACCGTCGCGATTCCGAGATGCGGGACAGGCTCTCGGGCCGCCGGCCCGAGAAGACCGTTCTGCTGTATGTGGGACGGCTGGCCCCGGAGAAAGGGATCGAACAAATTCGCGACGTTCTCGCTTCGTCCCCCGGCATCTGCCTGGCGCTTGTCGGAGACGGTCCGCACCGGGCGCATCTGGAAAATTATTTTCAAGGAACGAATACGGTGTTTACCGGCTTTCTGCACGGCGAAGAATTGGCGAAGGCCTATGCGTCCGCCGACCTGTTCGTGTTCCCTTCCACGACGGAAACGCTCGGTCTCGTGATCCTCGAGGCGATGGCCTCGGGAGTGCCGATCGTCGCGGGCCGAAGCGGTCCGACCTGCGAGCAGATCGAGGACGGCGTGACGGGGCTTCTGTTCGATGCCGACCGGCCGGGCGGCTTGGCCGAAGCGGTAGCCCGGCTGACGGACGAAACCGTTAGGGAGCGGATCGCCGCCCAAGCGTACGGGGCCGTTCAACGGTTAGGCTGGTCCGAACCGTCCGCGCAGCTGCTCGGTTATTATCAAGACGTTCTGCAGGAGAAGGGGAAGCTTTAGCGGCGAGCGGCAAATGTTTTGTGCCGGCAGCCTCTACTCTGAGAGTCGAGACGGCTCAGCGAACGGGAAAATCTCCCTTTAATGACGCCAAAGTACGCCTCCTGAACCGGGTGAACGGGAAATGCTCCCCCTATTCGGGTCACAGACTGCGATTTTGCGAATCGAGGGCCGATTAAAGGGAGCTTTTCCCTCTCAGACCCTGAAAACGCACTTTCATGAGCCAATAAAAGGAGAAAATCCCGTTCATCGGGCGCTTTGAGAGGATGGAGGCGGTTGGCGATATAGGCGAGGAGCAGAAAGGACGGGAGCCTCCTCCCGTCCTTTCCTTTTATTGGCCGGCGCTGCGCTGCTCGTACGCCGCGGTCATTTCCTCGCTCATCTTGGCCATATTCGGATCGTTCTTCAGGTCGTTCACGAAGCTGTCCCACGCGGTGATCGGTTCTCTGCCAAGGATGATCTTCGTCTTCATATCCTGCACCTTCTTGTCGATCTCGGGCAGCTCCTGCACCGCCGTCGCCGAATACAAGCCGATGCTGATGTCCGCCACGCTCGATTTCGCCCGGTCGTCCTGAATTTTCTTGTACAGATCGTTGACCTCTGCCGGAAAATAGACCTTCGTCGAGCTCGCATACGGGTCGGCCACGTACACGATCTGATTGAAGGACGGTCCGCCGTCTTTCTGCAGCTGATCCGTATCGATCACCTTTTGGCCGTTCTCCACCTTATAGTCCGTGCCTTCAAAGCCGTATTGCTGAATATCGAACACGTCTTCGTTCATCCAGGTGTCCATCATCTTCAGAATCCGCTTCATCTTGTCTTCCGGCACGCTCTTCGGAATCGCCATCATGCCGGCGAAGCCCGCCCCCTTCGGGTTGTAGCCGTTGATGCTCGTGACCGGATAGAAGTCGGTCTGCTTGAAATTCGGATCCACGGTCTTTAAAGTGTTGTAATGGTCGGACATCGTTCCGGCCTTATCGACGATAATGCCGGCCTTGCCCGAATCGAACAAGTCTTTGGATTGCGTCAGCTTCATCGAAGCGACGTCCTCCGGAATGAGCTTCTCCTTATACGCTTTGGCCAGATACTCCAGCGCCTGGCGGGTTTCGGGCAGCAGAGCGGAGTAAACGAGCTTGCCGTCCTGCAGCTTCCACTTGCCGTTGACGCCGGTGAAGCTCTGCTCGACCTGGCCTAGCGGCCCCATGTCGCTCGGATTGATATAAGCCGTCAGCGGAATCGTATCGTTCTTGCCGTTCCCGTCCGGATCCTTCTCCGCGAACGCTTTCATGACATTGTAGAGCTCGTCGGTCGTCGTCGGCACTTGGAGGCCCAGCTTGTCGAGCCAATCCTTGCGGATGATGAAGAACGGGTCGGCTTCGGACGGCCGCGGGCGGGGAACGCCGTAGTTTTTGCCGTCGGCCATCTTCGTCAGGTTCCAGGCGGTCTCCGATATTTTCGAGCTCAAATTCGGATAGTCCTTGATGTAAGGGGTAAGGTCCCAGAATGCGCCTTGCGACACCGCGTTGCGGAATACCGAGGAGAACGGGTCGTCGATGTAGGTGAGGTCCGGAATGTCGCCCGAAGCGAGCGCCACGTTCAACTTGTCCGTATAGTTGTTGCCGGACACCCAGTTGATCTTCATCTTCGCATTGACGGCTTTCTCGATCGCCTGCTTGATCTTGTTGTCGTCCGCCGGCGCCGTCGGCGTCAGCAGAATGGCCATAATGCTGAGCTCGAGAGGCGACTCGGATTGGCCGCTCGCCCCGCTTCCGGCGGTCGACGCATTCCCGCTCCCGCCCGAGGCTCCGTTGCCGCTCGACCCGCAGGCCGACAGAAGCAGCGTCAGGGACAGCAGTCCGGCGAGCGTGACCGCCGCGCCGCGCGATTTCGTCTTTCTTTTCATGGACGTGATCCTCCCTTTGGTTGGTTTCGATGGACGCGATATCTGCTCGCCCGAATCCTTCTCCAACGTAATCGCTGGATAACTTGCGCACAATGACACTCTTTTGCAGCCGGGCTTCCGCGGCGGTTGCAATTTGTTGCACGGGTTGCACTTCTCTGCTTCCTTGCTTTAGAAGGCGTCAGCCGGACGGCCTCCGAGGAGCGAGCGCGGACGCTAACGAATCTCGGCGGCTCTATTCCGGCAAAATCAAGGACGGGCCAAACGTAACGAACCGTATAGACTTCTAGACCCGGTTCAGCTCGCGGTAGTGACTAGGCGTGATGCCCTCGTACTTCTTGAAGATCCGGTTGAAGTACGTATGCCGGTAACCGACCTGGTCGGCGATGTCGTTGATCCGCAGCTCGCTCTCGCGCAGCAGCGATTTGGCCTGATCGATCCGGATCTGGGTCAAATAGTCGATGAAGTTGATGCCCGTCACCTGCTTGAACGCCCGGCTGAGCGTGTAAGGGCTCGTTCCGAACCGTTCGGCGCAGGAATCGAGCGACAAGGCTTCCATATATTGCGTTCTCAAATAGGCGACGACCTTCTCGACCATCTGCTTCAAAAAGAAGTCCTGGCGGCTGATCAGCTCCTGCACGAACACGGCGACGACCTTATGCTCGAACCAGCGCAGCATTTGCTCCGGCTCCTTGATCTGCGCCAGCTGGTCGAACAGGTTGACCCCGCCGAACAGCTGCACCGGGTTCAAGCCGGACTGGAGCGCGGTATAGCGAATCCCGGCGAGCAGCTGCAGCATCCCCTGCTGCACGCTCAGCTCGGTCGCGCCCCCTCGGGACAGCTCCTCCAGAAACTGCCCGATCAAATCCACCGCCTCCGGCTCCAGGCCGTTGCGGATCGCGTGAATGATCTCTTTCTCCAACGAAAACGGGTAATGGCTTGCCATCGCGCTCGCCTCCGATGGTTGTCCCGCTTGAATGATCTGCAGGTCGTCGGACAAATCCCGGAACTGGAGCGCTTGCTGCGTCTCCTCGAAAATGCGGGGGATCTGTTGGACGAATTCGGTCGGGCGGCTGAAGGAAGCGGTGACCTGCATGCGCAGCAGCCGCTTCAGCGTATGAACGACGTTCGTGCAGAACGCGTCCAGATCTTCCGTCAGCCAACCTGCCGGATGATCCGCCGGGAACGACAGCAGCAGACCTACGGAAAAGTCGTGAAAATTGATGACGCCGACCTGCTCGTACTGCTCTCTCGCCAGCTCCTCGACGATGTTGGCGGCGGCGAACGTGACCAGGTCCTCGTCGTCGGCCGAGAATCGGCCCTGCAGGCTGGAGAAGCCGTTCAGCTGGAACAGGATCGCGATGAACTGCCGCTCGTCGGATTGCCACCCGTACATCCGCAGCTTCTCGCGAAGGCCGCTCTCCTCGTGCGACAAGAAATGCCCTTGCACGAGCTGCAGGAAAAACCCTTCCCGCAGCAGCGGCAGCTGTTCGTCCAGCCTCGAACGCATCGTCTCCCGCTCCCGCGACAGCTCGGCAAGCTGCTGCTCGAACAGGCCGAACTCGTCCTGTTGGGAATCGTTCCTGGCTCCTCCCGTCAAATTGCGCACGAGACGCTCGATCGGCACATAGATGCGCTTGGAGACGAGCCAGGAGAGAATGAGCGCCAGCGCCAGTCCGGCCAGGCTGATATAAATGATCGACTTGGACATATTCATGATCGGAGCCGTAATCGCCGTCAGCGGCACCGCCGAAATATAGCTCCACGTTTTGCCGAGCCGCTTCAGCTGGCCGTAGGAGACGGAATACGTCTTCCCTTTGTAGGAATACAGGAAGGAACCGGCGTCCGTCCGCTTGTCTTCGACCTTCTGGCGAAGCGCCTGATCCAGAGGAGACAGCGAGCCCGCTTGCCCGCCGCTCTCGGACATCGCCCAGCTGCCGTCCTCCGCGGCGACGATCGTGTCCCCCTCGTTGTACGGGTTCAACGTGCCGAACATCTGCATCAGCTTCGCCGAATCGACGGTGGCCACCAGCAGGCCGAACGGCTGAAGGCTGCCGCCGGGCAGCTTGTTCACGAGGGAAAGGGAACCCTTCTCGCCGCCGCCCGGAAGCGAGTCGTCGGTCCAGAAGACGGCCCGGTTGCTCCCGCTCATCAGCGCTTCGTACGCTTTGATGTCATTCGCCGCGCTCAAATACCGGTATTCCGATTTGTCGAACACGAGCGGCTTCGGCTTGTCCAAATACAGCTCCACCTTGTTCAGCAGAGGGTGCGAGCTTTCCATGATCAGCAGCATCCGGTACAGCTCCTGCACCCGCTCGAATTGCAGCGAGATGTTGAGATGCTTCAGGTTCTCGTCGAAGGTCGGTTCGAACTCCCAATGGGAGAAAGTCAGTTCCAAATAGGACAGCTGGCTGTCGATATTGGCGGCGCGCTCCTCGATCTGATTCCGGTGCAGCCGCTGGAGTTCGCCCTCCAGCTTGCTCCCGGACACGACATAAATGCTGGTGCCGATAATCGCGCCGGGAATGCTGGCGATCAGCAGGATCAGCACGAGGCTTTTGCGGAAAAAACGCCGGTTGTATTTATACTTCGCCAGATCCCGAAACCAACTTTTTACGAATCCGCCCATCGGAGTTCCCCGCCTTTCAGCCGAAATAGTTCTTTACCCTTTCGACATCATTCGTCAAATCCCCTGCGAAGTCGGCGTTTTACCCTTTTACGGAACCGACCATCGCCCCTTTGGCGAAATGCTTCTGCAGAAACGGATACACGCACAGAATCGGAACGGTGGCGGCGACCACGGCCGCCATCTTGAGCGTCTCCGCGGGCGGAGGAGCCATGAACGCGTCGGCCTGCAGCTCCGTGTTGTCGGCGTTCAGCAGCATGTTCTGCAGCATGACCTGAATCGGCCATTTGGCGGCGTCGTTCAAATAAATCAGCGCGTTGAAGAACTGGTTCCAGTATCCGACGGCATAGAACAGACCGAACGCGGCCAGCGACGGGAGCGACAGCGGCAGAATGATGCGGAAGAAGGTCGACAGATCGTTGCTGCCGTCGATCGCCGCCGATTCTTCCAGCTCGGCCGGGATGCTGTCGAAGAAGTTTTTCATCAGAATGACGTTCCACCCGCTCGCCAGCGCCGGCAGGATGAGCGACCAGAGGCTGTTGATCAGATGCAGCTGGCGGACGAGCATATACTGCGGAATCATTCCCGGATTGAACAGAATGGTGACCAGGATGAGCAGCAGGATGACGTTCCGCCCCCGCAGCCGCTTGCGGGAGAGCGCATAGGCGAGCGAAGCCGTGACGACGAGGCTGCAGATCGTGCCGACGACGGCCAGAAAAGCGCTCACGCCGAGCGAGCGCGCGAACGCGTCGGTCGACAGCAAGTAGCGATAGGAAGCGAGCGACCATTTCTCGGGAAATAAAATGAAGCTCTTCCGGATATATTCGGCCGGGTCCGTGAACGAAACGACGACGACGTAATAGATCGGAAAGATCGTCAGAATGGCGACAATGCCTAGAATCAGCCAATTGGCGACGTTGAAAATCCGGTCTCCGACGCTGGATCTCATATCGGCTGTCCCTCCTTAATAGATGCCTTCTTCGCCCATTTTTTTGGCGATTCGGTTGGCGATGACGACCAGGACGAGTCCGACGACGGATTTGAACAAGCCGGCCGCCGTGCTGTAGCTGAACTGTCCTTGCTGAATGCCCACCCGGTAGACGTACGTATCGAACACTTCGGCCACCTCCGACACCGCGCCGTTGTACATGAGGAACACCTGTTCGAAGCCGACGTCCATCATATGGCCGAGCCGCAGAATGAGCAGGACGACGATCACGCTGCGAATGGCGGGAAGCGTGATGTGCCGCATCTGGCGCAGGCGGCTCGCTCCGTCGATCCGGGCCGCTTCGTACACCTGCGGATCGATGCTCGCCATGGCGGCCAGGAACAGAATCGTTCCCCAGCCGCATTCCTTCCAGATCGACTGGATCGTCAGCATGATCCAGAACAGATTCGGGTTGGTCAGCACATCGACTCGGCCCGCTCCGGCCGCTTCCAGCATGTTGTTGACCAGACCGTCGCCCTTGGCGAAGATGATGAACGTAAGCCCCGAGATGATGACCCAGGACAGGAAGTGCGGCATATAGACGATCGTCTGCACGGCCCGCTTGTAGAACAGGCTGCGAACTTCGTTGAGCAGTAGCGAGAGCACGATCGGCAGCGGGAAAAAGCAGACGAGACTCAGCAGGTTGATCCCCATCGTGTTGCGGAACAGCATCATGAAATCGGGATTCTCGAAGAAGCGGCGGAAGTTGTCCAGCCCGACCCACGGGCTTCCGCCGATGCCGGCGAACGGCGAATAATTCTGGAACGAGATGACGATGCCCCACATCGGGACGAATTTGAACAAGAGGAAAAAGACGAGTCCCGGCAGCGCCAGCACGTACAAGTATCTGTCGCGCTTCAGGTCGAGCGCGAGACGCCGGAGCCGGGAGGTTTCGCCCCCGGGGCTCCAGGCGCGCGGGACCGCCCCCGCGCGCGGTTCATGGGCCGGCATCGGCTCACAGCTCCTTTCGGTCGCGGACCGGCCGGACGGCGTGCCCGCGATAGTCGAAGAATTGGCCCTCCAGCAGGCCGATCAACGTGTTCGTGACGCGAACCTCGAGGCGATTGGCTCCCTTGCGGATCATCGATGCGTCGCCGATCCATCGATAAGGCGACCAGGCACGGACGCCCAGGGACCGGCCGTTGATCAGCACCTCGGCGCAATCGTGGAAGTCGGGATCGAGATCCGGGAACGTCAGCTCGAAGGCGGAACCTTCCGGCGCGTCCGGCCATTCGGCCGTCTTCGCGAACGAGAAGTCTCCGGCGTAGTAGGGGTAGCCCGGATAAGGCCCCGCTCCGAGCGCCGGTACGGGCTGAGCTTCCTCCTCCGTCTGGATGGCGCTTAGAACGGGCTGCGCCTGCGGGTCGAACCGGACGCGGAACGGCCCGGCGAGATACAGCGCGTCGACGACGCCTTCCCAGTCGTTCTCTACGTCGACCTCGACCGTTAGCGTGTTGACGGTGCCCGGCAGCAAGCGCCGGGAGACATCGGCGGCGACGTTGTTGTGGTCGTACAGGAAGGCGGGGCGGAACTCTTCGCCCGCTACCGTATGGCCGTTCAGCCGGATGACGGCCGTTCCGCCGATGGCGCTGCGGTCCATCAGCAGCTCTGCGCTCCGCGGCGCCTCTTCGACCGCGAACTCGGCCGTATAAACGGCCTTGAGCGGGTAAGCGATCCCGACGCGCATCGGCGTCCCGAACGTCTGCCGCATCTGAACGGGAAGACCGCCTGCTTCCGCCAAATCCGCGCATTGGTCGATGAACGTCTTGACCATGACCGTTCCCTCGGCGATCGGCGCGTGATCCGCGGCAGCCGGCCCCGCGGCGCCGTGTCCGTAAACCGCGAGACGGAACGTGTCCAGCCGCAGCGCGTTCGGTCCGAGCGCCTTCATCTCCCACGGTCCGGCAGCCGACACTTCCCATCTCGGGCACTCGGCGCTTGCCGGATCGGCCACCTTCGCGGCGGCCGTTCTGTCGAGCTTCAGCTCGAACAGCCGGGCCTCATAAGGCGCAAGGCGCAGCGGGAAGATTGCGGCGGCGCCGTCCTGCCGAGCGTCCGCCGGCCGCAGCGGCTCCCCGGCCTCTCCGCTGTCCAGCGACAGCTCGCAGGCGCTCAACACGGCGGAGGAGGCGGGCGATTCGGCTTCCTGCACCTTTAACCCGAGCAACTGCGGGTCGACGTACAATTCGGTCTCGCGTTCCTCCCCTTCCTGGTTGCTGACGAATACGAGCGCCGTATCGTCCTGGACAAGCCTCGTTTGCATCAGCAGCCCTTGCTCCCCGCAAGCGGGCGAGAGGCGGACCGGCAGCGGATTTACGCGGTCCAGCAGCTCCGTCATCGCCGGCAGCACATCCTTGGCGTCCGCCTTCGCCGGGAACGGCAAATAGTAGGCCGCTCGCTCGCCTTGCCGCCAGGCCGGCCGCTCCTCTTCGCGAGCCTCCAGCCAGAAGCGCGCCTCAGGCTCCTCCATGTTGAACGCCGCGGCGGCCGAACGCGGGTCCCAATCCGCCTCGATGCGCTCGTAAGGCAGCTGCCCCATGGCGACGACGGTTCCGCCGCTCCTCAGGAACGACTCGATCCGGCGCCAGGCGGCGCCTTCCAGATTCGTCATCGGCGGCAGGATCAGCACCGAGTAGCGGGCCCGGCCCAGCTTGATCCGCCCGTCTTCGATCTCCGCTTCGGCCAGCAGCTCCGGATCGAGGTGATCGAAATCCCGGCCCGCCATCGTCAGCTCCTTGCAAATTCCTGCCCACCACGAGAGCAGATGCTCGAGCCGCTCCTTCTCGTCCGCGCGGCCGCCGCCATAATCGAATCGGTGCAGCGGGTTGCCCATCTGCGTCCACAGCGAGGTGGTCGGCTGCAGCACCGCCGTCTCGATGACCGCTTGGCCCGTACTCATCGCGAAGCCGATCCGTCCCGCGTAGTCGGCCAGCCGGCCGAAGTGCTTCCAGTACGGATTCTGCCAGAACTGCGACGGCGGAGCGTCGTGCTGGGCCAGCCCGTCGACGGTATAGAAGAAGGCGTGAAAATTGAAGAAGTTCGTCCCGAACGCCGCCATCCGGTCGATCATCCAGCGGGCGTCCTGCAGCGTCATCGACCAGCCGACGCTATGGAAGCACTCGATCAGATTGCGCTCGCGGCCAAGCTGACGGGCGAGCGAGCTGACCATCTTCGGGTTGCTGCGCAGGTTGACGGCGTTCTTGTCGAGAATCCACTCGAGGGAACGTCCCAGCTTCTCGTGCGCGCTGTCTCCCCCGGGCACGTGGCTGTACAGCTGCGTCGTATGGCGAACGGCCGGCACCTCCGCCACGTATTCCAAGCCGTGCCGCTCGCACCAATCGTGCACTTGCTTGTGGTAGGAATCCCGCAGCAGCAGGTGCACCGACTGGTAATAATCGTAGCGGATCGCCGCCGCGTTCTCGGCGTCCGGATCGAACAAGGCGTGCAGATGATCCCGCAGGTCGTAGCCGCACCGCTCCCGGAAAAAATCGACCAGCCGCGGGGACCACGGAATGCGGCCGAGCAGTCCGATCTCGTCGGTGAACATCCCCTTGATCGTGGTGCCGAAGTATTCGCCGAACCGTTCCGCATACTTGTCGTGGGTCAGGCGGATGAACGCCGCCATCGCCTCGCGGTTGCACGGATCGACGAACGTGCCGTAATATTTGAAATCGTCGATTTCCTTCTCCTGCACGATCAGAAGCTCCCACTCGCCGGCCGGCGCCGTCCAATCCAGCTTTTGCACCGTTCGATAGGTAAAGAAGCGCTTCTGGTTATACGCGGTCAGCCCCGTCTTCTGGAACACCGGCTCCGCCTGGTAGTTGCCGATCGCCGAGCGGACCGGGACCGCTTCGTCCCACAGCCGCCGGCCGTCCGGCGCCACGGGTACCGCTTTGGCGTACAGGATCTTGGCCCACGGCAGTTCCAGCGACACCCTGTCTCCGCCGGCGACGGCCTGCGAATGGGAGACCAGCGTGCGGTGCTTCGCCTCCGGATATTCCAGCGTTACTTCGCCCCCGGCGATGCCGCTCGGGTACGGATATTCGTCGTACAGCCAGACGTGAAGCCCGTGCCGCGCCGCCGCTTCGACGGCCACCCGGACTTTGTCGAACCATTCGTCGGACAAGTAGGAGAGCTTCATTCCCTGCCGGGCGCAGATAAAAAAACCGCCCAGTCCTTTGTCCGCCATCTCGTCGATCTGACGGCGGATTTGCTCATCCGCCATTTCTCCGTTCCAGAACCAGAACGGATGAATGCGGTCGGCCTTCAGCGGCCGGCGAAATCGTTGACGATCCAACATATCGTTCCATACCTCCCGGTCTTGGTGTCTTGGGATGCCGCACCGAACACCTTCACTGTAGGCGGCGGAAGATTTCCCGGCAATGACACTCTTTTGCTTCGCTGGGCGCAAGCGCCTTGCACATCGTTGCAGAGCTTGCACTTCCTGACGGGAACCGCCGCAGAGGCCCTACAGGTCCGCCTCGCCCGGGTCCACCCTGCGCTGACCCGACGGACGGGAAGCGGCCGGTTCGACGACCGGCGCCGTTTCCCCGGCTTCGGTCATGCGGCGGATGAGCCGCTCGCGAAGCTTGCCGGCGACTTCCCGGTGCGATTCCATCCCCGCCAGATTGGTCAGCTCGTACGGGTCCGCGTACAGGTCGTACAAGAACTCCTCGGCGTACCTCGCGGCTCCCGGGTCCGCGATCGCGTCGCCCTCCGGCGCCTTCACGCCGTACTTCCAGCGCTTCGTGCGAACCGCCCGGCCGATCTGGCTCTCGCTGATCTGCACGAAAACCTCCTCCGGCCAGTCGTCGTCGTCTCCCCTCAGCAGCCGCAGCACCGACCGCCCTTGCATGTGGGGCGGCACTTCGATGCCGGCGGCATCGAGCAGCGTAGGGGGCAGATCGATCAGGCTCGTCAGCTCGGTCACTCGGCCACCGCGATTGAAGCCGGGGCCGCGGACCGCGGCCGGAACCCGGATCGAGCTCTCGTGGCAGGAGCGCTTGTATTCTCCGTTGCGGGTTTTGAAATGGCAGCCATGATCCGACGCGAACAGCACGATCGTGTTCTCGTCCAGAGACAAGCTTCGGAGCGCGTCCAAGAGCCGGCCCAATCCTTCGTCGAGGCGCTTGACCATCCCGTAGTAACCGCCCAGGTGCTGGTGGGCCGTGCCTCCGAGCGCCGCCAGATCGGGCGGCACGTACCGGCCATGGTAACTGTCGCGATAGACGTCGGGCGCCGGATAGTCGTCCCGGTGGTTCTGATGGTGCGGCTCCAGATACGACAGGAAAAGAAAGAACGGCCGATCCTTGCGCTCGGCGATATAACGGATGGCCGCGTCCGTCAGCGCGTCGGTCCGGTAGCCGGGCAGCTCCACCGGCCGGTTATCGTTGTCGTACAGCACCGTCCGGTAGGCGTCGGACGTATGCTCGAGCGCGTCGGCCGCCAGCCAATGCTTGTAGCCGCCGCGCAGCCGCTCCGGCACCGGCTCCGTGCGGGTCGCGGCCAGATGCCATTTGCCGATATAGCCCGTCTCGTATCCCGCTTCGTTAAAATATTGCGCGATCGTCGGAACGTCCTCCGGCAGCGGAATTCCGTTGCGGTAGCAGCCCGTCTCCGTCGCATATAGCCCCGTCTGCAGGCAGGACCGCGCCGGCCCGCATACCGGCTGGCAGGTGAACGTGTTGTACAGATGCGTGCCCTCCGCCGCCATCCGGTCGAAATTCGGCGTCAACCCGAGCGGATTGCCGTGAACGCCGGTCGTGTCCCAGCGCTGCTGGTCGGTAAAGAACACGACGATATTCGGTCTCTTCTCCGCCATGCGTCATCCCTCCATCCTCTTTGCTCCCCCACCATAGCCGACGTCCCGCTTGCAGGCAATGACACTCTTTTGCAGCGAAAAAAGCCCCCGCCGGCCGTTCCGGCCGGGGGAGCTATCCTTTGTTGCGCGAGTTATCCTTTCTTGCCGTCACACATCCGTGTACTCCACCTTGCGTATCGACCGATAAGCGATGAAAACCCAAATATAAGCTCAGAAAATCACGAAATAGATCCATTAGCCGGTCTTTAAGATGCCCTTCGCGATGTTTCCGAACCATCTCGGTCAGCAGCCCGTTATAGGAACTGCCAACGTGCAGCAGTACATGCTCCTTCTTAGGAAAATAATCGTCCCTTTCGCGATTCCGCATAATTGGGTAATCTCCTCGACCGTTACGTTGTCATATCCTTTGTCTTTGAACAGTTGGACGGCGGTGCGTACGATCAATTCCTTTGTCTTCTTTTTTCGGGGTTCTCTCAGCATGCCAAGCATCATCCTTCTCTATCAACAAAAATGACCTCGGTCATAAATGACCAAGGTCGTTTTACGCGTGTTGCAAACAGTAAGCAGGGATTAACCCAAGAACGCAATAGAACGTTTTACTTTTCTCGCAAAGGCGACGGGATTATCGATCGATTCCCAGTGGATATACATGAGACGCGGGTTCTCGAACAGCCAGTGATTATGGACCGCCGTTACTGTAATTCCGTTTTTGCGAAGATTAGAAAGCAACCGATTGACCTGGTTTTGGAAAAGCGCCGTTTCCCCTAGACAGAGCGCGCGTCCCGAACTGTCCAACGATTCGAACGAGAACAGTTGGTATCGGACTAAAGGAGACGTGGTGCGTCTTCCTAATATTGAGGCGTTGACCCTCCTGTTTCTAGTGACAAAACAGACCGGACCCTTTGTAATTTCATGCTCCGTTGCACCTAAAATAGATGAGAATTGGTTGCATAGCCGTATAAAGCGCGGGCTAGCTTTCACCGCCATATCGATCATCCTCTCCTTATTTCTTAATCTATACAGTCATTGCTCAGCCATTAACCCAAGAACGCAATGGAGTCTTTGGTTCTTCTGGCGAATACAACAGGATTCATGATGGCTTCCCAATGCATATACATTAAGCGAGGATTTTCTTTCAGCCAGTGATTATGAATCGCGGTCACTTTTATCCCTCGGTTACGGAGATTCGTAATCAAGCGATTCACCTGATTTTGATGTACGGCCGTTTCGCCCAGACATAGAGCGCGACCCGAACTGTCGAGAGATTCGAACGAGAACATCTGCATTTGAACAAGAGGAGATTGCGTTCTCCGACCCAAGATCGTTTCCCTGAGATTCGTCATCCGCGTGACAAAACAAACCGGGCCCTCCTCGATTTCCGATTCGCCGCCTAGAATTCTTCCAAATTGGGTACAGAGCCTTCTGAATTGCGGGCTTACCTTTACTTGCTCTGCCATATGGCTCCTCCTTTATTCGCATTCTGGATAACCTATGTTCAAGGCAGGAAATTGAATTGGGCAAATCACTAGTTTCCAAAAAAACCTCAACCGGGCGGAAGCATTCAAGAAAAAATAGGAAGGCAGCCGACCAGACGGTCGGCTGCCTTTTCGTTCCGATAGGTTTCTATCTAAATCCCGCGTCCCCGGGCCGTCGTCCGCTTCGCCCCTTTGGCTGCGGACGCTGCATGCGCGATCAGCGTGATCACGGCAACGATAAAGCAAGCAATGGCCATGGTCGTCATCGCGTAGGCGTCGCCGCTCTCTTCCTTGAACCATAGGAGCATGCCCAAATTGATCAACATATGAAAAGCGGCGGCTGTCGGCAGCTTCAGCCCGTGCGGTCTTCGCAGCAATTCGCCAAGTATAACCGAGATGGAGACGGCGAACAGCAGGAAGGAGCCGGCATACCGCCACCCTTCGGCGAATACGCCGATATGCCAGACGCCCCATAGCAAGCCCACAAGGACGGAAGAAGCAAGCACGCTCATTCGGGTCTGCAGCGCGGGCTGCATGAAGAGCCGCCAGCCGATCTCTTCGCCGGCCGCGCCGATGAATTGAGCTATGACGATGAGCCAGAACGGATGGGATAGGCTGGTTGGCTTGGTGAAGTCGGTGGAATGGCCGGTCATCCCATACCAGAGCAGCGAGAGGGCGATTACCGCAACGGGGAGCAAGACAGCCTCGGCCAACCGGCGGGGACCCTCCGCCTGAGAACCGGCCGTGATCATGGAGGGGGAATGAAGGCTTCTCGACCGGGGGAGCAGCCACAGAACGGCCAACACGGCCAGCGTCGGCCCGAACTGCGTAAGCTGGACGACGACCTCGGGGATGCCGGTCACAGGCTGCACGAGCCCCAAGAGGAACGCCAATAACGAAGCCAGAAGATAATATACGATAACGATTAGAGATACACGATTCCTGTTCATGCGCTTGGATTCCAACATGATGAATGCTCCTCTTCAACTCATTTCCTTCGATACCATCATAAGAGGAGAAGAAAATGGTCGAAACAGACAGAGGTCGCAATCCCGTTAGACCTGCGTCCAGGCATGAGTTAGCCGTAGAGCGTTCTTGAGCTGTCGCACCCATTAGTGCCGTCAGCCAATTGGTCGACTAGATGTGCGGATCCTGATCGGACGCCTCGTCATAGGAGATGTTGCTTGATGAAGAGCGCAGCACGGTCTAGGGCTTGATCGGCTTCATCGAGGACACCGGCAAACGCCTGGAAAACATGTGGGACGTCGGCGGTAACGTCGAGAACCACATCCACGCCTGCCTCCCTTGCACGGTCGGCCATCTGAGTGGAATCGTCAAGGAGTACCTCGTTGGTTCCGACTTGGAGCAGAAGCGGCGGGAATCCGGTGAGATCGGCGAACCTAGCGGGACTCGCGAGCTCATGATTGGGGTCCTGCCCGGCGAGGTAAATCGCATCCGTGTAGTCGAAACTGTCACGGGTGAAGTAGGGGTCGATCCCTGCTTTGCTATCCATACTCGCTCCGGAGTGCGTTTTATCCAAACCCGGCGAGAACGCAAAAAGCTAACTCCCCCCTAAAGAGAGTCAGCTTTTTTTGAGTAAGCGCCTTGCATCACTTATTGAAATTATATCCGCTACATTGCCTTCTACTTGTCATGCTTCAATATAAAATCCACGATCGGCTTGGGATCCGGCAGTCCGTGGGGGTGGTGCCCGCACCCTTCCTTGCCGAACACGGTGATGATGTCGCTCTTGCCGTGTTTTTCGTAGAAGTCGGCCAGGAGTTTGCCGTTTTCCTCATAGGGGACGCTGGTGTCGCTGTCGCCGTAGAGCAGCACCACCGGGATGTTGTGCTCGGCAAGCGTGCCCATCTTGTCCATGGGATGGCCGCGGAAGCTCAGCATCTCCGACGCGGTCAGGCCGAGCGCGTCCAGAACTTCCTTTACCGTCTCCTCGTGCCTAGCGGGCTTGTTGTAGCCAAGCGGGGCGCTCAACAGATTCATGGCCGGCGCGTCGAGGTAGAGCACCGACACGTAGTCAGGGTACAGGTGGGCGAAATTTACCGAGGTCACGCCGCCCGCGCTCATCCCGATTGTCACGAACCGGCGGGACAGGCCATATTCCTCGGCCAGGAAATCCACAAAATCCCGGCGCATGTGCTGATCATCGTCGGTGCCCCATCGGTTGCTGTTCTTTATGTAGGAGAGGTGGTAGCCGTGCTCGACGAGCGAAATCGCGGTGTTGGGGAAGGCTCCGAAATACTCCATGTACATGACCATTTTGCCGCCGTCGGGCTTGTCCGAGCGCATTTTAGGCTGTATAAGGATGCACTCGCGGCCCTTAAACGTGAAATCCAGCCGGGCGAAGCCCTCCCATTCGGACGTTTTAACCTCTGCCGCCATATGAACCGTCCTTTCTGTCGTGTGATGTTGTTGTTGTTGATAGGAGTAAATTGCGATTGGGAATTATTTCCGTAGAGTGGTTTTAGTATAACACTTTATGCGAAACAAGCCCAAAGCCGTAATCCTCATATTATTCGTTGCAGCGAGGGAATGAACATATGGTGAAAAACTGACTTTGAAGTTATCATATTAATGAAAGAAAAAATGTCATCGGACGGGACCATCTATGAATATTCCGGTTTTGGCAAGCAAGCTATATATCCCCGTGCCCAGAACGAAGGTTGTCTTCCGCCCGCGTCTGATCGAGCGGCTGAACGAGGGGCTGGAACGCAAGCTGACCCTCGTTTCCGCCTCCGCCGGCTTCGGCAAGACGACGCTGGTTAGTCAATGGGCCGTCGGTTGCGATCGGGCTGTCGCCTGGTTGTCGCTGGACGAAAGGGACAACGACTTGACGCGCTTCTTCCTTCATCTTATCGCTGCCGTGCAATCTATTGCGGAGAGCGTCGGAAAAAGCGCGTTCGCCGCTTTCGAATCGTCTCAATCCCCGCCGATCGAATCGATTCTCACGGTTCTGCTTAATGAAATCTCGGCTCTCCAGTTCAAAATCGTCCTCGTCCTGGACGATTACCATCTCATCGATTCGGAACGGATCGACGATGCCCTGCTCTTCCTGCTCGAGCACCTCCCTCCGCATATGCACCTGGTTATCGCCACTCGCGAAAATCCGCAGCTGCCCCTGGGCAGATTGCGCGCCGGAGGACACTTGACCGAGCTGCGCGACGCCGATCTTCGATTTACTCCCGACGAAGCTGCCGCTTTCCTTCATCAGGCGATAGGCCTGGATCTGACGGCCGGCGAAATAGCCGCGCTGGAATCCCGGACCGAAGGCTGGATTGCGGGACTCCAGCTGGCGGCTCTCTCGATGCAAGGCCGCGAGGACATTCCCGGGTTCATTCGGGCATTCTCCGGAGACAATCGGTACATTGTGGACTACTTGGCCGAAGAGGTTCTGCAGCGCCAACCGGAGCCCGTCCGAAGATTTTTGCTGCAGACGTCCGTTCTCGACCGTTTGCACGGCCCGCTGTGCGACGCCGTCACCGGCCAGGCGGAAGGCAACGTACGGTTGTCCGATTTGGAGAAGGGCAATTTCTTTATCGTGCCGCTGGACGACAGACGCCAGTGGTATCGCTACCATCACCTCTTCGCGGATGTTCTCTCCGCGCATTTGAAGGCGGATCAGCCCGATCATATCGGCTCGCTGCATCGGCGTGCAAGCATTTGGTACGAGCGGCACGGCTCCGCGGACGATGCGATCCGCCATGCTCTCGCGGCAGAGGATTTCACGCGAGCGGCGGACCTGATCGAGCCGGCCTGTCCGACGATGGCCAAGCTTCGACAAGAAGCTGCGACGCTACGCTGGTTAAAGGCGCTGCCTGACGAGTTGGTTCGCCGTCGGCCCGTGCTCAGCGTTTGGTATGCCGGGGCGCTGCTGACCCTCGGCAAGTCGGAGGGGGTAGAAGAACGGCTTCGGGACGCCGAAAGCGGACTGGAGTCGACGGCAGACTCGCACGAACGACCGGATGTCCGCTCGGCTTCGGCCGAGAAGGTTTTCGTGGACGAAGTCGAATATCGCCGTCTCCCTGGATCGACCGCCATGTATCGGTCGGCGCTTGCCCTCATGACGGGCGATGTAATCGGTGCAATGAAATACGCCCGACTGGTGCTCGACCTCATGCCGAAAGATGCCTATCTCAAGCGCGGACCGGCATCCGCTCTCCTTGGACTCTCCTCTTGGACAAGCGGGAACCTCGACGAAGCGTATCGTCTGTTCGCCGATGGCATGGCCGACGTGCAGCGAGGCGGGTACATCTCCGACGCGATCGGGGGCACGAACGCCCTTGCCGATATCCGAATCGTTCAAGGCCGTCTCCGTCAGGCGATGAGCCTATACGAGCGGGGATTGCAGCTTGCGATCGAGCACGGCGATCCTGTCATGCGGGGAACGGCGGACATGTACGTGGGAATGGGCGAAATTCATCGCGAGCGCAACGATCTGCAGACCGCTATGCAGCTTCTGCAGAAAAGCGAGGAACAAGGCGAGCATACCGGATTTCCGCAATACCGGTATCGCTGGCGCGTCGCGATGGCTCGAGTACGCGAGGCGCAAGGAGACTTGCAAAGCGCGCTCGACCTCCTCGGCGAGGCGGAACGCTTTTATGTCGGCGATCTTTTCCCGAATGTGCGTCCCGTGGCGGCGATGAAAACAAAGGTGCTGATCGCGCAGGGGAAGCTGCGCGAAGCGCTCGAATGGGCACGTGCCCATGGCCTGACCGCCCGGGACGAACTGAGTTACCTGCGCGAATTCGAGCACATCACCTTAGCCAGATTGCTTCTTGCCCGGTTTCGAAGCGATCGTGAATACAGCTTTTGGCATGAGGCCATCGGACTTCTTGAGCGACTCCGTCAAGCGGCGGAAGAAGGCGAGAGGGCGGGAAGCACGATCGAAATCCTGATCTTGACGGCTCTTGCGCATCATATGAAAGGAGACACGCCTGCTGCGCTTGGGCCGCTGGAACGCGCTTTGACTTTGGCCGAACCGGAGGGCTGCTTCCGTATTTTCGTAGACGAGGGCCAACCTATGGAGATTCTGCTGAGAGCAGCCTCGAAACGAGGATCCGCCCCCAAGGAATATGTTCGCAGGCTCCTGACAGCCTTTGGCCGGACCGAGGGCAAAACATCTGCCAAACCGGCTCCAAACCATTCGCTGCGCGAACCGCTAAGCGAACGTGAACGCGACGTGCTTCGGTTGCTCGGAACCGAACTAAGCGGACCGGATATTGCCCGCGAGCTCATGGTTTCCCTGAACACCCTGCGAACCCACACCAAAAACATTTACGACAAGCTCGGGGTGAACAACCGCCGTGCAGCCGTCCGACGGTCCGAGGAGCTCGATTTGTTCTAACGTAAGCGCATCCCCCCGCCCTGGCAAAATAGCCGGGCTTTTTTTCGTTTCCCCATTAAAAATTCACCACATCAATCACCACATGTGGTGATGCGGTCTCCCCACATGAACACCTATCATTGGATCTAGCAAGAACACGCGAAGTCAGGAGTCGAATCCGCAGGAAGGAGATGCAGGTGGCTCATAATGAGTGAAACGCAAGGGTCAACGGAAAGCCGACACGACGGATTTTACGAAATTCGCATGAAGGGGCACTTGGATGCCAGATGGGCTTATTGGTTCGAAGGAATGAGCCTTACGCGCGCACGCGACGGAACGACCGTCCTCTACGGCCCGGTGACCGATCAGGCCGCCTTGCATGGCATGCTGAGAAAAATACGGGATCTCGGTCTTCCATTAGTATCGGTCATTCAAAAAAAGAAGGGGACAAACCCATGAACAAAGAGAATAAAATGACAGTAGTTTCGCGTCTTTTCCGCTTCGCCGGCGCAGCCGCTAAGCTGTCGGGGATCCTGTTTGTCGTCATTCAAACGATCCATCCGCTGGACATTCTTTCATCCGTCCACACCGATCGGTGGGCCATCGTTCACTTCTTGGGCGTAGCCATGTGCTTCTGCGGCCTGCTCGGCATGACGGGGATCTACGCCAGGCAAGCGGCAGAGACCGGCTGGCTTGGTCTGATCGGCTATCTCGCGCTAAGCCTCTTCTATGCGCTCACGATGGCTTTTCAATTCGTCGAAGCCCTTATTTCTCCGACGCTCGCAACCGAGTCGCCGAAGCTCGAGGAGAGCATCTTGGCGATCGCCGGCGGATCTTCCGGCGAGTACCTCGGAGCCCTTGAAGCGACTTACATGCTGACGGGAATCCTGTACTTGCTTGGCGGCCTGCTGTTCGGCATCGCATCCTTCCGCGCCCGCATCCTGTCGCGCGGGGCGGCCGGTTTGCTTGCCTTGGGAACGCTTCTGCCTCTCCCTTTGTCCTCGCTGGTCCATCATCCTTACGATCGGTTTTTGGCTGTGCCTGTTGGGCTGGCCTTGGCTTGGCTGGGCTCTTCTCTCTGGCGATCCTTGTCCAAGGAGATGAAGGAAGATGTCTCAGAGCTTCAAAGTGCCGGCAAAAGAGTCCTCGGCTAAGCTGCTCATTGCCGGCCTGCTCTTTCTGAGCTTCATCCCGATGGCCGGCGGCGCCTTCCGCTTAACCGAACTGTCCGGCGGCGGCGAGATCACGCCGGACAACGCACGTTTTTTTGCGTCGCCCCTGCCGGTGGTTCTGCACATCATTTCCTCCAGCGTCTATGCCGTCCTGGGCGCGTTCCAATTCTCGCCCAGGTTACGGCGGCGCAAACCCGGCTGGCATCGCGCTGCCGGCCGACTTCTGGTGTTATGCGGATTGCTGGTCGGGCTATCCGGAATATGGATGACTTTGTTTTATTCCTTTCCGCCGGGCTCCGGCGAATTGCTTTATGCTCTTCGGCTCTTGTTCGGGTCGGCCATGGTCGCGTCCATCATCCTCGGCCTTGTCTCGATTATACGCGGAAATGTAGATCGGCACCGCGCATGGATGATTCGGGGCTACGCAATCGGGCTAGGCGCGGGTACGCAGGTGTTCACCCTGTGGGCTGGCGAATCGCTCGCCGGCCCGCCGGGCGAGCTTGGCAGAGCGCTTCTGATGGGCGCGGGCTGGGCAATCAACCTGGCCGTGGCCGAATGGGAGATTCGAAGAAAACGGAAACAGGTTCTGGATTAAACTTCGGGATTGAGGAGTGACACATGAAAGCGATCGTATACGAGCGGTACGGACCGCCGGAAGTGCTGCAATTGCGTGAAGTCGCCAAGCCGGTACCGAAGGACGACGAGATATTGATCAAGGTGTGTGCCGCAACCGCCGCGGCGGGGGATTGGCGTTTGCGCAAAGCGGATCCTTTTCTGGCGAGATTGTTTAACGGTCTATTGCGGCCGAAAAAAGTCCAAATTCTCGGATTCGAGCTGGCGGGCATGGTCGATTCGATCGGCAGCGGCGTTACCCGGTTCAAGCCGGGAGATGCCGTCTATGCCGCCTGCGGCACAGGCTTCGGCGCGTATGCCGAATATAAAGCTTTGCCCGAGAACGGCGCCGTTGCGCTTATGCCGGAGAATTTGACGTTCGAGGAAGCGGCAACGGTTCCGGTCGGCGCCTGTACGGCCCTGCAATTTCTCCGCAAAGGCAACGTCCGAAACGGCAGCCGAGTTCTCGTCTACGGCGCATCCGGCAGCGTAGGAACGTATGCCGTGCAGCTCGCCAAACATTTCGGCGCGGAAGTGACGGGCGTCTGCAGCACGTCGAATGTGGAGCTAGTAAAGACGCTGGGCGCCGACCGCGTCATCGATTATACGAAAGAATCGATTGAGGAAAACGGTCCTGCCTTTAACATCATTTTCGATACGGTGGGAAAAAGTCCGTTCAGGGTTTGCATCCGGAGACTCGCTCCAAACGGCTTCTATTTAAACACGTTTCTTGTGAGCCCTCCGGCGATGCTTCGCGGGTCATGGTTCAGCCTGACAAGCGGCAAAAAGGTGCAAGGAGGCTCCGTGAGGGAAACCGCGGAAGACTTGGCGTATTTGAAGGAGCTGATCGAAGCCGGGAAGGTGAGTCCGATCATCGACCGCCTCTATCCTCTGGAGCAGGCTGCGGACGCCCACCGCTATGTGGAGCAAGGGCATAAAAAAGGCAATGTGGTATTAACCGTTCGGCAAGGGTGAGCGTCTTTAGGGCCGAACGACCGATCACCCATCGAAAAAGCATTCTTAAGCTAAAGGGTGCAATAACCTAATCAACCGTCCTTTTGTTGGACGGTTTTCTTTTAGCCGAGATGTATTATTGCGGTATCGTTTCCCGTTTCTTTGGAGTGCCCTTTAGGATGGCTCTTGAACGGAATGTCCAAGTTCGTAAAATAATGCTGGAGGAGCACGACATGGGGGGAAACCGGCGCCCTTCCGCATCCGGCCGCATCGAAGAAGGGTCGGGCAAAATTCTACGGCAAAGTCCAGGTAGGCTTCGGCCCCTTGGCGGGCCAACTCGCGGTTCGTTCGGTCAACCGGCTGCGGACGTATTGACGCGAGCCTCATTTTGTTGTAGCTTCTTAGAAGCTAAATATCTTATTCTCTAAGTTATTTATGCGCGAATATTTCTACTCAAAATGGAGGGAGAAGAAAAATAGGAGAATCGGGACATAAAGAAGCCAAACTCTCCGAGCTGCAAATTTTGATGGAGCAGTGGTCGCAGAAGGCGAAGAACAGCCTGAAATCACTGGAGAATCCGCTGCATCTGGCGAACGGACAAATTTTCGTGCTGATGTACCTGCAGCAGATTGAATCCTGCAGAGTCAACGATGTCGCCAAAATTCTCGGCCTTACATCAGGCGCGGCAACCGGGCTGACGGATAAGCTCGTCGCCTTAGGACTGGTCGAGAGAAGAAGACTGGAGGACGACCGCAGGGTCGTGCGGCTCAGCTTAACGGAGACAGGCAAAGAAACCATCAAACAAGTATGGAAACAAAGGAACGAATGGTTCACGGACATCGTCGGCCAGCTTGAAGAGTCGAAACTGGATGTGATCCTGAATGCCTTCAGGCTGTTGATTCAAGTATTCGATGACAAATTAGAACAAAACAAGGAAGTGGAATGATGAACGCTATCAGTCCTAGACAGATCCGCTGGATCGTGACCGGACTCATGCTTGGCTTGCTGCTCGGGTCGCTCGATCAAACGATCGTCTCGACCGCAATGCCGCATGTTATTGCGGAATTGAATGGATTCAGCTTGTACAGCTGGGTATTTACGATTTATATGTTAACCTCGACGACGGCCGTCCCGATTTTCGGCAAGCTTGCGGATTTGTTCGGCAGACGCCTCGTTTATTTGATCGGGATGGGGTTGTTCCTCGTCGGCTCGGCGCTTTGCGGCTTGTCGCACGACATGACGCAATTGATCGTATTCCGCGCGATCCAAGGGATCGGAGCGGGAGCTCTGATGCCGATCGCCATGACGATCATCGGCGATATTTTTCCTCCGGACCGCCGCGGGAAAATGCAAGGCATTTTCGGCGCCGTATTCGGTCTATCCAGCGTCATCGGGCCGGCAGTCGGCGGCTTTATCGTCGACCATCTCGCTTGGCAGTGGATTTTCTACATCAATCTTCCGTTCGGTATTTTCGCAGCCATTATTCTTTCCGTCGCGCTCAAGGAATCCAAGAGCTCCGAGAAAAAATCGATCGACTGGGGCGGCGCCTCCACGCTCACCGGCGCGGTGGTCGCGTTCCTGCTCGCCATCGAAATGGGGGGGAGCGGTTCGTCCGATGGCGGCATGAAGCGTTATGCTTGGGATTCCCCGCAGATTCTCGGCCTATTCGGCGCCAGCCTCCTGTTGATTCTCGTGTTCCTGTGGATCGAGTCCAAAGTGAAGGAACCGATCATTCCGCTGAAACTGTTTAACTACCGCGCTATCTCGGTATCGAGCATCGTGGGCTTCCTGATGGGGATGGGCATGTTCGGCGCGATTACGTACATCCCGCTGTTCTCGCAGGCCGTCATCGGCACGTCGGCTTCGAATTCCGGGTATATTTTGACGCCGCTTATGCTGTCGCTCATTTTGTCCAGCATTATCGGCGGACGGCTCATCACGAAGATCAGCTACCGCACGATCGTCTTAACGTCAATGGCGATTATGACAGTCGGATATTTGCTCATGTCTCAAATGAACGTGAATACGAGCAGCTTCGAGCTGATCTTGTATATGATTATCGTCGGTTTCGGAATGGGCGCCCTGATGCCGGTCCTCACCATCGCCGCGCAAAGCGCGGTCGGGCACGATCTTCGCGGCGTCGCCACGTCGACGACGCAGTTCACGCGCTCCATCGGCGGTACGGTCGGGGTTGCGATCATGGGCGTCATTATGTCCAGCAAAATGACAAGCGGGATCACCGGCCTGCAAGGCCAGTTCAAAGACATTCCGGCCGAGCAGCTCGGCAAGCTGGCTAATCCGCAATCTCTGCTGCAGCCGGACGTGAAGGCTCAAATACCGGCCCAGCTGCTTGCGGCGCTGCAAAATATTCTCAGCGATGCCATCACATCCGTATTCTTCATCGGGATCGTCGTCGTTCTGGTCGGGCTGCTTGCTTCCATTTTCTACGGCAAGCTGCGGATGCCGAAACGCACGGATGGCGCAGCTCCGATGAAAGCCGAGCCGGAACATTTTTAACGCGTTTCTTAATAAAGACCAATGAAAATAATGCCCCTTTAGCGGTACAGCCTGCCGGATCATACCGGCAGGCTATTTGTTTGAAGTATCGTTCCCAGTTAGCGTAATCGTCAGTTGTCCAAGGAAACAAGTTCCGCACCAGCGCTTATAACGTTTCACGATCCAGTCTTTCAAATAAATAGGGTCGATAATTTCGGTTTCTTTGGCATACCACCATTGCAGCGGTTCCATTCCCTTGCGTCAAATGCCCTACAAACGATTGTCGGGCGGCAGGGAACGCTTGGGAAAAATGAAAGACGTACGTTCGTCTTTCATCCAATCGATGGTTTTCAGAATTCCGACATAGTTGAGCACGATCCCGAACGGGACCCCGATCACATAATCCAGCGGTGAGACCAGATGCTGATGGTGGATCAAATAAAAGAAACCGACGGTCAAAGGCAGAAATAATAGATTTGCTGTTGCCATACCAGGATTATATCGCGTTCTGCCCCGGATGTTGAAAATGAAGGAGTGGGCTAAAAAGTTGCCGAGTGACACCAGAATGCTGGCCATCGACAGCCAAATCGCACGCTCCGCCATCAGGGCGGCGAGCAGATAAAGAGACCAACCGAGGTACACGTTGACCACTAGCGACGTATTGGAGTTCAATGGGTAACGGTCCGGCTGTTCGCTCTTGAACATCACCTTGTTCATCATTCCCGGAAAGTATCCGGGGTATCGATACTCCTCAAACTGATGAAGCCACAACGTGATCAGACTGATCCACAACAGCGCCTGCAATTCGCTGAATCGATCGTACCGTACCCCGACAAAAAGAGAAACCAAAACAGCAAGCAGAAATCCTAGATCGAACCAATGCTTCCTTAACAGATTCATAAAGTTGACCCCTCTTTAAGGTGATTTCTTGTAGTCAGAACTCATCATTACATTCTCTCCCGACACATATCCGGCATCGCATTTTCAACTGGCGACTCCCGGCACTTCGTATGTCTGCACGGAGGCTGACATGGCTCGATCTTCTGGGGCGAGCCAAGCTGACGAAACGAATCGATCCGAAGGGATGCGCTCCGGGACTTCCAGCGGCAGGCGCCTCCGCTTCTTCCTCCTGACAAAAATCTATGTATTCCATCACTCATAATAATTGCTGTTTTGTAGTGATTATTAAGTATTCGTGAAGTGAATGGAACTATCCTGTCCGTTAGCTGAACAGCCTGCCGGATCACGCCGGCAGGCTGTCTAATTAAGGTAACGTTCCTCGTTAGAGCCGACAACTTGTACGGCGCGACTATTTCTCCAACTCATAGCGGGTCGCGATAATGCCCGACTTGAACGTTCGGCTGGACAGCAGCTTGAGCCGGATTTTCTCGATGACGCCTTCGAATGCCGATTTTCCGCGGCCCAGGACGACCGGACAAATCGTCAGCAGGAATTCGTCGATCAGACCGAGCTCAAGCAGCGTCTTCGCAGCCCCCGGGCTGCCGAAGATAACGAGATTTTTGCCGGGCTGCTCCTTGAGCGCCTTGATTTCCTCTGCGATTTTGTCCTTGATCAGCATCGTATTGTTCCATTCCGCCTTGTCCATCGTGCCGGAAATGACGATCTTCTTAACGTCCTGCACCCATTTGGCATGCTCCAAACCGTGCCTCGACGCATTCGGATCATTCAGCACCGTGGGCCAGTAGCTCTCCATCATCTGATACGTCGTACGTCCGTAAACGGGAGAACCGACTTCGGCTACGACCTCCTCGGCGTATTTCTCCAATTCCTCGTTGTACGGAATCCAATCCAGTCCTCCGTTCGAATCCGACGCATACCCATCCAGCGAAACATGCATGAACAATACGAGTTTTCTCATGTCCGTTTTTCCTCCGATTTCAAATTGATCTTTTTTATTTTTTGGCCGTTGTCCTGTGGTTTGTCCTGCTGTTACGTTCACTATAAATCATTACGTCACGTAAGGTTCAAGCGGGAATCTGAATTTTTTTGCAGGCAATTCACTGTGGTTCAAATAAAGAATCGCGCAGGTGATTAATATCTCTCATCGGCGGGCGTCCAAATAAGCGGGCGTATTCCCGGTTGAACTGGGAAGGGCTTTCGTAACCGACGCGAAATCCTGCCGCTGCAGCATCCAAGCCTTGCGTGAGCATCAATCGACCAAATGACGAGAGGCTTGGAATAATCACGGTTGATCAGATGGATGGCATTTGAAAAGCCTTGTGCATAGCTTCCGATCACGGCAAATTGCCTGATCAACGCCCCTTGTTCGCCCTGCAGTACCCTATAAAATACTTCCCGGATGATAAGCGGAGCCAGCATCTCGATGTCAGTCGGCGTATCTAAAAGATTGACGAGGCGCAGAACCGCATCTAGCAAAGAAGGGGAGGATGGATTGACCAAAATGCCCCGTCCCGTCTCTCCCCTTTTCTCCGGGCTAGATTTCTTGTTTATATCCAGAATGACATCCGGACTGAGCATTAATTCTAAGCTTAAGTAAGGTGTCTGCGGCGATGCCTGAGTGATTTTCCCGATAACCGGCAGATGAACGGAGGTAACCAAATACGTCTCTGATACGATCTGGAAGCTTTCCCCGGCTAATGTGGCAGTCTTGGAGCCTTGGGCAATTAAGTAAAGAGAGGGCATGCCGAGGGTATGCGTCGGTTCCGATTCCTGAGTCGCACGCCTAAAACAAAGCTCCGGAATCGCTGTTTTATACGAACCGTCCGTAGTCGTATGGGTTTGCGCCAGGAAGCCGGCGACAAGGTGCGGGTGACGATCATTTCGCCCGGCATGGTCCGGACGGATGGCGTGATAAATCCGGAGGGGAAGGCCGGGCAGGAAGAGTCCCGTGACAAGTTCACGATGCCGCCGGAAGTAATTGCTCGTGCGATTGCGATCGCGATGCCGCCGGAGGCGATTGCTCGTGCGATTGCCTACGCGATCGAGCAGCCGGCCGATATTGATGTGAACGAGATCGTGATCCGTCCCACAGCACAGGCGTAAGGTAATAGCCGTTGGAAACAATCAGCCGCCCGAGGGCGGCTCTTTTTAGCAGTTGTTTCATTTCATGTAGCGATACTCCAGGAGATTCTTCAAATTTGAGATTTTCTGCAGCAGCTTCTCCCCGACATTGGTTTCCCTCACCAGCTTCCGCTCCAGTTCTTTGTCCACCAGCCTTTTTACAGACAACACGTCCGTTCCGTTGCACAACACATCTTCTTTTGAATTAAATTTCTGATGGGCAACGAGCTGCATGCCAAAGGAATTATACAACAAGGTATATCCGGCGATGCCCGTTGTGGATTGATAGGCTTTGGAAAAACCGCCGTCAATGACAACCATCTTGCCGTTTGCTTTAACGGGGTTCTCTCCACGAATTTCTTTAACTGGCGTGTGGCCGTTAATGATATGTCCATGATCCGGATTCAAATCAAACTCCAGCAGGATTTTCCGGCAGATCTCCTCATTTTCACGCAAATGGTAATAAGGGTTCTTTCTCTCCTTATGGGTTTCTTTATCTTGGATAAAGTACCGTTCAAAGGTGGTCATTTCTCTCTTTCCAAAGAGCGAGGAGCATTCCCCTGTCCAGATGTACCATACCATATCCGTAGCCAGATCATCCGTCTCTTCCGGATGCGCAAAGGCGTAGCGTAAATAATTTTCAAAAACATCGAGCAGCTGACGGCCCGAATACGTCTTGTCTTCAATCTGCATCTCTTCCATGTTTCCTTCTTCATCCAAAGGAATACAACCGTGAATTAACAAATTCCCGTTGTATTTTAAATAGAGGCTGCCCTTTTTCATAAGAAAATTCATATGTCTGGCCAGCTTTTCGGAATGCTGAACGGAGAACAGAAGCTTTTCCATCACCTGCCGTTCTTCCTCCAGCAATTGTTCAGGCTGCTCCGGATTTACGGTTGCGAAACAGGTGTTTTCCAGCGGGTACGTTTTTCCGCCGATCTTGATTTCATTTTTGTCGTAATCGATCCGCTCAAGCAAAAGCCTTTCAGACATATTAAAGGATGGGCGTCTCTTGATAATCGGGATTTCAAGCTTAAACTGGATCATGGCAATGGCTTGATGAATTTTGGCAATCTGCAGGATTTCCTGCTCCGAACCGTTATGGTCGGTCTGCAGCTTCGGTCTAAAGGCCGGATTGTCCTCATAGTATTTCTCCGCCAAGTTCAGCAGCGGGCGAAGATTGATTCCGTATACGTCTTCGATGATGTCCAGATTGTCGTATCTGGCGCAGATCCGGATAATATTCGCAAGGCAGACCAGGGAACCTGCATAGGCGCCTATCCACAGGACATCATGGTTCCCCCACTGAATGTCTACAGAATGGTAGTTGATCAGCGTGTCCATAATTTTATCGGGGTCCGGCCCGCGGTCATAGATATCTCCGACTACATGAAGATGGTCAACCACCAGGCGCTGGGTCGTATAAGCAAGGCCGATAATGAGCTTGTCCGCATGGCCCAAGGATATTATTTGCCGGTATATTTCCTCATAATAAGGGTCCTTATTGTTGGTCGAATCCGTCTTGTATAGAAGCTCTTCTACAATATATACAAACTGCTCCGGCAGAGCTTTACGCAATTTCGAGCGCGTATATTTGGAAGAGGCATAAGCAATGAGCTTAAGCATATGTTCAATCGTTTGTCTGTACCATCGGTTCAAGGCTTGTTTATTGCACAGGTCTCCTTTAACCAGCTGTATTTTTTCTTCCGGATAATAAACTAACGCCGCAAGATCATTGATTTCATGATCCGTCCAACCCTCGCGGAACAAAGCTTTGATTTTCTCTTTTACGGTACCCGAACCGTTTCTTAGTACATGCTGAAAAGCCTGAAACTCCCCATGCAAATCACTGACAAAATGCTCAGTTCCCTTGGGAAGATTGGAGATCGCTTCAAGGTTGATGATTTCTGTTATCACTTTTTCTTCCGTATCGTATTTCTGGGCCAATAAATCTAGAAACTGCGCATCCAAAACAGATGTCCCCCTTCAAGGAGATATGGCCGTGTACCTGAGCCTTTAAGGTTAGTGTACCCAGCAAAAGGAAAAACATTAGGTTTCCGAGGTTCCCTTTGGTACTCTGACTAACAGCTATTATAACTGAAACTTCTTACGCTATCCTGCCGGATCCCGCCGGCAGGCTGTCGTATTGTTAGCCGAGCAGTTAACGAACGGGCGTGTAGCGGAGCACCACGACGCCGGAGCCGAAGGGTTTGGTCTCGGTCAGCTTCAGATCCAGCCGATCGCGAACTCCCCCCAATAATCGGGGGCCGCGTCCGGCAACGATTGGCTGTACCAGGAAATGATACTCATCCACCAAGCCTAGTTGCGCCAGGGTGGAACCGAGGCCGGGACCGCCGTTGACGACTAGGTTCTTCCCTTCTGCCGTAAGCTGCGGCACCTCCTCGGAGACAGGCCCCTTCAACAAGAAAGAGTTCTGCCACGACACGTGATTCAGCGTCCGCGAGAAGACGTACTTGGGTTTCCGATCGAGCTTGCGTGCGAAGTCGACCAAGAATGGAGGTCCGTCGCCGCTGCTGGCAATGGCCGGCCAAGCACTTTCCATCAGCTGGTAGATTTCACGTCCGAAAAGCAGACCATCGGACCGGTCCATCAGGTCCTCCGTGTACCGGTGTAGCTCCTCATCCGCAATCACCTGCGTGTGGTCGCAGCAACCGTCCAGCGTCACATTCATCATCAGAATTACCCGTCCCATATGCAGCCTCCTTAAAACGGCTTCAGGATCGCTAAACTATCGTCCCCTTTAGAGTAACGACTCGATAATAATCCATGCGCCAAGCAAACCTAATACAATGCCGGCCATTTTCTCGGACCATTCGCCCATATATCGTTTGAGCTTGGCGCCAAAGGTCAATCCGATAAAAGAAAACAGCAACGATTGAAGTGCAATAAGAACAATCGTTAGTGCTACCGGCACGCCTACAAGTCCAATCGAAAATCCGACAGCAAGTTCATCCAAAGAGATGCTTAAGGCTGTCAGAATGAGCGTCCAACCTATTAAATGATGTTCCAGCTTTTCCTCTTCCTCGTCCTCATCTTCAAAAAAGATAAGCCAGATTGCAACTCCGATTAATAGAAACCCTCCAATAACCGATGCCCAATGTCCCAAAATCTGCCCCGCGCCTTTTCCGGCAAGAAGTCCAATTAGCGGCATAATAGCCTCTGCACAGACGAATGCCGCGGCAATTTTCCATTTTCCTTTTGTTTTGATGACACCCAGCGATATAGAGATTAATAATGTATCTATCCCTAAAGATAAAACGAAAACAATCATCTTTAATAGAGTGGTCATCCCTATCACCTAGTGTCGTTTTTGCTTTTATCATATCTGACAGATCGGATACGTGACAATCTAATTTAGTTAATCTCCGAAGCAGATCTTGCTTCAGCCTAAATAACCAGTCGCCGATTGAATATCGGCAACTGGCTATCTAGTTTCCCGGCTTCCTTTCTATCGAGAGATTTGCCGATTCAGCCGCGCCAGCATCTCGACCAGAACGGTTATCGCCTCCGCTCTCGTTGCTTTGACGTTAGGATGGAAACGGTTCTCCCCCGCCCCCTGAACGATGCCAAGATTCTTTATCGCGGCGATGGCGCCTCTCGCCCATGCCGGAATGTCCTTGTCGTCCGCAAAGCCCGTTGCGGATCCCGCCTCCGCCGTAAGCTTAAGCGCATTGGCGATCATCGCGATCATCTCCGTGCGCGTGATTTCCGCATCCGGACGGAACGAACCGTCTACGTATCCTTTAATGATGCCTTCCTGCACGGCTTGCGCGACGGCTTCTCGCGCCCATGCCCCGATCTTATCCTTATCGGTGAAGATTAACTCCGCTCCGGCCGACTGCGGCTTCAGCGCCTTGATCAGCATGACCGCGAACTCCTCTCGCGTCACGGGCTGGTTCGGCTTGAAGGTTCCGTCCGGGTAGCCGGTAACGATTCCGCTTTGTACGCCTTGCTGTATGGCCGCCTCCGCCCAATGTCCGATGATGTCGCTGAACGAAGTCGGCTGCTGCGGCTGTGTCGTAGGATCGTCCGCGGGTTCATCGCTCGAAGGGTTGCCGGCGGATCCCCCATCGGACGGATTCGTAACTGGCGTCGTCGGCACGCTGCCTCCGCCATCGTTAATCGGAGGAGCAGCGTTTACGGTTACCGTATACGTTATCCGGGTGACTCCGTCCTCCGCGGTAACGATCACCTTTTTCCCCGTCTCCAGCACGGTGGCCAGGGACGTGCCGTCGGAATCGTACACATTGAAGCTTGCTTTCGCAGCAGGCGTAATCGCCGCTTTGAATGCGGCCAGCGTGGTGCCGTATGGAATGTTCGTAATGGTCTCGTTCGCCGTGCCGTTCGAGCTTACAGTCCCTACCGCGGACGTTAAAGTGGCCGCATTGCTCTTGGCGACGGTCACCGTAACCGTCCAATTCTGGCTGCTGCCGTCCTCGGCGGTTACCTCATAGGTAACCGGAGACGTAAAGTCGTTAGCCGTCGTGCCGCTTACCTGAGCCGCAGCCCCAACCTTCGCAGAGGCGCCAGCCGACAGCGCGAATGCGGCCACCAGACTGCCCGCGTCCGTGCCGTTCGCCACTTCAATCGAGACCGTATGCGCTGTCGCGTCGATGACGGCCGCCGCGCTCTGCTCCGCCAAGCTGAACGCGGTGATGTCCTTGGCGCTGCTTACCGCAGCCGCTACGGTCACCGTAACCGTCCAGATTTGGCTGCTTCCGTCCGTCGCGGTTACGATATAGGTAACCGGCGTCGTGAAGTCATTAGCCGTCGTTCCGCTTACTTGAGCCGCAGTCCCAACCTTCGCCGATGCTCCGGCGGACAGCGCGAATGCGGCCGCCAAGTTGCTCAAGTCCGTGCCGTTCGCCACTTCAATCGAGACCGTATGCGCAGCCGCGTCGATGACGGCCGCTCCGGTCTGCTCCGCCAAGCTGAACGCGGTGAAGTCCTTGGCGTCGTTGACCGCAACGGTAACGGTGACTTTCCAGCTCTGCGAACTGCCGTTTTCCGCCGTCACCTTATAAGTAACCGGGCTTGAAAAGTCGTTGGCGGTCGTACCGCTTACTTGGGTCGCCGTACCGACCTTCGCGGCGGCTCCCGGAGATAAAGCGAACGAAGCGACCAAGCCGTTCAAGCTGGTGCCGTACGCGACTTGAATGCTCACCGCGTGCGCGGAAGAATTGATCGTCGCCGGCCCCGTCTGCTCGGGGAAGCTGAATGAAGCGATGTCCTTCGCGCTATTGGGCGCGACCGTCACGGTGACGGTCCAATCTTGCGTGCTGCCGTCTCCCGCTTGCACCTTGTAAGTAACCGGGCTCGTAAAGTCGTTCAACGTCGCTCCGCTCACTTGATCCACGCCGCCAACCTTCGCCGAAGCGTCGGCTGACAGGCTGAACGTCGCCGCCAGGCAGCTGCGGTCGGTTCCGTACGCGACTTGAAGGCTCACCGTATGCGAGGCCGCATTGATCGTCGCCGCTCTGGTCTGTGCCGCCAGGCTAAAAGAAGTAATGTCCTTCGCGCCGTTCGCGCTGACGGTCAAAGTATAGGTAACCTTCGTGACTCCGTCCTCCGCGGTCACGATCATTTGATCGCCCGTCGCCAACCGGGTGGCTACCGTGGTCCCGTCCGATTCATAAATCTCGAAAGTCGCCCCAGACGCCGGTACGACAGCCGTCTTGAATTCGGATAAAGTCGTGCCGTAAGGAATGTCCGTCACGGTTTCTTCCGACGTTCCGTTCGCGCTGACGGTTCCGATCGTGAAGGCGAGCGATGCGTCCGAGCTGGGCAGGATCCAATAGGCATACAAGGTCGTGTTGGATGTAATCGTGATGGAATCGCCGGGCCGATAAGTCGCCCCGGTGCCGTCCGCCGCCGTATTCCACCCGTAGAACCTATAGCCCAGAGCGGTCAAACTCGAATCCAAGACCATGGTACCCGAATCCACCGCCGCCCTTTCTCCCGGGATGTAGGAACGGCTCGGCGGAACCGAACCGCTTACCCCGCCGTTCCCGTCGTAATCCAGATAAGCCTGAGTGGCTAGCAGGTAGGGATATCCCCCGTTGCGCGTCGGATCGAGAGCCCATACGGCCGTGAAATCCCAGGCATTGGCGGCATCGGCCCCGAACGTGCCGGCGTCCTTCATCTGGCTCGTGGCGACGCCGGTGCCTCCGGCCGAAACAGATTGCCCCGTCGCATCCGAGTCGTAGAAGCTGTTGAGGACCGGCGCATACATGCCCCCAACATCGGGATCGCCATCCCCCACCAATCCGCCGACGCCGGTGCTTCCGACGCCCTCATTCACAAGCCCTGAAGCATAACTGTTCTTGATTGTCAGATTGTAATTTTTATACCCGACCAGGCCTCCGGCGCTGGACGTGCCGCTTACCGCCCCCGAGGCGTAGCTATTGCCGATCGTCGCCGTGCTCGCGCTGTAGCCGACCAAACCGCCGACGTTCGAGCTTCCGTTTACCTCGCCCGCGGAATAGCTGTTGCCGATGTTCACGGAGACAGCCTCACCGATTAAACCGCCGACCATCGAATCCCCGGTTACCCTCCCCGAGGCATAACTGTTGTTGATCGGAGCTGATCCCGTACCCGTCAAACCAACCAGCCCGCCGACCGCCTCGCCTCCGTTTGCGCCGGTTATGTCTCCGGTAGCGTAGCTATTGTTGATGGCGGATCCGCTCATTTCCGCTTCGCCGATCAAACCGCCGATATGGGAAGTCCCGCTCACGTTCGCCGATGAATGGCTGCCGCCGATCGTGCTGCCGTAATTGGCCCCGACCAGACCGCCGACTTCCGTGCTGCCGGTCACTTGTCCGGAGACGCTGCTGCCCGCAATCGTTCCGCTTGCGGTGTAGCCGGCCAAACCGCCGACATATTGACGACCTGTAACCGACACGTTCTCGAGCGTCAAATTCGAAATCGAGTAGCTGCCGCCCAAATAACCGAACAGCCCCATATAATCGGCAGTCGGATCGTTGATCGTAAGGCCTGTAATCTTATGGCCGTCGCCATCCAGATGCGCGTAAAAAACTCTCGTGATCGCGCCGATCGGCACCCAACCGGTTCCCGCCGAATAACCGCTTAGATCGATATCGCTCGTCAGTTTGAAGTAATACTTCGACGGCGTATAATTTCGAATGCTGTCGAATTGCTCGGGCGTCCCGACCAGATAGGGACTGGAAGCCGTCCCGCTTCCCGGGAAAGGCGCCGCCGCGTCAGCCTTCCCGAGCCAAAGAACGCCGCCGTTGAATGCGCCAAGTCCCATAAGTACCGCCAATAGGGAGACGAACCCCCGAAGCATGAATTTCCGCATTGTTTTCCCCTCTCCGCATTCTGTCGTTCCTAAATTCCTCTTCCCTTCGAAATTGTACGGTTATCCGATAAAAGAATTATGAAAGCCATGTTTTATCAAATAAAAAAAACCGCCCAGGAACGAGTCCTCGCGGTTTGCGGCGTACAGGCTATTATTTTTTTTCGGCAAATTTGCCGATCAGCGAATCGTAATGATGAATCAAGTCGCCGGACGGGCGAATGCCGAGCTCGCGGTTGAGAAGCCGAACATAGTCGGTGTACAGCGCGGTCAATCCCTTCTTGTCCCCGATCCGTTCGCGCAGCGTCATCATGAGACGGATCACCGATTCGTCGAGCGGGTTGCGCTGGTTCAGCTTCAGAAGAAGCATCGAGGCGGCGGACGTATCCTGAGCGGTTATCAGATCTTCGGCAAGCCTTTTGGCGAGCGACTCGTACATCTCGGCGTATCGCTCCGTCTCATGAATGGCCCACACGTACGCCTTGTCTCCGAACAGATCGCCTGCGTACGAACTTTCGATCTGCCGCGCCAGCTCCACGTCTCCGGGTTCCATGCCTTGCAGCCGCTTCGCGTGCTTTTCGAACTCCGCGTAATCGATAGAAGGATCCGCCAATTCGAGAGCGTAACCGTCGTTCTCGGATCGCACGGCATCGCGCAGGCCGAGAGGTTCCAAAGATTTGCGCAATTGATAGACGGTCGTATTCAGATACTTCTCCGCATGGTCCTGTTCCATCCCTCCGAAAATATCGGCGATCAGCCGGGAGCGGGGAATCCGTCTGCCCCGATAGAGCAGAAGGTAGGAGAACAGCTCCGTGCATTTCCGCGAGATCCATTTGACGCGGCCCGCTTCGTTGCTCACGACGACGTCGCCGAGCACGGTTACGACCGTCCGGCCCGTATCCGGAACCGCCGATGCCCGCCGCGCCAAACGGGAAGCTTGCTCGTTCGCGAGCGCGCGATGTACCGCCCGCTGCAGCCGCTCCTGGGTAACGGGCTTGACCAGGTAATCCAACACGGACAGATCATACGCATCCAGTGCATATTCCTTATGCGAAGTGACGAAGACAAGCTGGACCGGGGAACCCGCCGCGTCCAGCTTGGCCGCGAAAGCCAAGCCGTTCTCTCCCGTCATCGAGATGTCGACGAACGCCAGGCCGATGTCCGCGTTAGCGCCCAGAAAATCCGTTGCGGCCTTCGTGTCCGTGAAAGCGCCCGCCACTTGAACCTCGGGCAGCTTGGCCAGCATTTTGCGCAGAATCAAGTGCATGGCCGGTTCATCGTCCACCAGAATGACTTTCATTCGCCTGAGCCCTCCCTTTCGCCGTCGACCGGCGCCTCTTGCCCATGAACGGAACCGGGCAACGAGAAGGAGAAGGTCGTCCCCTTGCCCGGCTCGCTGTCGAACCAGAGGCTGCCGCCGTGAATCCGAACGAACTCCCGCGCGAGAACCAGGCCGAACCTTGCGTTGCCCGCATCGTCCCCATCCGCCGGGGCTTTGAAGAAAGGCTCCTCCAGCCGAAGCAGCTCCGCCGTCGGCTCATCGATCCCCGCCCCGTTATCGCGAACGGAGAGAACGACCCGCTCGCCTTCCGCGACCGCGTCAATCTCGATCAAGCCTCCGATTCCCGTAAACTTGATCGCGTTCGAGAGCAAATTGCGCAGGACCAGATCCAGCATCTCTTTATCGGCGGTCACCGAGAGGTTCTCGTCGATTCGTTCCGCCAAACGAATTTGCTTGATGCCCGCCTTCGCTCCGGCCAGCGACAACGCTTGCCGGACCACCTGCTGCAAATTCCAGATCATCGGGCGAAACACGACTTTTCCCTTCTGGCTGCGGTACCAGTCCAGCAGATTCTCGACGAGCTGGAACGTGCCGTGCACCTGTCCCTTCAGTTCCTGGAACAGTTCGGCATGCTCCATGTCGGCGGCGACCAGTTCCTCGCCCAAGAGCTCCGTCAAGCTGACGAGAAGCGCGATCGGGTCGCGGATATCATGAGCCACGACGGTAAACAGCTTGTCTTTGAACGCGTTCAGCTCGGCCAGCTGACGCGCGTTCTCGCGCAGGCGCGATTCGTTCTCCTTCAGCTCCGTAATATCGTTGAGCATCAGGATTTTGCCGATCGGCGTTTGATCCGCATCGTAGATAAAGGTCAGGCTGCAGTTATAGTACCGGTGCCGAATCCCATGAATCCGATGGAACGGGAAGCGGGCCTCCTCGGAGCCGGCGCCGCGAATACGGGCCAACAATTCGGGATATCCGGCCAGCACCCGGCCCGCCCCGGAGAGGCCCCGAAGCGTCAGATCGAGCTCGGGAAGCGCCTCCGTGGCGGCGCGATTGTAGCTGACGATTTGGTCCTCGTAATCGAGAAGAACGGCCCCGTCCCGGATCGTGTCGAACACTTTGGCCTGCGCAAGCGGCATGAGCCGCAGCAGATTGAACCGGTAGATGCCCCATACGTAGAAAATTCCCGATACGGCGAATCCGAACGGCGTCAAGTCCACGTCGATGCCGAGCCAAAAAAACGCGTTGAGCAGAAATGGAGCCGCCGCGCCCAAAGCGAGAATGAGAATCTGCCTTCGCAAGGCGGGCGAAGACCGCCAATAAGTCGGAATAAAGAGCAGCATTCCGCCCAGCATGACGCCGTAGCTGTAGACGGAATGCACCTTATACCAGACGCCTTTGACCGTGGTGTACAAAGGAAGCCGGGAATCCGGGTTCAAAACATAGCGCTCGTAAACGAGGTGGTGCCAATCGTTGGTCAAATGAAGGACGAAGACGGCCGCCGGGATGACGAACAGCGCCGCCGCGAGCCGCTTCCGATAACGGACGGCGGTCTCCGTAAACTGAAGGACCAGAAAGAGCCAGAGCGGCGAGACGAACGGAATGCCCAAATATTCGATCTGAAGCGCCAGCTTGAATTCGCTCAAGCTTCGGCTGAGCACTTCGAACGCGTAGCCGAACGCATAGAAGGACGCCGCCAGCATCATGAGAATCATCGTTCTTGCTACAGACAGATGGCGTTTCCGATACGATAGCCAAGAAATGAACAGCATCATGCCCGTCGCGACGAATAGAAAGGTCGATATCCACTGTCTCATATCCACGAGTGCGGCTCCCTTGCGCCGAATCACGAACGGGCCGATTCCCCTCGGCCCGTTCCGGCGAAACTCCTTGGACTCATCATAACATCTGCCAGATGGAACCGGGACGTTTTTCTCCAAGGGAACGATAAGATAAGCTTACCGCGGCCGAATAAAAGAATAATGAAAGAATCAGGACGCGTTCCGCGTCTCGACCGCGCCGGCTCTGCGCGCTCTGCCCTTCGGCAGCAGCAGGATCAGGACCGCGACGAGCGAAGCCGTTAGAAAGACGGCCGATCCCATGATCGCGACGGAGATCGCATGGGCGAAAGACGTGCCGGAGGGTGTCGATTGCCGGTTCGCCGCTTCGAAGACGGCGATCAGAACCGCAAGCCCGAGCGACGCGCCGGTCTGATGGGCGACGTTGACGAGTCCCGACGCCGCTCCCGCGTCCTTGGCTTCCACGCCCGACAATCCCAGCGTCGTGAACGGCTGAAAGATCATTCCGGCACCGCCCCCCATGACGATCAGCGGGAAGAACAGGTCCGGGAAAAAGCTTGAGTCCGCCGAAAGGAGGCTGAGCCAGCTGGTTCCGGCAATCGCGATGACCAGTCCGGCGATCAGCACTTTGGCGTTCCCGAATCGGGCGACGAGCGAAGGCATGACATACATCATCCCGAACTGAACGGCCGTGAACGGCATGATCGCAAGTCCGGCCTCCAGGGAATCGAAATGAAGGACGTTCTGCAGAAACTGCGGAATGAAGAAAAAGATCGGATAATTTCCGCATAAGAGCAGCAGTCTACCCAAATAAGCTCCGGATCGCGTTCGGTTCGCAAACAGGCGAAGAGGCGTAATCGGCTCTTTCGCCCGCGCTTCGATGAGCACGAAAGCCGCCAGCGCGACGCCTCCGAGAGCAAGCGATCCCCATGCCTCGAAGGCTCCCCACCCGACGGACGCGGCTTGAACGAAGCCGAACGCCAGCGCCGTCATGCCGATGACCGATGTCAATGCGCCCATGACGTCCAGACGGCCCGTCTTCTTCTCCGTCTCTTTCATATATCGGGGTACCATAAGAAGCAGAGCAAGGCCGATCGGTACGTTGAGGAACATCCCGGCGCGCCAAGAGATCAAGTCCGTCAGCATTCCTCCGATGAGCAGGCCGACGCTGCCGCCGGCTCCCGATACGGCGCTGTAAACCGCGATTGCCTTCGACCGTTCCCGCGCTTCCGAGAAGCTGACGGACAGCAAGGCGAGCGCCGACGGCGTTGCCAGTGCCGCCGCCAATCCTTGCAGTGCGCGGGCGGCGAGGAGAAGCGAAGCGGACGGCGCCAGTCCGGCCAGCATCGAGGCCAGCGAGAACAAGGCGATCCCCGCGCTGAAGGTTCTTCTCCTTCCTAGAATGTCCCCCGCCCGGGCGCCCAACAACAGAAATCCGCCGAACGCCAAAATATAAGCGTTCTGCACCCAGGTCAACGCGGCCGTCGACAGATGGAGCGTTCGGCCGATCTCCGGCATCGCGGTTACCAGGACAGAAGCGTCGAGCACCATCATCAACTGACAGGCGACGATCATCGCCAGAATGATCCGTTTCGAAGGTGAATGTTCGTTCAAGAGGATAACCTCCCTTTCCCGTTCTAACGGACATTATGGCGCGAATCGGCGGCGCGAAGTAGTTCGTTCCTGCTGAAAAATTGCTCAATGCTGCAAAGGTGAAATTTTCACAATTCGATGGGCAGGTTGGCGCGCTTCGACGGAGGGCGTATAATAGGGAGGAGAAAATGGAACGGGGGGAAGTTCCCATGCAGACGAAATTGGATCAAATGCTGGATATGGTTGATTTCTTCAATCTTGCGGAGGGGCGCACGGAAACGGCTATCCCCTTTTTTTCGCTGGTCCGGCGCAACCGGCCGACCGCGATGATGCCCGGCGTTATCACCCCCTCCTTTTGCCTGATTCTACAAGGGTTCAAAAAGCTCCATCTCGGTCTGGATACCATCTACTATGGCGCGGGCGACTACTTGGTCTCGTTGATCGATATTCCGGCTTCCGGTCAAGTGGTCGGCGCGACGAGGCAATCGCCGTATATCGGCTTGCGCATCGACTTGACGGTGGAAGAGATCGCGTCTGTCATGACGGAAGCTGAAATCTGCGTAAAGCCGCCCGATCAAAAACTGGGCGCCGGCGCCTACATCGGCAAATCCGACGAGCAGCTGCAGCTCTTGTTTATCCGGCTGTTGGAATTGCGGGGCAAGCCCGAGGCGGAAATCCGCTTTCTGTCTTCGCTGATCAAGCGCGAGATGATTTTTCGCTTGCTTACGGGGGATTACGGGCACTTGTTTGTCCAACGGGTGTTCATGGGCCAGCAGAGCGAGGGGGTCGGCAAAGCCATTGAATGGATCAAGGAGAATTATAACCGAACCTTCACGATCGAAGAGGTGGCAAGATCGTCCAACATGAGCGTCTCGGGACTTCATCACAAGTTCAAAGCCGTCACGACGATGGCTCCTCTGCAATATCAGAAGCAGCTCCGCCTCCAGGAAGCGAGACGCCTTATGCTGAACGGCTCCGCGAACGCGACATCCGCCGCGCTGGAAGTCGGATACGAGAGTCCGGCTCAATTCAGCCGGGAATACCGCCGGCTCTTCGGGCTCCCTCCGCTCCAAGATATCAAAGCCTTTCAAAGAGCCCCCGTGCCGGAAGCGTTCGAGACCAGTTAAATAACCCCGGGAAACTTATTCTTTCTTTATAGATTAAAAAACCTTCGATCCCGCATGCGGAATCGAAGGTTTCCTCCGTTCATTCAGGGCTGCCGTTCGGCCCGCGTTACTTCCGAAGCCGAGCGGAACAGCCCGTCTTCGTAACCGAGCGCGATTCCCTTCTCCGCCGCCTGTCGGATCGCGTCCTCATGCGGATCGCCCGCAATGTCGGCGAAAGCTGCGCCCGCCGCCGACTTCGCTTCGGCGATTCGGCCTTCGACGGCGTTGTTCACCTTGCCTGCTTGCTTAAGGTACTCGCGAAAGATTTCGTAATCGACCAGATTAAGCTCGTAATATCTGCCGTCGTCCTTCGCGCTCTTCATCGAGCGGTAGAATTTTTGGCCACATTCATAGGTATCATAATAGCTCTCCCTTCTTCTATACCTCCCGTCAGAATACGATTTTTATACAATCAAACATTAAATGGGATCGGATGGTTTGTAAAAAATGGTTTGGAGCGCCCTTTACAAAATTCGGTAATCCCTTTATATTTGTATGAGCAAACAACTTTTTTTGTAGAAACGAGGTCCTCCCTTTGCTCGATATTTACTTCAAGGAATGCCTATACTTCTCGGCCAACCGTCTCGGACGGATCATTACGAAAATGGCGGAAGATGCATTCGCCTCCAGCGGAGTTTCCCCCACGGCCGCTTTCCTGCTCATGGCTCTCTATGAGAGGGACGGCATTTCCCAGAAGGAGCTGGGCCAAATCCTTCATCTGCAGCCATCCACGGTGACCAGACTGATCGAGAAGCTCGCGGCCAAGCAGCTCCTTTACAACCGGGTGGACGGCCGGCTTTCGCTGATCTACGCCACGGACAAAGGCAAATCGCTCGAAGCGGTCCTTCACCAATGCTGGGATGCTCTCCGCGAGCGTTACCGGGCGATCCTGGGCGACGAGGAGGACGGTCTCTCGCTCCATCTGTATGAGGTCTGCAATCAGTTGGAGCAGCCGAACGGCGGCAGCACGCGCTTCCCGGCGGCCCCGTAAGCCAAAAAGTTCCTTTTGGTTCATTAGCTTTTATCATTTGCTTGCGCAAACATTTAAAGGAGATGGACGTTCATGGCGAAATGGATCATCGGTCTCGCCTATGCCTCCGCACTTGGCTCGGGGTTGATCGCGGGCATTTTTTTCGCTTTCTCGGCCTTCGTTATGGCCGCGCTCGCCCGGCTTCCCGCGGCGCAAGGGATCGCTGCGATGCAGTCGATCAATTCGACCATTCTGCAGACGCTGTTCAGCTTCGTGTTCATGGGAACGGCGGTTGCCTCCGTCGTCCTGGGGGTCGCATCGTTTTTACGGCTGGGTACTCCCGGCGCGCTGTACCTGCTGATCGGAAGCCTGCTCTATTTGGTCGGCTCGTTTCTCTTCACGATCTTGTTTAACGTGCCGCTCAACGATGCGCTCGCCGCAGTCGACCCCGACAGCGCCAAAGGCGCGGAAGTTTGGCAGAACTACCTGTCCCGCTGGGTGGCCTGGAACCACGTGCGGACGGTCGCCTCCCTGGCTTCGCTGGCCGCATTCATTCTCGCGCTGCGCCGCTGACGCTAAGCTTGCGTGCGCGCCGCGGCTCTCCCGGCGGCGGTCCGCCGGCGCATCGCCAGATTGTTCGCGATCAACGCCGCCAGCGTCAGGGCGACGCCGCCAAGCTCCGGAAGACCGACCCGGTAGCCGGACATCGCCGTGATGGCGAGCGACACGATCGGGATGACGTTGTTCGTGAACAAGGCGGCGTCGACCGGGGACATGATCTTGCACGCCGTGTTCCAGGCGAGCACCGCCGCGACGCCGCCGATCAGCGCCATGTACAGGAACGGCCAGACATTGGCCGTCAGGTCGGACCAGGCCGGCGTCCGCAGAAGCCCGGTCGGAGAGCCTACGCCGACGACGATGGCGTTGCAGAGCGTGCCGCCGAGGCAGGCCAGCGTCGTATAGCGAAGCGGCGACCAGGTCGGGAAGAGCGAGGCGCCGACCGTAAAGACGCACCAGCAGACGACGGCGGCGAGCATGAGCAGCAGCGCCCAGATGGTCGCGCCTCCGCCCAGCAAGGCGCCGAAATCCCCCTTCGTCGCCACGAGAAAAACGCCGACAATGCCGACGACGATACAGACGGTCGTCACCGGCGAGAGACGCGCGCCCTTCCAGAGGAACAGGATGAAGGCGGTCGCCAGCGGCATAAAGCCCATCATGACCGAGGACAGAATCGGTCCGGCCGGCCCGACGAGGTGCTGTCCGATGAAGACGAGGCCGTTATAGCCCGTGAACGCAAGCGTGCCGAGCAGCCACAGCAGCCAGCCTCGGCCATCGGGCCGGAAGGCGCGCGGGCCTTCCTGAACCGCCAGCAGAATCGTGAACACGATCGCCGCCAGCACGTAGCGGATGAAGACGAAATAAAGGGGATCGACGCTTTTGAGAATATGGCCTGCGACCGGGAATTGCGCGCCGAATGCGGCTCCCGCGAACAGACAGCAGGCCAGAGCGGTCCCCCGGCTGTACGATTTTGGCATGCCCGCCACTCCTTTGCGCCGTCATTCGAGGACGGCGTTCTATGTTATAATGGTACAATTACATTAGCGCATGAGGCGCATCTTCGGAAGTTCCCTTTTGTTGGAGGGGTATAACGATTCGTTATGGGAGGGTACGGCATGCAGGTGGAATGGTTCAAGAGCTTCACGGAGACGGTTAAGCGGAAAAGCCTGTCCAAAGCGGCCGAAAGCCTGAACCTGACCCAACCGGCGATCAGCAAGCATATTCGGAATCTGGAGCTTGTTTACGGCATGGAGCTGTTCCGGAGGGGATCGGCCGGCGTCGAGCTGACGGCGGCGGGACGGCTGTTCCTGGAGCGAATCGCTCCCGTCGTCGAGGCGATCGACGCGGTCGGCGACGAGATGCGCTCGCTCGCGGAGCGGCCGCGCTTCACCCTCGGCAGCCTGCCGAGCGTGGCGGCGCAAGTGCTGCCGGGCCGGCTGCGCGATTACAATGCCGCCGGATATCCTCTCTCCGTCAACGTGCGGGGCACGTCGGAGGAGCTTGCGGCCGCGCTGCTGGAAGGAACGTTCGACGCCGTTCTGATCGACGCGGAATACGCGGGGGGACGGCTGTGGAGCAGAGAGCTGTTCGCGGAGGATTACGTGGTCATCTTGCCGCCGCGGCATCGTTTTCGGCGGCGCCGCGCGCTTCGCACGGAAGAACTGAAGGATGAGACGTTCGTCTTCGTCAACCACTGCGATTCGTGCAAGCGGTTCGTAACGGCAGCCGCGCGGTACGGCTTCGTTCCGCATACCCGCATGGAGCTCGACAACAACGATTACATGCTCGGCATCATGGCGATGGGCACCGACATTACGGTGCTCCCCCGGCTGTTCGGCTATCAGGCCGAACGGCTCGGCCTGCATGTCGTTCCGCTGCAGGAGGAGCATCTGCGGCGCACGATCGCGCTCGCCGCACGGACTCCCGTTACGGGCGCCAGAATCTATCGGATGCTCGACGCTTCCCGCATGCAGGAGGCGGAGACCTCTCTTCAGGGGTGAGAGGATCGCGCGCCATAAAGCCGCTCCGCAAGTCTAACCAGACTTGCGGAGCGGCTTATTCGTTTCACCGGCATCAAGATTGCAGAAAAGTCGGGTATCGCTCGCCCGCCGCGATCCCTTTCGGCGAGATCCGTTCGATCTCCGCAAGCTCCTCCGCGGAGAGCGTCACGTCCAGTGCGCCGAGATTTTCGCGAACCCGATCCAGCCGCTTCGTTCCGGGGATCGGCACGATCTGCTCGCCCTGCGCGAGCAGCCAGGCGAGAGCCAGCTGCGACGGCGTGCAGCCTTTGCGGGCGGCGAACTTTTCGATCAGGGAGACGACCTCCAGATTTTTGACGAAGTTCTCGCCCTGGAACCGGGGATAATAGCGGCGGTAATCGTCCGCGGGCAGATCGTCGAAGGTCCGAATCTGCCCGCTCAGGAAGCCGCGGCCGAGAGGGCTGTACGGAACAAAGCCGATGCCGAGCTCCTTCAGAACGGGCAGCACCTCGTCCTCCACTTCGCGGCTCCAAAGGGGATACTCCGTTTCCACCGCGGTAAGCGGATGAACCGAATGAGCACGGCGAATTTGCTCGGGCGCAGCCTCCGACAGGCCGATATACCGGATTTTGCCTGCCTGAACGAGTTCCGCCATGGCGCCGACCGTCTCCTCGATCGGCGTATTCGGATCGATCCGGTGCTGATAATAAAGGTCGATATAATCGATTCCCAGCTGAAGAAGGCTGGCATCCACCGATTTTTTGACATACGCCGGGTGTCCGTGCGCTCTCAGATCCGGCGTGACGATGCCGAACTTGGTCGCAATGACGGCTTTGTCCCGGCGTCCCTTCAGGGCGCGCCCGACCAGCCGTTCGTTGTCGCCGAATCTTCCCGCCATAAATCCGCCGCCATAAATATCCGCCGTATCGAACATCGTAACGCCAAGTTCAAGCGCGCCGTGAATGGTGCGCACCGATTCTTCATTGTCAGGCATCATCATCGTGCCGAGTCCAAGGGCCGACACTTCAAGCCCAAGTCCGCCCAATTTACGTCGTTCTATCCCTTTTCCCATCGTCGTTCCCTCGCTTTCGCAATTTCGAATCGGAATCGTCTAACCACGATCCTATTCTAAACCGCGATTCCGGGAGCAGCCACAGTACGCTCTTCCTAGTAACGGCAGTACCAGGCTCGCAGCTTAGTCCGACACCGGGGAATAAATGCATAGATGCAGATCGGGATGATCCGTCGTAAACGCCAACGAATTGATATCAAAGGCAAGTGCTTGCTTCCTGCCGGGCACCTCGTAGAAGACCCGGGTCACCTTCTTAACCTCCACGCGATGCAGCTTCCACAGGGCCGCGAATTCGGCGCTCTCCCGGGAGAGCCCGGCAACGAACTGCGCGAACCACGGATCATGCGCGTATTTGTCGTAAGAGGTTCGGAACATAGCGACCGAATGCGCCGCCATCTCTTCCCAGTTGAGGAGACGGCTCCGCAGCTTCGGATCGGTGAACAGCATGGACATCATATTCCGCCGCTCCCGCGGCCACGACGAGAAATCCGCAATAAGCCCGTCGGCCGAGCGGTTCCAGGCCAGCAGCTCGGACCGGTCGTTGCTGATAAAACAAGGAAAAGCCATCTGATCGACGATCTCTCTCCATTGAGGCTTTACTTCCGTCGTGATCGTCGTCGCCGTCTCAGGCTCGTTGGCATTCCACAGCTCGAGAAGATGCATATGCTCGTCCCGGTTGAGCCGAAGCGCCTTGCCGATGCTTTCGATCACTTCCCGGGACACGGCAACTTCCCGCCCCTGCTCCAGCCACGCATAATAGGTCGCGCTAACGCCGGCCAAAATCGCAACCTCTTCCCGCCGAAGTCCTGGCGTTCGGCGCTGCCCGGGCGACCTTCTTAGTCCCGCTTGTTCCGGCTGCAGCCGGGCCCGGCGGGACTTCAGATAATCGCCCAGCGTTTTGGCGCGGGAGCTGTTCATGCTCGCGCTTATGTTCTTACCGCTCATCCCGTTCGGGTTAAGCATCGCAAATCACCTCGCCAATTCGGATACGGAGGATGTCTTGCCTCGCTTCTTCATTATATCGTGCAGGAGGGTGGTCTGTCAGAGATCGATCCGATACAATGGGAAGAGAACCGAAATACGGCGCGCTTGACCCCGATGTTTGCCTGCCGCTCCCAGAACGCCGCGCCGGGTTCCATTACCGCCAAAGGAGCGATTCGACATGACCGCCGTCTGGATTATCCTGATCGTGGCCGCCTTGGCCGTCTCCACTATCCTAACGCTTATCCGGTCCACTGCCCCCGTTCGCCGACACCGAGCCGAGCTTCGCGAGAAAAAGTCCATTCTGACGGACGGCATGCCCGCCACCGCCGTAATCGATGCGATCGAGCAGACGAACGCGACCATCGGCGAACAGCCGGTCGTGCGAATGGAGCTGATCGTGACCGACGCCGAAGGACTCTCCTGGCGCACGGTCGTCCGCACGGCCATTCCGATCATTCGCATTCCGCAATTTCAGGAAGGCAAGCGCATCGACGTTAAATATATCAAAGTGAACGACGAAGTGAAGGTCGAAGTGGTAGGAGCATATGTGCCTGCTTTCTAATAGCCGATTCGATCGATGTTCATCCGCAGCTCGCGAAGCAGAAACGCCTTGGCTTCTTCGCTCCCCGTCAATCGAAGAATCATCTGTTCATTTCCGCCGGTCGAGATAACCGTAAAGGTTAAAAACGGGCAGCACCGGCGCTCCAAGCCAACCCACCGGTTCACGAGACGAAGCGTTTCGGAGTCACCCGGGAACGAATATTGAAGCCCCCCATTCGATTTCCGTAACGCCAAGCCTTCCCGCCCCGCAATCAGCCTCTTAACGGCTTCGCCTCTTCGGTTCCCGAAGAAGGAGAGATTCCATTGACGCCGGCCTTTCCTTCATTGGCTGTTTCGCCATGCGTCCGCAGCTTCCATCTCATCGAGGTAAAGGCGGAGAAGCCAAGCATCACCGCCACCAGGAAGCCCCCGCCGGTATAGAAAGCCAGCGTCAGGCCGAACCATTGACCGAGCAGGCCGAACATCGCGGGGCTCAAAATCTGAGAGAAGCGGTTCATGATCAATCGAAGGCCCATCAATTTTCCGCGGTCCGAATCCTTTGTATCATTGACGACGATCATGATGCTCACCGGCAAGTTAATGCCGACCGCCGCGCCCATTGTCAGCGCCAGCAGGATGGCAAGCGCAGCATGAATTCCGGCGAGCGGCGTAAAGACCACGCAGATGGAGGCGACCAGCCCCGCCATCGTGAGAATCCGCTCCATATGCGTCCGATTCATGAGCCAGTTAAGCCCGTAACGGGAGATCATGCCGGCCAGCCCTTTGATGGATACGATTACCGAAATCAGGAAGGTGGAGTAACCGAGCTCGGCCAAATACAGCGGCATAAAGCTCATATAGAGAGCCTGGATGTACATGATGAGGAAGGTACCGACCATGCCGAACTGTACGGACCGAATCCGGAGCAGTTGAAGGCCGGTTGCATAGCTGTCAAGAATGCCTTTGGGCTTGAATATTTCCTTGGGCTTGACGGCCCCCTCGAAGATTTCGGGCCGATAGCCTCCCGCCACCGTCAGAAGGAGAAGAAAGAACAGCAGCGAAGCAGCGCCCGCAATCCCGAAGGACACTTTATAGCCGAGCAGCGCATCGGAGAACAAGGAGGTGATGCCGCCGCCGATCAGCGGCCCGAGCATCCCTCCGCCCGACATCCACATCGAGTATTTCTTGATGTTCTCGTTGCGTTTCTCTTTCTCTCCGTCGGATACGAGCACCTGGAAGGCGGACGACATGACGATAATGCAGGCTCCCATCAGAATTTGCGACAAAGACAGCATCCACAGCCCGGTGGCGCTCATATTGATGAACAATGACAGCACCAGCGCCACGGAGCCGTACTTCAGCATTCGGACCGGCCCGATCGAGTCGATCAGCTGTCCGACAGGCATGGCGATAAAGATCGGCAGGAGGGAGCGCAGCGTCACCATGAAGCCGATCGCGGCCGTCGATGCTCCGATCTCCTGAGCGTACAGCGTAAAGAAAGGCTGCGCCATGCCGGTGATGGTAAAGAACAAGCCGCCTCCGTAAATTCCGAATTTCCGGTAAAAATCAGGAGACGGCATGACAAGCGACCTCCCGACGGTCGAGATATGGTTGCAGCGCCGGCTTCTTCTCCGTACAGACCGGCGTCGCTAACGGGCAGCGCGAGCTAAAGGCGCATCCGGAAGGCGGATGCGCCGGGCTAGGCAGCTCCCCTTTCAGCAACGACAGCTTCTTGGCCGCCTCGATCTTTGGATCCGGCACTGGAACGGCTTCGATCAGCGCCTTCGTATATGGATGAGCCGGATGGACGAAGATCTCCTCCGCCGGACCGTACTCGACGATTTCTCCCAGATACATGACGGCGATCGTATCGGAAATATGACGGACGGTCGACAAGTCGTGGGAGATGAAGACAAAGCTGAGACCGAGCTCCTCCTTCAGGTCGCAAAGCAGATTGATGATCTGCGCGCGGACGGACACGTCCAGCGCGGAGGTCGGCTCATCGGCGACAACGACCGTCGGGTTAAGGGCCAACGCCCGGGCTACGCCTACGCGCTGCCGCTGACCGCCGCTCAACTGGCTCGGATAACGATCCAGATACGCGATATCGAGCCCCACCTTCTGGATCAGCTCCCGAACTCGCTCCTTCCTTTCCTCCCGGGTTCCGATCCTTCGCACATGGAGAGGCTCCGCGATAATATCGGCGATCTTCATCTTCGGGTTGAAGGAAGAATACGGGTCCTGAAAGACAATCTGTGTATTGCCGTTCATCTCGATCCGGCCTCCGGTCGGCTCCTCCAGCTTGAGCAGCATGCGCGCCGTCGTGCTCTTGCCGCAGCCGCTCTCCCCCACGATCCCGATCGTTTCACCGCGCTTTAACGTAAAGCTGATGCCGCTCACCGCGCGGATTTCCGTCGCCTTCTTCCAAGGAAGCATCGACGCCTTCCGAAAAGATTTGCGCAAATCGGTTATGCGCAGCACGACGTCGGCCGCTTCGCCTGCCGACGGCTCCCGTCCGCCGTCTCGGCCGTTAGCCGCCCCGCTCCCGGCGGAAGCGAAAGGCTCGTTCCTCTCTTCGCCGAGCATGGCTTCTATGCTGCCTCCGTCTCCGGATCTCAGTCCGTTCTCCAGCCAGCAAGCCGCCAGATGCCCGCCTTCCCGTTCCGCCAACTCCGGCGGATCGAGACGGCATCGCTCGGACGCCGCGGGACAGCGATCCTTATAGGCGCAACCGACGACCGGCTTCTTCATATCCGGCGGGAAGCCCTTGATCTGCAGCAAGCGGCGCCGTTGCCCGTCGCTGACGCCGGGGATGGTCATCAGCAAACTTTGCGTATAAGGATGGCTCGGAGTGTCAAAGATTTCGTCGACCGTTCCGAACTCCACGATTTTGCCGGCATACATGACGGCGACCTTCTGGGCGAATCGGGCGACAAGCCCCAAATCGTGGGTAATGAACATCATGGCGCTGCCTGTTGTCTCGGTTAAATTTTTCAGCAGTTCAACGATCTGAGCCTGTATAGTCACATCCAGCGCGGTGGTCGGCTCGTCGGCCAGAATCAGCTTCGGCTTGCAGGAAAGCGCCATGGCAATCATGATCCGCTGCCGCATCCCTCCGCTCATTTCGAAAGGATACGAAGAGATCCGGCGTTCCGCGTCGGGAATACCGACCCGCTCCAGAAGATTCACAGCATGCCTGCGAGCCTCTTTCGCCCCGAGCTTCAGATGCATGCGGATCGGCTTGACCATCTGGTCCTCGATCAGCATGACCGGATCCAGAGAGGATATCGGATCCTGGAACACGGTTCCAATCGAGCCGCCTCTGAGCTTGTTCAACTCGGACTCGCTCATGCCGACCATTTCTCTGCCATCCAGCTTGACGCTGCCGGATACCAGCTTTCCCGGATAAGCGATCAGCTGAATCAGAGACATGGCCATGGCGCTCTTGCCGGAGCCGCTCTCTCCGACAATCGCCAGCCTCTCCCCCCGTTCCAGATTGAAGCTGACCCCGTTCACCGCCCTGACGGTACCCGAATCGGTAAAAAAATGCGTATGCAGATCCCGAACCTGCAACAAAGGTTCCTTCACGGCTTCCCTCTTATCGCTTTTCCAAGCGGCCGTCGTCGCGATGTCCATAACTGTCAGCCCCTTTGCGTTACTTCCGGGCCCGCGGGTCGAGCGCCTCGCGGATACCGTCGGATAGAAAATGAAGCGATATGGCAATCAGCAGAATGACGCCTCCGGGTAGGGTCGAGATCCACCATGCCTTCTGGAGATACATTTGCCCGTCCTTGATGATGTTGCCCAGCGACGGCTCGGGAGGCAGAATGCCGAGGCCCAGAAAGCTGAGGCTGGCTTCGATCAGGATGGCGTTGGCCGCGGCGATGCTGGCGGCTACTAAAAGCGGCGCGATCGTATTCGGCACGATATGCCGGGACATCAGCCACAACTGCGGCGCCTGTACGGTGCGAGCGGCATCGATAAACGTTCTCGATTTGAGTCCGAGCACCAAGGAACGCTGCAGCCGAATGAATCGCGGAATATCGGCCATCGCGATGGCGCAGATGACCGGCAACGTGCCCGCGCCCATAATGGCGACGAGCCCGATCGCCAACAGCAGGGACGGAAACGCCAGAAAGATGTCGACGATGCCCATGATGATCCGGTCAACCGCTTTGCCGAAAAAGCCGGAAACCGTGCCGACCGCCGTACCGACGATAAGCGCGATCAGCGCGACGCTGAAGCCGACGAACAGAGAGACCTTGATCCCGGCCAGCGTGCGGCTGAAGATATCCCGTCCGAGCTTGTCAGTGCCGAAGAAATGGCTGAAGGACGGAGAGCTCATACTGGCTCTTATGTTCGACTCCAACGGCGATTGCAGCGGCAGCATGGGCGCGAGAAAAGTCAGCAGCAAAATCGGCACCAGAATGATTACGGACCATCTGGCACTGCGGTTGGCATACAGGAATCGCAAGAAAGGAAGCGGAATGCGCGGCTTCGATCCCCGTGTCGAGGCCTGCTGCCGCACCGCTCCGGCAATCGCTTCTTGTTCCACGTTCACCCCTCCTGTAAAAATCAGTCTGATCTTGCAAGCGGCCCCGCGCCCCGCTTCCTAGAATTGAACGCGCGGGTCCACTTTCTTGTATACCATGTCTGTAATAAAATTGATGACGACAAAGATAAAGGCGTAAAACAGAATCACGTTCTGAACGAGCGGATAATCCCGGCTGTTGATGCCGTACACCAGCAACGTCCCGATGCCCGGGATGGAGAAGATGAACTCGACGATAACCGTTCCGCTGAGCAAATGGCCGAAGCTAAGCCCGATCACGGTTATAATCGGCAGCATCGCATTCTTGAGTGCATGCCGGAACACGACGAGAATCTCCGTCATGCCGAGCGAACGCGCGGTGCGGATATAATCCTCGTTCAGCACCTCCAGCACGGCGGTCCGGGTTATGCGTGCGAGTGTAGCCACTTGGGAGACGGCCAGCACGAGAACCGGCAAGGCGATCCGCTGGAGCATAAACCCGGGCTCGCCGAACGAGATGTCCCCGCTGGCCGGCAACAGCTTCAAATTCAGCGACAGAAACAGCATCAGCAGAAGACCGGTCCAGAAGGACGGCATAAGGTCGACAACCATGGCGGCCCAGGTAATGATGTTGTCCAGCGCCTTCCTGCCCTTGTTGGCAAGAAAAGCCGCCAAGGTACCGAGCGGTATGGCCAGCAGCACGGCGATCAGAACGGTCATGCAAGCAATCATCATCGTAAGAGGCAGGGCTTTGAGCATCAATTCGGCGATCGGCAGGGAGGTCGTGATCGTATGGCCAAAATCGAAACGGACGACGCTCAGCAAATAATCGGAGTATTGCCGCCAAAGCGGCGCGTCCAAACCCAGCTTCTGGCGCATTTCCTCCAGCGCGGCACCCGATAGGTTCTCGCCTGCCATCGCCGAGGCCGCGTCCCCCGGTATCATCCGGATGGAAAAGAAGACCAACGTAACGACGCCGAACATCGTCACGATCAACTGCGCCAATCGTTTGCCCGCATAGCTAAGCAACGTTCCATCACCTCCAAAGGCGCCGCCTGCCGCCGATGAAGGCGGAAGACGGCCGGCAGGATCGAATTACTTGATATCGACGCCATAGAAGTTCACTTGAGCAAGCTTGTTGATGACAATCCCGTCTACGTTGGGCTTGCTCGGCCAATACACGTTGCTGTTATACGTCGGCAAGTAAGGCAAGTCGTCCATGACGATTTGTTGCACCTTCTCGTACAGCTGGCTTCGTTTGTCAGGGTCGGTCTCGGCTCGCGCAGCTTCCAGTGTCTTCGTCAGCTCCGGGTTGTCGTAGCGGGCGCCGTTCATGCCCTTCGGCGCGATGTTGTCGGGATGGAGATAGCTGAACAGAATCGTGTCCGGATTGACCGCGGGAAGAAGTCGTCCGGATACTTCGAAGTCGCCGTCGTTGCGTTTCTGGTTGTAGGTCGGCGTATCGACCAAATCGAACTCGAGATTAATGCCCACGGCTTTAAGATATTCCTGCTCGAGCTGCATCTGCTCGGTGACGCCGCTGGCGGACGAGCCGTCCTGCTTGATCGTGAAGCCGTTCGGGTAGCCGGCTTTGGCAAGCAGCTCCTTAGCCTTATCGGGATCATAAGCATACTGTGCGGTATTCTCGCTGTATCCTTCCATCCAATCCATCAGAATGCTCTTGGCCGCCGTCTGAAGACGGGGCGACAAGCCTTCCGCGATCGCCTGAAAGTCGACGGCGTACGCCCAAGCCTGCCGAACCTCCTTCTTGGCGAGAATCGGGTTATTCAGATTGAATACCTTCAGCGACGCCGCGTAATTGTCCACATGGTTCATCTTAAAGCCGGCCTTCTCCAGCGTATCGAGGTTCTCCTCGACATTGGATCGCATCACGACATCGACTTCGCCGTTCTGGAGAGCGATGGTAGCCGTGGCCTCATCCTTGATGATACTGAAAATGATTTTTTGGATCGGCGCCGGGCCCTGATAATAGCCCTCGTGGCGGACCAGCACGATTTCCGAGCTTGGATCGATCTTCTCGACTTCGAACGGACCGGTTCCGACGGGATTCCACTTCGCCTGATCGCCGTACTTCTCGATTACCTCCTTCTTCACGATTTGCCCTTGGTGATAGTTGGCCACCTGATGAAGAAAGTTGCCGTCGGGAGTCTTGAGCTTGATGACGACCGTATACGCGTCAGGCGCTTCGATGCTGGCGATGTTGCCGAATTCGGCCGCATAGGGGGAAGCGGCGGCAGGGTCCTTGATCCGATTGTAAGAGTAAACGACGTCCGCCGACGTGAACTCGCCGTACCCCTTCTGCCACTGCACTCCCTTGCGCAGATGGAAGGTCCAGGTCCGGTTGTCGTCCGTCTCCCACGATTCCGCCAGGTCCGGGATGATTTTGCCCGATTCGGAATCGTAGGTCGTCAAGCCGCTGTAGATATTAAATGCTATATTTTCATTCTCGATCCGGAAGATCGTTGCGGGATCGAATCCGGCAGGATCATCGTAAAACCGGACCTTCAGTACCTTTTCACCGGAAGATGCCGCGGTGTCCCCGCCTGTTGAGGCGGCGGCTGTCGGCGTCAACGTGGCCGCCGCGCCGGCGTTCTTTCCCTCCGAGTTCGATCCGCTGTTTGAGCAGGCAGCGAGCAGAAGCAGAAGCCCTGCCAGCATGAATCCGATCCGCAGTCTCCATGATCTCGCCATACGGTTTCTCCCCCTCTTGTCGAAGCCCCCGGTATCCCGCGGAACTTTACGCGTTGACGGTCTGTTTGGAACGGGCCGATCCGATATTCCGGAAGTACGACTTGGCGTCCTCCAGAAATACGACGTCGGCGTATTTATTGTGCATATCGTACAGGTTCATATAATGGGAGGCTTCCGTTCGGTCGAAAACGCATTCGGAGACGACGCCCATCCGAAACCGGTGGGTCGCCCCGTCCACGACCGAAGCGCGGACGCAGCCGCTCGTCGTTTCTCCCGCCACGATCACAGTGTCGACGCCAAGGCTGACCAGCTGGTAAGTAAGCGGCGTGCCTTGGAAAGCGCTTGGAGCTGCCTTTTCGATAATCAATTCGCCTGGAAGCGGCTTGACCTCGTCGACGATCTGAGTGCCCTTCAGACGCATCTCGTCCGACATCGACACCATCTTGCGCCTGCGCCGGCCCCAGTGACGAATGCCGGTGTGAAGCCCCTTGACGTGGATAACGGGGATGCCGTTCTCGCGGGCAACGGCCAGAAGCTCGGCGGTTTTATCGACCGCCGCCCAGCCTTCTAACCCGGTGCTGCTCGGCCAGAGCTCCATGGAATCGAAGATCGGTTCGCGTTTCAGTCCGAGCACGCTGTAATAAATGTCGATCAGCACTAGCGCCGGATTGTTCCCGAAGCCGTACAGCTCCTTCTTGCCCCACAGCTTGTCATGCTCCTTGTCTCGTTCGCTCAGATAAGGCTCCCATCCGTATTTCATTCCGTAACCTCCCATATTAAATGTAATTTTTAATAACAATTAAATGACTTGAATATGACTTCTCATTCACTTGCTCTCATCATATCTTGAGGAAAATAAGCGGTAAATACGCGGTTTTGAATATTAGCATTCATTTTCTCAATGAATTCGTTTTCAATTTAGAATTTTCAGTTTATTTACCACTGGATAACATTGTAGGCGCTTCATAGGTTTGTTAGAATTGCGTTAGAAATCCTACCAAAGTTGTAGGGAGGAGTGAAACCATGAATTTGGAGCAAATCTCAACCTTTCTGGCGGTCTATCAGAGTGGCAGCTACAAGAAGGCGGCGGAACAGTTGTATCTGCCTCAACCGACGGTTTCCCACCGGGTCAATCAGCTGGAGAAGGAACTCGGCAAGTCTCTTCTGATTCGCGGCAAAGGCAGGGTGAAGCTGACCGAGGAAGGCAAAGCTTTTCTCCCTTACGCCAGACGGATTATGGGCACGCTTAAGGAAGGCCAGGAAGCGGTAGAGCGGGTAAGCGAGGGCTCGACGGGAAAGCTCTCGATCGGCTGCAACAATGCATTCGCCGCCTATATTTTGCCGGATGTGATGGATTCGTTCATCGGGGATTATCCGCATGTGTCAATCAAGGTATACACCTATCCCTCCAGCGAGCTGGTCCGGCTGATGAAGAGCCAGCATTTCCAATTGGGCATTACCCGCTATACGAGCAACGACAGCGGCTTGATCTATCGCCCCGTACTGAGCGAGGAGACGATGCTGTTCGTCTCGCCCCAGCACCGATTTGCCAACCGCCGTTCGGTGACACTCGAGGAAATTTTGTGCGAGCCGATGCTCACCTACCCGAAGGAGACCCAATACCGCAATATGATCGACGTCACGCTTGCGCAGCACAGCCTGACCTATCGGCCCAAGCTGGAGACCAATAATCTGCTGCTGATCAAACATTTTCTGCTTCGCAATGCCGGGGTGTTTCTGTCCGGGAGCTCCTATATGTCGAAGGAGGTGAACAATCGGGATCTGATCCAGCTGGAGATCGAGCATAACCCCTTTCCGCTCAGCAAAGTATTCGTCGCCTACCGGGAGAACGAACTGCACAGCCTGGATTATCTGTTCATCAAGCACTTCGAGAGCCGCCTTAACCCGCGCTCGTTGACGGAGACCTCCTCCCGCTGCCCGATTACGGGAGCGGGCTGAAGACTCAAAAGACTCAAAAGCATTTCGGCCGGAGAACATCGCGGCATGCTAAAAAGAGGAGCGCATCTTCCCCTCCGGAAAGATGCGCCCCTCATCGGCCGGCAATGGTTAGGCGGAGACGGTCTGTCCGCTTCGGCTGCCGATCCGATCAAAGTATTCGATTGCCGCTTCCATGCCGACGACATCGGCATATTTCTGATGCATATCGTACAAATTCATCCAATGGGACGCCTGGGTCCGGTCAAACACGCACTCCTCGACGACCCCCATCTTGAACCGGAAGGTCGCGCCATCTACGACGCTGGCTCGCACGCAACCGCTGGTCGTCTCGCCGCAGCAGATCACCGTGTCGATGCCAAGGCTGACCAATTGGAACAACAGCGGCGTGCCATGAAACGCGCTTGCTGCCGCCTTCTCGATGACAAGCTCGTCCGGAAGCGGCTTGACCTCTTCGACGATCTCTCTTCCCTTCAGCGTCATCTCTTCTGGCAGCTTGAAGAAGTCCTGACGTTTCTTGCCGCCGCGAGACCAGCTGTTTACGCCGGTATGCAGTCCTTTTACGTGAATTACCGGAATGCCGTTCCTGCGTGCGGAGTCCAGGACGGCCGCCGTCTTGTCCACGGCCTCCCAGCCCTCAAGCCCCGTGCTCATCGGCCAGGTCTTGACCGATTCCATGATCGGCTCTCGCTTCAAGCCCAGCACGCTGTAATAGATGTCGATCAGCAGCAGCACCGGCTTCTCGCCGAATCCGGCGAGCTCCTTCTTGCCCAGCAGAGCGTCATGCTCCTTGTCCTGCTCGGTCATAAAATCGTACCAACTCATTTTGTCCATCGGCTCATCCCTCCGAATCGATTGATTTCAGCCCTATCGTAAGGGACGCGACCCGGGGTGTAAATGCGCGGTTTTGAATGCAGAGTACGGTTTTTTGAATGACAACGCATTCATAAAAGTACAGCGTCCTTTTAACCATCCAATAGACGCCCGTTGTCATGCCATTGGCCGTACATTTTATTTTCTCTTGCGTTCGTTATCAATTTGTCCAGTCTGCTCTTGAATAGATCCGGCTGATTCCTGATGCTTTGGATCGTGTCGATCCGGACCCTTCGATAGAGAGCCGGAAAGGCCAAGAAATTCTCATGCGCCTGCCTATCTTCTTTCAGCCGCCGCTCGATAACCGGATCGATTCGAAAAGAATCGGGATCCATATCGGGTAGCACCTTTCTCCCTTCGTCTCTCATGAGCCCCAGCTTCTCAAGGCGGCGGACGCGCTCTTTATTCAGTTCCGTCCATGAACTGTTTTTGCTTCTGGGGGACAGCCTCTGCGCCAGCCCCGTCTCCGATATTTTCTTTTTGACTCCGTCGATCCACCCGAAGCACAAGGCCTCCTCGACCGCATCCAAATAGAGCAGCGTATCCGGGTTCGGAGTAAAGCTGACGACGACCCAGCAAGATTTTTTAGAGGTGCTGTTCTGCTCCAGCCAAGTCCTCAAATCTCCTCTTGATTGGACTGCAAGCAGATTCTCCATTTCCATGACAGAATCCGGTCCCTTCCTCAAGATTACATGGATTCCGCAGGCCCCTGATACCAATACAGCGAATAGTCGTTCATGACGGAGGCGTGGCCTAACTGGCGCAGCATGGCCGAAATATTGCCCCGGTGATAGCTGCCGTGGTTGACCACTTGCAGCACGATTTCCGAGAATCGGGCGATGCGCGTTCCGGCGTACGGATTCTCAAGCACAAGGGTCCGCTCCAGATCGTCCTGGCTTCGGAACCATTCTTGGAATTGCTCGGCGAGCTCGCGGAAGGCACTCGCGAATTCATCGGCGGAATACCCCCGCATCTCTTGCTGAAGCGGAAGACATGCTGCCAGCGCCTCGGGCATACCGGTTCCGCTCAGAATCTGAAGCCAGCATTTGTCGAGCGCATAAATATGCGCGAACGCCTCGCCGATGGTGGAAAAAGAAGTATTGGCTTCTTGCTGCAGCACCGAGGGCGGGAGTTCCTTGATTCTCTCCAGGATCGTTTGGTTGGCCCAGGCGTTGTAATGAAACATTTGTTCCGGATGATTCATTCGTTCCGTCTCCTTCTGATTGCCAGTGAATTTGAGGCTGTTGCCTAAGGCCATCATAGAAAAAGAAGTATGACAGCAGACCGTCATACTTCTTCAAAAGATTTGCGTATCCGCGCTTACTCCTTCAACGAACCGACCATGGCGCCCTTCACGAAGTATTTCTGCAGGAACGGATAAACGATGAGGATCGGAAGGGTGGCGAACAGGGTGATGCCTGCTTTCAGCATTTCCGGAGTCATCAGGGAAGCGACATCCGTCGAAGAGGCAATCATATTGTTCGCCTCCTCTTCCACGATCAAACTGCGGAGCAGCACCTGCATCGGCTGCAGATCCCGATCGCGAATGTAGATCAGGGCGCTGAAGTAGGAATTCCACTGGCCCACCATGTGGAATAACGCCAAGGTCGCAATGACCGGCGCGGACAACGGGACCGCGATTCTCCACAGGATCCCCCACTCCGAACACCCGTCGATTTTGCCCGCATCGAACATCTCGCTGGAGATCCCCTGGAAGAAAGTTTTCATGATGATGACGTTAAAAGCATTCAGCGCGTTCGGAATCATGAGCGCCCACAGCGTATTCTCCATGCCGAGGCTCCGGACCAGCAGATAACTCGGAACGAGCGGAGCGGAGAAAATGAAGGTTAGCACGATGCCCCGGAGCACCCAGCGTTTTCCCTTCATGTTCGGGCGCGACAGAGAATAGCCCAGCGTCGAGGTGAAAGCCAGCGCAATCCCCGTTCCGACAACGGTAATGTAGATGCTGTTGCCCATGGATCTCCAGATATTCCCCATGCCGGCGATGGTCTTGTACACCCCGAACTGGAATCCCATCGGCCAGAACGTCACCAGCTTCGCGTTCGCGTAGACCGGTGCGCTTAGAGATACCGCGGCCAAATGGACAAGCGGGGCGATCATCGTTAGGCAAAGCACCGTAAACAGCACCGTGTTCGCCAGCGAGAATGAGCGAAATGGCCGCATGCCGCTCTCTCCTTTCCCCATTAATAGATGCTTTCCCCCGTCGTTCTCCGGCTTAAACCATTCAATCCGACGACGAGCAGCAGTCCGACCAGCGATTTAAAGATGGCGATCGCCGTCGTATAGCTGAATTGGGCTCCCAGCAGCCCGACGCGGTATACGTACGTATCGATCACTTCCCCCACATCGCTGACGAGCGGATTCAGCATGACCATCACTTGCTCGACATTCGAATCCAGCACGTTGCCTACCCGCAGCAGGAACAGCACCACGATCGTCGGCACCAGGCAAGGCAGCGTAATCGACCGCATCTGCCGGAACCTTCCCGCTCCGTCCACCCGGGCCGCCTCATACAGATTCGGATTGATGCCGGACAGCGCGGCGAGATAGATGATCATCCCCCACCCCATCTCCTTCCAGATGGACATGCCGACCAGAATGCTCCGGAAGTAGGAGGGCTGCGTCAAGTAATCGACGGTCCGGACCCCGATCTTGCCGAGCAGGGTATTGAGAAATCCGTCGTAAGAGAGCAAGTTGATGAAAATGCTGCCGACGATCACCCACGAGAGAAAATGGGGCAGGTACAGCAGCGTCTGCACCGGGCGCTTGAACCAGGCGCGGCGAATCTCGTTCAAGAATAAAGCCAGGATCAGCGGCGCCGGAAAACCGAACAAAAGGGAGTACAGACTGAGAAGGAGCGTGTTCGTTAAAATGTGGTAGAACTCTTCATAGGTGAACATGTTCGCAAAATGCTTGAACCCCACCCACGGGCTATACGCTATGCCGGTGAACAAGTTGTAATCCTGAAACGCGATCACGTTGCCGAGCATCGGCACGTACTTAAAGACCAGGAAGAACAGGACGCCGGGCAGCGCGATCAGCCAGAGCATGAACGAATCGCTCGCCGAAAATTTGCGAAGCATAAGCACCCTCCCGGCATTATTGGTTATGAAAGGCGCGATACCAGTCGGTCGCTTCCCGGATCGCTTCGTCGCCGCCGCGGCGGCGCCATTCGGCGACGAACTTGTCGAACGCCGGCTCCAATGGTTCCTTTCCGGTGATGACCTTGGAGAACATATCGAGGAACAACGTTCCCGCTCCCGTCCCCGGCACCAGCTCCGGCCGATTCTTGAACGCCTCCAAGGTCGGCATGTGCAGCCCGTCGTTCGGATATACGTCCTTCAGCGCCGTCTCGATCCCGCCCTTGATCGCTTCCGAATTCGGAATGACATCCAGCACCCGATCGCTCATTCGTCCGTCTCCCCGAGGATTGATGGACAACTGGTAGAATACGGAGGCATCGTTATCCTTGTTCGCCGGATCCTCCAGGCTCCAGACCGGTTTCCCGTTCTCGACTTTGTAGTTGTTGCCTTCGATCCCGAGCGCGAAGAAGTCGTCCGCTTCCTGGGACCAGGCCCAATCCAGAAACTTGATCGCTTCTTCCGCCTTGCCGTTCGCGGCCGGCACGACCCACACGAAGTAGATCTGGTCGCCTTGAGCGGAGAGCCCATGCCCTTTCGGCCCTTCGGGCGATTGAATCATCGAGACCTTGGCGCCTTCCTGGTTTACGTAAAACTCCGGCAAGCCCCAATTCGAGTTGTAATTCGTCACGTCGTGAACCCATAACCCCGCTTTGCCCTGCTTGATGCCGGCTTCCCAATCGGAGGCTTTGTTCGTGAACAAGTTCGGATTGATATAGCCCTTGTCGTACAATTGCTTCCAGAACTTGAGGCTGTCTTTGATCTCGGGCTGGATGATTCCCGGCTGAAGCTGGCCGTCGCGGTAATACCAGGTGCCGGGTTCGGCGCCGAATTCGGTAAAGAACAAGTTGGAATAGATCAGGTTCTCCCGAACGTAGAAGCCGTACTCGTCGTTGGGATCTCCGTTGCCGTTCATGTCCTCCCGCTTGACGGCCTCGAAATAGGCCAAGTAATCGTCCAGCGTCACCGGCGTGTCCATGCCCAACTTATCGAGCCAATCCTGCCGAATATACACGACGCGCGAAGCAGGCAAAGCGGAAAGCGTCGGGATGCCGAATATTTTCCCGTCCTTGCTGACTCTCGGACTCTTCCACGCTTCCTCCGGGATACTCGCTTTGATATGCTGCCCGTACTTATCGAGCAGGTCGGTCAGGTCCGCGAAGACCCCGTTCTCCAGAGCGCCGGGATGCATCGTGGAGTCGATGCTGTCCGTTCGAATCAAGTCCGGCAGGTCGCCGGAGGCGAAGCGCACCGTCATCTGCTGCGTGAAGTCGTTCCCGTGTCCCAGAAATTCGAAGTTCAAGTTGTAGCCGGATAGCTTGGACAGCTCTTTGATGTACGGATCGTTGTCCTTCACTTGCATGGCGTACTTCGCGTTGGAGTGCGAGAGTAGAATATGCAAGTCTTTCGATGGATTCCCCGACGGTGCCGCAGAACCGTCGGAGCTTTCCTTATCGTTGCTGCACGCGGACAAGATGAAGGATAAGATCGTGACGACGGCGAGGAAGGAACTGAATTGCTTTAGGGCCGAACTGCCTTTTCCCATTCTGCCTCTCCTCCTTGTTCGATGTTCGGAGCGCTCTCCTTCCCTTCATCTTGGAATCCCGGCCAGTTCCGCGCAATTCTCATTTCTTTGCATGGGCATTCTCAAAAAAATGATAAAGAAAATCGCAAAATTTGCTTATGCCGGGTACGGATGCTGCCGCTTCTCTTTCCGGTACTGCCCGGGCGCAAGTCCGCAATACTGCTTGAAAACCCGGTTGAAGTTCGGGACGCTCGCATATCCGAGCCGCCGGGCCATATCCTTGATGGGCTGATCCGTATGCTCCAGCCATTCCTTCGCTCTCTCCATCCGCAGCCGAAGAACGAATTCGCTGAAGTTTTGGCCGGATACGTCTTTGAAGATTTTACTCAAGTACGATACCGAAAATTGAAAATGGTCGGCCGCTTTTTGCAGCGAGGTTTCTCCGTCCAGATGATCCTGTATGTATTGCATCACTTCGTTGACGGTTCGGGTCTGCTTCGGAATGCTGTCGGCGCTCAAAGCCGCACCGACCGCGGGGAACAATTCCCGCGCGAACCATTGTTCCAGCTCGGGAAGCGATCGCAGCCCCTGCAGCTTCTGGAACACGTCCGTTTCGCCCGCCTGCGGCATGGCAAAGCCGAGCCGATGAAGCTTATAATCCAATTCACCCAGCATGTTAGCGAACAAGCCCATGGCCGTCTCCGGCCGAACCCGGGACCGATACAGCTCGGCGATGAGCTCGGATAGCTTCTGCCCGGCGGCGTTCACATTGCCCTGGATGACATCCGTAACGATCTGCTTCTGCATCTCCACGATCGGACGGCTGATCTGAAGCAGCTTCCGGTCCGACCGATCAACGGAGATCGTAACGTCATGTCCCATGACGAACCGGTGCCCGAGCAGCGAGATCGCCTCTTCGAACGCTTCTCCTGCCCTCGCATAGCCTTCGTACGCTCCGCTGACGGCGCCGCTGACGGTGAATCGCAGCTCCTCGCGAACCAGCTGCCGGCTGTCGTCCATGAACCCGGCCAACCGTGACCTTGTTTCCAGATCCGCATCGTTCGTTCCGACCAGAAGAACGATCCGCCCGGTTTTGAGGATGAGCCCGCAGCAGTCGGGAAAGACGCCGAAACGGCTCTCCATAAGCTGGAGAATCGTATGATGAAGGTAAGCCCGTTCTTCTTCCCGGTAGTTCTGGAGGAAGGACGGAAGATCATCCACTTCCGCCGCGATGACATACGCATACGGAACATCCGGATGAAGATCGATCTCTCGCGCGACAACCGCCAGCTCGCGTTCGGACATTTCTCCCTGCAGCAGCTTCCGGAGGATTCCTTGCTTGAAGTACGGTGACTGCTCTCTCAACCGGTCGGTTAGAGCGTCATTCGTATGGGTCAACTGATCGATGAACGCCCCCAAGGCGATCAGGCTGTCCCCGCGGGGTTGGTTCACTTTCCCGCGCACCCCGTATTTTTGCTCCAAGTGATTGATGGGGACATACATGCGTTTGAATCCAAGAAGACCGATGAGGCCCCATACCAGATTCAAGACGCCGACAACCAGGAAAGTGGCGGTCTGGATCTGCTTCGGGCGCGCCGTCAGCTCGGCGTTCGGCGTCATGGCGACGTAGGTCCATCCGTTCGCGGGAGATCTCTGCATTTCCATCCGGTAATCGTCGTCGAGGAGGGCCAGACTCCCGGAATCCGGCAAGCTTCTCTTCCCCTGGAAGTCGACGATTCTGCCCATCTCCTCCCGCTTCGAGCTGAGCAGCACCCTTTGCTCCCGATCGACGACGATCACGCGCGTATGGAAGCTTTGCTCCATGGAACCGACGAAGCGCAAAATATCCTCGGGGTCGACATGCAGAACCAATACGCCTTCCGTATAACCCGAATTGATCGGAACCGGGCGGTACAGCAGCAGATCGGGTTGATCGTCGAACGTGCCCGCCGGAACGACGACCCCCTCGTTCATCTTCGGCCGCATCTTCTCCAAGATCTGCAAGAGGCGCATCTGCCGCACGTTCTCTTCGCTGTATTCATCCGAATAGATGCTGTCGCCGAACCGTCTGTAAATAAGAGTCGTTCGATAACGAAACGGAGAGGCATTGCGGTAGGTCCGCACGGCTTCGTTCATATCGACGGTCGTTTGGTAATGTTCGGCTCCGGGGCCGTCGCGAACGGATCTCTCCACGTCCGGGTTCGTAGAGAGCATGATGGAGGTCGTATGAAGACTTTTCATGAACTGGTTGACTTGCAATTGAATCTGATCGAGCATCGCGAGCTGTTGGGACTTGATCTCGCTCTTGATATTGTGATATGCGATATACGAGGACAGCAGACCGACGGTTAGTACGGGGGTAATGCTCAGGAACAAGGAATACACCAGCAGCTTCTGTTGAAAAGTTAGACGCCTGAACCGGCGACCGCGCGGATTCACTCCATAAAGGCCCCCTCTCTAATGGTTAAAACAGGTATCTTACCTGTATTATATCGAAGAAGCTTGGATTTGCATAGAAAAGGCCGGGAATTCAAAAAAACTACAACAGCACAATTAACAAACAAAGCTTGTGGGGCATGCATGCCCCACCCAAATGGCTTACGGCACGCTGTGCCGTTATTGGGCATTGACAAAACCATGGGCATAAATCATATTCGTTCATTATGCCGTCGTAGAAAAAAAGACAGCATCGCCTGGATGCTGTCCTTGAACTTCAACCTTCCTCGGGTCAGTGGATTTTGACCGGGCGATTTTCGAGCGATTGCGATTGGCCGGCTTGGCGGCTGATCCACAGATTCTCCATTTGCTCCAGCGTTTTGCCCTTGGTCTCCGGCACGAACGCGACCGTGAAGAAGACCGTGAAGAGGGCCATAATGCCGAACGTCCAGTAGGTCGCCGCAGGACCCGCCCAACTCAGCAGCGGCGGGAACGACTGCGAGACAGCGTAGTCCGCGGCCCAGAGGAGCATCGAGGCGATCGACGTCGCCATTCCGCGAACCCGGTTCGGGAAGATCTCGGAGAGCATCACCCAGACCACCGGTCCGAGCGAAATGGAGAATGCCGCCGTGTATACCAGAATGAGCGCCAGCACCAGATAGCCGGAGCTGTGGCCGGTATGGAACAGAAGGCCGATCAGCCCGAGGCACGCGGCCATGATCGACGTACCGGTCAGCAGAAGCGCCTTGCGGCCCACCTTGTCGATCAGCCAGATCGAGACGACCGTGAAGACCATGTTCACGAAGCCGACCAGGATCGTCTGAATGAGCGCGGCGTTCGTTCCCGCTCCCGTCTGCTTCAAGATCTCGGGAGCATAGTAAAGAATGGCGTTGATGCCGGTGACCTGCTGCAGGATCGCCAGGCCGATGCCGACGAAAAGAGCAAAGCGCATGCCGGGCTTGAACAATTCCCGAAGCGAAGACTTTTCTTGACGGAACGATTGTTTGATCTCGAGCACTTCCTGCTTGGCCGCTTCTTCCCCGTGGATACGCAGAAGAACGTCCAATGCTTTCTCCGGTTTGCCGCGCTTGATGAGCCAACGCGGACTTTCCGGTACGAGGAACAGCAGAGCCATGAAGATCAGGCCCGGAATCGCGCCGATGCCGAACATCCAGCGCCACCCCGTCGAGATATCCCATGCGTCGGAACCGGCGCTTGCGATGCCGGAATTGACAAAGTAGGTTAGGAAAATGCCGGTCACGATCGCGAACTGGTTCAACGCGACGAGCCGCCCGCGATAACGAGCCGGAGCGATCTCCGCATTATACAGCGGACAGATCGTCGAGGTGATGCCGATGCCGAGACCGCTGATCATCCGGGCGATGACATAACCCGTGAACGTGTCGGGGAGCGCGGTGGCGATCGATCCGATCACGAACAGACCGGCTGCGCCGATGAGCACTCTCTTTCGTCCCAAGCGGTCGCTCAGCCAGCCGGATGCGATCGCGCCGACAATGCAGCCGATGATCAGGCTGGATACCGCCCAGCCGGCGCCGAAGTCTCCCAGATGGAAGCGATCTTGCAGGAACCCGACAGCGCCGGATACGACAGCCGTATCGAAGCCGAACAACAAGCCCCCGACCGCGCCGATGACGGAGACGAGAGTGACATACTTCATGTTCAATTGAGAGTCGTTGCTTATTTTAGCCGTTCTGGAAGCCATATCTGAATTCAGTCCTTTCCCCACATCTATGGGAGGATCGTTCGGTTCGTCCGTCGGATAAGGAGGACGGAATTCAGTATAGCATCGGCCAAGCGAATGGCGGCGGGAGAACTTCTTCACTAATTTGCGCTGTTCCCGCACAATTATAAGGCGCGGCTAGGATCGGAGGGAATTCCCCGACGAACCGGACTCTTTTGCTCCGAACCTTAAAATAATCCAGGGGTTTTATTTGAGCCGCGACCGGTACTCCGAGGGGGCGACGCCGGTTATTTTTTTGAATACGCGGCTAAAGTAGTTGGGATCTTTGTAGCCGACCGCATAGCTTACTTCCTTTAAACTCCAATCTCCCTCCTCGATCAATTGCTTGGCCCGGTCGATGCGAAGCCGCGTCAGATAATCGATGAACGTCTCTCCGACATGCTGCTTGAAGACTTTGCTGAAGTAGAACGGGTTCAGATGAACGGATTCCGCCGTCTCCTCGAGTGAAAGATCTTCGGCGAAGCGTTGGCGGATATACTGCTTGGCCCGATCGATGACGGTCAGCGTCTGTTCCTCGCGGATGTCCCGGATTCGCCGCAGAACGGACATGACGTAGCTTTGCCAGCCTGCCGTATCGGCTCCCTGTGCGGGCATCGGCGGGTGCTCGCCCTGCTTCAAATCGTCGAATAAGCAGACGGGATTCGAACAGGTCGAAGCGAATACCGCTTCGAAGTAAGATTGCCTCAGCCCGTCGACGCCGCTCTGAAGAGAACCGATGCCGATGGCGGGCTCTTTTCCGATCGAGGATTGAACGGCAGCCCTCAGCTTGTGCGCAAGACGGACGGGCGCCTCCTTCCAATCGTCCGGCCCCTGCGGCGGCTTTCTCAGGTACACGGCCAGGTGATACTCCACGATGGAGCTTACGAGGCAAGGACCGAACGATTTCGCGGTGCGGCGAACCGTCTCGTACAGCGTCTTGCGGTCCGCCGCGGATTCGGAGCCGGGAAGCGCTGCGACGAGGCAGCGGCATTCCTTCAGCGGAAATTCGAGCCACTCCGCAAGCTGCTCCGGACCGCTATCCAGCGCCTGATCCATCATCAGCATCAACGCCAGCTCATTTTCCACAAGTGGCTGGAGCGTGGACACTTTGCTTTTCAACGTCAATTGCTCGTCTCTCAGCGCTCTCTCCCGGTCGAGCTCGTCCGCCAGTCTCCGCAGCATCGAGGCCACCTGGTCCCGGCTCGCCGGTTTAACGATGTACTCTTTGACGCCAAGCGGCAGCGCCGCCTGCGCATAATGGAAGGAATCATATGCCGTCACGAGCACGAACTTCGCGTCGGGCAGCAGCTTCCGGATTTCCCGGAGAGCTTCCATCCCTTGAATGCCCGGCATTTGGATATCCATCAACACGATATTCGGCCGCCGCTCCTCCGCCAGCTCGATCGCCCGCCTCCCGTTCTCGGCTTGCAGGATCTCGAAGGTATCCGGGAGCATCCGCCGTACGATCCATTCCAGCCCTTCCCTCTCCGGCGCTTCGTCATCCGCGATCAACAAGCGGTACATCGACAGGCTCCTCCTTAAATGTCATCGGAATGCGAATCTTGAACGTCGTGCCTTGTCCGGGCGCGCTTCGGATCTCGACCGCATCGCTGCGGCCGGTGAACAACTGCAATCTCCGGAAAACGTTGCGGGTGCCGAGTCCTGCCGACATCGAAGCGGATTCGGAGCGCTTCTCCTCCTCCCGCGAAGCCTCTGCCGGTTCATAGTCAAGCCGCAGCAGAGCCCGGCGGGTCGCTTCGTCCATGCCGGCGCCGTTGTCCGACACTTCGATGACGGCATCCGATCCTTCGCGGACGACGGCAAGCCGAATCTCGGCTCCCGCCTCCATGTCCGCGATACCGTGTACGAACGCGTTCTCCACGAGCGGCTGGACGGTTAACGCGGGAAGCTTCGCGGTCAATGCCGCTTCGTCGATCTTCGTCTCGAACCGGACCAGGCTTCCGAACCGCGCCTGTTGAATGGCCGCATACTCCCTCACATGATCAAGCTCGTCGCGGAGCGTTACAGGTTCGTCCAGCTTGCGCAGCCGGTACCGGATCAGCCTAGACATGGAGACGATCAGATCAGAAGTCCGTTCCGCCCCTTCCAATAAGGCGAGCTTGGACAGAACGTTCAAGGAATTGAACAGAAAGTGCGGTTGGATCTGTCCCTGCAGCGCGCGCAGCTCCAATTCTTTAACGAACCGTTCCCGCTCCAGCCGCTCCTTGTCCCGGACGGCGGCCTCGTTCAGCGACGCAATCATCTGCAGGAAGGCTTCTGTCAGGATGCCGAGCTCGTCCTTGGCCCGCGCTTGTGCCTCCGCCTGCGCTTGCGCCCCGTACAATTCCTTCGGCGTTCCGCCTTCGGACACGTGCCTAGCCAGTCGGACCAGCCTTCCGACGGGCTCTGTTACGCTGCGCGACACCCAGAGCGCCAGACAGACGCCGAGCGCCGTCTGCACGGCGACGACGGCGATTCCCAGCCGGGTCATCCTCTTGTTCTCCTGCTGGATCTCCCGCAAGATCGGCTGGTCGACGCCCAGATCGATATCGACAAGGCGCTGGCCTTCCTCGCGGATGAAATCGGCGGTCTTCTCCGCGGATTCGTATCTCTCCAGCGCTTCCTTGGGCGTCGCGGACGCCTCCGCCGCGTAGCGCTCCTGGTCGGCGAGCGTATCGATCAAATGCATGTAGCCGGTCGCCTGCGGGACGATGGCCGGAGGCTGGCCGAGCTGGCGGAGCGATTCCCCGCTCCGGCGCAGCGCGTCGCTTCGCCGGGTCATCTCGGCCTTGAGCTCGGGCCCCGGATCGAGCAGGTAGTCGTACAACGACTGAAGCGATTGATCCGAGGCTTGAACGGCCTGCTTGTAAGCGAGAATCCGGTTCAGCATTCGGTCGTAGCCGCCCTGCACGAGAGTCGAGCTTCGGAATAGGAAGAAGATCATCGCATTGGCGGCCAGAACAAGGAGAGGAATGACGATGAGCAGCCTCGCGCGGATGGTCATGGGCAGCTCTCCGCGGACGATCCGTCCCCGAGGGTGGCGAGGGAGGCCCGATCCAGCACGATCGTCCCCGTATAGTGAAGCTCGGCCGGCTTCCGTCCCTGCAAATAATCGTGAACCAGTGTGACAGCCTGTTCCCCTATCCGGCACGATTGCTGGACGAGAGCCGCCGCGATCCGGCCCTGGCCGATCTCCTGCCGGGTTTCGCCCGGATCGTCGAAGCCGAACACGAGGAGATCGTCGGCCTTCAGATGCTTGGCCGCTTCGGCGATGCCTAGCCCGTCCAGCGCGCTGAAGCCGACGATCGCCTTCAGCTCCGGGTGCTCGCGCAGCATATCCTCGGCCTGTTCTTCCGCCTGCAGACGGGATATGTTGGAGGTGCGCACATCCTCGATCGTCAGGCCGGGATACCGCTTCACAACGCTGCGGAATCCCTCCAGGCGGAGCTGTTGATTGCTTGCCTCGCTGCCGATTAAGACCCCGATCCTCCCCGACTCGCCGACTCTTCGGACGACAAGTTCCCCCATCCGCTGCCCGGCGGCCCGATTATCCGTTCCGACGTACGCCTTACGTGCGCTTCCCGGCTCGTCCGCGTCGACCGTGATGACGGGAATGCCGCTGGCGGCGGCTTCATCGATCAGCCGGGCATAAGCCGGATTGTTCTGCCCCTGCACCAAGAGAGCGTCGAAGCGTTCGGCTATCGCCTTCTCCAGCAAACGCGCTTGCTCCTCGGGATCGATCCGGGTCGGCCCCATCGATTCCAAGTCCATGCCGAAGCGCTTGGAGGCAGATGCGGCTCCTTCTTCGACGGATTGCCAGAACGGATTGTTCTGTACTTGGGAGATCAGCGCGACTCGCGGAGGCCTCTCGCCGGAAGCCGGCTCCGGTCTAAGCAGCGACGTCAATTCGCGCGTATGCTGAACGGACTCCGCGAAAACCGCGAACAAAGCCGCGAACAGCAGCGAGAGCAGTAGGATTCCTCCGTTCCAAATCCGATGATGGTTCATGCAGTCTCCTTGGGCGGTTCCCCGGACTTCGAAATCGCAACCATAGAATAACCAACAAACGGCAACTTCTGTCGCCCGGAAAACGATCTAAGCTCTTTAACGGGCAAAAAAGACGCCGGAGCCACGTTTCCGGCGTCTTCCGCGGGTAGCGGCCGCTACCCAGTATAGTATTTGAGTTCGCCCGATGCGACCCCGAGCGCGAGCCTGAACGCGAGCCCGATCCGATACCGAATCGGAGATCGGATCAGCGCTGCCCATGAATGTCCAGCATGGCGTAACCGTAACCGTCCAGCAAAACCCGACGGCCGTCCGTTTCGCAGCGGCCGAACAAGACGTCTTCCGGAACAAAAGACGCCGGCGCTTCGATCGTTGCCGGTTCGCCGGACAAATTGACGGCGATGAGCCTTGTTTCCGCACCGTTGCTGCGCGTGTACGCCATGACCGAACCGGCCGGTTTCAAATAACGCACGTCGTAGTCATTGTCGAGCCAAATCTTGCGGGCACGGAACAATTCGGTGAAAAACGGCCGCAGGTCGGGACCCGGCCGGCGGTAAACCGAAGCGTCTTCATCCCCCTGATAGATCATCGGAATGCCGTCGATCGTGCTCATCAGCACCCACAGCGCCTTGGCGAGCCCGGCTCCGAAAACCTCCGTGGCCCGCTTGCCGTGCCACACCCAGGTCACGGTATCGTGATTGCCGAGAAACCGGAGCTTCAAATACCCTTTCGGCGTGCAGCGCATTTCCGAATCCAGCCAACGGGTCAAGCGCCTGGCCATGGTAGCCGGATTCGCGCTTTCCTCCGTCAGCTCGAAGAGGACGCGATACAGCGCCATATCGTAGAATACGTCGGTGTAAGGAGCATAGAGAGGAACCGGGTTGAAATTTTCGGGCGTGACGAGCGGCTTCTTGCCCTTGTCCCGGATCGCCTCGCGAACGGTCCGGGAGATGCCCACGCCGCCCTTCAAGTTGGAGCTGCTGGCGCGGTTGCCCGGATAGGGACGGTAATTGCTCAGCCCTCCCATCGCGCAATCGATCCGGCTGCCGTCGATGTCGAACCGGTCCACATGATCCTGGACCAATTCGCGGATATAGGCGAGATACTCCGGATTCGCCATGTCGAAGGAAAGGCAGTTCCATTCGATCGCCGGATCTCCCTGCCGGTCGACGGATGCCCACTTGCGGAACCGGATCCCCAGCGGGTCTTCCGGCTCCGGACCGTGCGGAACGTAGTCGAAGAGGACGGTCATTCCCAGCTCATGCGCGGTCCGGCTGAAGACCCGCACGTCCTCGTCATGGCCGTATCGGGGATCGATGATACTTTGGTCGGTCGGATGATAGACGCCCCGCTCCAGATGCTCGAAAATGGGGAGAACCCACACATGCTCGATGCCCATTCGGCGCAGTTCCGGCAGCGTCTCCGCGAATTCGCCCATGCTCCGGCGATCCGGGAACCCCGCGTCCATCGTGCCGTACGGATGGCACGCATACAGTACGCCGTCGCGAATTCCGTCGCTTGGGGGCACCCATCCTTTGCGCTCGTACAGCCGCCGGACCGGCTCGTAAGGATCCCCCGTTCCGATCAATTGCACATACAGCGTCCCGACGCGGATGGACTCCTCCGGTCCGAGCAAGCACTCGACGCCGGCGTTCTGAACCATCACGACGGAGTCGTCGGCTTCCTTGAATAAGCCGGTCGACCACTTCTCTTCGGTGTCGACGAACAGCAGGTTGAAGCGCTCGTCTCCGAGGCCGGCTTGAACGACGGGATTGACCAGCCCGGCTTCGATCGCCTGGTACGCGGATAGCTCCCGTACCGCGAATTCGCGGTGCGGCACGTTGCCGGGAAACTCGAAGGTCATCTCGCTCGAACGCGAACCAGGCTCCAGCTTCCAGACGAACGCCGCGCCGTTGATCAATCGTTCGCGCTTTTCCAGATTCCGGACGACGGCGTCAACCTCCAAGGTATCCTCTATCACACGGTAGCGCATCTGCACCGACATGCCGCCGTACCGGTAATCCAGCCGGAATAGGTCCCGTTCCTCTTCGCAGCCCAGAAATTCAGGGAGCTCGATTGGGTCTCCCGCCGCCGCAGGCACGATCGGCGGCAGCTCCCAGGTGTTCCGCCCGTCCAGCGAACGGTATTTCAGCCGCCCCGGACAGAACCTCTCGTCAATGCCGACATCCAGCGCCAAATCTGCGGTTGGCAGCCGCATTCGTCGACATCCGACCGAACGCAGCCGGCCCGAGTCCCGATCGAATTCGCAGACCCAGCCGTCTTTCTCGTAGCGAAGCCGTTCTCCGTTCATGAGCGGTATTCCTTTCAAGCGATCCGAATGACCGATTTGATAAATCCCGGAGGCTTGGTCCGAATCGCGTCGTAGGCGCGGTCGACCTCCTCCAAGGAATAAACGTGCGTAATCATGTCCTTCATGTTGAATTGGCCGCCGGCAATCAGTTTCAGACCGGCCTCCATCTCCTTGACGTGGACCCGGCTTCTGCGCTCATGCGCGTTGATGACCGTCAGGGCCTTCCAATTCCACAGTTCCATGTTGACGTTCCGCATGCCGCCGTTCCCTTGATGGTAGCCGACAATCGAGAGCACGCCGTGAACGCCAGCCATCTCCCCCGCGAGCTGAAGGCCGCCCTGGGAGCCTGACGCTTCGACCGCCACCTGAACGCCCGGGATCCCTTGGTCCATGTGGGACCATGCCGTCACCTTGTATTTCGCGTCGACATCCTGCGGGGCGAACCGTTCGTCCGTGCCGAAGCGCCGCGCATGCTCCAGGCTCTCCTCGCGCATATCCACCGCGATCAGACGGCCCGCCCCCTTGAGCCGCATGAGCTGGAGGAAGCCCAGTCCCATGAACCCGGCCCCGACAACGGCCACATCGTCTCCGAGGGCGACGGGCGTACGGCTCGCTCCGCTCATCAGGCACGACAGCGGCTCGCCCAGCGCCTCCAGATCGTCCAGTTCCTCCGGAACCTTGACGATCACCCGGTAATTCGCTTTCGCATATTGGGCGAAGGCGTGCTGAACCAGTCCGGTCACGCGGTCCCCGACCCGAAAGCCCTCCACCCTGGAGCCCATCCGTTCGATGACGCCGACCGGCTCATGCCCGAAAATCGGCCGTTTCCCGGGAGCCTCCAGCCAGCCCGCTCCTTCCATCCACGGGTGAAGCTCGGAGGCGCACACCCCGCAAACTTTTACGCGAATCAGAACCTCTTCGTCGCCGATCGACGGCACGTCCGTCTCGACCAGCTCGCTCTTGGACGGCCCCGCGATGACGCTCGCCTTCATTTTCATTCGATCCCCTCATTTCCTCCGGTGTGGATACATTCGACGATGCCGTACAGCGGCAATTCCCGGATCGTCAGCCGCAGCCGCCCGTTCTCGCAGGTCCAATCCACGGATAGACCCGAACCGTCCAGCGTATGCGTTTCCATATGGGATATCGGCCGTTCGCAGCGCAGGCTGAAGGTTACGTCCGAAAGTGGAATCACCTGGTCCCGTTCCCGATCGAACCGATAGTTCACGATATGGATCGCGACGTCTCCGTTCTCCAGCAGATGCGGGTGTATTCCGATATCTTCGTCTCCCTCCAGCTCGATCTGGAACCGGCCGCCGGGCTGGGTCTCGCGCATAATGGCCAAGATCCGATCGACATCGGTCGTTTCGGCGCCGTCCTCTTCGATCAGGGTCGCATTGGCGTGCCGCATGATTTTCTCGCGCGCGGGAGAAGCCGACGATTCGGCCAATCTTCCGTAAATGACCGCGTTCCCGCCCTGCTCGAGATAGTCGTGCACGACCGCAAGCTGCCGATCGGTCATCTTGTTGCAATCGGCGAGTACCAGCTGCCGGTATTTCGAGATCCGTTGCAGGTCGAACTTGTCTTCGAACAGCTCATCGTCCGACGCAATCAGGACGTCGTACGGGATGTGGCGCCGGCCGAAGCCTTCCAGGACGTCCCAGAATGGCATTTTCACGCTTTGCGAGACGTGCGGGGACAGCATCGTCTCCTGACCGTCCGACGGTTCGGCCGCTTCGTTCTCGCGCCAGTAATAGCTCGGGTAGCTGTACGGAATCAAGATTTCCGCGCCGGACCGGCGGGACAGAAGACGGTCGCCGTTTTTCAAAAACTTCTGTACCTGCATGGTCGGTTCCTTGGGCGCGTAGAACGCGTCGCGGATCGTGTTGCCCATCCAGCCGCCGTACGGGACCGACAGATTGGTGCCGAATGCCGCCGCTTCGAGCAGCATCAGCTGAAACTGCTGCGCCATTCTCCCTTGCTTCAGGTTCTCCAGCAGCTCGGGGACGATGCCGCCGTACGGATTCTCGACGATCGTAATCGGCTTGTCTCCGGCGAAGCCCGCCGCGAAGCGGTACCAGGAGGCCTGACGGTATAACGTCTGGCGCATCTCGGTAACGACGATGTCCACCTCCGGCTCCAGCGGCATGTACTGATGCAGGACGTGAAAGAAATTCCCCGATACCAGCACGTCCCGGCCTTGCTTCCGGGCATAGGCGCGGATATGATCGGTCAATTCCTTGAAATAACGGGTCGTCACGGTCATCTGAAACTTGAAATACTCGGCGAAAAACGGCACCGTTCCGGGCTTGCCGGGATACTCGACGTTCCGTTCGGACAAATAGCGGCCATAGTGGAAATCCGTCAGGTCCGTCTCCTGCAGCGCCTGCGGAAGATCCCCTTTGGCCTGGCGCTCTAGGAGATACGACCGGAACTGCTTCATGCAATCCTTGCAGAAGCAGCCGCCGTACCCGATGGCCGTGATCGGGAGCTCGCATTCGTCCAGATGAACGCCGTGCACGCCCGCGTCGATCTGAATCTCGATGATCTTCTTCAGATAATCTCGCCATACCGGATTGTTGCGGCACATCTGATAGCAGATCTGCTCGTGGCCGACCACCTCCACCCAGCCGGCATGAACGGCGGAACCGTCCATCTTGCGCGCCGCGCATTCCTCCCACAGGTCCGCGACCGCCTCGCCGTCGCTGTTCGTCAATCCTCCCGGGAAGTAATCCCGGAAGGACTTCGGGAACAAGCCCGGATACCGGTCCTGGCTGAATTCGCGAAGCCCGTACCAGCCCTTCTTGCCTTGGCCGCGGGTGATGTTCAGGCCGACAAGCTCGGTCTCGTCCTCGTTTACTTCGGCCGGGAACTCCCAGCCCTGGACCTCGAACACGACGCCGAACACCTTGATGCCGCGCTTGCCGCATTCGCGGATGAATTCCGCGTCGTTCATGTACCCGTACATCCGCAGCCGGGCCGGAACGTCGCCGTACGCCTCTTCTTCCAGATACGGCAGCGACACGACGCCGCCGCCCAGCGCGGACCATACCAGAAGCGTCGCCTCGTAATCGACCAGGTCCTCGATCATCTGCGCGCGGCGCATCGGCAAGCCGGGATGATAGCAATGCTCGTCGCGGTACCACGCGTCGAAGTAGATTCCTCTCTCCAAAGCCTACCCCGCCCTTCGGCCGATTTTACTCGTAGTTTTTCCGCAGCGCCTCGCAGATCATTTGGAAGAGTTGCAAATCCTGCTTGTAGTCTTCCGGCGTCGTCTTCGGCGCTTCTCCTTCCGTCACGACCCGGTGGAACGTCTCCAACTCGACCGTATAAGGATCCTTGAACGTCGGACGGTAGACTTTCTCCTCGAACGACTCGCCGACCGTCTCGGCGACATGCAGCGTCGTCGGCAGGTGCCGAATGTAAGGCGTATCGTATTGAAGCCGGAGCTGCTTGGATTTTCCGAAAATCTCGATATGCGCGTCGAATCGGCGTTGGGCGTCCACCCCCGTCTCGAACGTGGCGTTAAAGCCGTCGTATTCGAACGTGGCGGTGATGTAATACCCGTTGTTCCAATGATGCGCGGACAGCACGCGCTTCGGCATGCCGATCAATTCGCGCATCGCGGACAGATCGTGGCTGTTCAAGCCGCACAGCAAGCGGTAGGAATTTTTGACCGGCTGCGGCGCGTCGCCGAGCGCTTCGTCGACCATGCGCTTCGCCCGCCGGCCGCGGTCTTCCGCCGCCTCCTGCGGAATGTCGGAGAATCGGCGCACCACGCTGGATTGCTCGATCATCAGCCGGTTCTCCCCGATGATGTCCCGCACCCGGACATATTCGATCTTGCCGAGCGTTTGAATCTCTTCAAGCGTTTGCAGCAAGGCCGGCGCGTACCGGCGCATGTAGCCGACCATGATCCGGACGCCGGATTCGTCCCGCGCGCGGATCATGGCGTCCGCATCGGCGACCGTCAGCGTCATCGGCTTCTCGACCAGCACGTGCTTGCCGCTGCGGGCCGCGGCGATAGCGCACTCCGCGTGGTACTCGTCGCTGTTCAGGACGAACACGGCGTCCAGGTCCGGTTGGCGCGCCAGCTCCGCCGCATCCCGATACAGATGGCTCACGTTGTAAAATTCTCCCGCCCACCTTAGAAGTGACGGGGAAATATCGCACAGCGCGGCGACCTCGTAACGGTCTGCCAGCGCTTTCAAAATCGGCAGATGAATAACCTGAGCCACTTCTCCCAAACCGACGATTCCTACCTTCAGTCGTCTCATCCCGGCATCTCCTTTGATTTAGACATTTTCGCACGGATTGCCCGCAAGATTGCGCCCTCTGGCCAGCCAGAAGCGCCAGCCCGGATTTTTCTCCAGGTGGATCTTCGTATCGGCCGAAATATACCGCATCGTATAGCCGCAGCGCCGGTAGGGACTGGCGTTGGCCGTTGCGCCGTGGATGATGCGGGAGTCGTGCAGCGAGCATTCGCCGCGTTCCAGTTCGAAGTAGACCGCTTGGGATTCGTCGATGTTTTTGATTTGCGCGTGGAAGGTGTTATAGGTTTTGTCGACAGCCTCGTATTCCGAGAAGCCGTTGCGGTGCGTACCCGGGATGACGCGCATGCAGCCGTTCTCCCTGCTGCTGCGATCCAGGGCTAGCCAGATGGTGACGATGTTGTCGTACTTGTCGAATCTGCCGTTCCAGTAGGCTGAATCCTCGTGCCACGGCGTGATTCGCCCTTTGTAAGGCTCCTTGCAGATAAAATGGCTGGACCACAGCACGATATCCGGTCCGATCAGCCCTTCGACCAAGTCGAGCGCCTCGTCGCCCAGCAGAAATTCGAGCAGCCGCTCGTCCCGGAAGTGCGGCGTGTCGAGCTCGTCGGACAGCTTGTCTCCCTTCTCTCTCAGATGCTCTTCGAAAATGGCCGTGAGCCGGTCCAGCTTCTCTTGCGAGAAGAGCGGCTTGCGATAAATCACGTAGCCGTCCTCGCGGTACTGCTCGATTTCGTTCGAGGTTAATCGGGCCATCGTTCCTTCTCCTCCTCGGCGTGATGGGAAGCTTATTCCCACGGTTTCAACAGGATTTTGCCGCATTGCTGCGACACCGATCGTTCGAACGCCTCCCCGATGCGGGACATCGGGAAGCGATGGGTGATCAGCCGGTCGACAAGAGGCGAGGTCTGGATGACGCGCATCAGCTTGGGAAAATCGTTCAGGTTGTAATGCCACGAGCCGATCAGCTGCAGCCCTTTGCGCAGAAGGTCGCGGCTGATCGTAATCGGCGTCTCCCGGCTGCTCTCGCCGACAAAGGCGACTTTGCCCTTGCGCCGGACCGCGTCGATGCACAGCCGGTGCGCGGCCACGGCGCCGGAGCAATCCAGCGCGGCGTCCGGTCCGGCGCCCCCGCATAGTTCCTTGATCCGCTCCGACACGTCCGGGTCGGCCGGATCCATCACGGCGTCCGCTCCCAGATCTCGGGCGAGGTTCTGCCGGTAGAGGTTGGATTCCAACGCGATAACCCGGGCGCCGACGAACTTGGCGTTGATCACGGCCCCCAACCCGACGGGCCCGAGCCCGGTAATGAGCAGCGTATCGTAAGCGGTCAAGGCCAGATTCTGAATGGCGCCGAACGAAGCGCCCAGGCCGCAGCAGGCCAACGAAGCTTGCTCATAAGAGACATCGTCGGGAATCTTCTGCAGCAGGAACGCCGGCTTGACGACGAATTGCGCCATCGTCGCGTCCGTCATGCGGTTGGACTCGCAGTGGATGTAGTGGCCGGATCGGCACAAGGCGCATTCGCCGCAGGCCTGGAGCGGCATGGCGACAACCCGGTCGCCTACCTTCACGGGACCCGGACCGCCCACCCGGACCACCTCGCCCGCCGCTTCGTGTCCGAGACCGTCGCGGGGCTTGCCGTCCAGGTAGCTTTTGTACTCCGTGCACATCGGCGCTACGTGCACTTTCACGAGCGCCTCGTTCGCGCCGGGCCTCGGAACGGGCACTTCCGCTAGGGAGACCGCCCTTTCACCGGCGATGATTGCTTTTTTCACGACGTCACCTCATTCAGACCGCTATGCATAAGGCCGCAGCACCCGATCGACCGCACGCTTGGTTCGCGCCGCGGCCTCTTTCGCTCCCAGCCGGGGCAAGTCGTCGCCGAACGTCTCGACCGACACGTAGCCGTCGTATCCGATCGCTTGCAAAGCGGACAGCATGGCGTCCAGATCGATTACGCCTTCTCCCGGAAGCAGCCGCTGGTCGTCGATCTGTCGGTCCGGCGGCAGGTCCGGGGCGTCGTTGAGATGGACCAGCACGACCTGCTCCGCGGACAGCGCCAGAATATCCTCCTTCGTCGCATGGGAGGTGAACCAGTGGAAGCTGTCGAACAGCAGGCCGACGTTGGGCCGGTCGATGGCGCCGATCAGCTCGAGCGCGCCGGGAAGCGTATGGATAAAGTCGTGCTTCAGGGTGCGAAGCGTCTTCGGCCCCACCCATTCGATGCCGAAGCGAATGCCGTAAGCATCCAGAATGTTGGCGCATTCGCGCAGCCGCCGGATGAACCGGCTGGTGTATTCGGCCACGGGCTCGTCCGTAGCCGGGAACAGCCACGTGCAGCATCGCCCGGTGCCCAGCCTGCGGGCGAATTCGGCGAGCTCCGGCAATCGGGCCAGCCCTTCCCGGAAGGTCTCTTCATCCTTGCGGAATTCGACGGGCAGGCCGAACGAACCGAGCGTCAGCGCCCGTTGCTCCAGCAGCTGCCGGGCGGCGTCGAAAGATTGCTTCCCCGCGACCTCGAAGAACGGTTCGATGGAGTAATCGAGCGCGGGAAATCCCGCCTGCGAGGCCGCGTCAAGGAATTCAAGAAACGGGACGTTCCGGCCGGTCGTCACCGGATTCAGCGCCGGAATCAACTTTCCTGCCACCTGCATCTCTCCCTCTTAAGCCAATTGTCCGGACTACTAACAATATAGCCAAGAGGGAGAATGGCGTCTTGGTTGCCGTTGATAAGCCTTGTGCTATTCTGATCAGTTCGGAATGATAATCTTGCGGTGCAGTTTGCGGTATTGCGCGGGGGAAGATCCGAAGTACTCTTTGAAGCGGTGGTAAAAGTGGCTCAAATTTTTATAGCCGGCTTCCATGCTGATCTCGATCACGCTCTCGTCCGTATGGACCAGCAGATTCGCGGCGTATTTGAGCCGCATGCCGTTGATCCATTCGGTCGGCGTCTGCCCGAAGTGCTTCTTGATCATTCGGCTCAAGTGCTCGGGCGACTTGGGGCACAGCTCGTTCAGCCGGCTGATCCCTTCGGAGAAATGCTCCTTGTTCTGCATCTTCTTCTGCACCTGTTCGAGCCAATCCGGAATGCCGGAATCGATGTCCTCCATCGGGCTTTCCGAGAAATAACGGACGAAGATCTCGGCCAGCAGCGCCCGCACCTCCCGTCTCATCTTCGGCTTCTCCTCCGGCGAGATGAACGTCAGCAGCTGGAAGCGCTCCTTCAAGGCGTTGAGCTCGTGCTTGTCTATGAACGAGCACGGAGGTTCTTCCGGCTGCAGCAGCTTCTCCAGCTCGAACCCTCCGCCGAGATACTGGACCAGCGCCTCCATGGTCGAGGTCGAGAAGGCCAGGTTGATCAGTTCTCCCTCGCTGCGCTCGTCGTTCTCGTAATAATGAACGTCGCTCGGACGGATAAACACCAGGTTGCCCTCGGGCAGGTAGGTGCGGCGCCGGTTGACCTTATGATAGAAAGCGCCTTTGGTAATCAGGAATACCTCGTAAAAATCGTGCGAATGCTCGCCGGTGACGGTGTTCAGCGACTTATGGTACGCGTAGTGCGCCTCCGTTACCGAATCCAGCAAATCCCGCCCGTATAAATGAATCATCTGAGCCGTCCCCTTCTCAAATGAACTTCATCTTGCAGGCCCATTATATCATATGAACATAAAGATTGTTGCCCGTTTTTGCCGTAAATGAAATGTTTTACGTTTCGAAAATCAATATAAAACAAATCATCTCATTGCCGCGGAAGATGGATTTCGGCGCCCTTTCCTATAATGAACCTATCCCAAACCAAGAAGGAGGCACCTCTGATTATGGCCAAGTTGAACGAGCAGGAAGTCGCCTTTTACAAGGAAAAAGGTTATGTGCTGCACAAGAAGCCGTTGTTCTCGGAGGAGAAGCTGGGCAAGCTTACGGAGATTTTCGAGGAACAGCTGGCGCTCAAAGGGGCGAAGCTGTCGGACGAATTGGACACGCCGCATTTCCGGGACGAGCGGCTGCTGGAGTTTTTGCTGAGCGATGAGGCGCTCGACCTGGTCGAAGGGCTGATCGGACCGGATATCGTGCTGTGGTCCAGCCACTTTATCTGCAAGGATCCTTATACCGGCCGGCAGACCCCCTGGCACGAGGATTCGGCGTACTGGGAAGGCCGCTTCGACAAGTACGACAACATCGTCACCATCTGGCTGGCGCTCGATCCGAGCAAGAAGGAGAACGGCTGCATGCGCGTCATTCCCGGCACGCACCATAACGGCTTCTCGGAATACGAGAGCGTCGACAAGAAGGACAACACCTTCCATGCCCAAATCAAAAACCTGGACGAGTCGAAGGCCGTTTATTTCGAACTGGAGCGCGGCGAATGCTCGCTGCACGACTCTCGCATCATTCACGGCGCGCCGGCCAACAAGAGTCCGCACCGCCGCTGCGGCTACACGATGAGGTACATCTCGGCCGACACGAAGGTCGATCCCGAGCGGAACAAAGGCTGGCGTTTCTGGCTGGCCAGAGGGCGCAATCTCGCGGGCAATCCTTGCGAGAATGCGTAACGCCCCGCGTGAAGCCAGGCTCGGCGACAAGGTAGGTTCGGGCGCTTGGAGGGAAACCGGAAAGCGCCGGGCTCGGCGACGAGGAGGGTCCGGGCGCTTGCGGAGAATCCGGAAAGAAGCTCGCTCCGTCCCGGATTGCCGGGCTTGACGTAAAAGCCATGGCGGTGCAAGGAGAGTTCTCCTTGCCTCGCCATGGCTTGCTTTCTGTCTATCCCCAACTCGAACCCTCGGAACAGCCCCTTGGGCTTGCCCTATTTCGTCTAGCTTCATCGGATTCGGTGCCGCTTGGCAGGCGGTCCGCCGATGTGTTCCCGCTGGCAGCCACCGGCAAAAAGTGCTGGAAAGCTCAGCGAGTTCTCGCCTTTTTTTGAGAAAGACCGCAAAAGTGAAGGAAGCCGAAGCGAGCTCACTCTCCGATTTAAGAAAGCCTGCAAAAGTGCAGGAATTCGCAGCGAACTCGCGCTTCAATTAAGAAAGCCTGCAAAAGTGCAGGCTTTCCCCTCCATTTCCCCGCTCGGGCCGCGATCGCCGCTAAATAACTGCATTTTTGCAGGTTTTTAGCGCCTGCCGCTTGATTTGAGCGTAAATTCCTGCAGATTTGCAGGTTTTGGATTCCCGGCAAGTCCCGTCCGACCCCCGACGCGGAAGACGAATCGCGCCACGCTGGCCGGAGGCGATGCGGCCGCAGACCTCATTCTCCCCGGAAACAACCCCATGACGTTGGGAGCAGCCCTTTGCATATGCCTCTGCAAGTCCCTTGCAGGTCCTACTGCGAGTCCTCTACGAGTCCTTCGGCAAGTCCCCTCGCAAGTCCCATTGCGAGCCTTCCAAGCTATTTTACTTGCTCTTGTCTTTGTCGTAAGCATCCTGATAGATGCCCAAATATTTGTCCGCGCCGAGATCCTTCAGCCCCTGAACGTACGCGTCCCAATCCTTGTTCAGATCCTTCTTGCCGAGAATGAACTGCACTTCGCTTTGTTCGATATAGTTGTTGATCGTGGTCTGCAGCTCCGCGACGGTCTGCGCCTGGCTCGGATCGATGAACACGTCGGGCAGACGTTCCTCCTTCGGAGGCTCGTGTCCGACATATTGCTCGTTCGCCTGGTAAAGCCGCGTCTCGTTCCCGTCCTGCACGTTGATATCCTGCGAAACGGCCTGCCCCAGATACAGCTCTTTGCTCATATAATAGAAGCCGTTCTCCCAGATGGATTTGGAAGGCGCCTCCCAATCCATGCCGCCGGGAGCCGTGTCCCAGATGGCCGCCTTGCCGTCGATGCCCTTCTGGTCGGCCGTGGCGTCGATCCATCCGTCTACGCCCTGGAACGCGTCCAAGGCCCCCTCTTTGGAAAACAAATAGTCTGCGATCTTGATGGCGGCGACCTGCTGGTCTTTATCGGCTTTGTCCGTGATCGCGAATTTGCCGCCCGGCACCGCGTCCTCGGTATACGTCGCATATTGCTTCCCGTTCGGACCCTTCAGCGGCGCCACTCCGAAATAATTCGCCCAGCGGCCGTCCGAATCTCCGTAGATCGTCACGACGTCGCCGTTCCACAAGTCCGAGAACGCCCCCAGGATGACCTCGTCCGGATTGTTGGCCTCCTGCTGGATGCCCTCCAGATTTTGCGTGAACGCAGCCGGATCGATCAGCCCTTTGTTATACAGATCGTGGATATAGGACAAGCCTTGCTTCCAGCCGTCTTCGTCGGCGACCAGATCCACTTTCCCGTCCTTGACCTGCAAGTAATTCGTCGGGTTGTCGTAGACGAAGGCGTTCATCAGGAACGTGACCGGATTGGACCACTGGCTTCCCGACTGAACGTATCCGCTGAGCGGAATTTCGTCCGCTTTGCCGTTGCCGTTCGGGTCGTTGTTTTTGAACGCCTCGAGCACTTTCTCGAACTCGTCCGTGGTGGTCGGCATCGCCAGGTGGAGATTGTCCAGCCACTGCTTGTTGAGCCACAGCTTGGCCGGGTACATGCAGTGATCGCATCCGTCCAGCCCGGGCAGCGCGTAGATGTTGCCGTCCGGAGCCGTAAGCCCTTCCTTCAGGCCCGGCACTTCTTCCAGAGCCTGCTTCACGTTCGGAGCGTACTGATCGATCAGATCGTTAAGCGGAAGGAAGACGCCCATCGTGCCGTACTTCAGCTGATCGACCTTGGAGAAGTCCCCGCCGATAAACGCGGCCGGATAATCTCCGCTGGCCAGCAGCAGATTCTGCTTGTCCTTGGCGCCGTCCTGGGGCGCCGTCTTGAAATCGATGTCGATGCCGAGCTTCTGCTCGATCTTCTGCGTCATCGTGTTGTCGTTGAAGCTCGTGATTCTGGGCCCCTGGCTGGAGAAGGCGGTCACCACGACCTTCTTGCCCGAAGTTCCGCCGCTCGCTTGGCTGCCCGTCGCCGCAGCGCCGTCCGACTGCCCGCTTGCCTGATCGCCCCCGTTATTGCCGCTGTCGTTGCTGTTGCTGCTGCACCCCGCAAGAACCGTTACCAATGCCAGCCATACGACCGCCCATTTGACCAAGCGCTTCTTCAAGCCAAACACTTCCTTCCCCTTTGTAGATTGCAGGTTGCTATGGTCAATGATTTAGCCCTTGATGGAACCAATCATCATCCCCTTGACGAAATGCTTCTGCACGAAAGGATAGAAGATCAAAATCGGCGCGCTCGAAACGACGATCAGCGCATATTTCAACAGATCGCTCAAGCCGTGCAGCCTCCTCATTTGATAGGCGACGGACGGAGACAATTGCGAGACTTGGCTGAGCACCAGAATATTTCGCAGCACCAGCTGCAGCGGGAACAGCTCCGACTTGGTCAAATAGATCAGGGCATCGAAGTAAGAGTTCCAGTCTGCAACCGCATACATCAGAATCAATACCGCGATAATCGGTTTGGAGAGCGGCAGGACGATGCGCCACAGGAACCCGGCGTCGGAGCAGCCGTCCAGCTGCGCGCTTTCGTGGATTTCGTCCGGAATCGAAGTGCGGAAGAACGTCACCGCGATGATGACCTGCCAGACGAACAGCGCTTTCGGAATGATGAGCGCCCATCTCGTATCCAGAATGTGCAGATATTTGACGATCAGGTATGTCGGGATCAGTCCGCCCTCGAAGAACATGGTGAGCAGGATCGCCATCATGAGCACTTTGCGGCCGACGAACTCTTTCCTCGACAGCGGATAAGCCAGCAGAACCGTAAACAGCACCTGGACCGCCGTGCCGACGACGGTGTAGAAGAGAGTGTTGGCGTACCCCGTATAAACCTGGCTGTTCTTGAACAGCGTCTCGTAGGCCATGACGGTCGGATGCGCCGGGAAGATCGTCACCGCTCCGGAGATGACGTCCTGCGGATTGCTGAACGAGGCCGCCAGGATGTGCAGCAGAGGGTACAGGATGGAAATGACGATCAGGATCAGAATCACGTACATGGCCATCAGGAAGCTTCGATCTCCGAACGATTCGCGTATCGCGTTGCGCTTGTTCATCTCGATTTTCCTTTCCATGCGGGATTTACCACAGGCTGTTCTCGGAGACCCTCCGGGAGATCCAGTTCACGGCGAACAACAGAATGAAGTTGATGACCGAGTTGAACAGGCCGATCGCCGTACCGAAGCTGTAGTTCGCGTTCACCAGACCGACGTTGTAGACGTAAGTCGCGATGACTTCCGATCCCGGCTGGTTGATCGGATTTTGCAGCAGAAGGATTTTCTCGAAGCCGACCCCGGTCAATTCTCCGATCTGCAGGATCAGAAGAATCGTCATGACGAGCGAGATGCCCGGGATGTCCACGTGAAGAATTTTCTTGAAACGGGACGCGCCGTCCATCTTCGCCGCTTCGTACAGCTCGGGGTTAATGCCCGCCAGAGCCGCCAGGTAAATGATCGCGGAGTAACCGACGTGCTGCCATACCTCCGAGACGGCGTAGACATATTTGAAGCTGGCGACGCTCGCCAGGAAGTTGACCGGTTCGATCCCGACCCATTCCATCATCTTCGGCAGCATGCCGGTTTTCGGATCCAGGAACAGAATGATCATCCCGGACATGACCACGACGGAAATAAAATGCGGCGCGAGGGTGATCGTCTGACTGAACCGATTGAAGAAGCTGTCGCGGACTTCATTCAGAATGAGGGCAAGGAGAATGGGGGTCGGAAAAGTGAAGATCATGGTGGTGACGCTGATCTTGAGCGTATTGCCGAAGATGTCCCAGAACAGCGGAGACTTAAAAAACTCTACGAAGTAATGCAAGCCGATCCATTTGCTTCCCCACATGCCGTCCACGACGTTGTAATCGCGAAACGCCATCTGCACGCCTACGATAGGCAAATATTTGAAGATCACGAGGTAGGCCACCGGAAGGAGGACCAAGGCGTAATATTGCCAGTGCTTCTTCATCAACTTCCAATTCTTGCTCAGCTTGGACTCGGTCGCGTATCGGCCGGTTGCCGGAGCCGGTTGGATGGCCGCCGTTTTCAAGGTTTATCGTCCCCCTTAATCGGAATGTCTCTCGAGAATGCGTTTTCAAAAATCGGCGTTGCCTTCATTTTAGAACTCCTTCCTTCAGAATTCTTCCGTGCGTTTGACGCGAATTATATTATAATGACGTCTCCCTCCCGATCGACAAAAGTCGCGCCTCCTCCGGAAAGACCGTCCGAGGACGAGTTACCGCAAAGTATAGCGTTACAGTAAGTATCATTCAATCGAAAAAGCCTGCTTTCGGCAGGTTAACGCGGCGCCGGCGGAGAAGATTAATGAAAAGTCCCTCGCGTCGGGAGTGAGCCGGATGTTTATGGATTCCGAGTACTATGACGAGCAGTTTCAAAAGATCCGATTTTCCAATGAAGAGTTGGATTCGGTCCGATTCTATGATTGCACCTTTACGGACTGCGACTTTGGCGAGACTTTCTTTCGAGACTGCAAATTTTCGGGCTGCCGCTTCGCCAATTGCAATCTGAATCAGATCAAAGTCGTGGACTGCCAATTCTCGCAGGCAAGCTTCACCGAATGCAAATGTGTCGGAATCAATTGGACGGAGGCGATCTGGCCGAAAATGGTCATGCCCGGCGCTCTCGTCTTTGAAGAATGCACCCTGAACCATTCCACCTTCATCGGACTGGCATTGCCGCAATGCATCCTTCGAAAATGCATGGCCAGAAACGTGGATTTTCGGGAGGCCGATCTCGCCAAAGCCATCTTCAGCTCGACGGATTTCAGCGAGAGTCTGTTCGGCGAGACCAACCTGACGGGCGCGGACTTCTCCCATGCCGCGAACTATCGGATCGATCCGAACGGCAATCGAATCTCAGGCGCGACTTTTATGCTGCCGGAAGCGATCTCCTTGCTTTACTGCATGGATATTCAATTGAAAGAAGAGTAGCGCGGCGGGAGAGGATGGCATGAACCATGAGAGGCTGATTCGCAAATTCGATAAACAAGCGAAGATTTATGAAGCCAGGAGAAAAAGACGCTCGGAAGGCATGTGGCGGGAAAAGCTGATCCGTACCGCCCGGGGGGACGTTCTGGAGGTCGGCGTCGGAGCCGGCGCGAACTTTCCGTTTTATTCGAGGGAGGTGCAGGTTACCGCGGTTGATTTCAGTCCGGCGATGCTGGAAAAAGCCCGAGAAGCCGCGTCGGACAGCGGAATTCGGGCGGAGTTCAAGCTTCGCGACACGGAATCGCTCTCGTTCCCGGACGATTCGTTCGACACCGTCGTTTCGACTTTAACGCTGTGCGGTTACGAGAATCCTCTGGCCGTGTTGCGTTCCATGCGGAAGTGGTGCCGGCCCGAAGGCCGGATTCTGTTGATGGAGCACGGCATCGGCTCGAATCGGCTCATCGGGCTCCTGCAAAGCGCGATGAACCCGCTATTCCGGCAGGTTGTCGGCTGCCACTTGAACCGCGATATGATGGGGTTTATCCGAGAATCGGGCATCCGGGTCAATCGAGCGGAGCATTACCTGGGGAATGCGGTTCATTTGGTCTGGGCGAATCCGAATAAAACGAAATCGTCATGATACCGGATTCGCCCGGACGCGTCGGTTGGATCCAACACTACTCTTCAAGGACAGGCAGCAGGCTGATCTCCAGAGGGCGGCGCGAATTCGGCGTCTCCCGCTCCCGAAGCTCCTCGGGCAGGAGTTCGGGCGTCCCCGGATGGCCGAGCGCGATGACGGCGTGCAGCTCGATATCGTCCGGCGTCCGCAGCGTCTCGCGCGCCTTCCGGCGGTCGAAGCCGCCGATCGCGCGGGTCGCCAGGCCGAGCAGGCGAGCCTGCAAAGCCAGGATGCCCCATGCGGCGCCCGCGTCGAACGCGTGGGCCCCGTTCGCGTCGCCGTTGCTTTTCTTGACGACGGAAGCGATGAGCAGGAGGACCGGAGCCCGGTCGCTCCATTTGCGATTGCCCGGCAGGATGAAGCCGCGGAAGCGCTCCAGTTCCTCTTCCGTGCGGGCGACATAGAACCGCCACGGCTGCTCGTTGCTGGAGGAAGGCGCCCAGCGGGCCGCCTCCAGTACGGTGAACAGCTCTTCGTCGGTGACGGGACGGTCGGTATACGCCCGGGGCGACCAGCGGTTCAGGATGAGGTCGGCGACAGGATAGTCGGCTTGTCGTGCGGATGCTCCCACAGAGCGAACGGTCGAATTCAAGGCCGTATCGGCGGACAAAGTCATGTCTATCTCTCCAATCTCCATATCGTCGAAGGGGCGAAAGCCTGCCATCAATAGGCCAACTGCCAATCCTTCAATTCGAAGTTTTTCGTGGCGATCTTCTCGTCGATCAGGAACTGCTTCGTACCGTCCAGCAGCTTAAGGCCTTCGTCGGTGAACGGCTGCTCCTCGATCGACTCGATCGGATAGACCTTCTTCGCGATCTCGGGCGTCGTATTGGAGATCTGGGCGAGGAAGGCGTAGTAATCGTCCGGATGCTGCTTGAGATCGTCCAACGCTTTCAGCCGCGCTTCGTTCCACAGCTTTGGAAAGTCCGGATATTTGGCGAGAAAATCTTCCGTGGCGACCGTTACGCTCGTGCCGTACAGCTCCGGATGCTTGGTCGTATCGTCCAGCAGCGGATAGCCTTCGTCGATGAGCCTCAAGGCGTCCGCGCCGCTGTTCGTCATCGCGTCGACGTCGCCGCGGGCGAGCGCCGCTTCGCCGTCCGCCGACAGCATGTGTACGAGCTTATAGCCGGTCACTCCTTCCGACTTCAGCAAGCCGACCAGATATCGGTGCATGTACGAGCCCTTCTGAACCGCGATGGTCTTGCCCTTCAAATCCTGAACGGAGGCCGGACCGTTCTTCTTCGCGATCAGATAGCTGAGCAGGTCGATCTGGTTCTGCGAGATCAGCCGGGTCTTCGCGCCCGTCGAACGTGCCAGGATGGCCGGCGTATCGCCCAGGCTGCCGAAGTCGAGCCGTCCGCTCATCAGCGCCTCGCTCTGGTCGGGCCCGTTCGGAAACGCGGTCGATTCGATCTTCGTCACTCCGTACGGAGCGAGCGCTTCTTGAATGATTCCTTTGTACAGGCCCCAGCCTTCGGCGCCGCGCGGGAGGTTCAGCTTATTGAGTCCGATGAAGCCGTAATGAAGGACGGACGGCAGCTTCGGTTCGCCGGCCGCCGCGGCGGCCGGCGAAGCACCCGAAGACGCCGCCGGCGACGGGGACGCGCTTGAAGCCGTCTTGCTTTTCTCGCTCGCCCCGCAGGCCGCGAGGACGAGCAGCAGCGCCGCGGCGGCCAAGGCGAGCACGCTGACGCGCTTGGCGCGCCGCCGGGGGCCGGACTTGGCGGAGCGGCTTGCCGCTCTTCCTTCGGTACCTGCATGGCCATGGCCGGTTTCTGGCTTGCTCTCGATTGTTTGTCGGTTTCTCTCCTGAATCATATCGGTGTGATCCCCTTCTGCCCGGTGTCGTTACAAGCCCGTTTTTAGCGCCAATTGATACATGCCTTCATGGCGGGAGACCGGCTGACGCCCCGGCCCCCAGCCGACCTTCTCCCGATAGCCGCCCAGCAGCCCCTGGCTCTCGAGCTGTTCCTCTACCGGATGCACGGCCGCTTCCGCATCGGGAGCGACGTAAAGAGCGTCGACCGGGCAATACAGCTCGCACATGAAGCAGGTCTGGCAGTCGCTCTGGCGGGCGATCTTCGGAATGCCATCCTCCACCCGGTCGAACACGTTCGTCGGGCAGACGGATACGCACTGGTTGCACCCGATGCACTTCGTCTCGCTAAGAATCTCGATCAACGAACCAACGCCTCCTCCACTTGCCGGCGGGACACCGCGATCTCGTCCAGGCCCTCCGCGATCAGCCGGTACCGCTGGTTGCTGTCGAGCTCCGGATAATCGGCGCGCTTGTGCATCCCTCGAGTCTCGGTTCTGGCGAGCGCGGAGCGGTACATCCAGCGCGCGGTGGCCGTCATGGCCGCCGCCTCCCGTCCCTTGACGCCGGCGGCCGACCGCTCGACCGGCGTCTGCCGAAGCTCTCTCCAGAGCGAGTCCAAACGATTCAGAGATCCGGTAAGTCCCTGCTCGGTGCGGAACAGGTTGCGATCGTACGGCACGACCTCGTCCCGCACCGCTTGGATGCGTTCGGCCGTCTTCTCCGGCCGATCGGCAGACGCGCTCGTCAGCGGGGAAGAAGACAGCCCCTTCAGCTCGCGCGTCGCCGCGCGCGATCCGAGACCGCGCGCATAATTCGATGCCCCTTCGCCGGCGAACGAGCCGGAGGACATCGCCCACGCCGCGTTATGGCTGCCGCCTCCGGTGAAGCCGCCGCAGATGAACTCGCGGGTGGCCGCATCGCCCGCCGCGTAGAGGCCGGGCACCTTCGTCGCGCACGTGTCGTCCACGATCTGGATGCCTCCCGTGCCGCGCACCGTGCCTTCCAGCCGAAGCGTCACGGGGAACAGATCGGTGAACGGATTGATGCCGAGACGGTCGAACGGCAGGAAAAAGTTCGTCTGGCCGATGCGAAGCAGCGGCTGTAGATCCGCCGGCGCCTGATCGAGACGGGCGTAGACCTGCCGTCCCTGCAGCAGATTCCGCGCGATCACCGAACGCCCGCGCGTCGAGCCCGCGCCCTCGACGATCGTGCCGTCCTCGTAATAGAAAGACGCGTACCGGTAATAGGCCGTTTTCGTTACGGACGAGAAAGTCGGCGAGATGGCGTACGCATTGGAAAATTCCATGCCGGACATCGACGCCCCGGCTTCCGCAGCGAACAGGTAGCCGTCCCCGGTGAGCACGTTGCAGCCAAGCGCCTTGCTCAGGAACGCGCACCCGCCGGTGGCGATGACGACCGCGCCGGCCCGAACCGTCCAGCTGTCCCCCCGCTGCGTACGCACGCCGCGCGCGCCGCCTACGCCGTGCTCGTCGGCGAGCAGCTCGAGAGCCGGGCTGTGATCCAGAATTTTGACGCCCGCCTTCAGAACGAGCTTGCGCATCAGCTTCATATATTCGGGCCCCTGCAGGCCGCGCTTGTAGGCAGTGCCGTTCTCGTTCAGCGGGAACGGATAGCCGTATTCCTCCAAGCGGTTCATTATTTCGTACGTGCGGTCCAGCACCCGGTCCATCCAGCGATTCTCCGCCAGATGGCCGCCCAGCGTGTAGCGGCCTTCCTTCGCCGCCCTTCGCTTCTCTTCGTCGGGCTGAACGTACCAGACGCCCGTGCCCGACGGAGCGGTCGCGCCGCTCGAGCCGCAATATCCCTTATCGGCAAGCACGACGCTCGAGCCGTTCCGGGCCGCGGTAATCGCCGCCCAGGCGCCGGCCGGCCCGCCGCCGATGACCAGAACGTCCGCTTCCAGGTCCAATCCATCCCATTGTCTTGCTTCGCTCATGCAGACAACCTCCTTATCAGGTTCAAAGCTGATATGTTTCGGAACGAAAGTTCCGTCAAACATCGAAACATCGGTTTTTCCGATCCCTGCCCAGCGAAAAAATACAACGACGGCATCATGGACTAACAAAGTTTGTGGGACACGCATGCCCAATTCACAGGGCTTTACCTGCCAGCCGGTGTTGCGGTACAATATTGCGCCGTTTTTGGGGATCGGCGAAGTGACGGAGATGAATGCCGCCGGTGAAAAAAAAGAGACAGCCTCATCGTCGGGCTGCCTCCGCGGGTACGGTCGGACAGGTATTCGGTTATCGTTTATCCCAAGTACGAATCGTTCCACTTCAGAAGCCGGCGTTCCAGCGCCTGAACGAACGAATCCACCAGCTTGCCGACGACAGCGAACAGAATGACGCCTACGAAAATGTACGATGGCACGCCGTCCTGCTTCCCGATATTGATCAGGAAGCCGATGCCCGACTGCGAGCCGATCAGCTCCGCGACGACGAGCCCGAGCCAGGAGACCGCCAGAGACAGCCGAAGACCCAGCAGGATGTTCGGCAGCGCGGCCGGCAGGATGAGACGGGTCAGCACCTTCCTTCTCGGGTAGGCGAGCACCTGGCTGACCTCGATCAGCTTGCGGTCGACCATCCGAATCCCGAGATACGTATTCAAATACAAGGGAAAGAACGCCCCCAGCGCAATGATGACGATCTTCGACGTCTCGTCGAAGCCGAGCCACAGGATGATCAGCGGCGAGACCGCGAGATGCGGCACCATCCGGATCATCTGCAGGGTAGGATCAAGCAGACCGTCGAGCGTCTTCGAGAAGCCGTTCAGCAGCCCGAGCAGCAGGCCGAGCGAACCTCCGAACAGGAAGCCGATCGCGGCCCGCTGCAAGCTGATGCCCAGATCCGCGCCCAGCTCGCCGGTGGCGGCCAGTTCCCGGAACGTCTTCAGAATCGTGTACGGATCGGGCAGGAACCGGGCCGAGATCCAGCCGAGACTGCCCGCCGTCTGCCAGATGGCGATCGCGAAGGCCGGCAGCAGAAGGCCGGCAACCAGCGTCCCCCCTTTCTCCTTCCATACGTCCCGGACGTTCGCCCCGGCTTTCGCGCGGCCCGCTTCGGACAACGGATGCGATAGCGTTCCGGCATTGCTTTCCATGGGAATCCCCCCTCATCATGACGTTCGTCGTTATCGGCCTTTGAAGCCGTCCTGCCAATGAAGCAGCCTCCGCTCGACGAGCCGAACGCCGGAATCCGCCAGCTTCCCGATGACCGCGAACAGAACGATGCCCACGAAGACGATCGGCGTCTGGGAGAACTGCCGGGCGTCGGACATCAGATAGCCGAGGCCCGAAGTCGCTCCCATCAGCTCCGCGACGACCAGCCCGAGCCAGGCGAGCCCGAGCGAGAGCCGGGTCCCGAGGATGATATTGGGCATGGCGCTCGGAATGACGAGCTTGCGGATCGTCGTCCATCGCGAATATTCAAGCGCCCTCGCCACCTCGAACAGCTTGTTGTCCGCGTTCCGAATACCGATGAAGGCGTTGATATAGAGCGGGAAAAAGGCCCCCTTGGCAATGATGAGCACCTTGGACGTCTCGCCGATGCCGAACCAGAGGACGAAGAGCGGGACGAGCGCCAGGTGCGGAATCATGCGGATCATCTGCACCGACGGATTGAGCACCTTCTCGGTCCTCCGCGACATGCCGACCAGCACCCCCAGCGCGAGACCCGCCGCCCCTCCGAGCGCGAAGCCGATCGCGGCCCGCGCCAGACTGATGCGCAGATTCTCCCATAACGTCCCGGATAGGATCAGGTCGTAGAAGGCCCGGGCGATCGTCGTCGGCGCCGGATACAAGATGCCGTCGATCCACCCTTGCGAGCTGGAAAGCTGCCAGACGATCAGGAGCAGGCCGGGGATCAGAATGCCCAGAAGCGCCTTCCTCCCTGCAAGACGGAACAAGGCTTCGGCCGCGAAGCCCGTGTTCCGGTCCGGCGCGTCCGTTTCCTGCGCGGGTACTTGCATGACGGTTCCCCTCCTTGGCTGTCGGTCAGATGACGAAGCCGCTCTCCAGCTCAAGATCGTCGACCTTCTCGAATTCGTTCAAGATTTTGATGCGCAGCTCCTGGAACGAGCTCGACGCCTTCTTGCGCGGAAACGGCAGATCGACCGGCACGATGCCGCGGATCGAACCCGGGCGCGGCTTCAGGATGACGACCCGGTTCGCGAGGAAGATCGCCTCGTCGATATCGTGAGTGACGAAGATCATCGTCGTGCGGTTCCGTTCCCAAATCTCGAGCAGCACCTCCTGCATATGCGTCCGGGTGAACGCGTCGAGCGCGCCGAACGGTTCGTCAAGCAGCAGCACCTTTGGATTGCGCAGCAGCGCCCGGGCGATCGCGACCCGTTGGGCCATGCCGCCGGACAGCTCCTTCGGGTATGCTTTCTCGAAGCCCTGAAGCCGAACGAGCTCGATCAATTCCGCGACCCTGTCCCGGATCTCCGGCCGGCGCAGCGACAGGTCGCCCGCGATGTTCTTCTCGACAGTGAGCCAGGGGAAGAGCCGCGGCTCCTGGAAAATAAAGCCCTTGTCGATGCCGGGCTTCACGATCTCCTCCCCCTCGAGCAGAACCTTGCCTTCCAGCTGCGTGTCCAGGCCGGCGATGATTTTCAGCAGCGTGCTTTTGCCGCAGCCGCTCGGCCCGATCAGCGTGATGAATTCTCCCCGCTTGACGTTCAGCGAGACCCGGTCAAGCGCGGTCACGGTCGATTTGTTCTTGACGAACACCCGAGACACGCTGCTGATCTCCAGAATCGATTCGGCCATGTCTAGTTCCCTCCCCGGAGCATAAGCGATTCGGACCATAAAAAAAGAGACGCCTCTGTTCAGAAGGCGCCTCCGTCCGTTCGGTCGGCGATCGGTAAAGCCGTTAATTCCAACCCGATAAGTATGTTTTAAACATTAGCATAGGCCGCAGCTTCTCGTCAATCCCCTTCCTCTCTTTTTTCTGAACGGGTTCGAGCTGAAGAAGATCCGGCGAAATCAGATGCTCCGGATCTCCTCGAAATAATACGCGTATTCGCCGAGATCGTCCCGCGTCAGCGTCCGATTCGTCTTGTCCAGCTCGTATTGGTACGCTTGGAAAATATGCTTCATCCCGACCGCTTCCCCCTCCCCGCTTGCCAGAAAAGCGGCGGTCAGGGCGACGTTCTTGATGCTCCCGCCCGACAGCTGCAGCTTGCGGCCGAGAAAGCCGCAATCCAGGTCGGAAGCGAGCGGCGTCTGCCGCGGGAAGATGTTCCGCCAGATCGCCTCCCGCTGCTTCTCGTCCGGCATCGGGAAGCGGATCACGTAATTGATTCTGCGCAGAAAAGCCTCGTCCATGTTCTGCAGGTAGTTGGTCGCCAGAATGGAGATGCCCCGGTACTCCTCCATCTTCTGCAGAAGATACGCGACTTCCGTATTGGCGTTCTTGTCGTGGGCGTCCTTCACCTCGGAACGCTTGCCGAACAGCGCGTCGGCCTCGTCAAAGAACAGTATCGCATAGCTCGACTGGGCTTCGTCGAAGATTTCGCGTAGATTTTTCTCGGTCTCGCCGATGTACTTGCTGATCATTTGGGACAAATCGATCTTGTAAATTTCCATGTCCAGCTCGTTCGCGGCCACTTCCGCCGCCATCGTCTTGCCCGTGCCCGGCGGGCCCGAGAACAGCAAGCTGATTCCGGTGCCGTAGGAAAGCTTGCCCTGGAATCCCCAAGTGCCGTATACGTTATGCTTGTAACGGATATGATGGCAGGCGTGCTGCAGCTTGCGGGTCTGGGCTTCGGGCAGCACCAGGTCCGCCCAGCGCTGCTTCGGCGACAGCCGCTTCGACTTGGCGCTCAGGTTATGGCTTATCTGCTTGTAGCACGCTTGAATCAGATCGCTCCAACCGATCCGCTCATGGCCGTCCCCGCCGGTCCGCCAACGGGCCGAAGCGCGGGCTGCCGCCATCGCGCTTGCCATCTGTCCCGGATTGAACAAGAAGCGCGACGAGAGCGCCTCCCAGTCGATCCCGTCTTCTATCTCGTAAGCGAGCGACAGCGTCCGCCATGCCTCCGCCCGCTCCTCGTCCCGTAGTCCCGGAATTTCCAGCTCCAGCTCAATGACGCCGCGGCGATCGATCGGACCGCAAGGCTCCTCCGAGAGCAGGAAGGCGATGCCCGGCAGCCGGGACAACCGTTCCAACAGATCCTGCTTGCGGCGCTTTTCCGCTTCTCCGTCCGATCTCAATAAGAAGCCGCAAAATACGGGAATCGCCTGCTGAATCGCCGCCTCGCGAAAGACGGCATCCAGCGCATCCGGACCGTCGGGGCCATCCTCCGGCAGCTTTGCCATATCTACGTACAGCAGCGCTTCGTTGAAATGGACGCCGAGGTGGGCGACATGCGTTCTTTTGCCCGCTCCCTCGTTCCCCCACAGGGAAACGACCAGCGAAGCTTCTTCGGTTGCGGCGCGGCGGGTCATCCAGCTGCGCAGCTTGTCCTGAATCTCGAAATGACCGAGCAGCGGCTCCGGCACCGAGGCCGGAGGCACGATGGTCATATAGCGCGCCATGGCTTCCGGCAGGGCGGCCGAGTCGAGCGCGAAACGGACGATTCGATCGTCCAGCCGGCAGTAGCGGTTTAAGGTCGTTCCGCCTTTGCGCGCGCCGCCCGCCTCGCGCAGGAAATAACGGGCCAGCAAGCCCTCTTCCCGCAAAATCCGCACGGCCGTCCGGCGCTCGGCGGCATCGCCCGCGGCGAGCGACGCCAATAGATCGCGGCTGGGATACGTCGCGCTTCGTTCGCCCTGCAGCAGCGCGAACGCCGATTCGTATTTCCGGTCGACTTCCACGGCCAAACAGACGATGACGATTCTCGTCTCCAGCGCCGACAGCCCGAACAGGCGGGCCAAATACGGCAGCGGCAAAAACGCGTTCTCCCGCTCTCCGAGACGCGTCGCTTGCTCCGCCCGGTTGCGCGCGCGCTCCCATTGGACGAATAGCTCCCGTTCGGTCCCTTCTTCCTCGGATCCGCCCGCCGTCCCGGTGACGAACGCGTCCGCCGCCGTACCGAATTCCTTTTCCAGCTTCTCTCTTCGATGCAGCATCAGGGCGATGCCGGCGTCGAGCCATTCCAGCCAGCCTTTGACATGGGCCGTGCCGTCCGGATAGGGAGTCTCTCCGATTGCTTCGACTGCCGCGTCCGACTCCAGGACAACCTGATCCATCGTAATCCCCCCGTTACGAACGGCCGAAGAACCGCTTCATGCGGGACATGAGCCCGCCTTCTTCCGTCTTCGGCCTGGCCGCTTCCGCCCGTTCCTTCTCCACTTCTTTGGCGCGCTGCTTGTAATATTTGTGATGCGCCGTCTCGCCTCGCGCATGGGCGGTCAGCCGCTTGACCTGCTCGCCGCTGTCGACGGCCGGCGCGGTTGCGCCCCCATTCCCTTTGCCCGCCGCGACAAGCGCATGACGCTGCTTCTCCAGATCGATGAATTCATCGATATTCTCATAGGCCGAAAATTCCTTCTTGCCCATCGCTCTTCGGGCTTCCTCGCGCGCTCGCGCCTTCTTCACCTGGTTCCGCTCGCCGGATGTCGCCAGATCGCCGGCAAGTCCCGCCGCGGTGCTCACCGCCCCCGTCACCAATCCGGCTCCGGGCACGAGATCGCCCACCAATCCCGTCACCGTGCCGATTCCCGCTTTCACCCGCTCGCTGGTGATTTTGGTTCCGAGCGCTCTCGCTTGAGAAGACGCGCTGGTCTTGATCGCTTCATTGCTTGACGTCGCCGCGATCCCCCTGAGCAGGTCGCGTTCCTTCACGTCGTACTTCTCCGCTGCCTTCTGCTTGAGACCCTTGCCGACCAAGGGGATCATGCCGATCGCGGTTTGCCCCGGATTTTGCACGACGTCGTTCACCGCATTTTTGGCTTTCTGCGTCAGATCGAACGTGCCCGGCATCAGCCGCTTCTCGATCTGATTCGTCCGGACATCCTCTTCGAGATTGGCGTCCTGCCTGCGGTTGCCGCTCCGATCCCGGCTCTGGGACAAATCCCACTTGCCGTAGCGCGCATTCTCGATATGCTGGGGAAGGTCGTACCACGCCGGATTGTTCGCCGCATCCGTCTGCTTTTGCACGCGTTCATGAAACGCTTGGTCGATTCCGCCTCCGCCCGATTCCTGCGACTCGCTCTCGGACGACTCGGCCTCCCCGCCCGACCTCGGCGCTTCGGCGACCGGCTCTTGCGCTAGAGGCGCTTCCGTCCGGCTTGGCGTCTCCGCCTCCATCCCCGGAAATACGCGAACCGCCCCTTGGGCTTTCAATCTTTTCAGAATAGCGGACTTGTCCGTCTCCTGGCTCTCTTCCTCCGCTTGCTCCTGCGAATCTTCCGCGATTCGGGAAGTAGAACCGCTTCGGGCAGAGCTTTCTTCCCCTTTGCGAGTCTCCATCGTCTTCGGCATCGGCGTCTCGTCCTCTCGGCTGCGACATCATTTACCGTGAATGATAGCAAACTCAAATAAAAAAATAATGAAAACAAAAAACTCCCTTTGCGGCAGGGAGCTTCATCAGGATCGAAGTTTAGATAAATTCAACTCGAAAGAATCTTCGTGCATGCGGAGCACCTGCTTGACTTCCAGTTGGCGGATCACGTCGCCCAGCACTCTCTTCTTCACGCCGGCCATTTGCGAGAGTTCGTCGTCATTCAGCGGCATTTTCACAAGGACGTACTCTTCCGATCTTTGTCCGAAGCGGCGGGCCAGCTGGATCAGGTTTTTAATCACCCGCGTGTGCGGATCGCGAAAAGCCAAATCATTCACATGCTCATTGGTCTTTCTCAGACGGTCCGCCAGATCCGCCATAAGCGACCGGATCATCTCGAAGTTGCCCTTCAACAGCTTCAGGAAGCTATCCCGCGAAATGACCAGCAGTTCCGTCTCTTCCAGCGTAAGCGCCGAAGCGGACCGCGGCTTGCCGTCAATCAGGGAGAGCTCGCCCACCCCTTCGCCGGCCGTCAGAACGGAAAGAATTTTTTCCTTCCCCGTATCGCTTCGGGAATAAATCTTGACCGAGCCTTGAAGGATCATAAAGAAGGTATGACCCTGTTCCTTCTCGCGGAACAGTACGGTGTGCGCACCGAGCCTCGCTCTTTTGGAATGCTGCAAAATAAGGCTCGTATGCTCTTCGGCAAAGTTGGCGAATAACGGCAATCTTTGGATCGCGGCCCGCAGATCCTCCTTCTCGTCTCTGGAAGGAACGGCGGCAGCTTGACGTCTCGGCTCGATGCCGGGATAAACGAGCTTACTCTTCCCGTCCGCAATCTCGATCTCTCTCACCAGATGCCTCTTCAATCTCGCAAGGTGATTGTCCGTCAGAACGGTTCCGCTCGATATCAGCTTTAATTGATCGGCGGAATACACGTCCTTTGCCACTTGCATTCCAACCCTCGCATCCCCAATGAGCACTTTCGACATGATCGTTCGCCCCTCGTCCCGCCTTGAGGGTCTCGCCCCCGATCTCAAGCTTACCGCGGGCAGATAAAAGATTAATGAAAAGTCGGCGCTTATTTGGGTGAAGTTTCGCCCGATCCGCCCTATCGGTAAAACAGTAATAATCTATCATTGCGCTTCTTGAATTTGTCATTTATATTCTTGGTGTAACCTAATTAACTGAAAATTCGACATCGTACGATAATAGCAAACCCGCTGAAAAGCGGCGACGCAAAGCTAAAGGGGCTAAGGCGGATCCCGTATCCGCTATGCCAGCCAGTTGCCGAATACGACGGAGGCCTCCGTCTATTCTTGCATTCATACCCGGACGGGGGCTTTTTTGTGCTTCTCAAAAAAAGAGGCTCCGCTACCTGCCGCCAATGAAAGGAGGTGAGAAGCGACATCGTTCCGCAAACTGTTGCCGCCAATCCAGACAAAAGGAGTTGAATCATGAATTCGAACACGCTCAGCGTCCGGGCACAATCGGCGCCTGCTGCAGCGACGACCGCTTTCCCGATTCTGATCGCCATCAGCATCGTGCATTTATTGAATGACACGATGCAGTCGACCGTTTCGGCGCTTTTTCCGATTTTAAAAGACTCGCTCCATTTGTCGTACAAGCAGATCGGGCTGATCGCCTTCTGCATGAGCATGACCGCTTCGCTGCTGCAACCGATGGTCGGGAGAATGGCGGACGCTCATCCCCGACCCCGACTATTGCCTGCAGGGGTCGTCTTCACTTTGGCCGGCATCGTCGCGCTGTCCATGGCGCCGAACCTCGGCGCCATCTTGCTTGCCGTTATCGCCATCGGCATCGGATCGGCCGTCTTTCACCCGGAATCGTCCAGGGTTGCCTATATGGCCTCCGGGAACAGACGCGGACTCGCGCAGTCGATCTTTCAAGTCGGAGGAACGATCGGCAACTCGCTGGGCCCGATTATGACGGCGGTATTGTTCGTTCCTCTGGGGCAGTTCGGCGTCATCTGGTTTACCGTAGCCGCGTCGGCCGGCATCGTGATCCAGGCGTACGTAGCAGGCTGGTATCGCGCCAACATCCCGATGCACGCCGTTGCCAAGCGCGAGGCCCCCCATGCCGGCCGTGTCGCCATATTGCCCCGAAATCGGGTCGTTGGGGTCGTTGCGATTCTTGTCTTCCTGCTTTTCTCCAAATATGTCTACATTTCCAGCATCACAAGCTACTATTCGTTTTATATGATTCATAAGTTCGGTTTGTCGGTTGCGCATGCGCAATTGCTGCTGTTTTCGTTTTTGTTCGCATCGGCGATCGGAACGCTCCTTGGAGGTCCGATGGCAGACCGATACGGCCGCCGGAACGTTATTTTCTTCTCGATCTTTGGGGCGGCGCCGTTCTGTCTGTTGATGCCGCACGCGAACCTGTTCGGTACCGGCGTGCTCGTCGTTTGTGCCGGGCTCGTTCTGTCGTCGGCTTTCTCGATCATTGTCGTCTATGCGCAAGAGATGCTTCCGGGCAACGTCGGTCTCATCTCCGGCTTGTTCTTCGGCCTGGCGTTCGGTCTCGGCGGTCTTGGCTCGGGCGTGCTCGGCTGGGTCGCCGATGCGAGAGGCATTGAATTCGTTACGCAGGTTTGCGCCTTCCTTCCTCTTCTGGGGGTCTCCGCGCTGCTGCTTCCAAAGGATCGCCATACGGCGAAGGCCTAACTGTCTCAACAACCAATTTTTCATAGTGGAAAGGGGTTCGGGCCATGATTCGGCTATTCGTGTACGGCACGTTGTTAACGGGAGAAGCTAACTTTCCTATTGTCGCTCCTTATCTGATCGCTTCCGAGCCGGGGGCTGTGCAAGGAAAGCTGTACAATGTCGGACCGTACCCTGCGCTGGTGCTCTCTGAAGACCGCGCCGATGGCGTTATCGCGGGTGAATGGATGACCGTAAGCGAGGCCGGGCTGCCCGCGTTGGATCGGTTGGAGCAGTTTTATGCGCCGGAGGACCCGCGGAACGAATACGAGCGAGCGCGTATCGTCGATATCGACGGCAAGCGCGAAGGCTGGGTCTACTTATATGCCAGGCAACTGAGCGGCTGTCCGGAGATCGCGTCAGGCTCGTGGCGAAGCGTCGAGGATCGGCCCCGAGGCGCTTCGTTAGCAACTCCATTATCTGTCTAAGCAGGCGGCGGCCGGCCGGGGAAGTTGTATGGAAGGGAGCGCGGGACGTTGGCAGAAGGTGTGAGGATCGCTCCGCTGGGGGAGCGCGCGCTTATTGTCGCTTACGAAGGCGGGATTGACCCCGTTACGCACCGCAAGGTGTTGGAACTTGCTCGCAGTCTGGAGGAACAGCCGTTTCCCGGATTTCAAGAAGCGGTCCCTTCCTATGCATCCGTAGCCGTCTATTATGATCCCGTTGCGGCTGGAAAGGCGGACCAGTCGGAGAAGCCGGGGCGGACGGCTCGCGGGGTGCAGGCGAAAGTGGCTGAATGGTTAACGGAGCGCGTTCATTCCGGGGCGGCGACAGGTTCAGGCCCGAGGGCCGGCTGCACGTTTGAAATTCCCGTCTGCTACTGTTCCGAATGCGGTCCGGACTTGCCTTATGTCGCAGAGCGCAATCGATTGACGCCGGAGGAAGTCGTAAGGATTCATACGTCGCGGCCGTATACGGTATATATGATCGGCTTTATGCCCGGTTTCCCGTATCTCGGCGGGATGTCCGGGCGAATATCCGCGCCGCGTCTGCCGACGCCCCGGCCGCGCGTCCCGGCAGGAAGCGTGGGAATCGCCGGAACCCAGACGGGCATCTACCCATTCGCATCCCCCGGCGGATGGCGCCTGATCGGCCGCTCGACGTTGCCGCTGTTCCGGCCGGATCAAGCTCCTCCGAGTTTATTGGCTGCGGGAGACGCGGTTCGGTTCCTGCCGGCCGCCCACCCGGACGGAAGCGAGGGCCTCTGATTTGACATTGACCGTCATAAAACCCGGCCTGTTCACAACCGTGCAGGACCGGGGGCGTACGGGCTGGCAGCGGTTCGGCGTCTCTGTCGGCGGGGCGATGGACGAATTGTCGCTGAGGCTGGCCAATCTGCTGGTCGGCAATCCGGAGGATGCCGCCGCTCTGGAAATGACTCTATCCGGGGCGGCAATCCGGATAGAGAAAGAAGTCGTTGCGGCGGTATGCGGAGCGGATATGAAGGCGAGCGTCGACGGAGCTCCGTTGCCGATGTGGAGGCCCGTCACGATTCCGAAAGGGAGCACGGTGACATTCGGGACGGCATCGGAAGGGTACCGCACGATGGTTGCGTTTCGCGGCGGAATCTCGGTTCCGGAGGTGCTCGGGAGCCGTTCGACGGCTGTGCGCAACGGATTCGGCGGCTTCAAGGGAAGACCGTTACAGGCAGCCGACCGGCTGGATACGTATGTAGGCCTGCGGCGGCGGCACTTGGGAACGGAGGAGCGGGCCGGCAGCGATCGTCTCCATGCCGCAACCTGGTTTCTCGGCCCCGAATGGAGAACTCCGGGCAAGAACAAGCTCGCGGATGGCGTTGTCATGGTACGCGTAATGCCGGGGCGGGAGTGGGATTGGTTCGATGCCGAGAGCCGGGATCGATTCCTGGCGCAACCGTTCGCCATGCTGGCTCAATCGGACCGCATGGGCACCCGGCTGTCCGGACCTCCGCTGCAAATATCGTCCAAGGAGGATATGCTCTCGGAGGCGGTCACGATGGGCACCGTGCAGGTGCCTCCCGACGGACGGCCGATCGTGCTGATGGCCGACCGCCAGACGACGGGAGGCTACCCCCGGATCGCGCAGGCGGCGTCTGTCGATCTTCCCGTTCTCGCCCAAATGCGCCCCGGCGAACGGGTGCTTTTCCGGTTGATCGATACTCAAGAAGCCGAAGCCCTATGGATCGCTCGCGAACGTCAACTGGAGCTTCTCCGCTGCGGGCTGGCTTTGTTGGATCATCGAACTATTTGATAAAGTCCCATTCTCAAAAAATACGGGGGAGCCGATTGGCTTTGGCTGTCGGTTCCTCCGTACTTTTATTTTCTCCTTAACGCGCACATGTCCTGTATGCGCTGCAACAGCTTTCTCTCGCGATTCTCTAATCAGCATACGGACATTTATTGCGGCTGCTCGATTATTCTGATAATCAATACGGCCGCTTCCGCTCGCGTTACGGGTGCAAGGGGAGCAAATCGGTTCCCGTCAATGCCTTTCATCAGCCCGGCTTGCTGCACGAGCGCCGCCGCTTCTCTCGCCCACGCCGGAATGTCGTTCGCATCCGCGAAGATGAGCTCCGTCCCCTTTGCTTCCAGATGCAGCGCGCGCGCCGCGATCGCCGCCATTTCCGCCCGGCTCATCAAGTCGCCCGGCCGGAACGTCCCGTCCGCGAACCCTTGGATCAGCCCTTGCGCCATCGCTTCCGCAACGGACGATCGCGCCCACGCCGGAATGCTTGCCGCATCCGCGAATGCCGGTTGTTCCGAACTCCCGCTTGAGTCTCCGCTGCCGTTCAGCTTCAGCGCGCGGTTCAGCATCGCCGTAAATTCCACGCGCGACACCTGCTGATTCGGCCGGAAGCTGCCGTCCTGATACCCCGTCACGATTCCTTTGGCAACCGCCGCTTCGATCTCCGTCTCCGCCCAATGTCCGGATATATCGCCAAGATGAATGTCGGGTTCATCCGGTAGGGACGGCGGCGGAGTTTGCTCAGTCTGTTCGGCGACGGAGAGGACGGCGAACCCGGCAAATTGGTCCGTCTGGGCGGTAAAAACATCTCCCATCAGGCTGCCGTCTACCTCCGTCCACTGACCGGTTGGCTCATCGTAAGCGAACAGGGCGGCTTTATGGTCATCCCCGATCTTCGTAGATTCGAGTTTGATTTGCAGCGTCATCGGCAGTTGAAGCGGTTCTTCGATACTCTTGGATAGACGGAAGACCTTGCTTAGCCACTGCGCTCCGTCGGGCAAATGCAAATTGTCCGATTCAAGCATCTCTAACGTTAGTGAAAAGGGCTCGGCTGCCGCATGGGCCGGAACGGACACCTTCGCCTGATCGCCCAGATTCGCCGTGCAAATTCCGGCCCCGCAATAGACCGTCTGACGGGTGGCCGGCATCACAATCGGAGCGTTGTTCACGATCACCTTCACCCACGCCGTCTTGTTGTCCGGGTTGGTGGCTCCGTCCGGCGGCGTCAGCGACCCGGCGAACGTATATTCACCGGACCTCGTGCCGCTGTAGGCCGGATTGCCTCCGTCCCATGTAACCCTCGCTTGCTTCGTTTCCCCGCTGCTCAGCGTCACGTCTACTTTTGTCGGTAAACCAACGTCTTCCAGTTTCATGCCATATGGCACATGGATGTCCGACAATGCGGCCACCGAAGTTACGGTCGGTTCTTCTACGATGACATTAACAGTCGCCGTCTTGGCGTCCGGATTCGTCGAACCAGCGGGGGCGGTTATCGTACCCGCGAACATGTACGTACCAGGCTTGGTGCCATCGTATGACGGGGTGCCATCGTCCCATGTAATCTCCGCTTGCTTCGTTTCTCCGCTGCTCAGCGTTACGTCTACCGTCGTCGGCAAACCGGCGTCTTCCAGCTCCGTGCCGTATGGAACATGGATATCCGATAATGCGGCTACCGAAGTTATGATCGGTTCCTTAACGATGACATTGACTGTCGCCGTCTTGCCGTCCGGATTCGTTGAGTCTGCCGGGGCGATAAGCGTGCCCGTGAAGGTGTACGTGCCGGGCTTGGTGCCATCGTATGCCGGGGTGCCGCTGTCCCACGAGACAGCCGCCTTTCTCGTCTCCCCGCTGCTCAGCGTCACATCTACCGTCGTCAGTAAACCGGCGTCTTCCAGCTTCGTGCCATACGCAACATGGATGTCCGACAATGTGGCCACCGAAGTTACGGTCGGCTCCTCAACGATGACATTGACTGTCGCCGTCTTGCCGTCCGGATTCGTTGAGTCTGCCGGGGCGATAAGCGTGCCCGTGAAGGTGTACGTGCCGGGCTTGGTGCCATCGTATGCCGGGGTGCCATCGTCCCATGTAACCTCCGCTTGCTTCGTATCCCCGCTGCTCAGCGTTACATCTACCGTCGCCGGTAAACCGGCGTCTTCCAGTTCGGTGTCGTACGCGACGTGAATGTCCGAAAGGGTGGTTACCGAGGTCACGGTCGGTTCCTCTACGATGACATTAACGCTTGCCGTCTTGGCGTCCGGGTTCGCCGATCCTGTCGGAGCCGTTAGCGTACCCGTGAATGCGTATGTGCCCGGCGTCTCGCCGTCATAGGCCGGGGTGCCGCCGTCCCATAAAACTACCGCAGACTTCGTTTCCCCGCTGCTTAGCGTTACATCTACCGTCGCCGGTAAACCGGCGTCTTCCAGCTTCGTGCCATACGCGACATGGATGTCCGACATTGTAGCCACCGAAGTTACGGTCGGCTCCTCAACGATGACATTCACGCTCGCCGTCTTGGCGTCCGGGTTCGTCGATCCTGTTGGAGCCGTCAGCGTACCCGTGAATGCGTATGTGCCCGGCGTCTCGCCGTCATAGGCTGGAGTGCCGCCGTCCCACGAAACAGCCGCCTTTCTCGTCTCCCCGCTGCTCAGCGTCACATCTACCGTCGCCGGTAAACCGGCGTCTTCCAGTTCGGTGCCGTACGCGACATGAATGTCCGAAAGGGTGGTTACCGAGGTCACCGTCGGTTCCTCTACGATGACATTCACGCTCGCCGTCTTGGCGTCCGGGTTCGTCGATCCTGTTGGAGCCGTCAGCGTACCCGTGAATGCGTATGTGCCCGGCGTCTCGCCGTCATAGGCCGGAGTGCCGCCGTCCCACGCAATCTCCGCTTGCTTCGTGTCCCCGTTGCTCAGCATCACGTCTACTGTTTCCGGCAAACCGGCGTCTTCCAGTTCTGTGCCATACGCGACGTGAATGTCCGGCAATGCGGCCACTGAGGTCACCGTCGGTTCCTCTACGATAACATTAACCGTCGCCGTCTTGGCGTCCGGGTTCGTCGATCCCGTCGGAGCTGTCAGCGTACCCGTGAATGCGTATGTGCCCGGCGTCTCGCCGTCATAGGCTGGAGTGCCGCCGTCCCACGAAACTACCGCCTGCCTCGTCTCCCCGCTGCTCAGCGTCACGTCTACCGTCGCCGGCAAACCGGCGTCTTCCAGTTCGGTGCCGTACGCGACATGAATGTCCGAAAGGGTGGCTACCGAGGTCACGGTCGGTTCCTCCACGATGACATTCACGCTCGCCGTCTTACCGCCCGGGTTCGTTGACCCCGTCGGCGCCGTCACCGTGCCTGTGAACGCATACGTACCTGGCTTGGCGCCATCGTATGCCGGGGTGCCAGCGTTCCACGTAACCGCCGCCGCTTTCGTCTCCCCATTGCTCAGCGTCACATTGACGGTCCCCGGTAACCCGACACCTTCTAACTCCGTGCCATACGGAACATGAATGTCCGACAACGTGCCTACCGATGATACCGTCGGTTGGTCTACGATAACATTGACGCTGGCCGTCTTGCCATCCGGGTTCGCCGTGCCTGTAGGAGGCGTCAGCGAGCCTGTGAACACATAGGTTCCCGCCTTGGCTCCGTCGTAAGCCGGAGAGCCCCCATCCCACGTTACCGCCGCCGCCTCCGTTGCCCCATTGCTCAGAGTCACATTAACGCTCCCCGGCAACCCGACGTCTTCCAACTCCGTGCCATACGGAACATGAATGTCCGACAATGCGCCGACGGCCCCGATTTTGAATTCCTTCCAATGGGCGTAGAGCGTTGCGCCGCCCGTGCTCGTAATCGAAGGGATCGGAGTCGTATCCGTAAAAAGAACCCCGTCGGACGTATACCATCCGTCGAACTCATATCCCTCGGGGTTCGGAGTCGCCAAGCTCAACCCGGCTTCCTGCACTGTCGAGGCCAATACGTGCAGGGAAGACGGCGGCGTGCCGGGTGCGCCGTTCAAGTCGAACGTCAAGTCGTATGCATTGCCAGTGACAGTTATCCCTGATACTGTACTCTTGATCGTACCGGAATTAGCGACGGTCCCATCCCCTTTTATCGCCCCCTCCCCTTCAACCGTTCCTGAATTCGTAAAAAAAGCTCCGTCTGGTATGATTAATTGCTGCCCACTCTGAAGCACGATCGTACCGCTATTGCTCAAGGGTTCGAAAAGGGACCCTCCAGATCCGGTACCGATAGCGGAAATACCTGGAGTATTCCCCGTGGACGGTGTAACCGTTCCCCCCGTGATATTCACCGTTGCGCCGAATCCTCTGTAGCCGCCGCCAATTCCCGCGCCTCCACCGTTGCCTGTCGCATTTACCGTCCCGCCGTTGATGGTCACTGTTCCGCCGAGCCCGCCCGTGCCGCCGCCGATTCCCGCCCCCCCTCTATTGCTTGTCGCATTCACGATCCCGCCGTTGATAATTACCGTTCCGCAACTTCCTCCCGAACCTCCGCCTATTCCTGCTGCTCCTTGATCTCCTCCTACCGCAATTACCGTTCCGCTATTGATAATGATCGTTCCGGCGGTTTTATCTCTGTCCGACCCGATGCCGGCGCCTTGCAGACTGCCAGTTGCGTTCAATAGCCCATTGCCGGCCGTGTCTTCAATCGTCAAGGAAGAACCGGCATTCACCCCCAAACCGGGTGCTGCACCTAAGGGGGCAGCTGTAATGGACAATATGTGTCCGTTAAGATCCAGCGTCAAATTTTTGAGCACTGGCAAGTACAACGTATCTGAAGTCTGCGTAATATCGCCGCTTAATACGACAGTGTCGCCGCTCGGAGCATTCGCGAACGCGTCGGTCAGTTCCGCCCACGTCCCTGCCGTCCGTTCTGCCGCATAGGTCGGCCGGGGACCGATCGCGAAGACCCCTCCGAACAGGAGCAGGAAGCATAAACTCCCGAAGAGCCACCTTTTTCGGGACCAAACAAACGCCGACCGCCGCCCACCGTGATTCATAACCTTCTTCCTTTCTTGCAGAAAATAGAAATGAATGAATAGAGAGACATCCGTCTGAAAACTCAAATAAACCGGCGCCGCCGTCAGCCGCCATTTCCGCTGCTCCAGCATCCTGCCGAACCTATCAACCTATGTATCGTAATGCCTGCTATTATACAAAGGCGCCGCTTATGAAAAAACTCCCCCCTGTATAGACAAGGGGGAGAGCCTCGGTCGCGATTTTGTCCGTTCGCTTATTCGCGCCGCTCCTCCCGGAGCGGTCGAACGTCCGGCGGAATCGCAGCCTCACCCGCGGCAGGCACGATGAGGGCCTGAAACCGCCCGCTGTAGCGGAGAACCGTGCCGATGAGCGGATTGACGACATGGACGGAGATCCGGAACGCTTCGATGCGGTCGTCGTACCATTCGCAGACGTCGGCCGTGCCTGCGAACAGAGAGGGAAAGCGGAAGCTAAGGAAGCCCTCGTAGAAACGCTGGTCGCCGGAACGGATCCGGATGCCGCCGTTGCCGTCGGCGGCGATGTCGAGATCGACGGCGAGATGCTGCTTGGTGCCCAGATAATCGACGATTCGCCCCCGCTGCCGGCTGTAGATCATCGTAGCGTCGAACTTTCGCGCCGCGTTCGGGAAATCGAACGTCCGGCACCAGGTCACGGTCTCCCGGCCGAAGCGGTCGCGATAGGCGTAGTTGCGGATGGTAAAAGGAACGTCCCGGCCGCTCTGCGGAAGCAGAATGTGGCGGGAGGCGCCGACGCGGAGCGGGAGAGCGGCCAGCCCGGCATGCCAGACGCGGTCCATAACGCCGGCACCTACGGAGGCGACGCCGTCCTCGCTGCCGAAGCCGAATCGCTCTCGAATGCGAGGATGCAGCTTGCCGAAGTCTTGGCCGAGCGCTTGCTCGTAGATGGATGCCATGGATAACTCCTCCTGAACAGATGGGATGTGAAATGGGAACTAGCGCGCCCGGGGATGGCGCCGGCAGCGCCGGGCGCTCGGCAGGTCTCCGGCCGTCCAGGCAGCGACGAGGCCGAGACCCAGCATGGCGGCGCCGAGCGTCAGCGGACCGAACGGCTCGGACAGAAGCCCCGGCCGGGCGATCAGCGCGGCGCCCGTAAGCACGACGAGCAGCAGGCTTTGCAGCGCGTACGAACGCTTGTCGCGATGGCGCGCCAGGAGCAAGCCGGCCAGCGCGATCTCGGCGATGCCGAGCGCGGCGGTCCATGAACGTTCCGCGCCGGCCGGGAACCAGCCCGTCGCAGCGAGCAGCGCCGCGTCTCCGCTGTCCGGGAAGAGCAGCTTAGGGACAAGTCCTTGGCAGAACCAGAGCGACGCGAGCAGCAGCAAGCTTATGTAATGCACCAGCGCCAGCCGAATCGTCGCCGCCGGCGGAATCCGGCGCTCGAGCCAGATGCGCAGCGCGTCGAAGCTCCAGGCGGTGGCCCAGCCGAACAGCGGACGGAACAGCAGGCGGTCGAACAGGACGCCCGGCTCGCCGAAGCGGGTCCGGTAGTCATAGCGGGTGATAAACACGATGCCGTCCGCCTCCGGCTTGTATCGCCAGTAGCCGCCGCCTTCGCGGATGAGGGAGATCGGCTGCTCCGAGCCGAAGCGCAGCGTGGACAGCCGCTCCTCTCCCGGGCCGGCGGGATAGGACCGCGAGACGCCGGTGCCCGACACGCTGAGACCGAAGCCGATTCGGGTACGGTACAGGAACCGCTGCCGCGCTTCGCCGTCCCGGCGGGGCAAATATTCGATGTCGCTGAAGCGCAAGTCCCATTCGCGATGCAGCTTCGGCGACTGGGTGTGCATCCAAAGCGCCTCCATATTCGTGCGGATCGGCAGCTCTACATAAATCGGTTTTCCGGGGGCGATCATAGCCCTTCTCCCTCCTCTTTCTCGCCGTCCGTCAGCAGGCGGTTTCGCAGCATCGGGTGCGGCACCAGGCAAGCGTCCTCCTGCCGTCCGAACCAGCGCCGGCGGCGGGCGGCGATCGCGTCGTAAACCGCGTCCCGCCACCGCGGCGGCACCGCCTTCAGCGCATACAGCAGCCGCCAGCCGCGGGGAAGCCGCCGCAGAACCCGCAGCGCCGCTTCGGAGCGCGTATAGCAGCGGCCGCCCTCGATCAGCACGAAGCTGTCGGGCAGTGCCGCACCATCGCCGCTGCATTGTGCCGCAAGCCGCCCTCCCGCGCGGGATTGCAGCGAAGCGAAGCGGAAGCGGCCGCGAGGATCGCGCTTCGCGACGAAGCGGGCGATGCCGGCGCACAGCACGCATTCGCCGTCGATGAGCAGCACGAGCGGTTCGGCATCCCGGCTTGACGGCGAGCGGGTGTCCCGGCTGCCGAGGCGTTCGCTTTTCATGGCGTACCGGCTCCTTCTCTTTCTGGATGTCCTCAGTGTAGAATGCCGGCGCTCTCCCGTGCAGTCCTCACATTTGTAGGTCCGCGGCAAAAAGGGGTACTACGAAACGTAGTCCCCCTCGTCAAATTTTCGCGATTCCGGATATAATTAGGAAACAAACTTAATGAGGCAAGACGCTTTTCTAATTTTTGCAAGAGGTGATCCGCGGATATGGGAGGTTCCAACGAATGGGATGCGGAATGGGAAGTAACGGTAGATTTGGCGCAAGAGCTGATAAATAGTCAATTTCCACAGTTGGCTTCAAAAACGGTACAAAAACTGGGATATGGCTGGGATAACACGGTTTTCAAGGTCGGGGCCGAATATGTATTTCGCTTTCCCAGAAGAAGAGTCGCCATTCAATCATTAACGATAGAAGGCAAGATACTGCCGAAGCTTAAAGATTATCTTTCCATTGCATTCTCGATACCGCTTTTTTGGGGAGAAGGGACCTCTCGTTATCCCTCGCCCTTTTTAGGCTATCCCTATCTACACGGAGAGTTTCCGATCGGATTAACGGACGAGCAGCGTGCCTTATCCGCCATAACGCTTGCGCGATTTTTAAAAAAATTGCATGACTTCCCCGTGAAAATCGCCCAGGAAAATAGAGTCCGACAGGACCATAGAAATCTGACGGACATTGCAATGCGTAAAGCAAAGATGCAGGCATTCCTCTCCAAGCTTGCCCTTCATCTGAATGAAGAAGAACATCGGGCGATCTCGGATTACTTGGAACATCTCAGCATGGACAGAGTGAGACAAAGGTATGTACTCCTTCATGGCGACCTTCATTTTAAAAATATGCTGGTCGACGAGATCGGAAGGGTCTCGGGGATTATTGACTGGGGGGATATCCATCTAGGACACCCTGCGTGCGACTTGAACGTGGTTTATAGCTTCTTGCCTCCTCATGCTCGCTCCGACTTTTTCAAAGAATATGGCGATGCGGATGAAGAGACGAAGGTATTGGCTCGATTGATCGCCGTATATATTCCGATTTTGATATGGATGCAGGCCATGGACGAGAACGATGAGCGGTTGGTTGCGGAAGCGAAAGCGAACATATTCCGGGCTCTCGCCGATTAAGCAAGGCTGTATCGCGCTATTCCGAATCGATTCCCCTGCGCCGCACTTTGTCCACCGCCTGCTTGCTCGTCCGAACGCCCAGCTTTTTCAAGATTTTGCCGACCTGGTTTTTCAGCGTGCTCTCCGTCTTAAAAAGCTTGCGCTCGATCTCCGCCTGCGTATAGCCCGCTTCCAGATGCTCGAACACTTCGCGCTCGGCGGGCGTCAGCCCGCTCAATTGCTCCTCGCGCTTGAGCCGCGCGAACTCCTTCAGCAGGGCGTCCATCGGACCGGGCTGGCGGCAAGCGGCGCGAATGGCCTGCGGGATGTCCCGGAACCGGCTTTTCTCGATATAGTTGACGGCCCCGGCCGTGAACGCCCTCGTGATCGTGTGCTCATCGTTCATCGACGTCAGCATGATGACCCGCACCGGCCGAACGTCCAGCAGGTCGGCGGCGGCGCGAATGCCCTCCGACCCGCCTTCGGCAAGTTGAATGTCGACGAGCGCGACGTCGAAGTCGAGCGTCCGCGCCAGCCGGACCGCCTCATCCGCGGCCATGGCCGCGCCGACGACAAGCAGGTCGTCCTCGCCGTTCAAATAGCTGGTCATCGCCTTGATCCAATCCGAATCGTCCTCGACCAGCAAGATTCTGATGCGATCCTCCATGGACGAAGCCCCTTTCTAGTTCAAGATGACGGATATCGGAAAATAGAGCGTCGCCCGGGTGCCTTCGCCCGCCCGGCTGGTCAGCTCGACGGAGCCGCGGCTGGCCCGCATCACGTTGTAGACGTAAGACAGGCCGAGGCCGAAGTTGCCGGCCCCCTGCTTCGTACTGTAGAAGGGCTCGAATACCCGCCCGACGCGATCGGGCGGAATGCCCATGCCGTCGTCGTGAACCGACAGCGCGGCTCCGCGGCGGTCGCGCCGGACGGCCACCTCGATCGTTCCGCCGTTCGGCATGGCCTCGACGGCGTTCGCGAGCAGGTTGCCGATCGCTTCCCCGAGGTGGACGGGATCCGCCAGCAGCGTCGGCGTGGAGGCGAAGGCGAAGCGAACGGCGACATGCTGACGCTCCAGCCGTTCCCGCAGCCGGTCCGCCGCCTCCTCCGCAAGCCGGTCGAGCCGGCACGGCTCGGGACGCAGATCGATGCGCTTCGTCCGGCCGTGAATCCGCTCGGCCATCGCCAGCAGATGCCCGGAGGAGCGCGTAATGCGCTCGAGCTGCTCGTCCGCGTCGCTCCCGCCGTCCGGGTGCAGGGAACGCTTCACGTTTTCCGCGCTGATGGCGATCTTGCCGATCTCGTTCTTGATCGAGTGACTCAGCAGCTGCATGCCGAAGCCCGCCGACTCCATCGCCCGCTCCATCGGGTCGCGCTCCACTCGCAGCTTGAGACCGAGCACGCCGTATACGAACAGGAACAGAATGCCCGCGGCGAACGAGTAAAGGAAGAATAACGACACGTAGCGGAAGTAGTCGAACGACGGGTCGACCGGCTTAATGATATAGATGAAAAGCAGCACGGCCAGCAGGCTCGGGATCATGATCAGCGCGGTCACCAGCTTGCTGCGGCGCTTCGCGCGGTTGGGCTCGCGGACGACGCCGGCGGCGAGAAGCGCGCAGGAGCCGGCATAATAGGGAGCGGCCCAGACGAGCAGCCAGCCGTCATCGACGCGCATGCCGGGCGCCGCAAGGGCGAACGCCGCGGACGCGGCGGGCGGCAGCAGGAGCAGCGCCTCCCACAGCCGCAGACGCCCGGGACGACTTAGCGGCAGCTCCGCGTAGAGGATGGCAAACACCGCGACCGCGTACGGCGTCGCGATGAGATTGACGAGACGGACGATATTCTCCAGGCTCGTCCAGCCGGCTTCGCCGAACCGGTCGGCCAGCCCGCCGATGGCGGCGAAAAACAGGAAAACGGCCGCCCAGCGGTTGGCTTCACGGCCCGGACCCGCCGCCAGCAATACGGCTGCTGCCAGCAGCAGCGCAATGGTATAGGTGAGCATGCAATCCTCCCGGCATCGTCTCTATATGTTCCACTATACCAAATGCGCGGAAAAGAGGGCGAACCGATATGCTCGTTCCTTCGCAATTCCGCTCAAGCGGGCAGCCGTACGGCGCCTTACAGCTCCATCAGCGCTCCCTTCCAGATCGCCTCGGCTCGGCTTCCGGCTTCCAGCTTGCTGTAGATCCTTTTGATATGCGACTTCACCGTTCCGATGCCGATGCCGAGCTCGTCCGCGATCTCCTTGTTCGTGCGCCTGCCCACGATGAGCCTCAGCACCTCGCGCTCCTTCCTGGTCAGGCCGGGCGCCGGACCGGCAAAGCTGCCGCCCGTCCAATTCCAGCCAAAGCCGAGCAGCAGCTCCCGCACGTAACCGGGCGAGGGCCCGTCTCCCTCCTGCAGCCCCTCCCACGATTCGGCCAGCAGCGTCAGCAGTTCGGCCAGCGGCTGACCGGCGTCCAGCAGGGTGCGCCTGTAGCCGCGAAGCTCCGAAGCGTGCAGAACCGACCGAAGCAGCGGCAGCGCCTCGTCCGTACGTCCCGTCCGGCGAAGCAGGACCAGCTTCAGCACGGCCAATTCGATCTCGACCTGGAACCGGTCCGTCCGAATCGCCAGCTCCAGCAGCTTCTCCGCCAAACGCAGCGCCTCGTCATCCCTTCCTTGTGCCGCCGCCAAGCGGGCCAGGCACTGGTACCCGTACAGCTGCCGGTCGCCGACCGCGTCCCCGGGACGCAGCGAATACTGTCCGCGCCAGGCCAGCGCCGGACCCGCATGCCCTTCCTCCAGCGCCATCAAGGCCAGTTCCGCGTCGCAATAGACCAGCGAATCCGTCATGCCGTGCTCCGCAAGCTCCCGCCTCGCCTCCTGCAGCGTCTCCGTCGCCCGGACTCGTTCGCCGCGGAGTTTTTGAATGCGGAACTGCACCAGGCGGGCGGGCAGCAGCACGGCCATGCGGTCGGGATGCGCCGGGTCCCCCGACGCCAGCGCTTTGGCCGCGTACGACTCCGCTTCGTCCAGCTGGTTGAACTCGTATTGAAGCTCAGCCAAGCAAGCCAAAGGCACCGCGGCCGCGCCCGCTTCTTCCAAAGGGGCAAGGACGCTCCGGAGAAAAACGACCCGCTGCCTGCCGTCGGCAATACTCGAACCCGGGCGCCGCTCGCGGATGACCGACGGCAATCCGGCAAACCTTGGCTTTGCCGGGATCAGCCGGATGCCTGCGGGGGCGTATTGCCGGGACAGACGCAAGTTCAATTCAACCTGCCCGGGATCGTGCAGAACGTTAAGGGCAACGTACATTTTCAGAAAATAATAGCCGCCCCAAAACTCGTTCCGTTCCTCCTCCGTCCAGGCCGCCTGATGGTCCTCGTACCGGCTTCGCGCATCGCGCAGCATCTTCTCCGCCCGATCGTAGTCGGCTTCGCCGACCAGCACCGAATACACATACGAGAAATAAAGATAAGGATGCCTGCTCAAAATGGGTCCCGGAATCCGCGCGAACGCCTCGCTCCCCCATACCGTACCGACACCCGGCTTTATCGCGGGCATCCGGGTCAGAAGCTCGATCGCTTTCTCGTAATGCCCGCCGCTCAAATAGTCATCCAGGGCCTCCTCCGGAAGCTCCGCGCTCTCGCGCCACCGCCCCGCCCGCTCCAGAAGCTGCGGCGTCCGGTCCGGTTCGGTCCGCTGCAGAAGGCGGCGAAGAAACTCCGCGAACAGACGGTGGAAGCGAAACCAGCCTTTGCGATATTCCAATGGAACGACGAACAGCTGCGCCCGCTCCAATTCTCCCAGCAGCTCCCGGCTCCGATCGCTTCCGGCGACGGCCTCGCACAGAGGAGGGCAGAACGTCCGCAACACCGAGCATTCCAACAGAAAACGGCGAATGTCCTCGCTCTGGTGCAGCCAAACTTCCTCCAGCAAATACTGATCGATCAGCCGGGATGCGCTCGCGAAGCTCGGCAGAAGCTGCTCGGACGGCGCCGCGCCGCGCTGCGACAAGGCGGCCAGCTTCATGCCCGCGATCCAGCCTTCGGCCTGGGCTGCCCAGTCGCCCGCCTCGTCCTTCGACAGCTCCAGCTCCATGCAGTCCGAGTAGAACGCGATTCCTTCCTGCAGGCTGAAGCGCAGATCGTCCGCCCCTATGCGCGGCGCGGCGGCCCATTCGGCCGAGAACAGGGCAGGCTCGGAGCGGCCCGCCACGATCAGCCGGACATTCGCGGGCAGGTTCCCGATCCAATAGGAAAGGGAAGACAGCAGCGCTTCATGGCGGATCGCGTGGAAATCGTCCAGCACCAGCACAAGCTCTTCCCGCCATTGCCGCAGCTCGTCCAGCAGCCGATTCAAAGCCGTCTCGGAGCGGTCCGGCCCCATACGCACCGCGGCCTCGTCCGCCCGCTCTCCGAAGCCCGGACGAACCCGGCCGATCGCCCGGATCGCATGATGCCAGAATCGCGCCGGATCGTTGTCGCCCGGATCCAACGTAACCCATGCGGGGTCCGTTCCGGCCCATTCCGCCCAGTGCTGCAGCAGCGTGGTTTTGCCGAAGCCGGCCGGCGCGAAGAGGAGCAGCGCCCGCGTCTGCTCCTCCTTCAAATTCTGATGAATGCGGTGGATCAGCCGCTGCCGAATCAACGTGCTTGGCACGGCGGCGGGAATCGTCAGTTTGACGGCCGGAATCGGCGAACGGCTCGCCGAACGACCGTCCCTTTCTCCATTGGAGTTCATCGCGCGCCCTCCCCGAAGCGATGGTGGCTTTATGCCTCCAACTGCTCGCCGATCCGGATCGCCTCGCTCCTGCTTCCGATCCCGAGCTTGGCGTAGATTTGGTGCAGATGCGTCCGCACCGTTCCGTAGCCGATGCCGAGCTCGGCGGCCATTTCCTTGTTGCTTTTGCGCCCGGCGATCATCCGAAGAATCTCGAGCTCCTTGCGCGTCAGAATCAGCACCAGATCCGAGACCGTGCCCTCCTCCGCCGCCACGCTGCGCCCGAAGCCGGCCAGCAGGCCGCGCATGTAGCCCAAGGCGGGGGAATCGCCGATCGCCGGCCGGTCCCACGCGCGAATCGACAGCGCCAGCAGGTCCGCCATCGGTTCGCCGCCGTCGAGGAAGAGACGGACGTAGGACCGCGGCTCGGAGACGAGCAGCGCCTTCCGAAGCCGGTCGAGCGCTTCCTCCGTTCTCCCGGTCCGGTGCAGAAGCAGCAGCTCGGTCACGGCGATCTCGAGCGAGAGGTAGAGCAGGTTCGCCTCGTCCGCGATCTCCGTCAGCCGCCCGAGCAGCCGGAGCGCCTCCTCCTGCCGTCCAAGCCCCGCGTAGATTCGGGCCAGGTAATGATAAGAGTACAGCTGCTTTGCCGTAAAAGGCTGGTCGCCGTGCAGCCGGTACCGCTTCAGCCAGACCTCCGCCGGCTCGCGATCGCCTTGCTCCAGCGCCATCAGCGCCAGCTCCGCGTCGCAGTGAAGCAGCCCTGCCGCCACCTCAAGCCGGGCCAGTTCCTTGCGCGTCTCCCTCAGCGTCTCCTCCGCTTCCCGGTGCCGGCCCTTGGCCCGCTGAACGCCGCTCAGCACGAGCCGGGCGGCCAGCAGAATCTCCGGGATGGCGACGGGATCGCTGCGCACCGCCGTATTCAGGGCGTTCTCCGCCGTTTTCCACGCCTCGTCCAGTTCGTTGTAGCCGTACAGCGCCTCGGCCAGACACGTCCGCATCGAACAGCCCACTTCGCCGAGCGTCTGGGAGATGTATTTCAGAATGGCAAGGTTCGTCGTCCTTTCGACGAATTTGTTGGGCCGGATATATTTCCGGACGATCGACGGCAGCCCGGGGGTTCCGGACTGCGCGAAGATGAGCGGGATGCCGCTCGGCCAATACCGGGCGGACAGCTGCATATACCGCATCGCCTCGCCCATGTCGCCCAGCTCGATGGAGGTATGGATCATTTTGAAATAATAGAGGGCTCCCCGGAAGTCGCGCTTGTCCTCCTCCGTCCAGTCCTTCTCAAGCTCCCCGTATTGCCGCTCCGCGCTTGCCATCATCCGTTCCGCCTGCTCGTAACGGGCATCTACCATGTGCATGTGCACGCAGGAAAAATAAAGGATCGGGCGCTTCATCAGGAGCCGCTCGGGAATGCGCAGCAGCAGCGAACCGAGCCAAACCGGGCTGACGCGAACCCGCTTCGCCGTCATCGCTTCCAGCAGTCCGATCCCCCGTTCGTAGTGCCCGCTGGCCACGTAATATTCCAGCGCTTCCCGCTCCAGTCCTTCCCGCTCGCACCACCGGGCCGCCGTCTCCAGCAGCTGCGGGATGCGCTCGGGATCGTCGCGCTGCAGAAGGCGCTTCAAAAATTCGGCGAACAGCCGATGGAGCCGATACCCGCCCTGCCGCTCGTCCAGCGGAAACGTGAACAGCTGCCGGCGGCTCAGCTCCTCCAGCCGTTCCCGGCTTCGTTCGTCCCCGGCAACGGCCCGGCACAAGGAGCCGTCCAGCCGCTCCAGCACGGAGCAGTCCGTCAGAAAACGGCGCATCGGCTCGCTTAGCGATAGGAACGCTTCCTCCAGCAGGTACTGCTCCAGCCGCGGCGACAGGTCCGCAAATTCCGCCCGCCCGGCATCCGCCGGCAGCGTCAGCCGCATGGCCGCGATCCAGCCTTCCGTCCGCCGAACCCGCTCGCCGGCTTCCTCCTCCGACAGCCCCAAACGCATGGCGTCGTTGTAAAATTCGCAGCCCTCCTGCCGCGTGAAGCGCAAATCCGCCGGACCCAGGAGCGTCATCCGCTGACGGCTGATCAGCCGCGACGTCGGGAAAGCGGGCTCGCCGCGCCCCGCGGCCACGAGATGAACGGAAGCCGGCAAATATTCGATTAAATAGGCGAAAGAAGCGAGAAGCCGCTCATCCCGAATGTGGTGGAAGTCGTCCAGCACCAGCGCCAGCGGCCCGTCGTCCAGCCGCTCCAGCTCGTGAACGAGCAGAGCCGCAGCCTCGTCGGAGCTCAGCCCCATGACGATGCCTCCGGCCCGCCGCGCAAACCCCGGAACAGCCTCATCGATGGCACGGAGGACCGCTTGCCAGAAGGGCAGGGGATCGTTATCCTCGGGACCGAGGGTCAGCCACGCCAGCTTCGTCCGGACGCGCCGGGCCCAGTCCGCGAGCAGCGCCGTCTTGCCATAGCCCGCAGGCGCGCACAAATACGTGACGGCCCCTGACGTTCCTTGCTCGATCCGCTCGATCAGCCGCCATCGCGTGACCCTGTTCTCCGGCAGCTCCGGTATGCGCAGCTTGTCCCTCAACATCGGAAACGACTCCTCTCGCTTTTCTATGAATAACGCCGGTCGCTAACGAATTCACACGTTCTTATTGGATGAAAAAGAGGGAGGTTTGCGTTCTAATGAATCGAAAGAGGCTTATTTGCCTGTTGGATCTGATAAACGGCCCCCATCTGCCCCCATAAGGTTTCTCAGATTCGTTACGTTTGGCCGATCCTTGGTTTGGCCGGAATAGCGCCGCTGGAATTCGTTAACGTTTTGCGCTCGCTCCTCGGCGGCCGCTGTCAGGCGCCTATGCTTGGAAAAGCGCTATTTTCCCTGTCACTTATCATACATATTGTACCAGAATTCGACAAAGAGCTGGGTGACGAATCGCCGACAAACGAAAAAAGACCCCAGCACGCTCCAGTGCCTGAGTCCCGTTCGTATAATCTAGCAGGGATCCCTCGAAAATCGGCAGATGCCCGTGGCGTGCCGAGCGTTAATCCCCTCCGCGGGAATCTCCGCCCTCCTGGTAGGCGATAGGCTGCAGTCGCTTGGCCGACTCCTCGACCGACCGGCCGACGGCGTCCCAATTGTCGATTTCCATGAAAGGACGAAGCATCGAGAGTTCCTCCCCTCCCGGAAGCTCCGGGCTCCTACGGCTGATAGCCGATTTTGTTGTAGGCGTCCGTCAGTTCCTGGTCGTACTTCTCGCCGCCGAGCTTTTTCCAGCCCTCGATCATCGCGTTATACTCCTTCTCGGGATCGTCGGTCACGATAATCTTCGTGATCGACTCGTTGATGAATTTCTTGATCGTCTCCTGATTTTTTTGCGCGAACGGACGCGGATCGGTCAGGACGACGGTCGGCGGATCCGGCGTATATTGGGCGAAGATGGAATCGTATTTGGTCGTAACGGCGACGTAGTAATCCGCGTCGAACAGCTTCGCGTTCTCGGCGGCGACCTTCAACTTCTCCGGCGAGTCCAGCGGCTGGCCCTGCTGAATGATCTCAAGGTCTCCCGAAGCGGTATACCAGTCGATCTCCTTCTTGTTCTTCTCCGGATCGATCACCTGGCGCGTCCCGTCGGCATTGACCTTGTAGTGAACGCCCTCGATGCCGGATTGCAGCGTCAGGATGTTGGCCGGATCGGCCATCCAGTTCAAGTATTTGACGGCGGCGGTCGCCTGCTCCTCCTTGCTGGCCTTCGGAATCATGATCAGCATGCCGAAGTCCGGCGCCCCTCCGGCGTATTGATTGCCGTCGGCCGTCTTAAGGGGATCGATCGGCATCCATCGGGCATCCGGAACCGCCTGCCGCGTGGAGTCGGTCAGAACCCAGCCGTTGTCGTTGTCCTCCAGGAAGCCGGCTACGCCTTGCGCCACGTATTGGTTGAACTGCTGCTTGTTGACGTCGGTGCCGAATTCCTTCGGAATGAGCCCTTCCTTGTACAGCTTGTTCAGGAACTTGAACATCTCCAGCGCGTTCGGCGTCGCGATGTTGGAGGTGAATTTGCCGTCCTGCCAGAGGCCGCCGAACATGTCGGTGCCGTTGCCCATCAGCTGCGGGTTGAGGCCGAACGCGCCGGAGAGCGAGTACAGGAACGCTTTGCCGATCGCCGGGAACGCATAAGGGACCACCTTGTCTTTGCCGACGCCTCCGGGGTCCTTCTCCTTGAACGCCTTCAAGACGTCATACAGCTCGTCTGTCGTCGTCGGCGCCTTCATGCCGAGCTTGTCGAGCCAGTCCTGGCGGATCTTCATCGCCGGTCCGACATGCGGATTGGCGCGCAGCGCCGGAATGGCGAACCGCTTGCCTTCGTACGTGCCCGCTTCGTCCAGCGCTTTCTGGTTGTTCTTCTGAATCTGCGGTCCGTATTGGGACAGAAAATCGTCCAACTGCCAGATGCCGCCCTGCTCCGCATATTTGAACAGCGTATTCGTGTCGTAGGTGAAAATGATGTCCGGCGCTTCTCCGGAAGCGAGCCATACGTTCAGCTTATCCTCCGCTTCGGCGCGGGGAACGGCCACGTACTCCAGGTCGATGCCGAGGGGCTTCACCTGTTCCTTCGCCCACTGCATCAGCGGCGCCTCCGTCAGCTTCATGCCTTCCGGCGCATTGCCGCGGTCGTAGATCATGACGCGCAGCTTCGTCAATTTGGCCGGCGTGCCCGCTGCCGGCGTGCCCGCCGCCTGCGAGCTGCCGCCCGCAGGCGCGGAACCGCCGCTTCCCTGGCTGTCGACATTGTCGTTCTTGGAGCTTGAGCAGCCTGCCGCAAGCAGCACGAAGGCAAGGATGAGGGCAAATCTGAATGCGATACCGGTTTTCCGTTTGAGCACCGTGAATTCCTCCCCCAATCATTCATGTTCTCTCGTTTCCCGCATGTCCCGCAGGCCGTCACCCTTTGACGGAGCCGAGGAACGAGCCCTTGACGAAATATTTCTGCAGGAACGGATAGACGACCAGAATCGGCGCCGTCGCGAAAACGGCCGTAGCCGCCTTAAGCGACTCCTCGATCACCTGCAGCTTGCCCTGCTGCTGCATCACCTCCAGCGAAGTGTCCATCTGCGAGAGCAGCAGGATGTTGCGCAGCCGAACCTGGAGCGTGTACAAGTCGGGGTCGTCGATCATGATCACCGCCCCCATGTAGCTGTTCCAGTGCCCCACCGCATAGAACAGGCCGATCGTCGCCATTACGGCGCCGGACAGAGGGAGCACGATGCGCGCCAAATAACGGATATTGCCGCAGCCGTCCATCAGCGCCGCGTCGCGCAGCTCCTCGGGCATGTTCTGGAAGAACGATTTCATGATGATGACGTTGAAGGCGCTGATCGCGCCGGGAATCATGATCGCCCACAGCGTGTTGAGCAGGCCCAGCTCCTTGTTCAGCAGATAGCTCGGAATGAGGCCGCCGCCGAACATCATCGTGAAGATCATGTAGTTCATGAAATATTTGCGTCCCGCCAGGTCCCTCCTCGAGAGCGGATACGCCGTCAGGATCGTCAACGCCATGTTGATCGCCGTGCCGACGACCGTCACGTAAATGGTGACGAACATGCTGCGGATGACGTTGTCGTCCCAGAAGACCGACTTCATGGCGTCGAGCTGGAAGTCGACCGGCCAGAGCGTAACCTTGCCGGATTGGATGGCGTGGCTGCTGCTGAACGCGTTGGCGATCGTGTTGACGAACGGAAAAATGCAGAGGAACGCGATGAGGCCGATGATCAGATAGTTGAAAATGTGAAAGCCTGCGTCCCACCCGGAATATCGTCGCCGCCTGCTGCGGTATCGCGGCCCGACGGCCGCCGCGTCCGTACGCTCGGACATAGGCTCCTCCCTCCTTCGCTGCCGATCGGGAATCCGCTCGGCTTCGTTACCAGATCCCTTCGCGCCCCATCCGGTTCGCCGCATAGTTGGCCCCGACGACCAGCGCCAGATTGACCGCCGACTGAAGCAGGCCGATCGCCGTCGTCAGCCCGAAGCCGCCCTGCCGGATGCCGAGATCGTAGATGTAGGTGCTGAGCACGTCCGCCACGTCCATGACGAGCGGATTCATCAGCGCGTAAGGCTGCTCGAAGCCGATCGACACCATGTGGCCGACGTTCAGGATGAGAAGTACGACGACCGTGGGCATGATTCCCGGAAGAGTGATATGAATGATTTTCTTCCAGCGGCCGGCCCCGTCGATCGACGCCGACTCGTACAAATGGGGATCGAGCGTCGTCATCGCCGCCAAGTAGATGATCGTTCCCCAGCCGGCGCCGGCCCAGATGCCGGAGCCGATAAAGACGGTAACCCACCAGGCGTTCTCGCCCATGAAATAGATCGGCTGAAGCCCGATCGCTTGCAGAAGTTGGTTGACGATGCCGTACTTCGGCGAGAGCAGCGCGTAGATCATGCCGCCCATGAGCACCCAGGACATGAAGTGCGGCAGGTACAGCAGCGATTGGGTCACCCGCTTGAAATACTTGCTGCGCACTTCGTTCAGCAGAATGGCCAGAACGATCGGCGCCGGAAATCCGAAGATCAGGCCGAGCACGTTCAGCATGAGCGTGTTTCGTATAATTTTGTAGAGGTCGGGAAGATGAACCATTTCCTTGAAATAAGCGAAGTGGTTCCAGGGGCTTTTGAGCACGCCTTGAAAGATGTTGTAGTCCTTGAAGGCGATCAGCAGCCCGAACATCGGAATGTAGCAGAAAATAAAGAAGTAGACGAGCCCCGGCGTCAGGCAGAGATACAAGTCGAGGTTTTTGCGGATTCTTTTCCGCAGGGTGCTTGGAGTCGCGCCGATATCCGCGTCATAGGGAAGAGCGAGACCCTTCTTCGTCTGCGCTTCCATCCGCTCCCCCCTTTCCGATATGGGATGCTTTCAGTTTACCTGGGAATGAAAGCGTTTCACATGTCGCATTTTTTACTTTTTATTCGTTTTCTTGACCTTGCATGGGCACTTTGCAGCCGGGGCAGGATCCTGCGGCTACAATCGCTTCATGGAGGCGAGCGCCTGGTCGAGATCCTCCAGCAGAGAATCGGGGTTCTCCAAGCCGATGGAGATGCGCAGCAGCCCCTGCGGGATGCCGGTGCGCCGCGAAGCCTCCTCGTCCAGCCACAGGCCGGGCGAGTTGATCAGGCTCTCGAAGCCGCCCCAGCTCGGCCCCTCCTCGAACAGGCGCAGCGATTTGACGAAGCCGGCGATCTGCTCGCGGCTCCCTCCGGGAACGAAGCTGAGCAGGCCGGAATAGCCGCTCATCTGACGGCGCCCGAGCTCGTACTGCGGATGGCTCGGCAGCCCCGGATAAAGCACCCGCTCCACCTGCGGATGCGCTTCCAGAAACGAAGCGACGCGCAGCGCGCTCTCCTGGTGCCGGCGCATTCGCACGGGCAGGGTGCGGAGGCCGCGAATCAGCAGCCACGCCTGATGAGGGTCCATCGACGCGCCGAACAGGCCCCGCTCGCGATGGGTCACCTGCTCCATCCGCTCCTTGCTGCCGACCATGACGCCGGCGAGGATGTCGCTGTGGCCGCCCATATATTTGGACGCCGAATGAACGACGATGTCGATGCCGCAGGCGATCGGGTTCTGATACAGCGGCGTCGCCCACGTGTTGTCGACGATCGTCGCGATCCCCTTCGACCTTGCCAATTCCGCGACCGCCCGCAAATCCTGCAGCGTGAACACGTTCGAGAGCGGCGTCTCCAGATAGATCGCCTTCGTGTTTGGCCGCAGCGCCCGCTCGAACTCCTCGACTTTTTCACCTGATACGAAGGTTGTCTCGACCCCGAACTTCGTCATATAGCTATCCAGAAAACCCTTCGTCGGCGGATACACGTTCAGCGGACAGACGATATGGCAGTCCTTCTCCATGACGCTCATCAGCGCCGCCGAGATCGCCGCCATGCCGGACGAGAAGCAGCGCGCCTCCTCGGCTTCCTCCAGCGCGGCGATCTTCTTCTCGGCGATTTCCGTCGTCGGATTGGACATGCGGGTGTAGCTGTAGCCGTGGTTGACCGTCTTGCGGGTGAACAGCGAATTTTGGAAAATCGGAGGAACGATCGCGCCCAAGTAACGGTCGTAATCGTCGCCCAGGTGAGCGCAAATGTCCTCTTTGCTCATGCCTTTGCGCGTTTCGTCCATGAAGGGCTCCTCCCCGGTCTCCGGCCGCCGCGCGGCGGAGCGCTACTTCGTCTCCTCCCAGCGGTACTCCGCCTGGAAAGCGGCGGAAGCGGCCGTTCGGCGAACCATCACGCCCCAGCGGACATGATCGAGCCGATGCTCGTAGCCTTTGAAAATGTAGACGCTTGTGCCGGGACAGCCTTTCATGCGGAGCGTCACTTTTTTGTCCCGCAGCGTCCAGATGACCTCCCAGTCGCCGTCCGCGTCGCAGCAGGCCGTTTCCAGCATCAGCTGGTAGCCGTCCTCGCTGCCGGGACGATCGCAAGGCGCGAACGGCAGCTCGGAGCTCAGCTCGCCCGTGCAATGGAAAAACCAATCGATCGTATGAGCCGCGGCCTCCGTCCCCTCGACCGGCTTCACCTCGAACCGATCCTCCAGCCGATTCGGATGGAGCCGCATGCTGCGGGCGAAGCCATAGCCGGGATAGATCTCGTCGGCAGCCACGCTTATGGCGCCACCTTCCCCGTCGAACGCGACCATGCGTCCCCGGGGACGGTTCGGCTGCGTCTGCTTATCGATCATGACGGAATTGTGGGCAATCGTCTTGCGCTGCCATTCGCGGAACAGCTCGGAGCCGTAGCCGCTGTTGGAGATGTCGCGCGACAGCACCTGATCCTTGAAGAACAGCTCGAAGTTCATCAGGTCGGCATGGGAATGCCCGCGCATCGTGAAGCCGTACTTCAGGAACAGCTCCGCCTCGCCGCTGCGCAGCAGGGCGAAAAAAACGTCCGGATCGTACCTCGACCTGCCGTCCGGAAGCCCGCTGTCCGGCGGCAAGCCGTCGAACCGCTCATTTTCCCAATCGCGGCCGAACAGCAGCCGAGCCACGCCGCCGATGTTGGCCCCGGGCAGCGACTCGTCCGCCTTGTCGTAGCTGAGCGACAGCGCGTAGCGGAAGGCCGGCTCATCGTGCAAATTGCGAGTCCACTCGTACAACTGGGCGTAATTGCCGAATCGGAGCAGCGGCCAGCCGTCGTTCGGATTCGGGAACTCGCCGTTGGTGAACGCGTATTGGACGGGATAGCGGTACATGCGAAGCAGCCCGTCCTCCATCATCGGGAAGTCGTAGCCGTAAATTCGGCAGAAGGCGAGATAATACGTTAATCCTTCCGCGCAGTAGAAATGATAGTGCATGGACGCCTCGTACCAGAAGCCTTCCGGCAGCAGGCCTTCCTCCAGCCGCTTCTGGATGCCGTGCTCGCCTTCCGCGGCGCGTTCGCACCAGATCCGCTCGTCGAAGAACAGGCCCGTCATGCCGGCCGCCGCCTTCATCCAGCAGATGATGTTCGGCGTGACGCCGACCTTCTCGATCAGGAACGCGGCTTCGGGAAGGAAGAAGCGGTTCTTGTACGTCTCCAGCTCCGCCGCGGAGAACTCTTCCTTTACCAGCTCCATCCCGTTGAGCAGCCAGATGACGGCGACGCCGTCGGTCAGGTCGCAGCCGGTGAAGCGGCCCTCCTGATTCGGAGGCGTGCGCACCTCGAACTGGCCGTAATGGTCGCACAGGAAGGCGAGCACCTGGCGGATGTACGCCATATATTTCGCCTCGCCGTACAGCTTGTACAGCACCGCCGCGTTGAACACCTGGCTGCAGGCCGACGTTCGGTACAGGTACGTCCAGGCGTCGTCCGCCTCTTGGGCGACCCGCAGCTCGCCGCAGCCGCTGCAGCGGTGCTCGCCGGGCTTGCCCGGGTCGAAGATCAGCGCCGCGAAGCAGCGGTCGCAAAAATAATGATGGCCCCAGCCGGCGACGCGCGTCGCGTCGTCCGCGTAATGGGCCACCCACCAGTCGGTATCCGGCTTGAACCGGTCGACGATCTTTCTCGCCCAGTCGAAGCGCCCGAGCTTATCGCGCACCGCCTGCCAGTCCTCCACCATCCGCATCGTGCCGTTCATGGCGTTCCTCCTCCTCGTCGTTCGCGTTGTCGGATCGCGGTCTCCTTCCTCCTCTTCTTCGCTTCTCCATTGTCACCGGATCCGCAAGCGCTTTCCATGGTGGATTTTTGCGGTTATATTCGTTTTTTTGCTCAGCGGTCCTCATTCTTCGTCGCGATCGAGCCGGACGGCCGGCAGCCGGACGCGGATAGTCGTCCCTTCCCCCGGAACGCTGGAGATCGACAGCCCATAGCTGTCCCCGTACAGAATGCCGATCCGCTTGTGCACGCTGATGATGCCGACGTTCGTATGCTTGTTTTTCCGGTCCCCGTTGCCGTAGCGCTCGGGCCGGAGCAGCCGGTCGACCGTCTCCGCGTCCATGCCGACGCCGTTGTCGGCCACCTCCAGCAGCAGATCGCCGTTCTCCTCCCGGCAGGCAACGCGAATGACCGCTTGCCCCGGCTTTTCCTCGATGCCGTGCACGATGGCATTTTCCACGAGCGGCTGCAGCAGGAACTTCGGCACCCGGCAGTCGGTCAAGCGATCATCCAACTCGTAAACGAGCCGGATGCGGTCGCCGTACATGATCTGGTGAATCGACAAGTAGTCGCGGATGAAGCTAAGCTCCTCCTCGAGCGGCACCGTGTCGCCCTTCCGGCCGATGCTCTCGCGAAGCAGCCTGCCCAGCAGATAGACCATCTCGCCGATTTCATCCTCGCCCTTGATCTTCGCCATGCTGTAGATCGATTCCAGCGTGTTGTACAGAAAATGCGGGTTCATCTGCGCCTGCAGCGCCTTGTACTCGAATTGCAGCGTCCGGTATTCGGCCTTCTGCTTGAGCATTTTCTCGCGGTAGACCGAGTGGAACAGATCGTTGAGCTTCTCCGCCATGGAGTTGAATCGGGCCGTCAGCATGCCGACTTCGTCGCGGCTTCGGGGCACGATGGCGTGATGGTGGAAGCCGAGCGAGAAGTTGGACATGCTCTTGAGCAGGAGGCGGATGCTCTCGGTGATGTTCTTGGAGATGAAGGCGGCCATGAGAAAAGCGAACAGCAGCGCGATCAGAAGGGTGCTGATCGACGTGTATTTGATGCTCTCCGTCCCCCGGGTCAGCCGGCCGACGTCGATGATCTGCACGATTTTCCACTTGTCGTAGGTGGTGGAGAGAACGCTCGACAGGTACCGTCTGCCGCCGAATCGAAAATCGCTCTTGCCGGTATCGGACAGGTACAGCTTCCGGTCCAAATAATCCTTCGCCGCCCCGTTCACCGCCTCGCCGGGCACGAACAGCCGGTTGTCTTCGTTCAAGATCAGAAGGTCGCCGTCCATCAGGTTGTGCACGCCCGTTACGATCGAGTCGATGTAGCCGCTCTCGAGCCCGATGCCGATGATGCCGACGTATTTGTTCGTCTCGATGTCGTACAGCGCCCGCGCCATGTACAGCGTATCGTTGTCGCCGCGGAACCAGAGCGCCCTCCCCCGCTTCTCGCGGATCCGATCCGGGTCCAGCCGGTCCATCAGCTCCCGGTTGTAGTTCAGGACCGCCTTGCGCTGAATGGAATACTGCTTGCCGCTGCCGTCGATGATGAAGACCGACAGATAATAGTCCTCGTTGAACAGCAGGTCGTTCAGAAAATCGTTGATGAACGTATCGCGGAAATAAACGTCCGCTTCCTTGGCGGGCTCCTCGCTCAGCTTCTCGCTGAGGCTGGAATTGCGGAACGTCTGAAAAGCCATTTGCTCGACGTCGGTCGTACGCTTGTCCAGGTTGATGCCGATCTGGGTGATCAAATATTGCGAGAATTCGGCGGAGTTCCGCTTGATTGCGCCGACCGAAACCCAGTAATTGACGCCGCTGATCGTCAGCACCGTGACCACGATGATGACGGTGAACGACAGCAGAAATTTCGTCCTCAGCTTGGCATCTGCGAAAAACCTTCTCCATCTGCGCATGGCATCACCGCGACCTTTGGCTAAGGATGCTAACTGTAAACGCTACCATTTTTCTGAAAATGGAAGATGTGCTGCGGCTCGTTCTCTTAGTAGGAGTCCTTGCTTCGGTTTTTGTATTCCTTCGGGGACATGCCTTCGATTTTTTTGAACACCTGATAGAAGTAGGAGTATTCCTTGTAGCCGACCTTCTCGCCGACCTCGTTCACCTTGTGGCGCGGATCGCGGAGCAGCCGCTTGGCCGCCTCTATTCTCGCCTTCGCCACCAGATCGACGAAGTTGATGCCGGTCTCCGTCCGCAGCAGCCGGCTCAAGTAGCTCGGGCTGAGGCCGAACCGGTCGGCAACGCCGGTTAGACTTATATTCTCGGCGAAATGGCCGTTGATATAGTCGATCGACTTCTTGACGACGAGGCTATATTCCTTCTCGCCGCCCTCCAATTTATCCTTTACGTTCCGGATAAAAGCAGCCAGATGCTCGTAAGCCTGCCGAATATCCTGCAGTCTGTAAACGTCCGCCAGCACTTCGTCGATGCTTCGGTCGAGGCTGAACTCGTCGCCGGTCACCCGGTAATAATAGCGGGCCGTCGCGAGGCACACGTCGGAGAGCAGCCCTTTGGCCACCAGAATATTGCCTTCGCTGTAGGCCCGGATATGCTCGAGAATCTGATTCAGATGGCCGACGATCTCGTCGCTCGTGGCCTGCTCCAGCATTTGATTGAACTGCTCCAGATCGCGGAGGATGGAGAAGCGGCCATTCTCGCCGACCGGCTCCGCAGGCTCCGGGAACAGCACCGGCTCCTCCGTCCGGAAGAAGCTCGCATCCATCAGCGCGGACGCTTCGGCGTATGCCTCGCGCAGCTCCTGCAGCCGCCGGTAGTCCGGGCTGACCGCGATACAGATCATCAGTCCGTGCTTCTGACGGACCCGTTCGATGAAGTCGTGGCAGAAGCTCTGCAGCTTCATTTTCAGCTCGCGCGGGGGAAGCGGCTTCGGGAACAGACAGGCCAGCACGAGATCGTCGTAGCGGTACGAGTCGACAATCTCGAAGTCCCGCCGCTCCGCCGCGTCCTGCGCCATCTCCGTTAAGTCGCCGTGCAGCTTCGGGTAGATGCTGAGGCTGTCCGCGCCCTGAACGGCCGCCGGCGTCCGCTTCGAGCGGACGATCAGCACGACGCAGCGGTTCCAGATTAGGCCAAGGGCGGAGGCCTTCTCTGTCAGCGCATGTTCCTGCGGCGCGCTGCCGCCGATCAGCTCCGTCACGAATTGGCTGCGCAATGAGGGCAGCCGCTGCGACAGCTCCGACTGCGCGTCGTCCAGCTCTCGGACGGCCAGTCCGATCACCCGCTGCAGCTCGTCGTTGCGCACCGGCTTGACGACGATGTCGCAGACCCCGAGCCGAACCGCCTGTTTGGCGAATTCGAATTCCTGGTAGCCCGTAATGAGGATCGTCTTCGACCTCGGAAGCGTCCGGTGCATGCATTCGGCCAGATCAAGGCCGCTGAGGCCCGGCATCTTGATGTCCGTAATCAGAATGTCCGGCTGCTTGTCGAGGATGACCCTCTTGCCCTCAATCCCGTCCGCAGCCTGTCCCACCACGGTGCAGTTGAGACGGTTCCAGTCGACGGTCTGAACGATGGATCGCAGAATGAGCGGCTTGTCGTCAACGACCACGACAGTCTTCTTCATACCATCAACCTCCCCGCAGCTTTGAAGAGGCGGCAGTCGGCGGAATGCCTTCCGTTACACAGGTCCACCGTTCCGCCGGGGATGCTCGCTTTTCGATCATTTTAACATAAGAGTGCCGCTCCAGTGGCTTTTACAATCTCATTTTCAATCGTCATTAGGAAAATTCAGTTCTTTAGTTAGATCTTCCAAAACCTTGGGGAGGAAGTCGAGTTTCCATCTTGGATCCTCCCTCAGGAATGCGGATACATGATTGGCGTGCACAAAGACAAGGGACGCGAATTCGGGGATGATCTTCTGACGAAGGAGTTCGTTCTCGAAATGACGATAATGCAACTTTAATTGATTAGAATCAATCGCTAGCTCGATAAGGTATACGAGAGCGATAGCTTGCCACTGCACCATGTACTTAGGCGTAACCCTGGATACCAGATTCGGGTCGGTCAGACCGATTCCTGCTTCCTCTTGCGATTCCCTAAGCAAGCTGGCGAACATATTGACAACGTCCCCTTGAAAATCGCTCTGCTCAACCCCTCCCGCGACAAACTGCAGCCTTCCGGGAGTGGAGGTATGGGCGTTCATCTCTCCGATTACGAAGTACCCATCCTTGGTAAGGAAAACTCCGTTCGCAACCACTCCGCGGCACCTATACGGATGATCTTCGCTAAGCTGCTTGGAGAACATGAAGTGCGCATAGTCCGTTTTTTGCAGCGTGACCTTCAATTCCTCTTCGGACAAGCTCATCTGTTTAATGGAGTAAATGTCGCCTCGAATAAGGGCTGGTTTTTCTATTATCAAAGCGTCCAGTAGGCATTAATCGATTCTTGAAGGCTGGCTGGAAGGAGGAATTCTTCACGATCGACAGTTACAGATATGTTCTCAGGAATCGGTTTTACGTTCATGGCCCAACTCCCAGTCGGTGCAGCAGCTTATAATCGGGGTTCGTTTCCCAGGCTTCAAAAGGCACCAAGCACTTTGCATTCATCGCGTCCAGCAATCTGGATCTCTGCTGCGGTCTCGTTACATACTCCCCAATGTTGGATTCATCGATTTTGATGTACCTGGCTTCGAGGATCTCGTCTTCTTGGATTTTGATTTCTCCGCTTATGTATTGAGCTCTGAAGCATACAGACAAGACTTGCTTTGTCGTATTCATGTAGACGCCTGTGATCCCGATCGGCTTAATGACGATGCCCGTCTCCTCCAGGAACTCTCTGCAAACGGCTTGATCCAGAGGTTCCCCCAATTCAACATTGCCGCCCGGCATTTCCCAGGTATCCGAACGCCCATGCGTTTTCAAGAGCAACGCCTCTCCGAGCTCATTGGTGACGAGAGCCGAGACCGATATGCATTGTTTAGGCAGTTGGTATTCCAAGCTTCTCCCTCCGACGCCAGATATTTATGGCTTTATTCTAGCATCCGTTGCGACCCATCTTCCGTCCTGTAATTTTAGCTTTAAAACAACATTCTCGTTAAAGCCTGTGATCCCGCTTCGATAGTAGTTATGGAGTGAAACTCTGGCGATAAAAAACAAATGCCATGGACGTATATGTTGATACAAGTGGTTTTCCGGATTGTATACCGATTCGTAGTTGGTGATTCCTCTTTTGGCCGGATTTAATTTGGCATACGTGTTCTCTGTCATATAGCCAACATAATTTGAACCATTTCTCATACCGTTCTCTACAATCTGTCTAGTATCTTTGACAATCCAAACACCAACGAAGATATAACCAACAATGACGATTAAAAATGCAATCGTGCTTATTAGTAGAGTATTCTTCATCATCTGACCTCCTTCCTTGTGAAGATGCTCGATGGCGAACCACTTTAAAAGCGTAAAACCTCCCGCTTCTCGATTTTTCCGGTAGACTGCTTGTAGACATAATAAATCATTCGGCTTAAATCAACCAAAGCGAGTCCCCGCTCTTCCTCAAGAAAGTACGTATGGCTGCCGAGATCGCCATTCAGCCTTGCGCCGTCGAAATAGATACGTTCAACCGGCGTATGACCGTGTACGACAGGTTTGTTACGCGTTAGGCTGAAAAGAACTTCCTTCGAAATGTCGTAAAAATCGGCTTCCGACATCCAGAGGATATCTCGACTCTGCTCATTCAAGGCTTCATAGGGGTTCAGTCCAGAATGAGTGAAAATAAATTGGTCATCTTCGTAAACCAACGGCAATTTACACACCCACTCCACAAGCTCTTCCATTTCCGCCGCGGCGAATGTTTTCTCGAAATCTTTTAAAGTTTTCTGTCCCCCATGCTTCAACCAGAGCTGATCTCCGTTCCGGTAGTAGTCCTTCATCATCTCCTCGTGATTCCCAATCAAAGCAACAACATGATCGGGATGCTTGTCCTTCAGTTGCTTCACCGTCTTAATAACCTTGCCGCTATCCTTGCCCCGATTAATGTAGTCTCCTCCAAAGATCAGCTGATCCATTGAGATTATCGTATCAACCCCAAGGCCTGACTTGGAGACGTTGAAAGATTAATAAAAATCGTAAAATGCAAAACATAGATTATGGGGAATGAGTCTAATATTATAAAGACTCGGATCCTATTTACAAATTGTTGACTTTTTGAGTTTAGTTATGGAGGTGAGAAGCATTTGAAGAAATATAGTTGGGGTGCCTTCTTCCTTATCATAATTCTGTACTTAACGACAGCATATTCACTTTATTCAAATATAAGAAGCAAATGGCTGATTGCCTTCCTTTTTATGTGATTCTTCTTTTTTCTTTTTTAACATTGACTCTTGGAGTAATAGGTTTTTTCGATAAAACAATTCGGAATGCAAAGTTTAGAAGCCGGTTTACAACGATTTTCTCGATAATACTAATTTTTGTTCTTTTCATTACGATGCTTTTTACAACGATGTTTTCAGGGGCAAAAGAACTACTGACAACAGTTCACTCTCCTGACGGAAAATACACGGTTAAGTTCTATCATACCGACGCAGGTGGAATGGGGACATTTGGTGTACTAGGTGAATTAAACGGACCCTTATGGTTTAAGAAAAAAATTTATGTAGAGAAAAGAGTGGATCAAGTTGATATTGAATGGAAAGATAACCATACGATTTTGATAAACAATCATAAGTTGGATTTGAGGAAAGGAGAAACATTATTTTTATAAAAATAGAACAAAAGCAGCCTGTTGAAAATGCATATTTTCATAGAGGTTAAGTCCAAAATGGGTGAATATAAATTGGTCATCTTCGTAAATCAACGGCAAGTTACACACCCATTCTACAAGCTCTTCCATTTCCGCCGCAGCGAATGATTTCTCGTGATTGCCGTTCAGAGCAACGACATGATCAGGATGCGTGTCCTTCAGTTGCTTCACCTTCTTCAAACCTTGCCGCTGTCTTTACCGCGATTAATGTTATCTCCTCCAAAGACCAGTTGATCCTTCCCTTTATTCAGGCAAGTCGCTTTTTTTGTTTTAGGATCTGGAGAATAATCCCGATCCACAGCTCGCCTTTGTTCACGATGAACGCCGGATCCTGAAGGACGCTTGATCCTTCCGTCGATGTCAGCTTGACCGCTTGGAGCGTCCAGGCATACATACCGATCGGTCCCAATCCGACCGTCAGGAGCGTCAAGATTTCCTTGGCGATAATCCAGTTATATTTGAAGAGCCCCCAGTGGGTCCGTACCGACAGTAAGATCCCGGTGATGATTACGAAGATGACGGAGTATCGAACAGCTGTTTTGGATAACATTTGCATACTGGTATAACACGCTTGAAGCACACCGACATCGTTCGTATTGGCAGCTGTAATGCTCAGAATCAGGAAGACAAACGCTTCGCCAAGCATCAGCCCGGAAAATAACAGATGGAGCGTCAGCAGCCACTTTCTCTCGGTTGCTCCGATTTTCCCCACGACATCTGCCCTTTCACTCAGGATATCCCGTTTGGTAAAAGCTGTCTGCACGCCGTAGGGCGACCGAAGATTTCGTCTCATGTTCCCTCCTTAATCCCGGCTATTGCACGTAAAATCGATGGAGTCGAGATACGGGCACGTAATCCACACGACAATCGCCGCATCCTTCGGAAGCCTTCTGCTCTCGAGAACATCGTACAGATGAATCGTATGGATCGGGTCGAGCCAAACCCCCGTATGTCGATGAAATCGAACCGCTCGGTTCCGATATTGTTCCATCGACAGGCGGAAGGGGCGGATGAACGCGACTTCGCGATATCGGCCGTATTTCATCCTTAATAGCGGGGCGGACAACCGATGCCCGGTCGTTACGCCGATGAAGGAATGGTCCATGGGCGCGGATCGTGCTTTCCGATGCAGAAAGCCGTCGAGCATGTTCCCTGAAGCGATCGGAAATAAATGCACGATCGGACCTTCGACGTTATATTCCTGCAGTTGTTGAATGCACTCGCTGAACGCCGTTTCAAATGGGTTAGGCGACAAGGAAACCCAGCCGCCGATCCCGATCGTACGAACGCCGCGGAACGGGAGCCACCTGTAAGCCAAATACTTGGCCAGTTGAATGAGGGCCGGAGCCTGACGGACCGTAACGCGAGGGTGATTCAAGTAAAGCTTCCTTCCCTGATCCGCGTAGGGTGTCGTGACGGCCGCTCGCTCGAGAAAGTGAAGCTCCTTGGCTCCTTTCCCCTCGTTCTCTTGCAGAAATTGCAGCAGGATTCGAAACGTATGCGATCCGGGATCGGACATGGCCACCAGGCGGTCCACCGATCCGTACCGATCGAAAAAAGCTTGAAAGCGGCGGACTTTATTTCCTCCGCCCGGTCGGATCAAATCTTCCCGCTTCAAAAAAATCGGCGCTTGGCGCGAAAAAGCATCGCATCTTTGCAACGGCGACAAAGGAACAATCATGGGCACAATTCTCTCCCTAAAGTAAGCGCAGCGTGTCTCGCCCCGATCATGAACCGCTGTGCGGGGCCATAACGGGGTTCCGTGATTCCGCCGACCATAAACAGCTTTGCTACGCTCGTCTCAAATCGGAAATTGACGATCGGGATGTCGCCTTCGACTCGAATGGCACGCCGAAGACCGGGATCCAGGAAGCGGAGCGCATCCAATCGGTAGCGGAAGCCTGTCGCCGCGATCACCCTATCATAGGACTCGTTCAATACGCCCGATCGGATGGGTCCGCCTTCCTCCTCATACAGCTTCAAGTCGTTTACGTCCGCATAGACGGTGCGAAGGTCTTTCGATTCCCATAGGCTTTTCATATCCGGCGTAATGGTCGTCTCGACGAATTTCTGGCCGAGCAGCGATTTGATCCGCGGCGGCAGGAAATAGTAATACGGAGTGGCGTACAGGATGAACTTGAACACCGGCTTTGGCAGATTGATCGGCTCGGAATAGAACACGGGTTGCTTGCGCATGACCCAGGTGACCTGGTTTTCCTTGGACAGATGGGCGGCGCATTCCGCGGCGGACTGCCCTGCTCCTACAACGAGCAGACGCTTGTTTTTTAGCTTCTCGTAGTCCGCCACCTGCCAGCTGTGCAACACAAGGTCGGATCTCAGCGGTGCCAGACCGTCCGGAATCACGCGGTGATTCTCGATGCCCGTGGCCATGACGCTCGCCTCGGAGACCACTTGCCGCCCGTCTTCCAACGTGTGTACGAAGAAGGCCCCCTGCTTCTTCACATGAACCACTTTTTGCCGTTCGATTGGAAATGGCAAGCGCTTCAACACATCCCGCAAATAATCGCGAAATACCGAAGTCGGGATGCGATGGTTCAACAGCTCGTCGGCCCGGTCGGGGAATTTCTGCCGGATAAAGCGCTCGATGTTGAACATTTTGTCTCGCGTATAGATCTCGCTCGTATGATAGTCGGACCGTATCGACATGGAGCCGAGCGTATGATCGAACCAAAGCGAGAAGGGCTGCCCCGCGATGACGAACGGCACTTTGCGCCGCCAAAGCTCATAGGCCAGACTAATGCCGTAGGGACCGGCCCCGACGATCATCACGGTGGTGTTCATGTGTCCCCCTCTCCGGAATGGGAAATCTTCCTAAAGTTTTGCCGTGAATTCCGTACCCGACGAACATGATGGCCCCGATGAGCAGAATGATCTCTATCAAATACGGAGTATGGAACAAAAGCTGATTCACGGACTTCAGCGAATGAGGCTCGGATAGCGGACTGCGCTGCCCAAATAAGGGATCGGCAGCCTTCCCGAACAACAGCAGCGGAATGGGCGAGAGGATCGCCATCACCGAAAAGTAATAGGTAATCCGGTTTCTCTTTTGATGGAAATAAATGTCCGCGCGAAACCATTCCATCATGATGCGCGTCGCTCCATGGTAGATGAGAAACCCGATGGTAATGAGACCGTTGGGCAGATGTAAGGGAATGAGGCACATCAAGGTCGTAAAAGCGGCGAGATTCAGGCCGGCCTTGTAGAGCTGCACCGGATGAACGCGCACGCCTTGGAGCTCGGGATGAAGCCGTAAAATTTTCGATTTCAAGTTGGTGTAGGCGACGCCCCATCGGGAAGTCGTTGTTTTCCCGTAACAGCACCCGTAATTAAAACAACCGATTCGTCCGAAAAATTGTCCCAGCAGCGTACCGAAGCAAAGACCGTCCCAAACGAAGCTGAGCGGGATGTTCGCAACGGAAGCATATAGAATCGACCATAGAACGGCACCTACGATTCCGCCCTGGAAGTAAAACCCGGTCTCGAACAAATATTTTCTGGGATTCCGGTAAAATTTCTTCCCGAGCGCCATCAGATGCATGAGCCTGGCGCCGGCCCAAACCATCCATCCCCCGACCGGCAGCATGTAGTAAGTGCTTTCCGGGACGGCATATCCGTGAATGAACAAGTAATAATAGAAAGCGGTTAGGATCGACATCGCGTTCAAGGCGCTGAAGATTCCGAAATAGACGATATGAATTTTTTTACCGCTATAAAGAACCGGGTGGTCCTGTACCCTTTTGATCGCTCGGAGCAGCACAGACGGTTTCTTTTGCATACCCGTTTACGCCATGGACTTACCGGCCTCCAGCCGGATGAACTGACGAGTTCCCTCCCCTTCTTCAACTGTTTTCCTTTTCAGTTTAGGGGTTATTTCTAAAGGGGCTCTAACAGGGATCTAAACGAAGTCTAAAAAAAGAATAAACCGCTTGATGAATCGCCATCAGAGCGGTCGTGTGCAGGGTTCCGGACTGCAGTACCTTCCAAACTTCAAACCTTGTGGTCAAGACATGGTGCATGGCGTATATATGCGGTCAACATCCTCGCTATATCTTCAGGAGGCATGGCACGATCCGTCTTAAACCAGTGTTGGATCATTCCAAACTGTGCATTTCCTAAATAAGCAATTGCGTAGTCGGTAAATAGACTTTCATTCTTATCCGCTTGATCTCGTCTCAGATTCTCATACAAGCGTGTGCCTACTAGATACTGGAGCCGTTCTTTTAATTCTGCCGGAGCTTCCGAATGGAATAGCGCTTTAAAAAAGCTGGCATGCTTATGCATGTATTGAAAGGCTTTGGCGATCGGAGGATAAGCTCCTTCATGATCAGGATAGTTCCTCAACTCCTGAATACGGACAGGTTCAAATACACTTAATAATCCTTGAATCAAGGCCGTTTCCTCAATCAGATGAAAAATATCTTTATAATGCAAATAAAAGGTGCCTCGATTTATTCCCGCTACTTGGCAAAGGTTTTTAACTGTCAGCCTTTTAACCCCTTCTTTCTCTAAAATAGACAACAATGCGTTCTCCATTAGGGTACGACTGCGGATCACTCTCGTATCCGTACTATTTTCGATCATTTGTTTTCCTCCTGCTATGAAATGCGTTCGTTATCAACACTTTTCGCGTTGTATCTATTAATCAACACTCGGCCTTTTATGTTCATTGAACCCCTTGTCATGCCTGATTATAATGACTGCTATAGCCTTAATCAACACGAGTTCATTATAAATTCAGGGAGGAAAACCATGGAATACCGATATCTTGGGAAGACGGGTACCAAAGTCAGCGCGTTTGCATTAGGCGGATCAAGCTTTGGATCTAGGGCAAGCGAAGAAGAGAGTATAAAGATGATTGATGAAGCATTGGATTATGGCATCAATCTGATCGATACATCCAACAGATACGGAAATGGGGAATCGGAACGCATTATCGGAAAAGCGATTAAGAACAGGCGGCAGAATGTCCTATTAGCTTCTAAATTTGGTGCGGAGGCTGCTCATGAATTAAATCATAGCGGCGCATCCCGTCGTTGGATCCGAACGGCTGTTGAACAAAGTCTATTACGATTGCAGACCGATTATATTGACCTCTATCAACTCCATCTTCCTTTTGAATTTGTTGCTTATGAGGAGATTCTATTAACGTTGAACGATTTGGCGAGAGAAGGGAAAATTCATCATATCGGCACTTCCAATCACCTGGGCTGGCAAATGGTTCAAGCACAAGCCATTAGCGATCGATATCCTATTCAGCGATTTGTAAGCGAGCAAACCCCCTATTCTCTGATTAATCGGCGAATGGAATTTGAACTTGCTGAGGTCGCTAAACAATATGACCTTTCTCTATTGGTGTACAGTCCCTTATCCGGCGGCTTACTAACTGGAAAATACAAGGCGGGTCAGGCTGCACAAAGCGATTCGCGCGCTGCCACTTTAAAAGGATATGCGGATACGTTAGATCCCGAGTTAGCTGAGAATGAGTATAAGTTTACGATCATTGAAAAGCTGCAAGAGCTTGCAAATGAAGCGGGGATTCTACTCGCGGATATGGCCGTCGCTTTTACCCAAAGTCATCCGTCCGTCACATCGACCCTATGGGGACCGCGCACCTTAGAGCAATTAAAAGCCTATATTTCCGGTGCAGAGTTGAGGCTCGGCACCGATGTGTTGGATGCGATTGATGCCATTGTTCCGCCAGGCAAACGTATCGATGACAAAGAGCAAACCTGGACGCCCGAGTGGATGAGCGCCGAACGGCGCAGGAGATGGCAATAGGATAAGAGCCCAAGCGTTGAATACGCCTGGGCTTATCTTCCACATTCCGGTTATAGAATCCTAGTCCCCTATTGCAGCCACTTGTCAACGAACTCATACGATTGGGCTCCTTGCCATTGATGCCCGCCTTCAAAAATATAATGATTCAGCTTATCCGCCGCCCCCAATAGACTATAGGCCTTGTTTGTTATTTCGAACTGTTCGGTTACGTTGGCGAGCCCCCGTTCCCCGTTTAGCGGATCTTGATCGCCCGTCTCGATCAAGAGCGGCCTCGGAGCGATCAATGCGCCGAGATCTCCCATATCTACATGCTGCCATACATGCGGTACATAGTTGCAGGAGCAATTATTGGATAATTTCAACAGAGAATCTCTGTATCCATAGAAATACCCGCTGATGACGGCGCATCTCACCCTGTCATCCAGGGCAGCAAGCCACAACGTCTGCAGTCCTCCCCCGGACAGGCCGCAGCATGCGATGCGATCGGCTCTGCAGTCTTCCCGGGTTGCTATGTAATCCAACAACCGCATGAGATCCCATACCCACATCCCGGTGACGGACTGTCCCATGCTGATCGCCATGTGATTCAGCTGCGCACAAGTGCTCTTTAACAAATCGCTCTCCTGGTCCGACTGCCCTGTCCACTCCCTGCGTTCGCCAACCCCCCTGGCATCCGGGCAGAAAACGAGATAACCCCGTTTCACGAATTGGACGCCGTAATCGCTATTGTATTTCTCAATCGCATCCTTCACGGCGGGAATATCCGTCCTTCCGGCAACTCCATATTTCCCCGCGATGCCATGGCCATGCGGAGCGATGACGCACGGGCGCCGCTCGCCGGCTTTCAAGTCGTCAGGAACAAGCAGATAGAAGGGCATCCAGACGTCCGGTTCCGTCTGAATCGCCATCTTATCCCTCTGGAATCCGTTCTGTTGCACAGATTCCAGCAGAGCAGGCTGTAAATCGCAGGTTTCCATCTGATCGATCCCCGTAATCTCCGTTAATTTGGATCTCGCCGTTTTTTTCCAATCTTCATATTCGGACAGATCTTCTGCGTCAAACCCCAGCCTTCTCCCGCCGCGGTCATATACGTCTAGCAAATGTCCCATTGAAGGATAGTAGCGGTTGGTAGGAATCGTCCTCATCGATTCTCATCTCCTAAACGTTTTTTACAGCAAATCTTCGCGAACCGGCGTAATTTAGATAAACATCTCACAATTTCAGGATCGTCTACGTTTTCTCACCAGGCAATGTGCCATTCAGTAGAGCAAAAACAAGCTGCGCACCATTCCTCATCCCCTGCAGATAAAGCCGCTCATTCTCCAAAGCCCGATTGAAATGATGCTTGTCCTCCCATTCCATAAATCCCGGCAGTAGCGTTTTATCTACACCGGAAAACATAGCCTCAAAAGCTTTATTTTCTTCGTCGTTAAGTTTGCACTGCTCCGACTGACGTCTGATCATTGCTGTAACGTCTTCCAGTCGACTCTGAATTGCGTTTTGGAACCATGGCGGGAGTTCCATTTGTCAAAACCTCCTTCCCAATAACTTAGGCTTGGCCGGACTGCCGATTGAGTTCCGACTTCCTATGTAATTGGACAATGAGTTCGTCCACTTTTCTGCTTTGAGCTTGAAGTGCATCGTTTTCAGACAACGGAATTCCCTGAGCCAAAGATTCACTTCCAAGCCGATTGAGCTTTTGTTTTTCCATTTCGATCTGCTCCGCCCATTCCTTCACGCCGATCTCTCCGTTCTTGCTCAAATTTGATGTTATTTCCGGTCTTACAATTGTGGTATCAGTGAGGCCAATCCTGGTAACACTGGAGATAATACATTATTAACTACTGAAAATAGTACCTTTTAAACTCATTAAAGTCAATTCTAAACTCCACCATAATAGGAACTGAAAACTCGGTTTGAAGAAGAGGGAATCGACATGTACGATAAAAATGCCGTAGGCGAACGCATACGGGCACGAAGAAAAGCTTTGGATATCTCTCAGGAAGAATTGGCAGAACGAATAGGCCGGGTGCCCAAATTTTGTGCGGATATCGAACGCGGTCAAGCGGGGATGTCCATCGAAACGATGCTGAGTATTTGTTCCCTCTTAAAGCTTTCTCCTGATCAACTTCTTCTTGGGGCTTCGAACCAAGCGGCTAACAGTAATGAAGCGGAACTTATTATCGATGCCCTGAAACAGTGTACAGAGAAGCAACGTAAAGATGCTTACGCCCTTTTGAAGTTATTTCTTACTGCGATTCGCTAAACAGAAACACGCCTAAACGACGATATTGGTCCAATTTAGTACCTTTGATTCCAAACCTTTTAGGACCATGCAATATGGCTCGCTCCCCACCCCCTATACGAAAGGGACCTCAATTCCACGGAAACGTGGAGGAGATCCCTTTTTAAATCAATTATTCCCTTTCTAGTTGAGACACCGCATCCAGCATAAAGATTCGATTTAAATGCGCCCTTAGATAATCCCGGAGCTCCGGGTTACGACAATATAAGAAGCATCCCTTCATGCCCCTGGAGATCAAGACTTTGTATATATTTTTAATCAGTTTTGTTAGCTGTTGGTTATCATTCTTAAGCCCTCTTTTCCCAAGCTTGTCCTTGTATTCTTCATAGTCGGCATAAATCCGCTTCGCTTCCGGATCATATTTGAGATCATTGCCGATGATGACGCCCACATAATCGAATTCCAACCCTTGCGAAGTGTGTACACACCCGATCTGTTCGACTCCTCTTTCGTCTATCGCCCATGTAGGCAGCGCTCGCCCATTCCAGGGCATTTTGAACTGATGCTCCGCAATGATAACATCTTCAACTTCTCCATTTGGGTTGCCCTCCTTCGCATCGGTCCAGTTCCAGGCATATCCGGCCAACATTCGAGCTTTGTAGCCCTCATCGGCTTTCTGCTTAATGTGACTATAAACGGAATTGGGATTATCCAAGAGAACAAACTGAAAAGCCTCTTGATCCCAACCGTCAAAGTTGCCCGTCTCTCGAATCTGAAAAATATGATCGATCCAATTCAGGAATCCCTCCGCCCCCGAACATCTAAATTGCGCGGACAGGGCATACTCCAAGACTACCGAGCCGTTCATATGTGCGATTCGTTTTATCTCCTCGACGGTGCCTATATCGTCTGGTCGAATACGCTGATAGTCATCGATAAAGAATACATTTATCTTGGACGCTTTGATAATATCCTCGATTTGATTCAAACCTTGGTACATATAGGCGCCTTTCCCTTTAAGCCGGTGGGCTTCGTCGACAATCAAGACGTCAAAGAAGTCGGGAGTAGAATCGTAAAATTGACCGGAACCGGCGAAGAGAACCTTCGTTCTCGATTTACTTTTGGGTTGTTGTTTAACCAGGGTCTCGACCATTGCCGACCGGAAGGAAGCATTGGGGGCGACGAACTTAGCATTCAATTTCTTCCTGAGGAGTCCGCCTAATGCGTTCATCGAGATGACCGACTTTCCGGTTCCGGGGCCGCCCTTCACGATGATCGTTTTCTTCTTTGTTATGTCGTTCGCTTCGCTCAGGATGGATTCATAGGCAATCTTCTGTTCATCCAATAGCGTGAATTCAGAGTTCCCTTTAAACAATCCATCGATATGTTCAATAAGCTTCTTGGAAGGGCGGATTTTCCCATTTTCGATAAGGTACAGCAGATTTATCCCATTGCCCTGACCAGTATGCTTATGGATAAACTCCTGAAGCTTCAGCGTATCTTCAGATAGAAATAAGGGCGCTTTTTGAATAATGGGTTGATATTGCTCGCTCTGAAGCGGATCTGGCTGCGGAGTTCTGTAATTATGTAGAAAGGCACAGGAGTAGCTATGAAGTTGATTAGAGTAAACAGCTTCGTTCATATCCTCCAAATGCTGTCTATACGACCATGCTTGATAGGAAGGATGCGTCATTTCTCGTTCCTTACCTCCAACACAAGCCAGGACCACATCCTCCCGATCCGTTGCTTTGGCCGAGTCCCATTGCTTCAGTTCCACGATGATAAAATTATTATTTCCATCCTCATCTTGTCCCGTTACGATAAAATCAACTCTTTTACTAGTTGCCGGGATGTTGTATTCGATCAAGATTCCACAATCGTCCGCAATTTGGGAATTGCGAATGACACGCTCCATAAATTGCATCGAATTATTCCAAGCCCTAATCTCTCCGCGGCTCGGCTGCATTCCCATCTTTTTCACGAAGGCTTCTTCGATTGATACCGTAAGCAGATTGCTATCGACTTTCTCTCTAAATTCACGAGCGCTGCTGCTGTAAATAATCAATGTTCGCACCTCTATATATTCTTTCTGTCAAGATTTTGGCAAAGACATAATTCCTTTCGTTTTTCGACAGCTGGTTCAATGAGACAAAATCACTTGCCAACCTTCATAAATCTTACGAGAGTCTGCCACCTACGCGCCATCAATCACATATTAACAACGTTTTAATACTACTTCTGTTCTCAAACGCGAATCGGTTATAAACTGCGGCAACAATATCTTGTCTGCACGCGTATGCTTTTATTTAATACAAAGAGAAAATCTTTATATTCAGGCCAAGTACACATTTTCATTATGCCATCTAAGATATTGAATCGAAGGTTTTTCATTAATATTGTCAGGGACTTCAGCCAAACTCTTGCCATGGAATGCATAATACTCTCTTCCGTTACCGTAATCCTCTTTAATCCTCTTGCTCACCTCAATGTGTAAATCGGCATTGATCGTGATATACCCTCGATCAAACAAGGTATGAATATCTTTCCTCAACAATAATCCATTGCTTGTCATATGAGGGCCATTCTGAGAATATGGCTTTATATGTGCAGCCTCCAGAACTGGCAATGTTTTCTCGCCTGTTATTGCACAACGGCGGTGATAGGCTTCAGTCACCATTATCTTAAACGTTCCCTGGCCAATTCTTGGATGAATAATTTGCTCCGACCCGTATCTATTTGCTTCATTCTTTTCCATAAGTATTTCAGTATGGTTTAGCGAATATCTATGCAATTTAGTTTGAACTTGTGAGTATAGTAAATGTCCGATTTCAGTATCGGTATCATATGTTTTACCTTGTACAATATTTGGTTTCCAGTCCTCGGGCACAGGAATCCAGTCCTTTTTGTCAAAGAAAAATGGCATCGAGAGGATGATACAACCAATCGTCGGATCGGGTTCCGAACGAAAATCACTCTTACGGTACTTATGAATTGCATTCCGAAAGCTCAGGTAATCGCTTGTTCCGTTCTTATTTCCAAAGGCTTCCCAAGACAACGAGACAGGCAAAAAGGAATGACGGACAAAGAAGCCTCCGCCGACAATAAAATTATTGGGACTATGTAATTTGAATAGAAAGAGATCATCGGCCTGGATAGCTTTAAATGATTGTCTGCCACCCGGCTGCCAAAAATTCAGTTCATCCGGCTGTTCATTAGCCAAATATCGAAACCAGTTATAATCCGTAACACCGATATAGAACTTCATATATCTTCACTCCGAAAAACGCAACTTTAATAGTCCATTAGACTTATTCCACAATTCAACTGAAAATTCCTTTTTCGACATTAATTTTCCGTCATAATACACGTAAAATTGGACAGATCATGAAGAAGCATGGTTTGGTCTCCACGTATACGGTAGCGCAATACAAGCCGCACAAGAGCGATTCCAATAAGTCTGAGGTGAAGAACCAATTAAAGCGTAAGTTCAATCAGGAAGAGCCATACGCCGTTGTGGTGAGCGATTTGACATACGTACGAGTAGCAGGCAAGTGGAACTACGTATGTCTTTTTGTCGACCTGTTTAACCGCGAAATCATCGGATATAGCTGTGGGGCCAGGAAGGACGCTGCACTCGTCTATAAGGCCATTGTGAGCATCTCCGTTCGGTTGGACCGCATTCAAATGTTCCATACCGATCGCGGAAGAGAATTCGACAACAAACTGATTTCGAAAGCGTTAGAGACATTCGGTATTAGCCGCTCCCTCAGTAACAAAGGCTGCCCGTATGATAACGCGGTGGCAGAAGCGACCTACAAAATATTCAAAACGGAATTCGCCAATCAGACTCACTTTCAAAGCCTGAAACAGTTGGCTCTGGAACTCAGCGATAACGTTCATTGGTTCAATCATCATCGAATTCATGGAACGCTAGAGTACCGCACGCCCGTTGAAGCTAGAACCCAGCCCTCATAATCGTTGTCCAGTTTAGTGTTGACAATCCAAGATAGCCTATTTAGTATATCTCCGCTCAAACCATCAATTATTATGGTTAGAAAATTACTGTCCCCTGAAATCTTACAGTCCCCTAAGTTCATTTTGGCGAGCTCGATAAGTGAGTCTGTAAAATACTTTATGTATAAATGAAAGTAATAGAAAGCTTGGAAAATACATTTGGGTTTGTGGTCGAAGGAGCAGCTGAGAGCGATAATAATTAATCTGTCATCGCTCAAGACACACAAAATCTTCGAGAACCCAAGTCATACCTCGCGGCCACTCGAGCATGATACTGTTGTAGTTTAAAAACTTCTGATAGAACATTAAGTCTTGAAGTAGTCTTTAAGTCCGATTTCATAACCATAGAAATATTACTTAAACCTTACAATCTTTTTTTGAAAGATGACCCGGCAAAATGTCCAACACATTACTTGCAATGTCTATTCCATCGAATGCACTTAATATACCATGACTTATGCACTTTGTTGAATTAACTGGAAGCCCGCTGAATCTGGCGACGCCAAAAGAGGCCACCAAGTCATAAGAATTGACGTGGGCAAATAAACCGAAATAAAACTTGTAAAGCGTTGAGCCTCTATGTCAAAATCAACATAGATTCGTTGGATTCCTTTGCGGGTTTTCCGGCTGATCTGACAATGAGTGAAAGAGGAAACGGACCATTGCACCGTGGGTGTAGCCTTCGTGATCACTCGTTTTTCTTTGCCCCATTTGCCATAATGCAAAGGTGAGCAACGTCTCCGTGGCAAACAACACAGTTTCATGTGAGCGAGCTGGTGAGACTACTACGTGGAATGGCAATGCTCATTCAAGCTCTTGTTTGACTGCCCAAAAGAACACTTCTATGCGCCAACGTTTCCCGTCAACCCTCAGCGCCTCAGCGGGTGCATCGTGCCGTTTGCTAATGATTAAATAAGCGCCCTTGTAGGTCGCCGAATCGTCATCCCCGTTAATCCTCTCTCAGTTACGTAGCGACAACGGCAACAACCGCGTTTTCGAAAGCTTTCGCAAGGGGAATTCGCCGGCGCTCCCATCTTGCATACCTTGAGTAGCCGACCTTCCACACCACCGTCGTACCGTACGGTATACGACGGTTCAACCGTTTGAGAGCAATTGACGTAAGTGCTCGTACTGAGCAGAGAAGTCATAATACCCTGCCTGTTCGAGTCTTTCGTTTGTTACAGAGCGATTCAATATTGCGCTTACGGCTATTTGCCAGTAGCCCAGTCGGGTGTTTCCCTATTGGTGCGCCTGCCACTCCGGTATCCCCAGCTTTCACAGGTTTTGCACCTTCGTCCTCGCTCTCTTTAGTCGTATTGATTAAATGAGTTATCTGTTCTTCATAGTCTTTTTCTCTTGAAATCAGAAAGATCAATAAATCTAAATCTTCTTTGATTTTTGTATCTCTATCGATATCAGTATCCATACCGGACAGAATTTTATTAAGTTCACATGGCTGAAATACAAAAATGAAACCTGAATGCAAAAATAGTCTGTGAAAATTAAATCCATCGTTTTTTATGAAATCAACAGCTTCATTCCGAGAGCTTTTTTGAAGCTTGATAATGACGGATTTTAGTTTTTTTACTTCATCGAAATCAATAAATTTCAAAAAATCACCTCACAATCCTCCATTTTATAGTACGCTGCAACTCTCACGTCCCTTATTTGTCGCTTAATTTATAAAAACGATTGAATGAGCCAGTTCATCCAATCGTTTCTCTGAATCCTTCTTCAATTCACATTCCCATATGATCTCCACCCCCCAACCCATGGCTGAGAGAGCACATACTGATTCGTTGTCTCTTTCCACATTTCGCCGAATCTTTGGAATCCAATACTCAGGATTGGTCTTGGGGACGCGGTAATACTTGCATCCTTGATGGCCATGCCAGAAACAACCATGTACAAAAATCACACTCTTATATTTGGGCAACACAATATCTGGCTTCCCAGGCAATTTAGAATCATGCAGACGGAAACGAAAACCTAACCGATGCAAATACTTTCGCACAATTATTTCGCCCTTGGTGTTTTTTGAACGAATTCGAGACATAATTTCACTTCGTTTCTGCGGATCAAACATATCATATGGCAACAGTATCACCCAACCTTAGAAAAAGCATATCATCAAAAGCACATTTATTAATTCCAAATTATCTAGCAATGAACTGTCCGATCTAAGACCTAGCTGTTCTAGCAGACATTCAGTAACGGCTTGTCCAATATGGGGGCACAGCGCTTCCGACATGCTGATATTGAGAGTTCTTTGAACCGTGGAATACAAAACTGGCTAAACAAAAAAGACCTTGTCATGAAACGACAACGTCAAAATTTTCTGTCATTTCGCCTGCACATAAGTATCAATTTCTTATTTGCCATGTTTCTCAAATAGTCCATGTGGGAAAACACCATTATTAAAATACCAAATAAATTCAAAGTTTTCAAGACGATAGTGTTAAATCAAAAAAACTCCTAAATATTACAATGGAATTAAGTCGCCATTCCGGTCGCGAGTGAGCCAGGTCTCCGATAATGGGAAGCCTTGTACTCCGTTGTTAACTCCCATACCCCCGAAGGTAATGCTGGGGCTATCGCATGTATGGATCTTCAAAAAGAAAACACCCAGAAGGGTGCTCTAGTTCATTGTTGGACAGGCATCAGACAAATAACAATGAATTGCTTTGGTTGTCATCAATATATCCATGAACACTATGAACGTGTTGTGGCTGTACGTCTAAATATTCAAGAAAATGTGTTGCAATCGACTTGGCAAGGATTGGCGGCACCGCATTACCCACTTGTTGGTACTGAGCATCTTTAGTTCCGCAGAAAACAAAACTATCAGGAAAAGTCTGCAAACGCGCAGCCTCGCGAATGCTAAGCGCGCGGTCATGGATTGGGTGAATCCACATTGATTTTCTAACATTTACTACTGTTCCCGAAGGCTCATCATAGATCAAGCGCAAATAAATCGTATTCTGTGTTCTTTCGGAATCCGAGTAGGTCGTTTTAAGCTCTGGCTTTAGGCTGTGGAAATTTTGCCCCTGTCTGATTGCCTTAAATCGCTCAAGCGCACGCTCGGTTGTTGCAGTAGATACATGATTATATAATATTGTTGAATCATGCAACGACAACCCCAGCTCAGAAATCCCATCCGGGGCAGTTCCAATTGGAACCCCAATGTTACCTTCCTCTATTCTTGTCGTTGGTTCAACTGCTTCCAAATCCCCAATAGCATCATGAACAGTTTTAAAGTTTTCCTCTTTTATAGTTCCCACAGGCAACTCGATGTGATCTGCGATGTGCTTTTTAATGCCCATAACAACATATCGCATTCGTTTTTGAGGTGCACCGAAGGTTGCTGCCGACAAAACACCCTTGCTGATGGTATATCCGTTACAATCCGCTTCCAATATGGACGTAATGTAGTCCAGGACGGACATAGATTTCACATGGGCAACCAAATCACCCTCATCAGAGAACCTTTCAACAACAATTCTATTATTTTTGATTTCCAGTGCTTTAGAAAGCATACGTTGTAGAAGTATTGAAGGTCTAATTGCTTCACAAAGCCCATCAATTTCATCATAATTGAAATAGCGTTCTAAGGCATCACCAGCTTGCCGTCCTTGTTGTATAATATAGTTTTCGCCTTCAATATCGAGCAGTTCTTTAGCAAGTGCCGTTAGTTTACGCCGATGTTTAATTAACGCAGCCCTGAGTTTATCCATGTTCCCACGATTCTTGAAAACTACATTCAAAGCGAGATAACTTTCATCTTCCCATAAATAACGGGAAATCATATTTGCATCCGAAATAATCTCTGTTATGCCTTTGAATACAAATTCCATTTCAAGAAGATGTATTTGTGAATCTGTCGTAGGAATTCCATATTGCTCGATATCACTCATATCCTCATCAGCAACGAAAAACCGATGAATCTCTGATTGAAGCATACTAACGTTTTCCATTAAAAACGCCTTAGGATCTAAATGAAGAACAGTCTTAACAAACTTCTTTACAAGAGAGTTGTTGAGACTTATTGCATGGTTTTTCTGGCGGTTTGCATTGGAAAAACCTTGGCACGGAGGCCCGCCGATGACAATGTCCACGTGTCCTAGTTTTTTCTTTGTTTCTTCCGATAAAGCATCCTCGACATCACTGTACATACAACTTTCTTCAATTGCATGATTCCGGAGATAAGTCTGCTGAGCAAATCGATTCATTTCAAAAGCAGCTTTCACCATGAACCGACCAGTCTGAAGGAATCCAAAACTAAGCCCACCTGCGCCAGCAAACAAGTCAACGATACTATATTTGATTTTTGTCCGCTCACTCATAGCTTGAATCCCTCCTCTTGAACTCGTTCCAACACTTCAAGAAGTTTCTTGCTTTGTGCTGGTGTGGGTATTTTCAGTGGTATCTGACAAGCGATTCTTAGCGCGGTGCTTTCATCGGGTGTAATCATGCGCTTACTCATCGCAAATTTCATGACCGCATTCCATTGATCCGGGGCTATCTCTGTGCAAACTTTTGTCTGTATTTCGACTCCTGATAGCATTCGCTGATCTGATTTTGCTTCGCGTTCAGCTATTTTCTTTTCCTCTTTATCGATGAGGCAAGTTTTGATCTCGGACGGTAAATCGAAATAAATGATACTTACGCTTTTCCAACATTCTTCACGTTTGCACCATTGGGTTACGTTTTCTACTTTGCGACTCTGGTCAGTTAATTTGTTATAGACTAATTCAGAGAGGGATGTTAGTGCCAAAGCAATAGGAGATGGAACAGATTGTCGCGCCCATATGCTTGCCAAGTCTAAGTTCATATCAGGATACTGCGCCGCTATTAGTTTATGTAATAATGCTATAGTATAAGTTACAATGTTAGCACGATAGCTTTGAGTATACCACGGTTGATGCGAAACCATTCTTTCAGTATATCTAAATAAGAGCATCAAAGCAACGCTCTCTTGCCAGTATCTCTCATTGAAAATCAGCCCATTATCCGTTTCAGCCCAGTCTTTATCGGTAGATTCAGCGAAGGCAGCAAAATTCGTTTGAGCCCCTCTACTCACTATGTGAGGCAAGCATTTCCAAGAGTTTCGGACTTTCGCAAGATCAGTTTTTGTGACAAGTTGACTCTTGGGATTTTGCAATAAGAATTTTTTCTTTTCGCTTGGGGTCAAGCGCATTTGCTTTTGCAAATACTGTCCACGCGCTCTTTCATAAAACCACTTTGTATCGAACTGCGAACCGCCTGTTGCACGTGCAAAGAGCCTTTGCGAGAATTGCTCCATACGAACATGAAACGGGTGCGTGGAGAAGAAGTCGGCATCGCTTACTTTGTTCTGACTATTAGACGAACGCGATATATTCTGCATTAATTCTGTTGCTTCGTCAGCAAGAGATCGTTCAATAACTGTAAGTTTCATTTGGACAAAAATAGAACTGAGGTCTGCCTTGTCTTTATGGCGAGCATTAGAAAGCGATGCTGTTGTTTGACCGCCGTTAATAATTTGAAAATCTGCAGCACCGACAAGGAAGGTGCCTTGTGAAGTGATTTCAGTTTTTATATTCAATGCCGTTGCGGCTATTCCATTATTATATGCAAAGAAACGTTCCGGGCATTGTAGAATAGTCGTTCTAATTTTCTTATTCACAGCAACCTTTGTGGATAAAAAGGAACGAACGTTCCCTTCAAGCAATGAACTGCCATATCGATCATAGATATCAGCGAGAAGAATACCCGGAATAATGCATAGATAGCTTTTGAAGTCATCGGTCGCGGTGTCACTAGCTTCGATGCAAGGGATACCACTTGCGGTATACTCCTTGAAGTCAATTTCAATAATTGAACGCCCAGTATCCGAGCCACAGACTTTGAAAAGCCGCTCTAAATCCCAAATTTGGCACTCAACAGGTACTCCATCGATCTCAGTTATGTCCAAAGCTTTAATTGCAGAACTCATAGTTGAAGTTGTAAATATTAGAAGCTGATATTTTCTTATTATTGCTCTTTTTTCGCGCAACAAGTCCACCAAGTCTGAGCAGGCTCTGCTCATTTCAATTTCACTATGGAGCGAGCTATTTAAGGACTGATCGACGAAATACACGAGACGTTCTTGTAACTGCGTTGCTTGTGTTCGTGTGATAACATTTTCTCTATCTGAAGAATCGAAATCGGCTATTACTAGCGACATCGTTTTATCAAATTCATCAAACGCATATCCATCAACTCGGAGCTTGCGATTACGTTTACCTGTTCCTTCAAAATATGAAGCAGTGAAATCTAATAAGACTTCTGCGCCTTCTAAATATCCAGCGAAACTACTGACAAAAGAGGCACAAGAACCCTCGCCAGTAGCCGCGGCTTCAGCCCTGACATTTTCCATAAAATCTTTTCTGAATTCTTGTGCATCCATCTATATCACTCCTTCTGCCAGTCCTGTAAGGATGGAAGGTTTAACTCGTAATGCAAAGAAATTATCTGAGGCGGGACAGTTTTTTTTGTCATCCGAGGAAATGTTTCATTAACTGAGTAACATTGCGTACCTGAGCAGAAATATTTCTGTTCTGAATAGGCTTGGAGGTCTATATATCCATACGCCGCAAGTTTCGAGCGAAATATATCCAAAGCATCAGAGTCACCAGACAGCTGATCGCAGATTTGTCTAACAATATCATTCAATGAAAATGAGCCATTCTTTTCCGGAGCAGTTTTGTCAATGCGCATAATCACAAGATCGCCATAATCGTTACAGCCCAACTGTTCAAGTGATGAAATAGTAACGCTTGTTGCAGAGGCACCAACACTTTTCACTTCAATCCAGCCATCTGCATATGCAAAATCTTGGTCTGCACCATCCGCACCTATCCACCCATGCACAGTAGTAAGTGCTGAGTCCGAGGTGTCAAGTCTGTTGGATAAAAATATTAATTCGCCTATTAACCCCTTCCGGCTATGCTCATCCATGAGACCACTTTTCTGGGATTCAAGTAGCCGACTCCATTGCTTATATCGACTTATTACAAGTGCTAGAGCTTCTTTCTTATTCGAAGCCGATTGTGAATGAGCAACAATATCACTACATAGGATTGCGAACACACTTTCCTGCTCATCACGAAGCAATTCGAAGGATAGTGTCCACCTATTATCCGATTCTCTGCGGCGGCGACTAACTGCCATGGACTTTGAAGATATAACATCTCCGATTTCAATATCGCTGACTAAGAGCAAGGTCTTCTGACTTATTGACTGAAAACCTATGTGCCATTCCAATGGATGTTTTATATCCACCTGCAGAAAACCACCGTCGCGATATTTAATACTATCCCATTGCCTTTGGAGGGATTCTGGTGTTATTGTCATTCGTCGTTGTCCTCCTCTGTGTCATAGTAGCTACGAAGTTCAACAAGATTCACCATATAGTTTACTATTTTCTCTTCACCATTATCTGGAATTCCGATACCCAAAGCAAAGAGGTAATCTGGCACATTCACCCCTGCATCAATCTGGCTACGAAGATTTCCTTTGTCATCTGTCCCAACTTTGTCGACGGCAACAATGTGTAACACTAAAATCGGCGGGCGATCTATCTCAAGGTATGCCTTATCGGGAATATGCTTCGCACCATTTGAATTCTTGGCAACAAATTTAGCGTGCGCCACCGTACGTTGCTCTTCGGATAGTCCTATTTTAGCAGCTCCTCCAGCACCGACACGGACTTTTGTGCCGCTTATGCTTATTTGTCCACTCGTCGCTTTAACGGCACGTTTCTCTGGATTTATTTGTAACACTTCATCTCCGCAAATCACCCCATCGTATGTTTCTCCTGAGCCTTCAGCAATGAAAACATCCCAATTATTCATATCATCGGAATCCCTGATGAAATCAGCCAGTGCCGCACCTTGAAAGTTTAATTGCCATGGATGTGTTCTGAAGTCGCGAAGAAGTTGCTCAATTTCGTCCTTGCTGATACCAGACCAAAAATAGCGCGCGTCATCTCTTAATACACGTTGTCCAATCGAAGGCAACTTTTTTACAAACTCTTTGAAAACTTCTTCGTTAGATTTTAATATACCAGCATCAGTTCTTAGCCGGGGTGTTTCAAGCAGACGTCCAGAGACGGTAATTGGACGACTCACAAAGGTTGCCGACCGCATCTTGTTTCTTGCGGTTACAATTAAAGACGCGGGATCTTGCCGAACTTTGAGGCCAAAGTCCATTGGTGTTAAATTGTCATGCTTCATTCGAGCAATTTCGAGTTTTAGTTCCTCGGCAGCTGCCGTAATATATCCGTACCAATCTATTGCTTCAACGCTAATCCAAATTTTGAACAAGTCTCCATAATCGGGACGGTAACCAAACCATCGTCCCATTTGCAGAAGCGTATCATACATTAAAGATTTGCGGTAAAAATAGCTAACACACAAACCCTCGAGAGTCAGCCCCCTGGAGAGGCTGTTACCGCCGACGGCAATCACTCGTAGACCATCATCTTTGTGGTTAAAATAATCCAGACTAGTGGCTCCACTTTTTTGGTTAACGGCACGGACATCTATAGGAGCCACAGCTTTAAAAAGATATTTGGTAAGAAACTGATGCCATGTCATCGGATTAGCGGGTTCTCCCGCTTTTCCACTAAGAGAATGTCTCTCCCACACAGCCTTAAGATAAGCGATACCGGGGATCTGGCTGCTTTCGGACTCGGAAAGCGTTGCATAGCTTTGTAGGTCAGAGCGCATTTGGATAACCCATTCGTTTGCTAGGTCGCGGATTTGATTTTGCACATCCGTGAAGCGGCTTACATGAATCATCATAGAACGGTGTTCTTTATGATGTCCACGAACATCACGGATTCCGTTAACAAGCAAAAAATACGCCATCGCCTCTTTCATGCTTGGCGGCAATTCAGTGACGGTCAAATATTTGTTATGGTCGAACGAAAAAAACGCATCCATCTCATCCGGATAGAGTGGTTCAAGGACATTCGAGTAATTTTCGGTTTTCTCTTCATCGTCCCCAAAAATATTTTCTGCTCCAATGTAGTTGGTCGGCGGAGAGAGTAAGTAAATAAAATCTCTCGGAAAGAGGTCTTGGCCTTGCATGTCTGTTTCCGTATCTGGGTTAATAAAGATGTTTGCATATGGTGTAGCCGTAATTCCAAGATAGGATGCTTGATGAAAAAGTTTCAGCAAACGACGTACAGCATCATTGATTGCAGTTGGATCTTTCTCCTCATCATTAGTGTTAACCGAAGCATTATCAGCCTCATCATCAATCACTAACATAGGCAAATTTATAACGCCATTTTCATCGACATTATTTGTTTTCAACCAGCCGATAAGATTGTTTAGGATGCTCTTGTTTTTCTTTATAACAAATACAACTGTTGTATTCACGCTATGAAGCGATAAATTCAAGGCTTTCAGAATATTTTTATCAAAGTCCTTTATTACGGAAGTAAAGGACTCGATACGGTTATCCTGACCATATTTACCAACACCAACAGGTACATTCTCGATTACACGTTTCGGATCGAGAAGATACTCACTTTTTCTACCAGAAAATTCAGCATCAAGCCTTCCTTGAGTTTGTTGACGCAGATTTTCCTGCATACCTGCAAGGACAATAATTACTCGGTAACCTGTGTCGGCAGCCTTGTTGCAAATGGCAGTGTAGTTGGCTGTTTTTCCAGATTGCACATCACCTAAAACTAGACCACGTCGCTGAAAAGCAACATTACTTTCTGGATCGCCAAGCAAATCAACAATTTCATCCGAAACACGATCTAGGTTGCCAGTAACACGAGGATTCCAATGTTTTATCTCCTCAAGATACTTTTTGTATCTTTTCCAAAAAAAGAAGTCCTTCTTGGCACGTCGAGCAGGCAGCCACGATTGATGTGGTTGCTTGTCTTTAATTACAATTCCTATTTCCATTTTAACAACAATGTTTGCTCTGAGTTTACGCTTAATGTTTGAAAAATCTTCATCTGAGACAGGAATCATCGGCTGGAGCAAGTTTCTTATTTCAATTGCCTTTCTTTCGAACTCCTCATCAGTAGGGCGTACCTCTGAAAATTCTGTGTTCATCATAGAAGATATCATGCCTTCTAATTGCTCTACATTAGTTGCCATTTGAGAAACCTCCTGTTTTGTACCGCTCAATTATTTTTGGGTAATCGATAAATGGATCGGATACCGAAAGCCGCTCCAGTAATTCCATTCGCATTACGGCGGTTGGCATCTGACCTAGCAGTAACTTTAGAGTTGCTTCAACATCATGTGCAGTGGTTTCTAAGTCATTTTCGATTGGCTTATCCGAGTTCAAATCTATATAAAGCTGATTTAAAGGGAGTTGCGATTCAATCGCCTTCAACAATGTTTCAAGGTTGCGACGAAACTGTGGTGGTGCGTCTAAGAACATTTCAACCATTGGATGGTCTCGATTGATGTTATAATAAGAACCGCCTTGTTTACCTTTAAATCTTTGCCATACATGGACGACCGAATCACTTGTTTCTTTTTTACCACGGAAAGTCCAAGTTTGCTTGCTTCGTTCAGCTAAACGCTCGACAATCGATTCCAAGTTATTACGCACAATTTCTGGTGGAAATGCCGTCGATTTCTTAATATCTAACGTCCAAAGACCATCAAGTTCATTTGGAATATCCACTTGAATGCGAGCCAGCTTTGAAAGTTCCCCTTGGCGCATCATGCGAAACCAAGTGCCCCCTAAAAGTAGCCGCTTATTACGATATATATAGAAACCTTGGCTTTTACGAAGCCCCTCTTTTCCGCCGAGAGCATCTATTTCATCAGAGGATAGAGCTGATACATGCGGAAGTATGAAAGGGCGAACAACAACCTTTGCGTTCTCAATATATAACACTTCATCTGCCATAACTTGCGTATTTCGCTTTGTAAGAAAAGGATCAGCCGGCTCGACAGGAAGAGCATTCATATTTATGCGTAATTTTTTGAGCCCCGCTTCACCGCTTATGTAGCGGTGAAAAACCAATGACAGATGATCTCGTACATCAGACATTTTTTTGCTCATCGAGCGATCGAAGTTGACTTCGCCTACTTTTAACCTATCAAGATTCTGCCAAACAACGAGTGTACCAGATTGAAGTTTATTTAATTCCTCAATGCATGGAACAGTGGACATTTCTTCTTCAGTTTCAAGCACTAATAACGACCACTCTTCTGTTTCTGTAACATAGTCGATATCCCAACAGCGTGCCTCAACTCGGTTTTCCTGTTTGCTAACCACAGTTAAAGTACGACATTGCGAAAGAGAGGCTGTTTTTAAACCCAGTCCAAACCGTCCCAAGTCATTGGCATCGCGGTTATCATTAGGATTTTGGCTTCCATACCTCATCGCGGTCTCAAGTTGTGTCGAGTTCATGCCATTTCCGTTGTCTAATATTGCTATGTAGGAATCATTTATAGGAAAGAAAAAGAGATCAATACATGATGCCAATGCCGTTATACTATTATCGATAATATCAGCAACTGCTGCTTCTAACGTATACCCAATCGCACGGGTTGACTCTATAAGTGTCGGTGCGTGCGGCGGCAACGAGACTGTTTTCATATACGATTCCTTTCTTCTATGATTAAATGACTAAGTACCCAATGCGAGTATGAGTTTTAAATTCATTCATTCGAATCAATACCCCCGCTAGTTCTTTGAACAATACTAGCAAAAGTAACTTTCGTATAACTTCAGAACCATTAAGGACAATGAACTCTAGACACTTCCTACTAGGGGCATATTTACAATTGGATTCGATAATTCCATGGGTATATCTTCTATACGCTGATCCGAAAGTCCTTTATTTCGTCAACATTCACTGTTTCAGAATCATATTTGTCGTATTTGTTGGCGCTCGTGCCTGAACGAACCGGAATTAGCTAACATGTAAAGGGGATTTCCAGCAAGTCCAAACTTTTGCCGTCCAGAAACCCAATAGTCTCCATTCAAAAAAAGTATCGAACAATAGCTTGCACTACATTCCTTCAAAATACAAACCCATGTAGAATTCTAAAGGCCACCTTCGTTTTTAAATTCCGAAGGTGGCCTTTTCAAGTCGATCTATTGCCAATTCCCATATTTTCCATTCACCTCAAGTAGTTACCGGATTGCTGTAGTTGAGGTGCTCTCTTTAACATTCGTTCCTATTACGCATCAATGGTTAAAGATCGTTACTCATATCTATCCACTTCAAACAAAACAACCGAAACTTTAATCGTATCTCGCAATTCCTTAGTCTTATAATCGCTCTGATCCTTCGCAAAGTAGAAATAATACTTCGCCGAATACTGATAACTATAGACTTCTAGGTATCGACTCAATATATCCCCACTACGCACTCCACATGAACGGTATGCGGAAACATATCCACCACTTGAACCTCCACAGTCCGATATCCCCCATCCTCTAGAACCCTCAAATCCCGAGCCAGCGTGGAAGGATTGCATGACACATACACGATCCGCTTCGGGCGAAGCTGGAGCATCGTATCTAACAGCCGAGGATCGCAGCCTTTGCGAGGTGGATCGACGACTATAACGTCCGGCGAGAGGCTGGCGGCCTGCCAGCGAGGCAGGATGTCCTCGGCGGCGCCGACAGCGAATTCGGCGTTGGAGATGTTGTTGATCGACGCGTTGCGGCGGGCGTCTTCGATGGCTTCGGGGACGATCTCGACGCCGTAGACGCGGCGGGCGTGCTGGGCGAGGAACAGGGTGATCGTTCCGATGCCGCAGTAGGCGTCGAACACAGTCTCGTCGCCGGTGAGAGTGGCGTAATCCAGAGCGGCGCGGTATAGGCGCTCGGTCTGGGTGGGGTTGACCTGAAAGAAGGAGCGGGCGGAGATGGCGAAGCGGAGGCCGCCGATCTCGTCCAGATTCTACGGCCTCAATCAGCTTGTTTATCTTTTCTTCATCAACATAGACTCCCAATCCTCTGGGAATCCAAATATAGCTTGGAGAGCGCTCCGAACGACAGAACCTCAATTGCGGCCCAGACAGGAATCTTTCCTTCGTACTTCTGAACGTGATGCCTAATGAAGATTTCCTGTGAGCGTTTAACTTCCTTATCAAGCTCGACAAGAAAGGTTCCATGATTATCAAAATGCTGCGATTCCAAATGGCCTAAGAAACAGTCATTTTGTTTCACACTGTCGTCGGTCGCTTTAGAAATGGAGTATTATTCAATTCCATAATTTCGTGACGATAAAGTTAGGGAGATTTTTTTCAAGATACTTCATTCTTTCCGAATAATCTTGTTTTGCAAGAGTTTTCGAAAGTATATTGTTCGATACTAATAAGTCATAAAATGATTTCAGCATCTGGGCTGATATAGCGGAAGTAAGACCGTCGATCAGAATAGAAGATATTTTTTCAGGCTGTACAAGTTCAATCTGGCCCGGAATCGAATCATTGATCAGCAGCCATTTTGCAAATTCTTTTGCATCGACTTCATCTGTATCGTATTTTTTCCAAACTGCGCCATTATCTTTGCTTATCTGTACTGTGTTATCCATCCGAAGCTAATGATACCCACCAAATGGCAAGATGAGCCGATATTAAAGTCCATCATTCTCTTTCTCCTCCTCCCCTTACTTTTTATTCGAATCAGGGCGCAGCGGATTGACCTTGCCAAAGATATGATACGGTGTTATCCCATTTGCAAATAGGCTATCTACCAACTTGACCAATTCTTCCGACGATAGATCTTTGCCGTTGCGTATCCAAAGGCGAAACATAGATATTAATGTTGATATGTAAAACTCAATTATGTATGGTGCTAAGACATCATTTGTTGGAAAGTCCACAATCAATCTCTCAAAGGGAATTTCTCTTTTCAGGCGTTCAACAAAATGAACAGAACCATAGTCGCCCAAGAGGGCTTTAAGAATTGAAATTTCCTCTGCATTTTCCAAGCATTGAAGTGCATCTTGGAAAGTATGTGTAGAAAACTCTCTGCTTGCCATTTCCTCGTTAATGGATTTCAAGACACGCTCTTCAACGCAGTCCAACAACTCATAGATATCCGTAAAGTATTGATAAAATGTACTGCGATTATATCCTGATTGGTTAGCAATCTCTTGGATGGATATTTTTTCAATTGGTTTTTGGCTATATAAATCGCAGAATACATTTATAAATGTTTGCCTTGTTTTGTCCGTAATTTCAGGTTGCTTATTCATGATTTGCCTCCATTTTCTGTTCAATCGATAATACGACAGATATTAAAAATCTGATGGTTGATGACCGTATAGTGAATCTATACAATAACATTATACAACACGTTGTTTGATCATCAACAAGGATTAATATATATTTTTAGGAGGCTAATATGAGAATTTTATTCTTCGGTAGAGGTGTAATATCGACCCAATATGCTTGGGCTTTTGAAAAGGCAGGGCATACAGTTGAGTTTTACGTTAGAAAAGGGAGAAAAGAAACCTTCGGAAGCAACATAGAGCTTGAAATGTGGGACGCACGAAGAGGGAAACAGCTAATAAAAGAAAGCTGGAACGTCAAACTGCATGAGGAGATGAACCCAAATTATGATCTCATTATTGTGAGTGTCAACACGGAACAACTTCCGGAAGCAGCACAATTACTATCGACTGCCGCTGGTAACACCCCTGTCCTAATATTCAATAACGTTTGGCAAGATTTGGAATCATCGATTGCACCATTGTCTATGAACAATGTTGTCTTTGGCTTCCCCGGAGCAGGAGGCGGCATCGCGGACAACAGGCTTAGAGGCGGCTTTCTGAAAATGCTATTTTTGGAAAAACCACGGGCAGGCACTGAACATATTAACAACAAGGTCAAAGAACTATTTGAAAGCGCCCATTTTAAAATTAGTTGGAAAAAGGATATGCAAAGCTGGCTATGGAATCACTTTGCCATGAATGCGGCGATGGAGACCGAGGTGTTAAAACGGGGAAGTTTTCCAGCACTTATGAATCATAGTGACTCATTCGCAAATGTCGGTAAGAATATGAGGGGAATTATTCCTGTACTTAAAGCAAGAGGTGCAAAGATTGATACGATTTCTCTACTGTTAACTAAGATTCCACCGGCACTTCTCGGCACGCTTTTTAACAAGGTTATTTTTGCAAAGGGCAGCTTACCACGACTTTTCGTCGAATACAACAATAGTAAAGCAGGTTTTGCGGTACTTGAAGTTGTGAGAGAAGCAAAAAAGTTAGGTATACCTTTACCACGTCTTACCGTGGCATTTGAAAACACTGAACAACACAAAGCTATTGAAAATTCCATATCATAAAAATTTGCAGAATTCTCTGTCGTCATGCGGATAATTTTGGGGGTTGGCGTCCGGAAGGACCAAATCGGCGTTTTTGCCGATCTCCACGGTCCCCATATCATTCATCCGGTCCAGAAATCCAGCCCCGTTCAGGGTTGTCATCTGAAGAACATGAAGCGGCGGGATACCGGCCTTCTCCAACTCGTCTACGATATCTTAATTTAATTGCAGAATCCGATTGTTCTTCTAAAGAGTAAGCCAAAATTTGTGATACATTAGGACTCATTCAGGTAAATGTGGCTCCACATGCCCCGTATGCGGAAACATAGGCTGTTTGGTTCCCATCCGCCGAGGCACGCTAAAGCCTTGATTTATAAGGGGATTCGCGATTTGAGTATTGTTTCATTTGGATGCCGTTTGCTCAAAAATGATGGCTTTCGTCCCCAATTCGTCCCCCTTAACTACCGCTAGTCCCTCAATGTAGAATCTCCAGGGATAAGCCACATTGCCTTAAGTAAGGCTTTAAGCGATCCACCGCTCGCTGCGCTGTATGCTGACGTAAAGGAAAGAGATTACAACTTTACGTCCGAATCTTCTAGAATGGTCAGCAGTACACTGTCGGCGGGACAATATACCTGGCAAAAAAAGTTCGTCAGTACGTCGGTTTCCCGGCTTTCGACCTGGACCAACTCCAGTTCCTGCGGCAGCCAACGCTGGTTCTCGTCGATCCGGTAGACCTTGAGCCGTTTGGGGCCTTCCGCTAGGTCCGAGAACCGCAGAGTCACAATCATATCGCGGGATTCCTCATGATGGTTGACGAAAAACACCGTTTTGCGCCTATCGTCTTCGGACGCCAGCACTTTCAGGTGGGGATGATCCGTACGCGCTTCTATACGCTCCGCACCCATCCGCTGCAGCATCCGATAGACGAAATACTGCGGCCTGACCTCCTCGCCAACGCCAAAAAGACCGAAACGATGAGGGATTTCGTTCCAATGCTTGATCATGATGTACGGATCGTTGAAAAACTTCTCAAATTCCTGTTTATAGTTGGCCTGATCCCAGACATGATAATAGAACGACCAATCGAGTCCGATATCCACAAAATCGATCAGGATTGCGGCGACAATGGAAGAACGCCGAGGATCGAACGCCATGTCCTCCAACGAAACCGGATCGAAGCTTTTGTTGAATTCCGTATAGAGCAGTTCAGGACGCTTGCCGGGATACCGCTTTACAACCTCCTGATACTCTCGGATCTGGTCTTTATGATATTCCAGATCGTCCGTGTAGGCGTGAAAGGAGACAAAATCGAGCTGAAGCCCTGTTCTTCCGCAATAATCGACAAGCGCGGGGATGATAGCCCGATCGCCGTCCGTCACGGCCGGCCCACCGACTTTCGCCTCAGGGAACGCTTCAAGGACTGCCTTTGCCGTCATTTCATAGTATTGAACGTAGTCATCCGGATTTTTGATGTAATAGGGGCTGCCTCCCCACTCCCCGATGTCCGTTTCGTTACCGATTTCCCAGTAAGTCACAATCTGCTTCTCTACCGAATATCTCTTGACTAGCTCGCGGATCACGTTGCGCCACTCGTCAACATCGTTCGGCATCCAGACTGTATGGTCGATGTCCGGATACAGAACTCTCGGTTTGATCGTAATCGCGGCCACCACTTTCGCTCCGGTTGCGGAGAGCGAATTCATGTACGGGTCAAGCTTATGCCAATCGAACTTTCCGTGCTCCGGGTAGATGTTGAAGTAATCCTGGATAAAAGTCCGCAGCAAACGGGGCTTCAGCTTCTTCGATCCCTGCACGACTCGGTCGGGCAGCGGAAGCGAGTTGATTCCGCCATGGCCGATCGAGTGCCGCCACAGCTCCAGCTGGCCTTGCTTAACAGCCGCGTTAATTTGAATTTCCTGGACGGGAAGTTTATCGAATCTATTTCTCATTTGGATCGGCTCTCCTTTAAATCGGCATTTAGGCCTTGTTATGCAAAATTACCGCCTTTGTACCTCGAAACCGGCCCTTCAAGATGTCGTTCAACACGCCCTGTGCATCATCAAAAGGTACCGGATGCGTCACCATATCCTTGACGTTGATCCGGCCGCTCGCCGTTAGGCGGATGCCCTGCTCCCACAAGTGCGGCGCGGAGATGCACGTGACGACGGTCAAATCCTTGCCGACCACCTGATCGGATACGATCGACGGCCGATCCAAGCCGCTCAGCCCGTACAGCACCACGGTTCCGCCGCTGGCCGCCAATGCAAAGCAATCCCTAACGGCGTCAGGGCTTCCCGATGCTTCGATCGCCACGTCGAACCGCATGTCGTCCAGCCGCTTGCGCTCTTCCGGAGAACGGATGTTGACGACTAAGTCCGCGCCAAGACGTTTGCCGAGCTCTAGCCGCTCATTGTCCATGCCGACCATCGTCACGGTGGAAGCGCCGTATACTTTGGCCAACTGGGCGAACAAGAGGCCGGCCGGCCCCGGTCCGAACACGACGGCATGAGCGCCGGCCATGCGGGGCACCCGGTCGACCGCGCCCATCGTACAGTTGAGCGGCTCCATCATCGCGCCCTCGACAAAGCTCATGCCGGCCGGCAACCGGTATAGGTTGGACGGCGGGACGACGACATATTGGCCGTAACCGCCTTGGCCGCAGGTCGTGCCAAGTTCGCCGCCTCTTGAACACAAGTGCTTTTTGCCCTGCTGGCAATAGGTGCAGTTGCCGCACGACACGACCGGATCGACAACAACCGCATCCCCTGCCTTCCAGCCGGCGACCTCTGCGCCGGTACGCTCGACGACACCAGCCATTTCGTGGCCTAGAATCCAGGGAGGCTTGGCGAAATTCAGCTTGCCTTGAATCATATGAATGTCGGTTGTGCAGACGCCTGCTGCACGAACACGAATCAACACTTCCCGATCGTTGTTCGCGGGCGGCTGCAGCGAGCGCTCGGTCTCAACGCCGGTGTCCTTCCAAACGAGTGCTTCCATCCCGTCACCGCCCTTCTTTAACTTGCCGCTGATATCGTATACTTGCGGACGACTTCCTCGTTCAATTCAACGCCGAGACCCGGCGCGGTCGGAACCTGCAGATAGCCGTCGCTAGCGAGTTCGAGCGGATTCAACACCAGATCCCGGCTCAGCGGCGTGTCGTTCGTGCAGAACTCCTGGAACACCGGGTTCGTCTGATACGCATTCAAATGAAGGGAAGCTGCGGTCAGCACGTCCGATGTCCAGGCGTGCGGGATCAGCAGCTTACCCGCCTTCTCCACCGCTTCCGCCAGCCGGCGCGCCTCCGTCAATCCGCCCGCCCTGGAAATATCGGGTTGGATGACATCCACGTTGCCCTGCTCGATCAACTCCCGATACTCGTATAGTCCGCCCAGCTGTTCGCCGCAGGCGATGCGGGCATCAACCGATTCCGCGAGCTTGCGGTAGCCCTTCAGGTTGTCGGAGACGAGCGGCTCCTCCACAAAGAATACGCTATATCTCTCGATCTCCTTCACCAGCTGCACGGCAAGCTTGACGTCAGCGGTCCATATGCCGTCGACCATGATGTCCATTCCGTCGCCGGCCTCCAGCCGGGCCGCTTCGACGAGCTTGACGATTCGGCGGGGCTCCTCCGTCACCGGCCCCCAGCCGAACTTCACGGCGGTGAATCCCATGGAACGGTATTTCTGAACGGCGGTCTTCATCTCTTCCGGCGTGCTGCGGAACAAGGTGCTGGCGTAGGCGCGGATGCGTTCATGCTTCCGCCCGCCAAGCATGACGCTGACCGGCTGGCCGGACGCTTTGCCGATAATGTCCCAAATCGCGATGTCCACCGCGCTCATCGCATGAATCGCCGCGCCTCTTCTGCCGTGGTAAAAGCTGGATTGGTACATTTTGCTCCAGATTTTATCGACTTCGAACGGATTCTCCCCTAACACCGCGCACTGCAGTCCCTCGCAAAAATTCGGCAAATACGAAGGCGCCTCGATCAGCGCCTTTACGATGTGCGGGTGCGAGTCGCAATCGGCTATGCCGGTAATTCCTTCGTCGGTATGCACCTTGATGATGGCGGCATACTTGGGGCCGCGGGAGTCGGAAGCGTCTGCCTGCATGCCGTATGGATAAGGACTTTCGAGAATAATCGTTTCCACTTGAGTGATTTTCATGGCCTGCTCCTTATCTTGATTTGTCAGCCGTTAGCGAGTTTGAATTCGATACTCGAATGCGCTGTCCGCATCGCTCTCAGGCAGCAGCCGTTTGGACAGTCCCCTGTACCAGGCCTCGACTTTGACAAACCCTTCGGCGTACTTGCAGCCGGATTGATAGCCGCGGAATTTGCCTGTCGTCTCCACGACGTCCAACAGGTCCACGTTCAGCAGACGCATGAAAATATCGGTCTGGCTTGCATGCTTGGCAAGCGCCGCCTTCTTGACCTCGATCGTGTCCGTAATATCGACGAGTTCCGTCGGATTGAAGCCGATCCCCCCCAAGTTATCCATATAATACAGGGTTACTTGACGGTCGGCGGCTGGGCGACTTGTCTTCACGTTGGCCACGCCGGCAAGCGGGAGCGCGTCCCATACAAGCTGCGACGTGTATCGGTGATCCGGATGGTAGTCATTAGGTCCATGGGTGATGACCAGGTCCGGATTCACCTGCCGAATCATATCCACGAACGCGAGCCGAATTTCCATCGTGTTCTCGAGCAGCTCATCCGGGTAGCCCATCCAGATGGGTGTGGCGCCGATGACCTCGCAGGATTGTCGGAACTCCTCCTCTCGCGTTCGGGCCAGCTCTTCCGGTTCCACGTCGAAGTTGCCTTTGTCGCCGTTGGTCGCTACGGCCATGAACACTTCATGCCCTTGCTTGACATACATCGCAAGCGTCCCAGCACACTGCAATTCCAGATCGTCCGGGTGGGCGCCGACGGCCAATATCCGCATCCCCATGTGTCTGCCATTCCTTCCCTTATGCGAAAAGTGAAGTGTTAACTACGCTTGATTACTTGAACGGATAGTTCTTCTCGGCCTCGTTAATAATCGGGTCCATAACCGGCTTCGCCTTCGCCATTTCCGTTTTATAATAGTTGTATACTTCGTCCGGTTTGAACTTGGCCACGCCGTCCAGGAACGACTTTTGCGCCTTCGCAAATTGGTCGTCATTTTTAGCGAAGATCACTTTGAATTCATTCTTGTAAGCATACGAATTAATGTTGGCAGCTGCCGTCTTCAATTCATCCGACATTGGCTGGAACAAAGAATCATAGTTGATGAACATGACGGTTTTCGCGCTGTTCAAGTAGATATCGGTCAGATTCTGTACGCCGTAATGCGCCATTGCGTCTATTTCGACGTCGGAATAATTTTTGCTGATATAGCCAGGCTCCATGTTCAAATTAAAGTAGGCTTTGTCGAACGGACTGATGACGTTTCCGCTCCACGGCGACAGGAGGTTATAGAGCGACAATCCGGTTTGCAGATTCGTCGATTCCCAATCTGACGTCGATTGACTCTCTTGAACGTAAGCATCCGTATATGCGGGTTTTCCGTCTTTCATCTCCCACGTTTGTCCCTCCACGCCCGAATTTACGAGGCGCGAACCTTCAGGCGTAGACAGGAAGTTGATCAGTCGCATGGCCGCTTCCGGATTTTTGCAATTTTTCGAAATCACATATTGATAACCGCTCGTTTCATTAACCATCGCCTGGATATTGCCATGACCTTGGAACGCCGGCAGCGCCACGTAGCCTTTGTATTCCTCGCCAACCGACTTGAAATAATTTGCGGGCTCTCCCAGTTGCCAACCGCTGAAGAACATCAGATATTGACCGTTCTTCAACTTCTCGTCGGCTTGGTCATAATGTTGAGTGGCGGAATCGGGATCCAGCAGACCGGCTTGATTCAGTTTGTAAGCGAACCTCAATCCATTCCAATACGGGCTGTCGGTATCGGTAATCGCGTTCTTGGCATATAAATCGCGGTTCACCGCGTCATAGTAGGCAACCAAGTCTGGATAACCGTAATATCCGCGGGACCAAGCGTAGCCGTAACGGAACAGCGCTTCTCCCCAGCCTGAACCTTCCCCGAACCAGCCGCCTACGCCATACACGGGCTTGCCTTCTTTGGTTTTGGGTTCCAGCTTCTTCATGTCGGACAACAGTTTGATCAGGTCGTCGTCGTTATTGATCTGGGGATAGCCTAGCTGCTTATACAAGTCCCACCGGATAAAGATGCCGTCGGAAGGTCTCGTCTCCAGCGTTGTTCCGCCATACGTCGTAATCGACCACAGTTGGCCATCCGGACTTGCGTATTTTTTGTTGAACTCGGTTCGCGCCTTTAGGACGGGGTTATTCATGATATCCGGAGCGTATTTGGCGACCAGATCGTCAAGCGGAATGATTTGGCCCGATTTCGCTGCCGCCGTTACATTCTTCGCAATATCCTGCGAGTAGTCGCCCGCTACATACGTGATGTCGTCCAAGTCGCCGGACGCCAGCATGGTATTAACCTGAGCGGCGACGTCCTTTTGCGGGTTACGCGTGATTTCAATCTGGACGCCTGTTTTTTCTTCGATTATTTTGGCGACGGGATCTGTTTGAATGCCGATCGGAAACTTTGTGTTTGCGCCGTTGCCGAGGAATAGTGAAATCTTCACTTTTTCTTTCGGAGCGTCGCTGGCCGTTGCCGAATTTGTGTCGGCGTTGGAACTGGCACTGGCGCTTGTGTTAGCTGCGCTGTTGCCGGAAGACGACGAATTGTTCGATTGACCGCTGTTGCAACCTGCTACTACAATCAATATTGCAAGAAATAATGCAGACATCGCGACCCTTTTCTTCTTTCCTGCCATTCACGAAACCTCCCTTTATTATTTGTACCTTTATATATGGCTGCCATTAGGCAGCGGCATATAGGACTGGGCTTGCCTTAGCCCTTGACGGCGCCAAGCATGATGCCGTTAATAAAATACTTCTGCATGAAAGGGTACACGACGAAGATCGGGATTATCGTCACCATGGAGATCGTAATCTTGATCGTATTGGCGTTAGGCGGTACCCGATTCAACAATTCGCCGGCATGCTGGATGCTTGTAATTCTGGGAGACGCCATCTGTAAGTATTGGTATAAAGCGTATTGCAACGTTTTCAAATTCGGTTTGAACACCAGCATCATGTTGTCCCACCATGAATTCCACTGATTGACCGCGCTGAACACGGTAACGGCGGCGATAATAGGCAGGCATAAGGGAAAGATAATGCGAACGAGAATGACTAGAATGCCGGCGCCGTCAACAGAGGCAGATTCTTCCAGAGAAGAAGGAATACTCTCGATATAGGTTTTAATCAGAATGATGAAGTAGGCGGATACAGCAGACGGCAGAATGTAAAGCAGGAAATTGTTCTTCAAACCGTATTTCATCATCGTGATATACCAGGGAATGATTCCCGCGCTGAGGTACATGGTCATTACGATCAGCCGGTACATGGTTTTGCGCATCGGGAGTTCTTTCTTGGTTACGAAGTAAGCGACAGATGTGCAGCATATTAAAGTAATAACAGTCCCGATCACTGCTCGCATCGCGGACACGATAAACGCCTTTACGATTTCCGGTGAGTTCAGGATGTCGACATAATTTTGAAAGGTGAATCCGATCGGCACGAAGCTTAAATGCCTCGAAATCATCTGGGAGTCGCTTAGCGAGTAAACGAGCATGTAATAGAATGGGAATAGAAACACGATGATCAGCACGACCGAAACGACATTCATCACGCCGTCGAACAGCGTGAGCTTCTTGTGAATCATGGTTACTCCCTCTCTTCCCTTTAAAATAAGGATGTGCCTCTGACGATCTTTGAAAGAAAATTGGCGGCGAACAGAATGAGAATGCTGACCAGCGATTTGGACATGCCGATCGCCGTGGCAAAAGCATAATTGTTTTGCGTGATGCCGATCGTGTACGAATAGGTGTCAATGACGTCGATCTTGTCCGCTACCAGCGGGTTAGTGAACACATAATATTGGTCGAACCCGCTGGCCGTCAGAACGTTCGCGATGGACAGCACCAGCAGTACAAATAAGGTAGGTACGATTCCCGGCACTGTCACGTGCCAAATGCGCTGGAACCGGCCGGCGCCGTCGACTTCCGCGGCATCATATTGTTCCCTGTCGATGCCGGCGATCGCGGCTATGTAAATGATCGCATTGAACCCGGAAGTCTTGATCAGATGCAGCAGCGTTTGAAATCCCCACGCCCAGGTCGAGCTGGCCATCGGATTCACCGACGGGCTGTCTGGGCGAAACCGATGCAGCAAAGTATTGACCAGGCCGCTGTCATTCGAGAACAGGAAGAACATGACGGCAAATATCAGAACGTACGATAAGAAATAGGGCAGCGTCGAAACCGTCTGCACGATTTTTGACAAAGTCTTGCTTCTCATCTCATTGAGCAGAATGGCGAAGATGGCGGGCACCGGAATGGTGATGACGATCAGGAAGCCCAGAACAAGGGTGTTGCGCAATACCGGAATAAGTTCGCTTCCGCCGGCAAAAATCGTCTTGAAGTAGCTAAGACCGGCAAATTCCATTTGGCTCAGCGGAGCCCCGGGAATGTAATTGAAGAATGCGTAAACCCATCCGAACAGCGGAACATAGTTGAACGCGATCAGAAGCGCCATAAATGGCGTCATCAGCGCAAAAAGCTTCAATTTATGCTTTGTTTTCGGATTGATGCCGCGTCTAGTCCTCTCTGGGACGGATGTCGAAATACCGGTGTCCATACGGCTGCCCTCTCTCTCTATTTCTGTATAGTTTCATTATGCGTAAGGATGTAAGTGCTAACAACGACAATAACTTTTAAATGCTCCCACAAATTATAGGAAAGATCAGGGGGAGCTAAAATAGCGAAGGAGATTGGTTGTTTGCGGAGAATACACTGAAATAGAACACATCTGCACGTTATGGGGGATCGACATGCTCAGGCAGATTATGCAGCGAACCATAACCGGAAGGTTTTTCAACAAACTATTCCTGACTTACTCGCTTATCATTGTGACGACTGTCGTCATTCTGATCTCCTTTATTACAGACAACATTGCGACGACGCTGAAGCGTCAAGCGATCAGCTTCAACCAACAAGTGCTCGTATCGTTGGACAGCTATTATCAGCAGAAAATTACAAATATGAAAGTATTCCTTCGCAATATCATTAATGATGAGGAGTTCTATTCGTCCATCGCTCAGTTTCTCGAAATTTCATCGGACGACGACCAGGCGAAGTATATGTCGCTGTTCACCGCCGTTCAGTCCAAGCTGACGACAAGCATCGTTTCGTTGGACAATGACATTACAAACGTATACCTGTACCGAAATGATCAGAGCCCCGCACTCGTTCCGATCTACAAGCGCATTCAAAACTATCCGTACAATATCGACGAGTCCTATATGAAAGACTTGGTTCAAACCACGATGTTCTTCCCTCCCATACACTCTTCTATGACCAAATATCCTCAATCGACTTATGAATATACCACTTACGACTTTATTCGCGATCCGGACGATGTGTCCCGCATCCTCGGGGTTCTGGTTATCGACTATGACTGCCGCAAGCTGGTCAATTCGTTCAGCCGATTCCGTGAATATATTAAAGGAAACATTCTGATTCTCACCGAAAGCGGCGAAGTCGTGTTCGACGACTCCGAGCGTTATTATAAAAAAAACTATCCGCATACCGACGTCATACTGGGTTCCCAATCCAATACGATCTATTTAAAAAACGAAATCCTGAATATCAACAGAAACAGCCGGTACGGTTTTATCAGCGTAGGAGAAATCCCTTTCCGCGATCTTTACCAGGACATTGGCGTGATCAACCGCAAGATCTATACGATCACGGCAATCAGCCTGCTGATGATTTTGCTGCTGACGTTTATAAGCAACGCCCGGTTCTCCAAACGGGTGAGAGACATCGTTCGCTCCATCCGGAAAATCCGGAACGGCATTTTCGAAATCCCTCCTCCGCCCTCCAATACGAAAGATGAGATTGGGATCATTTCAATGAATGTATTTGAGATGTCCCAGCGAATCAAGTCTCACATCGAGAAGGAGTACGTTTACGATCTTCGCCGCAAGGAAACGGAACTCAAACAGAAAGAAGCCGAACTCTACGCCCTGCAGTCTCAGGTCAATCCCCACTTCCTGTACAACACGCTGGAAGTGATCCGGATGAAAGCGTTGACGTATAAACAGAACGAAGTCAGCACCATGATCCGCATCCTCTCCGACTTGTTCCGCAGCAGCATCAAAGAGCAGATGGTCGTGCGTTTGCGAGACGAGTTGAACTATTGCAAGATTTATCTGGAGCTGTTCACGATCCGTTACGGCGATCGTCTCGAGGCGATCTTCGATATTAGCGAAGCGGTGCTCCCCCTCGGCACAATCAAGCATTTGCTTCAGCCGGTTGTGGAGAATTCGCTGATCCACGGCATTCAGCTGGACTGGGACTCCGATCGGGTGAATCGGATCGGCATTCGCGGATATCTGGAAGATGAGTTCTTGATTCTGGAAGTCGCCGATAATGGTCCGGGGATACCGGAGGATAAGCTGCAAGAAATGCGCAAGGATCTGGATGATCCCTATTTGACCAAACAGCAGATCGGGCTCTTCAACGTTAATCGGAGAATCAAGCTGATCTACGGCAACGACTATTCCCTCCAAATCGCAAGCAAGCCCGGCAATGGGACGACGGTGAAGCTGAAGTTAAAACCGCTTACTCTAGAGGAGCTGGAAGCGCATGTACAGAGTGATGCTCGCGGATGACGAACTTTTTATCCTGGAGGGCCTTCGCGTCATGCTGGATTGGGAGGAGTACGGCCTGGAGATCGCGTATCAGGCATCCAACGGCTTGTCCGCGCTGGAATGGCTGAACGGGAATGAAGCGGACATTCTGATTACGGACATCCGCATGCCCTACATGGACGGCATCGAGCTTATCCGCAAACTGAGAGAATCGGATCGGCAAATCAAAATCATCGTGCTGAGCGGGTACGACGATTTTGCCTATGTCAAAGAAGTTCTCAAATATGGCGTGGAGGATTATTTGCTCAAACCGATTCGCGAGGACGAGCTCGCCAATCTGCTGCAGAATACAACTCGCAAGCTGTATGAGGAAAGTCGACGCAAACACGCTGCCACCGAACATCTGGACATCCTCCGATTCAATTTCTTCCTGCAGTGGTGCGAGGATCAGGCGGACGAAGCGTGGCTGACCGAACGGGCGGATTTTCTTGGGATTAATCTGCAAGCGCCCTATTATCAGGTTGTTAAAATCCGGCTTCCAGGCTCCGAGAAGAGCAGTGCGGCCTTCAAGGAGCGCTTGGGCGAGCTGCTGGCGGGCCAATACGAGGTTTATTCCTTTGAAGCGTGGGACCGGGATCTCGTGACGATCTTCCTGATCGGTTCGATAGAGGATACGCCCCGTATTATGTCTTTGCTGAAGAAGAGTATAGAAGCGGAGAGTGGCTTTATGTCCGCCCCCGCCGACATCTTTATCACCGCAGGCTGCGTGGTGAGCGACTTCCGGCAAGTGTCCGAGAGCTACCGGGATGCCGCCGGGCTGATGGACTTTAGCTTGATCTTACCTCCCGGAAGCGTGATCGACCGCACATCCGTCCATCAAGGTTCATCCGAATGGTCAGCCACGTTAAAGCCCCAATTAGAACGGCTGCATTCGAGTATCGTCGCGTCCGATGCCGAACAGGCCATGCGGATTGTCGACGAGATCTATAAGGAATGGCAGACGGATCAGAAGGCGGGGCCGCAGTTGATCCGCAATATGACCGTCGAAATGCTTTACCAGATTGTGAACGCCGCTACTGTCCCCAACACCGCGATTCAGTCCGAGCTTGCGGACCGGCTGGAGTGGGGATATGCCAAAGTGTTCGAGATGAAATCGTTGACGGCTCTCTCCGCCTATGTAAAAGATACGGTTCGCCGCGTCATCGGTGTCCAGCTTGAACAGCAAGATAAACGGCACCCGCTTGTTAAACGGATGCTGCATGAAATTCATCATCACTACGCGGAAGATCTTGCGCTTAAAACCCTGTCCCGCAAATGGAACGTCAACGCCGCCTATCTCGGCCAGTTGTTCCGGTCGGAGACCGACAACACGTTCACCCAGTACGTCAACAAAATTCGAATGGAAGAGGCCAAGCGCCTGCTATCTACTGCGAAATTATCCGTTCAGGAAGTGTCGGAGCGAGTGGGGATCTACAATACCAAATACTTCTATAGTCTATTTAAGAAAGTAACCGGCATCTATCCGTCCGATTACAAACGGAGCTATTAGGTTTCCTGTAGGCGATGATGGCAAAGCGATGCATCTGGCCACGAGCTTTGCAAACGGCGGCATGCAAAGTAATGCAGCCGCAGTCGAATGGAGTAAAATGTATTTCCTATAATTTGTGGGAAGATATAAAGTTATTGTCGTTGAAGGCCCTCTCCGCCGCGGACATAATGAGAACGTAAGGATAAACGGAGGGATTACTATGACCCAAGATCAAACGTTGTTCGAAACGATGATTCAGACGTTGTACACGGCGGTAATCAGCGACAGTCTAGATGAACTGGGGTATCGGAATCAAGCCATGCGCGAGAATATTCGGCCTTTGATTGTAGACCGGACGAAGGTCGCAGGCAGAGCTAAAACCATCTTAGCGGTCGATTGCTTTTATATCCAAGAGAATCCGTACGAGAAAGAAATTGCAGCGATCGACAGTATCAGGCCGGGTGAAATTATAATCGCTGCCACGAACCAATCCGTACGCAACGGCATGTGGGGCGAGCTGCTGTCGACCGCTTCCAAGATGCGAGGAGCGACCGGAGCGATTGTGGACGGCTTGATTCGCGATACGGACAAGATTCTGGAGCTTGGATTTACCGTATATTGCACCGGGTTCAAGCCGGTTGACTCTAAGGGGCGCGGTTATGTGGTCGATTACGATTGCCCGGTTGAGGCGGGCGGCGTACTCGTCAACCCGGGCGATGTCGTGTTTGCGGATCGAGACGGCGTTGTCGTCATCCCGGAAGACGTCTTAGACGAAGTCGTAAAGCTGGCAACGGCAAAGGTAACGGGCGAGAACAATACCCGCCGCGAGCTGCTCGAAGGCAAGCTGCTGCTCGAGGTCTACGATAAATACGGCGTGCTGTAACGGATGCCGAACGGGAGGTGAACGCAATGAGGTTTGACTGCCATACTCATTTGTTCGGACCGGGCCACGTCGGCGGCACGTTTCTAAGCGACTCCCAGCGGGCTTGGGGCAATCGCTATGAATTGATCGTAACGCCGGAGCAGCATTGGGCGGAATATGAACAAACCGACGGTGCCATCGTGCTCGCCTTCAACTGCCCTGCCACAGGCGTAATCGTTCCCGACGAGTATGTCGCGGAGTACGTCGGCCGACATCAAGGGAAGCTGTTCGGGTTCTCCAGCGTCAATCCCCACGATCCGGACGCGCCGGCGAAGCTAGAGTACGCCGTCAGGGAGCTTGGTCTTGTCGGCCTCAAGTTGGCGCCGATTTATCAAAACTTTTATCCGGAGCGGCAGGCGTACTTCCCGCTTTATGCAAAAGCCAATGAGCTCGGCATTCCGATTCTTTGGCATCAAGGTACATCGTTCGTTTCGCAAGGGTTCCTCGATGCCTCCCGGCCGGCGGCGCTCGATCCGATCGCCCGTACCTTCCCCGATCTCAGGATGATTGTGGCCCACCTTGGCCATCCTTGGCATGGGGAATGCGTCTCATTGATCCGCAAGCATCCGAATGTGTATGCCGATCTCTCTGCATTGGTCACCCGGCCTTGGCAATTCTATAACGCCATGATGAATGTCATCGAATATGGCGTACCGCATAAGGTGCTGTTCGGCACCGACTTCCCCTTCTTCAACATGGCCCAGACGGTAGAGGCGGTCCGCGGAATCAATCGGTTGACGGAAGGCACCGCGCTGCCCCGCGTGCCTGAAGAAGCGATCGAGGCCATCATCGCCCACAGCACGCCGGAACTATTGGGCCTTATCTAAACCGGGAACGCCTCATAGATTGCGTTCTTCGTTCTCCTTCAGCCAGACGCCCTGCGTTGTGCCATAGCCGGAAAGCCCGCCCTAATTCCCCAAAATCCACTCGGCATCTCCCATCATGTTGGCAAAACTTTCTCTTCCTGTTCATATCTCAAACTATTTTTTCCAATCTTGATAATCCAACATGCTTCTTGCATATTTGGTCTACTCTTCCTAACGAACGGTCATTAAGATTTAGGTGTAATCGCATTCAGAATAAGGAGGAAATCAAAATGGACGCAAGGAAACGCAAAGGAAAACGATTGGCGATGATGATGCTGGTTTTGGCGCTGTCCATGATTTACGCGGCGATTCCTGCCGCCGCATCCGGATCTATCTATTATGTATCCACTACGGGCAACGACAGCAATCCGGGTAGCTCCGTCTCGCCGTTCCTGACCGTCGCACACGCCGTCAGCGTTGTCGGTCCCGGCGATACGATTATCGTGAAGAGCGGCACTTATCATGAGAGCGTAAATTTAGGCAGCTTGTCAGGAACCGCAACCGACTACATTACGATCAAGTCCGAAGTGCCGGGAGGAGCATACATCGATACAACATCCCTTGGGTCCGGCTATAACCTCGAACCGTTTCTCGGCGCGCCCAGCTATATTGAAATCAACGGCTTCGAGCTAAGCTCGGGAGCCAATTCCGCTGGCATCCATTTGGACGGCGGACACCATACCAAGGTGTACAACAACATCATTCACAACACAGGGGCGAGCGGGATCCAGCTGGATCACGGCGACTATCGCTTCATCGAGAACAACATCGTGTATAACACCGCCTATTATATGTATTTTGCCGGCAGCGGAATATCGCTTTGGCAGGCCCATGCTTCGGACAGCAACAGCGGTTATCACAATATCATTCGCAACAATATCAGCTATTCCAACAACAACTTGTCAGGAACCGCCGAAACGGACGGTAACGGCATCATCTTCGACGATTCCCGTAACACGCAGAACGGAAGCACGCTGGGCGCTTATACCGGCTCCACCCTTATCGAGGATAATTTGACTTACGACAACGGCGGCCGCGGCATCGAAGTCTATCTCAGCGATAATGTGACGGTAAGGAACAATACGGCCTACAAAAACAGCACGCGGAACGACAGTTCCACATGGCGCGGCGAATTCTATGTCGTGAACTCAAGCAACGTAACGGTGGCAAACAACGTCGCTGTAACCGACTCCTCTACCCACTCGGATAACAGAGCCATCCTGATTGGGCGATATGGCGGCGACGCTATGACGAACGTAATCTGGCGCAACAATTTAACTTATGACACCTACGATCCGGGCGACCCCTCCTACAAACGGGATACCGCCTCCACCGAGGTTCCGACAACCGCCCACGGCAATATTCTCGGCGAAGACCCTCTGTTTGTCGATGCAGCCAACGCCGATTTCCGTCTGACGTCCTGCAGTCCGGCGATTAATGCCGGAACCTCCTCTTATGGTTCTTCAAGCGATGATCTGGACGGCAATTCCCGCACGATCGGTTCTGCCGTCGATATGGGGGCCTACGAGTTCCAATCGGAAGTCACAGGCAGTTGCACTGGCGGAGGCAATACCTACAATGAAAACTTCAATGACGATTTGGCCCAGGGCTGGACGCTGGACGACGGCGGCGCTGTTAGCAATTCTCTGCTGAACGTGCAATACTGGTACGGCGACTACTCCCTCAACACCTATGGCGGGATGTCCTTCTCCTCCTATTCGTATCAAGTCAACGTCCGTCCGTACGCACAATCGGTCTGGAATAAAGCCCAAGTCTACTTCAATTACCAAGACAGCAACAATTACGATTTCGTGGAGATGGATGGAGGGGCGCCGAACGGCATGTATTTGAAGAAAATGGTCGGCGGCACGGAATCGACGATTGCGACCTACTCCGGCGGATACTCGACTTACAATCAATGGACAACGCTGCATATCGCAAGCGATTCGGATGGAAGCATCACCGTGACCGCCACGCAAAGCGGAAACGAAACGACGCTCTTCACCGCTACGGATACGACGTTTACTTCTGGCAAAATCGGCGTCGGAGGGTGGAATGTCGGCGCCGACTTCGACAACATCGTCGTGCAATATGAAGATGGCGAAGAACTGCCGCTGCCGCCTGATCCGACGCCTTCTTCGACGCCGCTCCCCGGCGAGCAAACGATCTTTACCAACCAGGTGCCTGCAGGCGAATATAACGACACTACGTCATATGAGCTGGGGACCTTGTTCCAGGCTAACTTCGACGGCAAGATTACGAAGGTCAGAATCTACACCGGCGCATCCGAAGGAGGCATCCACCAAGTACGCATCTGGAATGCGGAAGGAACGCTGCTTGCCGGACCGTATTCATGGAACATCGCCTCGGGAACGGCCGGTTGGAAGGAGTACGACATCCCCGATCTGGCGATCGGCGCCGATACGGATTATATCGTCGCAGTATCGACCAGTTCGGACTATTATTATTCCAGCATGAGCGGGACGTTCAATTCGCCAATCATCAATGGCAACTTGATTACCTATATCGGAAGCGGACTGTTCGGCACGACGCCTGGCGACATGCCTAGCTCCTCCTATCATAACAGTGGCTATTTCAGAGACATCGTTTTTGAGGCTGACATACCGGAGGAATAAATTCGCCAACCCATTTTTATTATTGGAAACGATTGGCAACAAGCTATTTTTTATCGCAGCTTGTTGCCTTTTTGATATAATAATATCCATCTTGTCTAAAATAAAGGTGATTTTCGTGGAGAGACACATCAGTTTATTCCTGAATCAAATGAGCGCGCAAGCCAAGCAGTTGTCCACCTCTGCGATTACGCACAGCCGGGATCCGGATATTTTGGAATATATGATTTGGCCGAAGACCTTAACGCGTATTCCTCCATTAAAATGCGAACCTCGATTGAGGAAAATTGCAATTGCTAGCCATATCGGGAGTTTGGCAAAGCACGATAACCGTCTATTCACCGCCTGCCAAACAGGCTGTCTCTTCTTTTACCGATAATCAGGACTTTCCAGCGTTCTCGCAAATGGAGGTATGGCGAACCTGGCATTATCAGAGCGACTCCGGGAAATGATTACGTCATCCTCCTCATCCAACGGCGAGACGGGGTTTGGGAACTTGAGAAGGAATTGCAGGAAGCAGACTCCCTGCTGCCGTCGCTGAATTGGGGGACCTTTCCCAACCATATCCCGCAAATGTATCAGCATTCGCTTAAAGCGATTCGCCAGCAATCCAGCCGCGATCGGGAGTTCTTCATCGAGTTGAGGGATTCGCCGGGCCGATGGGACGCGGCGAGAGACAAAGTGGAAAGTATTTTCGAAGAGCTCGAACAGGCTGGGAAAGGTCACAACGAGCTTTTGCTCGAAGTATTTTTGCATATCTCCCATGCTTACTCCTTTATCGCTCATAAACAAGGAAGAATGCTGTCGGAAGTCATCGGACCGGACTATGAACGCTTTGATTCAAGGTTATCCTTCTACTCCGTGCATCAATTGCGCGAATGGTCGCTTAGGCTCTTGGACAAGATCAACGTCGAATTCTCTTCGGAAGCCAAATCATCGCGGCGTTACATCATTGAACAGATGCAGAAATATGTCCACGAGCATTTGTCGGAAGCCATTACCTTGCAGACCTTGGCCGATCATGTTCAGTTGCATCCGGTCTACGTCTCCCGTATTTTCAAGCTGGAAACCGAAGAGAAAATAAGCGACTACATTCTTCGCCTGAAGATGGAAAAGGCGCAGCATCTGCTGTTTAACGGGGATCTTAGAATCTATCAAATTGCTGAGCGCGTTGCTGAGGGGGATTCGTCGCAAAAAATCGTTTTGCGCGAGAATGTGGGCATAGCACAAGTACATTCATCTGATCGTTTACGTTATACATAGTACCATATAATGAAATATCGTTCTTCGTATAGCTGTAATACTCTTCTAGTCACCTATGAAGATGTGTACTGCCTAAATGGTTACGAACCAACAGTCATTTGGATATCCCCCCAGACTAGCTTAAAGCAACCTGCTCCCACTCCCAATAAAAACAAAAAAATACCCTCTCTTTTAAGAAAGGGCATTCACACATTAACTTATCATCGTTATTTTCCGTTCCAAACTAATAGTGAACAGCACTCCACATGCGTCGTATGCGGAAACATATCCACCCCCTGAACCTCCACCGTCCTATACCCTCCATCCTCCAACACCCGCAAATCCCGAGCCAGCGTAGACGGATTACAAGACACATACACAATCCGCTCCGGACGAAGCTGGAGCATGGTGTCCAACAAACGAGGATCGCATCCCTTTCGAGGAGGATCGACGACAATGACGTCCGGCGAGAGACCTTCTGCCTGCCAGCGAGGCAGGATGTCTTCTGCGGCGCCGACGGCGAATTCGGTGTTCGCGATGCCGTTGATCGTCGCGTTGCGGCGGGCGTCTTCGATGGCTTCGGGGACGATCTCGACGCCGTAGACGCGGCGGGCGTGCTGGGCGAGGAACAGGGTGATCGTTCCGATGCCGCAGTAGGCGTCGAATACGGTTTCGTCGCCGGTGAGGGCGGCGTAATCCAGAGCGGCGCGGTAGAGGCGCTCGGTCTGGGTGGGGTTGACCTGGAAAAAGGATCGGGCGGAGATGGCGAAGCGGATGCCGCCGATCTCGTCGTAGATGACGTCGCGGCCCCAGAGGACGCGGGTCTCGTCGCCGAAGACGACGGGGCCGGGAGCGGTGTTAATGTTCTGGCAGATGCTCGCCAAGCCCGGAACGGCTTCGCGGATGAGCGCGACAAGCTCGTCGGCGTGCGGCAGGTCGCGGCCGTTCGTGACGAGTACGACCATGCGCTCGCCGGTCGCTTGGGCATGGCGGACGACGACATGGCGGAGCTGACCGCGGCCGGTGGCTCGGTCGTAGGCGCGATAGCCGAGGGATTGCGCGGCGGCTTTGACGGCCCGCACGGTCTCTTCGTTCGGCTCCTGCTGGATGAGGCAGGCGTCCATGTCGACGATGTCGTGGCTTCCTTGTTCATAGAAGCCGCTGATCAGCCCGCCCTCCACGGAAGAGCCGATCGGAACTTGCGCCTTGTTCCGATAACGCCAAGGATCCTCCATGCCGATGACGGGATGGACGATAACGGGAGGACGCGAATCGGAAGCGGTGCGGGAATCCGATGCCCTAACAGATGAGACGGAATCCGCACCCGCAGCGGACGAACCGCGCTCCGCATCTTCAGCGAACACCACGGGAAGCTTCCCGATGCGCGACAGGTTGTCCGCGATCAGCTGGCGTTTCCAGCGCAGCTGGGCCGCGTAGTCCCAGTGCTGCAACTGGCAGCCGCCGCAGGCGTCGTAGATCGGACACGGCGCCGAGCGCCGGTCCGGATTGTCCGCCAGCAGCTCGGTCAGCCGCGCCCGGCCGAACGACTTGCCGACGCTGACGACTTCCGCCCGCGCCCGGTCGCCCGGCAACGCGCCGCGTACGAAAAGGGTATAGCCCTGAACCCGGCCTACCCCTTCTCCCTCATGCGTCAATCCGACGATGTCGAGATCGACGGATTGCCCCGTTTGCACGGGTAGGCTGTTGCGAGCGGCCTTGCGGTCGCCACTGTGATCGGCTTTGCTGTCGCCGCTGAGAACGGCTTTGATATCGTCTTCGCGCCGCTCTCCCGCCGCCTTCCGCCGCTCGTTCCTTGCCGCACCCGATCTTTTCCCATGCTGACGCTTCACTTGCTTCCTGTCTCCGTTCTCTCGAAGTCCGGCGAGCCTCGCCTTTCTTCTTTATTGGTACCGCCGCTTCCGTCATCCGATGTAAAAAACGGGCAAAAGAGCTTCCGCCCTTCGCGCCCGTCTGTCTTGTCTAATCTTACGCTTATCCCCGGTAGCTCGAAGAACCGTTCTCGTCCACGTAGATGGAGAGGTGGGACGGCAGCACGGAGAACGAACACGGCAAGGTGCCGCCGAACTCGCCGTCCAGGTTGAGCTGGACGCGGTCCTCCGCCTGCACGACCAGCTTGCTCGTCTGGAACGCGATGACGTGCGAATCGTTCAGATGCTCGCCGCGCATGGCGAGCGAAGCGATCCGGATCATCTCCGCCAGGTTGCATTTCTTCAGAATGATGACGTCGAACAAGCCGTCGTCGGTCTTCGCCTGGGGCGCCAGCTTCTCGAAGCCGGCCACGGACTGGCTGTTCGCGATGAGGAACAGCATGTGCTCCCCGTCGAAGTCGCCGATCCCTTCCGCCGAGATGCGCAGCTTGGTCGGGTGGAAGCGGGTGATGCTCTCGAAGCCTTTTATGTAATATGCCAGTTGTCCGATCATCGTCTTCAGCTTGCTCGGGGCCTCGTACGACAGGTCGGTCAAGAAGCCGCCACCGGCAATGTTGATAAAATATTTCCCGTCCGCGAGGCCGATATCGACCGGACGGGCGTGGCGGCGCAGGATCAGATCGACCGCGTCCTGCCACCTGCGCGGAATGCCGTGGGCCCGGGCAAAATCGTTCGTCGTGCCCATCGGGAGCACGCCCAGCGACGGCCGGGTCGCATGTCCCGCCATGCCGTTGATCACTTCGTTCAGCGTGCCGTCTCCGCCCGCCGCGATGATCAGATCGTATCCGCGCTCTACGGCTACCGAGGCGGCTTTGATCGCGTCCCCCTTGCCTTCCGTCGCGTGGCAGGACGTCTCGATTCCTCCGCGCTCCAGTCTCTGAAGGATCATCGGCAGCCTTCTTCTCATTTCCTCCCTGCCGGAGGTCGGATTGTAAATTAACCGGGCTCTAATTTTCTCCAACTTGCTCCCCCTCTTTGCACTCCGCACGCAACTTGGCAAGCCACTCCTTGGCCTGCCGGACGACCCAATCCGCCACTTTGGGATGGGGGATCAGCGCGCCCTCGGCATACCGGCAGCCGAGCCCCGCAAGCCGCTTCGGAATGACCTCCGACGTGAAGTATCCCTCGCTGACGAACACCGGGACCGCCAACACCCGCAGCTCCGTCCCGCTGCCGCTCCTCATGGCGCGAACGCGATCCGCCGCTTCGTCCGGCCGCAGCAGCGCCGCCGTCGCGTCCGCGAATCCGCCCCGCTGCTTCATGCGCGCCGCGAGCCCTTCCAGGCCGCTCCGCCACTTCTCATAGAACCACGCCTCTTCGCTGCCGTGTCCGATCAGCAGCAGCCCTTCGCGGGCCGGCTCTTCCGATAAGCCGCTCGCCGCCAATTTGTCGAGCAGCGCGTCCACGATCTCCGGGTCGTCCCCGATCGGCCTGCCGTACGTCAGACGAGATTCAACCCGGTAACGCTCCAGGTCGGTCGGACGACGCGGCTCCGCGTACGCTCCGAGCGCCCAGCCGATCTCGTCGACGTGGGTGCTTCCCTCGGACACGAACAGCGGAATCGCCAACAGATCCGTCACGCCCTCCGCTTCGAGCCGGTCGATGCCGTCCTGGATGAGCCGGCCGTCCACCAGCTCCAGATACCCGCAGGCGACGGGGACGCCGGGCAGCGACTTCCGAACGCCGCGAACCGTCTCTTCCACCCGTTCGACCCAGCGTTCGTCCCGGGACCCGTGACCGATGACCAGAACCCCGGGTTTCATGACGTTCCTCCTGTTCGGCAACCGATCTTTTACACCTACTTAATCATGCTATCGAAATGAAAACGCAATGTCAACGAGACCGCGGCGCTGAACGTGGATAATTTTGGAATGGGAGCTTCCGGGAACGTTTGCGCATGCCGTCCTATAAAATGACAAAGGCCGACGCTCGCTTGAGCATCGGCCTGATCTCCCGGATCGCGGGAAAATCCCTATTGGGCTACGCCTGGTTCGGTTCCGCCGCATCCGACGGGTTGCCGAACCGGCCGAGCCGCTCCAGCGCCAGCTTGTAGCCGTCGTTGCCGTAGTTCAGGCAGCGCTTCACCCTGGAGATCGTAGCCGTGCTCGCGCCGGTCTCCGATTCGATCTGGTTGTACGTATTGCCCTTGCCGAGCATGCGGGCGACCTCCAGCCGCTGCGACAGCGACTGAATCTCGTTGACCGTGCACAAATCGTCAAAAAAAACGTAGCATTCCTCGACATCCTTCAACGTAAGGATCGCTTCGAAGAGCTGGTCGATGCTGCGATCGTTCAATTTCTTCAATTGCATGGAGAGTCACCTCATCTGCGATCGAGACGCTTTCATTAACGTTATTTTACTGTGAATCGTAAAATTCTTCAAGCGTCACCGTATTCACGCTTCACAGAAGTAAAATCCGCTTCCATAACCGGGCCATCGTCCATACGCATTCGCCCCTCCGCACATACCCTATACCAAGCGCACCGCTCCGCTCTGTTTCCGCAATGCGAAATAGGGCGGAGATACCCGAACGAAGGATGTGAATCGAACGCGATGTCGATGAACAATATGGAGCAGATGCAGCTTCAGGCATGGAACCCGGCGCAAGGAGGCGGTCCCGTTCAAGGGCCGTTTCAGGGAGCGCCGTTCCAAGGCTTCGGCGGCGGCTTGGGCGGCCCGTCGCAGCCTATTTTCAGCCCCGTGCAGGTGATGCCGCCCGCTCAGCAAGTGGCGGCTCCGGCCGCCGGCGGCGGCGGCAAAGGGCTGGCCGGCATGCTCAACCCGGAGCAGATCAAAGGCTTTATCGACCGCATGGGAGGCATCGAGGGCCTCGTCAGCAACATCGGCAAGTTCCAGAAGATCATGTCGACGGTCCAGCAGGTCGCCCCGCTGCTTAAGCTGTTTACCGGAAAAGGAAAAGGCGGGAGCACAGGCGATACTTCGAGCGGATCCTACCGCCGTCGCCGCAGAGGCCGCCGCGGGCGCAGAACCAACGGCGGCGCACGCCGCCAGGCAGGACGCAACGGTCCCCGCACCGGCTCCGGCTCGGGGCGCCGGCGCGCCTCGGGCAAGCGGCGCAGATAAGCGCCCGCGCCGCAGAGCGGGGGCTTCCGGCGCCGGAAGCTCCCGTGCGGATCGGCTCGGCTAACGACGAACCTGGAACTCACCGAATCGGCGTCAACCCCGAATCGAGCAGAAGCCTGAGAGATCTTCTGCGCCTGAACAATGAGAGTCTTGAGAGCCCGGCTCCGACGCAGGCTTTGCCTGCGCCTGCGTATGCCGGGCTTTCGAGCGCTTTTCCCTCCCCGCAGACGGTTGGCTCCCTGCGCCCCTCTCCTTCTTTTCGGAACCTTCGCACGGCTCCCTCCTGCAACCCGCCAGCCTCTCTCCCCCTATTCTATAGAAAGAAACTTTCATAGCGATCTATTCAACATAATGTTATAATGTTTACAAATCCTTTACAAAGTGGGGAGGAGTTCGATGGAGACCGCTCCGCCCGTTTCGGCTATGAGGGCAACGAAGCGCAGCGTCCGGAGCTATTTTCAATCCCGGTTGCTGCTTAAGTATGCGCTGTCCTATATTCTCATGTTCCTGATTCCTCTGAGCGGCGTCACGTTTTTTGTTTACGATAACGCTGTCAAGAATCTGCGCTACGAGATCGAGCAGTCCAACCTCAACCAATTGAATCAGGTTCGGCTGACGATCGACGACCGCATGACGGAGCTGCAGGACATCTCCTTCAAAATCGCCTACGATGCGAGGCTGACGCCGTTTATGGTCCGTCATCCGTATTACAGCCGGGATGCGATTCTCGCACTCTCCAGCTACAAAGCGAACAGCCAGCTTCTGGAGAATCTGTTCCTTTACTATCACGGAGATTCCGTCATTTATTCCTCCAACGGTCTCGCGGATTTGAACGTCGTTTTCGGCAAGCTGTACCGGTTCGAGAACTGGAAGCGGGAAGACGCGGTCCGCGATCTCAACGAAGTGAAAAAGACGGTGATCCGCCCGGCCGAGAATGTAAGCGTCTACTCCCGCTCGGAGCCTATGCTGACCCTGTTGGTGCCGATCAAGCCGAACGATCCTTATCCGTACGGAACGCTGGTCTATCTGCTCAAGGAATCGAAGCTGACCGGCGTCATGGACACCATCCTGAGCGATTTCACCGGAAGCAGCTACATATTCGATCAAGACGGCAAGGTGCTGACTTCAAGCAGCCATGGCGAGGCGCTGGCTCAGGAGGACCTTGACGTGCTGTCTTCCTTGTCCCCCGGCACGCATCGCCTCGTGCTGGAAGGAGAGCAGCAGTCGATCGTGTCGGTTCAGTCGCAGCTTAACGGCTGGACTTACGTGACGACGATGCCGAGCTACCAGTTTTTCAGCCGGGTCGCCCATATTCAGACATTGATTGCGCTCATCTTCGGCATTGCCGTCGCAGCCGGCATCGTCGCCGCCATGGTTCTGGCCAGACGCCAGTACCATCCGATCAAGGACTTGATGGAGTTCGCCAAGCAAAGAAGCAACGGCTCGGAGCCCGCGAAAACGCGGAACGAGTGGGAATGGATCCGCCAGACGATTCATGATTACAGCGCCCGGATCGATATGCAGGAGCCGTTCGTCCGCAATCAGTGCATGCTTCTGCTGCTGAAGCACGGGAAGCCCGACGATCCCGAGATCGAACGGATGATTGCGGAGACGGGCCTGGAGTTCCCGAACGGGGAAGGATTTTACTTCTCGGCGATCATCGCGTGGGGAGACAGTCGGAATGAGGAAAAATCGTGGCGGGAACGGCACCTGCTGCAGGAGATGCTCAGCTATTTCGAGCTCCCGGACATGGAGGCCCGCGTGTACGGCATCGAATTTTCCCACGAGGACCGGTTTGCGCTCATGGTCTCGCTTCCCGCCGGTGACCGCGCCGCGGTACAAGAAAAGATGGAACGGCTGATCGACCTCATCCGGGTGATGGTGCTGGAGAATTCCCGACTCGTTCCGACGATCGGCGTCGGTTCCGTCTACGACGATCTCGGCCGGCTGAACCAGAGCTTCATCGAGGCGTCCACCGCCCTGGAGCACCGGAACGTCGGCTCGGGCGGCAGCGTCACCTACTTCGAGCACTTGGGCGAATTCGCGTCGTCCGCATCCGGCAGCTTCTGGATCCCCAAAAAATCGATGCTGAAGCTGGAGCAGAGCTTGAAGCAGGGCAACGAGACGGTCGCCGTGGAGATGATCGCGGACATGATGGCGTCGATCCGGGACGAATCGCCGCAGGCCTATCTGCTGCGCTGCCTCCAATTCGAGATGCTGAACACTCTGCTGCGCACCGCTTCGGAGCTCGGCATGGACGAAGCGTTCCGGCGCCTTCCGGGCCTGACCTCTTTCGAGACCGGGGAGGACCTGGAAGCGAAGCTGGTCGCGCTCGCGGCCGGCATCTGCCGGCAGGTGGTGCGGAATACCGAGACGGGACAAGCCTCCCTGATCGACGACATTGTGGCCTATGTCGACGAGCAGTTCACGGACTATACGATGAGCCTGGAGCATGTGGCCCTGAAATATTCCATCTCCACCTCGTACCTGAGCCGCGCGTTCAAGGAGAAAACCGGCGCCAACTTCTCGCAATATGTCTGGCACTGCCGGATGGAAAAGGCCATTCGCCTGCTCGTGAGCAGCAGCGCGCCCCTGCAGGAGATCGTCGAGCAGGTCGGTTACTTTGACGCTCCGAATTTTATCCGCAAGTTCAAAAAGGAAGTCGGCTGCACGCCTGGACAATACCGCAAGCTCCATGCCTCCGGCCAGACGGGGGCATAGCCGGGAGCTGCGGCAAAGACGAATAAGGACCATGTCCAAAATTACACCGATGAATATCGTAATCTCATTTCGTCTAAATAAAGGAGAAACAATATGACGACTATCAAAGATTGAAAGGACGATCGTTCATGCGTAAAATCATTCTATTCATTCACAGTACGATGAATGGGGTTGTCACCGGCGACCCAAGCGAGGACAAGACCGACTGGTCGGTCTGGAGAAATAGCGCCGGCATTGAGGAAGGTTCCCAGTATCTATTGAATATTTTCGAGACGGCCGATACCATTTTGCTTGGCCGCGGAACCTACGAAGACCTCTCCAGAAAGTGGCCGAATACTCGAGGTTCAAGCCTGGGCGATAAGATAAACAACGCCCACAAGCTAGTTGTCACAAGCGCCCGCCCGCCGGGCAAGCTTAAATGGGGAGAATTCGAAGCTCCAAAACCATTGACCGGCAGTAATATAGAAGAGCAAATTAAGGACCTAAAAAACGGCGACGGTGGCGACATTGTTATTTTCGGCAGTCCAACGCTCGTGCGATCGCTTGCAGACGCAAATCTCATTGACGAATATCAGATCGTCATGCACCCGGTTGTGGTCAACGTAGGCGAGCATTTGTTTGACGATCTTAAGGAGCAGAAGGAATTCCATCTCGCGGACGTCAAAGCACTTAAGGTGGGGTCCCTCTTGGTAACCTACAGACCCGCTAAAGCTTAGCTCAGCCGGGCAGGTCGGCAGGCAGCTCGCCTTGACTGCCTGCGAACGAAGTTTGTGGGACATGCACGCCCAATTCACAGGGCTTACCTGCCAGCCGGTGCGCTAACGATGCAAATCATCGCATCAAGAGCCCATTCGTCAGACTTCGGCGGTGAGCCGGTGCGCTTGCGATGCAAAACATCGTTAGCAGCGCTTTCCGAAGCCTGGCTCGGTGCGCTAACGATGCAAATCATCGGATCAAGAGCTAAAGAGCGGGCATCTTTTCGATAACCCGCTCTTTTTCTTGATTTTTTGGCCCTTTGCCTATGATTTGGACCATCCCCTGATTTTTTTGCTCCCTTCCCTCCCCCATTATTGCGGCTCGTTCAGAATATGCTCCACCAGTTCGTCGAGCGGAACCGTCGCCAGCGCGATGGCGGTGTCGGTCACGCCGTAATAGATGTACAGAAGCCCGTCCTTGACCACGTTCCCCGTCGGAAAGATGACGTTCGGAATTTGATAGCCGAACTTCTCGTAGTACGTCTCCGGCTCCATGATGAAATTTTTCGTCCGGGCGATGACCTTCTCCGGGTTGTCCAGGTCGAGCAGAATGGCGCCGACGCGATAGACGACCTGATCGTCCACCCCGTGATACAGCACGAGCCAGCCCTTGTCCGTCCGCACCGGCGGCGTCGAGCCTCCGATCTTGCGCGATTCCCAGGCGGAGTTCTCCGCCTTGGCCAGCAGCTTCGGCTCCTCCCAATGAATCAGGTCCTCGGAATAGGTGATCCACATCGCCGCGCTGTCGGTGCCGTACGCTTCTCCGATATATTCCTCCGGTCTGCGAAGCAGCGCGAACTTGCCGTTGATCTTCTCCGGGAACAGGATGTTGTCGCGGTCGTTGATGTGAAGCGGCGTCGTGTCCGATACGAATTCCCAGTCGATCAGGTTCGTCGACTTCACGATCGACGAGCGGGTCAGCCAGTGGCCCTCCTCTTGGCCCCAACCTTCCGGGTAGTCGGGAAAAGAACGGTTCGGCACGCCCGCTCCCGTCGGATAATAGTTCATGGCGCACGGCCGCAGGGCGTAATTCAGATAGAAGACGCCGTCGATCTTGACGATCCGCGGGTCCTGGACGCTGCCGTAAGGAAAGCCCAGCATGTCCGGCGTCACGATCGGCTCGTCCTTGACATGGGTGAAGACGACGCCGTCGTCGCTCTCCAGCAGGCCCAGGAAGTTCTTGCAGGGCGTCAGCGAGCCCGCCGTCCGCTCGATCATATAGAACTTGCCGTCGTCGATAATGACCGCCGGATTGAAGACGGTCACTTTCCGCCACTCGTACAGGCCCGGAACGACGATCGGATTGCTCGCGTGTCTGGTGATTTTCATCGGGTGTGTCTCCTCCTGCTCCTTCGGTTGCAGCGTGCCGACAACCGATCAATCGGCCTTCGGCCGACGATAACGGTTGCAGCGGTCAGCTCTTTTTCCAGCGGTCGTAAGCCGTTTGATAGATTTCCGCCATGCGGTCGCCGCCCATCTTCTTGACGGTGTCCAGGTACTTGTCCCAGTTCGCCAGCGGCTCGTTGCCGGTAATGAACTTCGCTTCCATCTGACGCACGTACGTGTTCAGGTCGGCGCTCATCGTCGTGACCTCCGTCTGCTCGTCGGGGGTCAGGAACAAGGTCGGGAACGGAATCCGCGCCCCGTTGTCGATCAGCTTGGTCTGCGTCTCGTTGGCGACCCACTCGTCGAAATCGCCGAGCAGCCCTTTCTGGATTTCCGGCAGGGAGATGGTCGGCGCCGGGATGCCGTAGTTCGGCGTGATCGTCGCCCGGTACTCCTCGCGGTCGCCGCCTCCCGGAACCGGAAGATACTCTTTGGTCAGCGTGCTTTTGTCCGTATATTTCCAGAGCACGCCCTCCGGCCCCTTGTTGAACAGCATGGCGCCTTCATAGGAATAAATATAGTCCACCCAGCGCATCGAAGCTTCCGGGGAGGGGTTCGTCTTCGAGATGGCGAAGGCGCCCGGCGTAATGCCTTTGTTCATGGCGATGGCCGGCTTGTCCACTTTGTCGCTTTTCACGGGAAGGAACATCGGGTCGTCCATGCTCGGCTCGCCGCCCTTGGTCATGTAGGCGTTCCAGTCCGAGAAAAGGGCCACCTGGTTGTTCTGCGCCTTGGCCTTCTTCTGCTCGGCCGTCTGCGAGAAGCTCTCGTGGTCCAGCAGATCATCGTTCCAGAGGCGGTTCATGTACGTCAGATAATCCTTGTAGCCTTCCTCCATCGGCGTGTAATGGACCTTGTCGTTGTCGTCGACATAGATCTCCTCCTCGTAGATGCCGAAGGCGCCGAGCAGCCAGGTGCGAATATCCCGCAGGCTGTTGCCGTTGGAAGGGGAAGAGGAGAGCGGAATCTCATCCTTCTTGCCGTTCCCGTTCGGATCTTCGTCCTTGACCCGCTTGAGGTACGTATACAGCTCCTCCGTCGTCTCCGGCAGCTTGGTAACATGAAGCGCCTTCAGAAAATCGCCGTTGTACCACATCGGGTTACGGTACCAGGGCTGGTTGAATTCAATGACCGGCAGCGCGTAGATATGGCCGTCCGGCGCGGTGATCGACTTGCGGATATCGGGATTCTCGTCCAGAATCTTTTTGAAGTTCGGCGCGTAGCTGTCGATCAGGTTTTCGAGCGGGACCAGGATGCCCTGTCCCCCGTAGTTCATTTGCTCGGCGGTCGTCAATCCGGCCGCATAGAAAATGTCCGGGTAGTTGCCCGAAGCGAAGATCAGGTTCTTCTTCGTCTCGAAGCTCTCCTTCGGCGCGTTCTGAATCTTCAGATGAATGCCGGTCAGCTTCTCCATCTCTTGCAATACCTTCATGTTGTCCCAGTTCTGAATGCCGACGTCGGGCGCGGTCAGGGTCAGCGTGAGCGGCTCCTTGACGATCGGGAAGCCTTCCTTCGCTACGTTATCGGCCGTGCCGGAGCCGGAGCCGTTCGCTCCCTTCGCCTCGTCGTTGCCCGACGAACCGCAGCCGGCCAGCAGCGCCACGGACATGGCGGCGGACAGCAGCAGAGCCCCGCTTTTCTTCATCTTGTTCATACTCGTCCTCCTTGGATATCTTCCTATAATAATCGAAGAAGAGAGATCAGGCTCTCCGATCTTCGTTATTACCGCATTCTACCTGCCGATCGTGCCGCTCAGCCTTTTACCGAACCGATCATGACCCCTTGAACGAAATACCGCTGCAGAAAAGGGTACACGGCGATAACCGGCAGGGTGGAAACGATAATGACGGCATACTTGACGAGCGAAGCGATCTCCGCTTTCGAATTCATCGCTTGGGCGATGTCCCCGCTGATGGCGGCGCCGGTCGTCTCGGCCGTCATCTCCTGAAGGACGAGAATTTGCCGGAGCACCATCTGCAGCGGATATTTGACCTCGTCGTTCAGATAGATCAAAGCAGGGAAGTAGCTGTTCCAGTGAGCGACGCCGTAGAACAGTGCCATGACCGCGATGATCGGCTTCGACAAGGGCAGAATGATGCCAAGGAACAGGCGGAAATTGTTGCAGCCGTCCATATAGGCCGCTTCCGTCAGCTCGCCCGGAATCGTGGAGCTGAAGAAGGTTCTGGCCACGATGATGTTGTACACCGAAGCCGCGACGGGCAGGATCAGCGCGCCCATCGTGTTGATCAGATGCAGGTCTTTGACCACCAGATAGGTGGGAACCAGACCGCCGCTGAAAAACATCGTGACCAGAAACATGCCCATCACGAACTTGCGGCCGGCCAGATCCCTTCGGCTCAGAGCGTACGCCGCGGGGAGCGTCACGAACAGGTTCAGCAGCGTTCCGACGAAGGTGTACAGGATCGTATTCGCGTAGCCTCGCCAGATCTTCGCGTTCTCGAACACCAGCGAATAGCCGTCGAAGGTGAGACTCCTGGGATACAGCCACATTCGGCCCGAGCTGACCTCGACGGGATCGCTGACCGACGCGCTGATGATGTAAAGGACGGGATAGGCGACGACGATCAGCGCCACGGTGACGAACAGGTAGTTCAGGAACAGAAACAGCCGGTCTCTATTGGATTCCTTGATGGCGGGCACCATGACTCGCACTCTCCTTTCCGAATGGATTTACCATAGACTGTTGTTGGACGTGCGTTTGGCGATGAGGTTGACCACGACGAGCATAAACGCGTTGATTACCGAGTTGAACAGCCCGACGGCCGTCGAGAAGCTGTACTGTCCGTTGACCAGAGCCGACCGGTAGACGAAGGTGGAGATCACGTCGGAGGACTCCATGTTCAGCGGATTTTGCAGCAGCAAAATCTTCTCGTAGCCCACCCCGAGAATATTCCCCATGTTCAGGATCAGCAGAATGACGATGGTCGGCACGATGGCGGGCAGGTTGATATGCCACATTCGCTTGAACCGGCCGGCCCCGTCGACAATGGCCGCTTCGTGCAGTTGAGGATCCACGCCCGAGAGCGCGGCGAGGTAGATGATGGCGCCCCAGCCCGTGCTCTGCCAGACCTCGGACAGGACGTAAACGGTTTTGAACCAGTGCGGGTCGGTCAGGAACGCCGCCGGCTCCATGCCGAGAAGCTCGATGATCCTCACGATCATCCCGCTGGACGGGGACAGGAACGTCATGATCATTCCGCACATGACGACCATGGAAATAAAGTGCGGCGCGTAGGTGACGGTTTGGACCGTCTTCTTGAAGGCGCCGTTGCGCACCTCGTTGAAGGCCAGCGCCAGGATGATGGGAAGCGGGAATCCGACGGCCAGCGCGTAGAAGCTGATGCTGAGCGTATTCCACAACAGATCCCAGAAGTAATAGGAATGGAAAAAGCGTTCGAAATGCTCGAACCCCACCCAGGGGCTTCCGAGAAATCCTTTGGAAGGAACATAGTTTTTGAATGCGATTTGGATCCCGTACATCGGCCAGTAATAAAAGACGAGGAAATAGGCAATCGCCGGTACGAGAAAAAGATACAGTTCCCAATTGCGCAGCATCCGGCGGCCCCGCGACTGGCGGCCGATCGGTTTGCTTGCGATTCGCGACGCTTCGATCATCTCTGGTGGGTCCTCTCCCTTCGAGTCGTTTTTGCAAACCCTTACAGGTGATTCTAGGGAGAGATCCGGACACGGTAAATATGTAGGATGTGCATTGTCAGGCCTGTGCCGCGGGTTCGAACGCCGAATGTGTCATCTTTGACCTACGTATCGCCGTGCAAAACCTACCTATTGCCGCGCGCATGCCGCTGTGCAATCTTGAAGGGAATCGTGCATACAGGAGGAATTGACGATGAAGTTGCCCGCTTCCATCATTCGCGCGCTAGAGGAGTCCGATGCGCGGCTCGCGCACCGTCCCAAGCTCCGCCAGTTGTTCCGCAACTGCTTCCCCAATACGCTGGAGACGACGACCAAGCTGCTGGAGGACGGCACCACCTTTGTTTTTACCGGCGATATTCCCGCGATGTGGCTGCGCGATTCCGTCGAACAGGTGCGGCACTATCTCCCGTTCGCCAAGGAGGACGAAGACCTTCAGCGCATCATCGGCGGCCTGATCGCCAGGCAAATGATGTACATCAACCTCGATCCGTACACGAACGCCTTCAATGAGACGGCGAGCGGCAAGCATTACCGCGACACCGACGACTGCGACCTGAGCCCCTGGATGTGGGAACGCAAGTACGAGCTGGATTCGCTGTGCTTCCCCGTTCAGCTTCTCTACGAGTATTGGAAGACGACCGGGCGGACCGGGCGGACCGACCGGTTCGACCCTGCCTGCTATCAGGCGCTGACCCGCATTGTCGAGGTGATTCGGACCGAACAGCGCCACGGGGAAAAGTCTCCGTATCACTTCATCCGGCAGACGGACAAGGATACGGAGACGCTGTACAACGACGGCCGGGGAATGCCCGTCAACTATACCGGCATGAGCTGGTCCGGCTTCCGTTCGAGCGACGACGCCTGCGAATTCGGCTACAACATTCCGGCGAACATGTTCGCCGCGGTCATCCTGGGGCACATTCGCGAAATCGCCGCCGACATCTTCGGCGACGCCAATCTGGCCGAGAGGGCCGCGAAGCTGCGCAAGGAGATCGACTTCGGCATCCGGACCTACGGCATCGTCCACCACCCGGTTCACGGCCGAATCTACGCCTACGAGACCGACGGCTTCGGCAACTATTCGCTGATGGACGACGCCGGCACGCCCGGACTTCTGTCCATTCCGTATCTCGGCTACGTGCCCGCGGACGATCCGATCTACCGGAACACGCGGCGGTTCGCGCTCAGCTTCGACAACCCGTTCTATTTCGATGGCAAATTCGCCAAGGGCATCGGCAGCCCGCACACGCCGGGCGGCTACGTGTGGCACCTCGCCCTGTCCATGCAGGCGCTGACGTCGACGGACGAAGGTGAGGTCAAAGCGCTCATCGAGACGCTCGTTCAGACCGATGCCGGCACCGGCTACATGCACGAAGGCTTCCACCCGGACGACCCGTCCGACTTCTCCCGTCCCTGGTTCGCCTGGTCCAACAGCTTGTTCGCGGCCTTGATCCTGAAGGCCATGGAGAAAGGTTGGGTGTGAGGCGGCGGCGATGGCGGAGGGCGATGGCGGGGCGATGGCGGCACCGCGGGCGGCTATGTCCCGCGGGCAGGCGGGCGCCGGCGGAATTAGCGGCACCGTGTGCCCTGGGGG
>NZ_JACJVO010000031.1 GCF_014212055.1 Cohnella zeiphila | reverse complement strand
ACGGATGAATACAATCGCTAAAGTTTCGTATCCGGTTATCAAGGTCGATTCTTCTTCGCTTGATAAAGCGAAAGAAGACATCGGGCAAGGCGCAAGCCAAAGTTGACCGTGAGACCACCCATTTGGGTGGTCTTTTTGCATTTCTTTGCTTCGAAGCGCGCAAGTCCGGATTTGTTCATCGTCCGTTCACTGTAATTTAACGGTAAATTAAGGGCGGTTTAAAGGCAGGCTAAGGCTGGTTGTCTAGGATAGTACAGGAAGACAAATTCCCAACCGAAAGGTGGCAATGCGATGAATGACAAAATGAGTTCGAAACGTCGATCGAAGCTGATGGCTGCTAGCGCGATTGCGCTCACGTTAACGATAAGCGGAGGTCTGTTGTCCGGCAACAGCGCCTTCGCCGCGACTTCCGGATCCACCTCGACCAAGCAGGCCCAAGCACCCAAAGCCGGCGGTCAAGCCGGCCATCGAGGCGGCGGCATGACAATCCTGAAAGGCTACGAAGACAAACTGGCCGCGTATTTAAATCTTGATGCCGCAAGTTTGAAGGAGAAGTTGCAGACGGAATCGCTGGCGGAAATCGCCGAGAGTCAAGGTGTCTCCAGTGATAATCTAAAATCTCAGTTGGTGTCGTGGATGCAGGAGGCGCTGGCGGCACGGAGCGGTTCTTCTTCGGCCGGTTCGTCGGATTCAACGTCGAACATCCGGAAGGCTCCCGATTTCTCCACTCTCGCCGATAAGCTGTTGGACTCCAAGGGCGGCGACATCTTGAAGGGCGGATTCGGTGGACGCGGCAAAGGAATGGCTTTGAACGAAGACAAGCTTGCATCGCTGTTAGGTCTCACGGCGGACGAATTAAAGCAAGCGCAGCAAGCCGGCGAGACGCTGGCTCAAGCCGGGGCGGATCAAGGAATATCCCGAGAAACGCTCAAGGAGAAGCTGGTGGCTTGGATCGAGGAGAATAAGCCGGCTTCGGACTCGGCCGCCCGGAGCGATTCGGCGACAGACGCGAATCGGCCGGCATTCGACGCTTCCGCTTGGGCCGACAAGCTTCTCGACTCGGCAATTGGAGGAAGAGGCGGCGAAGGGAAGATAGGCGCCGGTCTTGGAGTGGACACAGAGGCGATCGCAACCGCGCTTGGTCTCACGGCGGACGAATTGAGAACCGCATTGGCGTCGGGAGAAACGATCGCTGAAGAGGCCGGCAAGCTAGGAGTCGACGTTCAGACGGTGATTGACGCGTTGACCGCGTCTCTGCAGAAGAATCTCAGCGACAAGCTAAGCGCGGGCAAAATCACGCAGGGGCAGTATGACAGCGCGGTCGCGAATCTGACCAGCCGAGCCGAGGCGGTCGTAAACGGACAGGCACGGGATGGCCACGCCGCTTTCGGCAAAAAGGCGAGTAAGAACGGTGCCCAAGGCGATTCTTCAGCAAAAAACAGCACGGCTGACGACAGTTCGGCGGAATAGCGTCATTTTCACGTCAACCCCGAACCCAATCGAACCGTCCGGCGCCGTGATGATATAAAACGCTTTACTCCCACGGAACCCGTCTCTTCCCGCAGAGAGGCGGGTTCTTTCGCGTTGTTGCCCGATTGCCATAAGTTCCAATTCAACAGGGCGGCATGGAACGTTCATACTAAGCGTTACTTCAATGTGAAGGCGTGATGAAGATGAATGCCGGCCGTTATGGAATCTTTTTTCGCTGCTTCGCCGTTCCGTTCCTTATTCTGGTCTTAGCGACCACTTCCCCCGCCGGATGCGCTTCAACCGCCGATGATTTGGCCCTGAAGCTGTCGTCAAGCGGAAAGAATGCCGTTCGGCCGACGGCCGCGGCGGAAACAGAGTTTCGTCCGACCGCGCTCAGGCGGCCCGGCGGTCCGATCCGCGGCATCTACGTATCGGCGGGCGTCGCGGGAAGCCGGCGGATGGATGCGCTGATTCGTCTCGTCAAGGAGACGGAACTGAACGCCATGGTCATCGACGTGAACGGCCCGATCCTGCTGCCGGCCGTATCCTCGAGCGGAACGATCGTCAGACGCGCCCGGGCGACGGAGTCTTTTCGCAGGCTGGTGGACCAGTTGAAAAAGCAGAACATCTATTTGATCGCGCGGGTCGTGACGTTCAAGGAACCGCGATTCGCGCGGGCGGCCCCGCAGCTGACCATGCACCGCCGGGACGGGCGGATCTGGCGCGACGCGAAAGGCTATGCCTGGATGGAGCCGTTCCGGAAGGAAGCGTGGGCCTATCCGATCGCGCTCGGGGAAGAAGCGGCCCGCATCGGGTTCGATGAGGTGCAATTCGATTATGTGCGTTTTCCGGAAAACCAGGCTCGGGTCGATCGGGAAGTCGCTTACCGCAACCCGGAAAGGTGGAGCCGCAACGAAGCGATCGGGAAGTTCCTTCAGAAGGCGACCGCGCGGATTCACCGGGACGGAGCGATCGTCTCGGCCGACGTGTTCGGCATGGTGGCGACAACCCGGTCGGATATGGGGATCGGCCAATCCTGGGCGAAGGTCGCTTCCGCCGTCGACGTCATCTCTCCGATGGTATACCCCTCCCATTACGCCGACGGAACCTGGGGAATCCGTGATCCGGATTTGAAGCCCGGACCCATCGTGGCGCATGCGCTCCATGACGCCGGCAGACAGAACCGGCAGCTGCGATCCGGCGGAAGATCCGCGGCCGAGGTGCGCCCCTGGCTGCAGAGCTTCACCGCATCCTGGGTTCATCCCCACCAAAGATACGGATCGGCTCAAATTCGGCAACAAATTGAAGCCGCCAGAAGGGAAGGAATGACGAGCTATTTGCTCTGGAACGCATCCTGCCGCTACCCGAACTTCTGACGGTCCCGAACAAGCCTTCGGTCAGCGCGAAACAGCCGGTTTTTCCTTGCTTGACAGCCCCCTATGCCTCTGCTAAGATTGCCTATAATCTAATCGGAGAACAACCGGCTCCATAACCTGACAAGGGAGGAAATATCACGTGTGGCAAAACAAATTCGCCAAGGAAGGTCTTACGTTTGACGACGTATTGCTCGTTCCCCGCAAGTCTTCCATTCTGCCTAGGGACGTGGATGTGTCGACAGCGCTAAGCGATTCGGTGAAGCTGAACATTCCGCTGATCAGCGCGGGGATGGATACGGTCACGGAATCGGCCCTGGCGATCGCCATCGCTCGCGAAGGCGGAATCGGCATCATCCACAAGAACATGTCGGTAGCGCAGCAAGCGGAAGAAGTGGATCGGGTCAAACGGTCGGAGAGCGGAGTCATCACGAACCCGTTCTCGTTGACGCCGGAACATCATGTATATGATGCCGAAGAGTTGATGGGCAAGTACCGCATATCCGGGGTTCCGATCGTGGACGGAGAAGGCAAGCTGGTCGGCATCCTGACCAACCGCGACTTGCGTTTCGTGCATGACTACTCGATCAAGATCGGCGGGGTCATGACGAAGGAGAACCTGGTTACGGCGCCGGTCGGAACGACGCTTCAGCAAGCGGAAGGAATCCTTCAGCGGCATAAGATCGAGAAGCTGCCGCTGGTAGATGAGGCGAACAACCTCAAGGGACTTATTACCATTAAAGATATCGAGAAAGCGATCCAGTTCCCGAACGCGGCCAAGGACAAGCACGGTCGCCTGGTGGTCGGCGCGGCGGTCGGCGTCTCGAAGGACACGTTCGAGAGAACCGAAGCGCTGGTGAACGCGGGCATCGACTTGCTGGTCGTCGATTCGGCGCATGGCCATCACATCAACATCGTCGAGATGGTTCGCAAGATCCGCGAGAAGTATCCGGAGCTGACGATCGTCGCGGGCAACGTCGCTACGGGCGAGGCAACGCGCGATCTGATCGAAGCCGGCGCCTCGGTCGTCAAGGTCGGCATCGGGCCGGGCTCGATCTGTACGACTCGCATCATCGCCGGTATCGGCGTACCGCAAATTACGGCCATCTACGATTGCGCGACGGTGGCTCGGGAATACAATGTTCCGATCATCGCCGACGGAGGCATCAAGTACTCCGGCGAGATCACGAAGGCGATCGCCGCCGGGGCCAGCGCGGTCATGCTGGGCAGCTTGTTCGCCGGCACGGAAGAAAGCCCGGGCGAATCCGAGATTTACCAAGGACGCCGGTATAAGTCCTACCGCGGCATGGGCTCGATCGGAGCGATGAAGGAAGGAAGCAAGGACCGCTACTTCCAGGAAGACGACTCCAAGCTCGTGCCGGAAGGCATCGAAGGCCGTCTGCCTTACAAAGGACCGATCAAGGATACGATCCACCAACTGATCGGCGGGCTCCGTTCGGGCATGGGCTACTGCGGAACGGGCACGATCGAGGAATTGAAGAACGACACGACGTTCGTTCGTATCACGGGTGCCGGGCTCCGGGAGAGCCACCCGCACGACGTCCAAATTACGAAGGAAGCGCCGAATTATTCCCTGTAATCCGGACCTCCGCAAGCCGCAGAGAGGGAGTCCCCCGATCTGCGGCTTTTGCCTTGGTATCGGGTATGTTACAATAACTATCGGAGTTATGCCAATTGTTTATTCAAAAGGAGAGAACGCGTGTTGAATCGTTATGTTCCCGCCGCCCGAGTCGCTTTGTCCCCCATCCGACGGTTCACCGCTCTTATACTCGTTTTTAGCGTAGTATTCCTGGCTTTAGGCGCCGGCAGCGCGAACGCGGCCGCGGCCGCGACCACGACGAACGCCGCCTTGGATCTTAACGTCAAATCCGCGATTCTCGTAGACGCGGACAACGGACAAATCCTTTACGAGAATAACGCCGATACGGCGCTGCCTCCGGCTAGCATGACCAAGATGATGACCGAGTATTTGGTGTTCAAAGCGATCAAAGATGGCAAACTAAGCTGGGATCAGGAGATTACGGTCCAGGAGAACGCGGCCAAGCAAATCGGGAGCCGGGTTTTTCTGGCGGAAGGCGAAAAGTATACCGTAGAGAACCTCTACAAAGCGATGGCCGTCGGCTCCGCGAACGATGCGACGGTACAGCTGGCCGAGACGGTCGCCGGATCGGAAGAGGCTTTCGCCAAGCTGATGAACGAGACGGCCAAGGAGTTCGGGATGAAAACCGCCCATTTTATCAACTCCACCGGTCTTGACCGCAGGGATATGCCCGAGAAATACCAACCGACTTCCATCGAAGGCGAGACGGTGATGTCCGCGCGCGATTCGGCGATTCTGGCCGAACGGATTCTGAAGGACTATCCCGACTTTCTGAACTATTCCAAGATTCAGTCGTTTCAATTCCGCGAACGGGACGACGCTCCGGTCGTTAACTGGGACTGGATGCTGGAGTCGAACAAGAACGTCACCAACTTCAAGAAATTCGCTTATCCGGGCGTGGACGGTCTGAAAACCGGCCATACGACGAATGCCGGCAACTGCTTCACCGGTACTTCGCTGCAGAACGGCACCCGGCTGATCGCGGTCGTCATGGGCGTCCCCGGCGACATGAACGACGGCGGGCGGTTCCTGGAAACGGCCAAGCTGTTCGACTACGGCTTCCATAATTTTGAGAAAAAGACGCTGGTCGAGGCGAAAGCGACGGTTCCGGAGAACGAGACGCTTAAGGTGAAGAAAGGCGTGCACAAGAGCGTTCCGGTCGTCACCGCTTCGGACTTGACGATCATGGTTCCGAAGGGACAAGCTCCGACACCTACGGTGAAGGAAGTGAGGCCGGCCGCAAGCCCGCTTGTCGCCCCGATCAAGCAGGGAGATACGGTCGGCACCGTGACCTATACGTATAAGGATCCCGCCACGCAGCAGGATAAGGCGGTCACGCTCAATCTGGTCGCCTCGGAGGAAGTAAAGAAGGCGGGCTGGTTCAAGCTGCTCATGCGGGGAATCGGCGATTTCTTCGCGGGCCTGTTCAAAGGCATCGTTAACCTGTTCTAGAAACCGGTGAATTTTCCCCGGAATTGACGAAGGGTCGTTGTCTAAAGACGGACCTTCCTGTAAAATTAAAGGTTAGAATGCTCAGGAGGCGTGAGGAAAATGGAAACAGGAACTTCGAGAGTCAAACGCGGCATGGCTGAAATGCAAAAAGGCGGCGTCATCATGGACGTTATGAGCGCCGAGCAGGCGAAAGTAGCCGAAGCGGCGGGCGCTACCGCCGTCATGGCGCTGGAGCGCGTGCCTTCCGATATTCGCGCGGCCGGCGGGGTTGCCCGCATGGCCGATCCGACGATTGTCGAAGAAGTCATGAAGGTAGTCAGCATTCCGGTCATGGCCAAAGCCCGGATCGGCCATTACGTCGAAGCCAAGGTGCTGGAGTCGCTCGGCGTCGATTACATCGACGAGAGCGAAGTGCTGACGCCTGCGGACGAAGTGTTCCATATCAGCAAGAACGAGTTCACCGTTCCGTTCGTATGCGGCGCCAAGGATCTGGGCGAAGCGCTGCGCCGGATTCAAGAAGGCGCCTCGATGCTTCGTACGAAGGGCGAGCCGGGAACGGGCAACATCGTGGAAGCCGTCCGGCATATGCGCCTGATCATGGGCCAAATCCGTCATGTTCAAGGTTTGTCGAAGGACGAACTGTATCATGAAGCCAAGACGCTTGGCGTTCCTTACGAGCTGCTTCTTGGAGTTCACGAGACGGGGCGCCTACCGGTCGTCAACTTCGCCGCCGGCGGCGTAGCGACTCCGTCGGATGCCGCGCTGATGATGCATCTGGGCGCGGACGGCGTGTTCGTCGGCTCGGGTATCTTCAAGTCGGACAATCCGGAGAAGTTCGCCCGCGCCATCGTGGAAGCGACGACCCACTACGACGATTACGAGCTGATCGCCCGCGTGTCCAAGAACTTGGGAACGCCGATGAAAGGTATCGAGATCTCCAAGCTCGATCGCTCCGAACGGATGCAAGACCGCGGCCTGTAAGCCGCTTGGGGAAACGTTCATCAGTACCTGCCCGGGCGGCATCGCGACGGTTGTTAGCAGCCGATGCGATGCCGCCCCGGTCGGTTTTTTTCGAACAAACGGTTTGGCAGCGAGGAAGAAGGAAGGGAACGACGAATGAATATCGGAGTACTGGCATTGCAAGGAGCCGTCGCGGAGCACATCCGCAGCATCGAACTGGCGGGCGGAACCGGCGTCGCGGTGAAGCGCACGGAACAGCTTGCGGACATCGGGGGCCTGATTATTCCGGGCGGCGAGAGCACGACGATCGGCAAACTGATGCGCAAGTACGGCTTTATCGAAGCGGTTCGCGAGTTCGCTGCCGAGGGCAAACCGGTCTTCGGCACATGCGCCGGCCTCATCGTGCTGGCAGAGCGGCTGGAAGGCGGCGAGGAGCCTCATCTCGCGCTGATGAACATGACGGTGGCGCGCAACGCCTTCGGCCGGCAGCGGGAGAGCTTCGAGACGGATCTGGATGTCAAGGGGATCGATACGCCGCTGCGCGCGGTGTTCATTCGCGCTCCGCTCATTCGGGAGGTCGGCAGCGACGTCGACGTTTTATCGGTCTATAAAGACGAGATCGTCACGGCCCGCCAGGGACATCTGCTCGCTTGTTCCTATCATCCGGAGTTAACGGACGACTATCGGCTGCACGAGTATTTCCTGAACATGGCGAAGGAAGCGGCCGAAGGGAAGACGGGCCGATAAGACGCTTTTGGACTGCCGGCCGACGGCGGTCGAACGCAAATCCATAACGCCCGAGAACGGGAAAGGGGCTTTTCAGATCATGTTGGACGTGAGATGGCTGCGGAACGATTACGAGAAGGTCGCTGAGGCGCTGCGCAACCGCAACGCATCGCTGGACCTGATCGTCGGCTTCCCGGCGTTGGACAACGGCCGCCGCGAACGGCTCGTGGAGAGCGACGCGCTCAAGAACCGGCGGAACGTCGTGTCGCAGGAAGTGGCCAAGCTGAAGAAGAGCGGCGGCAACGCCGACGAGCTGATCGCCGAGATGCGCAGCGTGAACGATCGGATCAAGCAGCTCGACGATGAAGTGCGGGAACTGGAAGAGCAGATCGAAACGCTGATGCTGGCCGTGCCGAACGTGCCGCATGAGAGCGTCCCGGTCGGAGCCTCCGAAACCGACAACGTCGAGATTCGCCGGAACGGAGAGGTTCCGTCGTTCGACTTCGAGCCGAAGGCGCATTACGATCTGGCGGACGAGCTTGGCATTCTTGATTTTGAAGCAGCGGCGAAAGTGACCGGTTCGCGGTTCGTGTTCTACAGAGGACTGGGCGCCCGGCTGGAGAGGGCCCTGCTTAACTTCATGATGGACCTGCATGCCGACAAGCACGGCTATGAAGAGATTCTGCCTCCCTATATCGTCAACCGGGACAGCCTGCAAGGAACCGGTCAGCTTCCCAAGTTCGAAGAGGACCTGTTCAAGCTGGAAGGCAGCGATTACTACCTGATTCCGACGGCGGAAGTGCCGGTGACGAACCTGCGCCGCGGCGACATTCTGTCTGCGGACGAGCTGCCGGGCAAGTACGTAGCGTTCAGCGCTTGCTTTCGTTCGGAAGCGGGAGCGGCGGGACGGGATACGCGGGGCCTGATTCGCCAGCATCAGTTCAACAAGGTCGAGCTGGTGTGGCTGGCCGCTCCGGAAGCGTCCTACGACGCGCTGGAGACGCTCACCGGTCATGCCGAGAAGGTGCTTCAGCTGCTGGGACTGCCGTATCGCGTGCTGACGTTGTGTACGGGCGACATGGGCTTCGGTTCGGCTAAGACGTACGATCTGGAAGTGTGGCTGCCGAGCCAGGACACGTATCGGGAAATTTCCTCCTGCACCAATTTCGAGGATTTCCAAGCCCGCCGGGCCGGCATCCGCTACCGCAAGGAAGCCGGGGCGAAGCCGGAATTCGTGCACACGTTGAACGGATCGGGTCTGGCGCTTGGCCGAACGGTCGCCGCCATTCTGGAGAACTACCAGCAGGCGGACGGGACGGTCGTCATTCCCGAAGCTCTGCGCCCGTATATGGGCGGAATCGACACGATCGCGCCTCGCAGGGGTTGATTGCGAAAGCGCGCGTATGATATGATAACGGGGCGGTCTTTGCCTGCAAGGGCAAGCGGACTGCCCATATCCGGAGAGATACCGAAGCGGTCATAACGGGGCGGTCTTGAAAACCGTTAGGGTGCAAGCCCACGTGGGTTCGAATCCCACTCTCTCCGCCATAGAAGCAGATTACACCGATTCCTGTATAACAGGGATCGGTTTTTGCGTCTATGGCGGAGTGGGATTCGAACGGGCCGTTAAGCGGACATGCCAAAAGGCATGTTCGTAGGCCCCGGCGTGATAGTCGCAATTGTTGTGGCCGTACGAATAGTACGGTCGCGCTGCGACGGAGCGAATCCCACTCTCTCCGCCATAGAAGCAAATTACACCGATTCCTGTATAACAGGGGATCGGTTTTGCGTCTATGGCGCGAGTGGGATGAGAACGGGCCGTAAAGCGGACATGCACAGCAGTCGAGTGCGTTTTTTTTGTGTTCATGACCGTCAGAAAAAGACCCCTCGGTATAGGGGTCTTTTGTGCTCTCATGGCATTAGGAGTTGATCCGCAGCAATATTCTTCCGCGGCCATGTCCTGCTTCGCTTCTCTCTAGTGCTTTGTTGGCTTGGTTCAGCGGGAATATGGAATCGATCTCCGCTCTGATCGTACCGTCGGAAATCAATTGTGCTACGGTCTCCAAATTCGCGTAGGTTGGAAACTTGGTGTTAAATTTAGCTGTAATGCCATGCTTTTGAGCGTTCTCTTGGGATGGAGGCTGCGTCAAAGCGACAAGAATTCCGCCCTGCTTCAGAACGGCCCATGATCGATTCTCGATGTCTCCCCCAATGGCATCGACGACGAGATCCACTTCTTTTACGACATCTTCGAAAGCTGTCGTCGTATAATCGATGACTTGGTCCGCACCCAAAGCCTTGACGAAGTCCAGGTTAGAGGTCGAAGCGGTGCCGATTACGTTGGCTCCCTTCCATTTGGCCAATTGAACGGCGAATTGTCCCACTCCGCCGGCAGCGGCATGAATGAGGACCGTTTGACCGGCTTCCAGCTCTCCTTCGGTAAACAAGGCTTTCCATGCTGTATCTGCACCGGCCCTGATCGTTGCCGCATCCTCGAAAGAGAGACCGTCCGGTAACTTTACGAGTTCATCCATTGGAGCAACAGCATACTCCGCGTTAGACATTGTCTCAAGTTTATTCACCTTAGCAATGCCATAATCCGCATAAGCTCCAACTATCATTCCGAAGACGCGATCGCCGTTCGTAAATTCGGTCACTCCTGGGCCGGTCGATTCGATCACTCCGGTTGCGTAAAACCCTGGAATGTAGGGAAGTGTTTTGGGGAATACGTTCTGCACCCATCCGTTGCGAATTTTCCAATCAAGCGGGATGACGGCTGCATAATGGATTTTGACAAGTACTTCTCCTGCCAATGGGTTAGGGCGTTCGACCTCTTCGAGTTTCATTACATCCGGACCGCCATACTCATGAACAAGAATTGCTTTCATTCTGGACTCGGACATCTGATTACCCTCCGTCACTTATTGTTTTTTTGAGCAATAACATGTGTTGAATGTAGTATACTTACTAAAGTGGAGATTTTGTAAGTACGCACTTTTTCGTGACATAGTAACCAATTCGGAACCTGATTCGGATGGATTGGATGTGATAGGCATGGGTGGATTGAATGAGAATGGGAGTGGCTGTCCAGTGGAGGCAACATTGTCGGTGGTTGGGGAAACGTTCGATTTCACAAATTACCCGCAAGATGTTAATTGAACAGCTTCGCGAGCTGGAAAGAGATAACTTAATCATTAGAACAGTCTATCAACAAGTTCCGCCAAAAGTCGAATACTCACTAAGTGACTACGGGAAGACGTTCATCCCTGTTATGGATGCGATGGCTCAGTGGGGGTTAGTTCACCGCGAACGTAAGGTTTGATTCATAAAGTATCCAATGAAGGCCGCTAATCGAACATGCTAAAAGGCATGTTCGTAGGCCCCAGCATGATAGTCGCAAGAACAAACCGGCCTTTTTCATGGGCCGGTTTTTTTACGTGAATTTCTCACCCTCCGAAAACATGAATTTTCTCATACCCGAATGATGAGGTTCTCCACTGATGCGAGGCACCCCCGATCCGGTACAATGAAGCCATCCTAAAGAAAACGAAACGGGAGTGAACGATATGAACGCTCTGGAAATTCGCGGTCTGACCAAAAAGTTCGGCGACTTCGTCGCCGTTGACAACATGAACCTGAACGTACGGGAAGGCGAAATCTTCGGCTTCCTCGGCGCGAACGGCGCCGGCAAGAGCACGACGATCAACATGATCTCCTCGCTGCTGAGAACGACGAAAGGCGAGATCGACTTGCTCGGCAAGAACATCGCCAAGAACATCAAGTTCGCCAAGATGAACATCGGCATCGTGCCGCAGGACCTGGCGATCTACGAGAACATGAACGCTTATGAGAATGTGAGCTTTTTCGCCGGACTGTACGGCTTGCGCGGCGCTCTGCTCAAGGAACGCACGGAAGAAGCGCTCGACTTCGTCGGTCTCGGCGACAAGCAGAAGAGCTTCCCGAAGAACTTCTCCGGCGGGATGAAGCGCCGCCTGAACATCGCCTGCGCGATCGCGCATCGGCCGAAGCTGATCATCATGGACGAACCGACGGTCGGCATCGATCCCCAGTCGCGCAATTACATTCTTCAGTCCGTCAAGAAGCTGAATCAGATGGGCAGTACGATTATTTACACAAGCCACTACATGGAAGAGGTCGAAGAGATCTGCACAAGGATCGCGATCGTCGATCACGGCAAGATCATCGCCGAAGGAACGAAGGAGCAGCTCAAGACGATCATCACCGACACGAAAGAGATTTGGGTCGGCGTGAAGGCGGAAGGGGAGCTGCCGCTCGATTCGCTTAAGCAAATTCAAGGTGTCACGTCGGTTCGGTTCGAAGAAGGCGTCATCAAGATTCATTCCAAAACCGAGGTCAACAATCTGAACCGTATTATTCAGCAGTTGATTCGAGATCAGGCGGAGATTCGTTCCGTGGAAGAGCAAGCGCCCAATCTGGAGACGGTATTCCTGACCCTGACCGGCCGGAATCTGCGCGACTAAGGAGGAGAGCCAAGTGAACGTCATAAATATCGCGTTAAAAGAACTCAAGGTGAATTTGCGGGATTTCCGAACGTTCGTTTTCATGCTCGCTTTTCCGATCGTGCTCATGCTTATTCTCGGGACGGCGCTGACGAACGCTTTTACAAGCGGGGCGACGGTCGGCGATATGAGCTTGCTGTACCGGAATACGGCAAGCAGTCCGCAGTTGACGCAAGCCTGGAACGAGTTCTCGTCGGTGCTGGAGCAGCAGGGCGTCAAGCTTGTGGCCGCTTCGGCGAGCGAAGACGGAAAGGCGGACGTACAGGATAACCAGTACAGCGGGTACGCCGAGATTACGGATAACGGCATTCGCTTCTACGGAAGTCAGCGCGATTCGATCGAGAGCAACATCATTCAAGGCATGCTGAGCGCTTTTGCCGACCGGTACAATCTTGCGGCGGCCGCGATGAAGGAAAACCCGACGCAAGCCCAGACGATTCTGGCCGGCGCGAGCGCGCAGCAAAGCTACGTCAACGAATCGTCGCTGACGGCGGAGAGCCAGCCGGGCTCCATGGGCTATTACGCCATCGCGATGACGACGATGATCGCCTTCTATTCCGTCATCTCGGGCAGCAATCTGATCCGGGGCGAGAAAACGCGCAACACCGCCCTGAGGTTGTCGGCCGCACCGGTGAGCAAGGGATCGATCTTCGCCGGCAAGGTGATTGGGGTTACCATCGTGAACTTCCTGTGCGTGGTAGCGGTCGTCTTGTTCAGCAAATTCGCCTATAACGCCGATTGGGGCACGCACTATCCGACGCTTCTTCTCATCCTGTTCACCGAAGTGCTGCTTGCGGTCAGCGTAGGCGTAGGTGCGAGCTATCTGTTCAAAGGCGAATCGTCCCGCTCGTTCGTGATGATTTTCACCCAGATCGCCTCCTTTCTCGGAGGAGCGTACTTCCCGGTCGACCCCAAGGGCGTTATGAACGTGCTGTCCAATATCTCACCGATGCGTTGGGCCAATGAAGCTCTTACCAAGATCATTTACCAAGGCAATTTGCAGGCCGCATGGCCCGCCCTCGGACTCAACATCGGAGTCGCCGCGGTGTTTCTGATCGTCGCCGCACTTTTCATGCGCAGACAGGAGGCCATTTAAGATGAAGGATTTTCTTTGGCTCGTTCGCAAGACGATGAAAAATACATTCGGCCGCAGAAACAGCTGGCTCCTCTATATTGGACTTCCGCTGGCCGGCGTGCTGCTCTCCATGCTCTTCTACAGCAATATGAGCAGCGGGAGCCTGAAGATCGGTATCGTAAACCAGGACGGCGATCAGGCCATTACGCAAGACGCCATCCAATTCGTCGGAAGCTTGAATCAAGTAAAGCTGACCATGACCGACGAAGCTTCGTTGAACGACGAGATTACGTCCGGCAAGCTCGACAGCGGCATCGTGCTGCCGAAGGGCTTTGCGGACAGCATTCGCGAAGGCAAGCCGCTCCCCGTAAACATCGTCTCGGTCAAGGGTGCGCAGGTGACGGCTTACGTGAAGTCGCTGCTCGACAATTACATTGGAAATATCGCGTCGATAGGGCTAGGGACAAAGGGCGACACCCAAGCGTTCGATCAAGTGTATGCGGCTTACAAGCAGCCCGGATTCGCCTTCGAATCGGAAACGCTGAAGGATACGTCCAACCGCAAGGACATGACGTATCAATCGATCGGCTTCCTGGTCTCGTTCATGATGTTCTCGGCCGTAGGCTTGACGGAGATCATCCTGAAGGAGAAAGAGAACCGCACGTTCCTGCGCCTGTTGTCCTCGCCGATATCGGCTCGCGCTTACGTGCTCTCCAATGTGGCGGTCAGCTTCCTCGTCCTGCTTTTCCAATCGTTCATGACGCTGGTCTTCATGAAGTACGTGTTCCACATCGATTCCGGCATCCCGTTCGGCGAAATGTACGCGGTGCTCGCCCTGTTCTCCCTGGCCGCCATCAGCCTGGCGCTGCTTATCGTCTCGCTGGCCAAAAATACGAACGCGGCCGGCGCGCTGCAGAACTTGATCATCACGCCGTCCTGCCTGCTCGCCGGCTGCTTCTTCCCGATCTCGATCATGCCCGACACGGTAAAGAAAATCTCGAACTTCATGCCGCAGCACTGGCTGCTGGATACGATCGACAAGCTGCAGAACGGCACCGCCTTCGGGAGTCTGGGCATCAACTTCTTCATTCTGCTCGCGTTCGCCGCCGTCTTCGCCTTGATCGCGATCTTCCGCTTCAGCCGCAACAACGACGTACGCCAGTTCATCTGATCATCGGGCAAAAGCCGCTCTCTTCCTTGGCGAAGGGAGCGGCTTCCTGTCTGTCGGCCCCAAATCTTCCGTATAAGAACGGAGACGCGGGCCACTCTAATCAGAGCGGAGGTGTCGCCGATGGCAAATCAAGATGAACTGAACGTTCCGCAGCATGAGCTGGCGGAAGCTTGGAGAAGAACGCTGACGGAGCGCCTTCACGAAGGCGATCAGGCGGACGTTCTCGAAGACGAGAAGGACCCGGAAACGCTGCTCGTCCATATCCGGTCGGCCGGACGATCGATGCTGGAATTCGATTTCTCGGTCAAATACGTGGACAGCCGGGAGATCGAAATTCAGCTCACGGACGTCGAACGGGACGGCCAGTCGGTGGACGAGCGTTCCGACATGATGCAGGAACTGATCGCCGATTACCGACGCCATCTGCACGAATGCGCGCAGGCGCTTCACGATTTCACGCACGCATAAAAGGAGGCTGCCGAACATGGCGGACGCGAACGGCATGGCGGACAAAAACTTGAGCAACGTTGCGGAAGACCTCGAACGGAATCCGGTCAATTCCCATCAAGCGCAGCAGCTGCAGCAGGATACGAACGATCGCCGTCACCAAGACGCGCTCAATCACGACGAAGCCGGGGATCAAGCCAATCCCAAGACGGTCTAAGAAGGAGGCCAGCTTATTATGAGCAAGCCCAGGACCCAGCCGGTCGGTTCCGGACAGTCCGGCTCCGAGCATGCCCGCGATCAACGGGCGTCGGACGACCATCAGCCGAACGAGCCGCTCTCCGGTTCCAAAAAAGTGAAGAACCGCAATCATTCCCGCCACAACAACGGAGAGGGCTAAAGAGCCCGCCGATGGACTCGAGAACCGGCCGACGCAACCCATGCGTCGGGCCGGTTCTTTGTTTGCGCAGGGTAAAAATCGAGCCCTAAGTAAACGTATTATTTTACCCATGAACTTTGCGATGATATAATGTAGATATCATGTATCCTAGGAGGTGCCTATGACCAGTCCAGTACCCGTTACGTCCGCCTCGCCGGACAAGAAGCCTGCACAGCACGTCAAGTTGACGCCGCTCGATATCGCCCGCCGCATCGTTCTGATCATGCTTGGAGCCGGTCTCGCAGGGGTCGCGCTTGAGATTTTCCTCATTCCGAACGACATCATCGACGGCGGCATCACGGGCATATCGATCATGGGAGCCCATCTGACTCACCTTCCACTCGGCGTCTTCCTCTTCATTCTTAACCTTCCGTTTCTCATTGCCGGCTATAAATCGATTGGCAAAACGTTTGCTTTATCCACTTTGCTCGGGGTCGTTACGCTGTCCGTAACCACGACGCTGCTGCATCATGTCGAGCCGTTCACGGACCAGACGCTGCTTGCCACCGTGTTCGGCGGCATTCTGCTCGGCATCGGCGTCGGGATCGTCATCCGTTCCGGAGGAACGACGGACGGGACCGAAGTCGTCGCGATCATGGTCAGCAAGAAGACGCCGTTTTCCGTCGGCCAGATGGTCATGTTCATCAACTTTTTCATCCTCGGCAGCGCGGGCCTGGTGTTCGGCTGGGACAACGCGATGTTTTCCCTGATCACGTATTTCATCGCTTTCAAGGTCATGGATCTGACGATCGAAGGCTTCGACGAATCGAAGTCGATCTGGGTCATCAGCGATCACTATCGAGAGATCGGCGAAGCGATCGTCAGCCGGCTGGGCCGCGGCGTTACGTATTTGAACGGCGAAGGCGGCTATTCGGGAGATTCCAAGCAAGTCATCTTCACCGTCGTCACCCGGATGGAAGAAGCCAAACTGAAGTCGATCGTGACCGAGATGGATCAGAACGCCTTTCTTGCCGTGGGCAATATTCACGATGTCCGGGGCGGAAGATTCAAGAAAAAAGACATTCATTAGCAATGTATCTATTGAATTGCAGTCATTTTAAGGTTTTTTTAAGCAAAATAGCTTCCCCGAACCGAGCCGATTAGGATACAATGTACCTGCAATTGTATTCCAATTATGGCTAGGGGGAATTGACGCTTTGTTTAATGGAAAAAGCTTGGCTGCGGTACTGTCGATCCTGATGACGCTGGTCCTGGTTCTGACGGGCTGCAGCAGTTCGGATTCGCCGAAAGATTCGTTGCAGAAGGCTATGGAGAAGTCCGCCGACATTCACTCGTACGAGTTGAGCGGAAGCCTGAAGCTCGCAGATTTGAAATTGCCGGAAGAGGTCATGCAAGAAGAAGGAGCAGCCGGCGCCCTTGGATTCTTAACCAATACCGAGATCAGCTGGACCGGTGCCTACCAGGCCGATCCGATGCTGATGGAATTGACGATGAAGATCAGCATCAGCGGCGATCTCGCCATGTCTTTCCAGATCCCGATCATCATGAACAAAGAGAAGATGTGGATCAAGATTCCGAATATTCCGATGCTTGGCCTGCCGGAAGATATGGTCGGCAAGTTCATCGAGCTTGACTTGAAGCAGATGGCCGAGGATCAGGGAGCCGAATGGCCCGGCAACGCGGACGTCGGGAACATGACGAAGCTGGCTAACGACGTCTACGCCATCGTGTTCAAGCATGTGGACGAGAAGACGTATTTGTCCAATCCGAAGCCCGAGGACGCGGGCGTTCCGAAGGATAAGGCGAAGAGCGTGGTGCAGCTTCACATGACGAAGGATCAGGTCGAACCGTTCGTGAACACGCTGGTCAAGGACATCGCTCCGGAAGTGATCGATCTGCTGGCCAAGAACGAGCAGTATCGGAACATGCTGCAGCTGAAGCCGGAAGATCTGGACGAGGCGAAGAAGCAGCTGTCCGAGACGGGAGACCAAGACATCAAAGACGCCATGGCCGAATTCGACAAGTCCGTGAAGGAGCTGGACGTCACGGCGAATATCGGCATCGACAAAGACGGTTACGCGAGCTACGACGACCTGACCGTCAAGGCGAACATCGAAGACAACGGCCAATCCGGCAGCGGTACGCTCAAGATCGTCACCGAGATGTCTAATATCAACGGAGACGTGAAGTTCGAGAACGGCGAGCCGAAGGCCGATCAGATTCTCTCCGAGGATCAGCTGAACCAAGCGCTGGGCGGGTTTTTCGGCGGCGCCGGAGATTTCTCCGGGCTGACGGACGAATCCCTGGACGCAGGTTCGGGAATGTAAGGGAAAGCCGCGGAAGTCGGACGGCCAGGAGCCGCCGGCTTTCGCGGCTTTTTTTTCACTCGGCGGGGCCCCGGCTTCGCCCCCGGTATTCGGACGGCGACAGGGAGAAGTATTTCTTGAATGCGCGAGTAAACGCGAACAAGCTGGGATAACCGAGCGAGTAAGCGATCTCCGTAATCGAAGCGGAAGTGGCGAGAAGCAGATCCTTCGCCCGGTTCATTCTGACTTTGTAAATGTATTCGGCCGGAGAAATCCCGAACGTCCTAGAGAAGACGGTCGAGAAGTACGTCCGGTTCAGACCGGCCATTCGGGCTACCTGCTGGACGGTGATCCCGTCCAGAGCGTGAAGCTCGATGTAGTTCGCGCACGCTTGCATCCGGCTTGTCGGCCGGACGGCCGCGGGCTCTCCCCGGGCCCGAAGCAGCAAGGCGAACAGCTGGTACAGCCGGCTTTTCAGCTCGAGATGGTCGCTCATTGTCTGGGGGGGCTCCCGCCGCAGGATGGCGTAAACCGACTCCAGCAGCTCCTCCGTCTGTCGGTTCCAGCCTTGGCGTACGACCGGGTTGTCCGCGTCGAACCCGGCCAGCTTCAGCAACTGCTCCGCGCCCGCGCCGTCGATCGCGAGCCAGCACAGCCGTAACGGCTCCTCATTCGATTGTCTGTAGTAAGTGTAGGAGACGTTCGGATAGAGACAGAACAGATCTCCGCCGCGAACCTGCGTGCGCTTGTCCCGATATTCGAGCGTCAGATGTCCATCCCTGACAAAATGTATACTGTAGCATTCGATTCTCTTCGGTCCGGAACGGTAGTTGGGCTTCCCTTCGCCGATGCCGCCCCGAACGATCCGCATCGAATTGTCATGCTCCGGCGAAGAGGACGTATCGAACAGATACTCCGCGTATTCATGGTCATATTCCGCCAGCTTGCCGTGCTCCATCGTCTCCCGCCTTCCGAGAACGAACAATTTGATAAATCTATCATACACGATGACATTCTTCTGCGATACTCGTTTGCTTATAATGAAGGGAGGAGGCGAGAGGATGAGAAAACCGAACATTCTGCTGATCACGAGCGACCAACAGCATTGGGATACGTTAGGAGCCTTCAACCGGGAGATCCATACGCCGAACTTGGATCGGCTGGTCCGGGAAGGTACCGTGTTCAACCGGGCATATTGCCCGAATCCGACCTGCACGCCGAGCCGCTCCTCGATCATTACCGGCACGTACCCGAGCCAGCACGGCGCCTGGACGCTGGGCACGAAGCTGATGGAGGACCGCCATACCGTCGGAGAAGACTTCAAGCAGGCGGGATATAAGACCGCCCTGGTCGGCAAGGCGCATTTTCAACCGTTAAAGTCGACGGAAGAGTACCCTTCGCTGGAAGCGTATCCGACGCTGCAGGATCTCGATTTCTGGAGAACGTTCCACGGTCCGTTCTACGGCTTCGACCATGCGGAACTCGCCCGCAATCATACGAACGAGGCGCATGTCGGCCAGCATTACGCGCTATGGATGGAAGAGAAGGGCTGCGCCAATTGGCGGGACTACTTCCTGCCCCCCACCGGAAATATGGATCCGTCGACCACGTACAAGTGGCCGATTCCGGAAGAATACCATTACAATACGTGGATTGCCGAGCGCACGAACGCCCTGATGGAGGACTACGCCGCGGACAGGGAGAGCTTCTTCCTCTGGTCGAGCTTCTTCGATCCTCACCCGGAATACCTCGTGCCCGAGCCTTGGGATACGATGTACGACCCGGACTCGCTGACGATTCCGACGATGGTGCCGGGAGAGCATGACGGCAACCCGCCTCATTTCGGCATGACGCAGGAAGACCGGCCCGACTTCTCCGCTTGGCGGGAGACGGGGCAGGGCATCCACGGATACCGTTCCCACCACTATTACGAGTACGGGGAGCGGAAGAAGCTTACCGATTATGACAAAAAGAAGCTGGTCGCCGTCTATTACGGCATGATCAGCATGATGGACAAATATATCGGCAAAATTCTCGACAAGCTGGACGAGCTCGGCATCGCGGACAACACGATCGTCGTGTTCACGACCGACCACGGACACTTTTTCGGACAGCACGGCCTGCAAGCCAAAGGCGGGTTCCATTACGAGGATCTCATTAAGCTGCCGTTCCTCGTGCGCTATCCCGGACAAGTGCCGGCCGGCCGCCAATCCGAGGCGATCCAGTCGCTCGTCGATCTGGCGCCGACGTTCCTCTCCTTCTGCGGCATTCCGGTACCGAACGTCATGACCGGCGTCGACCAGAAGCGGGTATGGCTCGGCGAGTCGGAGCGGGCGAGGGACCATGCGATCTGCGAGTTCCGGCACGAGCCGACGACCATTCATCAGAAAACGTACGTGGACGAGCGGTACAAGATTACGGTGTACTACAATCAGACATACGGAGAACTGTTCGACCTGCAAGAAGATCCGCAGGAACTGAAAAACCGTTGGAACGACCCTGCCTATGCGGGGCTCAAATCCGAGCTGCTGCTCAAGTACATCTGGGCCGAGCTCGGCAAAGAACCGATGCCGATGCCCCGAATTTGGGGCGCGTGACGCTGCGCTGAAATTCTCACGAGGAATTCTTCCCTTCCGGGCGGAATTCCTTCTTTTTTTGGCTCCCATTGGAGGAGTTGAAGAAGACGCGTTGAATTAGGGATCGATAACGATCATGGGGAAGGAGAGATCGAATGAACCGGTACGAGAGGCTGACGCCGCTGCTCAAGCGCTTTATGGAACAAGGAGGGCCGGCGGGCTGCGCCTGCACCGTCATGCGGCGCGGGGAAGTCGTCTATAACGAGAACTTCGGATACGCAAACGTCGAGAAAAAAATTCCGATCGCCCCGGACACGCTGTATCGGATCTACTCGATGACCAAAGTGATTACCTGTACGGCGGCGCTCATGCTCTACGAACGAGGCCTTTATCTGCTCAATGACCCGCTGGGCGACTATTTGCCCGAATTCAAAGATCCGTTAGTTTACCGTGAGGAGGGAAGCGGAGCTCTGTCCGCCTCGCCGGCGGCGTCGCCGATTCGGATCAAGGATCTGTTCACGATGACTTCCGGCCTGACTTACGACGGAGACGGATCCGAGACCGAGCGCAGGACGTCGCCGATTTATCGGAATGCGCCGGCGCTTATGAACGTAAGGGAATTTTCCAGGGCGCTTGCCGAAGTGCCGCTCGCGTTCGACCCCGGTTCCCGGTGGCGGTACGGGCTCAGCCACGACATTCTGGGGGCGCTGATCGAAGCGCTGTCCGGTCAATCGTTCGGGGATTTTCTGAAAAAAGAGATTTTCGAGCCGCTGGGCATGAAGGACACCGCCTTCCGAATCCGGGATGACCAGCGGGACCGGTTGTGCGTCATGTACGATTGCGCGGAAGACGGAACGCTGACGCCCAACACCCGCCTGGACACCCAGTTCCAGCCGGAATGCCGGTACGAGAGCGGCGGCGGCGGATTGATCTCGACGACGGGCGACTATGTCCGGTTCGCACAGGCGCTCGTTCAAGGCGGAACGTTGGACGGCGTTCGGCTCCTGAGTCCCAAGACGGTGCAGCTCATGAGCACGAACCACCTGACGCCGCCGCAGATGAACGACTTCAGCTGGGACCACATGAGCGGCTACGGCTACGGGCTCGGCGTTCGGGTGATGGCCGATCCCGCGGCGGGAGGAATCAACGGGACGATCGGCGAATACGGCTGGGCGGGCATGGCCGGCTCCTGGCTCCTGATCGACCCCCGGGAACAGCTGACCGTCGTCTACATGCAGCAGATGCTTCCCAGCAAGGAGCCGTTCATCGCGAATCGGATTCGCAGCGTCGTGTACGGGGCGTTCGAGTAACAGGAGCGAAATTTTTCAAGGAAGAATCCAGAAGCCGCCTCTTCTCGAGGCGGCTTCATCGTTCTTATCGCCAGTTAGGAACGGTCCGCGAGGTCGGTAATGGCCTTGGGGGCCGTTTTCTTATTCTTGGCGAAAGGTTGAATATTCTTCATGTTGACACAGGATAAGGATCGCTTTATACTGGCCAAGTAATTTAGTAAATTACTGAATTAGTTATCCTCGCAGTCGGCAAAGAGAAAAAACGCCGGCGCCATTTTTGAAGATATGGGGAGTCTGTCAGGTTGAAAAATCGTTATGTCCGAACCATTATATTGTCTCGGGTGCTGCTTCAGCTGGGCATCTGGATTCGCAATTTTGCCGTTCTGCTCTATGTGACCGAGCGGACGAACAACGATCCTTTTGCGGTCTCGTTGATTTCCGTAGCCGAATACGCGCAAAGATTCGTTGAACGTTCTTTTGGAGGATGAAAAAGAGGATTACCTGCTGTCTCCGGAAGACGGAGGCGGAGCGGGCGCTGATGTGGATCAAACCGCTGCCGAATACGGGCGCCGCGGCGTCGCCTTGGTACGGATCATCGCCCGGCATCTGTAGCGCGAAGAGACAAGAAGAGAAGGAGCGAACAAGCGATGGACAAGAGCAAACGGAAGGAACTGCTGGAACAGTACAAGGAGATCAAAACGTATATGGGCGTCATTCAGGTGAGGAACAAGGAGACCGGCCAGATTTTTCTCGATAGCTACCCGAATCTCAAGAACAAATGGCTGACCATCCAGACCCAACTGGATATGGGCCGATTCGCCAATGCGGGACTGCAGAAGGATTGGAAGGAGCAAGGGGCCGGAGCCTTCGAATACGAGGTGCTGGAACAGAAGGACGCGGGCGATATAACCGACATAAGGTGGGAGCAAAAGCAAATGTTGAAGAAGTGGCTGGCCAAGCTGGAGCCTTACGGCGACAAAGGCTATAACAGGCCGCCGAGGGATTGACGGACGGAAAGGCCGATCGCGATCGATGAACGCTGCCTGCTCAGCGGAACCCGCACTGCTGGAAGGAATTCTTTTGCCGGCGGCGAAGTGAACAAGTCGGAAGGGGATGATTCCGTGAGCGAGAGTTCGATCCGGCCGGTTCCGACGGCGCGGCAATTGGAATTCCAGGAGTGGGAGTTCGGACTGTTCATCGTCCGCATGCCGGCCGTTCGCGTAAGGGGCCCGGTGCTGGAAGTGACGGACAGCGATGGAACGCCCGAGCTCCGGGAATTGACCGTTCATTACGCGGGCGAATCTTTTTACGCCGATCGGTCCTGAAAGACGCGGGTTTTGCTTCTCCATACCGCGAGCAGTCCTGCCAGGCTTAGCGCGACGAGCACCCAAGGGAACGATCCCGGACCTGCGCGTTCCAGCAGCAGTCCTCCGATAACGCCGCCTCCGGCTACGGCGACATTGAAGACGGTGACGAGCATGGATTGCGCCATGTCGGCTCCTTCGCCGGCGGCATCGGCTATGGCGGTCTGCAGCAGCGTAGGGCCGCCGCCGAATGTCAGGCCCCAAGCCGAGACGCCGATATAGATCCATAACGGCTGAGCTCCGGCGAATCCAAGCAGCAGGGAAGCGACGGCGAATCCGGCAAGGCTAAGCAGCGTCAGCGTGCGAAGCCGGCCGTCGACGAGCATGCCGGTCAGCCAGATCCCCGCCAAGGAGGAGATGCCGAAGATCAGCAGGGCCAAATCCAGGCGACCGGCAAGGCCGGCGTGGGTCAGGAAAGGCGCGATGTAGGTATAGAGGACGTTGTGGGCCAAAATCCAGACAAAGAGCACGAACAGCACCAGGCGGACTCCGGGCATCATGAAGATGTGCCGGATGGGCTGCCGTTGATGAGCCGCTTGCCCCGGATAATCGGGGACGGCCGACCACACCCAAACGATCAAAGCAAAGGTCAACGCCGAGAGGATTCCGAAGATAACCTGCCAATCCCACATTGTGCCCAGCCAAGTGCCGATCGGCACGCCTAAGGATAAGGCGACGGGCTGACCGACCCCCACGATGGCGAGAGCCCTTCCTTGCCGGCTGGGCGGCACCATCCGCCGCGCATAGCCCGCCAGCAGTCCCCAGATCAAACCGGTCGCCATGCCGGCGGCGAATCGCGCGATCAGCGTCACGGCATAATGGGCGGATACCGCTGTCACCGCGTTGAACACGAAGAGGCTTCCGAGCGCCAGCAGCAGCACGCGCTTACGACTCCAGCTTCGCGTCGCGGTCATGAGCGGAATCGCCGCCGCCACGGAACCGACGGCGAACAGCGTGACGAATTGGCCCGCCAACGCCTCCGAGATGCCGAGGCCCCGGCCGATCTGCAGCAGCAGCCCGGCGGGCATCGTCTCCGTCATAATGGCCATGAAGCCGGCCATCGACAAAGCCAGCAGACTCCAGATCGGCAGCCGATCCGTCCGGGACACGCTCCGGACCTGATTCGCAGCGGCCCCCGCATTTACGGTACGGCTCGTTTTTGCATTTTCCATCCTCATCTACCTCCAAGGCGATATCAGTTCGCAAGCAGAAATTCAAGCACGGCGCCTAGGAATTCGTCGGAGCGTTCGATATTCGACAAATGGACGGCGGGCAGCGTGATTAGCTTCGAATTCGGCACTGAAGCGGCGAGCATCTCGCCGTGGCTGGGGAGCGTCACGGTATCGTACCGGCCGGCGATCACCAGCGTCGGGCTTCCGATCAGCGTTACGGTCCGGCGCAGATCCATGTCGCGGATCGCGGCGAACAGTCCGGCGAGCCCTTCCGGGCGGGTTGCGAGCACCATGCTGCGGAAGGAGGCGACGAGGGGATTCTCCGTCTTTAAAAGCTGCGGAGGGAACCAATTGCCGACGAACATGTCGGCGAACGGCGTCAGATCCCCGTCCTTCCGAAGGGATGCGATCAGCCCGTTCCACGAATCCGCCGGCCCCAGGTAGGACGAGGTATTGCTCAGCACCAGCCGGTCGATTCTCTCCGGGGCATGGATGCCGAGCCACTGCGCGACCGCGCCGCCGAACGAGAGCCCGAGGAAGTGCACCCGATCGATGTTCAGCCGGTCGAGCAGTTCGATCGCGTCCCGGCCCATCCGGTCGATCGAATAAGGCCCCGCCGGGGTGTCCGAGGCGCCGTGTCCCCGGTAATCGTAACGGATGACGCGAAAATGCTTCGTCAGCTCCGCGATTTGTCCATCCCACATGTGCATCGTGGTGGCGATCGAATTGGCCAGCACCAATACGGGGCCGTTCACCGGTCCGTCGACCCGATAAGCCATTCGGAAGCCGTCCCCCGTCGTCATATATTGCAGCCCGCTTTTCGCCGAAGTTTCGATGGTTGCGTTCGTCATGATCAATCGCGCTCCTTCTGGATTAAAGTGTTTAGTGACATTTTATTGAAAACAACGCGCGCTTTACATAAGATAAAGAAGGAGTATCGGGCTTCAGACCTTAAATATGGAACGGTTTCGAACGATCGACTTATAAAAATGAGGTGACGTGCGAATGGACGAAATCGACTACAGAATCTTGTCGAAGCTGGAGGAGAATGCACGGACGACCGTCTCCGAGATGAGCCGGGCGATCGCCATGTCGCAGCCTGCCGTGACGGAGAGGCTGCGCAAGCTGGAGGAGAACGGGGTCATTACCGGCTACCATGCGAAGCTGTCTCCGGAGAAGCTTGGCAAGCATACGACGGCCTTCGTATTGTTCAAAACGAACCGCTGCAAAGATTTCGAAGCGTTCGGAGAGACATCTCCCGAGATCGTGGACTTATACAGAACGAGCGGAGAATATAACTACCTGCTGAAGGTGGTCACGGAGACGAGCGAATCGTTGGCCCGGTTCCTCGAATCCATCAACGCCTTCGGATTTTCCTCGACGCTCATCGTGCTGACGACCAAGTTCGAGGACAAGAGTCTGGCGGACGGCATGGAGCCAAGCGCCTCTGCGAAGCCATCGCAACGAATCTTGAGGGGACTGTAAAAACGATTGGAGACCCGTCGGGCTGTTGACCCGGCAGGTCTCTTTGCTTGACTCCGGAGGATCGAATAAGCCAATCGTATAGAAACGGATACTATACAACACGAATGTGCGTACTATTAACTTTATTGTCTATACCCTATACTGCCTCTATAAGCGATTGACACTGTGAACGTTCAAAGGAGAGAGCCATCATGACGAATGAAAAAATGAAAGCAGTCGGACTTTACAAATATTTGCCGATCGAGAATCCGGACAGCCTGATCGACGTGGAAGTGGAGAAGCCGATGCCGGCAGGCCGGGATCTGCTGGTGAAGGTCCATGCGATCTCCGTAAATCCGGTGGACTACAAAGTTCGCTCGCCCAAGAACCGAGAGGAGAGCGCTCCCCGGATTCTGGGCTGGGATGTCGCGGGCGTCGTGGAACAGGTCGGACCGGACTGCACGTTGTTCCGCCCCGGCGACGAGGTGTTCTATGCCGGCAGCATCACGCGTCCCGGCGGCAACAGCGAATTCCATCTCGTGGACGAACGGATCGTCGGAGCGAAGCCGACCGCACTGGATTATGCGCAAGCCGCGGCGCTGCCGTTGACGTCGATCACAGCAGGGGAGAGCCTGTACGACCGGTTGGGCATATCCCGGAACCAGGCCGACAACGCCGGCAAAACGATCTTGATCATCGGGGCTGCGGGCGGCGTCGGATCGATCGCGACGCAATTGGCGAAATATGCCGGCCTTACGGTCATCGGCACGGCTTCCCGGCCCGAATCGGCCGGCTGGGCGAAGGAACTGGGCGCAGATGTCGTCATCAACCATTTCGAGGCGTTCGTGCCGCAGTTGAAAGCGTCCGGATTCGACCACGTGGACTATATCCTGTGTCTGAACAGCACCGAGAAGCACTGGGCGAACATGGCGGAGGCGATCGCTCCTCAAGGCAAAATCTGTTCGATCGTCGAAACGGACGAGCTGCTGAACCTGACCCTGCTGAAGAACAAAAGCGTCACGTTCGTATGGGAGCTGATGTTTACCCGTTCAACCTATCAAACGCCGGATATGATCGAACAGCATAAGCTGTTGAATGAAATCGCACGTCTCGTCGACGAAGGCGTGATCCGGACGACCACGAACGAGACCTTGACGCCGATCAACGCCGCGAACCTGCGCAAAGCGCACGCCATGCTGGAAACGGGACGGACGGTCGGCAAAGTGGTTCTGAAAGGATTTTAGTCCGAAGCCGGAAGGAGTGAAGATCGGATGCGAGACCGTAAAAGCGGGTACGGATTTTGCCCGAATGACGAAGGGTGTCCGGTCGAGTTCACGCTGGACGTCATCGGCGGCAAGTGGAAGGCGTACTGCTCTATCACCTGATGGAAGGCCCAAAGCGCTTCAATGAATTTCGCAGCCGCCCAAGGTGGAATATTCGCTGACGAATTTCGGACAGACGTTGACGACCATCATCTCCGCCATGAAGGAATACCGTTAATCAATAATCTCAGAAGGGCGGGCTGCGAGATGGCGAGCGCGAGAGAAAAATTTGATGCATTGATCATCGGATTCGGCAAGGGGGGCAAGACTTTGGCTCCCTATCTGGCTCAACAAGGGCTAAAGGTGGCGGTCGTGGAAAAATCCCCTTTGATGTACGGAGGCACTTGCATCAACGTGGCCTGCATTCCGACGAAGGCGCTGGCCTACCAGGCGCATTTGCTTGAGCAAGGCGATCCGATCGGCGCGGAAGGGAAGAAGGAAAAGTACGCCCGGGCCATTCGGGAAAAGGACGAGCTCGTGGCGTTCCTTCGCGCCAAGAACTTCGATGCCGTGAACGGCCATCCGGGCGTCACCGTGTTGACCGGCGCGGCTTCGTTCCTTTCCTCCCACGAAGTTCAAGTGGAGACGCAAGCCGGAGCCTGGATCGTGGAAGCCGAGCGGATCTTCATTAATACAGGCTCCGTGCCGATCGTCCCGGACATTCCCGGCATGGACAGCACCCATGTCTATACAAGCGCCGAATTGCTGGACCTTGCCGCGCTGCCGGCCCGCTTGGCGATTATCGGAGGAGGCTACATCGGTTTGGAATTCGCCTCTATCTATGCCGGCTTCGGCTCGGAGGTGACGGTGATCGAGAGAGGCAGTCCATTCATGCCCAAAGAGGATCGGGATATCGCGCAAGAAGTGCAGAAGGCGTTGGAGAAGAAAGGGATCCGCATCCTGCTGGAGACCAAGGTGAATCGGATCGAAGACGGCGAGCAGTCGGCCAAGCTGATCCTTGGGTCGTCCGAAGGCCGGGAGGAAGAACTGGAGGCCGACGCCATCTTGACTGCAACCGGCAGACGGGCCAACACGGAAGGCTTGAACCTGGAGGCGGCAGGCGTCGAAAAGAACGACCGGGGCTTCATCCGGGTGGACGAGAAGCTTAGAACGAACGTTCCGAACATCTGGGCGATCGGCGACGTCAATGGAGGTCCGTAGTTTACGTATATCTCGCTGGACGATTTCCGGATCATCAGGGACCAGCTGTTCGGCCGGAACCTGCGCACGACGAAGGACCGCGAGCATGTGCCGTATTCCGTGTTCATCGATCCTCCGTTGTCCCATGTCGGGTTGTCGGAAGCCGAAGCCGCGAGAAGAGGCCATCAAGTAAAGGTAGCCAAACTGCCGGCAGCCGCATCAACGCGAGCCCGCCAACTGAAACAAACGGAAGGCTTGCTCAAAGCGGTCGTCGACGCGGAGACCGAGCAACTGCTCGGCTTCACGATGTTTGCACCGGAGTCGAGCGAAGTCGTGAACATCGTGTCCGTCTTTATGAAGTCGGGTCAACCGTATACCGTCCTGCGCGACACGATCTTTACGCATCCCTCGATGGCCGAGACGCTAAACGACTTACTGAACGCCATTGGTTAACCTTTCGTATAAACACAAAAGAAGCCCTGAAATTCAGGGCTTCCGTCATTGTAATGGATGGTCGAGACGACAGGATTTGAACCTGCGACCTCTTGCTCCCGAAGCAAGCGCTCTACCAAGCTGAGCCACGTCTCGACATTTGAAATCAACTCCGCTGTTTTAACAGCGAACGAGTTATAGTATAGCATACGCTTTTCGAAAAGAAAAGGCGTTTGCCCCATTTTTTTGAGGAAAAGCTTGGGGGAACGGATGGGCCGCGGGAGCCCGTCGATTCGCCTCTCGTTCGGGCTCCGGCTTTCAGTTGGCCAGGATCTGATTCAGCTTTTTCTCCGCGGCCGCCAGGCCCGCATCGGGATCGGTTCCGTTCCGGACGATGCTCTGCAGGTCCTCGGACAAGGAGGTCAGAAGAGCCGCGTATTTGTCCGTCTTGGGCGCGGGCTTCACGGTTGCGCGGGACTCGAGGAACAGCGGGCGATAGGGGAGCTGCAGGTAGTCACGGCTCTGCACGACGGCCTTGTTGGCGGGGACGTGCCCCGCTTCGCCCCAGAGCGAGCTTCCGGTCTCCGAGAAGTAGCGAATGAAGGCCATCGCCGCCTGTTGTTTCTTATCGGTCGCGTAGGCGGGGATGACCAGCGTGTGCGAGCTGCCCCAATGCGCGGAGCTGCCGAACAGGGGCGGGAGCGGCGCGATGCCGACGTTCAGGGAAGGGTTGCTCAAGTAATGGCCCGCTTCCCAGACGCCTCCGAACCATAAGCCTGCCCTGCCCGAATCGAACGTGTCCCACGGCGTCATGTCGCCGAGATCGCTCAGCCCTTCGGCGAACAGCTTCCGGTAGAACGTCAGCACCCGCACCGCCTTGTCGTTGTGAATCGTCGCCGTTTTCCCGTCGGGGCTCAGCAGCTCGCCTCCCGCCTCGTCATACAGATCCAGGAACGATTCGTGGAAATACGGCGTGTTCACCGCGATCGGCTGCACTTCCGGCACCCGGTCGCGAATCCGCTGCAGGAATTGCACGAACTCCTCGGCCGTCCCTTTTCCAAGCTGGGGCGTTCCGTCCTCGTTCAACAACCCGGCTTGCGCGAGAATGTCCTTATTGTAATAAAGCATGTGAAAATGCGTATCCAGCGGAACCGCGTAATATTGGCCGTCAAAGCGCACGGTCCGCAAATTCGCGTCCTCGATCTCGTCGAATCGGAATCCGGCCTGCGCCGCCGGACCGTCCAGCGGCAGAATGCGTTTCGCTTTGACGAACGGCGACAGCCGGTCGGCGTGCACGACGGCGACGTCCGGTCCGCTGCCGAAGGAGAGCGCCGTGCCGAGCCGGGCATAATATTCGTTGGATTCGAGCCGCAGCTGCTTGACGAAGATGCCGCTTTGCGAGGCGTTGAAGTCGGCGATAATTCGTTCGACGTATTCCCCCTCGCCGCCGCCGAACGGGTTCCAGAAGGAAAGGACGACGGGCGCCGGAATGTCTTCCGGGCTGCTTGCCGGACGGCGGTCGCTGCCGGACATCGGGCCCAGGCATCCGGTCAACGACAGCAAGCAGGGCAGAAGCATCGCCAGCGCCCATCTGCGGGTGCTCATTCGCACGGAATCCTCCTTTCTCCGCTCAGTCGACATTGGGGTAAGCGTTTGCAGGCTCGGCGCTTTCGGGCGGTTTGCCCTCCCGGGCAAGATGACGGTATTCCGAGGGAGAGACGCCGGTTATTTTCTTGAACACTTTCGAGAAATACTTCGGATCCTGAATGCCGACGAGGCTTCCGACGTCCGTCGCTTTCAGCTCTCTCTTCAGCAGCTCTTTGGCTTTCTCGATGCGGATTCGCGTCAGGCATTCCAGGAAGCTCTCGCCCATTTCTTTTTTGAACAGGTTGGCGAAGTAATTTTTGCTCAGGTGCACGTAACCGCTGATCGCCTGAAGCGAGATGTCCTGATGGTAATATTGCCGGATATACTGCACGGCCTTCATGATGCTGTTGCGGTCGCTGTTATACATCCGGGCGATGTGCTGCGCCAGCGCCTCGAACGCCGCGAGGAACCAGCGCTTGCTCTCTTTCAGGGTTTCGAGCTTGGACAGCTGGTCGTAATACTGCTTCTTCAGCTCCGAGAGCTGCCGGTCGTCGTTCGATACGTCCGACCACAGCGTCGTCAGGATCATGAGCAGCTCAAGGGAGACGATCGGAACCAAGTCCGGGTCCCGCCGATCGGCCAGCCGACCGAACAGCTGCTCCAGATAGGCGGCCAGTTCCCTCGATTGAGACGCGTACGCCATCGCCCGCAGCTGGTTGGAAGCGACGCGAATCTGTTCGGGAGGCGGCTCGCCGGAACGACGTCCGCCGCTCAAGCCGTGCACGATCGCCCGCCCGCCGCCGAGGAACATCCTCTGCTTGGCGGCCCACACGGCTTGCTCGTAAGCCCCCTTGGCCTCCGTCCATTCCCGGATGGGGCCGCCGATGCCGACCGTCGCCGTCAGACCGGACTGCGCGGCGAGCAAGCGAATCCACTCCTCGGCTTTTCCGGTCACCTGCGCCAATCCGTCCTCCTCGCCGCACAGACACAGGAGATTGAGATCGCCCTGCTTATCCGGGAACGCCTCGCAGCCCAGCTGTCCGTCCGCCCATGCTTGGCTCAGCGTCTGCCGGACCGCGGACTGCTTCTCGGCGAACCCGAGCTCCGCCGCGTTCAGACTGATATGGAGCACGTATGCCGAGCGCAGCGGGCCCATTCCGAGGCTCTCCGCCTTGCGGGCGGCCGCGGCGGCTTCGCCGTCCGCTCCTTCGATCAGCTCGGCCAGGAACTTCTCCCGTCGCCGGGGCGCGGGCTCTTCGCTCTTCGCCTGAGAGGAACGCTCTTCGCGGGCGGCGTCCAGCTTCGTCTTCACGTTCAGCAGCGCCTGCTCGAAGTCTCGCGGCATCATGTCCGACTTGACCAAATATTCGGAGACGCCGTGCTTGATCGCTTCCTTCGCGTATTGAAAATCCTCCAGGTTGCTGAGGATGATGATTTTCAACTCCGGAGAGCTGCGGCGGACTTCCGCGATCAGCTCGATGCCGTCCATGACCGGCATCTTGATGTCCGTGATCAGAATGTCGGGAAGCCCGGCTTGCATCAGCTCGAGCGCCTCTTTCCCGTTCCCGGCCTCGCCGGCGAGCTCCATTCCGATCTTCTCCCAATCGATCATGGAGCGGATGCCGTACCGGACGATAAATTCGTCTTCGACGATCATGACTCGATACATCGGACGCACTCTCCCTTCAGGTCATGCGGGGGAGCCGGATGCGGATCCGCGTGCCGGCCCCGGGCTCGGTATCGATCCGAATGCCGTACGCCTGCCCGCAGATGAGCTTGATCCGTTCGTCCACGTTGGCCAGGCCGATGCCTCCGGTTTTTTGCTTGTCTGCGGCCTCTTCGGTCAGCAGGCTCCCGGCCAGCTCGGGATCCATTCCGATCCCGTTGTCCGCCACAACGAACAGAATACCTCCGCCCGGCTCCTTCGCGCAAGTAATGACGATCCGGCCGCCGGTCTCCCGGTCGGCGAAGGCGTGCAGGATGGCATTTTCCACGATAGGTTGAAGAATCAGCTTGGGCGTCCGCAGCCGGCGGACCTCCTCGTCCATCTCGACGTCCGTCTCGATATGGAAGTTGAACCGGAACTTCTGGATGCCCAGGTAGCATTGGACATGCTCGATCTCTTCCTCGACGGTTACGGTCTCTTCGCCCTTGCCGATGCTGATTCGCAACAGCCGCGAAAGAAGGCTGACCATCTCCGCCGCATTGTTCGCCTTCTGGATCAGCGCCGTCCATTTGATAATATCGAGCGTGTTGTATAGAAAATGCGGGTTGATCTGCGCTTGAAGCGCCCTCAGCTCCGCGATCCGCTTCTGGTCCTGCTCGATGTAAACCGCGTGCAGCAGCTCGTCGATCCGCGTGACCATGTAGTTGAAGCTGCTGCCCAGCACGTCGAATTCGTCGTGCCGCCGCTTCGTCTGATAGCGCACCGCCATGTCTCCCGACATGACCCGCTTCATGAGCCGGATCATCTTGAGGATCGGCTTCGTGATCGAGCCCGCCAGCACGACCGCCGTCACGATCGAGAAGACGATGCAGATCAGCGCGATGACGAGAATGATCTGCAGCAGCCGGTTCGAGTCCTGGTACAGCGCGGACTTCGAGATGACGTTGACGACCATCCAGTCGTTCGTGCGCAGCTTCCGAACGTTGACGACGAACTGATTGCCGTTGTAGCGGAGCGGGAACTTCAGCTCCCCCGAACCATCTCCGGCGTCCGCGCCGACGATCCGATCGTACCCGTCTTGCCCCAGCACCTCGGCCACGCTTTTCCCGATGAGCGCATTATCCGGGTAGGAGACCAGGCTGCCGCGGCCGTCGACGATGAAGCTTTGCAGGTCCCGGTTGTTGCTCACGGCCTTGGAGACGAGCTCCTTGATCACTTCCTCGCGGATATCCAGCACCGCGACGATGCCCACGGGGCTGTCGTCGGATATTTTGTACAGCTGCTTGGCCAGCGAGAACACATTCGTGCTCTGGGAGTTCAGGCTGTCCACGTAGGTGGCATAGCGGGTCGGGTACCAGCGAAAGTTGCTGCCGTCGCCCAACGTCAGCAGATAGGGGGCGGACTCCGTCGTCGTCCGCTTGCTCCAGCGGTAGATGCCCTTGATATAATGCCGGTCGGAGATGAACGAGATCGACTGCACGTCCTGGTTGATGGCCACGATCGTCGACAGCTTCGTCGTCAGCGACAGGCTGTCCAGGTCGTATTGGGCGGGATCCGCCGCGTTCAGCTTCCGCAGCATTTCGACGATCTCGTTGTTGTTCAGCACCTGCATCATCATTTCCTTGTAGATGCCCAAGCGCGTATCCAGATTGTCGGCCGTCTGGTTCAGCAGATGCTCGGAATATTCCGTCGCCTTGTCGTTGATCGTGGAGCGGGAGATAGAGAAAGAAATGATCCCCATGACCAGAAGAGGCGTCAAGGAGAACAGAAACAAAAGCAGCATCCACTTGGTGCGCATGCTGCTTCTCCATATGAATATCCGGGAGAACGGGCGTCCCCGGGTTAGCCGGACGGGCTGCTCTGGCATATGGGTCACCCCTGAAGCCTCTTCGCTTGTTGTCATCCCTTGATGCCGGACATGGAAACTCCTTGCACGATGTGGCGCTGCAGCAGGATGAAGACGACGATCGTCGGAATCGCCGCGATCGCGCTCGCCGTCATGATCATGTTCAGGGACATTGTATTATTCGACAAAAAGGTAGGCAGCCCTGCCGACAGAATCATGTTTTCCGCCGAGGTGATCGACAGGTACGGCCACAGAAAGTTGTTCCAGGACAGGATGAAGTAGAAGATGCCGACCGACACCATCGCGGATTTCGTGAGCGGCAGGCACACTCTCCACCACAGGCCGAAGTTGCGGCTGCCGTCGATCTGGGCCGCTTCGATATAGTCCCGCGGCACCCCGTCCATGAACTGCTTCAGCAGCAGCACGCCGATCGGGTTGGTGAGCCCGGGCAGAATGATCGCCCAGATGTTGTCGATCAGCTTCAGATGAAGCGTCGTCTCGTACAGCGGGATCAGAATCGCTTCCGTCGGAATGAGCAGCCCCGAGACGATGACGATGTAGAACAGCCCGCGGGTGCGAAAAGGCAGCTTCGAGAACGAGAACGCGGCCAGCGAGCTGAACAGGATGGCGATGACCGTCGTCAGCACGCCGATAACGAGGCTGTTCCACGTCCAGCGCAAAATCTCCGAATCGCGTACGACCTTCACGTAGTTGTCCGTATTCAGGTCGGACCAGCGGACCCAATCGGCGAGAGAATAGACGCTCGTGCCGTCGGGCTTGAGCGAGACGAGAAGCATCCAGAGCAGCGGGAAAATAAACAGCAGCGCCAGCAGCGCGGCTATGACGTTGAGCACCCATTTGTTCATGCGTTTCTCTCCTTACCCGTCTTTCCGGTCCGTCAGTTTGAATTGAATCGCGGCAAAGAGCAGCATGATGACGCAGAACAGAATCGACTGCGCCGAAGCCAGGCCGAACATATCCTTCTTGAAGCCGGTGACGTAAATATAGCGGATCATCGTGTTCGTGGCGTCTCCCGGACCGCCGCCCGTCATGATCTGCACCTGGCCGAACAGCTTCAGGCTGGCGATGATCTGGTAGAAGATCTGAATCTTCGTTACTCGGGACAGACCAGGCAGGGTAATGTGCCGGAATCGGCTCCACGCGCCCGCGCCGTCGATCTTGGCGGCTTCGTAATGGTCGGCCGGGATCTCCTGAAGTCCCGCCAGGAACAGCACCATGACGAAGCCGACCGTCCACCAGTCGGTCGCGATGGTGATCGCCCACCAGACGAAATGCTTGTCGGTCAGCCAGTTGACCTCTCCGCTCGAGCCGAACAGCCGCAGCAGCGCGTTCACGGGGCCGTTCTTCGGATCGAACAGATGGAGCCAGATGAAGCTGATCACCGACACGGACAGGACATACGGCAGGAAGAAGGCGGAGCGGATGAACGTCCGGACCCAAATTTTCTGATGGACGATCAGGGCCAGCAGAAGGCCCAGTACGATGACGGTCGGCGTGCACAGCAGCACGAAGGAAAAGGAATGCCACAGGTACTTATAGAAATCGGGATTGCGCAGAAGCTTCCCGTAGTTGTCGAGTCCGACGTACTTCTCCATCCCCTGAATGCCCCACACGTGCAGGCTCATCCAGGCGCCGCGCAGAACGGGCCACAGATAGAACACGGCGAAGGGAATCAGGAACGGGACGACGTACAGAATCGCCTGCAGCTCGCTCCGCCAGCCTCTCCGCCGGGTGCGGCGGGCGGCGGCTGCGCCCGCTTGCGATTCGGCTCGTATCGTTTCCATTGTCCACTCTCCTCGAAGTCATGCGATTCTCTCTCTAAGACGAGGAGAAGAAGCTCCCGGACCGTCCGGGCCGCTTCCTCTCCGCGAGCTGCGTCAGTTGGCCAGCACTTCGTTGATTTGCTTCTCCAGGTCCGCGAGTCCCTTCTCCGGCGTTGCGCTGCCGAAGATGATATTCTGAAGCGACTCGGACAGGGTGGTGTAGATCGTGTTGTACTTGTCGGTCGTCGGCGCGAATTTGACCGTCTTCTGCGCCTTCAGGAATTCGCTGCGGTACGGCAGGTTGAGATAATCCTGGCTGGACGTGACGTTCTTGTTGGCCGGCACGTGGCCCGCCTTGCCCCAGGTCGAACCTCCGACTTCGGAAAAGTACTTCATGAACTTGGCCGCAGCCTCCTGCTTCTCCGGAGAGACGTACGACGGGACGACGAGCGTGTGGGAGCTGGCCCAATGCGTCTCGCTGCCGAAGATCGGCGGCAGCGGCATCGCGCCGATATGCTTCGACTCGTCGCCGAGCAGCAGGCCCGCTTCCCAGACGCCGCCGAACCAGAAGGCGGCTTTGCCGTTGCTGAAGCTGTCCCACGGATTTTTGTCGTTCAGGTCGGCGTATTTCTTGTCGTAGAGGTCCTTATAGAACTTCAGGACGCTGAGTGCCTTGTCGTTGTTGATGGCGGCCTTGGTCATGTCGGCGTTCAGGATGTCTCCGCCGGCTTCGTAATACATGTTCAGGAACGGCTCCTGGAAGTAAGGCGTATTGACGGCGATCGCCTGCACGTCCGGCACCTTGTCGTGAATTTGCGCCAGCGTCTGCTCGAAGCCTTCCGGCGTCATGTCGCCGAGCTTCGGCGTGCCGTCGTCGTTCAGCAGGCCGGCCTTTTGCAGCAAATCTTTATTGTAGTAGAACATATGGAAGTGCGTATCCAGCGGAACGGCGTAATGCTGGCCGTCATAGGAGACGCTGTCGAGATTGGACTGCGTAATCTGGGCGAGGTCGAAGCCGACCTTGGAGGCCAGATCGTCGATCGGCACGATCTGCTTCGCCTTGACGAACGGCGAGATCCGGTCGACGTGGGCGACGGCGACGTCCGGGCCCTTGCCGGAGGAGAGCGCCGTGCTCAGCTTCGCGTAATACTCGTTCGATTCCAGCCGCAGCTGCTTCACGGTCACTTCCTTCTGCGAATCGTTGAAGCCCTTGATGATCTGGTCGACGAAGTCTCCCTCGCCGCCGCCGAACATGTTCCAGAACGTAATCTCGACCGGGCTGCCGCCGCCACCGGAGTTGCTCGCCGGCGCGGAAGAAGACGGCGCTGCGCTGCTTGCGGACGCTCCTGAAGAAGCGCTAGGCGACGCGCTCGATGACGCGTTGCCGTTGTTCCCGTTCCCGGACGAACAGCCTGCCAGCGCCAATGCCAGCGTCATGCCGGCCGACAGGAGCACGGCGGATTTCTTGCGGTGTTGCATGTTTAACCACCCTTTCCAGTTGTGTACGTACCCGAGAAAGCGCTATCCGATTATTTGTAAGTGCTTTCTTCATGACTTACTTTACCGCTGCCGGCTCCTCCGATGAACCGACAAAAGGCCGCTCCTGCTCGAACAAATTACAGATGTTCGAAGCGCTTCCGCGCGGCCGGGGTGGCGAATGTTACGGTAGGGGGAAAATGTACAGGGAGGAGGAAATGACCGGTGGGGAGCGCTAACGGAACTGAGCGCCCTTTTAAGAGGTAACGAATCTGAGCGCTCTTATTTGTGGGAAAAGACGGGTTTTTCTTTTCTAAAGAAACGGAGTGCGCTTATTTGCCCAAGATCGCCAACGAAAAGTCGTTCTCGCGCCAAATAACGGCGCTGAATTTCGTTACATTTCTCAAACCCTCCGGAACCCCTCAATAGAGTCTCTCCGTTTCGTTAAAGAAAGCGGCGGAAGTCCGAGACGCCGCTTGCGTCCCGGCTGCCGCCGCTTTTTCCGCTCAGTACAAATTGATATTGTCGAAGCTGACGCTGTTGCCGAACCCGCCGCGCACGCCGATCGTGCCGCCGGTATACGTCGCGTCGTTCACGTTGATCTTGGGAGTCGTCATGTCGCCGACGTAGAACCTGATGTTCCCGCCGCCCACGACGACTTTGACGTGGTACCACGTGTTCGTCGAGATCGTCGCGTTGACGGTCTGCAGCGGCGTCCAACTGTTGTTGAAGCGTCCCAGCCAGATGACGCCGTTCGAATCGATGCCCGCGCCGTAGCCGGATTGAGAATCGGCTCCGTTGGTCGGATTCGTCACGTTGAAGACGAGGCTGCCCTGTCCGGCGTTGTTCAGCTTGATGTCGCCTTCCAGCGTGAAGCTCGCCCTCGACGGATATGGCGTCAGCAACGACTTGTCGGCATTCGCCGAGGCGACGTTATACGTTCCGCCGCTGACGGACCAAGTTCCGCCGTAGTGCACCCAGCCGTTCTCGTTCGCGGAGAAATCGTTGGAATACGCGGCGCTGCTCAGGGTGCCGAACCGGACCTGGATATTGTGGCCGCCGACGCTGCGGTCCACGGAATCGATAAGCGCAATCTCGTTCGGACCGGTCTGGTACAGCGAAGCCCACAGGTTGTTGCCGAAGGCCGGCAGGTCGTTGTCATACCAGGTGTTACCGTAGTCGTTGCTCATCGAGACCACGTTCGTGTTGGAGGTGAGCACGAGCCGGCCGTCGCTGAGCGACAGCAGATAAGGTCCGCCTTGCTGGTTGGTGGACACCCGGCTGCCGATGCCGCTGGCCCACGTTCTCCCGTCCGAGCTCTTCTTGGTGTAAATATGGCAGCCCTGCGTGCCGCAAACCTCGTACGTCACGATATACTGTCCGTTGGCCATCTTGGTCCACACCGGCATGCCCGGGCGCGCGGCGGAGTTGGACGGGTCCCAGGCGACATAGATCTCGCTGCCCCAGCTGGCGCCGCCGTTCGTCGAGATCCGCTCGGAGATGAGCTGGCTGTAGGACGGGCTCTCGGTCACATGCTTCTCGTTCGCGTACATGACGGCAAGCGATCCGTCGTCCAGCAGCTGCATATGCGGCTCGTACACGCCTTTGTCCGGGCTGCCGAGCGAGCCGGGGGTGCCGTTGTTCTCGTCGATCGTGCTCAGAAAACTCCAGTTCGAGCCGCCGTTCGTACTCTTGTACACGTGAAGCTGGTACGATTCCTGCCACCGGACCGAACGCATGGCGAGCAGGAGGTCGCCGTTGGCCAGTTGAATCATCTGCCCGTTGTCAAGGTCGCGCCCGTCCTCCCACAGCGTGGCGGCGAGCGACCAGGTTCGGCAGTTGTCCGTGCTGCGGAACACTTGGATCCGGGTGCCGCCCCACGAGACTTTCGTATACCCGTTGTTGTCGTAGATGGCGGCGACCGCCAGCCAGGTGCCGTTCGCCAGCTTGAGCATCCGGGGATACTCGGACCCGAACGTGCCGGGATGAATGCCTCGGGCGTCGGTGCCCGCGTCCGTGAACGTGTTGATGTTCGTGACGGTCGAGGTCGACCCCCAGAGGATAGGGCCATTGGCCGCAAACGTCGGAAGCGCGGTGGCGATCAGAATAAAGCTCAGAATGCCGGCAAACGATGCGAATAACTTTCGCAGCATAACGAATTCCCTCCCGTGCGATTGGATTTGAAAAACGATGGTGCCGTGCCGCTGCCTTCTGACCGAAACGTGCTTCCCTCCTTTTTTGGTGTAAGGGCTTTCAGTTTGTAGTGTAAAATGCCCGCCGCTGCAAGAACACCGACAATCTGCCGGTTTTTGGTAAACGATCTTACGATTTTTGCCCGGGAAGGGAGAAGAATGGCCTTAGGAGGGGCGGATCGGATCGAAGTCCCATGACCTCCTGGAAACAAAAAAAGGCGCGACGATGCGATCCTGTTCATCGCATCGTCGCGCCTGCAGCTTTCACCGCATCCGTATCGCTAAGGCAGCGAGAACCAGAACGTATCGCCGGTCTCCGTGTTGTCGCACCCTGTCAGCGCGTACCCCTGCCTGTCCTGCGCCTTCTTTTGCAGTTCCACGTTTTGGCAACTGGTGCTCGGCCTGCCTGTATCTGCTCCGAACTTATCCATGGAATTGTCGTACGTATAGCGAATGGAGCTGCCGTCATATGCCAGTTCGTAGAAGATCGGATCGCCTTCGGTTGTGTATTGCGTGATCCGAACAGCGGATGGCGCATGGTTTTCCAAGCTCGACATGAACGTATTCCATTTCTCGCCGTTGTAAAGTTTCCCGTGGGCGTTGACAATGTCGCCGTTCTCGATCGCCCGGTCCGAGCCGTACGGCTTGGATATCGCCGGTAATCCGGCGGCCGTCCGGCCGCCCTTATCGGTGCAAGAGACGAGCAACAAAACCGCGAAGCTCAAAATTAGGAAAAGCCGCCCTCTCATCGTATAAATCCCCTCCCAGCATTTTGGACGCAGCTGTGCGCGTTGGGGTTGCGGGGAGAAGAGGGGTTAGCCGAGATTGATTTGCTTGATCACGTCGAGCGGGATCTTCGGCTTCCGGTCTTCCGTCAGCAGGCCGTTCACTTCCTGCTGGACGTCGGTAATTTGGGTGTAGCAGTATCCGCAAATATAGTCCGTATCCTTGATCGCTTGCGTAATCGAGCGGAACCGCTCGACGAATGCGTCCTCCCCGTCCACCTGTTCCCCGTAGCCCCAGCCCTTGCCGGACCGGAGGGCGATGCCGCCGAACTCGCTGACGATGATCGGCTGGCCGCGGTACTCGTAGCCTCGCGCCATCGCGTACTTCGCGCGGTTGAACGCAATGTGGCCGCCGAGCAGAGCTTCGGCGTCCGCATAGCGCTCCTTCAGCGCTTCGCCCCGCTCCTCGTAATCGTGCAAAGTCACGATGTCGCTGACCGTATGCTCCCATCCGTCGTTCACGATGACCGGACGGTGGGGATCAAACGATTTGGTCAGGTGATAGATCGCCTCCGTAAATTTCTGCTGCTTCACGCTCGTAAGCACCTGCGGAATGCCCCACGATTCGTTGAACGGGACCCAGGTGACGATGGAAGGGTGATTATACTGCTGCCTGACGATCTCCGTCCATTCCGCCGCGAACGTATCGACTGCCTCGTCGTTGAATTCGAACGTCGCCGCCATCTCGGACCAGACAAGGACGCCTTTCACGTCGCACCAGTACAGGAAGCGGGCGTCCTCGATCTTCATGTGCTTGCGCACGCCGTTGTAGCCCATCGCCAGAAAGGCGTCGATATCCTCGATCAGCGCCTCTTCGGAAGGAGGGGTGAGGTGGCTGTCCGGCCAGTAGCCCTGGTCCAGGATGAGCCTCTGATAGATCGGCGCGTTGTTCAGCAGCACCTTGTTTTTCTCGATGGAAATCTTTCGCATGCCGAAATAGGAATACGCTTGGTCGATGACCGCCTCCCCTTCGTACAGCGTAAACTCCACATCGTACAAGTTCGGATTTTGCGGGGACCAGGTCGCCAGCTTCCACGGGCCGTTCGCCTCGTGCGTCAGGTCCACGTCCAGCTGCAGCCACGGACGGTCGATCGTAAGCTGCGCCCGCTTCAGCGTTTTCCCCCGGAAGCGGATCCGGGTCTCCAGCCGAAGCTCGCGATCGGGAGCGGGGGCTAGATGGGTCTGATACTCGAACCGGACGGAGCGGTTGTCCAGATCCGGCGTGATCTTGACCGCTTTGAGATGAGAAGGGGAGACACGCTCCAGCCAAACGCTCTGCCAGATGCCGGTCGTCTGCACATAGAAGCATTCGAAGTTGTCGTCCACCCAGCGCTGCTTGCCCCGCGGCTGCGTGCAGCTCTGGCTGTCCTCGGCCTTGACGACGATCCGGTTGGCCGCGCCCGGCTCCCGTGCCAGACTATCCGTAATATCGAGCGAGAAGGCTGCATAGCCCCCTTGGTGGCGCCCTGCGAATACGCCGTTCACCCACACTTTGGCGACGTAATCGACGGCCTGAAAGTGGAGGATGACCCGCTGTTCCCCCAAATCAGGCGGCGTCGGCCATTCCCGCTGATACCATACGTAAGGGTGGAACTTCTCTTCGCCGATCCCGCCGGCTTTCGTTTCGTAGGTGAACGGAACTTGGATTTTCAAATCGCCGTGCAGATCATCGTACCACCTGGCGCGTTCTCCGACATTCTGGTCGTCGAAGCGGAAATCCCATTCCCCGTTCAGGCTCTGCCAATTGTCGCGGACAAACTGCGGCCGAGGATAATCTTTGACGTAATGACCGGTCGTCATGATGCAGCAACGCTCCTTATGAACATTTTTATTGCATTAATACAAAATAATTGTAACAATGGCTTTAGCATAGAAGCTTATCGCTCAAAAGTCAACGACACGAGCGCAAAAAAAGAGAGCGGGCCGAGTTCGTCCGGCCCTGCTCCCGTTGCCGCCCTGCGCTCTATCAGGAGGATGCGGCTTCATAATCGATTCTCATCACGATATCCTGCTCGAAGTTCCCGAATCGTCTGCCGAACAGATTGAGCCCTCCCTTGAAGACGGCATCCTCCTTTACGCCGATTCGCATATCCACGAAGGCGCGGCCGGGCAGATCGAGCCGGGACAACCCGACGGCGGAAATCTCTTCATGGTCCATCGTACTGCGGTTGGCGTCGACCGCCCATGTTTTGAGCATGCCGTATTGCGTTCCGGTATCCGGCCACCAGGCGGGGTTCAGCCTGCCGCGCCTGCCTCCGAAGTCGCCCGGCGACGTCCACGTTCCGATCTCGGCGTCATTGATCCACAACGTGATGTCCGATGGCCAGTCGTTGTCGTAGTTGGGGGCTTCCGAACAAATCTCCATCGAGAACTCGATGCGCCGGATGCGGGTCCCCGCAGGGATCTCCAGCGGGAAACGGTACTCCAGGTAGCCTTTGCGCAGCCAGATGAGCTGAGCCTGCAGGCGGTTCGGATGAAAAAACGCGGCCGGCACATCCTCCGCAATGATCCGGCCTTCCTCGCCGACCATGCCGCAAGTCGGCGCCGCTTCGCAGGAGACGAAGCTGCCGATCGGCATCTCGATCTCATAGCGGCGTTCCCCGTCCAAGGCACGCGGTCCCGGTTCGTTCAACGCGATTCGGATATCGTCGAACGTGCGGCTGCACACCTTCATCGCGCCTCTCGTGGCGGGCAGCAGCTCGGTCTCGATCAGACCGGCCTGCTCCAATACTTTGACGTTGGAGGCAGCCGTGGATACGGGGATGTTCAGCGCTTCAGCGAGCTCCGCCACGTTCATTCTCCGCGCGTTGAGCAGCTTCATCATGCTGAGCCGGAGCTCCGTCGACAGCGCATGGGCCACCCGGGCCAGCTCCTCCGGGCGCTCCATTGACAATTCTAAAATAGGAATCACTCCGATATTTCCGCTTTAGCTGTATTGTAGCAAAAAACATTGATTTAGGATAAAAAAAGACGGCTTTGCCGGCCGCCTTGGCGATAGGGGCGAGCGAAGCCGCCGCTGATTTATAATACGAGGTGGTCAGAGGCACGAATACAGTTCCGCCTTCGGACGCCTCGGCATCGACCCAAACGCTGCTAACTCCGCCGATATCGACCTCGATCGTTTTCAGCTCGTAATCGGTTTTGGAAGGGTCCTTGGTGTGGTACATATCATCGAAGCCGTCCGTGATGGAGACGAGAATCGGCGGGTACGTCGTGTTGACTTCCGATCATGGTCGAACGGGAGGAACAGGCCGGAAAACGAATGGAAACGAGCAGGTACGTTCGGTTATCATAAAGACAGAAGTCGCGGACTGTGTCGGAATTTGCAATAAAGTAATGAAGGGAGCGGAGGAGTCATGAGACGGTTTACCGTTCAAGAGGCGAACGAGCTGCTGCCGGAATTGAAGCGCGATCTGCATCGCTTGCAGACGCTGCTCGACGAATACGAGGAACAGAAGGTGGAGCTGCAGCGGCGCAAAAATACGCTGGCGTCCTACACGCCCGAATCGGGGGGAATGGATCCCTTTTTCGAAGTGGAGGGCCGGCTGGACTTCATGCGGTTGGAAGTGCAGCTCATGGTCGATAACTTCGAGCGCAAGGGGGTTCTGCTCAAGATGGTCCAGCCGGGGCTGATCGACTTCCCCGCGATTGTTGACGGCGAAGACGCGCTCATCTGCTGGAAGGAAGGGGAAGAGCGCGCATCCCACTACCACGGCTGGCATGACGGCTTTCGCGGCCGCAAGCCGCTTCCGGAAGATTAGAAGAACGGCCGAATCGCCTCGTCGTCCCATACCTGCGCTTCGATATAGCGTTCGGGGCCGCGGTCTCCGTCCCGGTTCCATTCCTGAGGCCAGCCGAATTCGCGAATGACCTCCACAATCTCCCGCTTGGTATAGATCTGCCGGCGGTAAGATTTCCCGTCTTGTACTCTCATGGTCGGGAACAAATCCCCGTAGGCGAAGCTGATCGTCTTCTCGTCGAACGCGTCCCAATCGATGGCGATCCAGGCCGGACGCTTGTACCACGTCTTCAGCCAGTCGCAGGCTCCAAGGGTCATATAATGCGGGAAAGGGCTGCGGGGCTTGCCGCCTTTGCGGACGAACAGCTCCCGAGCCTTGCCCTCCAACTCCCGCCGGATCTCGAGATAGTCGGGCGGCCTGCGGCCGGCGAACGCCGTTCCTTCTTCGCGGATTCGGCGCGACACCTTTTGGGCTTCTTCCGGAGACAGAACGGACAAGTTGCGGAAAGGGCCGGTCGACGCCTCGTAATAGTGATAGAGTTTGTACGACAAAGAGTTTTCTCCCCTCGCATCAAGCTTTTTCCCATCTAGTCGCGCGCTTTGAAGTCAAATGGAAGTATGAGAAATCTATCTATTGAGCAGGCTATTCCTAGAATACTCTCTCAATAGGAGAATTGCCATGAACGCTCCTTATGCCGCTTTTATCGAGAATGTGTTCCGTCTCCATCCGGTTTTCCTGGTCGGAAGCGGGTCTTCCGCGGGAGCGGGAATCTCCACCATGGCCCGATTGGCCGCTTATCTGGCCGAGCACGTCTCGGCGGATTTGCTCTCGCTCGCGGATGCGAGGGAGTGGAGGCGGATCCTCCGCCGGCTGACGGCCGAACGCCGGGGGCTGGAGGAAGCGCTGCAGCTTTCGGGCGAGGCGCTCAGCGAATCGCTGCTTCAAGAGATCGTGCGGCATACGTGGCGCCGCATCTCCGAGGACGAGCAGAAGCAGGTGCTGGACATCTCGAACGGATGCGATCCGACGGGGTTCGTCCGCTATTTTCGCAATGCGAGAAATACGAATCATTTCACGATCGATATGGTGACGACGAACTACGACCATCTGTTGGAGTGGTCGGCGTCCGCTTCCGGCTGGGGCGTCTGGGACGGATTCAACGAGGGTGCCATCGGCGTTCCGCTTTCGGCCGCGGAGCTGGACGAGCGAATGAAGAACATCACGAGGCTCGGCAAGCGGACGATCACGACGCGTTATCCCTACGTGCGGCTCTATAAGCCTCACGGGTCGCTCAGCTGGTTCAAGTATCCGGACGGGCAGATTCGGAAAGTTCAAGGCGTCGGCAGCCACCTGCTGCCGCAGCTGGCCAAGGTGAAGATTACGCCGGCCATCGTGACGCCGGGCACGGGCAAGTATCTGGAGACGCACCGGGATCCTTATGCCGGCGTGCTGGCGCAGATGCGCTCCGCGCTCGAAGGGTGCCGAGCCTTGGTCGTCGTCGGCTTCGGATTCAACGACCATCATGTTCAGGCGAGCTTCGAGACGCTTCTTCGCGACGAATCGGTGCCGAAGGTCATTGCGGCGAGGAATCTGTCGGACAGCGTCAAAGCGTTGATCCGGGAGCGCAAAATCCGTCATTACTTCGCCTTCGAGAAGGAAGGGGACGGCAGCCGGATCGTCGGAGACGGGGGGCAGACGTTCTCCGTTCGGGATCCCGGCCTGTGGACGCTCAAAGGGCTGCTCGCGGCCGCGTGGGGGGTGGAGGCGGATGCGGGAACGACCGGACTTGTTTAATCTTCGCCCGAATCGGCGAATCGGACTGGTAAACAAAGTCGACAGCTGCCGCGTGAACGTCTCGACGACGGACGAGCGGCAGCTCAGACGGGCGAACGTGAACGGCTACGTCATCCTCCATACGGCCGATGCGAACGCCAGATTGATCGGAAGAATCGCGCGCGTGGTGCGGTTCGAAGCCGATCCGGGAAAAAATGAGGATGCGCGCGGCTTCGGGACGGTTCTGAACGACGTGACGATTCATGCGCTGGGTACGCTGAAGGGGCCCGGCGGAGGAAGAGAACAGGCGGTATTCACCCGCGCAGTGGAGTCGCTGCCCGAGATCGGCGCCCAATGCTTCCTGCTGCTTGGGGAGGATCTGGCGCAGTTCGTCGCTCTGGTCGCCGAAGGGTCCGCGCGTCACGGGGCGCCGCTGTCGCTGGGGACTTATGCGCTGGCAGATGAGCCGGAGACGGAAGCCTGGCTGGACGGCAACGCGTTTTTCCAACGCCATGCCCTGATCGTCGGCTCGACCGGCTCGGGAAAATCGTGGGCGGTGGCCGCCTTGATGGAGCAGGTCGCCGAATTGGCGAGCGCCAACGCGATTCTGTTCGATCTGCACGGGGAATATGAACCGCTGGCGAAGCACCCTCGCGTGACGCGATACCGGATCGCCGGACCGGCCGATCTGGAGCGACCCGGCGATAGCGCGCTCTTTCTGCCGTATTGGCTGCTCGGATATGAGGACATGCTGGCGCTCATTCTGGACCGGAGCGACGAGAACGCTCCGAACCAGGCGATGGCGTTCAGCCAGGCCGTCGTCCATGCCAAACGGGCATCGCTGTCCGCCGCCGGCATGGCGGAGGAGCTGGACACGTTCACCATCGACAGTCCCGTTCCTTACCGTCTGGACGATGCGGTCGCGGAGATCGCCGAGCTGAACGAGCAGAAGGTGCCGGGCAAGAACGGCCCGGTCAACGGCCCTTTTTACGGGCGGTTCAACCGCTTTCTCCCGCGCCTGGACGCCAAGCGAAGCGACCGCCGGCTCGGATTTCTGTTCGCGCTGCCGGAGGCGGCCTTATCGTCAAGCTATTTAGACGTATTGGCCGAGAAGCTGATGAGAGCCGGTTCGGCGGAGCGGGCGGGGGTGAAGATCGTTGACTTCAGCGAAGTGCCTTCGGACATTCTGCCGATGGTGATCGGTCTGACGGCACGGCTGGTGTTCCAGCTGCAGATGTGGTCCGACCGCCGGCATCGGCGTCCGATAGCGCTTATATGCGAGGAAGCGCATCTCTACCTGCCGCACCGGGCGGCCGCGGACGCGGCGGAAGCGCGGGCGCTCGACCCGTTCGGGCGAATCGCGAAGGAGGGGCGCAAATACGGCGTCAGCCTGCTCGTCGTGAGCCAGCGCCCCTCCGAGCTGAACCCGGCAGTGGCGAGCCAATGCCACAATGTCGTCGCGCTGCGGCTCGCCCATTCCGCCGACAAAAGCGCGGTATCCCGCCTGCTCCCCGAGAACCAGGGAGGCATCGAGGACTTGCTGGCGACGCTCGGCGTCGGCGAAGCGGTCGTCGTGGGCGACGCCTGTCCGCTGCCGAGCCGGATTCGCCTTCGGGAGCCTGCTTACGCTCCCGAATCGCCGTCCGTCCGGTTCTGGGACGAATGGAGCCGCGCGGCGAACGAACAGAACCTGGCGCTGACGGTCCGGAACCTGAGGCGGCAGACGGCTTCTCGTGCGGATGCGCAAGCGTAAAGAGTCCGAATAATTCAACGGCGAGGAGGAAATAACAAATGAGTACGCAAACCGGAGCGCAACAACCAAGAAAGATGAAGCCCGGCCCCGAGACCCGAATCGAAATCAACCGGCTGCATGGTAGCTCGCAGCCGCTTTTTTATTCTATGTCCGCCGGAAGGCACTTCTTTTGTCACAAACTCCGCAGGAACTTTGTCTTCTTTATATCCCCGACTTGTTAAAGACAAAGGAGAGAGACATCAATGGAAAAGCTGCTCGTCATCAATGCGCACCCCAAAGTGGAATCCGACTCGTCCGTAAGCCTGCTCGTGCTTCGCCGTTTCCTGGAAACTTATCGCAAGTTCAACCCGGAAGGTCCCGTCGAGCAAATCGATTTGTACCGCGATTATGTTCCCTGCATCGATCGGATCTTCTTGAGCATACAGGAGAAAAACGGAAGGAACGAGCCTTTGACCGAAGAGGAGCGGAAGGTCGCCGACCGGATGTCCGAGATTCTTCGGCAATTCAAGAGCGCCAAAAGGTACGTCATCGCCATGCCGTTGCATAACTTCAGTATTCCGTCGAAGCTGAAGGACTACATCGATAACATCCTGATCGCCAAAGAGACCTTCGCTTACACGGACAAGGGATCGGTCGGTCTGCTGCACGACGGAAGGAACGTTCTCGTTATCCAAGCGAGCGACGGCGTTTATACGAATCAGGATTGGTACACGGAAGTCGAGTTTTCTCACAAGTATTTGAAGTCGATGTTCAACTTTATGGGGGTTGATTATCAAATCATCCGCGCCCAGGGGAACCATTCAACGCCAAGGGAGGAGGTTTTGGCCAAAGCGTATCCGGAAGCGGATGCCGCAGCGGCCGACTTTTCGGCTTGATGGAGCCCGAACCCTAATGCAACCCTTTCATAGTAATAAAAAGGGGGACATGAAGAGGAGGGATCGCCATGATTGTGGGTCTTTTGAGGCGTTGTCGCGGGAAAGCCGTCGTGCTTAAATTAGTTTCGGCGGAAGAAGTCGGAGGCGTCGTGGTGAAAGTGAACAAGGGGATCGTCGTCCTTCGAACGCTGCTTGGAACCAAAATGTTTATCCCTGTCCCTAAAATCGTGGCTGTCATTACAGGGTAAGAAATCAAATCCGCCGCTCCCGAGCTCCGGGGGCGGCGGTGCGCTTCGAGTTGATTAGCTGTTCTTTGTTTAATTTTCTTGCTTTGACATCACGAAATTATTCAATTAAAATTAAGTTGGAACTGAACCCGAGCTCGACTCGGTAGTAGGCTCCCACCGGCCCTTACAGGGCCTTTTATTTTTGTTGCTAAATATAAACGATACCGAGAGGGTCACTGAGCGAGGCAACTTTGCATAACGCAGTGTTATACCGTTTAAAGAAATTCTGAGCCGATTTTGAACGAATATATGAATTCGGATGATGCATTTGGTAGAGAAAGTATGCGTTGACATCAACAAGCTGATGAAGATAAGAATCGGAAGAGTCTTTGAAGTAAGGATCTTCAACAATGAGATTAGTTTGTAACATTCTATATCCAGGTGCCCCTAAGTTAGGAACCGGATTATACCTCCGCATTCTCCGAACTAACCCAGTTAATTTCTTATTATCTGTCTGATCCGGAATGATAATAGCCTTATCAACACCTCTGCCATTACCATTTGGGAAATTCCCATATTGGATAGTGTTATCGATTCTTTGCACTAAACGGTTCCATGCCATTTCAAAAACATCAAAGGTTGGTGCTTTTCCAGCCTTCTTTACAACAATATTAACTAGATTGATATAGCCCAAGTTCTCTTGGAAGTCGATTGCCCTCTTACAGATTTGAAGTCTATCGTGTTTAGGTATTCGAGCTAGATCTCCAGGTTTAGCAAAGAAATGGGCTGCATGAATTTCTTCTCTCAATTTTAGACCATAAAAATTCCGCATGTTCGTTCGAAATTGAACTACATCATCCAATAATCTTCTCCATTGTGATTCATGCACAACTAACGCACTTAGTGCAAAATAAGGAGTCGGAGATCCAGTTAACCCAATATCCCCACTCTCATCAACATATACTAAGTACATGGTATTAGCTCCTAACACCTAAATCTTCAATGCCTCCCCTATTATATCAACTATGCTTTAGGTCATTCAATATGATTGGAAACTTATGTATTTCGTGACTCTTGACATGATTCTTACATCCTATTTGAAAATGCCTTATAGTGTCGAGAAGGTTCCTAGGATTCTTTGGCGCTTTCTGATCCGCTTATTAAACCTTTTCTGAATCAATTACCGCGAGATAAATGGGGCGACAGCCTGAAGGCCATCCCGTTTTGGATGGCCTTTTTAAGCGTATTTATGATCATCACAGATTCGTTTATTATGGATTCAATACATTCTCAAGATCGCCGCACATTTTGGTCCAGCCGTACTTGGCGCCTTCGAGCACTTTCGCATTCTCGATTCCGGATTGCTCGAGATGAAGGCTCACCTTCCCGTTCCCCAGATCCTGCAGCGTCCAGGTGACCGTGTTCTTCTCCCCTCCGCTGACCCAGGTATAGGACAACCGGTTCGGCGCGTCCACGACAAGCACTTCGCTGTCAACGATTCCGTTCCACCATTCGGACGGCGTCGTGCGGAACTGGAAGCGATGACCTTCGACCGCTTTAAAATCGTTCTCCATGACCCATTGGGCAAGCTTGCCGGAATCGGTTAAAGCGGACCAAACCTTCTCGATCGACGTCGTATATTGAAAATCCAGGGATACCGTAGAACTCATTTTTCTTCCTCCTCTAATAGTTGGTTCAAGCGCCGTAAGTTCGTGTTCCAGAACCTGCTGTAGAACGCCAGCCAGTCTTGAATTTCTCTGAGCGGAGCGGCGTTCAGCCGGAATCGCGTTTCTCTGCCGACTTTTCGGTCGAGCACCAAACCGGCCTCTTTCAGAATGGCTAAATGCTTCGATACCGCGGTACGGCCCATGTTGAACGGTGCCGTCAATTCATGAAGCGGCATCTCGTCCGTTTCCGCCAAGAGGCGAATCAGCCGCCGCCGGGTCGGATCCGCAATCGCGTCAAACACGTCCCGCAGCCGGTTATTGTCGCTCACGACACCCTCTCCTAGTTTGGGACTATCCGTCAGATCGCCATCGGATCACCTCCTTTAGCGTGCGGCTCTTCGGGCGCAGCGCCCATGAAATAAGGGCGAGAATCGCAAAGCCAAGGGGGCTGAACAGATGATAAGCGTAAGCTCCAATATCATCCGCGAAAGCATGAGAAGCGGCCGCGCCAGTCATCCCGAAGACGATGCCCGCATACGCCCATTCTTTGAGGCGCGGAAAGCCCGGCACGAGGAGGGCGATCGCCCCGAGTACCTTCCAAGTCCCGAGAATGGTCAGGAAATAGATCGGGTATCCCACGATCTTCACGGTGTCCATCGTTCCCCATTGGCGCGTCAGCTCCCCGATTCCGCCTGCGCCCACCACGAATACAAGCAGCACGGTAGCCACCCAGTAAGCGATCGCTTTTTTTCGAGACCGGTTCGGTGTCTTCGAATCTGTTCCTTCGACAGTGATGGAACTCATCTTCTCTCTCCTGATCGTTGCTAGTTTAGATTTTTAATTGGACACCGTTTGGTGTCTTGTTAGATAATAAGACACCTAATGGTGTCGTGTCAACAACTTCTTTTTTGAATGAGAACCATCGTACATTGAGGCAATAACAAAAGCTTCGGCACGAATGCCGAAGCTTTACGATGTAACCCGCGTTTAGACTCGAGAAGCATTGCCGGCAGCGGTTCTCCGCGCAACCAATCAACAACAAGCCGATGATATCGGAGCCGTATATCGTCCAGCCGAATTTCAGTCTCCTTCAGCGTTGCCTTGCTGCCGTTACCCTGCTCCCAGCCGATCCTGCAGCCAGTCGAAAGCGACCGCCCCGGATATCTCATGCTTTCCCGGGTGAATGTCCTTGAACAGGCTCGCTTCCGCGCCCGCCGCGCGGTAAACGTCTTCCAGACGGCCGATCGCCTTCAGCGCGCCGTACAGCGGGAAGCCCGCATCCGCTTCGCCTGATTCGATCAGCAGCGGCCGGGGCGCGATCAGCCCCCAGATGTCAGGCATTTCGGCCAGCCTCTGCAAGCCGGGAACGTAATTGTCGGAGCAGTGCGGCTTGGCCATGGTGCTGTCCCGGAACGTATTGGTATAGCCGCTGATGACGGTCGCCGCGATCCGCTCATCGAGCGCTGCCGTCAAGGCGCAGACAAATCCGCCGCCGGAGAAGCCCATGCAGCCGATCCTCTCCGGCGCAACATCGCCGCGGGACAACACGTAGTCGATGCAGCGCATCATCTCGTGCACGCGGAAGCCGGCCAGAGTCTTCCCCGCCATCAGCAGATTCATCGCCAGGGAGAAGCATGAATTGGCTTCCGGTTCCTTGTCCCGGTCGCGCTCCAGCCGCCGGTCCCCGAGCCCCAGCAGCTCGGGAACGATGACCATCATGCCCCGCCTGGCGAGCTCGGCGGGATAATCCTTGTACAGGCCCGGCTCCCCGGTCCGCGCGGTGCCGTCGGGAAGCAGGCCGAGCAGCTGCTTGTAGCCGTACCCGTGGCCGGGACAGGCCAGAACCGCCGGATAGAGCGGCTGTGCCTCCTTGGGCGTGAGCAGGTAGAACGGCATGGTCAGATGCGGAGCCGTAGCCATCTCCATATGCTCGCGTATGTACGTCCCGCAGTCCGTCCGCTCAAGCAAGACGGGCGGAGCCAAGCCGCCCTCCATGGACGGCAGAGCCAAAGCGTCCCGCAGCGCCGCGGCGAGTCCGGCCCTCCACAACTCCCCCTCCCGGTACGATTCGGCATGGAACGCGTAATCGGGCGTGCGGGCGTGCAGCTGCTCCAAAAATGTGTCAGGGCTTCATCTCATCATGCGATTTCAACTCCTTCCGGTTGCGGAACGCAGCAGCCGAACCGTAGCTCCGGATAAATGGCTACAATCCTGACAGCGACAATTGCGCGAAGCTCCGACGGCGTCCCTCATTCCCCGCCGCTCCGGCATGATAGGCCGGGGATAATCGTTAGGGCTACCGCGAATAATCCTCAGAGATACCCAAGGCGAATCAAACAGTGGCGTGCATGGAAGGGTCAAGCCCGGTCTGATCGGGCAATGCGGAGACAAGATTGGATGTTGGGAGGAGGGGAGCGGTTAGAACTCTCGTCAAGATTAGATCAACGTTTTTCTCATGAAATCCATCTTGTAATTCTCTTGAAATCCAAGGCTATCGTACAGATCTCTCGCATAATTCCCGACAACGCACCAAAGGTTGACGGTTGAATGGCCGCGCCGATAAATCTCGTTGCATAAATACGGAACAAACTTTCTTCCGATTCCGCGCCCCTGAAAGTCCGTGCGAACGGAAACGCTGCTAAGTTCGTTGCCGGAGATGTGGCTGTAAGCGATAATTTCCCCATCCAGCTCGTAGACAAAACGGTCTTCCGCGTCCTCATTCCATTCTCTTCTTTCTTTCTCGCTGGGCCGGGCAATGACAGAATCGGGAAAGCCGCCGACGCGGACGCGCATTTCATGAAAAGCTTTGGCGTACATCGATTGGCTGGCCGGATAGTCATCGTCTGCGTACGGCCTTACCGGAAGCTCCTCCAGGGGAAAGAAGCCGCCGGTTCGCTGCATATAGGCCGATGAGAAGGCTCGCTCATACCCATGCTTACGCGCGAACTCAGCGGATGACGGGTCGCCTGCGCGAAAAGAGCTTCTGATTTTCTGGGCTCCGCCTGCCCTTAATTCGTTTTCGGCATACTTTACCATGGCGGAACCGATTCCTTGCCTGCGCAGTTGCGGATGGACGAACACCGTCAAATAGGTTTGGGGCGCCGGTTCGTTCACTTGGGCCAGCGCAACGAACCGATCCTTCAAAAACGCGGCAACGAACAATTCCGGTTCTTTGGCAAGCACCCGCAGGATGTCCTCGCCCGCACCGGCGTCGTAGCTTAGCAGTTCTTTGGCGGTAGGATAGTCTTTCTTTCTTAAGCGTTCGTACCGGATGTCTGATAGATTCACCGCTTCTGATTCCTCCTTATGGTTCTTCCAGCACCATCAGATGGGTCGCCGATGCGTTCGGATCGGGAGGGAGCTCCTGAAAGCCGAGCGACTGGTAAAACGAATCCGCGGCGGGGTTATCGGTCTTTAACGCCAACGAGCCGTAATGCTTTCGCGCCTCGCGGATCGCTTCCCGAACCAGCGCGCTTCCGACGCCGCGCCTTCGAAAATCCCGCATGACATACATACGCCGAAGCCTGCCGATTCCGTCCGCCGCCGAGTAGGGATCTCGGTTCAGCCCGCAGACGCCGACAGTGGTTTCTCCGACCGAAGCCGTCCATAAGGCCTCGCCGCTCTTGTCGAAGCGATTGGCGCCGGACTCGTAGTCCCGAATCAGCCTCCGAATGTGCCGGTGTCCTTCTTCTTCGCTCTCGCGGAGCAGCTTCTGAAGAGCGGCGAGGTCCAATCGCTTGCATTCGACGATTCGAACGTTCGTCACGCGCTTTCCTCCTTGCGGATGTGTTCCAACGAATCCAGCGATCCGGGATTGAGGCCGTTACGTCTTAGTGTAGCTGATCGGTCCCTTTATTTAAAAGGGAAGAGCCAGAAAAGCTAATCGTTCCCTTGACATAGCTCCAAATACAAGCTAAATTTTATACAAGCCTAAAATTATATAAGTGTAAACTTGTATAAACAAATTTGCGAATGGAGATGAGTGAGGATGTTCAATTTAGAGTCTTGTTTGGGAGCGGTTACCCGCACGGTGTCGGAGCTCGAGCGAGAGGGGAAGCCCGTTCGCAATGTTACGCTGGAGCGCTCTTACGACACGACGCCGGACGATTTATGGGATGCCGTGACCAATCCGGAGCGGTTGCCCCGCTGGTTTGCGCCGGTCAGCGGCGAATTGAAGCTCGGGGGCCGGTATCAAATCAAGGATAATGCCGGCGGCCTCATTACCGAGTGCGTGCCGCCGCATTATTTTTCCGTGACCTGGGAATTCGGAGGCGGCTTAAGCTGGGTCGAGCTGCGCTTATCCGCTGAAGGGGAAGACCGGTCCCGCCTGACGTTGTCTCATATTTGCCCGGTTGACGACCACTGGAAGAAGTTTGGGCCGGGTGCGGTCGGCGTCGGCTGGGATCTGGCCTTGGTTGGGTTGGAGTTCCACCTTTCGGCGAGCGATGCGGACCGCATAGATGAAAATGCCTTTATGGCCTCGAGGGAAGGAAAGTCTTTCATGGCCGACTGCAGCGAGGACTGGCGGCGTGCGGCTGTTGCAGCCGGAGAGAACGCGTCCTGGGCCGAGGATGCAGCGAAGCAGGTCACGGCCTTCTATACGGGAAGCGGACCGCAGGGCGCCGAATGAACGCCTTCGACGTACTTGGCGACCCGGTACGGCGCCGCATCCTGGAGCTGCTCGCCGAGGGCGAGCGGCGCTCGGGCGATATTGTCGAGGACATCCAACAAGAGTTCGGCATCACCCAAGCCGCTGTTTCGCAGCATCTTCGGGTTCTGCGGGACAGCGGTTTCGCCAACGTAAAGATCGATAAGCAGCGTCGAATCTATTCGTTGGACGCCAGGTTGCTGCAGGAGGTCGACGATTGGCTCGATCGTTTTCGCTCCTTCTGGGAACCGAAGCTCGGCGCGCTCGAAACCGAGATCGCGAGGGGCAAGAAGACGCGGAAAGATTGAAGGCTCGTCGGCCTTCAGAAAAAAGAAAAAGGAGTGAATCGTTATGGAAAAGGTTACGCCGTTCTTAATGTTTCAAGGAAAAGCGGAGGAGGCGATGAATTATTACACCTCCGTCATCGAGGATTCGGAGATTACGAGCATCTCCCGTTATGGAGCAAATGAAGCGGGCGATGAGGGAAGCGTGTTTCAGGCCACCTTTACGTTAAAGGGCCGGGAATATATGTGTATCGATAGCAACGTGAAGCATAATTTTACTTTTACCCCTTCGTTTTCTCTTTTTATTACAACCGATACGGAAGAAGAGATTGACCGTCTTTATAAACAATTATCCGAAGGCGGAGCTGTCCTCATGCCTTTAGCTGATTATTCGTTCAGCAGGAAGTTTGGTTGGGTCGTCGATAAGTTCGGAGTTTCATGGCAAGTCAATCTCCCATAATTACGCTGCAACAGGTCTTCGATTAGCCGGATTTTGCCGGCGTCTTTGCCGCTTTTTTTCGTGCTGCGGTAGCCGTCCTGAGACGATCTTCGATAGACGCGCAGAAACTGTTCCAGCTTGAGCTGCCGAAACAGGGCTCCCTCGCGGTTTACGGTCTCCAAGGCGTCCGGCCGGATACCGGCGAACGTCTCCAGCTCCTCTAATCGGGCGAAGGCCGCCTTGGTGCGGCCGTTCGCAAATTCATGCTCATGCAGGTCGACGAGCCCGTAGCCGTAGCTTGCCATTCTCCGTTCCAACTCGCTCCAGCCGTCAGTCAGATGCACCTCTGGGATCAGCAAGTCGATATCCAGCGGGAACAGCTCCGCATCCGTTATCGCCTCCAGCCCCAAGGAGCCGTACAGCAGCGGAATGATCCCCAAGTCTTCGTTGAGCCGCCGAGTCAAGAACAGGAAGGTGTCGAACAGGTGCCGGTTCATTGAGATGCCTCCAGAAGCGTTCGCCAGAATCGTACTTACCTCTGTTCGCCTGCAGCCGGGTTCTCGGCTTTCCGGTCATAGTCCATTCTCGCCCGTTCGACGGAATCGTAATATTCGTTCGCCCATTGCCTCATCTGGGCAAAATGGGGGATCAGCGTTTGGCCGAGCGGAGTCAGAGAATATTCGACGGTCGGGGGCACGGACGGGATGGCGTTGCGCTCGACCAATCCGTCCCTTTCGAGCTGCTTGAGCGTTTGCGTCAGCATCTTCTGGGAGATGTCGGCAATCCGCCTTCGCAGCTCGCCGTATCGCTTGGTTCCGCCGGAGAGAACGGCCATGACGAGGACGGCCCACTTGCTGGAGACGATGTCCAAAATTTTTCGATAGGAGCATTCCTCAAGGGTGATGATCGGGTCCCGCTTCGCCATAGCCATCTCCTCCTACGCACCGCCGGGTTCGTACGAACCGAAAAGTGCCTTCTACAACCATTGTAATATTCGGATTATCATGATGTCGAGGTTCGGAAAACGGCAGAAACGCGAGAAGGAGAGGATTCGGATGAAAGACGGCATCTTAGGCGTAGGCGTCATTGGAGCGAGTCTGGACGGAACATGGGGAGGAGCTGCGCACCTGCCGGCTTTGCAGGGACTGCAGGGGTTCCGCACGATGGCGGTCGCCGCGACCCGGCAGGAAAGCGCCGATCGGACGGCCAAACAGTTCGCGGTCCCCCGCGCCTACATCAATCCGTACGAGCTGGTATCGGATCCGGACGTCGATCTCGTGTCGGTTACGGTTAGAGTCCCGGAGCACGAGAAGCTCGTCCGCATGGCGGTTGCCGCCGGGAAGCATGTCTATTGCGAATTTCCGCTCGGCAGGACGACTGCGGAAGCGGCTCTTATGCTGCAGACGGCGGAAGAGAAAGGAATCCGCCATTTCGTCGGACTGCAGGCGCGGGTCAATCCGGAGCTATCCTACGTGAGGGACTTGTTGGCCGAAGGTTATATCGGACGGGTGAGGGCGTTCAACGTCAATTACTCGCTGCCGACCTATCCGACCCGTTCGAAGGAGCTGAAGCGGTCGCGATCTTACATGCTGGATGCGGCCAATGGGGCCAACAACCTCACGATTACGGCGGGTCATCTCCTGGACGGGCTTCTTTATCTGTTCGGATCGGTGCCCGAGGTATCGGGCCTTCTGGAGACGGAGGTTCGGGAAGTCCGGATCGAGGAGACAGGGGAGACGGTGCAGGTGACCGCGCCGGATCATGTCGTCGTGAGCGGAAAATTCAGAGAAGGAGCCATTCTGTCGGCTCATGTCCGCAATTCCCATGCGGGCCGCTTCGTTATGGAGGTGAACGGAACCGAAGGAGATCTGATCCTGGAATCCAGAAGCGGCTTCATGTTCCAGATTGACTCCTTCCTGATAAAAGCTGCGAAGGGGAGCGGCGCCCGCTACGAGGAGCTGCAGGTGCCGGCCCGGTACGACCGGTTGGCCGGTCAGGTTCAGGCCGGGCCGATCTTGAACGTCGCGCTGATGTACGAGGCAATCCGGGAAGATCTGACGGCGAACGGCCGGCGGGCTCCCGACTTCCGCACGGCCGTAACCGTACACGAACTGCTTGATCGGATCCGCGCTTCCGCTTCGTTGAGAGCGAGGCCGCAAGCTTAAAGTAAGATCGGGGCCTTTACCCTCTGCCGCACTTTTCGCAGCGGCCCCGCCGCCGGTAATAATAGGCGATCGTCGCGATCCCCAAAGCGACTCCCCAGACCGGCAGCAGCAGAAGCGGGGTCGAAGCGCCCCATCCAAGGCCGACGATAGCCGGCTCGAACAGGAATTGACCGGCGACTTGGATGCCGGTCACGGCGATCATCACGGATGCCAGCGCGGCCGGAACGATGGCGAGTGCCGGGGGAACGCGTTTGCCGGCCCAAAAGGGGACCCAGCGAGGGAAGATCTCTCCCCAGGGCCGAATCAGTCCGTGCATCAACACGGTGCCGGTCAGCGACACGAGGGCAAGACCCATGCCGGCCCATACCCCTCCGGTGGACCACAGGTCGTCCAGCATCTCCCGGGAGATTCCCAGCGGGATTCGGAACAGCCAGGCGATGCGCGTGGCGTCGTAGTAGACGGGAGACCCAATCGCGACATAGGTCGCCCGACGGCCCCAGCGAGCCGCCGTTTCGGCCACCGTCTCGCGGCTTGCGCCGGAGCGGCGTCCGCAGGACGCGCAGGCGTCCCGGGTTCGCCGCTGAAAGGACAACACCGCCGCTCCCCACAGCAGACCGCCCGCCAGGCAGACGAACTGATGGACGATCGGCCAGGAGAAGGAATCCAAATAATGAACCGGCCGGCCGATCAAAGCGGCGACCAAGGCAATTGGGGCATAGGCGGTCGCGATCAGCACGCGGGCGTCGGGGACGGCGAAGATGAGGGTCGCCGCGGCGATCCAGGCATAGCCGAGCAGAAGCGTCCGGACGAGCCCGCGTACCCGAAGACGGAACAGGAGAAGAGCGATTGCCCCCAGCAAGCAGAGGACGGCGGCGATCGGCGCGCCGGCCGAGGCGGTCGCCCGGCTGAAAATCGAGCTTCCCGCCGCCGGATCGTTCTCCAGGCCCAAGGGGAAACCTGCTCCGCCCAGCGACCAATATAAGGCTGCCGTGCCATAGATGAGCGTCCAGACCAGCGCCGCATCTCGAATCCATTCGGGCCAGCGTTTCCAAAAGCGAAGCGGGGCGATCCTCTGCGCTGCCGTCGTGTCCGCTTCAACATTTTCTGTACCGATGCCAGTCATCTTGGAATCACGTCTCCCTTTCGGTCCATGCAGATTGGGCGGCCGCATCAGGCGAGCACCGCATAGAGGAGCAGCGCCGAAGCCAGCAAGGAAACGAGCGAATAAAGGAGTGCGCCCACGCGAATCGCGGAAGGGGAGACGCCGGAAGATTGCGCGTAATGCGCGGCAGCCAGACCCGACAGCACTCCCATGATCAAAAACCACAGTTCGTAAACGAGAAGATCCCACAGAGAGAACAGACGCAGGTTAACGGTATCGAACAGCGGAAGGTCGATGGAGATGGAGCCTGTCAGGAATAAAACATTCCGGAGCATTCCGGCGACCCCGTGGGCAAGCAAAATACAGCTGAAAAACAAGGTGGGGGCAAGCAGCGCGAACCGTTGAACCCGCCTTCTGCCGATCCAAGGAATTCGCGGGAAGAGAGCCCGGCGCCCGGGGTTCGCGAGGGCCAGCAGAATGAACGCGCACACCGTGATGGCGACGCCCGCGTTATAGCTGGCTTGGCGGAAGGCGTCGGGGTCGTGGATCGTCCCCGGGAGGCCGATCGTTCCTCCCGCTGCCTGATAGAACCGGATCAGCACGGCATACAGGAGCGCCCACGCGCATCCGGCGTAGACAGGCCATGCCGAAATCCGGGGAAAATCCGCGAAGGAATGATTTCGTTGGCTCATGCTAAAGAACCTCCTTTTTTGTGAAATAATTCACATGAAAGCTCGATTCTAACCATTGTGCGTTTCGCAGTCACGCCCGGGCGGCAAGGCTCCTGCGGATGCCGTAAGACAAAGCCGCCATGCAGATCGTCACTCCCCACGCCAGAAAGCCTCCGTACACCGGGAGCAGCACCCAAGGGCTGAACTCCGGGCTGTCGGACATCCGGATGTCGCCGGCCAGCAGCCGGTACGAAGTGACGAGGCAGACGAAGAGGAAGCCAAGCCCGCCCAAGCCGGCGGGCAGAAGCAGCAGCCAGAGCGGGAGCCTGCGTCCCCAATTCCGGACCAGCGCAAGCGCAAGAAGGGAAGCGATCAGCGCGAGCAGGGCGGTCGGGTCGACGCCGTAAAGGTACAGGAAGCGGCTGACGGGGTCGCCGTTTGCCATCATGGAAGCATGAAGCTCCCGGATGCCGGCCGAGGTGGCCAGAACGGCGAACCCGTTCGCCCATAAGGTTTTGAGGATGGCGTAAGGGAGGAGAGCGATCGAGGCGGCATAGCCCCATTTCGCGGATGCAAACCGAATCATGTCCATTCACCTCCTCTGTCCTCGTTGCCCTCAGTATAAGCGGATGAGGTAAACAGGAGGTAAACGGAAGCTCAACACGATCCTAACTTTGCGCTAGCGGCAGCCTGATCGACAGAGAGGTTCCTTCGCCCGGCTTGCTGAAGATGCTAAAGGTCCCGCCATGGGCTTCGACGAGCTGTCTCGCGATCGACAGGCCCAGCCCCGGGCGCTCGGCCGGGGACTCGCCGCTTGAGGACCGGGGCTCGGCGAATCCGATCCCGTCGTCTTCGATGCGGATCTCCGCCGTCCGATCGGGAAGAAGCGAGAGACGGACCGCGATCCCGGTTCCTTCCGGGTTGTGGACGACCGCGTTGACGAGCAGGTTGCGAATCGCTCTCGTCAGCAGCTTCGGATCGCCGACGAACGGAACCGATGCCGGCTCCGACTCCATGGAGAACGAGTAGCCTTCCGCCCAAGGCGCGCTGCCGATATCCGCCACCGTTCGGCGCGTAAGCTCGGCCAAGTCCGCCGCTTCTTTTCGAAGCGGAATTTGCCCTTCCATCGTCTCGTTCAGATCCTGAACCAATTCCTGCAGATGGGTCGCCTTCTGGTGAATGACGGACAGGAACTGCTGCCGCTCCGCTTCGCTCCACCGATATTGCCCGTTGGTCAGCATGGCGGAGTAGCCGGCGATGTAGGCGAGCGGCGTTTTCAGATCGTGGGAGATGCCTTGGATCCATTCTTGCTTCGTTTGTTCCGCTTGCCGCAGCTCTTTCTCGTTTTGTTGAAGCGTACTTGCCAGCATCCGAAGATGCTCGAACAATTCTTTGTATACCGCGTATGGAATCTTCAGCGATCCGTTTTTCCGGGTGATCGGATCCCAGCGCAAGGGAGATTCGTAGTTCCCGCCGGCCAGACGCCGGATCCAGACCATGACAAGGTAGACCGGCTTCCCCAAGTACCAGCCGATCAGAAGCAGCGTCAGCAGGAAGAGAACGGCGCATAGGACGAGCGTGAAAATCTGAAAGCTCCCCAATCCCTGCTCGTCCGTCGCCGCCCCCGGCCAGATGAGCCATACCGCTCCGATCGCGACGGCCTGGACGCACAGAGCGAAGAGGACGGCGGCCGCCAGCAGCTGAAGCGCGACGCGCACCATGAAGTTCATCGGCTCAGCCTCCCCGCGGCGGAACGAATTTGTACCCGATGCCTCTTAGCGTGACGATGACTTTGGGGTCGGACGGGTCGGCCTCCAGCTTCTTGCGCAGCCTGGAGATATGGATGACCACCGTTTTCTCGTCGCCCTCGATCATGGAGCCCCATACTTGCTCATAGAGCTGCTGGGCGGTAAACACCCGGTTCGGATGCTTGCAGAAGTAGAGCAGCAGCTCCAGCTCCTTGGCCGGGCAAGGGATCTCCGTTCCGTTCACGATCAATTGCCCGGTCGTACGGTTCACCGTAAAAACTTCGTAGGAGTAAACTTCCTCGGGCTCGGGCCCGCGGATATCCGCCGCCGCGTAGACGGAGCTTCTTCTCAGGTGGGCCTGGATGCGGGCGACCACTTCCATCGGATTGAACGGCTTCGTGACGTAGTCGTCGCCGCCCAGGTGCAAGCCTCTCAGCTTATCCAGATCGCTGGAGCGGGCGGTCAGGAACAGAATGGGGGCGCGCACGGTTTGCCGCAGCTCGGCGCACAGCGAGAAGCCGTCCCGGTCCGGGAGCATGACATCGAGCACGATCATATCGAAGCTCGCCGTCCGCGCGGCCTGGAGCGCTTCGGCGGCGGAACCGGCCTTCGTAATGCGGGCGAATCCTTCCTGACGAAGGAGATTTTCCAGCATGACCAGCAGACCTTCCTCGTCGTCGACGAGCAGGATCGCTTCGTTGCGCGAATAGCCGTTAGGGGGTGAGATCATCGTAGAGCTCCTCCGTGGCGGAAAGAATCGCAATCAGTATAGCACTTCTAAATTTGAGCTGCATAGAACGAGAGTGCGTAAGGTTTATTGACATAAAATCGGATCGAGACTAAAATGACGATCATACTTGACGCAGCATCGGAAGGGCGAGCGACCGGGGGGAGAACGATGAGAGTTTTGCTGCTGAAGCATTTTGACTTCGATGACGAGAGCGCGGTTACGGGCTGGGCGGAGGAAAGGGGCCATGACTGCACGATCATCGACCCGTCCATTGGGGGAATATTATCTGACATGGAGCCGTTCGATTTCTTGGTTGTGCTGGGCGGCCCGATGAGCGTCTACGAGGAAGAGCGTTATCCGTGGCTGGCGGAGGAGAAGAAATTTATCCTCGGGGCGGTTCGCGGGGGCAAGGCCGTCCTCGGCATCTGCCTCGGCGGACAGCTGCTGGCCGAAGTGCTGGGCGGCAAAGTATACCGGCATGAGCACAAGGAGATCGGCTTCCATTCGATTCGGCGGACCGGTCAGCCCCACCCTTTGTTTGAAGGAATGCCGGATCGCTTCCACTCTTACCAGTGGCACGGGGATGCGTTCGACTTGCCGCCCGGCGCGGAGCGGCTCGCCTATTCGGAAGCTTGCCGGAATCAGGCGTTCGCGTACGGTCCGAACGTGCTCGGTACTCAGTTCCACCTGGAGTCGACGCCGTCCTGCATCGAGACGATGCTGAACCGGTGGTCGGGGGAATTGCAAGCAGCGCCGTATATCCAGGACGCCGACCGCATCCGGGAACAGCTTGCGCGCACCCGCGATTCCCACGCCATGCTGCATGGCATTCTGGACCGATTCGAGCGGAATCTCTCCTCCTGATCCATACGACATGCAAGCCGGCCCGGGACGTATGTTCCGCAAGCCGGCTTTTCTGTTTTGACAAACGGAACCATAACTCCGTATAATGATAAACGGAACCGTGGTTCCGATTATATGCGAAAAGGAGAAGTGATTCTGTTGTCCGAGCCATCATCTTACCCTGTCGGAAGTCCGCGCGAGGTTCTGGATCGGGTGTTTCGGTATTTGCAAACGAGGGATATGGACGCCTATGCGGATTTGCACGCGGAGGACGCGGTGTCGGAAAGCGTGTTCGCCTCTCCGGGCGACAGCGGCCGGATGACGGGCCGCGAGCAGATTCGGGCGCGGCTGAAGGCGGCGCATCAGATGTTCCCGATGAAGATTGACGGGTTCGATTCGGTGGTCGTTCACGAGACGCTCGACCCGGAGGTCTTGATTGCCGAGTACAACATGAGCGGCAGGCTGATCGAGACGAATCGCGAGTTCCGTTTCTCGGATCTCCTGATCATGCGGGTTCGGGAAGGGCGGATCGTATCCATGCGGGCTTATACGAATCCGCTGGCGATCGCGGAGACGCTGGGGATGCTGCCGCGGCTTGTCGAGCGGCTATCGGGCGACGGCCGGCCGGACTGACCGGCGCTTGTCAGCGCATGTCCTTTTCCCATACAATCTAGGAAAAGGAGCGTGCGGAAGCGATGACCAAGCTGCGTGCGGACGCAAGGCGGAACCGGGAACGGCTGCTCGAAGTCGCGGGCGAGGCGTTCGCGAGCGAGGGGCTTGCGGTGCAGATCGACGAGATCGCCAGCCGGGCCGGCGTGGGGGTCGGAACGGTGTACCGCCATTTTCCGACGAAGGAAGCTTTGTTCGAGGCCGTCGTCTCGGGCCATAAGCGGCGGCTGATCGAGAAAGCGAGATCGTTGTTCGATCATGAAAAGCCGGGAGAGGCGTTCTTCGGGTTCGCGACCCATATCGTCGAGGCTTCCCTCATGAATAAGGCGCTGGCGGACGGGATCGCGAAAGCCGGCGCCGACGTCCCTTGCGACGAGAATGCCCAGCAGGAGCTATACGACGCGATCGGCGAGCTGCTGTCCCGCGCGCAGCGTGCCGGAGCGGTGCGGAGCGACGTCGGCGTCGCCGACGTGCTGGCGCTGCTCTCCGGCGTTCTGCTCGTTAAGCGTCAGGACGCCGGGGGGGACGCGTGGAGGAAGATGATGACCGTCGTCTGCGACGGGCTGCGTGCCGGAACCGCAAGGGCGTGAGCGATATCGCCCGATTATCCGATCTCGGCGATTCCCTGCGCCTCATAAGGATAGTCGATTTGTTTCTGGACGGTTGCGGCCGCTTCCTGACCGGCCAGCATCCCGATCACGTACAATCCGAGGTCGATCGAGGCGGATACGCCTCCGGCGGTAATCAAGTCTCCGTCCCTCACGATCCGGGAGCGAACGACTTCTTCGCAATAAGGCTCCAGCAAGTCGTAAACGTTCGGATGGGTCGTCGCCTTTTTGCCGTGCAGGAAACCGGCGGCGCCGAGCAGCAGGGAACCCGTGCAGACCGAGACGAGGTAGCGGGCGGAAGCGGCTTGGCGGAGCCACGCGACGAACTCCTCGTCGTAGCGGAGCCGGCGCGTCCCCATTCCTCCCGGAACGAAGATCAGGTCATAGGCGGACAGATCCGGCTTGATCTTGTCTACCTTGACGGTCAGGCCCCTCTCGTCGGTAACTTCGGGAGCCGGCCCGCACAGCTCCCACGTCGTCCCCTTCGTATCCTCGAACAAATTCAACCGGTTGATCACATCGTAAAACCCGACGAAATCCAAAAACGTGAGACCGTCAAACAGCACGAATCCGATCTTCATCCGCAGGCCTCCCGATCGAAACTTTGACTAAATTTTCAGTCTATTCGTTTTTGGAGCGCTCTCCGAAACGATTTTCAATTCCATGAGTCTCTGCCGCTGCCAGCGGCGCTCCGCCTCGGTCCGCTTGGCGGCCTCGGCCGGTTCGGCGGCGAACGCGGCGGATTTGGCCGCGTAGGTGGCGGCGTGTGCCGCATGCCCGGCCACGTGAGCGGCAGCCGCGGCGTGACCGGCCGCGCGGGCGGCGGCGCCGGCAGCGGCATGACCGGCGTCGCGAGCGGCGGTGTGGGCGGCGAACGCGGCTTTGCGGGCTTCGCCCATCGGAACGACGCCGCGCACCCAGGCGCGTCCGGCTTCGATCGCTTGACGGGGGCGCCCGTCGCCCGGATACTGCTTCTCGAAGCATGGCAGCACTCGCTCGGCGCATTCCGCGGCCCACAGAACCAGCAGCCTGCGGTCTTTATCCTTTAGAAGCTTCGCGATCTCCTTCCCTGTTTTGGAATCCGTGAATCTCCCTATGTCCATCCTCGACCTCCCGGAATTCGGGCGATGAAGCAGTCCGATGATTAATTGCTTAGAATATAACATGACCGAATGCCTTCGTACAGAACAAAAGGGGAACAAAGTCTCCGACTTGAAGCTCATTTTAAGAACATGCGTTTGCTTTTGGCGAGTGGTCATGCTAAAATTTGTTTGTTCGTCAAACTTGTCCAAGGAGTGGATAAAGTGCCGCTTAATGCCTATTTGAACTTCAACGGCAACACGCGCGAGGTCGTCGAGTTCTATGCCGAGGTTTTCGGGGTGGAAGCCGACATTATGACGTTCGGCTCGATGCCGGCGGATCCGGCGAATCCGTTGCCGCCCGGCTCCGAGAATTTGGTCATGCATGCGAGACTGACGATCGAAGGCAGCGACTTGATGTTCTCGGACGTATTCCCGGGGATGCCTTTCCAGCAAGGGAACAACATCTCTCTCTCCTTCTCCAGCAAGAGCGAGGCCGCAGTGCGCGAGGCGTTCCATAAGCTGAAGGAAGGCGGCAGCATTACCATGGAGCTGCAGGAGACGTTTTGGAGCAAATGCTACGGCATGGTGACGGACAAATTCGGAATCGGCTGGCAATTCAATTACATCAACGAATAAGGATGCGTTTCCCGATCCTCGCCAGCGCCTCGCTTTCGGGGCGCTGGTTTTGATTCGGGCGGCCGGCGGCTTTCGGAGATCCGAGCAATTCCTTTTGGCTCTTGGTAAGACTTATGATATAATGATTTTTGCCGTGGCCCCGTAGCTCAGCGGATAGAGCACACGTTTCCTAAACGTGGTGTCGGATGTTCGATTCATCTCGGGGCCGCCAGTTTATGACAAGCGTTCCTACATACGCAATAAGGCCGCAGCCCGTAAGGAACGGGTCTGCGGCCTTTTTCCATGCGCCTACTCGCTTGCTTATTTCCCGGGCACCACGACGATACCGCCCAGGTTGTCGGCTCCGTCGGTCATTTGCAAACCGCCGATGAACCATTTCGAATCCTTGGCGGAGACCGTCACCTTCACCGTTCCGCTTCCGGCGTCCCCGGTCGAGTCCGCCAGCTTGAAGACCACGGTGTAAACGGAACTGCCGTTCGCCGCTTGGGCGGGCTTGGAAACGTCATAGCTCGCCACCCACGGGCTCGATAGGCCCGTGACCCAGTTCAGATCCTTGTAGGTTTGGACCGTCTCACCCTGCAGAGTGGCGGACAGAACCGCATATTGCGCCGCGCCGTTGCGGCTTTTCACCGATTCGGCCCAAGTTTGCACGGCTTCGTCCGCCGTCGCCGGCGCAAGCGCTTGCTGAAGCAGTTGAATCTCCTGCTGCTGCCCCTGGTCTCCCCCGCCGGTATTCGTGTCGATCGTTACCGTCTGGGTATCGCTGTGCCAATTCACGGTCGCCCCGAGCGCTTCGGCAGCCGTTCGGATCGGAACCATCGTACGCCCGTCGATCACGCGGGGCGCCGTATCCGAGTTCACCGTATGCCCGTTCACGACGAGCTTGATCGAACCCGATGCGTAGACCGAGCTGCTGATCGCCAGAACGGCGATAGCCGTACCTAGAACCGCAATCCACTTTTTTCTCATGTCGCCACCTCTTTCAAAGAATTGGAGTCACCTCTTACCAAAAGAGACGGCGCCTTTCGGCGGAAAGTTGCATCGGAGCGAATTTTCGGGTCTTTGTTGCCAAAAGCGAGGAATCGCGGTATTTTTAAACCAAACAGAGTAGACCAAGGCGGGTTCGAACAATGCCGGTAAACATTCGGGATATCGCCAAAGCGGCCGGCGTTTCGGTGGCGACGGTATCCAAGGCTTTAAACGGTTACAGAAGTGTAAACGCCTCCACACGCGAGAAGGTGCAGCGAATCGCGAAGGAGATGCAATTCCACCCGAACGCGGCGGCCCGTTCGCTTGTCGGACAGCGGTCGATGACGCTCGGCGTATTCCTGACGACAGGATTATCCCACCCCTTCTTCGCAAGTCTGCTGGGCGGGGTCGACCAGGCCTTGCAGGCGCGGGGTTACGATCTGATCTACCTGTCCCAAGTGTCCTGGCGCGAGGAATACAACTTCGTCCGGCACTGCCGAAGCCGCAACGTGGAGGGCGTGCTCGTGTTCGGCTTCCAGGAGTCGGATATGGATTTCGGCGAACTGATCGAGTCCAGGCTGCCTGCCGTCTTCATCGACATGGAGATCAGCGGCAGCCATATCGCCACGATCTCGTCGGACAATGTCGAAGCGATTCGCTCGGCGGTCCGGCGGCTGCACGAGTGGAACCATCGGCGCATCGCGTTTATCGCGGGGCAGCCGGGCTCGTATGCGAGCCGGACCCGTTTCGAAGGCTACCGCGAAGGACTGGCCGAATTCAGGCTGCCGTTCCGCCAGGAATACGTCATCGCGGGCGATTTCACGCGGGAGAGCGGGTATGAGGCGGCCAAGCGCTTGCTCGCGCTCCCGGTGCGGGAACGGCCGACGGCGATCGTCTGCTGCTCCGACATGAGCGCGATCGGGGCGATGGAGGCGGCGGCCGAGGAAGGCTTGTCCGTGCCGGACGACCTCTCCATCGTCGGCTTCGACGATATCGAAGCGGCGCGCAGCGTACGCCCGGCGCTGACGACGATTCGCCAGGATACGCAGTCGATCGGTCGCAAGGCGGTGGAGCTGCTCGACGACCTGATCCGCGAAGCGGACATTCCGTCGAAGCAAGTGATTCTGCCGACGGAGTGGGTATCCCGCGGCACCTGCGCGCCGGCTCCGTGACGAGAAAGAAGCGGCAAGCCTACGGGCTTGCCGTTTCTTCGTTCGGGACGGGCGATGGCTGAACGACGATGACGCTTCCGTTTGCGGGGCTGACGGAGTCGACTCGCGGTATGGCTCTCGGGCCTGTTCCTGGGGGCGGCATCGCATCGCCAAGAGGGTCGGCCAAAGCAAACCTGCAAGTGTGCATCTTTTGGCCCGAGCGAGGCCGTAGACCGTTAGAATAACTGTAAATATGCAGGTTTTAATCGCGCCGAGACGGGAAAATGGGCCGAACCCAGGGAAAAGCCTGCACGTTTGCAGGTTTTCGTGCAAGCCCCCCATTCTATGAGAAAAAGCCTGCGTTTTCGCAGGCTTTTTAACCGAAAGGGTGGGGAAGGCGCCTCGAACGATCAACGATGCCGTTTTCGCCTGTCAACCGCCCTTACGCTTCCTCCCGCAAAGAGTCGATCAGGTTCGCCTTGGAGATGCGGCTCATCGGACCTTGCACCGACAGAAGCCCGACGAGCAGCGCGATTCCGCAGGCGATCAGGACGCCGGGCCAAGGGAAGCGGAACGGCATGCCCTGAAGGCCCGACAGCTCGATGAAGAGCAGGTAACTCAGCACGTAGCCGGACACGAGTCCCCAGAAGCTGCCGAGCGCGCCATACCAGATGCCCTCGAGCGAGGCCATGCGGCGGAGCTGGCGGACCGTCATGCCGACCGCCTGCAGCAGGCCGAACTCGCGGCGGCGCAGCAGCAGGTTCGTCTGAACGGTGTTGATGATGTTCAGGCTGCCGATGCCTCCGATGACGATCAGGAAGCCGTAGACGAAGATTTGCATCTGCAGATTGAACTGGCGTTCTTCCTTCTGCTGGGCGGCGATATCCGAAATTCGGATATTCGGCTGCGAATCGACCAGCGCCTGCAGCTTGGCGCGGATCGCTCCGTTGTCGGCCCCGTCTTTCATGGCGATATCGATTCCGTACATATGCGGTCCCTGACTTTCTTCCCCCGGCTGCACGGGCACTGCCTTGTTTAGCCGCTCGAACACTTGTCTCGGCGCCATCATGTTCAGATTATCCTTCAAATACGTCTCCCCGAACGGGGACTGCGACAGGATGCCGCCCACCGTCACTTCCTGGAACGAATCGGGCTTCTCGCTTTGCGACATATCGATCAGCAGCTTGTCGCCGACTTTGTAGCTTGTCATGTCCAACTGCGTTCTCTTGCCGTCTTTCGGATCGACCGGCTTGACCGTCTGGACGATCAGAACGGCGTTGTCCGCCGCCAGCTTCTTCGGGTCGACCGTCCCGGCAACCAGGTACGGCGCCGAATCCTTCAGCCTGGCGTCGTCATAGAGATTGACGATGCCGTTCGTGAACACGTACTTGGCGCCGTCGCGCTGCATCTCCGCCGGAGTCCTTCTCAAGACGGAATAAAAATTCGGGTTGAGTTTGTTCTCCGGAACCCAAACGGCGCTGCCGTTCGACCAATAGTCTCCGTAAACGCCCCTGACGCCCGACGTCGATGCCAGGTCGTCCATTTGCTCCTGGGTCATGAAAGGCTTATCCGATGTGTCGCGGTTCGGATAAACGGAGAAGGCGATCCGGTCCTCCTCGTTGGAATCGGTCGTAATGAAGAGCGTCTCCTGGGTAAAATAATGGAACACGGTGAACAGGCACACGCTGATGACGATCGAGAACGTGGTGATCCGGAATTTGCTCCGGTTGCGCCGGATGTTCTTGGCCGCCATCTTGCCGCCGACGCCGAAGCCCTGCAGCGGGGACGGAATCCGTCCCCGCCGGAACGATTCGCGCACGATGCTGCCTGCGCCCCGGACGGCTTCGACCGGAGAGACCGAAGCCGCCTTGCGGGCCGGGAGCCAGGCCGCGAGATAGACCGAGAGCAGGCCGATCAGCGCGCTGCCGCCGATAATCCAGGCATGGACGGTGAGCTTGAAATCCTCCATCTGCAAAATCTTGAAGCCGGACTCCAGCATCAGCTTGATGGCCAGCCAAAGCGCGCCCCAGCCGACGAGCAGGCCGATCGGAATGCCGATGATCCCGAGCACGGTCGCTTCCCGGAACACGAGGCTGCGAATTTGGGCCGGCGTCGCCCCGATCGTTCGCAGCAAGCCAAACTGCCGGATCCGTTCCAGGACCGAGATGTGAAAAATATTGTAGATGACCGCCGCCGTCGACAGCACGACCAAGCCGATGAGCGTACCGAAGATGATCGCGAAAACCTTGTTAATGTTGTTGTCCGACGATTCGCCCATATAAGCCAGCATCTGATCGTTGGCTTTGAACTTCTCGCCCATGCCGCTGAACGCCTTCAGATGGCTGCTGATATCGACGCCGGGCTTGAACGCGGCCAGAACGATGAAGTTTCCGCTCGGAATGCCGCCTTCGTTCGTCAGCGTGTAAGCCGACGACTCGGCGTTTAATTGGCTGTTCTTGGAGTTGATCATCACGCCGACAATCCGGTAGGAAGCCGGCTTCCCGTCCGGTCCGTTCAGCTTCGCCTCATCGCCGATCTTGGGCTTGCCCGGCAGATGGGAGAGCATCCACTGCTCCAGCACCGCTTCCCGGTCGTTCTGCGGCCAACGGCCTTCCTGCAGGTGCACGGGCGCCAGCTCGAAAAAGTCCGCGTTGACTTCGGACAGCCTAATCTTAAAAGTGTCGTCCAGAGCCGTATCTTGCCCTTCCGTCACAAAGCCGAGTTTTCCGACCAGCACGTTGTTCTTAAGCTCGTTGTACAGCTTGGCATCCGCCTTGCCGTATCCGAAATGATAGGCCCCTTGCTCATAGATCGCGCGCTGAAGCATGTTGTCCGTCAAGCTTTGGCCCATCGTGCCGATCGCGCTGATCAGCGCGACCGAAAGGATGATGCCGATAATCGTCAGGATCGACCGCTTGCGCTGCTGCTTTAAATAGCGCCCGGATAGCGCTCCGTACCCGTTCATACGCCGCTCCCCCCGCGCGTGTCGCTCATCAGCCGCCCGTCCTGCATGCGCAGCACGCGGTCCGCTTCGGCGGCGACGTTCATGTCGTGGGAGATCACGATGACGGTCTGATGGTACTGGCGGACGGCCAGCTTCAGCAGCTCCAGCACCTCGCGGCCGTTCGCGCTGTCCAGGTTGCCGGTCGGCTCGTCCGCGAGCACGATGGCGGGACGGTAGGCGAGAGCGCGGCCGATGGCCACCCGCTGCTGCTGGCCGCCGGACAGCTCCGACGGCAGATGCTTGCGGCGATCGGTCAGGCCCAGCGTCTGGATCAGATCGCGGATATATTCCTTATCCGGCTGCCGATGGTCGAGAAGCAGCGGCAGCTGGATGTTCTCTTCGACGTTGAGAACGGGGATGAGATTGAACGATTGGAAAATGAATCCGATCTTCCGCCGCCGAAAAACCGCGCGTTCGCGCTCCTTCAGCGCGTACAAATCCTCTCCGTCGATCCGCACGATGCCGGAAGAAGGACGATCCAGCCCGCCGAGCAAGTGAAGCAGCGTGCTCTTGCCCGAGCCGCTCGCGCCGACGATCGCCACGAATTCCCCTTGCGGCACGCTGAAGCTGACCTCCCGGAGCGCTTCCACCATCGTGCTGTCTTTTCCGTATTTTTTGCTCAAATGGTCCGCTTCGATGACGTTCATCTTAAATTCATCCTTCCCCTGTAATCTATAGGAGCAGTATAGCCGCCTTATCTTACAGGGGAGCGGTTCGAAGCTTACAGAGTTGTAAGGGAGCCGTCTCCCTGCCCGTCGCGGCCGGCCGGCAGCGCCAGAACGAACGTCATGCCGGCGCCTTCGTTGCGCACGGCCGACAGGATGCCCTCATGACGCTCCGCAACCGATTTGGCCAGCGGCAGACCGAGGCCGACTCCGCTGCCGGACTGGGCGCGGTAGAATTTCTTGAAAATATGGGGGAGATGGCGCTCGTCGACGCCCTGCCCTTCGTCGCGAACGAAGATGCGGATGAAGACGGGCGTTCGCTCCGTGCGAATCGTGACGGCGCTCCCCGGCGGACTGTGCTCCACCGCGTTCTTGACCAGGTTGCCGATCGCTTCGGCCAGCCAGCGCGGATCGTGAACCGCTTCGGCCGGCTTTTCCGGCTCGATGACGCGAATGTCGACTTCCTTCTGCGAAGCGAGCTTGCGGAGAGGCTCGACCGCTCGCTCGATCGTGGCGCCCAGAGGGGCGCGGACCCGCTGCAGGTCCAGCGCGCCGGCTTCCAGCCGGGCGATCTTGAGCAGCGTCAGAATGAGCCATTCCATCCGCTCCAGCTCGCGGCCGCAGATGTCCAGAAACTCGCCGGCGTCGACGGGAGCCGTCCGCTCGTCCTTCAGCAGCTCGTTGTACACCATGAGCGAAGCGAGCGGAGTTTTGAGCTGGTGGGAGATGTCGGCGATCGTCTCTTTGAGGAAATCCTTGTCGCGATGGAGCTGCGAGATCGTCTCCTGCAGCCGAAGAGCAAGCTCCTGCACGCGATGCGCGAGCTGTCCCAGGTCGTCTTCTCCATAGATGCGGTAATCCATCGGCCGATTCTGTTTGACGACCGACTCCAACGCATCGGTTAACCGACGGATCTGGCGGTTCGGCCGGTCGAATTCGCGGATTAGCAGGACGGTCAGGGAGGCGAACAGAAACAGCAGGCCGACGGTCAGCGAGATCCTCAGGCGATGCCTGTCGCTGCCGACGATCGGAAGCAACGAGACGTCGATGTCTTCCAGCCCGTATTCGGCCGCCAGCTTGCGGCCCGCCTCCCGCGCCTTCGGATCGGCGGCGATCTCTTTGGAAGCGAACAGGCCGGGCAGCTCGGCGGACAGTTCGGGGTGTCTGGACGCGAGCTCGCCGATCAGGGCGTTATCGCGATCCGTCCAATCCCGTTTGAGCCGGTTCGTCTCGTAGGCGGCGAACGCCCAGGCGGCGGCGATCGAGACGAGCGCGGCGACGGCCAGCAGCAGCGCCAGGCGGCGGGTGCCCGAATTACGCCACAATCTCCCGGCTCCTCTGCGGGCTATGCTCAGCCGTTCCATCGATATCCGGCTCCTCGGACGGTCAGAATCAACCGGGGATCGTTCGGCCGGTCTTCGATCTTCTCGCGCAGCCGGCGAATGTTGACCGCCACCGTGTTGTCGTCCATGTATTCGCCGCCTTCCTGCCACAGCTGCTGCAGGATTTGCTCCTTGGAGAGGACGGCCTTCGGATGGCTCATCAGCAGCGCCAGCAGCCGGAACTCCGTCACGCTGAGCGGGATGTCCTGTCCGTTTTTCGACAGCCTCATCTCGGCGGTATGCAGCGTCAGCCCTTCGCTCTGCAGCACGGCCGCTTCGGCCCGTGCCGGCCGAACGGCGGAGCGGCGCCGGAGCACGGCCTGGATGCGCGACAGAAATTCCCGTAGCCGGAACGGCTTCGTAATGTAATCGTCGCCGCCGAGGTCGAGGCCGCGGACGATATCGAGCTCGCTGTCGCTCGCGGTGAGGAACACGATCGGAATGTCGGTGCTCTCGCGCAGCCGGACACAGACGTCGAAGCCGTTGCCGTCGGGAAGCTGGACGTCCAGCACGATCAGGTCGAACGCTCGCTTCTCCACCGCGGCCAGCGCTTCCGCCGCGAAGCGGACCCCGGTCACGTCGTAACCTTCCTGCCGCAGGGTGAACTCGATTCCCCGGTGCAGCGCTTCGTCGTCTTCAACCAGCAGAAGATGCGGACTGGACATGTTCGGAACCTCCGAAGGGTCGGGGGACGCAGCCGACTGGCGAACGTTTCCCGGAATATAGTTCGTGAGAACCAATTATGTCGGAAAATGATAGAAATTTACCAAAATAACTCGACAATGTTCAACAAGAACCGAAACCTTTTCATCATATAATGGAAGTTAGTTCACGGATGATAGCGCTCTGTGACGAATCCTCCTACGGAAAGGGGCGGCCGGAGACCTATGGACAAGAATCTGCTCATTCATCGGCTTCAGCTGTTGCAGAACCGTCTTTACGAGATGGCGAACAACCGGGGCAATCTGACCGATCCCGACATCCTGGCTGTCAGCGAGGAGGCCGACAGACTGATTTTGCAGCTGCAGAAGGAGCGCATGAATGAACGCAAAGCGCGAAGCTCGCGCGGCCGAAAACCGGAAGATCCTTTATTTGCGGACCCGAAGACGCCGGAAAAAGTCGGTCAGGAGAGCGGAGCACTCATCTTGAAGCACCCCTGATCTCCATTCCGACACGTGGTTGAAGCGGCCGTCTTGCAGCAGGTCCATCAGCGTGCCGACGCAGCCCGCTTTCGGATCGCCGGTCCCGTAGACGACTCGTTCCACCCGGGACTGAAGAATAGCCCCTGCGCACATCGGGCAGGGCTCCAGCGTTACGTATAGGGTGCAGCCCAGAAGACGCCAGGCGCCGAGCGCTTCGCTCGCTTGACGGATCGCGATCATCTCCGCATGGGCGGTCGGATCGTGCGTCGTCTCCCTTACGTTATAGCCGGCGCCGATCACGAGATCGTCCCGCACGACGACCGCTCCGATCGGAACTTCGCCGATTTGCTCGGCCAGTCGGGCCTGGCGGATCGCTTCGGCCATCCAATGTTCGTCGTCGAACAAGCGAACGTACCCCTTTCTTTTCCCGCGAACACTTATTCGTTGTTAACATGCTGTGCACAATTCTGTGGATAACGACAAGATTGTCCACAGAATTATGCACATTTTGTTCTTTTCTGTGGGTATAAGTAGAATGAAAGCCCCAATATCAGTGGATCACGGATTTGTTTGTCAATTTTTGACGAGCGGTGCCGATTGGCGGTACGCCAAGACCTTGCCCTCCCGCCCGATGCATATTCATTGTAGCAGAGTGGGGAGGAAGGTCAAACGAGCCGGATGCAGGCTCTGAAGCTCTCCGTCCGCACCCGATCACCCCGCTCATTCCCTATGAAAAAGACGGCCCGCCCCAAAGGGCAGGCCGTCTCGCGTCCGGCGTTACGGGCTTGCGGTCGATGCGTCCTTCTGATCCTGTGCGGCAATGGCGTCGAGAACGGTGTCGTCGGTCGCCGTATCCGTGTACTTCCGCAGAATGGACACCTCGACCCGCCGGTTTTTGGCCCGTCCTTCCGCCGTGTTGTTCGTGTCGACCGGACGGTATTCGCCGTAGCCGATGGCACTGAACTTCTTCGGATCGAACGCGGGATTCTGAAGCAGAATCTTCATGAAGTTGATCGCCCGTTTGGAGCTCAGCTCCCAGTTCGAGGCGAACTCCTGCGTGTTGATCGGTTCGTTGTCGGTATGTCCGGACACGATCACTTCGTAATCGGGATAGCTCTGCAGCATCTGTCCGATGGCGACGGCCAGCTTCTGGGCGTCCGGCTTCACGTCGGCGCTTCCCGAAGGGAACAGGGCGTTGTCGCGTATCGTAATCAGGAGCTGGGACTGGTTGAGCTGCGTTTGCAGCTGGGTGGACAGACCGTTCTGCTTGATGTAGCTGTCCAGCTTCTTCTTGAGGTTCTCCAGGTTCTCCTGCTCTTCCTGCTTCAACTGCTCCTTGTTGGGCCGGGCTCCAACGTCTTCATGGCGCTGCTGCTGATGCTTGTTCTGCTCGTCGGTCGCCTTGATCAAGGCGTTCTTGTCCAGAATGTTGATCCCGGAGCTGAAGGCGTTGTCGAATGCGTGGCTCAGCTCTTCAAGCTTCGAGATATTGACGGAGCTCGCCGCATACAGCACGATAAAAAGAGCAAGCAGCAGCGTCATCAAGTCGGAATAGGGAAGCAGCCAGGATTCGTCCGGGTGCTCATCATCTTCCTCACGCCGATGCTTTTTGCTCACGTTCGCTCTCCTCCTTCTCGGCCAGCTTGAGCCGTTCCGTCGGGGTGAGGAACACGGACAGCTTCTGCTGGATCGCGGTTGTGGAGACGCCGGACTGAATAGAGAGGAGGCCTTCGACCATCATCAGCCGCAGCTCGACTTCGCGCTTGGACAGCCGCTTCAGCTTGTTGGCCATCGGGTGCCACAGCACGTAACCGGTGAAAATACCGAGCAGCGTGGCGACGAACGCGGCGGCGACGGCATGCGCCAGCTTCTCCATCTCGGCCAGGTTGCCGAGCGCCGCGATCAAGCCGATAACCGCTCCGAGCACCCCGAGCGTCGGCGCGTACATCCCGGCTTGGGAGAAGATCGCCGCGCCGCCCTTGTGCCGGTCTTCGGTCGCCGAGATATCCTCGAGCAGCACGTCCCGCACGAATTCCTGGTCGTTGCCGTCGATGATCATCCGCATCCCGTTCTTCAGGAATTGGTCCTCGATCTCTTCGACCCTCGTCTCGAGCGCCAGCAGGCCTTCGCGACGGGTGATCCCGGCCCATTCCATGAACATGCTGATCACTTCATCCTTCGGAATGAGCTTCTGTTCGGCGAAGATGATCTTCAGAAGCTTGGGAACCTTGGCCAAGTCCCGCATCGGGAAAGCCACGAACACCGAAGCGGCGGTACCGACCAGAATAATGACATAGGCGGCCGGGTTGGAGATCAAAGCCGTGATCGGGGCGCCCTTCAGGACCATCCCGACCAGCAGCGCCACGAGTCCCAATGCCAAACCGATAATCGTTGAATTTTTCATTCGTACACCCCAGATTGTCGAGTAATGAATGGTTTTGCGCGAGCCGACACTTTACTAGGTTTATCGACATGCCGGGGCGAAAGGTTTAGAGGACCGCGATCCCATTTTCGCAAAATAAGCTTGATGGGCGCGGCTCAGGATGACAAGAGGAGGAGCTGCCGATGAGCAAGAAGCCTTTGTTGACGCCGGAAGAATTGGAAAAGGGATTGGAGGAGCTGCCGGGTTGGACGGTAGAGGAGGGGAAAAGGATCCTCCGCAAAATCCTGTTCCCCGCGTTCTCCGAGGCGATCTCGTTCGTGAACCGGGTGGCCGAGGAAGCGGAGAAGCGGAACCACCATCCGTTCATCGCGATCGATTACCGGCGGGTCACGCTGCGGCTCACGACCTGGCACTCGGGCGGGCTGACGGAGCTGGACCTGGAATCCGCCGCCGCGTACGAGCGGCTGCTGCTCCCTGAAACCGGCCTGCGGGTCGGGCCGTACATAAACTTAAATAAGGAAGGAGGAGTTCTTGGATGAACTGTCCGGTTTGCAGCGATTCTCGAATGCGGGAAGTGGAGAAGGACGGGGTTCTTATCGACATCTGCCCGAGCTGCAAAGGCGTGTGGCTGGATCGCGGGGAGCTCGACAAGCTGATGAAGGAAGTTCGGGAAGTCCGGGACGACTACAACGAGTGGTATTACAACGACGAGCGGCGCGGAAGCCGCAGCGACGGCTATCCGCCGCCTCGCGAGGACGATCGGCGGTACGAGGGCGGGTACGGCGGGCATGGCGGGCACGGATCGAAGCATAAGAAGAAAAGAAGCGTTATGGATGTGTTCGGGGATCTGTTCGACTAAAAGCATACGGGGACGGATCGGGCCGGGCAAGGCATCGCCCGGCCCGTTTACTCGGATTTATCGCGTTAATTCGTCGCAGGGACGCTCGAGCAGCCTGCTAACGCGGATTATCCGCGTTAAACCGTCATATGGACGCACGAGCGGCTCGCTAACGCGGATTATCCGCGTTAAACAGCTGAAATAGTCGTCCTAGCCGACGCCGCGAGGCTGCTGCTGACCGCTAACGAAACGTGCCGACGCTATTTGCCCCATTTTCCGAATAAATGAAGTCTAACGAACTCAGGAAGCCTTATTCGGCTCGTTTGAGGCTTGGATCCCCCGTTTGAGCGGGAATAAGATGCTTTCGTTTCGTTACGTTTTACTGCGGTCGTAAAATCGCCGGATAAGATCTCTAGGTTTCGTTAGGAAGCGCACCTCAACGAACCGCTCCCTGACTGCTTTTTCGGACCATGCAGTAGAGAGAGACGATTCCGTGCACGGCCTTGCGATCGTAGCGGTCGTCGATCTCGAAGCCCGCCTTCTGGTAAGCGCGAATCGCCCGTTTGTTCCAGACCTCGACCTCCAGATCGATCTCCGCGTCCGGCGCCCGCCGCGCCGCTTCCCGGGCGGCCGCTTCTAAGAAGGCCGCTCCCCAGCCGCGTCCGCAGCAATCCGGCCTCAGGCCGAGGCCCAACCGGATGACTCCCGCCATCGGGAAAAATTGCGCGTAGCCGACGAAGTCTCCGTTCTCGTCCAGAACGGAGGCGTATTGGCGTTCCCGAATGTCAGGATCGCCGAATTCGATCTCCTCGGCGAGCATGCGCGGCCACGCCGGCCATTGATAGACGTCATAGGGCGGCGGGTAACGCCAAGAGCAGATCTCCTCGCCGTCCCGCTCGGACATGGCGGCAAAACGGAAGCGGGGGACGTTCTCGTTCATCGCGGCATCTCTCCTTGAATACAACATAACACAGCATCGGGTTCATGGTATAATAAATCGTCTGCCCGCTCGCGGCAGCGGCATTTTTTGCGCGGACGGGAAGGGAGAATGCGTACCGGATGGCTCGATTGATTTTGCTCGGATGCATGGCCTATTTGACGATCGGCCTCGGAGAACTGGTTCTCGGGGCCATACTGGAACCGATGGTCCATGCATACGGCGTGCAATATAGCGACGGGGGACAACTGGTGATGAACCAGTTCCTCGGGGGATTGTTCGGAACGCTTTGCGCTCCGTGGCTGATCCGCAGAATGGGACGCAAAGCGCTGTTGTTATCGGCGTTCGGCGTGATGACCGCGATGGAGATCGCCTACACGGCGCTGCCGCCCTGGGGAGCGATGCTGACCATCGCGCCGGTGACGGGCTTCAGCTTCGGCGTGATCGAGACGCTGGTCGGCTCGCTCGTTATATCGGGAGCCGGAGCCAACGCGAATGTGGCGATGACGCGCGTGGAGACGTTTTTCGGCGTGGGGGCGCTGATCGTTCCGTTCGCCGGCGCGGCGCTGATCGAAGCGGGACAATGGCGCTTGTCCTTCGGCGTCGTGGGCGTGTTGGCGGTACTGTCGTTCGCGCTGTGGCTGCGCTTCTGGCCGAAGCAGCTGCTCGGCGGACGTTCGTTGGAACCGGCGGGCGAAGCGGATGCATCGGCGGCTTCCGGCGACGAGAGCTCCAATGCGCGCGCGGGGCGAAGCGTCGTCGGCGGACCCGGCTTCATTCTGGCGATCTGCGCCTTGTTCTTCGCGGCCTACGTCGGCGTAGAGATGAGCTTCACGCACTACTTGCCGTCGCTGCTGGTGAAGTCGAACGGCTTGTCGGACGCGACCGCGACGCTGGCGCTTGCCGCGTTCTGGGGCGCGATGACGATCGGCCGGCTGTTCGCCGGAAGACTCGCCGACCGGATCGGCGGCGCGGTCTATTTGGTCGCATCCTGCCTGGCAAGCATCGTCTGCTTCCTGCTGATGAGCGTGACTTCTGGCGCTCCGGCGATGTTCGTGCTCGCTTTTTTGGCGGGACTGTCCATGTCGGGCATCTTCGCCATCGCGCTGGTGTTCGCCAACCAGGCCGTTCCCGGCATCACCGAGCGAACGACGAGCGTGCTTATAGCCTGCGGCCTTCTGGGGGGCGGTCTCGTTCCGAAGATTACCGGCTGGTGCCTCGACGAGTACGGCACGACGGCTACCAAATGGCTGTTCGCCGGGACGGCCGTGTTGATGCTCGCGATTATCGGCGTTGCGGTTTATTTGTACAGACGCGCGAGGCGGTCGGTTGTTTTGCTTGAGGGCGCTTAAGTCATCGTACATTTACTTTGAAAAGCGGGGGATTTTCAGGATGAAACATATCGTATCCATGAAATGGCTGCTGGCCCGGCTATATGAGCCCGACCTGGTCATCGCGGATTGCCGCTTCCTGCTGGGTCAACCCGACGCGGAGCGCCAGGCCTATGAAGAGTCGCATATTCCCGGGGCCGTGTACCTGGACCTGGAGCGGGATCTGTCCGCTCCCTTAGGCGAACACGGCGGGCGTCATCCGCTGCCCGATGCCGCCGAGCTTGCCGGCCGGCTAGGCCGCGCCGGCATCGGCAACGATACCCGCGTCGTCGCTTACGACGACCAGGGCGGGGCGATGGCATCGCGGCTGTGGTGGCTGCTGCGGTATCTCGGTCACGATCAGGTGTACGTGATGGACGAAGGCTTCTCCGCATGGAAACGGGAAGGGTACCCGGTGAATGCGGACCAAAAGGTGCTCATCCCGGCGACGTTCCTCGCGACCGTGCAGCACAACATGCTCGTCGAGGTCGACGAGGTTCGCGAGTCGCTTGGAAGCGACGACGTGCTTCTCATCGACTCCCGCGAAGCGCCGCGTTACCGCGGCGAGGCCGAGCCGATCGACAAGAAGGCGGGTCACATTCCGGGCGCGCGGAACCGGTTCTGGAAGGGCGTACTGGACGAGCAAGGCCGGTTCAAGGACGAGGAAGCGCTGGGCGAGCACTTCGCCGATCTGCCGCGCGACAAGGAGATCGTCGTCTACTGCGGCTCCGGCGTCACCGCCACTCCGAACGTGCTCGCGTTAAGCGAAGCCGGCTTCGAGAAAGTAAAGCTGTACGCGGGCAGCTGGAGCGATTGGATCTCGTATGAGGAAAATCCGGTGGCGACGGAAGAAGAGTAAGAGCCAAGATGCCGCGCCGGACGCGGGTTGGAGGGCTGTGACAGGCTGCCGATGGGCAGGCTGTTGCGGCCCTCTTTGGCATTCTCGGGCAGCAGGCTGCAAACAATAAGCCAAGCTAATTTATTTTTAACCTCAATGCCTACCCGTATCTTTTCATGGATTTTTATCGTTAATAGATTGAAAATTAAACTAGAGGAGAGTGGTCGATCCATGGAGAAAATCATTTCGTTCGTATCCGGCATCTTCATTCCGGTGACCGACATTGCACGTTCGGAAGAGTGGTACGTTCGAATGTTCGGTCTGGAGACGATTGAGAAGACCGAATATCGAGTCGGACTTAAGTTCCCTAACGCTCAAACATTGGTTTTATTATGGAAAGTGGAAAAACCGCAGCCTGTCCAATTCGATACCGGCAAAGATTTGATGCCTTACTTCAATTTCACTTCGTACGATATCGACCGTTCGTATAGACAGCTTAAGGCCAAGGGAGCGGAATTAAGCGAAATCCACGAAGAGGACGGATACCGATTTTTTCAAGCGTTCGATCTGGACGGAAATCCCGTTGATATTGTGGAAGAGACGGGGCAAACGCCGTATTTTACTCACAAGAATCATTTAAGGAATGCAAAATAGTGCCGCAGGGAGATCGTTCGGACGCGGGATATGAGACGTTCGCGGAGATGACGCTTCCGCTGCAAGGCGATCTGAGACGGTATTGTCTGGCTAAGGCAGGCTCGGAGTGGGATGCGGACGATTTGCTGCAGGAGTCGCTTCTTAAAGCCTATCGTTGGCATACTCGGTTCCCGAACAGGGAAATCACGAAGCCTTTTTTGTTCCGAATTGCCGCGAACGCGTGGGTGGATCTGTGCCGCAGCCGCAAATGGGAGCCCCGGGTCGGGCCGCTCGAAGCGCACCACATCGGTTCCTATGAGGAATGGAGCCAGTGGGATGTGCGCGAGGCGCTCGAACTGTTGTCCGATCGGCTTGAACCCAAGCAAGTCGTTCTTATTTTGCTGATCGATGTCTTTCACTTTACCGCGAAGGAAACGGGAAAGCTGTTCGGGCAGTCCGAGGGTTCGGTGAAGGCGGCTTTGAAACGGGCGAGAACGAGGCTGAAGACGGCCGTTGAGCGCCATCCCGAGTATTGGGACGAATCCGTGTTTACGGCTCCGCGCCGCGGACTTAGCATCGAGGTGTTCGAAGCGTTGGTCGACGGTTTTCGCCGTGCGGACCCCTATGCGATATTCCGTTCGTACCAGACGATGATAGAAGACGGCGCAGTGTTGGATCGGGTCGAAATGCGCGGAAGTATGCTTTATTTTACAATTGTCGACCCCGACGGCCATGTATTGACGATAACGGAGAAGTTGAAATGGCAAGATGGACCGTATCCTTCGAAATCCAAGGAGTGATTGCGCTGTTGGACGTGTTGCGGCAACAATACGATTGGATCCGATCCGTTAGACAAAACATGTTTACGTTCCTGGAAGAGCTGCCTCTTCAACTGTTGCATCGACCGGTTCCGGATTTCGGGCATGGAACGATCATGCGAACCCATGCTCATGTCGTGGACTGTTATCGGTTCTGGTTGGGATCTTTCGCTTTTAAGAAGTTAAACGAACATAGGGATATTTCCGTGACTGAACGCGTTGACGTGAAGTACGTCCGCGAAAGATTTACGGAAGTGGATGAACTCGTTCAAAGGTTCTTAGACGAATATTCCGATCGTTGGTCTGAATCTATCGAGCAAGACGAGAGCTGGAAGGGTTACCCGAAGACAGCTACTCCTCTGCTGCTGTTAACTCATGTGGAAAAGCATGAATTTCATCACAAAGGTCAAATCGTAACGATGGCAAGACATCTGGGCTGCCCGCCTCCGTCCGACGATCGTCTGGGCGGACTTTTTATCTGATTCGTACAATCGAGAACGGGGGAAGTGAAAGAGCCCTTTCGATGCCTGATATCGGAAAGGCTCTTTTCGTGTGAAGCCGTGCTCGGCAACGGCGGTCAAAGCGAAATGGTAAATGCGTAAACAACCATCGGGCTGTTGGGATCCTAGTCGTCACTGCTTTTACCGGTTTGAATCGTGAGCCCCGCCGCCGCCGATCGCCTGATGTCCGGCAAAAAGACTGCTTATTGCATAGAGCTCTGAATCCGCTGCATGAACTCTTCCGCGGCGCTGTAGCCGAGCTGCTTCAGATACCAATTGTTCGCCGCCGCTTCGATCAGGCCGGCGACATCGCGCCCGGGCTGCAGCGGAATCTCGATATGGGGAATCTGCACGCCCATGTATTCGGTAAATTGGGGCTCGAGCTCCAGTGCGTTGCTGAGTTCCCCTTCCCGCCAGGTCGTCAGCTCGATATCCAGCACGATGCGAGTCTCGTCCTGGAACGCTCTGCGGCCGTATTGGCGGACGACGTTGATCAAGCCGACGCTGCGCAGCGCTAGAAATTCGCGGGTCGTCTCGTTGTGCGATCCGAGCAGAAGCGCCGGACCCAGCTTTTTCAGCACGACGATATCGTCTGCGACGAACCGGTGGCCCCTGCGGATGAGCGTGTGAGCCGTCTCGCTCTTGCCGATGCCGGACTTGCCTCTCAGCAAGATCCCGATGCCCGATACGTTCACGCACACGCCGTGGATCGACTGCTCCGGCGCCAGCGCCTTCACCAGGTAGCCGTCCAGCTTGGCGATGAATTCCACTGTCGAATCGGGCGTTCGCAGCAGCGGAATGCCTTCCTCGTCGCAAAATTTTTTCAGATAAGGAACTTCCTGCTGTCCGGCCGTCACAATGAAGCAGGGCGGGTGGTATTTGACGATATTGCCGATATGAAGCAGCCGCTCCTCGACGCTCAACTGCAGCAGATAGTTGATCTCCTTGCGGCCCAGCACCTGCACGCGTTCCATCGGGAAAAATTCGAAGTACCCGACAAACTCCAGGCCCGGCCGATGAGCTCTCGAACGCGAGATTTCCCGGTCCATGCGGCCGGTACCCGCCACCAGCTCCAGCTTGAATCGATCCGCGAGATTCTGTACGGTGATGGTCTTCACGCGGACAACCTCCTTTGCTTGCGTCTGTTCGGTCTATATCCAGGTTACTTTCTACGGTAGGGCCGGCTATTCCTGCGCAAGAACGCGAGTCGGAAGATCGCCATGGCCCAGGTCAGTCGGTGACCGAGCGGTTCCGTGCGGAGTTCCGGTTCTCGGCAGGATTGTGGAATTTTTTAACGAATCCATAAATTCAAGGAAGCCGGAAACCGGCAATGACGATAAAGGAATCTTAAAAAGGAGAATATAGCATATGTTGAGCAAAAAGGCGAATGCTGCGGATGTGATCGGCTACTGCTGCTTGAGATTTCCGGTCGCCAATTTGAGAAAGTCGATAGATTTTTATTGCGATGTATTGGGCTATGAACTCATTTCGGCGGACTATGCGTTTGGAGAGGCACATATTGGGCTGAAAAACGGAATCGGTCCGGGTATCTTTTTGATGGAAACCAAACCGGAAAATATCGCATCCTTGAAGTTTGTATTTCCCCGTTCCTTCTTTGTCGCGAACGGCACGGGGCACGTGACGATGGTGGAGCTTTTAACGAATGATTTGCTTGCTTTGCATGAACGGATGAAACAAGCGGGAGTCCATATGGATAAAGAGCCTGTATTTACGAAGGAGTTCGGTTATTTCACCTTTTATGATCCGGACGGACATTATATTCGGGCGGTCGAAGAAAGAGGCGTGTATTTCGACTTGAAACAAAAAATGAGCTCCACTCTCAAACGGGATTTGACCGAGCATGAGAACCAATTGCTGTGGGGGCTATGTGAAAAAGCGAGCGTTGAACAACAAAAATTTCTCAGCTCCATCATCTTGGAAATTCGCGGCTCTTGAGCAGGTTGGCGGAAGCCGGAGGTTGCCGCCGGGGACGCATGCGCGTCCGGTTTCGGCATAAAAACGAACCCCTTCGTTCCCGAAAGGGTTCGTTTGCATTTTCTAGGTACTTTCGTTAGCGTTGGACGCATGCCGGCGTCGGTTAAGCCGTACCGTAAACTTCGAGCTCGGAGAGTTGTCCGGCCGGCCATCCGGAGTTGGCGGTAAAGTTCACCTTGATGTATCTGGCACTCGTAGAGGGAAAGTCGATCTTCACTTGATTGCCGCTGTTCGGATCGAACGTATACGTCGCGGGGTCCACGATCGTCGTATACGCGCTGTCGTTCGCACTGCCGAGGACCGAGAGCGTTTGCGTGCGGGAGCCCCATCCCGCCGGCAGCTTCAGGACGACGGAGCCGACGTTCGCGGCGCCGCCCAGATCGACGCGGAACCATTGAGGGAACGCGTTGTTCGTGCTTTCCCAATAGGAAGCCTGGTTGCCGTCCACCGCGTTGGGGGAGACGTAAACGTCGGCATGGCCGCTATCGGCGACGGCCTTGTTAAGGGCCAGGTTGGTGCCGGGCGAAGGCGTCGGAGTAGGTGTTGGCGTCGGTGTAGGCGTAGGTGTTGGTGTCGGAGTCGGCGTAGGCGTCGGAGTCGGCGTAGGCGTCGGAGCAGTTGATGGCTTCCGCGATACGATGACGCGGGATACGTTCGCGCCTCCCATGCCGCCGCTCAGTTTGATGACGTTGTTCGTGCCCGCGTTCAAATCGATCAGACGGCTGGTCTCCCCCGTATAGTTCCCCCAGCCTCCCGTTCCGGGCAGCGAAAGGAAGTAGCCGTCTCCGGTCGTGTCGCCGCTCGCGTCCACTTTGAAGGCGGCTCCGCTGTCGCCGGAAGCGTAGAGCACGGTAATCTCCGCCTTACCGCCTGCGCCGCCGTCGATGCCGTTCAGCTGAATGTAGGAGCCCTGAATGTGCATGTTCTCGACATTCCCGTTCGACAGGGTCGCCCCGCCACCGACGGTTACGTTGCTTGCGCTCATGGGATACTCCGTCTTCTGGGTGTAGTCGTCGTAGTTTTGGTTCACCAGATCGTAATACTTGACCTCGGTCGCCGTGGAACGCGGCCCTACGGCCGGTACGCCGTCGGACGTTTGCACGACTTTTTGAATCGTCCCGTCCGCGTTGAAGTTCAGCTGATCTACGCAGACGGAGCGCAGCGTGCCGTTGGAAGAGATCTTCGCGTTATGGTAGAACAGATACCAGTTGCCCTTATACTGCACGATGGAGCCGTGGGTCGTTCCGCTGTTCAATACCGGGTCGAGCAGGACGCCGCGGTTGGTCCAAGGTCCGAGCGGGCTGCTGCTCGTGGCATACCGCATCCGGTTGCCGCTCGAAGTGTTGTCGGCATACATCATGTAATACAGGCTTCCCCGCTTAAACACCCAAGAGGCTTCATGAAAATCCTGCAGCTCGGTGAACTCGCGAATCGTTCCGTCCAGCGACGTCATGTTGCCGGCGAGCTTGACCCCATAGCTGTGTCCGCCGCCTCCGGCATAGAGGTAATAGCTGCCGTCGTCGTCGCGAAAAACGGCCGGGTCGATCATGTTGCTGCCGGGCAGTCCCTCGATATAGCCCTGGACGGTGAAGTCCGCGGCGGGCTTGTCGCTTGTGGCGACGCCGATCTTCCAGGTATTGTTCCAGTCGCTCCCGCTGGGGTGAGGGAAATAGAAGTAATAGGTGCCGTCCTTGTAGGCGGCGTCGGGGGCCCACATGAAGCCGCCCTCCGGCCGTCCCCAAGGTACGTCGGCGGCGCTCAGGATTTCGCCTTCGTCCACCCAGTCCACCATGTTATCCGACGAGAAGACGTGATATTTGTCCATCAAATCGCTGCCCCTGGAGGGGAAAATATCGTGCGAAGCATATACGTAGATCCGTCCGTCGCTCCACACATGCGCGGAGGGATCGGCGGTAAAGATGCTCGTGAAAATGGGGTTGCCGGATATCGTGACCGTATCGGCGGATGATGACGATGCGATTCCGAACAGGGCGGACAGCAGCATGACGATCGACAATGGCGCAGTCAAAAGCCTTTTTCTCATCAGAGTACCTCCTCGTATCCTGGATTCAGGCGGCGATACAGGGACCCCGGTCCGGCTCGGCCGCCGGGCCGTGAAATGCTGCGCTGCTCACCTCCGTCACGAAAAATGTATGAAAAGTTAAATAAAGGAAACATATCTAGTTTAACGCATCATTTTCCGCTTCGTACTGAGATTGCATTAAACTTTCCCGGTCGTTCTTGGCTTATTTGGGATTGTGAAGTCTCGAACGTTGATCTTAGCGAAATGAAAATGGTTATCCGACAAAACAATAGTTCGAGCATTTGAATCGCATAGCGACCGTATATGCAGGAGGAACTATGAATTTGATTCGTCTCGCAATCGTTCTCTGTCTTATGATCATGATGGCGGCATGCGGCAACTCGAATAACCATAATCAATCCGAGCCGACCGGGAGCTCGGCATAGCGCTCTGACGCAGCCGGAGGATTCGGACTCCGTCAAAATTACGAAAGATCAATATGCCAAGATTGAGAATGGAATGAAGTACCAGGAGGTCGTCGATCTTATCGGCGGCGAAGGCGAGGTTGTATCGGAGACCGGCAAGAAAGGCAGCGACGATTATACGATCGGCGTGATGTACAAAGCTTTTGCTCTCATCATAAGCCGGTGCGACTGACCTACGGAGGAATTTCGCCATTTTCTGTCGAATCCGTATCCATGATGATGAAAAGAAGAAAAATCGCAGCCATCGTCGGGCTGTTCCTTCTCGTATTGACAGGGGTCCGCTTCGCCTGGATCGGCATCCAGACGTCTTCCGCGAGGGCCGAGGCCGTAGGCGGCCTGCTGGATCTGAGCCGGTGGGATCCCTCTTCCAAACCGATCTTATCTCTCTCCGGACAGTGGGAGTTCTATCCTTCCCGGCTGGCTATCCCCGGTCCGGACGGTACCCTTCGATCGGAAGGCCCCGCTGCCGGATTCGCGACGGTTCCCGGAAGCTGGCAAAGGGATCTTTCTCCGTCGGGAGGATCTGCCATAGGGTACGGAACCTATCGGCTGCGCGTCATGCTGCCGTCCGGAGGCTTGCCGGAGTTGACCGTTCAAGTGCCGGGGCTCTCCGCTTCTTCGGCTTTGTACGTGAACGGGCGCTTGCTGGGCAGCGCCGGGTACCCGGCGGACCGTGCCTCCTCCTATAAGGCGAGCATCGCGCCTTATTCCGTCACGTTCGCCGCCGACCGCAACGTCCTGGATCTCGTGCTGCAAGTGGCGAACTATGACAATCGCGTCATGGGCGGTCTGGCGGAGCCCGTCAAGTTCGGAACGGCCCGGGCGATGAGCAGGGCTTACTGGTTTTCCGCCGGATCGCAAGCGGCGCTCAGTCTGCTGATGATCATGCACGCCTTGTACGCCTTCGTCCTTTATTTCATCGGTACCCGGCAGAAGCCGCTGCTTATCTTTTCCGCGCTGGGGCTTTGCGGGGCGGTGTCCGTCCTTAGCGATGTGGACCGCATTCTGTCCGCCTGGTTCGGGGTCGGATTCGAAGCGTTCTATAAAATCTTCTATTTATCCTACCTGGGCGTGGCGGCGCTGCTGCTGCAATACGTCAGAAGCCTGCTGCCCGAATTCCCGATCCTTCGTCATTCGCGCTGGCACTTCGCCGCGTGCGCCGTCTTCGGGCTGTCCGTGCTGGCGCTGCCGGCCAGGCTGTATACCTATGCGGACGGGCTCCATACGGCTCTGATGCTGTGGCAGCGTTCGCCGCGGCCCCCATTTTCATCTATCGGGCGGTCCGAAGAGGTTCTCCGGATGCGATCTATCTGCTGCTCGGAGCGTCGGCCGTGGCTTCGAATCTGATCTGGGGGCTCTTGAATTACACGTTTTCTCTGGATATCGGCTACTATCCCTTCGATATGCTGACCTTCTTTATCGCCTTCGCGCTTTATTGGTTCAAGCGATATTTCCGCAATGCCGCCGAGACCGCCCGATTGGCGGATCGGCTTCAGGCGGCCGACAAACGCAAGGACGAATTCCTGGTTCATACCTCGCACGAGCTTAGGAATCCGCTTCACGGCATTCTGAACATGGCCCAGGCCGTGCTCGACAGCGGCGAACGGCTGGGCGAGGGGACGAACCGGGCGCGCCTGGCCCTGCTCGTCTCGGTGGGCAAGCGCATGTCCTTTCTGCTGAATGACCTCGTCGATCTGAATCGGCTGCGGGAGAATCGCTTACGGGTGAATATGGGGCCTCTCCGGCTGCAGGCGAAAGCGGCGGGCGTGCTGGACATGGTCCGGTTCATGACGGACGGCAAGCCGGTTCGGCTCGAGAACCGGGTTCCGGATTCGCTTCCGGCGGTGCTGGCGGACGAGAACCGGCTGGTGCAGATATTGTTCAACCTGCTGCATAACGCGGTCAAGTTTACGAATGAGGGTCGAATCTGGATCGAGGCGGAAGCCGAAGAAGACAAGGTCGTCGTCCGCGTGGCGGACACCGGGTTCGGAATGGACGAGGAAACGGCAAGCCGGATTTTCCGGCCTTATGAACAAGGAGAGAACCCGGCGGAGACGAACGCGGCGGGATTCGGGCTGGGCCTTGCGATCAGCAAGCGGCTGGCGGAGCTTCACGGCGGACAGTTGACGGTCAGCTCGGTTCCGAACGCCGGCTCCGTCTTCCGATTTACGCTTCCCGCGGCGGAGATGTCCGGTACGGAGTCGGCGGCGAACGAGGTCGCCGCGGCCAGGCTGACCGAAGAAGATGAGTCGCTCGCGAGCGAAGAGACGGCGGCCGATCCTTCGCCGGCGGTCTCCGCCCCCGCGGACCGGTCCCGCATTCTTGCCGTCGACGACGATCCGGTGAATCTGCGAATCCTGAAGCACGTGCTCGATTCGGATCTTTACGAAATCACGACGACGACAAGCGGTTCCGAGGCGCTGTCCCTTCTGAATTCGGGACCATGGGATCTGCTGGTCGCGGACGTTATGATGCCGGATATATCCGGCTACGAAGTCGCCCGGACCGTCCGCGCCATCTTCTCTCCGTCCGAGCTGCCGATTCTGCTGCTGACGGCTCGCCATCGGGCGGAAGATATCGAAGCGGGATTCAAAGCGGAAGCCAACGATTATATCGTCAAGCCCGTCGACACGCAAGAGCTGAGAATGCGGGTAAAGGCGCTGACGGACGTGGCCCGGGCCGCCCGCGAGCAGAAGAGACTGGAGGCGGCGTGGCTGCAGGCGCAAATTCAGCCGCATTTTCTGTTCAATACGCTCAACTCGATCGCCGCGCTGGGGGATGTCGACACGGCCCGCATGCGCGATCTGCTGATTGCCTTCGGCGATTACCTGCGGGCCAGCTTCGACTCCGCCAATTCGGACCGGCTGGTACCGCTGAAGAAGGAATTGGACCTGGTACGGGCTTATCTGTATATCGAGAAGGAGCGGTTCGGAGATCGGATTCAGGATGTATGGGAGGCGGACGACCGGCTCCTGCTGCAAGTTCCGCCGCTGTCCATCCAGCCTCTGGTGGAGAATGCCGTTCGGCACGGCCTGCTCAAACGATCCAAGGGGGGCACCGTCCAGATTCGGATCCGGGAGCTGGAGGACGAGGTCGGCATCTCGATCGAAGACGACGGAATCGGCATGGAGCCCGAAAGACTGTCGCGGGTGCTGCATCTCGGCGGATCGCTCGGCCGTCATTCCGGCATCGGCTTGGCCAATACCGATCGCCGGCTTAAGCAAATTTACGGGAAAGGCTTGCTCGTACGCAGCCGTGCCGGCGAGGGAACGGCCGTCTCCTTCTCCGTGCCCAAGCAGCCGTCCAATGTATCGGCTCGCTCGTGAGCCGGTCGCAGCATTTTCGAAGCCCGCCGTTCATGTTGGAGATCCGCGCTGGACGCGGGTTTAAGGGGTCGTGCCAGTCTGCCGGAAGGCAGGCTGCGCACGGCCCTTTTGATCATTTCGGAAAGCATGAAAAACACTAAAAACAAATTGTATTTCGAATAAAATTTATTGCAAAACGATAAATATTGTGATAAGTTGAAATCGTAAAAAACGACTCGGGGTGAATGGGATGGAACGAGCATCGACGCTCTTTTTGAAGGTGACGGTTTTTCTGATCGGAATTCCGGTCGTTGCCTTGTGTATCGGGCTGCCCTGGATCGCGAAGGAAGCGGCGGATCATTTTCCGGCGCATTGGCTGTATCCCGCTCTCGTCGGCATGTACGGATCCGCGATCCCGTTTTTCATGGCGCTGTATCAAGCTTTCAGACTGTTAAGCTATATCGACAGGAACGAAGCTTTCTCGGAATTGTCGGTCGTCGCCTTGAAGAAGATCAAATACTGCGCGGTTGCGATCGCCGTTTTGTATGCGGCCTGCGTGCCGTTCCTATATCACATGGCGGATCGGGTCGACGCCCCCGGGCTCCTGGCCCTCGGATTGGTCATTCCTTTCGCTTCCCTTGTGATCGCGGTCTTCGCCGCCGTTCTTCAAATGCTGCTCCAGAATGCCATCGAGATCAAATCGGTAAATGATTTGACGGTCTGAGGTGAAACCCATGGCGATCATCATCCATATCGATGTGATGCTGGCGAGAAGAAAAATGAGCGTAACCGAGCTCTCGGAGCGGATCGGGATCACGATGGCCAACCTGTCCATCTTGAAAAACGGAAAGGCGAAAGCGGTAAGATTATCGACGCTGGAGGCGATCTGCAAGGCTTTGGATTGCCAACCCGGAGACCTATTGGAGTATAAAAGCGATGAAGACGCTCACGGTTAAAATGGGGTCCGGGCGGCGAGGGGATGCCATGCGGACGGCATGGCTGCAGCTCTTTCGTTTCGGCCGGGAGCAGGCGCTGTCTTGCGTGTTTCCCATGGTCATTTTCGCCTCGTTGGCCGTCACGAAGCTGATTCCGCTCCCTTGGCTGCCGCGGTATGACTGGCTGCTGCTCCTGTGCCTGGTCATGCAATGGGGGATGGTTCGCTCCGGTCTGGAGACGCGCGACGAGCTCAAAGTGATTACCATGTTCCACCTTATCGGCCTGGCGCTTGAGCTGTTCAAGGTGCATATGGGTTCATGGTCGTATCCCGAGGAGGGGTACTCGAAGGTGTTCGGCGTTCCGTTATACAGCGGATTTATGTACGCGAGCGTCGCGAGCTACCTCTGCCAGGCGTGGCGGCGGTTGAAGGTCGAGCTGATCGGATGGCCGCCGTTCCCGGCGGTGGTGCCGCTTGCCGTCATGATTTACGCCAACTTTTTTACCCACCATTTTTGGATCGATGTACGATGGTGGCTGTCGGCGCTCGTGCTGCTCGTATTTTGGCGGACACGGGTCGCGTATGAGGTCGGCGGAACGCGCTACCGGATGCCGCTTGCGCTTTCCTTCGTTCTGATCGGCCTCTTTATCTGGATCGCGGAGAACGTCGCTACCTTCTTCGGAGCCTGGGAGTATCCGGACCAGTCGGGATCGTGGCGGCTCGTCCATTTGGGCAAGGTAAGCTCCTGGCTGCTGCTGGTCATCGTCAGTTTTCTGATCGTCGCGACCTTAAAGCTTGTGAAGGAACGGCAAGTTGACAAGAGCGGGCAGCCGAAGAAGAGATGAGATAGTTGATTATACGGATGGAGATTTCCAACGCGTCGAGAAAATTCGCTCCGTCTTGGCCAGTACGTTCCGGCGCTGCTCAAGGCTGCGGTTCTCCATGCCGGAGTAGTTGTACCATTTGAGACGGTTCACGCCCATCTTCCGGAAGGTCCCGCGGAACATCATTTTCGTGATCGGATTGCCGAGGAACCAGCGATAGACGAAGGTGGGCGTGGCCATGACCGTCAGCATGGATACTCCTTTCAAGCGGGGGAGCAAGCACTTGAAGGGGCGTCCCGGCTTCGTCTCGGCGTAGACCACGCCCTTCACGAACACCTTGTCGAGGAACCCCTTCATCAGCGCCGGCATCCCCTCCCACCAGATGGGAAAAATAAAGATGATGTGATCGGCCGACAAGAGCCGCCGCTGATAGTCGGCCGCGAGAGGATCGTGGGTTCGCTTCTGCCGCCAGGCGGCGAGATCCGAGGCGGACGTGACGGGATTGAAGCCGTCCGCATGCAGGTCGATCAGGTCTATGCGGTGACCGCCGGATAGCAGACCTTTCATAACGGCGGCCAATAATGCGGCGGAGTAGCTTCTTCGATGCGGGACGTTCTCGGAAGCCGAGGCTCCATAAGGATGATCGAAGACAATGACGAAGTTCATAAACGGCACCTCATTCCATTTTATGTTTCTTAGAATCAAAAAGTAATCTATGGAAACAATATTAATATTTTTGTTTCCATGATGTCAATAATGATTCCTGGAATATTTATTTTTCCCCGATCGGTTGATATACTGGGACGAGGATGGCACCATGCCGTACGGAAAAGGGGGAATGACCGATGAATCGCAAAGCGGGTGGTGGCGAGCGAGAGCTTTTGATCGCGAAAATGATGGATCATGTCGCCGCCATGCAGAAGCGATTTCAAGCCGAGGGTGAGGACGAAGAGCGGCGCTGGATGATGGCGAACGCCTCGGACGCCGCCGTTATCGATTTTCTGAAGGAAGCCACCGTTCTTACGCTTCACGTCGTGGACGCGATCGGAGAGGCGGAGCCGGTGAACGGAATTACGATCTCCAAGCGATTCGGCATCCCGAGAGGCAGCGTGTCCAAGATTACGCGCCGGTTGACGGAGCAGGGAGTCGTTCAAGCCGAGTCGCTTCCGGACAACAAGAAAGAGGTGCTGTTCCGGCTCACTTCGTCGGGTACGCAGATCTATCTACTGCATCAGAAGCTTCATGCCCATATGGACCGCAATATCCGGGAATTTCTTGGCCGATTCGATCTGGAGCAAATGCGATTCCTCGAGCGATGCATGAAGGAAACGGCGGAGACTTCGTGGGTTCGTCCGGAGACAGGCGATATCGAGAAGAAAGAGGAACAGATCGTTCACGATGCGCCGGTAGAAGGAATCGAATCGTCCCAGGCGGAAGAGATCGCCGAGATTACTGCGATGCTCCGGCAATTGGATGCGAGGAAGCTGAGAAAGGCGAAGGAGCTGCTGCGCATCGCGTGGTTCGATGATTAAAAAAAGCCGGAGGCTCTACGCCTTCGGCTGCTTCTTCAACTCAATAGGATACCGTATACTGCTGAGGAATGGAAGCCTGGTCTTTGCCGCCGAGGGCTAATGCCGCATGGGTTGCCCAATATGGGTCCCGAAGCATGCCGCGGGCTACGGCAACCAAGTCGGCATCTTCTCTCCCGATAACGGATTGAGCGACCGCCTGCTCGTCCAGCATCCCGACGGCGACCGTCGGCACTTGCAGCTCTTCCCGGAAGCGACGGGCAAACGGCACTTGATACCCCGGATAGTTGCCCGGCTTGCGGACTCCGGCCATTCCTTCGCCGCCGGAGCTGACATGGAATACGTCTACCCCTGCATCGCGGTACGCTTTTCCCAGCTTGATCGCATGATCGAGATCATAGCCGCCATCGGCATACTCTACTGCGGAGATACGGAAGAACAGCGGCATTCCGGCGGGCATTTCTTTTTTCACGGCTTGAACGACCTCGACCCCGAAGCGTGCCAAATCTTGTCCGTACATATCGTCTCGCCGATTCGTAAAGGCTGATTGGAATTGCTGAATCAAATATCCGTGAGCCCCATGCAGCTCGATCATATCGACCCCGGCCTCCACCGCTCGCCGAGCCGCGTCGCCGTACAACCGCACCGTCTCTTTCACTTCAGCTGTTGTCAAAGCTCGCGGCGTTTTGTATCGGTCTCCCGGAAACCGGATCGCGGATGGAGCGACCGGTTCCGGCGCATCCTGAGCCTTACGGCCGGCATGGGCAAGCTGAATCCCGATTTTGGCGCCATGCGAATGAACGCCGTCGATGATGCGCCGGAAAGCGGGAATATGTTCATCTGACCAGAGCCCCAAATCAAAGTCGGTGGTGCGTCCGTCGGGATGCACGTCGGTCATCTCCGTAATGATAAGGCCCGTGCCGCCCACGGCACGGCTTACATAATGCACATAGTGCCAATCCGTCGGTTTCCCGTCCTTTGCGGCCGCGGAATATTGGCACATGGGCGCCATTACGATGCGGTTCTTCAATTCCAATCCCTTGATCTGATACGGCGATAGCAAATTTACGGACATCGGACATCCCTCCCATTGGTTCATGATTTTACCGCCAAAGATGGATCCATCCTCGTTGTACATAATGGGTTGAATCCCGTTATAATCTAAGCAGTGCCGCTGGATGGCCTGCCCCCGACAGAAAGGGGGATTTGGGGTACGGCACCATCTTACCGCCGCTTGCGTAGACAAGGAAGAACTGCGTTTGTATCCTAATGAAGCCTATCGTTATTTATTATTCTGATAGTATGAGTATCAGCTTGAGAGGAGTGGATGACATGAGCGATGATCAGCGTCGTTCGGAGCTCAGCCGATTCCTGCGTACGCGGCGGCTGCGGTTGTCGCCGCAGATCGCAGGCTTTCAGCACGCCAATTATTCCCGGCGGAGAACGAAAGGGCTTCGGCGGGAGGAAGTGGCTGCGCTCGCCGGCATTTCGCTGCCCTGGTACAATTCGCTCGAACAAGGCAGAGACATCAAAGTCTCCGATCAGGTGCTCGACGGCTTGGCAAGGGCGCTGCGCCTGAGCGCCGATGAGCGGAGGCATCTTTTTTTCCTCGCCTGCCCGCCGCATCGGCCGGAATCGAATCCGAACGACCGGCACCCGGCCGCATCGTCCTCGCTGCTATTTGTGTTGGATCAGATGGCGACGGTTCCCGCCTATATATCGGACGATAAGATGAACGTGCTGGCTTGGAACGATTTGGCATCCGTAGTATTCGGGCCGTTTGAGACTGCTGACCCCTATGGGCGCAACTTGATTTGGCGCATGTTCATGATGCCGACGTACCGGATGCTGTTTATCGGGTGGGAGAGCCTGGCCATCTCGTTGCTCGGCAATTTCCGGACATTGTATACGCGTCATATCGAAGATCAGTGGTATCAAATCTTCATTGCCAAGCTGAAGGAGGGCAGTCCCGAGTTCGCCGAATGGTGGGACGGCTACGAGGTCCGGTGTACGAGTCAGCACCCTCGTGTCATTTCGCACCCCCGTGCCGGACTGCTCAATCTAACGACGCAGCTGCTGCGCGATGAAGAAAGCCGCCAACAGTACTTGAACGTTTTCATCCCCGACTCGCTGGACGGTTCGGCAGAGCGCCTGGCCACCCTTGCGAAAGAGGCGGGAATCTCCATTTCCGGGTGACCATCGTCCTCCTTTCCGAGCTCATGGAGGGGCTTGACAATTCCCCTTGCGCCGATTATCTTAAAATTAAGATATTGGAAAGGGGCTCGATCCTCATGGCAACCTATCGCGGCATCGAAGGGCGTTACCGGGGCGCTCCGTTTCATATGGTGGGGGACGGTTTTCGCGTCTCCAATTATTTTCCGGGCGGCAACGATTTCGGCACGCGCCTCAGTCCGTTCCTTCTGCTCGACTACAACGCGCCTTACGTATTCCCGCTCAGCGACGTCCCGAAGGGAATCGGCGCGCATCCGCACCGCGGCTTCGAGACGGTGACGATCGCGTATGACGGGCATGTCGAGCATAACGACAGCTTCGGCAATCGCGGGGTCATCGGCCCCGGCGACGTTCAGTGGATGACGGCAGGCTCCGGACTGCTGCACAAAGAGTATCACGAGCGGGAATTCTCCAGGCGCGGCGGGCTGTTCCATGTGATTCAGCTCTGGGTCAACCTGCCGCGGGAGCAGAAGATGCATCCGCCCCGCTATCAGGAGCTGCTCAAGGAGCAGATGGGGCGTGTCGCGCTGCCGAACGGCGGAGGCGAGGTCAGGGTGATCGCCGGGGAATACGATGGCGTCAAGGGACCGGCCGTGACGTTCACCCCGATCCGTTTGTTCGACATCGCATTGCGCCAGGGAGGAAGGGCGGCGTTCGAGCTGCCGGCCAGCTTCCATGCGGCGGCGCTCGTCCTGCGGGGAGAAGTCGCGGTCAACGGGACGGAGACGGCCAAAGCCGGCGACTTCCTTCTGTTCGCCGACGGCGCGGGAGCCATCGCCATCGAAGGGCGTACCGACGACGCGCTGGTCATCGTTCTAAGCGGCGAGCCGATCGACGAGCCCGTCTTCCAGCACGGACCGTTCGTCATGAACAGCCGGGAGGAGCTGATCGAGGCGTTTAAGGATTTTCAATCCGGCAAGATGGGCAAGCCCGGTTTCTGAAATAGGAATCGCGAGTCGTGAGGGTCGTGGCAGACTGCCGTAGGGCGAATCTGTTCGCGGCCTTTTTTTTCGCATCGGGTCTTGACTTGGAGCTGGCTCCAGCGGCTAGAATGGCGGAAAAGGAGAAGGAGGCGGTTCGCTCATGTACACGATCCGTCAGGTTGCCGACCTGACCGGCTTCAGCCCCGATACTTTGCGGTATTACGAGAAAATCGGTCTGCTGAAGTCGCCGCAAAGAGGCTCGGGAGAGGTGCGGATGTATAGCGAGGAGGACGTTCGCCTGGCATCGGCCGTTCATTGTCTGAAGAAAACCGGAATGTCGCTGGACGATATGAAGGAGTTCATTCAGGAAGGACGATGCCTAGCGGATCATTCCTCTTTATGGAGCGATGAAGATCTGCAAACCGTATCGACCCGCAGCCAGATTCTCTTGAAGCAATTGGAAAGGATGGAGCGGCAGCGCCAAGCGCTGGACGATCTGATCAAGCAGACCAAGGATAAATTGGGTTTTTACAATGAGGTTCTGAAAGAAACGATATCACAATAGCGCGAAGGGAGACGTTGACATGAAAATCGCGGTTATCGGTTCGGGTCATATGGGAGGAACGTTGGGCAAACGATGGGCAGGGGAAGGCTACCAGGTGATGTTCGGATCGCGCGATCCGCATAGCGACAAGATCCGGAACCTGCTTCAGGCAGCAGGTCCCAAAGCTCAAGCGGGAACGTTACAGGAGGCGGTTGCTTTCGGGGAGATCGTCCTACTGGCCGTTATCCCGACGGAGGTTGAGCGAGTCTTGCGGGAAGCGGGGGATCTGGAAAATAAGATTCTGATCAACTGCACGAATCGCTTCGATGGGAAGTCTGCGGATTTGGAGGTGCTTCGGCTCGCCCGGAACGCGCGCGTCGTCCGGGCTTTCCACACGTTTCCTTGGGAAGCGCTCGAGAACCCCCGGTTCGGCCCGACGAACGCGACCGCGTTCCTGAGCGGAGACCATGCCGAGGCCAAGGCAACGGTCGCCCGGTTATGCCGCGATATCGGGCTCGATCCGATAGATGTAGGCGGCTCCGACAACATGGAGAAAATCGAAGCCGCGATAGGCGCCCTGTGGCAAGTCCTCGCGCCTCAATTCGGACGCGAATTCAGTATGAGGATATTGAGACGGGTCGAGGAAGGCTGAGCGACTGAGGAGGGTTGGAGAGGCTGCGGCCGGCTGCCGATCGGCAGGCCGGTCGCGGCCTTTTTTGCGTTTATCGTCCTCCAGGTTCAGAAAATAGCCCTTGCACGCGGCATCTGTATGCGATATATTGCATATAACAAGACAAAGGGATGATTTTATTGCCAGTACCTAAAGATTTCGTATCGCCGGCGCGGATGTCCGCCAAGGAAAGAGCCTTTTCCCAGATCCAACGCTGGATCATCGACGGAACGCTGCAGCCGGGCGAGAAGCTGCTGGACGCGGAATTGGCGGAGTCGCTTGGCGTCAGCCGGACGCCGATCCGAGAAGCGTTCCAGCTGCTGGAGGTGCAGGGGCTCGTCTCGACCCACCCCGGCAAGGAAACGAAAGTAACGACCATCGAGAAGGGAGACATCTTCAAGCTGTATTCGACGATGGCGGCGTTGCAATCCCTGGCCGCGGAAGTGACGGCGCAAGCGATCACGGCGGAGCAAATCGAGCAGCTGCGCGCGATCAATCTGGATTTTGCCCATACGATTCGGAGCGGTCAGGCGTATCAAGCGATGGAGGCGGACGAACAGTTCCATAATCTGATCGTGGAGCTTGCCCAGAATCCGTATATCGATTCCTTCAGCAGCTCGCTTCAGATTCATATCCGGCGATTCAAGTATGTGTTCTTGAAGCAGCCCATCCAGGCGACGCAAGCTTCCGTCAACGAGCATTCCGCCATCATAGCGGCGTTCGAGAGCAAGGACAGCGATCGGGCGAGAGAGCTCATGAGGCAGAACTTCATCCGGCCGATGCAGGAGCTGCACGAGTTGATCTAAGTCAAGCGGGGAGGAAGCAGGATGACAACAGGCAAAGATCTGCGCATACGCAGCAAGGTGATCAGCGAGGGCGTCAATCGGATGCCGAACCGGGCGATGCTGCGGGCGGTCGGGTTTGACGACGAGGATTTCCGGAAGCCGATGATCGGCGTGGCCAGCACCTGGAGCGAGGTAACCCCATGCAACATGCATATCGACGGGTTGGCGGCGGCGGCCAAACAAGGGGCACGGGAAAATGGCGGAGCGCCGCTGATTTTCAACACGATCACGGTATCCGACGGCATCTCGATGGGACACGGCGGGATGCTGTTCTCGCTGCCCAGCCGCGAGGCGATCGCGGATTCGATTGAGATCGTCGCGGGAGCGGAGAGATTCGACGGCCTGGTCGCCATCGGCGGCTGCGATAAGAACACGCCGGCTTGTCTCATGGCGATCGGCCGAATGAATATTCCTTCCGTCTACGTGTATGGCGGAACGATCCAGCCAGGCCGTCTCGACGGCCGCGATATCGATATCGTCTCGGCGTTCGAGGCGGTCGGCCAATACCATGACGGCCAAATAACGGATGAACGCTTCCGCCAGATCGAATGCAGCGCTTGTCCGGGACCCGGAGCCTGCGGCGGGATGTACACGGCGAATACGATGGCCGCCGCGGCGGAGGCGATGGGCATGAGCCTTCCGGGCTCGTCGTCCACGCCCGCGGTCTCTCCCGCTAAGGCGGACGAATGCGCGAGAGCGGGAGGTCAGGTCGTCGCCTTGCTGGAGCAAAGCATCTATCCGAGAGATATTATGACGAAGAAAGCGTTCGAGAACGCCATTACCGTCGTGATGGCGCTTGGCGGGTCTACGAATGCTTTCCTGCATCTGCTGGCGATCGCGCACTCGGCCGGCGTCGATCTGTCCTTGGACGACTTCGAGCGGATTCGGCTGAGGGTTCCGCACTTGGCCGACCTGAAGCCGAGCGGCAAGCATGTCATGCAGGATCTGAACGAGATCGGAGGCGTTCCGGGGGTCATGAAGCTGCTTCTGGCGGAAGGACTCCTTCACGGCGATTGCCTGACGGTAACCGGCAAGACGCTGGCGGAGAATCTCGCGGAGGCGCCTCCCCTTCGGGACGATCAAGACATTATCCGCCCGTTGAACGACCCGCTCAAGCCGAACGGACCGTTGGTCGTGCTAAGAGGCAACCTTGCGCCGGACGGAGCCGTGGCCAAGATGTCGGGCATGAAGAAGCTTCGGTTCACGGGGCCGGCCAAAGTATTCGACAGCGAAGAGGCCGCCACGGAGGCCATTCTGAAGGACGAGATTCAGAAAGGGGATGTGCTCGTCATTCGGTATTGCGGTCCGAAAGGCGGTCCCGGCATGCCGGAGATGCTCTCGGTTACGGCGCTAATCGTCGGCAAAGGGCTGGGGGGAGAAGTCGCGCTGATGACCGACGGCAGATTCTCCGGGGGATCGCACGGCTTCGTCGTCGGGCACGTCTCACCCGAAGCGCAAGTCGGCGGGCCGATCGCGCTGTTGAAGAATGGAGACATCGTCACGATCGACAGCGAAACGCAGCGGATCTCGTTCGACGTGACGGAGGAAGAACGGCATGCCCGCGAGCAGGCCTGGGTGCAGCCCCCGCTCAAAGTATCGTCGGGCGCGCTCGCCAAATACGCCAGACTGGTCGCATCGGCTTCCAAAGGCGCCGTTACCGACTTGTTTGAATTCGAGGAGGGAGATCCATGCCGGAACAGTGGAATATCGACCGAATAATCGGCGGGGAAGAGGGCCGTCACTCCTCTTTGGCGGTGCTTATGTGCGGCATAGCGGGCTCCGGCAAAACGACCTTTTCCCAAATGCTGGAGAAGAACGGGTTCGAGCGCCTTTCTATCGATGAAGAGGTATGGTCGACCCATGGACGATATGGAATCGACTATCCCGCGGAGAAATATAGGGAGTTCCTGGACGAGGTTCGTGAGAGATTGCGTCAGAAACTCGTAGCGCTCGTTCGGGCGAAAAAAAGGGTGGTGTTCGACTCCAGCTTCTGGAACCGGTCCGAAAGGGATAACTGCAAGCGTCTGATTGAACAAGCGGGAGGGCAATGGAGACTGGTCTACTTGAAAGTGCATCCCGACGAATTGCGAAGACGCCTGCGGATTCGCAGCCGGCGTTTTGACGCCAACGCGGCCTTCCCGATCACGGAAGAGATCCTCGCCACCTTCCTCAACGGGTTTGAAGAACCCAGCGGGGAAGGGGAGATCGTGATCGAGAATTGAAGTCACTCCAAGAGGAGGCACACGGAATCCAGAATTCGGCCTGCATACCGGATTCGTTCTTCCGGGGTCTCCTCGTTGCCCAGAAAGTTCATCTGGAACGCGTGCTGAAAACAGCTTCCAAGCAATAAATCCGCCGCCGCTCTCGGATCGGCTTCCTCTCGGACTCGGCCGAGCTTCTGCTCGCTCGCCACATACGCCGCGACGGCCTCATTCGCCCGATGGGGCCCTTCGTTGCGCGAGGTAAAGCCTTCCCGATGGCGCCGCAGAATACCCGGCTCCGAGAAGACCGAACAGATCAAGGACATGGAGCTTGCGAAGTCTTCCAGGGCCGCATAGGCCACCTTTTCCAGATTGCTCCTGACGGATTCCTGGCCGGCGAGACTTCGAAGCGAGGATAAGGTTCCCATCAGATGCTTCAATTGTCCCCGCAGCACATGGAGGAATAAATCCTCCTTGCTTTGAAAGTGATTGTATAGCGAGCCTTCCGAGCAGCCGGCGGCCTTGGCGATTTCCTTCGTCGTCGTTTTGGCAAGCCCGTTCGTTAACAGCACCCGTTCGGCGGCTTCGGCGATTTTGTTTTTCAATTCCATCGGATTCCCACCTCTTGACACGGCATGAAAAGCCGGGTATGCTCCCATTATGAGTGAGTGCTCACCCAAAGTCAAGCGAGTCCAGTCTTGCAAGGGGGAATTGGGCTTCACGCGCCTGCGATTGAGTGTGCGCTCACTCAACCCGAAAGAAAGGAGATTGCGAATCGTGAAACCGCAAAACTACAAGAACCACGAACGGCTGATTCCGGCTTTCCACATGTTCCTCGTGCCGCTTGGCTTAACGACGCTGGCTGCCGCGGCCGTTCATCTGGGAATCTCGTTCTGGAGAGGGGAATCCCCGTTCGCTCCTCTGTTGATCCTCTCTCTTTCCTTGATCGCCGTCCTAACGATGATTTTCGCGCGAAAATTCGCCTGCAAGGTTCAGGACCGCGCCATTCGGGCGGAAGAGAGCTTGCGAAGCTACGCCCTGTCCGGACAACGGCTCGATCCGCGCCTGACCCTGCAGCAGATCATCGCACTGCGCTTCGCTTCGGATGAGGAGTGGCAGCTCTTGTGCGAGAAAGCGGCGAACGAAAACATGAGTCCCGACGGCATCAAACGATCCATTCAAGCCTGGAAAGCCGACTACGACCGCGTATAGCCGGCGGCGTGCAACGAAAGGGAGGCAAAAAGAAGATGAGCCATTTAATCGAGACTTACCATACGACCGTCATGAGGATGCTGCGTACCTTCGTTCAGCAGTCGATCGACGAGCGGTGGAAGGGGGTCTGGGACCGCCATCTGCCGGAGCTGGAACGGATTTATGCCAAGGGAGGAGATTCGGCTTACGGCTTCTTCTGTCTCAAGCTTTTTCAGCCCTTGGAGGCGGAGATGGAGGAGGCGGGATTCGCCCCCGGGCCGGTTCTGCCGGGGGCCTTTCCCCGATCGGAAGAGCATTGGGGTCCTAGGGAAAATCGGGAACGTCGGTTCTGGAGCGTGATCCGGCAGGGGAACGGCAAGGAGCTTGGGACGTTGGTGACGCGGGTTTTTCATGATCATACGCGCTTGCGCCTGCCGAAACCGCCGCAGGTCTATGCGATCGAGGCGATCGATCCGAATCACATTTCTCAAGTCATCATGGCCGATCTTCCGGAGAGCGGGTCTTCGACAAGGGAGGGGGTTGATCGCAATGAATGACGGACGTTATTCTCGAATCGGACGCATCGGTTTCATGGCGCTAGCCTGGGTTTTCGCGGTATCGGTTCTGCTTCAAGTCTTCTTCGCGGGCCTGGCCTTGTTCGTCGATTCGGACAACTGGACGATCCATGGCGGCTTTGCCAGAGTCCTGGCGGTTGTCCCTCTCCTGATGCTTGCCTTCGCATGGATCGCGCGTTTGCCCGGGCGGCAGATCGGGAGAAGCGCCGGTTTGCTCGGCATGGTGATCGGAATGTTCCTTACTGCCGTCCTGTCGCCCAAAATCGGAGCGCTGTCCGCCCTGCACCCTGTTATCGCGCTCATGATGTTCTGGGCTTGCGCAGGCATCATCCGCGCATCCCGTCAGGCTTCATCCGGATGACATCGGTTGTTGAGAAAGAAGGCGGAGTTTACGGAGAGCGGGAGGCCGGCGGTCCGAACGCTCCCGGGTCCGGCTCTGCCTTCGAGAACTCCGCGAAAAACAGCGTCAAATAGCGGACCACCTCTTCGGGCTCGAACCCCCATTGCTTCTGAATGAGGTGACCGCGAACGGCCATTCGCTGCAGAAGGCTGAGCATCGAATGGGTGAACATTTCGGACAGCAGATCCGGATCGAATTCGCTGCTCAGCGTTCCGTCCCGCATGCCTTCCCGGATGACGCCGTGGAAGTCGATGAAATCCTGCTGCAGCGCCGCCTTGTACTTCAGCCGAAATTCCTCGGACGGAAACGTGAACCGATAGTGGTGATCGAACATGGCCACGAACCGGATCTCTTCTTTCCGGTCGCGGAATACTTCGAGAAGCCCCTTCATCATTCTCGACAGCTTCTCCGAGCCGGTACCGCCCGCCTTCCCCATGCGGTTCATGTGGGAGGCGATCTCCCGCAGGCACCTTATCTGCAGTTCGAAGATAATATCCTGCATCGAGCTGAAATATTTATAAAGGGTCACCCGGCTGATGCCGGCCTCTGACGCGATGTGTCCGATCGTCATCCCGTTCCAGTCCTTCTCCAGGAACAGCCGCTTGGCGGACTCCAGAATCGATTCCCTGCGCTTGAAGCGAATCTCGACGATCTCCTCGTTCCCGTTCTTCAAGACAACCATCCCGTCCCCTCGGCGATTCCTTCTTGGGCCGTCCGATCCCGCCGGACGTCGGAATCCATCCTATCATATCCAAACGTCCTATAAAAAGGGGGGTTTACACCGTGTAAAGTCCAGTGTATGATAAGAGCAACCGTTCCAACGGCAATTTTTATTTTTAATACCGAGTATCCGCATGTGAAATATAGGTCTACCAGACGACTGGAGACACGGCTGCCATCGACTCCTCGGGGAGTGGAGGGTGAGGTTGTGTCTTTTTTCGTGCGGAAAAACGATGGTTCATTTCATGAGGAGAGGTTTTGAGAACAATGCGGAACATTCAGAAGTGGAAAAAAACGCTGGCGATCGGCGCCGTCATGGCCATGACGGTCGCTTCTTTGGCGGCCTGCTCCAGCCAGTCGAAGCCGAATGCGCCTTCGAGCGGCAGCGCCCCGGCTTCTTCGGCGGCGGCAGCGGCCGGCGGTCAAACGGTCTCTTACCGTCTGGGCGATATCGTGAATCCGGAGCAAACGAACAATTTCAACCCTTTTCTCAAAACCGGCAATTACGCCCCTCTGTTCGATTACATCTACAACTCGCTTTATTATTTCAATCCGGTCAAGGGCGAACTGATTCCCCGGCTTGCGGCCGACGCGGGAACCTGGTCCGGGGACGGCAAGAGCTTCACCGTCAAATTGAATTCCCAAGCGAAGTGGCAGGACGGCGAAGCGTTCACCGCGAACGACGTCGTCTACACGTTCCAGGCGCTGAAGGAGCATGCGGCGCTCGATTACTACCGGCTGTGGGGAGACAATCGGCTGAAAGACGTGAAGGCGGCCGGCGACGACACGGTGACGTTTGAGCTGTCCGCGCCGTTCCCGTCGCTGCCGAACTATCTGTCGACCGTCTACATCGTGCCCGAGCATCTGTTCTCCAAGGAGAACCCGGAGACGTTCCTGAACAAAAATCCGATCGGCACCGGCGCGTTCGTCTTCCAGTCGATCAACGAGAGCGCGATTATTCTGAAGGCGAACGCCGACTACTTCGGAGGAGCGCCGAAGATCGGCGAACTGGTCATCCAGCGCTTCAAGGATTCTCCGGGATTGACGCTGGCTCTGCAAAAGGGCGAGATTCAAGGGTCGACGGGGACGCTGGCGATGCCCAGTCTGCCGAAGCTGCTGGAGAACAAGGACAACAAGCTGCAGCAGTATCCGGGGCTTAGCACGTACGCCGTGATCATCAACAACGACAAGCCGGGGCTGAAGGACCCCATCGTCCGCAAGGCGATCCAGCTGGCCATCGACAAGAAGGAGCTCGTGGAGAAGGGCGAGATGGGCGCGGCGACGATCGGCAATCCGGGATTCCTGTCCCAAGGTTTCGGGGATCTGGTCGATCAGACGCTGTTGGACAATCCGGATTATCAGACGAACATCGATAAGGCCAACGAACTGTTGACCGGAGCCGGATACAAGAAGAACGGCAAGGGCGTGTACGAGAAGGACGGGGTCGAGCTCTCCTTCGTTTATTACACGGCGGCAAACGCGCCCGCCCAGAACAAGGAAGCGGCCATGATCACCGATTGGCTCTCCAAGGTCGGCATCGGCACGACGATCAAGATGGCGACCTGGCCGGAGCTCACGAGCATCGCCGTGGCCGGCAATTACGATCTGATCCAGAACGGCATTACCGTGCCGCCGGACCCTCAGGCCGCGCTGGAGGTGTTCCACAGCAAAATGACGGCTCCGATCGGACAGAACACGCCGGGGCTGAACTGGATGAGATTCCGCGACGATCAGATCGACGCTTGGCTCGACCAGGCTTCGACCGCTTCCGCGGCGGATCGCGCAGGGCTGTACAAGCAAATTCAGGATCGCATTGCCGAGCTCGCGCCGGTAGCGGTGCTTTATACGAGCGGCAAAGCGCCGTATAGCGAGACGAAGTTCACAGGCTACGACACGACCGTGCCCGCGACGTCCGCCCTCTCGCTGTCCCAAGTCACGCCCAAGTAATCGCCGCGTCTTCGCGGTTCGGCGAAGGAGAAGCTTGCTATGAGAATTCAACCAGCCTATGTCGCGAGAAGGGTCGCGTTCGCCGCGGCGACTCTTCTCGCCGCGATCGTCATGAACTTTCTGCTGCCCCGGCTGATCGCGGGCAATCCGGCCGAGATGATCGCCTCCCAGACGGCGCTCGGCTCTCCCGAGGTGGCGGAAGCGATCAAGAAGCAGTTCGGGCTGGAGAACGACAGCCTGCTCTATCAGTTCAAGCAATATCTCGTCCAATTGGCGCACGGCAACCTGGGCATCTCCTACTTCAACTATCCGACGCCGGTGTCCCAGGTTCTGCTCCACGCGCTGCCCTGGACGCTTGGCATCGTGCTGATCTCGACCTTGCTCAGCTATGCCGCCGGATGGCTCGTCGGCATCCGCGGCGCGCTGAAGCCCGGGACTTGGTTCGACAACGCCGCCCTGGCCGTCAGCTTCTTCATCAATTCCGTTCCGTATTTCTGGATCGGGATTTTACTCATTCTGCTGTTCGGCTACAAGCTCGATTGGTTCCCCATGGGGCAAGCGTTCTCGGTCGAATACGACTCGCTCTCGGCGGCGGGCAAGCTGCGCTCGATCTCGTACCATGCGGTCCTGCCGATCGTGTCGCTTGCGATCGCGTCTCTCGCCAGCCACATTCTGGTGCTCCGGAACAACTTAAGCCGGGCGCTCACCGAGGACTACATGGTTCTGGCCCGCGCGAAGGGGCTGTCATCCCGAAGGCGCACGTTCCAGTATGGCGTGCGCAACGCTTTTCTCCCGTCCTTTACCGGCTTCATGCTGTCCCTGGGCCATGTCGTAGGCGGTGCGATCACCATGGAGATCGTCTTCTCGTATCCCGGCATCGGCATGCTGACTTACAATGCGATACTGAACCACGACTATCCGTTGATTCAAGGCGCGTTTCTGATGATTGCGGCATCGATCATCGCGGTGAACTTGCTCGCCGATTTGATCTATCCGTTCATCGACCCCCGCGTCAATCTCGATTAGGAGCGACCGCAGATGCGCAACAACCGATCGAAACCCCGCCCGCGCTCCGGCAAGGCGAAGCTGTGGGCCGGCGCCTGCATCCTGCTGCTCTTCGCCGCGGTCTCGCTGGCGGCGGCGCAGATCGCGCCTTACCCGAAGAACGATATCGACTTCGAGCCGTGGCTTGTTCCTTCGGCGGTTCACCTCCTCGGTACGGACAGTTATGGACAGGATGTGTTCTCCCAGCTTGTCTACGGTACGCGCACCTCCTTCCTCGTCGGTATTCTGGCGGGGTTGATCACGACGATCATCGGCGTGACCGTCGGGGTGACGGCAGGCTTCTACCGGCGCTGGGTGAGCGATGCGCTCATGTTCCTCGTCGACCTGCTGCTGATCATTCCGATCATGGCTCTCATGATCATCCTCGCGTCGTTCCTGCCCTCGATGGGGCTGACCAGCATCATCCTGGTCATCGGCCTGCTAAGCTGGCTGTACATGGCTCGCAGCATCCGAAGCCAAACGCTGTCCGAACGGCAGCGGGGCTACGTCGAGGCCGCCCGGGTCGCGGGGATGAGCGACGGGTCCATTATGCGGAGGGAGATTCTGCCCAATCTGTATCCGATCATTCTGGCGAACCTGGTCAGCGTGACCACCCAGGCCGTGCTGGCCGAGGCCGGACTCAGCTTCCTCGGCATCGGCGATCCGAAAAGCGTCAGCTGGGGAACGATTCTGGCGCTGGCGCACGCCAACAACGCGATTATGTACGACGCCTGGTGGTGGATCGTTCCGCCCGGGCTGGCGACCGCGCTGTTCTGCTTCGGCTTCATCCTCATCGGCAACGGTTCGCTGGAGAGATTCCGCTACAAGCGCGGCGCGTCGCAGCAATGATAGAAGAAGGGGGCAGAGCGATGAGCTTGCTGGAAGTACGGGATTTGCAGATCGAATACGCCTCCGCCAGGGGACCCTTCAAAGCCGTGGACGGGGTGAGCTTCTCCATCGAACGGGGGGAAATCTTCGGACTGGCCGGCGAATCCGGGTGCGGAAAATCCACGACGGCCTACGGAATCGCCCGGCTTCTGCGGGGGGCGGCACGAATCGTCGGCGGAAGCGTCCGGATGGACGGCGTCGAGCTGACGAAGCTGTCCGACGCGCAGTTCGATGCGTACCGGTGGGCGCGGATCTCCATCGTGCTGCAGAGCGCGATGAACAACCTGAATCCGGTGATGAAAATCAAGGAGCAGCTGATCGACGCGATTCTGGCCCACCGCACGGGAATTTCCCGGGCGGACGCGCTTCGTCAAGCCGGCGAGCTGATGGAGCTGGCGGATCTGCCGAAGGACCGGCTGGAGCGATTCCCGCACGAGCTGTCCGGCGGCATGCGCCAACGCGTCGTGATCGCCATGGCGCTGGCGCTGCGGCCCGAGCTGATCATTATGGACGAGCCGACGACCGCCCTCGACGTGATTACGCAGAAGGGGATCATCGACAAGATCGTCGAGCTCAAGCGCACGTTCGGATTCTCCGTGCTCTTCATCACGCACGATCTTCCCCTGATGCTGGAGATTTGCGACCGGGTCGGGGTGATGTACGCCGGACGGATGGCGGAGATCGCCGCCCGGGAACGGATGCTGGCCGGCGCCCGGCATCCGTATACGCAGGGCTTGCTGAGGTCATTCCCATCGCTGACGGGGCCGCGGGTTCGTCTCGAAGGCATTCCCGGCTCGACGCCCGATCTGGTCGCTCCCCCGTCGGGCTGCCGCTTCCGCGACCGCTGCCCTCATGCGCTTCCGGTATGCGGGAGCGTACAGCCGCCGGTTCAAGCGGGCGAAGACGGCGTCGTGAGCTGCCACTTGTATGCAAAGGAGGACGCGCTGGATGAAGCCGCTGCTGCAGGTTCATAACGTCAGCCAGGTCTATGAGAGCGGCGGCTTTCTTCGCAAGAGCAGAGTCAGGGCTGTACGCGACGTCAGCCTCGAGCTCCGCGAAGGAGAAGTACTCGCCGTCGTAGGCGAATCGGGATGCGGCAAAAGCACGCTCGCCCGCATGATTCTCGGGCTGCTGCCGCCGACCGAGGGCCGCGTCGAGTTGGACGGCCGGCCGGTCGTCCGCCGCGGAGGCGGTCGTTTGGAGACGGCCAAGCGGCTGCAGATGATTTTCCAGGACCCCTTCGAGACGATCAATTCGAACCAGAAGGTGGAGACCGTCATCGGACGGCCTCTGCAGCTGCACGGAGCGAAAGGCCCCTTCCGCGATCGGGTATTGAAGCTGCTGCGCCAGGTCGGACTGACCCCGGCGGAAGACTACATCGACAAGTATCCTTCCCAGCTGTCCGGCGGGCAGAAGCAGCGCGTCATGATCGCCAGGGCGCTCGGCATCGGCCCGCGCGTGCTCGTCGCCGACGAACCGACCTCGATGCTGGACGTGTCGATCGGCATCGACATCATGAATTTGATGCTCGACTTGAAGCGGGACCACGAGCTGTCGCTGCTGTGGATCACGCACAATCTGGGCAGCGCCCGGTACATGTCCGACCGGATCGCCATCATGTTCGGCGGACAGATCGTCGAATCCGGGCCGACCGAGGAAGTGATCGCCGCCCCCAAGCATCCTTATACGAAGGCGCTGCTGTACGCTTCGCCGGACCCAAGGCGGGAGCAGGTGGAGGCGGCCGCGTTCCAGGCGGCCGGCCGGGAGGAGGCCGGGCTGCCGGAGACCGGCTGCCGCTTCCGGCACCGCTGTCCTTATGCGCGGGAAGATTGCGCCCGAAGCGACGTCGGTTTGATCGCGACGACGGATTCGGGCCGGGAAGTCCGCTGCCTGCACCCGCTGACTGACCGAACGGAGCCCTCCCGGTCTCAAGAAGCGGATAGGAAGGAGATGGAAGCGTGAGAGCGGTCATGGTCATGTTCGATTCCTTGAACCGTCACCTGCTGCCGAATTACGGCTGCGATTGGATCCGGGCGCCCCACTTTGCCAGGCTGTCGGAACAGGCGGTTACCTTCGACAACTGCTACGCGGGAAGCTTGCCCTGCATGCCGGCGCGGCGCGAGCTGCATACGGGCAGATACCATTTTCTTCACCGAAGTTGGGGACCGCTCGAGCCATTCGACGATTCGGTCGTCGGGCTGCTTCGGAAGCGGGGCGTGTACACGCATTTGTGCACGGATCATGGGCATTACTTCGAAGCCGGAGGCGCGACCTACCACACTCAGTACAATTCCTGGGAGTTCGCCCGGGGCCAGGAAGGCGATCCGTGGAAAGGCCGCGTCGAAGACCCGGATGTGCCCGAATCGTTGTCGGGACCGAAGATCGGCGACCTGTGGCGCCAGGATTGGGTGAACCGCCCCTATCTGGACTCGGAGGAGAAGCAGCCGCTGGCCGTCACGGTCGCGAACGGACTCTCTTTTATCGAGACCAACCGCGAGCAGGACAACTGGTTTCTTCAGATCGAGGCGTTCGATCCGCACGAGCCTTTTTTCACCCAGCAGAAGTACAAGGACCTTTATCCGCATTCTTACACGGGCAAGCACTTCGATTGGCCGGACTACGGAAAAGTAAAGGAGACCCCGGAAGAGGTGCGCCACGCCGTATACGAATACGCCGCGCTGCTCAGCATGTGCGACGCGTATCTGGGCCAGGTGCTCGACGCCTTCGACCGGCTGGATCTGTGGAAAGACACGATGCTCATCGTCAATACGGACCACGGATTCCTGCTCGGCGAACACCGCTGGTGGGGCAAGAACATTCAGCCGCTGTACAACGAAATCTCGCATATTCCGCTGTTTATCTGGGATCCCCGGTACGGCCGGGCGGGCGAGCGGCGCGACTCCCTCGTTCAGACGATCGATCTTGCTCCGACTCTCCTCCATTACTTCGGCATCAAGGCGCCGAAGGACATGCAGGGCCGGTCGCTCCATCCGGTCATCGAGGAAGGACAGCCGGTGCGCGAGGCAGCTCTGTTCGGCATACACGGCGGCCACGTCAACGTAACGGACGGACGGTACGTCTATATGCGGGGGCCGGGCGATCCGGCGAACGGTCCGCTGCACGAGTACACGCTGATGCCGACGCACATGCACCAGCCGTTCGACGTCGGGGAGCTGGCCGATCTCGAGCTGCAGGAGCCGTTCGAATTTACCAAAGGGTGCCGTACGATGAAGATCGGCGCCCGCCCTTTTCTGAATCCGTACCTTTACGGAAATCTCCTGTTCGATTTGGAGAAGGATTCCGCCCAAAATTCGACGGTCGACGACCCGGAAGCGGAGATGCGGATGATTCGGCTATTGGCGAGACTGATGCGGGAGAACGACGCTCCGCCGGAGCAATTCGAGCGGCTCGGCATTCCGCGGGACGGGGTCGTCGGGGAAGAGAGCCTGCTGGCGGAGAAGCGGAAGCGGGAGGATCTTTTCTTCGTCGATCTTGGAATCGGGGAGAGGTGGACGCCGGACGGGAGAAACCGTTACTTCCTGCTCAAATGTCTGGCTCCCGCGAACCTCAGGGAGAGCGCCGACGCCAAGCTGGCAGAGTACCTGAAGGCGCGAGAGGTTCCGGATGTCGGAGCGGACGCCGTTGCCTCGTTCGCCGTCGAGCTGTTCGGGGGAGACGCCGGAGCGGCGGCCTTGCTCCGGCGATTCTGACCGGCGAAGAGATCAAGCCGTCCCGGTCTGCCGTTTCCATCGAAGTTCAAGAGAACCGATCGAATTATGAAGTCAGCCCGGCTTATTTGTTTGACCAATCCCCGGACGGAATGGGCGTAAACCCTACCGTCTTTTTTTTTCGGGTATACATAGACCTGGACGCAAGGAATATCATCTCCCGGAGGATGCATAGGAATCAATCGACAGCTTCCGATCGGGAGGAAACAGTATGCTGCAAATACGGACCCGTACGCAATCCTCAAAGGAGTTGCTGAAGCGTTATGCGCCCAATATTCTTCGGCCCGCCGAGCGCATTCGCTTCGAGGGCGTCGGGAACAGGGACGTCTACAACATCACCGCCCCGTTCCTCGACCGAGGCGAGCGGATCATTGCGGGGCGCGCGGAAGACCGGAAGTCCGAATTTTCGCAAGCGATCTTCTTCCGTCAGGAAGGCGAAGCGTGGACGCCTCACCCGGCGTATTCGCCTTACGAGCTGCAGGACCCTTTCTTGACGAGGATTCGGGGAGAACTCGTTTTCGGAGGCGTTCGGGTCATTGCGGACCCCTTGTGCCCCGAGAACATCGTCGCCTGGGTGACGGAATTTTACCGCGGCCGGAATATAGCCGATTTGCAGTGGATGCTAAGAGGTCCATACCATATGAAAGACCTTCGCCTGGTCGAGCTGCCGGGCGGCGGGATCGGCGTCGTGACGAGGCCGCAGGGCTATAAAGGCGGGCGCGGGAAAATCGGCTTTTTCAAGGTCGGATCCTACGAGGAAATTACGGCTCGCAGAATCGGCGACGCGCCCCTGTTCTCCGGCCAATTCACCGACGAAGAGTGGGGCGGCGCGAACGAGCTGCATCCGCTCGCCAACGGGCTGATCGGCGTTCTCGGGCATATCGCTTCTTTCGACAGCCAGGAGGCTCGCCACTATCAAGCGATCGCTTTCGCCTTTCATCCGGACACGATGGAGACGACCCCGATGAAGATCATCGCGCGGCGCGGCGACTGCCCGGCAGGGCAGACCAAGCGGGCCGACCTCGACGATGTGGTCTTCAGCGGCGGGCTGGTGCGCAAGGCCGGCGGTACGGCGGAGCTTTACGTCGGCGCCAGCGACGCGGAGTCGTTCAAGCTCGAAATTCCCGATCCGTTCCTCGAGTACGAGCGGCTGTAGCCGCACAAAAAAGTACACCGCTTCCGGATGGCGATCCGGGCGGTGTATTTTGTTGCTGCCGGTTTCCTATGCATGGGCGCGAAGCGAGGCACCGGCACCCGTAGGGGGAATTTCCCTTGTCGCGAGCAAGGAACCGAGCGCGGAGGGCCGGAACCCTTTGGCGATGAGCCATACGGCCAGAATCATCTCGTTCGCCGCCACGGGCGGCGACATCAGCGCGCCCGAGCAGAAACGTCCAATCGTGAACGGCGATCATAACACGGCCCGAAGCTTCAAATGAGGCTGTATCGGGTGCGCCCGATGCGACATATTCCCGGCTCAGGGTCAACAGGGACAGCACGCTGACGATGCCGACGATTTTTGCCGCGACGCGGTCTGGTTTTATATGGAACCTTCATCCTCATTTTGACCGGTTTGCTCCCCATAGAAGAAGACTTCTTCCAATGGCAGGTTGAATGCGCGGGCAATACGAAAAGCCAGTTCCAACGAAGGAGAGTAATTGCCCTTTTCCAGCGCCACGATCGTTTGTCTGGTTACGCCAACCATGTCGGCCAGTTGCTGCTGCGTCATCTCGCCGTGATTGAACCGAAGCCTTCTGATGTGGTTGCCGACAAGGTTCTTGCCCATTTTAGACTCCTCTCCTGTAGTGATAAAGTTTCGTGACGGAGCCGGTGACGTCGGACGCGAATCCCGAGACGATGAGGATCATGAACATCGCCTGGATCGGCCGGTCGGTCGCGAGCGAGCCCATGGCCAGAAGAAAGCCGAGGATGAACACGAAAAATCCGTTCCGGTGCGCCTTTAGTTCGATGAGTTTATCCAGTTCGTCCGCGAACTTCGGTTCCTTCTCCCCGGTCGTCATCCGAAAGACGATATTGAACACGATGCTGATCACGATATGCGCGACGATGGAGACCAGCGTCAGGACGAGGACGAAGGAGCCCCAGTAATGAAACATCTCCTTCGGCTCCAATTCTCCGTCCGGATACACCGCATATTTGTACGCGCTGTAAACGACGAAGATAAAGATGGCGCTGGCAATCGAGACGATGCTCTTCTTTTCCTGATAAGTCATGGCGGGAACCTCCGATAGGCAATTCAATAAGTTAAGTTATTTGTACATAATGTATAAAATACCATTCATAATGTCAAGTATATTTTACATTAAAATGAGACCCGCGATCAAGCGTGTGTCTCGGGGGACTGCGACGGACTGGAGCAACCTGCTTGCCGGGGTCCCTTTTTGCTCTGCCCGCCAAGGGAGATTTTGACTATAACCAAATCGTTCCGAGGCGCTTGCCGGAAAGTTTGATACGATGGAAAGTAGCGAAGAAAGTTCATTTTCCCGGAACGGAGGGACCGTACCTTTGAATGAGATCATACCGACCGCTCATGAATGGATGGAGCTGCATGTCGAGGCGTTGTTTACGCACGACCGCCGCCTGCGGCTTCGCGACGTAAACGAGCCTTGGCCCGGAGCGGCCCCGGCCGCCCGGTTTTTCCTCGGCCGGACCGTAGAGGGGACGGCCATCTGCCGGTTTCGGCACGACGTTCCGGATCTGCTTGTCGAGCAGATGGAAGAACGGGTTGCCGACGAGACGGTCGATTACCGGGAGAAGCCGAAGCACTTCGAGGCGTATTTGAGCCTTCTTCAAGCCGAACAGTTCACGATGGGACCTTGCTATCTCGTTCCCGCCGAGTTGACGCCGACGATGCAGACGGTCCGCGTTACTCGGGAGAACGTAACGGAATTGTCGCGGGGCGGCTTCGAGTGGCTGGTCTCGGAGATCGATTACGCGCAGCCCTGCATCGCGCTCGTTCGGGATGGCCGGGCCGTGTCGGTCTGCCGCAGCGTTCGCATCGCCCCCAGAGCTCATGAAGCGGGGCTGGACACATTGGAGCGGTACCGCGGCAACGGATATGCCGCCGAAGTCGTGGCCGGATGGGCCGCGGCGGTCCGGGAGACGGGGTGTCTCCCGCTATACAGTACCTCTTGGGACAACAGGGCATCCCGGAGCGTGGCGAGGAAAGCGAACCTGGTCTTATATGGGGCCAACTTCACGGTCACTTGATCCGCCCATTACACAACCTTCGCTTGTTCAAATCGTAAACCGCGACAGCGAGGCTTCCAACTGCTTGGACACTTCCTCCAGCTTGCCGGAAAGCTGCACAAGCCGTTCCCCGAGCGCCACCTGGCCGCTGGTGACCGAAGAAACCTCCTGCGAGGCAGCCAGCGTCTCCTCCGATACCGCGCTGACGTGGCTGACCGTCTCCGATAGCCTCGCCTGGGACTGATCCAGCTCGCCGATGGAGTCCGTCATCGATTCCAGAGACGCGATGAACTGCTCCATGCGGTTCTGCACCGATTCGAAAATACGCCCGGATTCCCGCACCGAGCCGATCTGGTGCTGCAACAGCGGGTACACCTCGGCGACGGAACGGACGGTATCTTCGATCTCGAGCTGAATCGAATCGGTCAGCTGCCCGATGTTGCCGATCGACTTCCGCGACTGCTCCGCCAAGTTCCGAATCTCGCCGGCCACGACCATGAACGACTTGCCCGCTTCGCCCGCCCGCGCCGCTTCGATGGAAGCGTTGAGCGACAGGATGTCGGTCGTCTGCGCGAGCCCGTTGAGCATGTCCAGAATGCTGCGGATGGCGCCTGTGCTGTTCTTCAGATGGCCGATCTTCTCCGCCATGCGGCGAGCCACCTCTTCCGTCTGTCCGGTTCGCTCCAGCATGACGTCCATGGAGGCCGCTCCCGCTTCGCCGGCCTCCTTCACCCCGGCCGCCGCCGCCTTCATTTGCGTTCCGGCCTCGGCAACGAGGCTTCTTTGCCGTTCGATGGCGCCGACCCACTCGCTCCCCTTCTCCGCTTCCGCCGCCAGACCGGACGCGCTGCTCGCGATTTCGCCGGTCGCAAGCGACAGCTCCCGCGCCGCCCCGGCCGTATGGGCGGAAGCCGCCGTCAGCTCTTCCGCCGTATTCAGCACATCGCGGGCCGACGCCCCCATTTGCCCGACCAACGTTGTGATCTGCGCCATCATCTCGTTGAAGCTTTGCGCGAGCTGCCCGATCTCGTCCTTGGCGGCAAGGTCGGCTCGTACATGCAGCCGGCCGGTCTGCCCTTCGCTCATCAGGCTCTGCAGCCGGTTCAGCGGCAGGGCGACGATCCGGATGACGAACAGGCCGATCGCCAGCGCCAGCAGGGCCGCGGCGCCGACGACCGACCACGTGACGACGGAGATGCGATCGGCATCCTTGACGAGATTGCGGACAGGGACGGTCCCGATCAGCTGCCAGCCGTTCAGCGCGAGCTTATCGTAGAAGAGCATCGTTTCTCCCCCGCCCGGCTCCGCGACTTGCCGGCTGCCCGTCGCTCCGGCGTCCTTAGGCAGCGGCACGGCCAGCGCTTGTCCGATCGCCCCGGCATTCGGAGCGTATACGTAGCGGCCGCTTCCGTCCGCGATGACAAGCTCGCTTCCCTGACCCAATTCGACCTTCCGGAATTGGTTCGCGACATCGCTCAAGCGGATTTGAAGCAGCAGCACGAAGACATCCGTGTTTTTGGATTTGCTGGCGATCAGCCGCGCGACGCCGATCGTAGGCCCCGCCTGCGAGCTGTTGGACGCGCTCTCGGGTTCGACCGGCGTCGTCGGGATCCATACCGGCTCCCCCTTGGCTGCCAGCACGGCTTGGAACCACGGCTTGGCGGCCGCGTCGTCCCCCAGAATCGAGGAGGTGCCGATCACGGAGGAAGAGGTGGCGGCGATCGATTCCTTGGCGGTTTCGTTCACCGGAATGAGATAGCCGTCCGTAATCATCGGGTTGCTCGCCGCATACGTCAGCAGCCTTTCCGTCAGCTTGCTGTAGACTTGGTAGACGAGGTAGGAGCCGAGCTTTGGCGTAAGGAGCGCATCCATCTGGTCCTGCACCACCTGGTCCGTCAGAATCTGGTCCGTGATGCCTTCCAGGCTGGACAGCAGCAGGTTCAGCTTCCCTGAAGTCTGCTGAACGGTTTGCAGGCCGGCGTCCGACACCTTCTCCCGGACGATCTCCTTGGAGATTCGGCTGGACAGCAGTCCCCCCGCCAGCACGCAGATCAAAATGCTGCAAAAAATAATGAGGAACAGCTTCATCCCGACCGATCTTCGCGGATTCAGCAGCCGAAGCGCGAAGGAACGGCCCTTCCCGGACGGCAGCAGTGCAGCGGACATACGGATCATCACCCTCGGAGTAGGAAATTTGGCCCATTTACGCTCTCAGTTTACCGGGCGTTTGTAAGGGGCGAGTCAGCCCAAGCTCCCGTTTTCGATAAAGTTTGTTTTGCTTTATGAAGCTTCGCATAGAGAATGTCTATGAAGAGTGAAGATTAATAGGACAAAGGTTGACGTATTTATCGGTCTATAATGGGAGGCGTATCAACGAGAGGAGGAACGGGAATGAAGCCGCTCATGGGAAAAGTAGCTTTGGTGGCGGGCGCGACGCGCGGCGCCGGCAGGGGAATCGCGATCGAATTGGGCGCGGCGGGGGCCACGGTTTATGCGACGGGCCGCACGACGCGAACCCGGCGATCCGAATACGATCGTCCCGAAACGATCGAGGATACCGCGGATTTGGTCAATCAGGCGGGAGGCCGGGGCATCGCGGTTCAAGCGGATCATTTGGATCCCGGCCAGGTTGAGGCGCTCGTGGCCCGAATCGAACGGGAGCAGGGAAAATTGGACATCCTGGTCAACGACGTGTGGGGAGCCGAGTATTTGACGCAATGGAACGTGCCCGTATGGGAGCACTCCCTGGAACGGGGATTCCGCCAACTTCGGCTTGCGATCGATACGCATGTGATCACCAGTCACTTCGCGCTGCCCCTGCTCATTCGCAACCCGAACGGACTGGTCGTGGAAATGACGGACGGGACGGCGGAATATAACGACCAAAACTATCGGCTCTCGCTGTTCTACGATCTGGCCAAGACGTCCGTCATCCGGCTGGCCCGGTCTTTGGCGCATGAGCTTTCTCCTTATCGCTGCAACGCCGTAGCCTTGACCCCGGGGTGGATGCGTTCCGAAATCATGCTGGATCACTTTGGCGTTCAGGAGGAGAACTGGCGGGACGCTGCGGCGAAGGAGCCTCATTTCGTCATCTCGGAATCGCCTCGCTTCGTGGGACGGGCCGTTGCCGCGCTGGCCGGCGATCCGGAAGCCGCCCGGTGGAACGGCCGCTCCACGTCCAGCGGCGAGCTCGCGAAAGTGTACGGCTTCCGCGATCTCGACGGCTCGCAGCCGGACTGTTGGCGGTATCTCGTCGAAGTTCAGGATGCGGGCAAGCCGGCGGACGCTTCCGGTTACCGATGATTGACTTTACAGCTCCAAGGTCATGAACACGCTGTTCGGGTCCTCCGCATAGTCCGCGAACGGTACGGTGTTTTCGAAGCCGTAACGGAGGTACAGGCTGCGGGCCGGCTCGAACTGCGCCATGGAGCCTGTCTCCAGGCTGAGTCTGCGGTATCCTCGCTCCCGGGCCGTCTCAATGATCCGCTCGAGAAGGAGGCGGGCGACGCCCTTCCGCAGGTAATCGGGCGCGGTTCGCATCGACTTGACCTCTCCGTGCGAGGGATCCAGTTCCTTTAACGCGCCGATGCCGGCAATCCGGCCGCCTTCCCAGGCGCTCCAGAAGGTGATGTTCGGACCGCGGAGCCCGTCCAGATCGAGCGCATGCACGCTCTCCGGCGGAGAGAACTCATGCATCTCCGTCAGGTGATGCCGGATTAGGGCCCGAACCTCGGGCCGGGTCAAATCGTCCGCTTCAATCGTTAACTGCATGGGGGCTCTCTCCTCGCATAGGTTCTACTTGATCTGCCCGATCGACAGACTGAGCTTGTAATTGCCGTACTGCAGCACTTCCTCCAGCAGCTTGTTCAGCCCGGAGCCGTCGCTCACGCGCACGCGAAGCAAGTAGCAGCCCTCTCCGCTTACGCGGTGCGCCTCCGTCACGGCTTCGTTCGACCGAACGAAGTCCCGGAAAGGCTGATGGGATTGATTCGAGTTCATGAACACGATCAGGAAGGCATGCACGCTCAGCCCGATCTTCTCGGGGTTCCAACGCAGCGTGTAGCCTTCGATGATGCCGAGGTCCTGCAGCTTGCGAACCCGAGCGCCCACCGCCTGTCCGGTGAGATGGACGATCTCCCCGATCTCCTTGTGGGTGAGCAGCGCGTTGTCCAAGAGAGCTTGCAAAATCCGCAAATCCGTATCGTCGATCGCCGGGTTGGCCATGGGGGCATCACCTCTTTCACGATGAAAGCAAATCCTCCCGAATCCGTTCATCGGGTTATGTATCGCCGAAGGGACAGATGCTATCATCGATATTGTAACAGATTCGCCATCCATTGGATCGGGGGCCTCACTGATGAACGTTCAACTCATTCGCCATGCGACTTTATGGTTGGAATACGCGGGAGCGACGATCCTGGTCGATCCGATGTTCAGCGACAAGGGAGTCAATCCGCCGATCCCGGACTCCGGAGACGAACGGCGCAATCCGCTCGTGCCGCTGCCCGGGAAGCCGGATGCATGGCTCGCTCCCGATGCCGTCCTCGTGAGCCATCTGCATCGCGATCACTGGGACGAAGCGGCGGCTCGGGCGCTGCCGAAGTCGGTGCCGATCTTCTGCCAGCCGGGAGACCGCGACGCGATCGGATCGTCGGGCTTTGCCGATATCACGGAGGTTCGGGACTCGGCGACTTTTCAAGGAATCACGATCCATCGCATGGACGGTCGGCACGGGACGGGTGAGATCGGCCGGAAAATGGGGTCGGTATCCGGCTTCGTCCTGCAAGCGGAAAAAGAGCCTACGCTGTACCTCGCAGGGGATACGGTCTGGTGCGAGGACGTGAAGGCGGCTCTCGATACGTATAAGCCCAAGGTGACGATCGTCAACGCGGGCGGGGCGAGGTTCGCCGTCGGCGATCCGATCACGATGGACGAAGACGACGTGATCCGTCTCGTCGGCTACGCGCCGTATACCCGGGTCGCGGCCGTTCATATGGATACGATCAACCATTGCCGCGTCACCCGGGATGTTCTAAAGGCCAGACTGTCGGCCGAGCATCTGCTTGAACGGGTCGTCATTCCGGAGGACGGCGATCGGCTGTGAACCTTTCGGCATGCGTTGGAACGCGAGCGCCGAATGTGCTACAATGACTTCAACTCAAGGAATGGAGGGTCGTCCTAATAATGGGTGTTATTAATTACGGAAGATTGCGTTTTGTCGCTTTGTCCCACTAATTCCATAGTGAGCAAAGACTCTGCCTGCGCGCGGAGCAAACGGAATCGGTCTGCCCATTTTAGGATATCCTTCTGCATAGACGGATAGAAGGGGACAGCTCGGCTGTCTCCTTTTTTGCGTTCTCCCGAGGAAACGCGAGGATCCGTCTACGCAATCGACAATCCGGCCGGCTTCTTGTCGTTCCCATAGACAAGGGTTGGTTTGAATGCGCACATCCACCTCTCCCTTTGTTTCGCCGCAGGCCAATGCCTGGGGAGGAACGAATTCATGCACCAACACGACAAAAATCATCGAACGATTCGAAAATGCCTGTCCGGGCCGAATTTCTCGGCCCAGCATCTGCTCCACAACCCGCAAACGATCAAGCGCCTGATCGAGACGGCAAGCTTGCGGCCGACCGACACCGTGCTGGACATCGGCGCGGGCAAAGGCGCCCTGACGTTCCCGATCGCCGAGCAAGCCGCCCGAGTGCTGGCGGTCGAGGCGGACCCTGCCTTTGCCGAGACCCTGCGCGCAAAAGCGCAGGGACATCCGAGAATCGCCGTGATCCAAGGCGATATCCGGGAAATCCGGCTTCCCGCGAAGCCGTTCTGCGTGGTGGCGAACATTCCGTTCTCCATCACGACGACCATTCTGGACAGGCTGCTGGGAGCCGAGGGCCAATCGTTCCGGCAGGGGGCGCTGATCCTGGAGAAGGGCGCGGCCCGCAGGTTTACGGGGAGCGCCGCGCGGGACCCTCGGCTGTTGACCTGGAGGATGCATTTTACGTTCGAGCTGAGAACGGTTGTGCCTCGCACCCATTTCGCCCCGCCGCCGCGCGTCGATGCGGCGATCGTAAGAATTGCCCGACGGGACTGTCCGCTGGTGCCCCACAGGGAAGGAAAGAGGTTCGCCGCATTCGCGCGATACGTCCTGCGCGAACCGAGGGCGCCGGCGGCGGATGCGCTGAAGGGCATTTTTACGCCGGCGCAGTTGAGGCCGACGCTGAAGCATGCGAAGGTAGAGCGCGATCAACCGGTCGCGTCCTGGTCGCCGGAGCAGTGGGCGGCTCTGTTTCTGGCGATGCTGCGGCACGCGGCTTCTTATCGATGGCCGAGGCGGTAGGCCCCCGTCTCTATCCACTCCTGCCGCGCTGCCGCACCATGCAGGAATTGATAAATTTTTCGAAAACTTTGGTAAATCTTTTTCTCCGCTTCCCCGTTAGAATTAGCTTCAAAGCAAGATCATCACCAACAAACGTCGGCCTCCATGGATGGAATCCTGGAAGACGAAGAACGGAGGGGCGCCGCTATGAATATCGTCGCGGTCGGTTGTCATCCGGACGATCTGGAGATCGGGTGCGCAGGAACGCTGGCCAAGCTGGCCGAGGTGGGACATCGCGTTACGATGGTTCACGTCGCCAACGGGGACAAGGGACACAAGGTCATTCCGTCGGAGGAGCTGAGGCGGATTCGGGCACGGGAGGCCGAAGCGGCGGGCAAGCTGATCGGGGCGGACGTGATCGGCCTCGACATTCCCGATCTGTCGGTCAAGGCCGACAACGACGAACTGGTCCGCATGCTGTCGGATGTGTTCCGAAGCTGCCGGCCCGATTATATCATTACGCATCCGCCGGAAGATTACATGAAGGATCACATGGAAGTTTCGCGGGCGGTTTTCGACGCCAGCTTCGCGGCGACGGTGCCGTATTATCGGCCGTCGGCCAATCTCGCGGCTTGCGACGAGGTCCCGCCCATCTATTACATGGATACGCTGGCGGGCGTCGGGTTTCTGCCGACCGAATACGTGGACATCACGGCCCAGATCGAGATCAAGCTGCGGATGAACGCTTGTCACGAGAGCCAGATCAAATGGCTGTACGAGCACGACGGCATCGACTTTATCGACTTCGTGCGCACGGTGTCCAAGTTCCGGGGGCTGCAAAGCGGGGCCGGATTCGCGGAAGGCTTCACCGCTTGCCGGGCGTGGCCGCGGCTGTCGGCCGCCCGATTGCTTCCCTAAGCCGAGGAGGAGAACGGAATGGATTATTTGACGACGTCGAAAGGCTCGCTGCTGGAGCATTTTCTTCCGGCGGGCTGGGATCTTCGCAAGATCGACGCTTGCTGCTCGCTACCTCCGGAGAAGATCGGCGAGCGTCAACCCTTCTGGAACGAAGGGTTCGAACCGGTCGGCTGCGGCAGCACGCAGGACCTGGATACGATGATGGGGCACGAGATCGCGCTTCAGATTCGGAGAACCCGGGACGAAGGCAGGAAGCTGGCCCTGATCCTGCCGGCGGGACCGATGGGCATGTACAAGTGGACGGTCTACTTCCTGAGGGAATGGGGCGTCGATTGCCGCCATGTCTACGGCTTCAATATGGACGAGTGGAGCGACGGCGAAGGGAATACGCTGCCGCCGGACCACCCGGGCTCGTTCCGTTATGCGATGGAACAGGCGTTCTACGGTCCGCTAGGCGACCTTACGGTGCCGCCGGATCAACGGCACTTTGCCACGCTCGGGCAATTGCCGTCCTATCCGGGCAAGATTGCCGCTCTCCAAGCGGAAGGCGCCGAGCTTATTACCATCTTCGGCATCGGCCGCATGATGCACATCGCCTTCTGGGAGCCCCACTTCGCGGAGGAATTCGCGACGGACGAGGAGTGGAAGGCGCAGCCTTATCGAATCGGAGCCATGCTGCATCCGCTGACCGTCGAACAGAACGCCTTCACGAGCTTCAAGAGCCGGACGACTCTCGTTCCGTGCCGAGCGAACACGATCGGGCCGGCGCTGTTCCTGCGGTCGGATCGGATCATCGGAGGCTGCGACGGGGCGCTCGGCCGGGGGATGCAGTGGCAAGGGCTGTCGCTCTGGGCGACCTTACGGCACGGACCGGATCGCTGGCTGCCGTCCAGTTTCATGCCGACGCTGCCCGGCAGATTGTTCTATCTCGAAGAGCTGGCTGGGCCGCTGGTTCCCGAAGTCAACTGAGATCGAGAGGATTATAATGCCGTTCCAAGCACGTACAAACGGAGGTTAAACGTCATGAGATTGGGTGTTATCGGCTACGGTTCCCGGATTCGGTGGATGGTCTCGCAAATGGCGGAGGCCGATTCGGACTGCCGATTGGCGGCGGTCGCCGATCCCGATTGGGAGCGGATTCGGACGGGGATCGACGAACCGGATCGCGGCCGCATCCGGTTCTATGCTTCGGCGGATGAGATGCTGGCGCAGGAGAAACTGGACGGCGTCGCGGTCGGTACGAGATGCTCGCTGCACACGGAGATGGCGCTGAAGGTCATGGCGGCCGGATTGCCGCTCTTCCTGGAGAAGCCGATCGCGACGACGTACGAAGATTTGGACCGGCTCCGGAAGGGCAAAGAGCGATCGGCTTCGCCGGTGGTCGTCTCGTTCCCGCTCCGGTTTACGCCGCTGCTGCGCTTGGCCAAGGAGATCGTCGCCTCCGGCAAGCTGGGAACCGTGGAGCACGTGCAAGCCGTCAACAACGTTCCTTACGGCGGCGTCTACTATCACCATTGGTACCGGGACGAACGGGAGACCGGCGGGATGTTCCTGCAGAAAGCGACGCACGATTTCGATTATCTGAACGAATTGATCGGGCTCAAGCCCGTCCTCGTCAGCGCGATGACTTCCAAGCGGGTCTTTCGCGGGAACAAGCCGGCGGGCCTACGCTGCGCCGAATGCGAGGAGAACCGGACGTGCGAGGAGAGCACGATCCGAAGGGACATCTTTCCGGATCCGCCGCCGGGGGAGTTCTGCAGCTTCGCCGAGGACACGGGGAACGAGGATTCCGGCAGCGCCCTGATCCGATACGAATCCGGCATGCACGCGGCCTACTCGCAAAACTTCTTCGCCCGCCGGGGGGCGGCGGCGAGAGGCGCGCGGCTGCTCGGCTACAAAGGAACGCTCGAATTCGATTGGTATAAGGACGAGATTAAAGTGTTCATGCATCATACGGACCGCGTGGAGACCTATCGGCTTGGGCAAGGCAAAGATGGGCACGGCGGAGGGGATATCGCGCTCGCTCGCAATTTCGTCGATTTGATGAGGGGGACCGCCTCGTCTTCGGACAGTACGCTCGATTCCGGTCTGCTCAGCGCGCTCATGTGCCTGAAAGCTCGCGAATCGGCACAATCCGGGACTTTTCAAGCGATCGACTGGCTTTAATTTTTTAAATGGAATGTTCTTGGACGCCCAGGCCAAAGCGATCCCCGCTCCTTGGTCCGACGGCAAGGACCGCCTGCTGTGGGAGTTCATTCCGCAGAAGCTGGCGCTTCCGCTGCAAGGAGACGGGGACATCGCCCAAGCGGTCAAGGATATCGAAGGCTTGATGGCCCACCCGTGACGGTCATCATGACGCCCGCCGCGAACGGGCACAAAAAACGGCGCGCAAATCGGCAAGAGACTGACCCCCTAGCGTGAGACAAATCAAAACACCTTCAAAAGAATTGCTCTTCATCGAAAGATGTAAGGGACAACTTTGGAGGTGTTTTTGCATTGGCAACTAGGGTCAGTTACCCGGTAGAAATTAAGATGAAGGCCATTGAAATGAGGCTAGCGGGAATTACCAAGCGTGAGATTATGGAGCAGCTTAACATACGCAACAAATCGCAAATCGAAACTTGGTACGCTGGTATCGATCAGGTGAGCTACATCGCCTAGAGCAACCTGTCGGCAAGCAGTATAGCTATGGAAAAGGCCTCAAACTCAAATCGGAGATGGAGGAACTGCGTGCGGAGAACCGTCTCCTTAGGCAGCAAATCGAAGTGCTAGCTTGCCGCGCTCTACGTACTATCGCTGGAAGAAGCAAGGCTTACCGGCAAAGCAAGACGCGCTTGTCTCACGCGTTCAGGAGCTGTGCTTAAAGCATCGCTTCCGTTACGGATACCGAAAGATCACCTCTCAGATCCGGCGCCAGGAGACCGTCAATCCTAAGCGGGTGCAGCGGGCCATGCAACGATACGGGTGGCAATGCCGGGTGAAGGCGAAGAAACGGAAGCAGACAGGTCAGCCTGCGCAAGTAGCGGAACACTTGCTGAAGCGGCAATTTCACGCGGACCGCCCTCTGCAAAAGCTGGTCACCGATATTACGTATCTTCCTTACGGCAGCACCATGATGTATTTGTCGAGCATTTTGGAGCTGTACAACGGCGAAGTTGTCGCCTACAGTATTGGAGACAAGCAGGATGTCCAATTTGTGTTGGACACGCTACAGCAGTTGCCTGACGTGAAGGGGGCGATGCTTCATAGCGACCAAGGCTCCGTGTACACATCGCACGATTACCAAAAGGCAGTCAAGGAAAAGGGCATTACCATGAGCATGTCCGCAAGGGAACGCCCGTTGATAATGCCCTCATCGAATCGTTTCATTCCACGCTAAAGTCTGAAACGTTCTACCTCGACAATCTCACTTGTATGACGACGGCAATCATTGTACAAACAGTACAAGAGTACATCCATTACGATAACGCAATTCGGATTCAAGCGAAACTAAACAACCAGTCTCCGATTGAATATCGGCAACTGGCTGCTTCGTAAAATAAGGGGTTTTGATCCCTGTCTCAGAAATGGGGGTCAGTCCCGCAATGGTTTGAAGCGCCGTTTTTCCACCACTATGTAACCCTCGCCTTAACGGAACGGGCGTATTCCGAAGGCGTCATATCGGTTACGTTCTTGAAGTGGCGGGAGAAGGAATGGATGCTGCTGTAGCCTAACCGGTCGGCTATCTCCGTAAAATTGCTCGTTTCTTCGCGAATCAACAACTTCGCCGTCTCAATCTTCATGTTCTTGAAGTAGCGCATGACGCTCATGCCCACCTTCTGCCTGAACAACGCATGCAGATGCGACTGAACGATATGGAGACGGCTCGCGATCTCTTCGAGCGATAGATTCCGCTGCACGTTATCCTCCATGAACCGGATGGCGCGGCGCACGATCTCATCCTCGCTCCGTTCCTTGGCCGTGAAGGACAGCCGCTTGGTTCCCGGCATGGCGTTGCCTCTGGATCGCAGCATAAGCAGCAGCAGCTCCAGATGAATCTTGATCAGCTGCTCGACGCCGGCCGGAGCTTCGGCTTTCGTTACGAGGTCGTGCAGGGTCGGATCGTCGAATGGCGGTTCGAACGCGGCGAAGCCGTAGCGGATCAGTTCCGCGATGAGGTTGCGCTCGTGATTCTCCAGGCAGAAAGCCTTTCCTTCGAAAAAGGACATCGCGGGAGACTCGCAGACGAAGGAGATGACGATCGCGTTGGAGGCGATCTTCCGGTTGGCCCAAACGCTATGGAACTCGTTCGGCCGGTGGAAGATCATGTCGCCTTGCTTCAGCTTATAGCCGGTCGTGTCGGCCATGACTTCGATCTCGCCTTTATCAATGTATAGAAACTCCCAGAAGTCGTGTCTCTCTCCGCTGAAGATGAAATCTTTGGCGAATTCGAAATAGTGCAGCGACACCAACTGGCGCACGTCAAACTCGATCGCAAGCGATTTGGGAACGAAGCCGGGTGTTTCGTTGCTGCCGGTTGTCGTCACGGGACACCCCCTGGGAATAGTAGCCCTGTCTATAAATTTTAGCACAGGCCTTGCTCCGTGGGTTAACGAAAAACACGCAGGCTTACTCCCAAGGGATAACCGTAAGGCCCGGCCATATCGCCTTCCACCGGTTGATTTTCCTCTCGTAAATCTCTTCGGTAATCTGGACTTTATTTGCCCTTACGGTTAAGGAGAAGAGGTCGCTCAATCCGAATGGCGCATACACTTTCCACTCCTTGTTCGGGTTCATGCGCATGCCAATCGCGGTGGCCGTCGTCGGCCAGGTACGGATCGCTTCTTCAAGCGACGAAAAAGGTTCGATCGGATATCCGAAATGCTGCTCGTACCACAGATGGACACGGGCTTGATTTTTAATGTCCAAGCGGACGGCGAGAGAGTCGAATTCCCGCCGGACAGAGTCGATAACCTCGCATTCCTTGTCGTACGAAAGATCCGGATCATAGTAAACCCAATCGATATCGCGTATTCCGTTATCGATCGGCATCCCGAAGGAATGATTCCAGACGGACTGGGCGATGCAGCCTGCTCCTATGTAATATTCCGGCAAGTTCAAATGGGGAGTCTTCCGGAAAACGGTATTCAGGAGAGGGTTCGTTAGAACGATCCGAATAAGAGCGTCTATCTGGGTTTGGCTTAAAGAATCTTGATTTCGAGCCGAACTTGAAGCGGTCATCGCCGCAGCCCCTTTCTGCTTCATTATAGAACAGACGTTCGAATGGTAACAGTGTAGGATTCGCAAATGAGTTGACAGAATTTTCAGATCCGTATAAAGTGTATGGATCTTGAAAGGGAAGGGCTCGGTCGGTTCAAGGTACGGCATGAACATGGGGGGATCTGCATGACGGAGGTCATGATAACGGCACGATTGATTTTGCGCGCGCTTGAGCTTCGCGATGCGGAAGCGATTGAGACTTTGGCCGGGGACAAAGAAGTAGCGGATACGACGTTGGGCATCCCTCATCCGTATCCGGCAGGCTCGGCCCCCGCATTTATCCGTGCGAGACGCGAGGCGGCGGCCGGGGGAGACGGCTATTCGTTCGCCGTGACTCTTGACTCGGACGGGGCTTTTATCGGGATTGTCGGTCTGCATATCAACAAGTCTCATCGCACGGCGGAACTGGCGTATTGGATCGGCAAGCCTTATTGGGGCGCGGGCTATGGTACGGAAGCGGCTTCGCGCGTTGTGGAGTTTGCGTTTGAAGAATTGAAGCTCAACCGGGTTTTCGCGGCGGCGATGACTCGGAACCCGGCTTCCTATCGCGTGATGGAGAAGATCGGCATGAAGCACGAGGGGGTTCTGCGCCAGCATATCCGGAAGGGAGAGGGGTATGAGGATTTGAGGTATTATGGGCTTCTTCAGTCTGACTTCAGGAGACCGGAGGGGCGGAGTTAGTTTGAAATCAGAGCAAAAACTGCGTGTGGGAGGGTGGAAACGCGGAATTAGTTTGAGATCAGACTAAAAGTCGCGTGTGGGAGGGTGGAGACGCGGAATTAGTTTGAAATCAGATTAAAAGTCGCATGTGAGAAGGTAGAAGTGCTGAGTTAGTTTGAAATCAGATTAAAAGTCGCGTGTGAGAGGGTAGAAGTGCGGAGTTAGTTTGAAATCAGAGCAAAAGTCGCGTGTGAGAGGGTGGAAGCGCGAAGTTAGTTTGAAATCAGACTAAAAGTCGCTTGTGAGAGGTTAGAAGTGTGGAATTAGTCTGAAATCAGAGCAAAAGTCGCGTGTGAGAGGGTGGAAGCGCGAAGTTAGTCTGAAATCAAACTAAAAGCGGCGCGCGGGAGCGAGAAGGAGCGGAATTAGTCTGAAATCAGATCAAAAACCTCGGACGAGGTGCGGAGAAACTTAGTAATACTAAGTAATACCGAATAAGACCTCAAAGACCTCAAAGACCTCAAAGACCAAGAAAGACCAAGAAAGACCAAGAAAGACCTCAAAGACCGAGCGCGGCGAGCGCTCGGCCTTTAGGGCGCCTGCTTACGCGGCGACTTGCGAGGCGGCTTCCTTCCGTTTGCGGCCGAGAAGGGTCAGCAGGAGGAAAGTCAGCGCGGCCAGGAGCAGAATGGCGGTAAGCGCCCCTTGCATCGTGCGAATGCTGGGATCGGCCGACGATTCGCCGCCGTAGTGCTCCAGCAGCGATTGGTACAAGGTGCCGATGACCGCGATTCCGATCGCTTGGGCGACCTGCGTGAACGTGTTCAGCACGCCGGACGCCGCGCCGGCATGAGGGCCTTGGACCCCGCTGAGAACGGTCTGGATCAGCGGCGCGGCGACCGCGCCTTGGCCGAGGCCCGCGATCAGCAGCGGGACGAACATCTCCCCGATTCCCAAGCCGGTCAACCCGTTCGCAACCCCGATCAGCAACAGATAGCCGACGGCCATCAGGAGCGCTCCGGCCATCAATATGCGGTTGCCCCAGCGCTTTTTCAACCGCGGAGAGAGCAAGGAAGCGACGAAGAAGCCGGCCGCGAGCGGAACGAAGGCGTAGGCGGATTGAAGCGGCGCGGCGCCTCTGCCGGATTGCATGAAGACCGACAGCAGCAAATAGAGCGCGGCATTTCCGCTGTAGAAGGCCAGCGCGATTCCCATCCCCATCCGAAACGACCGTTCGCGGAACAGCGTCATGGGAAGCAGCGGCGAAGATCCGCGGCGGAGAAGTCCGATCTCGTAGCGAACGAAGATCGCGAGCAGGGGAAGAGAGGCGAAGAGATCGACGTATGTCCACAGCGGCCACCCTCGTTCCTGCCCCACGACCAGCGGATAGATGAACAAGCCGAGCCCGGCCGCGAGCAGACCGACGCCGACGAAGTCCACTCGCTTTCGCTCGGGCGCGCGCGATTCCCGAAGCATCTTGAGCGCGAAGACGAAGGCGAAGATTCCGACCGGAACGTTCACGAGGAAAACCAGCCTCCAGCCCATCCCCCACCAATCCGCTCTCAGCAGCAAGCCGCCGGCGATCTGGCCCGCGATGGCGCCAAGGCCGAGTACGCCGCCGTAAATGCCGAGCGCTTTACCCCTCTCTTCCGCAGGGAACATAACTTGAATGATCGACAACACCTGCGGCGCCATCGCGGCGGCCGAGATTCCCTGGGCGATCCTCGCGGCGATCAGCATGTTCGCCGAATCGGACAATCCGCACCAGGCCGACGCCCCGACGAAGCCTGCGACGCCAACGAGGAACATGATCTTGCGTCCGAACAGATCTCCCAATCTTCCGCCCGTCACCAAGAGCACGGCATACCCGAGCACATAAGCGGCGACGATCAGCTGCAGTTCGGAAAAATCGGCATGAAGCTCCTGCGCGATCGAAGGAAGCGCAACGTTCACGATAAAGGTATCCAGCACGACCATAAACGTAGCCAGAATCACGATGGAGAGCGATAACCATCTTCTCGGATCGATAAAAGGGGTTGTTGGGCTTGCGTGACTCACTTTTTTACACCTCTCTCGGGATATCGGGTTGATCCGAGACAGCAACCGCAGTAAAATGAGGTAGACAGTTCTGTCTCATATCATGGTCTGATGATACAGACAGATCTGTCTCATGTCAATCGGGAACAGCGAAAATTTTGGAAAATAAATAGGGGCGGGTGAAGGTCGGCGATGGAAAAAAAGGAAAGCGCGAAAGAGCGCATTTTGCGGGTGGCCAACGAATTGTTTTATCAAGAAGGCGTGCGGGCGGTCGGCATCGACCGAATCATTCTGGAGTCGGGCGTGGCCAAGGCCAGCTTTTATCGGAACTACCCGACCAAAGACGATCTGGTCGCCGCCTACTTGGAGCATCACCTGTCGCGCAGTCTCGGCCATATCGAGCATGCGCGCCGCGAACGTCCGGAGTCGGCCTTGGAGCAGCTTCGTTTCTTGATCGAGTATGTTGCGGAGCGAATGAAGCGGCCTGCGTATCGAGGGTGCGCCTTCATGAATACGCTCGTGGAGTTCCCCGAGACCGATCATCCATGCCATATCAAAGCGCTTCAATGCCGCAACGAAGTGTTCGACCGGATGGCGGACATGGCCGAGGAAGCCGGGCTCCCGAATCCGCGCGAGCTGTCCGATAAGCTGCGCATGGTGTGGAGCGGAGCCGCTATGGTCGCTTATATGAACAAGGCCGATTTCAAGCCGGAGCTGTTCTCGGTCACCGCATTGGCGCTGATCGACGGGCAGATTGCGTGAGGCTGCCTTTTTAGAGCGGAGATAGCGGGTTATAATAAGCTGGAAAAAGAAAGCATCCGGGAGGATACGATGACCACGACCAACGATGCCGGGTGGAACTTCGACAACAGCTACGCCCGTCTGCCGGAGAGACTGTTCGCCAGACAGAAACCGACACCCGTACCTTTGCCGAAACTGGCGATTCTGAACGAGGCTCTGGCCAAAGAGCTGGGGCTAAAAGCCGAAGCGCTGAGGAGCGAAGAAGGGGCGGAGACGTTCGCGGGCAACCGGATTCCCCAGGGAGCTCTCCCGCTCGCTCAGGCTTACGCGGGGCATCAGTTCGGGCACTTCGCGATGCTCGGGGACGGCCGCGCGATTTTGCTGGGAGAGCAGATCACGCCCCAAGGCAAGCGGGTGGACATCCAGCTGAAAGGCTCGGGCCGAACGCCGTACTCCCGAGGGGGAGACGGCCGCGCGGCGCTGGGGCCGATGCTGCGGGAATACATCATTAGCGAAGCCATGCACGGACTCGGCATCCCGACGACGCGCAGCTTGGCGGTCGCGACGACCGGCGAAGAGATCCTTCGCGAGACCGAGCTGCCCGGCGCGGTGCTCACCCGCGTCGCGGCCAGCCATTTGCGGGTCGGCACGTTCCAATTCGCCGCGAATTGGGGAGAGGAGCAGGATCTTCGGACGCTGGCGGATTATGCGCTGCAGCGGCATGATCCGGATATCGGCAAGGAGGAGGATGGGAACCGCTACCTCCTTCTTCTGCGGGAAGTCATCAAGCGCCAGGCCTCGCTCATCGCGAAATGGCAGCTGGTCGGCTTCATTCACGGAGTGATGAACACCGACAACATGGCGATCAGCGGGGAGACGATCGATTACGGGCCCTGCGCCTTCATGGATGTCTACGACCCGGCGACGGTGTTCAGCTCCATCGACGTTCAGGGCCGCTACGCTTACGGCAATCAGCCCTATATCGCCGCATGGAATCTTGCGAGACTGGCCGAAGCTTTGCTGCCGCTATTTCATGACGACGAGACGCAGGCCCTTCGTCTGGCCGAGGAGGCCATCGCCGAATTCGGCCCGCAGTTCAAAAGCCATTGGCTGACGGGAATGAGGGCGAAGCTGGGGATGACCGGCGAAGAGGCGGAGGATGAAGCGCTGATCGAGAGCCTGCTTGATTTGATGCGAAAACACCGTGCCGACTACACCAACACCTTCCGTTCTCTCACGATCGGCAGCCGGGAAGGCTCGGCGCCGATCGATACGCCGGAGTTCGTCCAGTGGCGGGAACGGTGGCGCGCGAGACAGGGGAGGAACGCGGAATCCGAAGTCTCCTCCGAAGAGCTGATGCGCCGCAGCAATCCGGCGGTCATCCCCCGCAACCATCGGGTGGAAGAAGCATTGGCCGCGGCGACGGAACGCGGGGACTACAGCGTGATGGAGCGCCTGCTCGGCGTTCTGGCCCATCCGTACGACCATTCTCCCGAACAAGAGGAGTACTGCGCATTGCCCGAAGAATCCGCCGTGCCTTATCGAACGTTCTGCGGCACTTAGGGAGGAGAGCCTGTTGGAGCTAACGGAAGAGCAAGGGAGCATCGTTCGCGCCGCCGAGCATTTTGCCAGATCCGTCTTGGAGCATGACAACACCGGGCACGACTGGTGGCATGTCCGGCGGGTCGCGCGAATGGCCGGGAGATTGGCGGTCGGCGAAGGTGCGGATCTTTTCGTCTGCACGGTCGCCGCCCTTCTTCACGACGTGGCGGACGAGAAGCTGAACGAGTCCAAGGAGAGCGGGCTAAAGAAGGTTGGCGATTGGCTTCAACGACAGCCGCTCGAAGGGAACGATCGCGAGCACGTCATCGAGATCATCTCCACGATGTCGTACAATGCAGGCGCCAATCCCCCGATGCGCACGCTCGAGGGGAAAATCGTCCAAGACGCGGACCGCCTGGATGCAATCGGAGCGATCGCGATCGCCCGAACGTTTCTATATGCCGGTTGGAAGGGGCATCCGATCTACGATCCCTCCCTGCCGCCTCGGGATTCGATGACCCCGGCGGAGTATCGTCAAGGGAAGAGCACGGCCATCAATCATTTTCACGAGAAGCTGCTGAAACTCAAAGATCGGATCAACACGCCTTCCGCGATGCGAATCGCCGAGGAACGGCACCGGTTCATGGAGCGATACCTGGAGCAGTTCCGGTCGGAGTGGGACGGCACCGTATGAAGGAAGGCAGCGGACGAACGATCGCCGCTGCCTTTCCGTATTAAACCTGAACTCCGTACAACGAATCGCCGGAGAGCCGGTACCATGCGCCGAGCCGATACTCGGTCCCGCCCGGCCCGCCGACAACGTGCTCCAGGTAGCGATATTCTCCCGAGCTGCCGGGCAGACGCACAAGTCCGTTCGTTTGAGCCGAAGCGTAGTAGGCAACATTATCGGCCGTGAACACGACCGAGCCGTCCGCTCCGAGCTCGTTGAGGCTGAGACGCCTGAAAATATCCATGACCGACCACGAAGAGGGACCCTCGTAAACTTGCCGGGTCGGGCCTTCCGGCGACCGGACGTACAAGATCCAGTGGCCTTTGTCTTTATCGTAGGCTTTATAAGCGACCCAGCCGTTGCGGATTTGAAAAGCCTGCTTGCTGTTGTCGAAGTAGTCCCCGAGAAACGGATTCAGCGCGAGCTCCGTCGCTTGGCCGGCCCCATCGCGGAAGCGCAAAGACCACTTTTCTCCGCTGCTCGTATACTTGAGAACTCTGTAAATCAGGTTGGTTCCGTCCGTCAGCACCCCGGAATAGGCGGTATAGGGGGGATTGGGAGGCACCCAAGCGGTCAACGTTCCGTCGGCCAGCGATTGGTACAGCTTCGACGTGTAAGTCGAATCCGTATAAACGACCGTGCCGTCAGCCGCAAGATCGAACCGGTTCGCATTCTGAAAACCCGAGTTCGGCAGCGAACGGATCCGGCCGGTCCCCAAGTCGACGACCACGCTCGAAAATACCGCAAAATTCCCTTTGGCCGCGTTCAGCCTCTGACTGACGCCGAGCTCCCGCACCGTGCCGTTCTCCCAATAACGGGCCGATCCGGCCGAGGCGAACACGACGCCTTGAGCGGTTAGTTTCGCCTGATCGACAGTGCCGGACCCGCCGGCGTCAAACACTTTGATCTGACTCCCGTCCTTGCGGTCGATCAGCCAGAGCGCATGATTGCCCGTCTCCGTCCATAGAACGCGGCTTTGGTCGAAGTCCGACAGGGTTCCGTTCACCTGATACAGAAGCGTCTCGGAACCGGTTCCTGCCGCAGCGCTTCCCCCGGCGGCCCATGCTTGCAGCGGCGACAGCAGCATCAACATCGGCAGCAAGACGGCCCAAGCGATGAATCGACGTTTCATTCGTTCCCTCCTCGAATTCACTTACGGAAATCATGGCTATTCGACGCCGGCCCTAAATATTCATGAACCGATTCTAAGAGCAGGCATGACCGGGGACGGACGGAGCTTGGCATCGCCGGGCTGACGACGGAGATCGTCGCGGAGAAGCTGATAAGCCGATGATAGATTTCTCCCGCTTGCGGCATCAGACTGCATAGGAGCCGAAAAAACAGGGTTCGAGGGAGGAACGGTCCGGATGACGGAAATCAAACGCAAGGACGATTGGGAAGAGACTTGGACAACCGCGGCTTATGCCATCCACGGCGCGGTGAGCTACACGGACAAAAAATATTTGTCGCTCGTGGACGTGATGGGCCTGACCGGACATGCCTTCCGCATGAACATCGAGCGGCAGCGAGTCGGCATCGAAGGCCCGACTTCTTTTCCCGGCGGGTACATTCTTCGCCGCAATCTATGCAATCTGGGCTTTATCAGCAATATGGGGGAGGCGCAAGCGCCGGCGACGCCGGAGCTCGTGGAGAAGACGATGGCGCTGATTCACGAGACGATCGATAAGGGCGTGCCGGCGATTGCCGTGGACCTGTTCGAGCCTGAATTCGGGCTGATCTACGGCTATGATGACGAGAAGCAGCTGTTCTACGCCAAGGACAAATCCCAAGATGGCACGATCCCCTACGCCAAGTTCGCGAATCCGAGAATCCACGTGCTGTTTCTGATCACGATCAGCGAGAGCCTTCCCCATTCGAAGTACGAAATGCTGCGGATGGCGCTGGATATGATCGTCGACCATGCCCGCGGACGAGAGTGGAACGACGCCGGATTTTTCAAGGACCGGTTCGCGATGGGCCTGGCCGGCTACGATGCCTGGATCCGGGTCATGAACGATCGCGCGGCGGACGAATTGGGCAACGCGTATAACGCGGCGGTGATCGGCGACGCGAGAGAATTCGCGGCCCGGTTCCTGCGCGAGCTCGCCGTCAAGTGGGACGGGAGCAACTTCGTCGAGCGCAAGGTTCGCGAATATGCGGCGGCGGCCGCCGCGGAGTATGAAGCCGTGGCCGCCGCGTTCGCCGAGCTTCGGGCCTTGTTTCCTTTTCCGCAGGGCGGAACCCCTAAGGATCCGGAGACCGCCGACCGGGCCGCCGCGCTGCTTGCGCAAGCGAGGGAAGCCGAGACGAGAGGCGTCGAGGCGCTGGAGTCTTTCCTCGGCTTTATGAAGGCTTACCATTCGGAGAAGTGGGTTCATTAAACGGCCGAGGGTTTCCTGGAGGAATTTCCCAGAATGAGCCCGCGGGCGAGAAACAGACCGAAGATCGAGAAGAAAATTTGCACGAGCAGGGAGTCGCCGGTATTTTGAAGATGGGAGACGATGCTGGTAGCGACGATGCCTTTGATGGCGAACAGCACCGCGAAGGAGAGGACGACGAGCACGTTCCGCAGCGCTTTGCTCATGGCGCCTTGCCGTGCCTTCAAGATCGCTTGCGCCTGTACCGCACCGGCGCAGAACCCCAAGATCGCGAAGCCGGCAAGGATCGCCCACTCCTTCTCTCCAAGCCCCGTCGTCTGAAACGAGAAAACCAATCCGAGAATAAACGCGATTCCGGCCATCCGTACCATTCTGTTGCTTTTCATTTGTCAGTCGCCTCCGCATTTCTTATTTTTCGTTCGTTTGAACTGACTTCATCATACTTCCCCGCCGGTCCCGGCCGCGTCTATCGGCGGCAGGATTCGCAAGCGGACGCGGTCTATCTGCGGGTAGACATTTCGAGGTTGACACGGGTACGCATTTCGCATATTCTATTGTTGACTGATTTAGTCAATCAAAAAAAACGGAGTGATGCCCAATGACTAAAAATTCTTATAACGCGGTTACGTCGAAGGACGGAACCACGATCGCTTATCGAAGCTTCGGCCGCGGCCCCGGGCTTCTGGTCGTCCCCGGAGCGCTTAGCACATCGGAGGAATTCACCGAGCTCGCCGGCAAGCTGTCGGATTCTTTCACGGTTCATATCGTGGATCGCCGGGGCCGCGGAGGCAGCGGGCCGCAGGGGCCGGATTACTCCATCGCCAAGGAGCGCGAGGATCTTCTCGCTGTGCAGGAAGCGACGGGAGCCGTCTACCTCTTCGGCCACAGCTACGGAGGGCTGGCCGCGCTGGAGGCGGCCATGGCGACTTCGGCGTTCGCCAAGATCGCGCTTTATGAGCCGGGAGTCGTCGTTCAATCGGAACCGGCGGACTGGAATTGGCTGTCCGAATATGAGAAGGACATGAACCGGGGAGACTATCGGGCGGCGTTCGCAGCGTTCGTGCGGGGCGCGGGACATACGCCGCTGTCGCGGCTCCCGAAATGGTATGCTAAACTCATCTTGAGGATGGTCATCCGCGGGAACCATTGGAGCCGGATTTTGCGGCTTCTGTCCGAGAATCTGAACGAGCACCGGGAAGTCAGGCGTCTGGCGTCCACGTATCCCAGGTACGGGGAGATCCGGGCGGACGTGCTCGTCCTGTCGGGCGGGAAAAGCCCGGAATCCGTTCATCGCATGGCCGGAGAGCTGGAGCGGACGATCGGGCGTTCGCGGACGCTCTCGATTCCCAAGCTCCATCATCTGTCGCCGGAGAACGGCGAGTCGCCCGCGGAAGTGTCTCAGTGTGTTCGGCAGTTTCTAATCAGCTAACGCCTAATCAAAGGATGAGGAACGATGTCGCCATTAAGGGAAGAGCAGCTGGATCAAATTCGCGACGAGCGCAAGGATCAGATCGTTCAGGCAGCCATTAAGGTTTTCGCCCGGCGGGGGATTATCGGAACCAAGATGAGCATGATCGCCGCGGAAGCCGGGATCAGCCACGGGCTTGTTTACCACTATTTCAAGACGAAGGACGACCTGTTCTCGATGCTCATCCAGGGGGCGGTGGAGACGTCGATCGCCTCCATCGAGGGCCTGTACGGACTGCCCGGCTCCCCTCTGGAGCGGATCCGGCTGCTGACGGAGCACATTCTGAGCAAGGAGAATACGCCGTATTTCATGCTCATCTACCAGGCCGCCCACTCGGACGGCGTGCCGGAGAAGGCCGGCCGGCTTATGAAAGAATACCCGCTGCAAGCGTATATCGACCGGCTGCTGCCTTTGTTCAAGGAAGGCCAGCAGGCGGGGGAGATCGCGGACGGCGATCCGGAGGAGATCGTCGGCAATTACTTCTCGATCCTCTCGGGGATTATGGTGCTGGGCGAAGGGTACCGGATCCCCAACGCGGAGTTTGTCATGCGGACGATCGTCAAACCGAAATAATTGCGGACGGACGATAGGTTTCGCGATCCTGCGGCATCCGTCCAAGGAAGGGCCGAATCGGCTTGAGGCGAAAATGAGGGGAGTCGGCGACGTGGCGGCGGAGCGGAGAGCAGACAGAGCCGTACGATGGAGTCATCCGGAATTCATTCGGGACGACGTTGAGGAAGAGCCCGGCCCCCGGCTCTCCGAACGCGAGCTGATCGAGCGGGCGCGCGAAGGCAGCCGGGAGGCGTTCGGGGAGCTGGTCCGCCAATATCGGGCGGAGGCGCTCGGGGTGGCGAACCGGATGGTCCGCGATCCCCATCTGGCGGAGGACATCGTGCAGGATGCGCTGATTCGCGCGTTCCTCCATCTCGGCTCGCTGATGGACACGGGCAAGTTCAACCCTTGGCTGTGCCGGATCGTGCGGAACCAGGCGCTCATGAAGCTTCGCCGCGGCGGGCCTTATGCCAAAGAGAGGCCGTTCTCCGGCTGGCCGGACGGCGGCGGGAGAATGCGGCCTGCCCCCGCGGCTGAAGATGGCGAGACGGACTGGACGAATATCGACCGCATCCTGTTCCGGCTGCAGACGACTGCCGAACTCGAAGCGCAGCGCCGCATGGACCCGTCGGAGTGCTTGATGCGGAGGGATATGCTGGAGGGCCTTCGGGACTTGCTTCGCATTCTGTCCAAGCGGGAACGCATGATTTTCGAGGCGCATTTCTTCGGGGAACTGCCGCCGGCGGAGATCGCGAAGCTGCTCGGCACCACGACGGCCAACGTCTACAACAGCCTGTCCCGTTCGAGGGCCAAAGTCCGCCAGGAGCGCATTCGCATCTCCATCGGATTGTACGTGCAGAGACGGGCGGAGCTCGGTCTTCCCCGCCGGAAAGTGCTGGCTCCCCCGCCCTGATTCGCGGCTTGGACCTTGACGGTCAGAACAGCCGCATGGCCAGATCGACGACAACGGTAAGCGTGACGCTGCCGAGCAGCATGGAGACGAGCACGGCCTGGGCGGCGAAGGCGGGCTCGTTGCCGTACTCGAGCGCAAGAGCCGCGCTGTTGCGCGATGTCGGAATCGCGCTGGCGATCATCAATGCCTGCGCCGCGATCCCGTGGAGATGGAGCAATTGGATGAATGCGAAGGCGCATGCCGGCGAGATAACCAGGCGTACGAGGCTGCTCAGCAGAACGGCCGAGGTGTTCAGCTGCAGCTTCGCCGAAGCGAGCTGGGCGCCGATCGATACAAGCGCGAAAGAGAGCATGCCGGAGGCGATCTGATCCAGCGGCGTCACGATCGGTTCGGGAAGTTGAATGCGACATATTTGCAGCAATACGCCGACTGCGATCGCGTAAAGGACCGGCATCTTCGCGAATTGCGCCAAAGCGCCCTTAAGTCCTGCGGTCGCTTTGCTGGCATTCACGAGTCCGAAAGTAAACGTGGTGAACAGCTCGAAGACAACCACGATGACCTGAACGGACATCGCGAAGGCGTCTTGCTTAAAAGCCAAAGCGTTGACGGGAATGCCCACGTTGCCGTTGTTCGTCAGACAGACACTGTTGGAGAAGCTGGCGGTCATCGGTTTGGAGTAGTCCATGACGCGGCTGATTCCATAGCCGACGGACACGACGGCGGCGAATTGCAGGAGCAGGAAACCGAACACGGAGGCGACCAGCCCGAACGACAGCTTCGATTCGTAGATTTTGACGAATGCGAGCGCGGGAACGTAATAGTTCAATATGAGCTTGGAGAAGCTGCTTAATTCGAACTTAAACCGCCGATGAAGAAGAGCGCCGATTCCGATCGGAACCAAGATAGGGAACATAATGTGATAAAACGTATAGAAGATGGACATCGTCGACCCTTCCTTTCATGTGCAATCCGCTAGCGCATTTCCCATTCGTCCCCCGGCTTCATCTCCGTTCCCGCGATTCCCTTGCCGGCCAGCTTCCGTATAAAGCTCTCCCCGTCTTGGCGGATGGAAGGGAACGTTCCGTAATGAATCGGAACGACATGCCGGGCGCGGAGCCATTCCGCGGCCTGCAACGCATCGTCCGGTCCCATCGTGAACCGGCCCCCGATCGGCAGAAAGGCAACGTCGATCCCGAATCGCTCGCCAATCCATCGCATATCCCCGAACAGCCCCGTATCCCCGGCGTGATAAACGACCTTGTCTTCCATTTCGACGACGAAACCGACGGGAACCCCGGCGTAAAGCCGTTGTCCGTCCGCTTTGCGCACGGATGAGGTATGGGTGGCTTGCGTCAGATAAACGCGTCCGAACGGGAAAACCCAATCGCCCCCCGCGTGCATAGCTTCCGTCTCGGCTCCTTGCCCTTCCAGGAGCTCGGCCAGCTCCTCTACCGCGATGATCGGAGCGTTATTTCCTTTTGCAACGGAAACCGCATCGGTGATATGATCATCATGACCGTGAGTCAGCAGAACGTACTGAACGCGAATGTCCTCCACTTTCGTAACGGCAGCCGGGTTCGGGGTGACAAAAGGATCGATGAGAACGGAATGTGTCACCGACGTCAACTGGACACAGGAATGGCCGTGAAATCGAATATGCATGGCGCGGATCTCCTCTTATAATAATTTATGCAACGAACGTTGTTTTTTATATTATAATCAATAGACTTATTCTGTCAATTGCCTCCGCATTTATTTGAACGATAAAAGGGGGAGACGTCTTGTTGTCGTTGGAGAAGCAGCTGCTGTTCCTTCTCTCCTCCGCTGCAAGCATCGATGTAAGGCAACTCGTTGAGATTTACGAAAAACGGGGCATCGACCATCAAGTCATCCGGAATGCGCTCGCACGGTTGAAGAAGGACGGCTACGTTTTATCGCCCGAGCGCTCTTCTTATTCGATTACGCAGCCGGGTCTCGATTTCATGAACACGATCAACCGAAAGCCGCTCTTGCTCGACAAACGCTGGGACGGCCAGTGGCTGAGCGTTCTCTTTGAGGTGCCGGAATCTGAGCGCAAGAAGCGCGATTCGTTCAGGAACGATCTGCTGCAGCTCGGATTCGGAGCGATGTACAAGAGCGTTTATGTCTCGCCATGGGATTACGCGGGGGAAATCCTTCGTGTCGCGGAAAACTACGGCTTGCAAGGCCGCGTGACCCTAGCGAGGGGAGTTTTCGTTCACGGGGCCCCTGCGTCTCGCCAAGCGAGACAAATATGGCGTTTGGACGAGCTGAATGAGGTCTATCGGGTCAAGATCGATTGGCTCCGCACCGAATTCCGGCCGGCGATCGCCCCGCTGTTCGACGAGCCGGACGATGGGTTGAACTTGTTCGTTCGGTTTCTGGAGCTGGGCGAACTGGTCGCGGATTTGAGCCTTAGCGATCCGATGCTGCCGGAGGAGCTGCTGGAGGAGGATTGGCTCGGAAGAGCATGTTTGCGGGAGATGCAGGAGATCTTGGTCCGGCTGGCGAACGCCATTCCGGTTCGCTCCTCCTATCGCGCATTCGTCGCCCGTTTCTTGCACGAGTGATCCGTCTGCACCGGCAGTCGCACCACATTCATAAGCGGGAGTTGATCTTGCATGAAAATGAACCGTCTGGGCCGATCCGATCTGATCGTCGGAGAGATCGGACTCGGCTGCATGTCGCTGGGGACGGAGGAACGGAAGGCGGTTGCGCTTGTTCACGAGGCGCTGGAGCGGGGCGTCAACTTCCTCGACACCGCCGATCTGTACGACGGCGGACGCAACGAGGAATGGGTCGGCGAAGCGATCCGGGGGCGGCGCGACCGGGTGGTGCTGGCCACGAAGGCGGGCAACCGGCGCATTCCCGGACAAGACGGATGGGTATGGGATCCGTCCAAGACGTACATTCTGTCGGCGGTCAAGGATAGCTTGCGCCGGCTCGGCACGGACTACATCGATCTCTACCAGCTGCACGGAGGGACGATCGACGACCCCATCGACGAGACGATCGAAGCGTTCGAGCAGTTGAAGCGGGAGGGCGTCATCCGGGAGTACGGAATCTCTTCGATCCGCCCCAACGTCATCCGGGAATATGCCGCGCGCTCCGCGATCGCGAGCGTCATGAACGCCTACAGCATCGTGGATCGGCGGGCGGAGGAGGAGGTGCTTCCTTTGCTCCGGGAGAAAGGGATCGGCGTCATTGCGAGGGGGCCCTTGGCCGGCGGAGCGCTGGCGGCTCGTCGCGAGCCGGTCAAAGGCGTGCCGGATTACGAGCTGGAGGAGCTCATTTCGCTTCGCGAACGGCTGGGACAGCTGACAAGCGAAGGGCGCAGCCTGACGCAGCTGGCCATACGCTACTCGCTCAGCCATCCGGCGGTAGCCGTCGCCATCCCCGGCGCGAGCTCCCGCGAGCAGCTGCTGCAGAACCTTGCCGCCGCGGACGCGCCGCCGCTCACGGAAGAAGAGGTGCAGACCGTTCGCCGTCTAAGCAAGGCGAATCGATATGCGCTGCATCGATAATGGCCGATCGGTACGAGCCGAGCGGACATTTGGACCGTGCGGGTCCGCCTGCGGGCGGACTGTCGCGGTCTTTTGGTCGGCACGAGTGCGCTGCGGAAGTTGCAAGGCCGCGCCCTAACCGATATACTCATACTAAAATTGATCCATCACTAACCATCAAGCGAGGCGGGAGAACCATGGCCAAATCGGAATCGATCGCGGTAAACCGCAAATCGGAGATTATATCGGCGGCCATCGAGGTGTTTGCGGAGACCGGGTACTTCAGGGCGACGACGGCGCAAGTGGCGCAGAGGGCAAACATCTCGCAGCCGTACGTGTTCCGGTTCTTCTCGACCAAGGAGGAGCTGCTGCTGGCGGCGCTGGAAGCTTCGTGGACGAGAGTTGCCGACGCGTTCCGCAAAGTGGCGGAATCTGCCGCGCCGGAACGGCTGGAGACGGCTCTGACCAAGGCCTACGAAGACATTCTGCAATCCCATCGGAACGAGGTTTTCCTGCAAATGCAAGCTCAGACGATCGGGGAAGACGTCATCCGGGAAGCGATGCGCAACGGATTTGGAGAGGTTCGCCGAATCGTGCTCGATTCCTTCTGCAGAGCGGAATTACCGAATGCCGAGGAGCGCACGATGCTATTTCTGGCGAGGGGGATGCTGTGCAACGTTTCCGCGGCTTTGGGCATGCCCGAGTTGATGGAAAAATGAACGCGGAAGGTTTTTCAGGTTGAGTTATTGACCAATCAATAAACGGGTGTTATATTGGTTTCAAGTTAGTAATTGATCAATCACAATTTAAGCGAGAGGTGACCGAATATGGAAAAGGCAATCGTCGTTGGAGCGACGGGAGGAACGGGAGCGGCGGTTACGGAGGAACTGGTCGGAAGAGGCATCCGCACGGTCGCCTTCGGCCGGTCCCGACGGAAGCTGGAGCAGCTTGCGGACAGATTGGGGAGGCCCGAAGCCCTGACGCTCGCGGTCGGAGACGCGTTTCGCCCGGACGACGTGGCTTCGGCCGCGGAAGGAACGGACGTCCTGTTCCACTGCGCGAACGTTCCGTACCATGAAATGGCGAGCAAGCTGATTCCGCTTGGAGAATCGGTCATGGCAGCCGCCGATCGGCTCGGGCTGAAGGTGGTCGCGGTCGACGGCATTTACCCCTATGGAAGAAGGCAGACGGAGCGGGTAACCGAGGACCATCCGAAGCAGCCGCATACGAGGAAGGGCAAGGTAAGGCTTGCCTTCGAGCATATGCTGTTCGATCCGCGGTGGACGCGGGCGAGAACGCTGATCGCCCGGCTGCCGGATTATTACGGCCCGACGGCCAACGAGGCGTCCTATCTCGGTTCGACGCTCGAAGCGATCGCGGCGGGCAAGACGGCCTTTTTCATCGGCAATATGAAGGTGCCGCGCGAGTTCGTCTACTTGCCGGACGCGGCCGCCATGATCGTGGAGCTGGCCGGCAGGGATGATGCGTTCGGTCAGAACTGGAATATACCGGGCGCCGGCTTGATCTCGGGCCGGGAGATCGTCCGTTTGGCCCGGCGGGCGAGCGGCCGCGCCAAGCCGGTCATCCCGCTGAAGCGAGTAGGGCTCGCCCTTCTCGGCATGGGTGTGCCGGTGATGAGGGAAGTGCTCGAGATGCTGTATTTGACCGAGGACCCGGTAGTGCTTAGCGGGGAGAAGTACGAACGGAGGATCGGCCCGCCCCGGGCGACGCCGTTCGAAGCGGGGATCTCCGCAACCGTCCGCGCTATGCAGCAAAAAAACGTTTTGTCTGCAAGGAAGTGATTGATCAATCAATATTCAATTCCGTAACGGTCATCCATACGTTTACGAACGAAGTGCTGACCGATATTCCGACCCCCGGCCGACCGGTGTCCGTCTCGGTCACCTCCGACGGCAGGCTTGCCTACGTTTCCTCCCAGGTCATCAACGCGGTAACCGTCATCGATACGGCCAGCCAGTCGGTGGCGGCGAATCTCGCGGCAGGCTTTTCGCCCAGGTCGGTCGCCGTTACCCCAATTCTGCCATTGTAACTTAAGAGCGAGGGACCCCCGGGGTCCCTTTTCGAACAAATGGGGCCTCATTTCCCCCGTCCCCTCCACACCTGTCCAATCTGAACAAGAAGCGCTCACATAACATAACCCATCCGCATGGACAGGGGGGTGAATTTTTTGGGTTCGTTGAAATTGTCTCGCGGCCGCTCCCGCACCTCCATTCGCAGGCTGGTCGTGTTCCGGTTCCCGGTTATCTTTCCCGGCCGGACCGTTGTGACGGGCGCCTTCAGGACCTTTGACTTTTTAGGCGGGGAAGTCGTCGTCAGCCAGCGCCCTGCGGCCGGCAGCAGGGAAATTCCCCGGGTCAACTATCAAATCGTGAACGCCGTCACCGGCCTTCCGGTCACCAACAGCGTAACGCTCGTCGGCACCCGGATCGAAGTATTGCGCTTCATTGTTCCGGCAGGCACGTTCAGGCTCCGCATCCGGAATATCGGCTTGGGCGCCGTTACCGTTAGCGGTACGATTATCACTTTCTAACCTTGCAAGGACCGTTCCGGCGCCGTCCGACAGGCGTCGGAACGGTCCCGATACATAGCTTCGATCGGCCCGCCTCAAGGCAGCATCTCCAGCATCGCTTTGGCCGCGGCGGACAGGGGAGCCCCCCGAAGAGCGGCGATTCCGATCTGGCGCTCCGGCAGCGTCGGGCTCAGCGGGATTTCGAACAGCCGGCCGTCCTCCAGCTCCTCGGTCACGTAGTCGCGAATGACGAAGGCCAGGCCGAAGCCGCGCATCGCGAACTGCGCCAGCAGGTCGATGCTGCCCAGCTCGAATTCCGGAGCGAGAACCGCCCGGTAGCGGGCCGCGTAGTCGTCAAGGAATGCGCGGGTGCCCGCGCCCTTCTCCAGCAGCAGCAGCGGGTATCGCTCCAGATCGCCGAGAGACAGGCCTTCTTCCGCCAGCCGTTCATACCGTTTGCCTCCGACGAGGCACATCCGGATGGCGGAGCTCGTCCGGAATTCCGCTTGCGGGTCGGCCGCGGGCAGGCTGACGATGCCGAAGTCGATTTTCCCGTCCTTCAGCAGCGATAGCGTCTCCGGCGTCGTCCGGTTCGTGACGTGGATGCGAATCTTCGGGTATTGCTCATGGAACCGCTCGAGATAAGGCAGCAGATAATACTTGCACAGCGTGTCGCTCGCCCCGATATGAATCTCCCCGCTTTGAAGATCGTGCATGTCCGCGACGGCCTTCTCGCCCATGCTGACGCTGGCGAAGGCCTGCTCGACATAGCGCAGCAGCGTCTCTCCTTCCGCGGTCAACCGGACCCCTTTGGACGTGCGAAAAAACAAGGAGCCGCCGAGCCGCTCCTCCAACCGCTTGATGGTGTGGCTGACCGCCGGCTGCGTGATATGCAGCCTCGCCGCCGCTCCCGTCACGCTTCCGGTCTTGGCGATCCAGTAGAAGACGCGATACCATTCCAGATCGACGCCGATGTTCATAGCCATTACCTCATTTTATGGTGATCATTATTAATATCAATTTTATTTATGACAATTGTAGCACTATACTGAGGCCGAAGCCAAAATACAAGTGCTGGAGGCGGAAGTCGATGACGGTAACCGCGATTGTGGGAGCCAATTGGGGAGACGAAGGCAAGGGGAAAATGACCGACGCGCTCGCCGCGACATCGTCCTATGTCGTACGGTTCCAAGGAGGGAGCAACGCCGGACATACCATCCTGAATCCATATGGGAAGTTCGCGCTGCATATGCTGCCCTCAGGGGTTTTCTATCCCGATGTGACGAACGTGCTGGGGCCCGGGGTTGCGCTCGATACGGAAATGATGCTGCGGGAATTGCAGGCGTTGGCGGATCGCGGGGTGCCCAAACCGAGGCTGTTCGTATCCGAGCGGGCTCAGGTGGTGCTCGGCGTGCACCGCTTGCTGGACGAATTGGAGGAGGGCCGGCTGGGAGCGGACGGGTTCGGCTCGACCAAGCGGGGAATTGCGCCGTTCTACGCCGATAAGCAGGCGAAGCTCGGCATTCAAGTGTCGGACTTATTCGAGCCGGCGCGGCTCCGTACGAGGCTGGAGCGGCTGCTCGTTCCGAAGAACGTTCTGCTACAGCATCTCTACGGACATCCGCCGATCGATCCGGACGAACTGCTGGTTACGCTGCGGCAGGAGGCTGATCGCTTGGCTCCTTACGTATGCGACACGACGGAGCTGCTGCGGGAGGCGGACCGGAACGGAGAATCGATCCTGCTCGAAGGGCAGCTCGGGGCGCTGCGCGATCCCGATCACGGCATCTATCCGTTCTCCACTTCGTCTTCCACGCTGGCCGGGCACGCTTCGGTCGGGGCGGGATTGCCCGCGGCGGCGATCGCTCGAGTCATCGCCGTGGTCAAGGCGTATTCCAGCTGCGTGGGAGCCGGGCCGTTCGTGACGGAGCTGGAAGGGGCGGATGCGGAGGAGCTGCGGTCGAGAGGCGGCGACGCCGAGGAGTACGGCGCATTGACGGGCCGGCCCAGGCGGGTAGGTTGGTTCGATGCCGTCGCCACGCGGTACGGATGCTTCGTTCAGGGAGCGACCGAAGCGGCGCTCACCAACCTGGACGTGCTTGGTTACCTGGACGAGATTCCCGTGTGCACGGCCTATGAGCTGGCTGACGGCCGCATCGTGGACCGGTTCCCGTCCACGGGCCGACTGTTCGCGGCCAAGCCGGTCCTGTCGCGCCTGCCCGGGTGGCGCTGCGATATATCCCGGACGAGAAGATATGAAGACTTGCCCGAACAGGCGAGACGGTACGTAGAATGGATCGAATCGGCCACCGGCGTGCGCATCGCGACCGTATCCGTCGGTCCGAGACGGGAGCAGCTGATCGAACGGAACGTTTAGGGCTGAGCGAACAAATACTCCACTTCGTCCCGCGACCGGTACAGATCCCAATACTTCTCGGCGATCCGGTCCGGGTCGTAGAATGTGCCTTTGGCCACGTGGCCGCCGATCGACACGGTGCCGACGTAGACATGATGCGGTTTTAGCTCCTCTGCCAGCGAATAGACGAGCGAGCGAACCGCGGCTTTACCGAGCGACAGCGAAGCGTACTCCGGATTGGGCGAGATGGCGATGCCGCCCCCCGTGACGAAAATCGTGCCTTGGCGCCGCTTCACGAATTCCGGCACGACCTGCTTGACGCTCGTGAGGGCGCCCACGACATTAACTTGGAATTCCTCGATCAGCCGCTGCTCTTCCAGCGTGGAGACCGTCGATTGCGAGATAACGGCCGCATTGTAGAGCAGCGCGTCCGGAGAGCCGAACCGCTCCCGAACGGTCTCGAACGCTTCGCGGATCGTCTCCGGCCGGGTCGCATCCGCCGTGACGGGCAAAGTCTCGATTCCTTGACCGTCCAGTTCCGCTGCCAGCGAATCGAGCGTCGACTGCTTACGCGCAACGAGAGCCACCCGAAATCCGTTCGCTCCGAACTTCCGCGCGACCGCCGCGCTGACCCCGGGCCCTGCTCCAACGATAACCAGAATCGGCTTGCTCATAAGGCATCCTCCTTTTGGATTTTTCAATACTCTATCATTCCAATGGGGATTAGGCAATATGAGCAAGCCGCTCAACCGGCGTCATCAAACTCTTCTTACAAGTGCGACCCGCCGCTGGCATCGATGCATTGGCCGGTGATCCAGCGGCTGTCCGGGGACGCCAGGAATGCCGCGATGTCCGCTACGTCCGCCGGCTCTCCCCACCTGCCGAAGATCGAATAGTCGGCCCCGAACTTTCGGGCACTCGGATCCTGCAGCATCCCGACGTTCATGTCCGTGGCGACGAAGCCGGGCTGGATGGCGTTGATCGTAATTCCTCGGGCACCAAGCTGCGTCGCCAAAGATAGCGTGAGCGCGTTGACGGCTCCTTTGCTCATGCTGTAAGCCGGGATTCCGGGCAGGGAGATTCTCGTGACGGCCGACGACAGATTGACGATCCGGCCCTCGTCCCGCAATCGCGGAAGGGCTTCCCGGATCAGAAAGAACGGCGCTCTGACGTTGATTCTCATCAATTCGTCGAAGGCTTCTCCCGTCGTCTCCTCGACGGACGCCGTCAGGGCGATGCCCGCGTTGTTCACCAGGATGTCGAAGCGGGAGCCGCCCGTGCGCTCTTCCAAAGCGCGATCCAAAGCTTCATAGAGTAGGCTTGCCCCGTCCGGTGAACCGAGATCCGCGCCCAGCGCGAAAGCCTCTCCCCCGTTCCGCCCGATGTCATGAACGACCTGTTCGGCCGCTTCGCGCCGGCTGCCGTAATGAACGGCCACCAAAGCGCCTTCCTCCGCCAAACGCAGCGCAATCGCGCGCCCGATCCCCCGGCTGGCGCCCGTGACGAGCGCGACTTTCCCCGTTAACTTGCTCATGAATCCTCAGCTCCTCTTCTTGTGTTCCCTACCGTTGTAACATGGAGGAGCCTTCGAAATGTTGCTCGCTCATTCGCGGGAGCCGTCCCGCAGACAATAAAAAAACGCCGCTGGGAAGCGGCGTTTACCTGTAAATGGCGCATTTTAAGCAAGGAGGCAGTGTCCTGCCCTCGATAATATTATTATAATCGGCAGGCGAATATAAGTCTATTTCTTTTCCGCGAAATCTTTTACAGTAAGGGTTGCTCCGGCCGGAGAAATACGTTTTCGATGGAGGAACCAGCGGTGAACTGGCGGACATGGGACTTGAATTTGAGAACAAGGCTGATCGGCGACACTTTGTTCAACCTCTTGTTCTGGATGTACTTTCCATTTATGACGTTGTACTTCAGCCAAACGTTCGGCAAAAACGCGGCAGGTCTCCTCATGTCCGTTCCGCCTCTGATCGGCATCGCCGGCAGCCTGCTCGGGGGCCGCATGTCGGATCGGCTCGGCCGCCGGCCGGCGATGCTGCTGGGCGCTGCCCTGCAAGCGGTCATGTTCGCGCTGTTCGCGGCGTCGCTGTGCGATTGGTGCGATTACGCTGCCTTTATCGGCATCAGCCTCGGCGGATCGATCTATGCGCCGGCCGGCACCGCCATGGTGGCCGACCTGACGCCGGAGAAGGAGCGGCGGCGGGTATTCGCCGCCTTCGTCACGGCCATGAACATCGGGGCCGTGTTCGGTCCGGCGCTCGGCTCCGCCTTCTTCTTCGCTCATCGCGGCGAGCTGCTCTGGGCGTGCACGTTCGTGACGGCAGCCTACGCGGTCGCGATCTTCTTCATCGTGAGGGAGACGCTGCCGCAAGCGGCCCGGCAAAGAGAGCGGGGGACCGGAGAGCCTCGGGCGGAAGCCGCGCTCAGGGGCTATATCGCGATTTTGCGCGACCGGGCGTTTGCCCTTTATATTGCGGCGGGCATCTTCGTCACGATAGCCTTTATGCAGCTGGATCTTTACTTGGCCGTTTACGTGAAGGAGTACGTTCCCGCGCAGACGCTGCTTGCCGGGAAAGGCTGGACGTTTCAGCTCGACGGAATCGAAGTGTTCGGCTGGATGATGGGACTGAACGGGCTTCTATACGTGCTGGGCGTAATGCCGATTACGAAACGGATCGGGCGCTGGAGCGACCGGAACGTTCTGATGCTCTCGGCGCTGCTGTTCGGCATCGGCATGTTCTTGATCGGACTGACCTCGAACGCGTGGCTCCTGTTCGGGTTCATGGCGGTGGCGACGATCGGAGAGATCATGCGTTCCCCCGTTCTGCAAAGCTTCGTCAGCAAGTACGCCCCGGAGGAAGCCAGAGGCCGTTACATGGGAGCCTCCAACTTGCAAGTCTCGATCGGCCGCTTTCTCGCTCCGGCGACGGTCGTATTGTCGGCCTGGATGTCTCCGGTCGGCGTGTTCGGAATCATCCTGCTGTGCGCGCTGATCGGCATTCTCCTGTACGCGATTTTATTCCGGCGACTGGCGGCCGACGCCAGGGGTTGACCCAGGGGAGGAGGATTCGCCCGGTTGACAACTCGCCGCCGTCTCGCTAATATCTAATTTAACAAACATCTAATTAGATGACTGTTAAATTTGTCGCGAGAGTAGGTACGCCATGCAGCTGGACAAAGTCGTGCAATACCACAAGGCGCTCGCGGACCCGACCCGGATCCGAATCTTGATTCTGCTCGCCGACGGGGAGCGAAGCGGCCAGGATCTGGCGGAGAAGCTGGGCGTGACGCCCGCGACGGTCACCCACCATGCCGCCAAGCTGCGGGAGGCCGGCTTGATGAACGAGCGCCGGGACAAGAACACGATCTTTTTTTCGCTGAACCGTGATTTCATCCATGACGGCGCCCGCGCGGCGGAACAGCTTATTTTCCGAAAAACCGAAGGAGGCGAGAACCGGTTGAACGAGGAAGAAGCGAATCGGGTACGGGAATCCGTGCTCAAAAATTTCTTCGCGGCGGACGGCAGGCTGAAGAGCATTCCCGCCCAGCTCAAGAAGAAGCTGATCGTGCTTGAATATTTGGTATCCAAGCTGGAGAACGGGCGGAAGTACGGCGAGAAAGAGATCAACGAGTTCATTCGGAACTTCCACGAAGACTTCGCGACGATCCGCCGGGAATTCATCATGCAGCAGTTCATGTTCCGGGAGAATGAAATCTACGAGCGAAATCCGGTCGACATGTGGCCGCGGTGGGAAAAGCTTTGAATCGTCCGCTTACGCGGACGGGACCCGATATACTTCCGTGTACAGCTTCCTTTTGCACCGCTCGAATTCCTCTTCGGCAAGCGGGTGCGGATAGCTCATGAGGCGGAGCGGCATTTCCCGCCGGCCTTCCCGAAGAGGAGGCTGGACGTACCCGTAAGGGTTCAGATGGAAGCCCAACCGTTCGTAGAAGCCCACTCGCCTTCGTGCCAATTCCGTAACGGGAGGCTCCACTTCCAACACGATGGGCAATGGCGATTGCCCCATGTAGTCAGCCATTAAAGCTCTGCCTATGCCGCCGCTTCGGACGGCGGGATCGACGGCCAGATGCTCCACGAACCGCATGGAAGGAAACTCCCATGCGGCCAGAAAAGCGATTGTTTTCCCGTCGCCGTTCTTCTCGGCGAGAATTCGGTAGTGAGGGTTGCCCAGAAGCTCTCGCTGCCCCTCGTAGGTTCTCGTCTCGCTGTCCGGGAACGAAGCTTTCATAATCGCATAAATTTCATCGAACGGGATCGTATCCATAAAGCCTATTTTGCGCATTGGATCTTTTCTCATTCGAGGTTGCCATTGCTCATCTCTTAGTAGTAAAGTAGTGGTGGCGAATTGGACCGAATTGGGGACAATAATAGGAACGCACAGATAAGGAGGACACCCCGTGAAAATCGCTGCCATCGTAGGAAGCATTCGCAAGGATTCGTACAACCGCAAGCTGGCCGAGCACGTGAAGAACCGGTACCAAGATCGTTTTGAGACGGAGGTTCTGACGTTGAACGGCCTTCCGATGTACAATCAGGACATCGAGAACGATCCGCCGGAAGCGGTGCGGGTCTTCAAGGACAAGGTCAAAGCGGCCGACGCCATTTTATGGGTGACGCCGGAGTACAACGGTACGGTTCCCGGGGTGCTGGTCAACGCGATCGACTGGATGTCCCGGGTGGACAAGGTGCTCGTCGGCAAGCCGTCTTTGATCATGGGAGCGACCCCCGGCCTGCTCGGCACGGTCAAAGCCCAGCTGCACCTGCGGGACATTCTGTTCGCTCCGGGCGTCTCCTCGCCGATCATGACGGCGAACGACGTCTACGTTGGATCGGTGCACGAGAAGATGGATGCCGAAGGCAAGCTGACTCACGAGCCGACGATCCAGTTTATCGATACGGTCGTGAACAACTTTCTCGCCTGGATCGCCAAGTAACGAAAGCGGATCTGACCCATGTTCCTTCCAGGACGGAGGAACATGGTTTTTTGTTTATCGTCTTCACCCCGGGCGAAGCGCAACCGGTAGAAACCCTCGCTTGTTCGGCCCGGATCGTTCCGGCGGTGTATAATGCAGGAAAGAGGGGGCGCAGGGATGAACTCGGGAATCACGTTTCGGGAACTAACGGCGGCGGACTTGCGTCTGCCGTTGGCGTTCGACGACAGCTTTATCGTCGATTCCGTTCTGGTCCTGACGTCGGCGAACGGCAAGATCGAATATTCCGTGAAGGAGGTTTCCCGCTACCGGAAGCGATACTCGGACGAGCAGGACGACTCAGAAGAACTGGCGGCCTACATCGGCAGCCCGGACCGGATCGCCTGCTTCGCTTTTGACGGGGAACGGGCGGTCGGGCGCCTTTTGCTCAGAAAGAATTGGAACCGGTACGCTTACGTGGAGAATCTGGCGGTAGACGCCGATTATCGGGGACGCGGCATCGGCCGTACGTTGATCGGTCGGGCCAAGAACCGGGCCGAAGCCGGCGGGATGCCGGGCATCATGCTGGAGACGCAGAGCAACAACGTGACCGCTTGCAAGTTTTGCGAAAGCTGCGGATTCGTTATCGGAGGCTTCGATACCCGCTTGTATCGGGGGATAGAGAAGCATCAGGACGAAGTGGCGGTGTTCTGGTATTGGGACTTGCCGATCGGGTCAGCGGATCGCCGTCCACAGCAGGGAAATGCCGGAGACGAGCAGGAGAATATCGAGCACGAAGCGAAACGAGGCGACGCTCATTCGCTGCACGATCCTTTTGGCCAGGAACGTCCCGGCCATGAGCGAGGAGCCCACGATCGCTCCTTGCAGCATGACCTCCGGCGGAAGCGCTCCTAATTCGCGGAAAGTGACCGCTTTGCTGATATAAAGCGCCAGCGAACTGGCCGCTTCCGTGGACAGGAACGCTCCCTTGGTCAGCCCGTAGGCGGTAAAGGCCGGGACGCTGAGCGGGCCGGTGGAGAGGACGACCCCGGTCAGGAAGCCGATGACGGCTCCCGCGGCAGATAGCTGCCACCAGCGAATCCGCAGCTTCTTGGCATCGATGACGCGCCGGGCGGGAATCATGACCAGGAAAAAAAGGCCGAGCGCGACGTCGACGAGGGTTGCCGGCAGAACCAGCAGCGTCCGGGCGCCGATGGCTGCGGCCGGCACGCCCGTAACAGAATAAGCGGCCCAAGCCCTCCAGTCGATCTCGCGCCGCCAAGCGAGCGCTCTGGAGACGTTCGCCAGGATCGCGGCCAGCGCCATGATCGGCACGGCTTGCTTGGGGCCGAAAGAAAAGACGAGAACGGGCAGCAGCATGATGGAGGACCCGGTGCCGATCACGCCGCTGATCGCTCCGGCCAGCAGACCGACGAATAGCACGAATACATAGGATCCCAATCGAAGCACTCCTCTTAAGCCGGGAACGAACTCTTTTTATCCTATCACAAATCGGCCGCCCGGGAATGGAGAGCTGCGGCTATCGAGCACGGATTTACATAAGGAAGGGAAATGCGGACTCATGATGAAAATAGGCGTTGACGCCGGCGGAACGCTGGTGAAGGTAGCTTGCGAGAAAGGAGGGGCGATCGAATATTTCAAGCGCCCGTCATCCGAGCTGCGGGCCGTGGCCGACTGGTTACGCGAACAGGAAGGAGCGGCGGTTTGCCTGACCGGGGGCAGAGCGGCCGCATTGAAATCGCTGGCGGGAATTCCGGTCGCGGAAACGGTGGAATTCGAAGCGACGTGCCGCGGCGCTAGCCGCTTGCTGAGCGATGCCGGAGCGGAGCCCGACTCCTTCCTGCTGACGAATGTCGGCACGGGCACCTCGATCCATCATGTCGCGAACGGACGGCAGCGGCGAGTCGGAGGAACGGGAGTGGGCGGCGGAACCATTATCGGCTTGGCGCGCTTGTTGACCGGGCAGACCGATTTCGATGCCGTGGTTCGGCTGGCCGCCCAAGGCCGTCGCGACCGGATCGATCTGACCGTGAACCATATTTACGAAGGGGCGGAACCTCCGATTCCGGGAGACTTGACGGCAAGCAACTTCGGCCGCGTTCTCTCGCTGGCGTCCTCGGAACGATTGTCCGAGGAGGACCTGCTGGCCTCCGTCATCGGCCTTGTCGGGGAGACGGCCGCCACGGTAAGCGTGCTGGCGGCGTCTTCCTGCGGGGTTTCATCCATTCTGTTCGTCGGTTCGTCCTTTATCCGCAACGATCTTCTCCGTGACGTAGTGAAGCGGTATACCGTGCTCCGGGGAGGCTCCCCGCTCTTTGTCGAGGGCGGCGAGTACTCCGGCGCCTTGGGCGCTCTTTTGAGCCTGGATTAAGCGTTATGGCATTGCTATAATTTCCCTGAGGAAGGTATCCCTACGGAACCTTACCGGCATGACCTGATTTTATTTTTCTGTCGAAGCTCTGATCCGCGAACGGACAGAGACTAAGGAGGCGCGGAATGAAGAAGACAATGGCGTACCTGCACGAGAGGAAAAGAAGCGGACAGAAGATCGCGATGCTTACTTGCTACGATTATCGCACGGCCGTTTTGCAGGAAGAGGCGGGGGTCGACGTCATTTTCGTCGGCGACAGCGTCGGCACCAATGTTTTGGGGTACGAGAGCGAAAAGGAAGTCTCCCTCGACGAGATTCTCTACCATCTGAGAATGGTCAAGCGCGGCGTCCGCGATGCTTATTTGCTCGCCGACATGCCCTATCGGACCTACGAGGAGCCTTCGATTGCGCTGGATACCGCCAGGCGGCTGCTCGCGGCCGGAGCGGACGGAGTCAAGCTGGAGGGCGTGCAATCTCGCGTCGTCGAATGCCTGCGCGAACAAGGCATCGAAGTGTGGGGACATCTCGGCTATACTCCCCAATTCCATTCGGAAGTCGCTCTGCAAGGCAAAACCTTCGAGCAAGCGGCCGCTCTGGCGGAAGGGGCGCTCGAGCTGCAGCGTGCCGGAGCTTCCATGCTCGTTCTCGAATTGATTCCCGAAGAACTGGCGGAAGCCGTAACGAAGAAGCTGTCGATCCCGACCGTCGGGATCGCGTCCGGACGTCATACGGACGGCCAAGTGCAGATCGTGAACGACATGCTGGGACTGACCCCTCGCCGGCTGCGCCATGTCAAATTGTACGCCGACTTCGGCGAACAGGCTCTGGCCGCGTTCCGTTCGTACGCCGAAGAGGTTCGTCAAGCCGAATTTCCGGCGGAACCCCACGCAAGACATATGAACCAATCCGAGCTTCGCCGGCTGGAAGATTGGCTTCGGCTCTCCTAATCAACCCGAACTTTGCGCGAGGTTGACCCACCCCACTGAGGGTGGGTTTTTTGCGGTTCATGAATCTTTATGCCTGCTCCAAAGCGGAGAAGCTCCGTTTAAGAATTAGGACTATAGACGCTAAATACAGGCGAAAAGCCTAATCGTTGCAGATACGTTTGATGGGACTATTCTACTTATTTCCTGTCGAAAGCTGAGACGAAAAGCATTTCGAGGAGGTGTCTACCAATTTCTGTCGAACCCTTCTATTATCTCAGGTCATAGTCATAAAGGTGGGCCATGCTGAAACTTAGGCCAAATCGTCCAGATGACGATCCGTTCCTGTATGAGCTTTATGCCAGCACCCGGATGGAGGAAATCTCGATGTGGGGTTGGGACGGTCAGACGGCCCAGGCGTTTCTCCGAATGCAGTGGACCGCGCAAATGCATTCCTATTCCATGCAGTATCCGGACCTGCATCATCGAATGGTGCTTGCGGATGAGACGCTTGCGGGCCGAATCCTCACAAGCAGCCGGGAGGATGAGCTTGTCCTGGTGGACATATCCCTGCTCCCTTCGTTCCGGGGGCGGGGGATAGGCGGGGAGTTGATCGAACGATTGCAGGAGGAAGCCGCCGAGTCGGGCCGTTTTATCAAGCTGCACGTGTTGAAGGAGAACGCGTCGGCTATCCGGCTCTACGAAAGGCTTGGCTTCGCAACTGTCGCGGATCAGGGAATGCATTGGGAGATGCGGTGGCAAGATCGCAAGGAGCCTGCGCCGAAGGCACGATAGCGGCGAGTCGTTCGCAAAACGCAATTTATTGGAGGGACGAGGATGGCAGAACCGTATGTAGGAGAAATTCGCATGTTCGCGGGGAACTTCGCTCCGCAAGGGTGGCTGCTGTGCCAGGGTCAACAGCTTCCGATTCAGGAGTATCAAGTGCTTTTTTCTTTGTTGGGCACGACCTTCGGAGGAGACGGACAGACGACGTTCGGCCTTCCCGATCTTAGAGGCCGAGTCCCGGTCCATCCAAGCTACGCCATGGTTCAAGGAGAAATGGGCGGTTCCGAGACCGTTACTCTAACCGCAGCGGAATTGCCGTCCCATACGCACGCGGCGGCTGCGTCCAAGATGGAGGGCGACGCCAAATCGCCGGTCGGAGCGGTCTGGGCCCCTTCCTCCCTGCTGAGCTACGGGGATATCGACAAAGGCGTTCCGGAGCCGATGAATGCCGCGTCCTTGACCGTCTCAGGGGGCGGGCAGCCTCACTCGAATATGATGCCCTCGCTTACCATTTCCTTCATCATCGCCACGGCCGGAGCTTTCCCGAGCCAGGGATAATCGGAAGCTCAATCCTATACAAATAGAAGGAGGATTCAGATGGCGGAACCATTCCTTGGCGAGATTCGCCTGTTTCCGCTCGGCTTCGCTCCGCGGGGCTGGGTTTATTGCGAAGGTCAGACTCTGCAGATCTCAAGTAACCAGGCTTTGTATGCGTTGTTAGGAACCACCTATGGAGGAGACGGGGTAAGAACGTTCATGCTTCCCGATCTGCGAGGCAAAGTGCCCATTCATATGGACGCGCAATATCCGTTAGGAAGATCTGCGGGCGAGTCTGCCCATACATTGACCGAGTCCGAGATGCCTAAGCACGTTCACCAGGTTCAAGCTTCGTCGGTTTCGGCGACATCCGTCGTTCCAGCCGGCAACGTATGGGCCCAGGTTGAGGCGCCTTATACATCCGCGAGTTCACTCACCGCAATGAACCCCAAAGCAATCGGCACCGCGGGCAGCGGTCAAGCGCATAACAATATGCAGCCCTATCTGGCCGTTCGGTTTTGCATCGCCCTGCAAGGGATCTTCCCGTCGAGGAATTAGGAGGGATAGAAATGGACGCGTTTCTTGGAGAAATTCGAATTTTCGCGGGGAATTATCCCCCGCGCGGCTGGGCTTTCTGCGACGGCCGACTGCTGCCGCTTTCTCAGTATACGACTCTCTTTTCCATTTTGGGCAACCAATACGGCGGGGACGGAAGAACCACCTTTGCGTTGCCGAACCTGTCCGGATCCGCTCCGATGGGTCAAGGACAAGGACCGGGACTCTCGCCGCGTTACGTGGGAGAGCCGGAGGGAATGCCCACCGTTGCGCTTCGGGAGAGCGAGATGCCCATCCATACGCACACGCCGTTCGGGATCAGCAGCCCGGGAGGCGAAAAGGAGCCGGAGCAGCGTTTTTGGGCGGAGACTCCTAAAGTCGGGAAAGTCGGGACCCAGACGGCCCTCTATGGTTCGACACCGGATTCGCAAATGTCCCCGATGGCGCTCGCGTCAACCGGAGAAGGGGCACCGCACAACAATATGCAGCCTTATTTGGCGGTAAATTATATCATCTGTTTGGACGGCGCTTTTCCGGTAAGATCATAATCGGCGGAAGACAACGAAGAGACTGCATGGAGGAAAATTTCTATGCAGTCTTTTATGATGCGGAGGGAATTAGGACAGCACGGCCAAACGGTTTTAGAAAATTAAAAGAGGAAGAGGGTTCTGGATGAAGTCGGCAGGGAAAAGAGTATGGTCACGATTGCGCACGGCATGTCTTTGGTTGCTCATCTGTTCTTTAGGCTTAGGTCTGCAGCTGCCAAAGGGGTATGCGGATCCTGTTGCGGACGGAAAGTACGATTTTTCGGGGCTGGATACCTCCTGGCACCAGAACGGTTTCTACAAGCTCGGAGATAAGTTTCTGGTCAGCGATAATGCCAAGCAGTATGTGGACACCCAAATCTATGACGCTTCGGGCGAAGGTGATGCGCCCAATTATCCAACTGCCGGTTCGCTGACGATCAAGGCGGAGGGGGGCACCTCTCTCAGGTCTTTTACGTTCGTTAGTCTCGGGTTGCGTTGGGATGAACCGGAGGTCGTAGATTCCTTTCAAATCCAATTAAAGAATTCGAACGGAGACGTGTTGGATACTTACACCTCTCCAACTGGAACCGGATATCACGGCAGTAGCTCAATTCTGCAATTCCGAGACGTCTTCGGCGTGGCGGATTTCCCGGCGGAAGTTCCCGGCGTGGCTTCCATTCAGCTTAATTGGACGATGGGCAACGGCAATCCGGCACTTGATCTAAACATTGCGGACATTACCATTAAAGATACGGATGCTATATCAGTCAATGCCGACCTAAGCAACCTTGTCCTTTCCAACGGGACGCTTTCGCCGACATTCAATGCAGCTACGGATAGCTACACGGCAAGCGTCGGTAATGACGTGAACAGCGTAACCGTTACGCCGACGGCAGCCGATTCGGCAGCAGGCATCAAAGTAAATGAAATCGCTGTGGCAAGCGGTGCGGCCAGCACTCCGATCAGCCTGAACGTGGGGAACAATCCGATCGCGGTCAAGGTGACTGCGGAAGACGGAGTGACCACTCATACCTACGATATTACGGTGAATAGAGCAAAGAGTAATAATGCGGATCTAAATGGATTGACCCTATCCGGCGCGAGCCTAAACGAGACGTTCAATAGCGGAACACTCAACTATACGGTAACCGTCGGTTATGCCACAGAGGGCATCACGGTGACGCCGATGGTGAAAGAGAGTCATGCGACGCTCCAGGTAAACGGAAAGACAGTCGCCAACGGCAGCGCGAGCGAGACGATTCCGTTGGCGGTGGGCGACAGTAACGTAATTACCATCGTGGTGACCGCGGAAGACGGGACGACGAAGAAGACGTACACGGTAACGGTAACGCGCGGCGCTGTCAGCAGCAACGCGGACTTGAGCAATATTACATTGTCGAATGGGGACCTGACGTTTGATTCTGCGATCACGGATTATACGGTAGACGTCAGTAATGAAACTACCGACATCACGGTTACGCCCACTGCGGCAGACGCTACGGCAAGCATTAAGGTGGAGGGGACGGCCGTAAATAGCGGCACTGCCAGTACTCCCATCGATCTGAACGTAGGGGATAATCCGATCACAGTCGAGGTAACGGCCCAAGACGGCACGACAACAAAGATGTACACCGTAACGGTCAAGCGCGCGCCCAGCAGCAATGCCAAATTGAGCGACTTGACGTTGTCGGAGGGAATGCTGGCGTTCGATCCCGACACCGAGGACTACACGGTGGATGTCGGCAATGAGGTAGACAGCATCACCGTCACGCCGACGGCGGCCGACGCAACGGCAAGCATTAAAGTAAAGGGGACGGCCGTAGATAGCGGCGCTGCCAGCACTCCCATCGATCTGAACGTAGGGGATAACCCGGTCACGGTCGAAGTAACGGCCCAAGACGGCACGACAACCCAGACGTACACCGTAACGGTCAAGCGCGCGCCCAGCAACAATGCCAAACTGAGCGGCCTGACGTTGTCGGAGGGAACGATCTCGTTCGATCCAGATTCGACGGAATATACGGTGGACGTCGGCAATGAGGCAGACAGCATTACGGTAACGCCGACAGCGGCCGACACGACGGCAAGCATTAAGGTGAAGGGTGCAGCCGTGGATAGCGGAACGGCTAGCGCCTCGATCGACCTGGATGTGGGCGATAATGTCATTCCCGTGGAAGTAAAGGCCCAGGATGGCACGTCGACAAAGACTTACACGATAACCATCGTCCGTGCGAAAAGCAGCAATGCTAAGCTAAGCAGTCTGGCGCTATCGGAAGGAACGCTGACGTTCGACCCTGATACCGAGGACTACACGGTCAATGTGGGCAACGCTGTAGACAGCATCACGGTAACGCCGACGGCGGCAGATGCGACAGCGAGTATTAAAGTAAAGGGCGCAGTTGTGGATAGCGGCACTGCCAGCGCCGCGATAGGCCTGGACGTCGGGGATAATGTGGTCTCTGTGGAGGTTACGGCTCAGGACGGCTCAACGGTAAAGACGTACACTTTAACCGTCGTTAGGGCAAAGAGCAGCAACGCCAAGCTAAACAACCTGACGTTATCAGAAGGAACGCTGACATTCGATCCCGATACAATGAACTACATTTTGAACGTCGGCAATGAGGTAAACAGCATCACGGTAACGCCGACGGCGGCCGACGCGGCGGCGAGCATTAAGGTGGAGGGGACGGCCGTAAATAGCGGCACTGCCAGTACTCCCATCGATCTGAACGTAGGGGATAATCCGATCACAGTCGAGGTAACGGCCCCAGACGGTACGACAACCAAGACATACACCGTAACGGTTAAGCGTGCGCCCAGCAGCAATGCCAAATTGAGCGGCCTGACGTTGTCGGAGGGAATGCTGGCGTTCGATCCCGACACCGAGGACTACACGGTGGATGTCGGCAATGAGGTTGACAGCATCACGGTAAAGCCGACGGCGGCAGACGCAACGGCAGGCATTAAAGTAAAGGGCTCGGTCGTGGATAGCGGATCAGATAGCGCCTCGATCGAACTGAACGTTGGCAACAATCTAATCCCTGTGGAAGTTACGGCTCAGGATCGCACAACGACAAAGACGTACACCGTTACCGTCGTACGGGCGAAGAGCAATAATGCCGACTTGAGCGGGCTTTCGCTGGCGGGAGCCATCCTGAACGAGACGTTTGACAGCGGCAAAACCGACTATACGGCGAATGTAAGCTACGCCACGCAAAGCATCAAGGTTTTGTCGTCGGTAGCGGAGAGCCACGCGACGTTGAAGGTAGACGGGAAAGCCGTTGCGAGCGGAAGCGAAAGCGAGGCGGTTTCGTTGACCGTCGGAAGCGGGAATGTCATCATGATCGAGGTGACGGCGCAGGACGGTGCGATAGCGAAAACGTACCGGGTAACGGTAACTCGCGAGGCTCCGAGCAGCAATGCCGACCTGAGCGACTTGGCGCTGTCGAGGGGGACGCTTATTTTCGTTCCCGGTACGACGAACTATACCGTAAACGTAGAACATGAAGTGAGCGCCATTACAATAACGCCGACAGCAGCCGACTCGACAGCCGGCATCCAGGTGGGAAGCGTTGCGGTGATAAGCGGAGAAGCCAGCGCTCCGATTAACTTAAGCGATGGTTCTAATGCCGTTACGATAAAAGTTACGGCTCAGGACGGTACGACGTCTAAGACCTACACCGTAACGGTCGTCCGGGCCAAGAGCAGCAACGCAGACTTGAGCGGTTTAACGTTGTCCGACGGAACGTTGACGCCTGGTTTCGCTTCGGATGTCTTGAATTATTCGTCTACCGTTGCCATCAACGTCAATCGAATCCAACTTACGGCAACGGCGAGCGACTCCGGAGCCACAATTAAGGTAAATGGAGATAGCGCCGTCAGCGGCCAGCCGAGCGGGAACATTCAGCTAAAGCCTAGAGATAACGACATCGAGATCGTTGTGACGGCAGCCGACGGGAAAACGAAGCGGACCTACGAGATCACGGTAACGAGGTTCATTCCGAACAATCCCGGTACGCCGGTCATCCCAAGCAATCCGACACCTCCGAGCAATCCGGAGCCCCCGGCTTCGAATGACGGCACCCAAGTCATCGATGTTACGGATGCGGCTAACATAACCGAGACGGAGAAGGACGGACAGAAAACGACGAATGTCCAATTGGATGAGAAGAAAGTCGAGGAGAAACTGACGGAAGGAACGGATAAACCCCGGATCGTCATTCCGGCCGCTGCTTCTTCGGATGCCGTCGTAGGTCAAATGAGCGGCGAACTGGCCCAAACGATGGTGAGCCATTCGGCAATTGTTGAACTGCGAACCGGCAACGCAGCTTATATGGTCCCGGCCGATCAAATTCCGGTTGACGAGATTTTGTCCCAAGCCAGAGCCGATACGAGCTTGGGCGATATTTCGATCGAGATTGCCATCTCGAGCGGCACTCCCGATCAGATCCTGGCGTTTGAGCAATCCGCCCAGCAGAATCATTCGACGGTTCTCGTTCCGCCGATCGATTTTACGATCCGCGCTACGGTGGGGAACCAGACGATTGTGGTCAAGAAGTTCACCGCCTACGTAGAACGGGAAATTACGATTCCGGATGACGTAGATCCAAGCCAAATCACCACCGGGGTCGTGCTTGACGAGAACGGTCAGGCGATCTCCCATGTTCCGACCTACGTCTATTTGAAAGACGGTCATTACGTGGCGAGAATCAACAGCCTGACCAACAGTACGTATACTGTCATTTCGAACCCGGTTGCGTTCAAAGATGTCGAGAACCATTGGGCCAAAGAAGACGTGAACGACATGGGATCCAGGCTCATCGTCAAAGGAACGGACAGCGAACATTTCAACCCGGATCAAGCGGTAACCCGTGCGGAATTCGCGGCGTTCGTCGTGCGGGCGTTAGGACTGCAGGAGAACGGAAGCTCGACTCCGTTCAGCGACGTCGCTCCGGACCATTGGGCTTACGGAGCCGTCGGCAAAGCGGTGGAATACGGCCTCATCGGCGGCTATAACGATGGGACATTTCGGCCTGACCGCACGATCAGCCGGGAAGAGGCCCTAGTCGTCATCGCCCGGGCGATGAAGATCGCCGGCCTGGACAGCGAGATCTCGCAAGAAGACGCGAAGGATCTGGTTAATTCCTTCAAGGATCATAACGCCTTGCATTCCTGGTCGATTCAGGCGGTGGCGGCTGCCATTCGCGGCGGACTCGTTCAGGGAAGCGACGGAGGGCAATTGAAGCCGGAAACGAACCTGTCGCGGGCGGAGACGGCGGTACTGCTCCGGAGGATGCTTCAGAAGGCAGGACTTATTAACTGAAAAAAGCAACCTAACCTGCAAGCTGACGCCGCAATTTGCGGCGTCAGCTTGTTTTTTCAGCCTCGAATGTCCCAGTGGGCCGGCCGAGTAAGAGAAGGGGGCAGCTTGGTCGCAACGTCGCCCTTCGCCGAGTCCAGCTGCGCCTGGGTCAGGAACAGGCTGCCGGTGAGATCGGCGCCGCTCAAATCGGCGTCTCGCAGGTCCGCTCCGATCAGATCGGCTCCCCGCAGGTCGGCCCCTCTCAGGTCGGATGCGATCAGGTAGGCTCCTCTCAGGTTGGCGTGCCGTAGATCGGCCCCTTTTAACTTGGCGCCGATCAGGTCCGCGCCGCGGCCGATTCCTTTTCGCCACTTCGGCGGGTTCTTCTCCTTCTTCAGCGCTTCACCGCGGGCGAGTTCGCTGGCTTGCAAAAGCAGGCGGTTGACCTCCGCCCGATGCGCCGCGACGTCCAATTCGAGGAGCGATTCGGCATCGAGCAGGGTGAGCCGTTCCGTCTCGGCCAACGTCGAGCCGAGCTCGTCCCGGATCGGCCGGGCGGCTTCGAATTCGAGCGCTTCGCTCAAATACCAGAGCAGCTCGTGAAGCTGCCTCATGATCGGGAGTACGTCGAACATCCTTTTCGCCGTTTCGGGAGCTTGTCTCCAGTCTCGCCCGGCGAACGTCGTCTGCGAGACTTTCTGTCCGGCTCCGAAGCAGTCGAAAACCGTGCATCCGCGGAATCCCCGCGCTCTCAATTCCGTATGAATGCCGCAGCGAAAATTCGCTTGCAAATGATGACAGGGCGTTCCGCCCGCTTTATCCATTGCGAAATCTGACGATGCCGCGAAAGGCAGCGCAACGCAGCACAGGCCGAAGCACTTGTCGCAGTCGGCCCGCAGAGCGGAGCGGGGCGACGAATGATTCTCAGGCATGGCGGATCCCCTTTTTGATTGATGGCTGTCTACTAGCATACCATTTTCAACTGGGGCGTGTCCGCATGCTGTCTGTTGGTTTACAGAGCTGGGCAAAACAAAAGCAAAAGCAAGGCTGGGCGATGCAGCAGCCTTGCTTTGCTTTGCTATCGTTCGTTCTAACCTTTTTTTAATCTATCTCACTTGCCGTCTTGAAGTTCCTCGATCTCCGCTTGGTACAGCTTCAGCAGCTTGGCCAGCGATTGCCGGATCGCTTCCGCATCTTTGGATTCGGCCGTCTTGCCCAGGTCGATCCGGGCTTGGAAGAGAGGGCCTGGCTGAGCAGCCGCAGCCGTCGTGACGGCAGTTTGCCCGGCTGGAAGCCCGACCGCATCCGCCTTGGTCAACGTTGCGGCGGTTCCCGGAACGGCGGCTTGCGAGGCGGAGAGCTTCAACGCCTTAATCTCGCCTTGGGACACGATTCCGGCTTTCAAGGCTTGAGCTTGACCGATCGGAACGGCCTTCAAAGTCGCGGACCCCGGCTTGATATCGGCGGGTGAAAGCTTAACGGCCGCAACCGTTTGGAACGTGCCGCTTTTCAAACCCTCGGCGGATTCGCTTATCGTCAGCACGGCGGCGCTCTTGGTCAGCGAGTTGAAGGCGGCGAGCGCCTTTTCCCATTCCGGGACGGTATCCGGAGCGTATTGCTTGGCGAGCTCGAGCGGGTCGGCCAGTCGGATCGCAGGGGCGATCGAGACCGCGGTGCTCGAAGCTGCGGATTGGCCCGCGGCGTAACGGTCGGCGAGCGGTCCGCTTGCCGCGTTGGCAGCGAGCGGGCTGGCGACGGCGGACAGCGCGAGGGTAATGGCGGCGATCTTGGTTGCGATGCTTTTGCTTGGCATAAGGCACTCTCCTATCGGATTCGATTGTTCTTACGGCTCCTATCCTATCGCGGAAGAATGGCAGGCCGTTGGTGGAATTGTGGAAAAACGATGGCACGGGCTTTTCCGCGATATGGACTTGCTATAATGATGGCAGATCCGGAACCGGGAGGTTATCTCCGCATGAGCGACTATACGATTGCCGTCGTGGACGACGATTTGAACATACGGAATTTGGTCGAAGCCTATTTGAATCGGGAAAATTACCGCACGATCGGGCTCGGGAACGCAGAGGAAGCGTGGAAGCTCTGGCGCAGCGCCCCTCCCGACCTGTGGGTGCTGGACATTATGCTGCCCGGCATGGATGGGTATGAGTTGTGCCGGCGAATCCGGTATGAGGCGGAAGTGCCCATCATCATGATCTCGGCGAAAGACAGCGAGGTGGACAAGATCCTGGGCCTCGAGCTCGGGAGCGACGACTATCTCGTCAAGCCGTTCAGCCCCCGCGAGCTGGTCGCCCGGGTGAAGCGCCAGCTTCAGCGGTGGTACAGGCTGCGGAGCGCGGGAGAGCCGGAAGCCGGCTCCGCGGAGTCGGCGGAGCACGCCGTCCTCCAGGTCGGGACGCTGCGGATTCTGCCGGAGGAACGGCGCGTTTTCCAGGGCGGAGAAGAGGCGGATTTGACGTTTAAGGAATTCTCGCTGCTCAAAGTGTTCGCGGAGCATCCGAACCGGGCTTTTACGAGAGAGGAGCTGCTCGTTCTGGTCTGGGGGGACGATTATTACGGGAGCGACCGGGCGGTGGACCATCTGATCAAGCGGCTTCGGAAAAAAATCGATCCGCTGCCGGTCGAGGCGGTATGGGGGCATGGCTATCGCTTGAGATGGAACGGAGGGGATATCCATGAAACTGCTGCATCAGATTAATTTGGCGTTCGGTCTGCTTCTGGTCGTCGTGCTGGGAGTGGCGGCCGTACTCATTCATTTCGTGCTGATGGATCACTTCATGGTGTCGCAGAGGCAGGAGCTGCGCTCGATCGGGACGACGGTGGCCTCGACGCTGAGCCTGCAAGCCAGCCAGACGGCGGGAACCGCAAGCACCGCCTCCTCCCTGGAGGCCGCGCTTGCGGTTCCCTTAGACGTGGAAGCCTATCTCGTGGATACGCAAGGCCAAGTGCTGAAGAGCACCGCGTCCACGTTGACGGCCGCCAAGGCGGGCGCGTTGCAGGGGACGATGGCATCCTCTACGCTGAAGGAGATTACGACCGGCAATAGCGGCAGCTATATCGCCAGCGTCAGCACAGTTCCGCAAGGGACGCTGACGCTGCTGACGCCGGTCAGCAAAGTCAAGGCGATCGAGCGGGAACTGATGGGCCGGCTGCTGATCGTGCTGGGGGTCGGCGGCATCGTGGCGCTCCTGCTCAGCGTCCTGATCACGCGGAGACTGATCCTTCCTTTGGCGAAGCTGCGGGAAGAGCTGAAAAAAGTGCGGGAGCGGCAATTCGGCGAAGTTGCCCTCGTGAAGGCAGGCGGGGAGATCGGGGCTGTGTCGCGGGCCGTACATGAGCTTGCCGGAGAACTGGACCGGTATAGCCGCGCGCAAAAGCAGTTTTTCCAGAACGCATCCCACGAGCTGAAGACGCCGCTCATGTCGATCGCCGGCTACGCAGAGGGAATCCGGGACGGCGTATTCGAAGGGGAAAGCTCGCGCAAGGGGCTGGACATTATCTTAAGCGAGAGCGGCCGGTTGACGAAGATCGTCACGGAGATGACGCTTCTGGCCAAGCTGGACAGCGAAGAGGATATCTTCCAGACCTCCGCGGTCGCCATCCGGGAGATCGTCACGGAGGCGATCGAGCGCATGAACCCGCTTCTGGCCGCCAAGGGGCTGAGCCTTCGAACGATATACCGCGGTGCGGCACAGACGCAGGGGCTTGTCGTGCAGGCCGACCGGGACAAGCTGCTGCAGGCGCTGCTGAACGTTCTGTCGAACGCGGCGCGCTATGCGAAAGAGACCATCGTCATCGAAGCCGCGATCGAGAGCGGCCAGGTCCTTCTCACCGTCGCCGACGACGGGAAGGGAATCCCGGACGGCCTGCTGCCCTATCTGTTCCACCGGTTCGTCAAAGGCAAGGATGGAGAAACCGGGCTTGGCCTGGCCATTTCGCGCGCGATCGTCGAACGGTGCGGCGGGCGGATCACGGCGAGCAACCGGGCGGCGGGCGGGGCCGTCATCTCGCTCAGCTTCCCTCGGGCTGCGTAGGGGAGCCGAATCTTTCCTGCTTGAGGCTTGGTTGCGATGGTTTTTGTCGATTTTTCACAACGAAATAGTTTACACCCCATGTAAAGTATAGATATACTAATATCTGTTGAAACCATCGACGACCCATTATCCGATACAGAGGAGGATTCCTATGAGCAGCAAAATAAAAGCGGCCATCGTCGGCTACGGCAATCTTGGCAAAGGCGTCCAAAAGGCGCTCGCCCAGAACCCCGATTTCGAGCTGGCGGCCGTGTTCACCCGCAGGCAGCCCGAACAAATGAACTCGGAAGCGGCAGGCTTGCGCTTCGAGCACGTCTCGGCGGCCGAGCAATACAAAGGCAGCATCGACGTCATGATTATGTGCGGAGGCTCCGCGACGGACCTTCCGGAGCAAACCCCCGTATTCGCCCGAATGTTTAATACGGTCGACAGCTTCGACACCCATGCCAACATTCCCGGGTTTTTCGGCACGGTAGACGCCGCAGCCAAGCAAGGCGGCCATCTGAGCGTCATCTCGACGGGATGGGATCCGGGTCTGTTCTCGCTGAACCGGCTGCTGGCCGGAGCCATTCTTCCGGAAGGCAAGGACTATACGTTCTGGGGCAAAGGGGTCAGCCAGGGCCATTCCGATGCGATCCGCCGCGTGCCGGGAGTCAAGGCGGGCGTTCAGTATACCGTTCCCGTGCAAAGCGTCATCGACCGGATCCGGTCGGGCGAGACGCCGGAGCTGTCCACGCGCGAGAAGCACCTTCGGCAATGCTTCGTCGTGGCCGAAGAAGGAGCGGATCAGGATCGGATTCGCGAGGCGATCGTGACGATGCCGAACTACTTCTCGGATTACGATACGACGGTCACTTTCATTACCGAAGAGCAGCTTCGCTCGGAGCACGCCGGAATGCCTCATGGCGGCTTCGTCATCCGCAGCGGAACGACCGGAGAAGGTACCAAGCAGATCGTCGAATTCGGCTTGAAGCTGGAGAGCAATCCGGAGTTTACGGCCAGCGTGCTCGTCGCGTATGCCCGGGCGGCTTACCGGCTGAGCAAGGAAGGCGCGACGGGCGCCAAGACCGTGTTCGACATTCCGCTCGGCTATCTGTCCCCCAAATCGCCCGAGGAACTTCGTCGAGAATTGTTATAAAACTTCTGCCCCGCCTGCGAAGGCGGGGTTTTTTTGTGGAACTTTCACAAAATTTATTCTTGAAGTTTCCTTACTAGTTCGTTTAAATTAGGTTATTAATGCAAATTTTCGTGCATGAAGTGCAAATGTCGAGAGGAGCAGTCGAATTGACCACGTTAACGTCAGATCAGCAGGCCGCAGCGGCCCAGTATGTGCAGTCCGTTTACGAGACCGTCGTGAGGCGCAATCCGAACGAGAGCGAGTTCCATCAAGCGGTAAAGGAGATCCTCGATTCCCTCCTGCCCGTATTCGCCAAGCATCCCAAGTATCGGGAACTTGGCATTCTGGAGCGGGTTGTCGAGCCGGAACGGTTCGTCCAGTTCCGCGTTCCGTGGGTGGACGACGAAGGGAAGATCAGGGTCAACCGCGGGTTCCGCGTGCAGTTCAACAGCGCGATCGGCCCGTACAAGGGCGGTCTGCGTTTCCACCCGACGGTGAACGCCAGCATCATCAAGTTTTTGGGCTTCGAGCAGATTTTCAAGAACGCCTTGACCGGGCAGCCGATCGGCGGCGGCAAAGGCGGTTCCGACTTCGACCCGAAGGGCAAGTCGGACGGAGAGATCATGCGGTTCACGCAGAGCTTCATGACCGAGCTGTACAAGTACATCGGGCCCGACGCGGACGTTCCGGCCGGCGATATCGGCGTCGGGGCGCGGGAGATCGGCTATATGTTCGGGCAGTACAAGAGAATTCGCGGCGGCCATGAAGCCGGAGTACTCACGGGCAAGGGCGTCGGTTACGGCGGCAGCCTGACCCGGACGGAAGCGACCGGCTACGGCTGCGTCTATTTCGTAAACGAGATGCTGAAGTACAAAGGGTTGAGCTTCCACGGCAGCACGGTTGTCGTCTCCGGCTCGGGCAACGTCTCCATCTATGCGATGGAGAAGGCGGCGCAGCTGGGAGCGAAGGTCGTCGCCTGCAGCGATTCCGACGGCTACATTTACGATCCGGAAGGCATCCACATCGAGACGGTGAAGCGGCTGAAGGAAGTGGAGCGCAAGCGGATCCGCGAATACGTCGACAAGCATCCGCAAGCGGTCTATACGGAAGGGTGCGAGGGCATCTGGTCCATCCCTTGCGACATCGCGCTGCCGTGCGCGACGCAGAACGAGATCGACGGAGAGGCGGCCCGCAAGCTCGTTGCGGGCGGAGTTCGGGCGGTCGGCGAAGGCGCGAACATGCCGTCGACGCTGGAAGCCGTCGAAGTGTTCCTGAACCACCGCGTGCTGTTCGGTCCGGCCAAGGCCGCCAATGCGGGCGGCGTCGCGGTATCCGCGCTGGAGATGGCCCAGAACAGCATGAGAACGTCCTGGACCTTCGAAGAGGTGGACGCGAAACTGCACACGATTATGAAAAATATATATGAAAACAGCGTGCAAGCGGCCGAAGAGTACGGCGTATCCGGCAACCTGGTGGCAGGCGCCAATATCGCCGGCTTCCTGAAGGTCGCGGACGCCATGGTTCTGCAGGGCATCGTATAAGTCGCGGGCCGGAGAGTTCTCTCGGGAATTTCTCCGGCCGGTTTTGTTTGATGCGATTCAGAACGAGATGCAGATCTTGCCGAAGTAGGAGCCGGATGCCAAATGACGGAGGGCTTCCAGGGACCGCTCGAAGGGGAAAGTGCGGTCGATGACCGGCCGCAGCCGGTGCTGCGCGATCGCCAGATTCATCTTCTCGAACATGGCGCGGCTGCCGACGTTGATCGCCTGAAGCCTGGCTTTGCGGATGATGGCGGGAACGATCGCGAAATCCTCCACGGCGGAACCCGACAGGATGCCGACGATGCTGATCTGTCCGCCGACCTTCAGCGCCGAGACGGACCGGTTTAGCGTAGTGCCGCCGCCTACGTCCACGATATGATCCGCTCCCGTTCCGCCGGTATATTCCAGCACGGCCCGGTCCCAATCCGGGGTTCGCTTATAGTTGATGCCGTAATCGGCGCCCAAGGACTTCGCGCGCTCCAGCTTCTCGTCGCTGCCCGACGCGACGATGACCCGAGCCCCTTGGAGCTTGGCGAATTGAAGGGCGAACAGGGACACCCCTCCCGTCCCCTGCACGACGACCGTATCTCCCGCCCCGACTTTGCCTTCCTCGACGATCGCATGCCATGCCGTCACGCCGGCGCAAGGAAGGGCCGCGGCTTCTTCGTCGGTCAGGTGCTCCGGCACGCGGACGAGCCCATCCTCCGAAAGCACGGCGTACTCCGCGAGCAGACCGTCCAGCGGGCTGCCCAGCGTCGACGTCCAATTCGCCTGCGTCGGTTCTCCCACCGTCCAGCTCTGGGTGAAGATGGCGGCCACGCGCTCTCCGACCCGGAACTTGGAAGCTCCTTCCCCCAAAGCGACGACTTCCCCGACGCCGTCCGACACCGGAATCAGCGGCTTCGTGCGGCGCGGCTCGTAAAACCCTTCGATAACCCCGATGTCCCGCGAGTTCAGCGATACGGCTTTCATGCGAATGAGCGCTTGCCCCGGCCCAGGCGACGGAATCGGCCTATCCGTCTCTTTTATATGGTCAAATCCGAAACCGCCCTCGATCCAATATGCTTTCATGACGATCACTCCTTCAATCGGGAATAGACATACCATAAGCCATAAACTAGAATTCGGTAAGAAGGCACTTTGAAGTGCGATACGAACCTGAAAGTTCGGAAGGAGGGAGCCGTGCCGTGAAAAAGACCGCGAGCAAGCCCGACATTTCCCTTGAGGTATGCAGCTATACGCACGTTCTGGAGATCATATCGAGCAAGTGGGCCGCGCTTGTGCTTTACGCGCTCGAGGCCGGAACGATCCGATACGGCGAGATGAAGAGGCGCATCGAAGGCGTCTCCGAGAAGATGCTGACCCAGACCCTGAGGCAGCTGGAACGGGACGGACTCGTGGCCCGGAAAGTGACGGCATCGGTGCCCCCCGTGTCCGAATACTCGTTGACGCCGCTGGGGCAATCGCTCGTTCCCTATATGGGGATGTTGAAGGAGTGGGCGTCCGACCATTATTCGCAGGTGAAAGAAGCGCGAGCCGAATACGACGAAGGCAGAGAGTTTCCGTTGTCGAAGGGGTAACGAAGCGGGACGGGCCGAGATGACAAGGAGGAATAGATCCATGAAACAGAACAAGTACGACGAACCGGCTTTTTTTCGCAAATACAGCCAGATGCCCCGGTCGGTCGACGGTCTGCAGGCGGCGGGCGAGTGGCCCGAGCTGAGGGCAATGCTGCCCGACTTGAGAGGCAAGCGCGTGTTGGACCTCGGATGCGGCTACGGCTGGCACTGCCGGTACGCCCGGGAGAGGGGAGCGCGTTCGGTTGTCGGGATCGACTTGTCGGAGAAAATGCTGGAGCGCGCGAGGGAGATGACGAGCGATCCGGCGATCGAGTATCGGCGGATCGCGATCGAGGACGCCGACTTCGCCGAAGAAGAGTTCGACGCGGTTCTCAGCTCGCTGGCTTTCCACTACGTCGAGTCGTTCGACGAAGTCTGCCGCCAAGTGAACCGCTGTCTGACTCCGGGCGGCAGCTTCGTCTTCTCGGTGGAGCACCCGATCTTCACCGCGCTCTCCGCGCAGGACTGGGAATACGGACCGCAAGGAGAAAAGCGCCATTGGCCGGTCGACGATTACCATCTGGAAGGGGCTCGCGATGCCCGGTTCCTGGAGGATGACGTCGTCAAGTACCATCGGACGGTCGCGACCTACCTGAATTCGCTGATCGGATCGGGTTTCCGCGTCGAGAAGCTGTCGGAGCTGAAGCCGACGGAGGAGATGCTGAACCGCCATCCGGAGTATCGGGACGAGGTTCGCCGCCCGATATTCCTGCTGATCGCGGCGGCGAAACCGGAGTAGCCGGCAAACGGTCCCGAGGTTATCCGCCTCGGGACCGTTCGGCTGTCCGGACCCCAAAAGTCACCTCTCGCGAATGCCTTCCAGAAACAGGCGGCGGACGCCCGCCAAGTATTGTTCCTTGCTGTAGTCCAGATCCTCGCGGTGATACAGATATTGCTCCGGAGTGAGAGTCGTCAGCATAAAGTGGGCGGTCAGCCCGACATCGATTCCGCGAATCTCCCCCTGTTCCGTTGCGCGGCTCAGGCACCTGCGGATCACGCCGTGCAGCCGGTCGGTAACCGGCCTCTTATGCGGAAGGAACTTCTTCTTGCCGTACATGCAGCTGATGGCGGAGAGAAGCTTTGCATGGCTGTCTATATAATCAAGCACCTTGCATACGATTTCGTCCAGCCGGTCCAAAGCGGAAGCCGGGGCGCGGTCCGAATCGTCGTCCGCGATCCCCTCCAGCTCCGTCAAGATTTCCTCCACGCTTGCATGCAACAGTTCGGAATAGATCTCTCCGGGATGCTCGAAGCGGCGATATAAGGTTCCCTGGCCGATTCCGGCCTCCTGCGCGATCTGGTACATGTTGACCGATTCGATGCCGCTCCGTTCGAACAGCCGGCTGGCGGCCTCCAGAATGCGGCGGCGGTATTGCAGATCGCGGCTATCCGACGCGCCGTTTGTCTCGGGGGGTTCCACGGCCGATTCTCCTTCCACGGAAAAAATTTGCAAACGGACGATTGACACAGCGGACAATTGTCCGGTATATTTTTGAGTGCGGACAATTGTCCGCAATTAAAAATATATCACATTCAACGGTCCATGTGCCTATCTTATCCGAAATAAGTCAACCGGAACAGCGGGGCATGCGGAAGTTGAACGTGAAGGGAGTGGAAGAGATGGCGCAAGCAGTCGCCGGCGGCGACGCTCCGTCCGAGTTTCGCATGTCCAAGTTGATGATTCCTTTGATCGCGCTCATTACCGGCTGCTTCATGGTCATTCTGGATTCGACCGCCATGAACGTCGCCTTATCGAAGCTGGTAACGGATTTTCACGCGCAGCTGCCCACGCTGCAATGGACCGTGACCGGCTACATGCTGGCCACGGCGGCCGTCATTCCGCTGGCCGGCTGGCTGTCGGACCGGTTCGGAGCGAAGAACGTTTTCCTGACGTCCGTCATTATGTTCACCGTAGGTTCCGTTCTTTGCGCGACGCCGAACGACGCGAACCTGCTTATCACGTTCCGCGTCATCCAAGGGCTCGGCGGCGGATTCGTCATGCCGGTCGCGATGGCGTACGTCTATCGGCTCGCCCCGCCGAACAAGATCGGCATGGTCATGGGCTTGCTCGGCGTGCCCATTCTGCTGGCGCCTCCCGTCGGCCTGATTCTGTCGGGCTGGCTGGTGGAGTATCACTCGTGGCGCTGGATCTTCCTGATCAATCTCCCCGTCGGCATCTTCAGCTTGATCTTCGGGGTGTGGAGCTTGCCGAAGATCGCCCGCAAGAAGGTGGCCGGCTTCGACCTGCCCGGCATGCTGCTGGGCCCGATCGCCTTCGCGGCTCTCTCCTACGGCGTAAGCGAAGGGGCTAGCAGCTGGACGTCCGTTCAGACGCTGACGGGTCTGATCGGCGGCGGCGCCGCCCTGATCGCCTTCGTCGCGATGGAACTGCGCGCCAAAATTCCGCTTCTGGAGCTGCGCGTCTTCCGGTCCGCCGACTTCTCGTTCGCCATCTTCGTGCAGTGGATCGTGCAGTTCTCCCTGTTCGGCGCCATCTTCCTGCTGCCCCAGTTCCTGCAGCAAGCCAGGGGGTTCGGCTCGTTCGACACCGGTCTGACGCTGTTTCCCCAAGCGCTGGCATCGGCGTGCATCATGCCGCTCGGCGGTTTCCTGTTCGACCGGATCGGCGTTCGCTGGCTCGTCGTGATCGGCCTGGGGCTGGTGTCCGGGGCGATCTACCAGTATGCCCACGTGGACATGACGACGGAGGGCAAGGACCTGCTGCTTCCGCTCATTATGGCCGGCTGCGGAATGGGGCTCATGATGATGCCGTTGAACTCGCATCTGATCAACAAAGCGCCGCGCGACCTGGTCAGCCGCGTCACTTCCCTGACCAGCGCGATGCAGCAGGTGATCAACTCCCTCGCCGTGGCGACGGTCGTAACCGTCCTGACGTCGCGTCTCAAGACGCTTGCGGCTGCCGATCCGACCGCCTCCGGAAGCAATGCGGCCGATGCGGCGAAGGCGATGCTCGCGCTGGCGCCGAAGGCGTTCGACTACACGTTCCGCGTAATGCTCGCCGTCGCCTTGTTCGGCATCCTGCTTGGCTTCCTGCTGCGGCGCGGCAAGAAGCCGTCGGAAGAAGCCGCCGTTCAAGCGGCGCCCGAGAGGGCTATGGAAGGCATGCATATGGGCTAACGTTTTTCGGACCAGGGCCGGTTCCCCGCGACGGGGAGCCGGCCTTTCTGCGATGAGGCGCGAGTTCCGCCTTCGGGACTTCAAATCGTAGCCGCCTTGCCCGGTTTGTCCTATAATGGGGGAAAAGAACGGAAGGAGCTCCCCCGCATGTGCCGAAATATCAAGACGCTGTTCAATTTCGATCCGCCGGCTACCGATGAGGAGATTCAGGCGGCTTCGCTGCAATTCGTAAGGAAGCTCTCGGGATTCAATTCCCCGTCGAAGGCGAACGAGGAGGCGTTCCGGCTGGCGGTAAAGGAGGTCACGGCCGCCGCCGAGAAGCTGCTCGGCTCGCTGGTGACGCAAGCTCCGGCGCGAAACCGCCAGATCGAGATCGAGCGGGCGCGCGCCCGTTCGATCAAAAGGTTCGGCGTTCGGGAGAAGGGCGAAGGCCCCTCGATTTAAGATGCGTAACGAAAGAGCCGAACGGGTTCCCGATCGGCTCTTTTCGTCTATCTCCGGATAGACGCAGGCGATGAACCCCGTCATGCCCGCGGTAGACTCGGTTCGCAGATGCTTTCTGGTATGATGGATGCAGGCGTTAGGAGCGAATCCGGCCGTCCGGTCGCTAGCTTCAGGAATATGGCGGACCGGGCTGGACAATCGAACCTTCAGCCGACTACACTATCGATGAATCGGTGTTCGAGGGGATATGTTCGGTATGGGACCGATGCCTGTACGGTTTTTTGCCACCGCGTTTACCGTCTTTTTGCTTTTCCAATACAGCGATCGGTTCCCGGCGTTCGGCGTCGTCGACTGGACCGCCTTCACGGTGTTGCTGCTGGCTTATCTTGCGTTCATCTGGCTGCGCGAGCGATCGTGGGGAATGCGGGAGTACGCGGCCATGGCCGCGCTGGTCATCGTTTGCTCGTTGGCGATCCAGGCGCGGCATCCGAGCTACAGCCCCAGCTTCGGAGGGGATATCGCTTCCCTGCTATTGTGGCCTCTCGTTTGGCTGGTCGCGTCTGCGCATCGGTTCGGGAAAATCGTGCTGGTCTCGCTCGCCGCGGTGTTGGCCGCAATCGTGTACATCAATCACGACTCTTCTTCTCCTTTCAGCCAGCTTCTCGGTCCGCTGGGGCTTTTTTTCGGGGTGCGGGGGATTACTTCCCTGAAAGAGAGCGTCCGCATCAGCCAACTGCATCTGGAAGAGCTGAACGAAGCCCACGCCCGGCTTCAGCAGGCGCATGGGGAACTGCAGGAAGCGGCCGTGCAGTCGATGCGCTACGCGGCGCTGACCGAGCGGACCCGGCTGGCGGGCGAAATACACGATGGGATCGGCCATCACTTGACTTCGCTGATCGTCCAGCTTCAGGCGCTGGAGCTCATGCTGCCGGACCGTCCCGCGCAGGCGGCCGGGCAGCTGCCGGTGCTGCTCGACGTCGCCCGCAAGGCGATGGGGGAAGTCCGTTCCGCCGTGCGGGAATGGAGCGACGACGACACCGGGCTCGGCCTGATCGCCCTGAAGGGGCTTGTCGGCCAGAGCGCGGAGCATTCGGGCATCCGGATGCGGTTCGAATGCCGGGAAGAAGGACTGCCGGAGCTTCCGATGGCGGTGGGCACGACCCTGTACCGCGTGCTGCAGGAAGCGCTGACGAACGTCGTCAAGCATTCGGGCGCGAAGTCGGCGGTCATTCGGCTTGAGGCGCAAAGCGGACGCATCGTCATGACCGTCTCCGACGACGGGAACTACACGGAAGGGTCCGGCCTGACGCCCGACTTCGGCATGCGGGGCATGCGATCGCGCTGCGAGGCGGCAGGGGGCTCCCTCGTTTGGAGAACGAACGATCCGCGCGGCTTGACGATTCAGGCGAACCTGCCGCTTGAGCGAAAGGAGAATGAGGAATGACCGAATTCGACAATCCGATCCGCATCGTGCTCGCAGACGACCAGCCGATTATTCGGCAAGGGCTTCGCTTCATTATCGGCACGCAGCCGGACATGGAGGTGGTCGGAGAGGCGAACGACGGGGACGAGGCGATCTCGGCCGTAGAGAGGACGAGGCCGGATCTGGTGCTGATGGATATCCAGATGCCGAAGCGGACCGGCATCGAAGCGACGCGGGCAATCGCCCAGGCCTATCCCGAAGCGAAGGTGATGCTGCTGACGACCTTCGACGTTCAGGCTTACGTCGCCGACGGCATTCGCGCGGGGGCGGTCGGCTATCTGCTGAAGGATGCCGATACGAAGACGCTTCTGGAGGGCATTCGCGCGGCGCACCGGGGCGCGGCAATCTTCCAGAGCACGACCGCCGCGCGGGCGATGGCCGAGGCGATGAAGCAGGAGCCGCTTCCGGACAGCCTGCCGGCAGGAGAAGAAGCAGCGGAGTTCGAGCCTCTGACGGACAAGGAGCTGGAAGTGCTGCAGCTTATGGCTTACGGCCGGCGCAACGTCGAGATTGCCGAAACGCTGTACATCTCGGAAGGTACGGTCAAGACGCACGTGCACCGCATCCTCGGCAAGCTGGGCGTCGCCGACCGTACGCAGGCGGTCGTAATCGCCATCCGCAGCCGGATGGTTAAGTAGCAAAGGCAAGGGGGGATTCCGTTGTCCATCGATAAACAGAAGCTGCTGGGCGATTTTCTGAAGTCGCGGCGGGAGAAACTGAATCCTTCCCAAGCTGAGCTTCCCGAAGGCTACGGGAGGAGGAGAACGCCGGGGCTTAGGCGGGAGGAAGTGGCGCAGCTGGCCCACGTCAGCACGACGTGGTACACGTGGCTGGAACAGGGGCGCGCCGCCGCGCCGTCGCGGCAGGTGCTAGACAACGTTGCCCGGGCGCTGCGGCTCAGCGAGAACGAGCATTTGCACCTACTCCATCTCGCGAATATGGAGATGCCGCCGAATGCCGGTTCTCCCCTGGAGCAGACATTGGGCGAGATCGAGAAGGTGGTCCGGCAAATCCGGTATCCGGCGTTTATCGCCACCGACCGCACGGAAGTGCTGGGGTGGAATGAAGCCGCCGGCCGCGTGATCCGCGACTTTGCGAGCGTGGAGCCGAACGACCGATCCATGGCATGGCTCGTCTTCATGGACCCCGTCCTGCGGGATGCGATCGCGGATTGGGACGAGTACGCCCGCTATACGGTCGCCGTCGTACGCGGCCGGTATGAGAAAAGCCTGGACGATCCGGCGTTCCGCCGGCTGGTTGATCGCCTCCTTGACGCCAGCCCGGAGTTCGCCGCGCTCTGGGCGACGCACGATGTGACCGAGAAGACGGTCACGGAGATCGGGCTTCTTCATCCGGAAGCCGGACTGCTGAACTTCCGCATTCATTCCTTTTCCCAGATCAACGGAAGCACCCAGGCCCATTGCTGCGTGTTCATCCCGTGCGAAGGGACGGACACGGACGCCAAGCTGCGCGAGCTCGGCATTCTGTAGCCGGATCAAGGGTTGATTTTCAGCACCAGCTTGCCCGTCGTGCTCCTCTGCTCGATACGGCGGTGGGCTTCGGCGGCATCGTCCAGCCGGAGCACGTCCGTCACGTCGACCCGGATTCGGCCTTCTCCGGCCAGACGCAGCGCCTCCCGGGCGGACCGGGATACCCGCTCGGGAGCGTACATGCTGAGGAGCTGCAGGTTGAACCCGAGCACGGCTTTGCTGGAAAACCATAACTCGTTCGTGGACTGAACGACGTCGGCGGCATCGCTGGCATTGCCCATCGCGATCAGCCGGCCGAGCGGCTTCAGCAGCTCCAGCGAGGTTCTTCTCGTCTGTCCGCCGACCGGGTCCACGACGACGTCCACGCCGCGGCCGTCCGTTCGCTCCAGTGCTTGTTCTTTGAACGAATCGCGCAAAATGACGTCGTCGTACCCCAGGCTGCGGGCATACGGAATTTTGTCTTCGCTGCCGACGGTTCCGATCACGCGTCCGGCTCCGAACGCCCGGGCCATCTGCCCGATCGCGCTGCCGACGCCGCCGGCCGCGGCGTGAACGAGCACGGTCTCGCCGGGCTGCAGCCGGGCCGCATCGGCCATGATCATATAGGCGGTCGTGACGTTGGAGGGAGAGGCGGCGGCCGCGGCGAGCTCCGGCTCCGAGGTCCGGCGCTCGTCCAGCGGGAACACAAGCCGCGCCGGCGCTTTCGCCACCTCCGCGTAGCCGCCTCCGCCTACGATGGTCAACGCCGCGACCGGCTGGCCGACGCGAAATTCGTCGACTCCCTCGCCGATCTCCCGGATCGTTCCGGCGACTTCGATGCCCGGGACGAACGGCAGCGGCAAGTCGGGCACCCCTCCTTTTCGAAACAGCACCTCCGCATAATTGACGCCGGCATACGCGACGTCGATCGTCACTTCCCCCGCCCCCGGCGTAGGAACGAATATATTCGTCAACGCAAGAACTTCCGGACCTCCGAACTTCGGAATCGTAACGGCTCGCATGAGGATCTCCCCTTTTTCTCAGATGATTGGATGCACTTAGTATGCCGCTTCCGAGAGAGGGGAGCCAGTTAACGGTTATACAGGTATCGTCAGTAACAGGCGCTACCGGAGATCAGGGGAAGGCCGCATTCCGCACGGATCGATATTCTTGACAGGAAAATGGAAACCGCGATACAATCGAGCCGAACATTTGTTTGCCGTTTTTGGGAGGAGCGAACTAATGAATAACGATAAAACCGTCGGATTGACCCGGACGACTGGCTACCAGATCGGGGTTCGCCGCACGCTTCCCGTTGCGAGAGACCGGATCTGGAGTTATCTGCTCTCCCCCGAGGGGCTGAAGGCCTGGCTGGGCGACTTGGCCAAGCTCGAATTGGAGCCGGGGAGGGCCTATCGGACCGGAGACGGCTCCGTGGGCGAAGTGAGAGTGGTCAAGCCGCTCGAGCAGCTTCGGCTGACCTGGCAGCCGCGAGGATGGGAGAGAGCTTCGACGGTGCAGATCCGGCTGCTCGCCGTCGACTCCGGGAAGACGACGGTCGCGTTTCACCAGGAGCATCTGGACGGTCCGCTGACGCGGGCGCGGATGAAGCTGCGCTGGGAAGAGGCGATCGACCGAATGACGAATGATGCCGATCGAGCGCCAAACGATGAGTGAGCCGAAGTCTGCGCTATCCCACGTTCTGTGGCTCGGCGGCGCGTCGGATTCGGGCAAATCCACCGTCGCCCGCATGCTCGCGGAGCGCAATCGCTGGCAGATCTACCCTTGCGATCTTCATGAACACAACCACTTCATCGCCCGAGCCGATCCTTCGCTGCACCCGGCCATGTACAGCGGATTGGGCAAGTCGGTCGAAGAGAAGTGGGTGCATCCGTCGCCCGAGGCTTTATTTCGCGATATTCTCGCGACCAACGACGAGCGGTTCCCGATGATCTGCGAGGATCTCCGGGCGATGCCCGCCCGGCCCCCCATTCTGGCGGAGGGCCCCAGGCTTTTTCCGAAGCTGGTTCAACCGCTGCTCGCGGACGTTCGTCAGGCGATCTGGCTGCTGCCGACCGAGGAATTCGCCCTGCAATCCGCCGCCAAGCGGGATAAGCCGCAAGGGAGGTTCGGGTCCGGCGACCCGGAGCGGTTCCGAAGCAACTTTTTCGGTCGCGAAGCGCTCTTGCGGGACTATATTCGCCAAGAGGTTATCTCGCGCAAGCTGCCTTATATCGAAGTTGACGGCTCGAAATCCGCGGACGAAGTAGCCGAACGGGTTGAGGCGCACTTTGCAGCGTATCTTGCACGAGAATTCCGCTCTTAGTCTTTTCTTTCGGTCGCATAGTAGATCATCGCGATAACCGGCAATGCGGCTCCGATCGCCAAAGCCGCTTCCCATCCGCCGGCGGCATAGGCCCATCCTCCGAGTGCCGAGCCCAACGCGCCGCCGCCGAAGAAAATTGCCATATACAGGCCGTTAAGCCGGCTTCGGAACTCCGCGCCCAATGAGAAAATCGCGCGCTGCCCCAGGACCATATTCGCCGAAACGCCCATATCCAGGAGAATGGCCGCTACAACCAGAGCGATCAGGGCGAGGGTCGAGCTTCCCGGGAAGGCAAAAGGCAGGCCGACGGATACGATGACCAAGGCCAGCGCGAGCCCGGTGGCCGGGCGAATCCAGCCGCGGTCCGCAAGCCGTCCGGCCAAGGGAGCCGCTGCCGCGCCGGAGACCCCGACCAAGGCGAATAGGGCGACGGCCGATTGGGAGAAGTGAAAGGTCGGGCCGGTAAGCAGCAGAGGGACCGTCGTCCAGAACAGGCTGAACGTTCCGAACACGCAGGCGTGATAGAAGGCCCTGCGCTGCAGGATGGGCGTCGTTCGGAGCAAATGCCACATCGAGCCCAGCAGAGCGGAATATCGCGCCGCGGCCGAAGGGCGTCTGGCCGGAAGCGCCGCCGCCAGCACGAGAGCCAGCAGCAGAATCGCAGCCGCGGAGAGCCCATACACGGCCCGCCAGCCCATATATTCCGCGATCAAGCTTGATACGGGGCGGGCGAGCATGATGCCGAGCAGCAATCCGCTCATGACGCTGCCCACGTTGCGGCCGCGCGTCGCGTCCGGCGACAGATGAGCCGCGAACGGAACCAGCACTTGAGCCGCGACCGAGCCGAGCCCGATCAGCAGGGAGACGGCGAGAAACCAAGCGGCGCTTTGGACAAAGGCCGCGGCTGTCAACACGACGGCGTTAAAGAGCAATAACGCGACCGCAAGCTTTCGGTTCTCCAGGATATCCCCCAAGGGTACAATGAACAATAATCCGATCCCATAGCCGATCTGGGCCAGCGTGACGATGAGGCCCGCCGCCCCGGAAGAGAGGCCGAATCCCGAACTGATCGTTCCTACCAACGGCTGCGCATAATAGAGATTCGCCGCAATCAAGCCGCACGCGGCGGCGAGAAGGAAGATGATTCGCGCCGGGAAGGGGGTGTCGATGGTTTGGCGTTCGTCTGCATGGAGTTCTCCGGTATTCATGGCAAACCTCTTTTCTGGAACGTTCGTTCCGATAATTGCAAAAAAAATTTAACAGCTTTCCGAGAGAAGTCCCCTTCCCCTGCAGGTGGGGGATGAATCTCGGTTAGGCGAAGCCTAAATATACTTGTTATTGCTTGTGCCCTTGGGCGTCAGAATCCTTCTGTTTTTCTTACAAAAGAGGATGAATGGCGAATGTTTGTGTGGTATGATGGGAACATACATTCCCGTATAGGCGGTAACCTTTTGTGCAAATCACGTTTCAGTTTCGACTGTATCCGACTCCCGAACAGGAACAACAAATGAATCGAACGTTGGATTTGTGCCGGAAGCTTTACAACAGGGCCAAGGAGCAACGGGATACCGCCAATAACCAAGAGGGCAAGACCGTCACCAATACCATGCAGCAGAATGAATTGCCCGCCTTCAAGAAGGAATTCCCCGCATACAAGGAAGTCCATTCGCAAGTGCTGCAGGATTGCCTGCGGCGTCTGGATCATGCCTATCAGCGGTTCTTCCGAGGGGAGGCAGGTTTTCCCCATTACAAGTCAGCTGATCGATATCTCTCCTTTACATACCCCCAGCCGGGCGCAGTAACCAAGACATTCGCCAAGGGCGGATACGTTTATCTGCCCAAAATCGGCTTGGTCCGCATGCGTGCACACCGTCCATTCGATCGGGCGAACGTGACCCAAATCAATGTGAAACGGTATGCGGACGGGTGGATGGCGGGCATCGGCGTGAAAGTGGAGACAGCCGAAGCAAGTCAAACGATGGAAACGGCAGTAGGCATCGACGTAGGGCTGCGCACGTTTCCGGCGCTGTCCGATGAGACGAAGGTGAACAGCCCGCGGCATCTGCGAAAAGCGGAAAAGCGGCTCAGACGCGCCCAGCGGCGGCTTTCCCGCAAACAACGCGGTTCCCGTAACCGGCAGAAGGCGAAACGGAAGGTTGCGAGAATCCACCAAAAAGTCGCGCGGCAGCGCAAAGATTTCTTGCACAAACAATCCCATCGCATCGTCAGAAGCCATGACCTGATCGCCGTGGAGCAGTTGAAAGTGAAGAACATGATCCGCAATCGCCGCCTTTCCAAAAGCATCTCGGATGCCGGATGGAGAAAGTTCATCACGTATCTGTCTTATAAGGCCGAAAGACAGGGAAAGCGATTCGTACAAGTGCCTGCCCACGGCACATCGCAGACCTGCGTATGCGGCGCGAATGTTCCGAAAACGTTAGCCACAAGGCTTCATGAATGCAAAAGATGCGGACTGGTGCAGGACCGGGACATCGTTTCGGCCAAGGTCATCTTGCAGCGGGCTTTGGAAATCGCAGCGTAATGGATCGAATACCGTAGGGAGGGTTTGCCCCGAACGGGCTGCGTACCGCATCGAACGCTTGTGGAGATCATGTAAGACCTTTCTTTCGGAGAGGCAGCGATCGTCGAAACAAGAAGCCCCCGCCTCTCCAGGCGGTGGGAGCATTCACAGCATCTCGATGACCTTATTCACCATGTCGTGAAATCTTTGTTTGTCGGTTTCGACCTTGGACACGACGTTGATGCTATGGTTGAGATTGAGCAGTAGGAAAGACAAGGTCTTGATATCTTGGTTCGGGTCGATCTCCCCCGTCTGCTGTCCTTTGCGCAGAAGCTCGCAAAAAAGCCGCTCCAATTCCTCGAAGCTGTCCCGAACCGCTCTCCGAAACGGCTCGTCCGGCGAACTCAATCCGACGGCGGCGTTGGTGACCAGGCAGCCCTGAGGCAAGTTATCGTCGAACGCGAAGGCGATATGCCGCTCGAAATACTGCCGAATTCCCTCCTTCGCGGATGTGGCGCCGGCAAGGAGCTCTCGTTTGCTTTGGCCGACTTTTTTATAATGTCTCAAGGCCTCGGCATAGAGCGTCTCCTTGTCCGTGAACGTCTCGTACAGGCTGGATCGGCTCAATCCCATCGCGTTTAGCAGATCCGGAATGCTGGCCGCTTCGTAGCCTTTTTTCCAGAATACCAGCATCGCCTGATGAAGCACGTGCTCCCGGTCGAACTCTTTCGAACGTCCCACGACGGTTCTCTCCTTTCCCGTTGAAAGGATTATCGCATTTTCGGAACGAACAGTCCAGTATTTTTTTCGCTGCGCTAGTCTCTCTCCCTTGGTGCCAAAAGGGCACGAATCTCCTCGGCCGAGAACGAGTATTCGCTGCCGCAAGTATGGCAGGCGATCTCGACGGGGGCGTTCTCCTCGCGGATTTGCCTCAGCTGCTCCGTTCCCAGGCCGTACAGCATCGGGTAGAACATCTCCCTGGAGCAGCCGCAATATGCCCGTATCGGTTGTTCCCCCAGGACTTCGATGCCGCCGAACAGCTCGATGGCCCACTCGCGGAATCGCTCCGGGCCGGCGAGCGGCAGATCTTGCATGCGGCGGCGGTCCAGCAGCTCCCGAACCCGGCCGATCAGCTCCTCTCGCCCTCCCGGCAGCAGTTGGGCCCAAACCCCGCGGCTGGCCGATACTTCCCCCTGCTCGTCGAACTCGAGATGAATCGCGAAGCAGGCGGGCGTTTGTTCGCTTTGGCGGAAGTAATGGGAGAGATCGTCGACGATGTTCCGATAAGGCATGTCGGTGATTCCGGTAAAGGTGCGGTACATCCCGATGTCTTTGACGATCTGAACGCATCCTTTGTCGCCGATCAGGTCCGGGAGGGACAGCCCTTCCGGCGAATGGGGCGGCGTCTCGAACAGTCCATCGCTTATATAACCGGAGACGTTCCCGAAGGCATCGACGTCGGCGAATATTTGGCAGCCGGGGCGGCCGGTCTTGATCTTTAAGTTGATGCGCTGCCCGTCCTTCAGCGTGCCGGCCAGCAGGCTGGCGGCCGATACCGTCGTGCCGAGCGCTGTTTTCAGCAGCATGGATGCGATCTTGGGGTTGCGGCACACGTTCCGGACCAATTCCGTGTTCTCGGCAAAAATCATTCGTACCTGTTGGTCATAGGCTAACGTCTTGATCAGGCGGTTGGCGCTTTGCATTTGAATCCTCTCCTCGGTTGACCAGGTGCTGTTCATCCAGCATAAATCCTGACGCAGCGTCAGGTTCAAGGCCCTTCGTTTCCGATTTTCGAAATAAGGTATAATGACGGCAGGCGGGAAAATGGACGGACAGCAAGGAGAGTCGCGATGAATCGGGAATGGAAAATCGGGGAACTGGCCAAACGGACGGGACTTACCGTTCGGACGCTGCATCACTACGACCGAATCGGGCTGCTGTCTCCGTCGAGGGCCACGGAATCGGGGCATCGGCTATATCTGGAGCAGGATTTGCGGAAGCTTCAGCAGGTCATCATGCTGAAGGAGCTTGGTTTTCCGCTGGAGGAGATCAAGGTCATGCTGAGTCATACCGGGTATGACCCCGGGGAGCTGCTGCATGGGCAACTGGTCCAGATCGAGGAACAGATCCGCGCTTTGGAAGAGCTTCGGGACCGGGTAAGGACGATGCACGACCATCTTCAGACGGGGCATCCCGTCACCGCAGAGTCTTTTCTGGACGAAATTCGGTTTATGAACATGATGCGGAATCCGTACTTCCCGCCGGAGCAGATGAAGCATATGAGAAGCCGTTTTCTTGCCCGGAGTCCGGGGGAGCGGGCGGAAGGGGGGCGGCTCATGGGCGACTTCCGAGATTGCCGCGACCGGGGAAAGCCGACGGACGATCCGGAGGTCGCCGCTCTGGCCCGTCGTTGGAAAGAGGAGATTCATTCAGTCGCTTCCGAAGACGGGAAGTGGGTTCAGGCGGCGGAAAAGTATTATCGGGACCATCCCCGGGAAGGATTCCTTCAGGGGATGGACGGCGAGCTCTACGCATATATCAAGAAAGCCGTGGCAGAGCTGGACGGCGCGGAATGAGCCGCTGCCGCTACCGCGGATCGTGGAGAAGGTCCGTCCTGTCTCTATATATTCCATTGTGGGAATATTCCCCGTGTGATATACTCAGCTTGAAAACAATCCATGTTGGAGGGATCGCAATGGCGCTTCAAGTCGAGATCACGCATACGTTCCATGCTTCGCGCGAACTGGTGTTTCAGGCATTCACCACAGCGGAACATCTGCAGAATTGGTGGGGGCCCAAAGGATGGGCGTTTGAAGTATCCGAAGCGGACTTCCGTTCGGGCGGCGTGTTCCATTACAGCCAGAAGCCGGACGACGGCGACGTCATGTGGGTTAAATTCGAATACGGCGAGATCGATCCGCCGGAGAAAATCGTGTACACGAGTTACTTTTCCGATGAAGCGGGCAACGTGGTCCGGGCTCCCTTCGACGCCAATTGGCCGATGAGAATCTTGAATACCATGACGTTCGCCGAGGACGAGGGCCAAACGACGATTACGTTGATTACGGCTCCCGTATCTCCGACCGAGGAAGAAGCCAAAACCTTCGAAGCTTCGCATGACATCATGAGGGAAGGGTTCGGCAGTACCTTCAAAGAGTTGGACACGTATCTCGCAAAGAAATAACCCGTTCACTCGCTCCCCGGGGAGCCGAGCAGGAAGCGGCGAAGCCGGAGCATGCCTTCCGAGATCTCCGGCTCGCTCAGCCTAGCACGGCCCTCTCACGGCGGACCAAATCCTGCACCGCGAACCTTAAAGGCGCCATGCCGAGCGTTGGCGCCGCGCAAAATCAAAAGGCCGGGAACGGCCGCCCTTCCCGGGCGGCCTCCCGGCCCTTCCGTTTACAGCGCGCCCGCGGCCTGCGCGATCCGCGTCGCCTCTTCGTAATCCTCCGCGTCCACGATCGCGGTCAGCAGAATGTCGCGGCCGGTCACCCGGTTGTCCGGGCCGCCCGAGCTCATGCCGCTGGCGCTGACGCTGGCGGCGGCCAGAATGGCCGCGTCGGGATTGTCGAAGTCCCCTCCGAGCGTCAAAAAGCCGAGCCCCCGGAAGCTTCCGTCGATCGTGTTCCCCAGCTGATCGAGATGCTGCATGCCGGTGCCGCTGTAGCCGTCGAACCGATCGATCGCGTAGTCGATCAGCCGCAGCGACTTCATCTCCTCCACCGCCTGCTTCGCCTGATCCGGCGTATTGAAGTAGGCAAGCACCGCTCTTTCCGCCATGAACGACCCTCCCCGAATTTTGAATGGAAATGGCTGCACTCCTTTCCGTATTGTCCGCTCCGGCTTCCGAAAATATCCGGAAGATTCTATTGACACCTGCGCAAGTTCGGTGCTACATTAACGTTAATGTTATCGTTTTCCAATCCATCTCAAGGAGGCGGGTCCATGTCCCATCAACGTTTTGCGGCAAGAAGGGGCCGTGCGACGTCCTATCCGTTCCAGAGGCTGCGGAACCTTCCGGTCGGCAGCGTGGAACTGACGGACGCGTTCTGGGCGCCGAAGCTGAAGGTGCTGCGGGAAGTGACCGTGCATGACGTGCTCGACAAGTTCGAGAGCGACGGGGCGCTGCGCAATTTCGATTTCGTCAGCGAGGGGCGCGGCGGTTATCATTCGGGAGAGCCTTGGTTTGACGGACTTATTTATGAGACGTTAAGGGGGATTTCGGACGTTCTCGCCGTCCATGGCGACGAAGCGCTCGACCGAAGGGCGGACCGGATCATCGAGAAAATCGCGCGGGCGCAAGAAGCGGTCGGAGACGGTTATCTCAACACGTACACGCTGCTTGATCGGCCGAACCAACGCTGGGGAGACAATGGAGGCAATTTGCGGTGGCAGCACGACGTCTATAACGCCGGCTGTCTGGTGGAAGCCGGGGTGCACCATTACAAAGCGACCGGCAAGACGACTTTGCTGAAGGCGGCCGTCCGGTTCGCCAATCATCTATGCGAGCTGATGGGGCCTCCGCCCAAGCGGAATATCGTGCCCGCCCATTCGCTTCCGGAGGAAGCGCTGCTCAAGCTGCACCGGCTGGCGCTGGATGAGCCGGAACTGCAAGGACGCTTGCAGGAGCCGTTCGAAGCGGCGGGCTATCTGGAACTGGCCCGTTTCTGGATCGAGAACCGTGGCAACCATGACGGCCGGCCTTCGTGGGAGGCTTACGCGCAGGACCATAAGCCGCTCCTGGAACAGGAGGAAGCCGTCGGTCACGCCGTTCGCGCCACGCTTCTTTACTCGGGATTGACAGCGCTTTATTTGTCCACGGGGGAAGAGAAATATTTGCAGACGGCCGTGAAGCTTTGGGACAATATCGCGTACCGGAAGTCGCATATTAACGGCGGCGTAGGCGCCGTTCGCCGCGACGAGAAGTTCGGAGGCGATTACGAGCTGCCGGATGACGGCTACCTGGAGACATGCGCGGCGGTCGGCATGGGCTACTTCAGCTGGAACCTCTATTTGGCGACGGGCGAGAGCCGGTACGTCGACTATTTGGAGACGGTGCTGTACAACATTCTGCTCGCGGGCCGATCGATGAACGGACGAAAATATTTTTACGAGAATCCGCTGGTCAGCCACGGCCAGCACAACCGATGGGAATGGCACAGCTGTCCGTGCTGCCCGCCGATGATCGTCAAGCTGATGCCCGAGATCGATTCATTTGTTTATGCCTGCGATGACAACGGCGTGTCCGTCAACTTGTACGTCCAAAGCGACGCCGCCTTGAACATTCGGGAACACGAAGTGCGCCTGAAGCAGACGACGAGCTATCCTTGGGACGGCACGGTGGACATCGGCGTCGATCCCGGCGGCGAGGCTTCGTTCTCCATGCGGCTGCGCATTCCGGGCTGGTGCCGGAAGTATGCCGTCAGCGTAAACGGCCAACCGGCTTCCTTCACGGTCGTGAACGGCTTCGCCGAGATCGAGAGAGTTTGGAAGAGAGGCGATACCGTCCGGCTGGACCTGGATATGCCTGCGGCACTCATTGAAGCTCACCCGAACGTCGCCAGCCACGCCGACAAAGTCGCGATCAGACGGGGGCCCGTCCTGTATTGTCTCGAGTCCATGGACAACGAGCGGTACGCGATCCAGCGGGGGGCGGTGCAATATACCCGGGAATCGCTCGATCCCGACAAATACCGGAACCGGAAGATCGCGCCGGACGCCGGGTTCGAGCTGGAGCAGCGGGAGGACTTCTTCGACGGAGCCGTGCTCATCCGGTCGAAGGACGCGGAAGGGAACGACATCGTCGCGATTCCGTACCCGTACTGGAACAATCGGTCGCGCGGCGCGATGAACATCTGGCTGTCTTGCGATAAGCCGAAAGCCGAGAAGGGCTGGAAGCGCCGGCTTTATCGGATCTTGAATGCCGGGAGCCGCTAAGGGACGGCCTCCCCATTTTTTCACCTTTCCATTAACGATAACATGAATGTTAAAGAGGAGGTCATTCCGATGAACGGAAAAGCAGGATGGCTGTTGAGCACGATCTTCGTGATAGGGTTCGTTCTTGCGGGCTGCGGCGGTTCGAACGGCAATGAGGGCGGCGCTTCGGGAGGAAGTTCCGACGCCGCGCCGAGCGCTTCGGAATCCGGAACGGAAGGGAGTTCGGGCAGCCCATCCTCGGACGACCACGCTCCGGTGACGCTGAAGTATACGTTCTGGGGCAGTCCGAACGAGAAGAAGATTCAGGAGAACGCCATCAAAGGCTTTATGAAAAAGTATCCGTGGATCACCGTCAATACCCAGCATATCCCCGACGATTACGTGACCAAGCTGACGACGATGGCGGCGGGCAACCAGCTCCCGGACGTCGGCCTCCTGCAAGGCGACCAGACGCTGAAGTGGGCCGAGGAAGGCCGCATCTACAACTTGATGGACTTTTTGAACGACGATCCCGACATTCAGCTCTCCGACATCCTGGAGAATACGCAGTATTGGTGGGCAGACGGAAAGCTGGCGGGCATCAACGGCGCGCTGGAGGCGATGGCCATCTTTTATAACAAGGACGTGTTCCAGCAGCTGAACGTGCCGCTTCCTCCGACCAAAGCCGAAGAAGCTTACAATTGGGACGACTTCGTGAAGACGGCGCAGCAGCTGACGATCGACCAGAAGGGGAGGAACGCGCTCGATCCGGATTTCGATCCGAAGCAGATCAAGCAGTACGGCGTCATGCTGCCGACGGGTCTTTATATGACCGCCGTCTACGCCAACGGCGGACAGCTCGTCAACGAGGACGGCACGAAGTTCATGCTGGCTGAGCCTCCCGCGGCCGAAGCGATTCAGAGGTGGGCCGACCTGATCAACAAGTACCACGTCGCTCCTTCGCCGGCGCAGCAGAAGAACATTCCGGGCGGCGCGACGGGACTTCAGACCAAGAAAGTCGCCATGACGATCGACGGCCAGTGGAGTCTGGCGGATCTTGGCGTGTCGAAGATGAACTTCGGTATCGGCGTTCTGCCGAAGATGCAGAAGGAAGTGACGATGACGCTGGGCGATCCGATCGTCATTTTCCAAGGCACGAAACATCCGAAAGAAGCCTGGGAGCTGGTGAAATGGATGATGAACCCCGACAGCACGCTGGAGCTCCAGAGCAGCGGCCTGTGGATGCCCGTGCTGAAGAAGTGGTACCAGGAGCCCGATCTGGTCGCCAAGTGGGCGGAGGGAAATTCCGCGCACCCTGAAGGCTACGAGGATGCGGTCATGAACAACGCCTTCGAGAACGGCATGCAGCAGCCGATCTACTACGTCCGGGATCTTCCCGACCTGAACGCCATCATCGATCCGGCTCTGGACAACGTATGGTCCGGCAAAACGTCGGCCCAGGAGGCGCTTGACGGCATAAAGGCGAAAGCGCAGGCGGCCTTGAAGGGCGTCTACACCAAACCCCAATAAGGAGGCGAGGACGGATTGCGGGAGAACGGATCGGATCGGCGGGCGAAGCCGGGCAAGAAGTGGAGGAGAGCCAGGAAAGAGGCGTTATTCGGCTTCTTGTTCGCCTCGCCGGTCATTCTCGGATATTTGATCTTCGTCTTCGGGCCGCTGGCGTTCAGCCTGGGGATCAGCTTCACGGACTACAACATCCTCAGCAAAATGTCGTTCGTCGGCTTGGCGAATTACCGCAGCCTGTTTGACGGGACGAATCCTTTTTTCTACAAGTCGCTCTTGGTGACCAGCTATTACGTCGTTCTTAGCGTTCCGCTGCAGGTCGTCTTCGCGTTCGCGGTCGCCTTGCTCTTGAATCGGAGCATCCGGGGAAAAGCGGTGTTCCGAACGATCTTCTTCCTGCCGACGATGGTGCCGGTCGTCGCTTCCTCGGTCATCTGGCTGTGGCTGTTCAATCCGGATCTCGGGCTGCTGAACCAGGTCTTGAAATTCCTGCACCTGCCGCAATCCCAGTGGATCTTCTCGGAGCGGATGGCCGTTCCGTCCCTCGTGCTGATGAGCCTGTGGACGGTCGGAGGGACGATGGTCATCTTTCTGGCCGGCCTGCAGGGCATTCCGAAGCATCTGTACGAAGCGGTGGACGTCGACGGAGGGACCGCGCGCCACAAGCTGTTCCGAATTACCGTTCCGATGATGACGCCGACGCTCTTTTTCAACACGGTCATGGGGTTTATCGGCAGCTTTCAGGTATTCGGCCAGGCTTATATCATGACGGGGGGCGGCCCGAATAACGCGACGCTGTTCTACTCCTTCTTCACGTACCGGGAAGCGTTCGAATCGATGCGGATGGGCAGCGCTTCGGCGATCTCCTGGATCTTGTTCGTCATTATCCTTCTGCTCACCCTGCTGATCTTCAAATCTTCATCCCTTTGGGTGTATTACGAAAGCGAGGGGAAGGCATGACCGGCTCCAAGCGTGCGGTGAACATCGTCCTGTACGTCGTTCTGATCGGGGGCTCCTGCATCTGCCTGTTTCCGTTCTTCTGGCTGATCCGCAGCTCTTTTATGGAGCTTACGCAAATTTTCGAGATGCCGCCGATCTGGGTGCCCCGTCCGTTCAAGTGGAGCAATTATTCGGACGCGTTAACGGCGCTTCCGTTCGGGCGGTACTTCTGGAATACGCTGAAGATCGTCGTGCTCGAGGTGTCCGGGACCGTTCTGACGAGCTCTCTGTGCGCGTACGCCTTCGCCCGGCTGAACTGGCCCGGACGCAATATCATCTTCATGGTCATTCTGTCGAGCATGATGATGCCGGGCGCCGTGACCCTCATTCCGCAGTTCATCGGCTGGAAAGAGCTCGGCGCGACCAACAGCATCATACCGCTCACGGTGCCCGCCTGGTTCGGAGGGGGCGCGTTCAACGTGTTCCTGATGCGCCAGTTTTACGGCACGATCCCGAAGGAGCTGGACGAGGCGGCATTCGTCGACGGAGCAGGCTACTTTACGATTTACAGCCGGCTCATGCTCCCGCTAACGGTTCCTCCGCTTATCGCCGTCGGACTGTTCGCCTTCCTGAACGGCTGGAACGATTTTATGGGTCCGCTCATTTACTTGAACGACGACCACAAGTTCACGCTGGCGCTCGGCCTGCAGCTGTTCAAGGGCACGTACAATGCCCAATGGAACCTGATGATGGCCGCGACGACCGTCGTGATCCTGCCCGCCATCGCGGTCTTTTTCCTCGGTCAAAAGTACTTCGTGGAAGGCATCGTCATGTCCGGACTAAAGGGATAATGGTTGTTTATATTTACGTAATATATATTGACAATCTACAATATTACCGTTTACATTAACGTTATTGGAGCCGAACTTTCTTACATGGGAGGACAAACGACATGGAGAACGCCCAAACGCTGCGCACCATGAGAATTCCGGTTTTCGTCGGGAACGGCAAAGTCGAATACGGGGAAAAGGAAGTGCCCGTTCCGGGGCCGGGCCAACTGCTGCTGAAGGTGAAGGCGAACGCCCTGTGCGGCTCGGACCGCAGCCAGTTCTTTGAGGGCTCGCAGGCGACCCCCGGACATGAAGCGTCGGGAATCGTCGAGGCGGCCGGCACGGGAACCCGAACGCCGGTCGGCACGCCGGGCGTCGTCTTCCTGATGGATTACTGCGGCGAATGCGCCAACTGCCGCTCGGGTTCCACCAATCAATGCCTGGCGAAGCGCGCCGATTACGGTTTTTCGCACGACGGGGGCTACGGCCCTTACATGGTCGTGAACGAGAACGTGTTCTTCGCGATCGATTCTTCCATTCCGCTAGGTGAAGCGACGATGCTGCTGGACATCATGGGTACGGGCGGCCATGCCGTCAAACGAGCCAAGCTCGTCCATTCCTCCATCCGCTCGGTGCTGGTCGGCGGCGCCGGACCGATCGGACTCGGCGTGCTCGCGATGGCGAAGCTTCTGCTGGGCGACGATGTCCCCGTCTTCATCATGGACTTCGTGCCCTATCGTCTCCAATTGGCCGAGCGGCTGGGCGGCATTCCCGTCAACCTGAAGGAGCGGCAGCTCCCGGACGCGCTCCGGGCTCACGGATACGCGAGCGTCGACGCGGCCATCGACACGACCGGGAAAAGCGCGGCCCGGCGCGCCGAGCTCGACGCCTTGAACCAGAAAGGCGTGCTCGTATGCGTCGGACACGGGGAAGGACTGGACCTGCAGGTATCGTCCGATCTGATCGCGACGGAACGCGCCGTGCTCGGCAGCGAGTACTTCTGCTACCGCGAGATCGAAGAGAATCACCGGCTCATCCTGGAGCATCTTCCGTATTTGAAGCAGATCATTACGCACCGCTTCGGCCCCGACGAGATTCAGCATGCTTACGAGCTGTTCTTCCAGGGAGACACGGGAAAGGTGCTGATCGAACAATGAGCGGCGGAGGCAAAGTCAGAATCGCGCTCGTCGGCGCCGGAGGAGCGATGCCGGTTCAAGGGTTGTCGACGGGGTTCGACTCCGCCGGCAGTTGGGGCTGGCAGCATGCGCGCATCTTCGCGACGCGGCCCGACGTCGAGTTCTGCGCGATCGTAGGCCGGGATCCCGCCAAGACGCAGGCCAAGGCCGAGCTGTTCGGCGTGCGGCCGTACGTGGACGTAGAGGAAATGCTGGAGAAGGAGAAGCCGGACCTGGTCAGCCTGTGCCTGCCCAACCAGGAGCATTTCTCCGCGACGCTGGAGGTGATCCGGGCGGGGGTCCCTCTGCTCGTGGAGAAGCCGCTCGTTTTTGACCTGGGCGAAGCGGCCGAACTCCTCGAGGAGGCGGAGAGGCGCGGCCTTTTTTTCGCGATCAACTTCAATCACCGTTACGCCAAGCCGGTCGAGCTGGCCAAGGCCGCGATGGAGAGCGGGAAGATCGGCGAGCTGACGTTCGCTTCGTGGCGGTTCGGCGGGGAAGGAGGCCCAGGCCATCCGCATGCGAACCTGATCGAGACGCAGTGCCACGGCTTCGACATGCTCGAGCATCTGTGCGGGCCCATCGAATCGGTCATGGCCGAGATGACGGACAAAACGGGCGGCGGCTACCGAACGCTGATCCTGGCGCTCAAATTCGCAAACGGCGCGGTCGGCAGCCTGATCGGGACGTACGATTCCTCCTACGCTTATCCGGATACGCACCGGGTGGAGCTCGACGGTACGAAAGGCCGGGCGGTCATTCACGATACCGTGAGGAGATATACCTACCATCCTTCGGGAAGCGAGATCGGCGAAGTATGGGAGGCCGGCTATTTCAACGACGAAGGGAGAGACTTCCACCGGACGTTCCACCGGCACCTGGATGCGCTGCTCGGCGCCTTGAGATCCGGCCAAGAGCCCCCCATCCCTGCGCGTGCGGGACATCGGGCGCTGCGGCTGGCCGACGCGGCCATCCGCTCCTACGAGACCGGAACCCGAATTCGCATCGAGTAAGGAGAAGCCATAGCATTATCCCCTCCATCGGGTCCGATCGACACCAATTGACGCTCCGCGGAAAATCGTGCTACGATCATAACATTAACGTTCAAGAAAGATTAGGGGAAATGCTATGGCCGGCAAACGGGTCACGCTCAAAGATATCGCCGAGCGAACCAACTATACGATCAACACCGTCTCCAGGGCGCTCAAGGATAAGGAAGACATCGCCCTGGAGACGCGCAAAAAAATTCAGCGGCTGGCGAAGGAAATGGGGTACATCGAGAACTCCGTCGCCGGTTCGCTCCGTTCCGGATACTCCAAGACGATCGCCGTCATCGTCGGCGACATCTCGAACCCGCATTTCGGCATCATCGTCAAAGAGATCGAGAAGGCGGCCCGCAAGCACCGCTACACGATCATCGTGCTCAATACGGAGGATCGGGAGGAGCTGGAGGAGAGCGCCATCCGCACGGCGCTTAGCAAGAACGTCGACGGGATCATCATCTGTCCTTCGCAGCGAAGCGAGGACAACATCTGGTTCCTTCAGCGCACCGGCGTTCCGTTCGTCCTGATCGGAAGACGCTTCAAGAGCATCCCCGAATTCGACTACGTCATCTGCGACGACGAGAAGGGCGGCTATCTGGCGACCAAGTATTTGCTGGACACCGGCCACAAGCGGATTTTGTTCCTGAACGGTCCTCTTCACATCTCCAGCGCGGAAGAGCGGTACGAGGGGTACAAGAAGGCGTTGCAAGAGTACGGCGTCCCGCTGGACCCGCAGCTGGTCCGGGAGCCCGGCCTGATTCAGAGCGAGACGCGGCATCTGATCCGCTCGTTGATCGAAGAAGGAGTCGACTTCACGGGCGTGTTCGCCTTCAACGACGTCATTGCCTGGGAGACGATCTATATGCTTCAGAAGTTGGGCTACGGCGTTCCCAAGGATTATTCGGTTATCGGCTTCGACAACATCAACGCCCGTATCTTCTCTCCTTCGCCGTTGACCTCGATCAGCAATTCCAAGAGCAAGATGTCGCGCCGCGCGCTCGATATTCTGCTCAAGAAGATCAACGAGTCCCAGGCCGGCAAAAGCGGAGGCTACCGCGAAGTGGTGGATACCCGCCTGGTCGTCCGGGACAGCACCCGCAATTCGCACTAGCAAAAGACGCGGCGCACACGCGCTCGCCGAATCGAGACGAACGCTTTTCCATCGGTATCTCCGGAGACGACTGATCTTCGGAGATGTTTTTTTTCTACGACGGCATAATTAACGAACCATTTACAGCCCCATCGCTTCACCAACCCCCGAAAACGGTGCGATATTGTACCGCAAGCGCATCGGCTCGCCGTCGAAGCCTGCCGAATGGGCTCACGATGCGATGATTTGCATCGTTATAGCGCACTGGCTTGCTGGCAAGCCCTGTGAATGGGCATGCATGTCCCACAAATTTTGTTAGTCGATGATGCCTCCGTAGTTTTTTTGAGTCGAAAACGGAAAATGGGTTGCGCGTGACGTTGCGTCATGTGATGTAATGATCAAGGAGGTGCGGCGCATGGGCGAAACGGGCAAAACTTATTTGATCGGCGAACTGGCGGAGGCAACCGGCGTTACCGTACGAACGCTCCAGCATTATGACCACATCGGGCTTTTGCCGACATCCGGACGTACCGCAAGCGGGCGAAGATCTTATACCGAGGAAGACGTCCTTACGCTGGAGCAGATCATCTTCTATCGAACGTTAGGGCTTTCCTTGCCGGAAATTCGCGACAAGGTGGTCAACCGTCCCGAGTTGTCTCAGATCGAATCCATCCTGCAAAAACAGGAGATGGCTCTCTACAAAAAAATAGAAGACGCGCATGTAAGCCTAGCCGCCATCGAAGCGTACCGGGCGGCGATCGCAGCCGGAAACTACCCGTCGTGGCAGCTGCTGACCTCCTTTATCCGAATCCTGAGAAACAGCAATTTGATGGATTGGAAGGAATATGCCTTTAGCGACGTTCAGAAAGAGGTTCTCGGCAGAAGGTTTGCGCAAGGGCATGGCGCTTTCGAACTGTATCATACCTGGAGAGCGCTGACCTTGAAAGCCGTGACGCTTGCGCGTTCAGGAGAGGCCGCGGACGGACCCGCCGCGCAGAAGCTGGCCGAGGCATGGCGGCGAATGGTGCAGGAAGCGACCGGAGGAGATGCCGGGCAAATTCAGGCCTTCGCGCAGCTTCAAGAAAACCGGGCCTCGTGGCCGGAAGGAGATCGCGATCTGATGGAAGCTTCCCAAGCCTTTATCGACAGGGCGGTGAAACACTTTTTGTCGTCCCCGTCCTCGGATGCCCGCAAGAATGGAGGAGATTCGGAGCATGGAACCTAAGGCGTATCAGCCCACCCAAGAGTCTCTAAACGCTCATCCCGTTCCGGAATGGTTTCAAGATGCGAAGTTTGGCATTTTTATTCACTGGGGACCTTATTCCGTCCCGGGCTTTGCGCCATTGGGCCATTTCGCGGAGACATTGAAAAACGATTACGACCGGGCTATGTTGGTTTACCCCTACGCCGAAGGCTATTGGAATGCGATGAAGGATCCGGCCACTCCAACCGCCCAATATCATAAGGCGAAGTATGGCGATATGCCCTATCAGGGGTTTAAACGGATGTTTACGGAAGGACTGAAGAATTGGGATCCTTCCGCATGGGCCAGAGTATTCAGCGAAGCCGGCGCCCAATATGTCGTGATCGTCTCCAAGCATCATGACGGCTTCTGTCTATGGCCCACGGAGGTGAAGAATCCCCGCGAACCGAACTGGTTCAGCGAACGCGACATCGTCGGCGAGTTGGCCGAAGCCGTCCGAAGAGAAGGCTTGCGCTTCGGCATTTACTATTCGGGAGGCATCGACTGGACGTTCCGCCGGAAAATGTCCCGGACTTTCATGGATTATTCCTTCTCCACGCCCGGAGGCGATTATCCCGCCTATGCCGATGCCCAGGTCCGCGAGCTGATCAAGCGGTACCGCCCGGATATCTTATGGAACGATATCTGCTGGCCGGGCGGCCGGGACGCCTTGTTCCGATTGTTCGCTTACTATTATGAGGTCGTTCCGGACGGAGCGGTCAATGACCGCTGGAAGCATTCGACTTCGATCGGCAAGCTGATGGGCCTGAAGCCGGTACGAGCCATGATGGACGCCATGGTCAAGCGGATGATCAAGAAGAATCCCGATATCCACTCCGCCCTGGCCCCGCCCTCTATTCCCCACCGCGATTTTGCCACGCCGGAATATACCCAATACCGAGAGGTTCAAGCCCACTCCTGGGAGATGACCCGCGGCATCGGAAATTCGTTCGGCTATAACCGCAATGAGCGAGAGGCGGACTACGCTTCCTTTGAGGATTTGCTTTCGGATTTTGCGGATGCCGTGTCCAAAAACGGCAATTTGCTGCTGAACGTAGGCCCCCGCGGCGAAGACGCGCAAATTCCGGACGAACAGCTGAGCCGATTGTCGCAATTCGGGAATTGGCTGAAGCGGAATGGCGAGGCGGTTTACGGCACACGGCCGTGGACCCGGGCGGAAGCAGTAACGGAGACGGGAGAAGCCGTCCGGTTTACGCATAAGGGCGACAAGCTGTACCTGATGCTTCCGGGAAAGCCGGACGGATCGCCAATAAGAATCAAGGGACTGTTCGCGGAAGGCAGAGCCAGCCTGCTTCCCGATCGCAGCCCGATAAGCATAGAACGCGATGGCGAAGACCTGATTCTTGTCTTTGCACGCCGTCTGGATGACGTCTTTATGCCTGTTGTCGTTATAGAACATGAATCGCACCGTTAGGGGGCATTTCCTGCGGTGCTTCTTTTTTTGCGCGAGTACCTTGCAATGTTAAGTACATTCTTTTATAATCGGGATGTACCTAGGAACGTTAGGTAGTCAACGTAAGGCGGGGTGCGGCGATTGAACGCGGAGATGCTCAAAGGGACCGTGGATCTGCTGATCCTGTCGGTCATTCGGGAGCGGGACAATTACGGATACGAGATATCCAAAGCGATCAAGGAGAGAACCGGCGGCGGCCTCGAGCTGCAGGAGGCGACGCTGTACTTGTCCTTGAAGCGGCTGGAGAAGCAGGGCGCCATCGCTTCCTATTGGGGAGACCAGACGCACGGCGGGCGGCGGAAGTATTACGCGATTACGGCGGAAGGCCGGGAGCTGTTCGACCGGTACGTCCGGGATTGGCTGCAGACGCGCGACATCGTGGATCGATTTATTTGAAAGGAGGAGCAAGCATGATCGGATGGAGAAAAGCATTCAGTCTGAGCGATCTCCGGCACGGGTGGCTGCTGGCGCTGTCCGTAGTCGTATGCGGCGCGTTTTTCTGGATGGACCAAAGATCGGCTTCGGACGATCAGTTCTGGCTGTCCGTCGGTTACGGCGTCTCGTTCGCCGTCGCCGTGCTGTGGAGCGCCGTCAACTACATTTCCCACATTCGGCTCAACGCCATGTACCGGCAGATGAACGATATCGAGGCATACGTGAGACAGCTTGCCATGAGCGAGGAAGACCGCTTGGAGCTCCGCAACTACTTGGAGGATTACGCCCAAGATCTGACGGCCCAGGGCCGGACGAAGGAGCAGGCGACGGCGGAAGCGATCTCGCAGTTCAAAGTAAAGGAGCTGCTGTCGCTCTCCAAGAACACCGAGCTGTTCCATCTCCCCGCCCATTATTATTTGTTCGGTTGGACGGTTCTCGCTTGGGCGCTGCTGGCGGCGTTGACAATCGTCGGTGATTTGTTCGAAGCGGACGGCACGGGAATGGTCATTGCCCAAACGATACTGGCCGTCTACGGGGCGGCGCTGGCGGGCCTGTTCTTCGTCTACAAGGTGCTGGACGCGGCCATTCATCGGAAGCTGCAGCATCATTTTTCTTAATATTCCGATAAAAGAGGTGTTTGAAAATGGAACAATGGATCGTGGAGTGGATGGACCGGTTCGGATATGCGGGCGTGTTCCTGCTCATCACGTTGGAGAACGTGTTCCCGCCGATCCCGTCGGAGATCGTCCTGACGTTCGGCGGCTTTATGACCACCTACTCGGACCTTGGCATCGCGGGCGTCATCCTTTTTTCCACACTTGGCTCGCTGGCCGGCGCCCTCATTCTCTACTATATCGGATTCCTATTCGATCAAGCGCGGATGGAACGCATCGTCGGCAGATGGGGCCGGTGGCTGCGGCTGACCCCGTCCGACGTGCGCAAAACGTACCGGTGGTTCGGGAAGTACGGCGTCTGGGCGGTGTTCCTGTGCCGGCTGGTCCCGCTGCTGCGAAGCCTGATCTCCATTCCGGCGGGCAGCACCCGCATGAACGTCTGGTTGTTCGCCCTGCTGACGACGCTGGGCTCGCTCATCTGGAACGCGGCCCTCGTCGGCATCGGCGCCGCCGTCGGCTCCTCGTGGGAGAGTATTCTCACATATATGGACTTGTACTCGCACATCGTCTACGCTCTCCTCGCCCTGGCCTTGCTCGTCGTCGCGGTATTGCTTTTCCGGAAGAAAAGAGCGGCTCGCGCCGATTGACCGGCGACCGAGAGCTCCGAGCGATTGGCTCGGAGCTCTTCGCATGAATGCGACCAACCGGTTCGTCAAGCCTTCCCCGCTCAGTGCGATCAAGCTGAAGCGGATTGAGCTTGCCATGCTCGAATCGGCCGATCGCAAAGGGTTTGAGCCGTTGGAGCTCTCGCCGGCCGGGCCTATTTCGGCGGAACATCAGGCCAAGAGGCGCAAGTGCTTCTTCATTGCAGAAAAGGATACGTTGATCCGGACGGCTTCATGGACAGAATGTACGAACATTTGAAGGAGCGATTTCCGGCCGTCGCGCTTGTTGCAGACAGAGAAGAGAGCGACAACCGCTACTATCAGGGAATCAATTTCAAGATCAACGTGAACGCGTGAGCATCGCGGACGGCGGGTTTGTCGATTGGACCGGCAATTGCTCGGGAATAAAAAGGAACGCTTGTTGATCAGCGGCACCGGCATGGACCTGCAGCTGGCGGCGGGCCTGATCGGTTGAACGGGATTACCGAACCTTCAGAGCGCTTTCTACGACAGCATCCCGCGTCTTCGCCTCGAACCAGTTCGGATAGAGCGGCTCCGGCCGGGTCAGTTCGCCGAGCTGCGAGAATTCCTCCCGGCTTAGCGTCAACTCGGCCGCCTTCAGGTTGTCCTCCAGCTGCGACAGACGGCTGGCGCCGATCAGCACGCTGTCCACGTGCGGCTGGGCGAGCAGCCAGGCGAGCGACACTTGCGCCGGCGTCGCGCCATGCCGTTCCGCGATGCCGCGCACGGTGTCCAGCACGGTAAAGCCCCATTCCTTGTCGTGCGGAAGGAAATCGAAGCCGCTCAGCCGCTTGTCCGGATCGTTCAGGTTGTCCCGGGTATACTTGCCGCTCAGAAAACCGCCGGCGAGCGGTCCCCAGACGGTCAGCCCGACGCCGCCGTCCTGCATGAACGGGATCGCTTCGTGTTCAAGGTCGCGGCCGATCAGCGAATAATACATCTGCCCGTTGACGAACGTCGCCCACCGGCGCTCGCGCTGCATCTGAACCGCCTTCGCGGCCAGCCACGCCGGCCAGTTCGAATAGCCGATGTAGCGGACTTTGCCTTGGCGGACCAGATCGTTCAAGGCCTCAAGCGTTTCTTCGAGCGGGGTGAACGGGTCGGTCTTGTGGACGATGTACAGATCGATATAGTCCGTGTTCAAGCGGGCCAGGCTTTCCTCGCAGGCGGCCAGCAGATGCTTCCGGGACAGTCCGGACCGGACGAGCCCCGGCCCCATGCGGTTGCCGGCCTTGGTGGCGATAACGACATCCTGGCGCCGCTTGCCGATCAGCCTGCCGAGCATCTCCTCGCTTTGACCGTCCGCATACGCATCCGCCGTATCGAAGAAGTTGACCCCGGCGTCCAGCGCCCGGTCTACCAGCTCCTGCGCCTGATCCTGCCCGACCTTATAGATGGTCGGAAGGTTCCCCGATCCGAAAGTCATCGTCCCGAACGCGAGCTCCGATACAAGCAGTCCCGAATTTCCCAATGTCACGTATTTCATGTTTGTTCCTCCTCGTTTTGTTCGATGAATTCAGTATAGGCGGCCGAACCGCCCTTCTTCTTGAACGATCCGCTCGTCTGCCGGAACGAAATGCTCATTTGTAGAGGAAGCCGAGGCTGCGATAAAATAGAGAAAGTAAAAAGAAGCCGGACGCGGCGATGCGTCGGCAACCGGGAGGAGGGAGAGGCATGCCGGATACGCCGATCGTCACCAGCGATTCGTTCGGCTGGTCGGGAATGAGACTGTCGGGATGGGAAGGGGTCTCGCCGCAGGAAGCGCACGAGCCGGTGCTGGCGGAGCATCTCATCGTGATCCACATGACGCCGCAGCCGGTCCAAGTGTTCGAGCGGGCGGACGGGTACCGGGGCGAGGGGGTTGCGAGGCCAGGCGACATCAATGTTTTCTCGGCGGGGGACTTGTCGGTTTGCCGTTGGGAGAGCGAGCTGTCCTTTCTGCGTCTGGACTTGTCGCCGTCGCTGACGAATCGGGTCGCCGAGGAGCTGGAGCTTCCCGGCGGAGGCGGAGCCGTCGATTTCGGCAGGCATATCCGCTTGAACGACGAGCGGGTCATGCAGGTCGCCCGGTGGCTGTACGAGGATTTGCGGGCAGGAGGGCCGGGTGGCTCCCTGTATGCGGAATCGATGATCCGGATGCTGTCCGTTCATATGCTGCAGCGCTACGGAGCCGTATCCGCGAGAACGGATAACCAACCCCTGCGTCTCGCCCGGACCCAGGTGGACGGAGCGCTGCAGTATATCCATGCTTTTCTCGATCGGGAGCTGTCGCTGGACGCCATCGCAGCCGCGGCGCATGTCAGCGCGTCCCATCTCGTTCGGCTGTTCAAGCAGGCGACGGGGCTTGCTCCCCATCAGTACGTCGTCCGGGAACGAATCCGCCGGGCCCGCGATCTGCTGCTCGCCGGCCGTCCCGTGCAGGACGTCGCCGCGTCGCTCGGCTTCAGCGACCAAAGCCACTTGAACCGTCATTTCAAGCGGATCGTCGGTGTTACTCCCGGCGAATTCGTCCGGCAATGCCGCTGACCGGCGAGGCCTGTGTCTCCTTCCGCCCGAAGGCGCCGATGCGCGCATGGAACAGTCCGATCAGCAGCGCGCCGATCGCGGCCGCGGCGGCGCAGGGGGCGGGATGCTTCGGCAAATCCGACGCGTAGAGCAGCCAGCCTGCCAGAATGAGGCCGACCCAGCCCGCGATCAGGTTCGGCACCGGCGAATTTCCGAAGATGCAGGGGTAGTGTTCCTTTGTAATCCCTTTGACGAAATGGGGGACGGCGTTGGCGCCGAGCAGCCCGCCTCCGAAGCTGAAGAGCAAGGTTAGCAGCATGCGAACGGTTCACTCCTTCTATGGCGTATGGGATGAATCCATTGTGCCAAAAAGGAGAGGGCCGTACCTGGTGTTCATTATGATAGGCAGGAAGAGGAGGGGGGGAGGGGATGGCCGATTCGCGAGCCCCGCAGCTTCAAGCGTTGGGACGGATGCTTCGCTCGTGCCGATCCAGGCTGTCGCCCGCCGATGTAGGGCTGCCTCCCGGCCATAATCGACGGCGGACGCCCGGCCTGCGCCGGGAGGAAGTCGCCGAATTGGCCGGCGTCAGCGTCACCTGGTACACCTGGCTCGAGCAGGGCAGGGACATTCGCGCGACGGCGTCCATTCTGGACTGCGTCGGACGCGCGCTGCGCATGAGCGCCGACGAGTACGCGCACATGATGGACCTGGCCGGTTTTCCGGCGCGCACGAACCGGCCGGCGGAGACGGAGCGATCGGTGCCCGCCCGATGGCGGCTGATTCTGGCCGGCATGTCCCATCCGGCCCTGATCGTCGACGAACGGGCGGACGTGTTGGTCTGGAATGCCGCCGCTTGCGCCCTTTTCGCCGATTTCGGCGCGCTCCCCGAAGCGGAGCGGAACATGATTTGGCAGTGGTTTGCAAATCCCGACCTTCGGGAACGGATCGCCAATTGGGAGGAGCGGTCCCCTTATGCGGTCGCCTTGTTCCGAAGCTTGTTCGACCGCAATGCCGGCGATCCGTGGTTTCCCCGGTTTGTCGAGAAGCTCGCGGCGGCCAGCCCTTACTTTCGGGAGCGGTGGAGCCGCCATGAGGTGAGACGGAAGTCGGGCGGCGAGCTGGAATTTGTCCCTTCCGGCGCCGAAGCCGCGCAACGGCTGGAGACAACCTCCTTCCGGAACGTGGACGGCCGGGAGGGCGTTCACCTTTTCGTGTTTACTCCGGAGGACACGGATTAGACTTCACGAGCTTATGTACGGCGCGGCGGCATCCGCTTGCAGTGCCAAATTCCTGCGAATGTGCAGGTTTTCGGTACCCGAAGGGATTCGGAAGGTCATATTCCTGCAAAAATACATCCATTTCGGGCCGCCACGCTCCATTTGGACGAATGAATCATGAAAAGCCTGCATTTTTGCAGTCTTTTCATGATTATTGCCGAGTGTCCTATGGAAAAACTGCATTTTCGCAGGCTTTTCTCAGTTATAGCGAATGCCCTATGGAAAAACTGCAATTCGCAGGCTTTAACCGCATGTCTTAAGGAAAACCTGCATTCCTGCAGAAATTGCCGGCCTCGAGCGGCTGCAGCCTTACTTCTTCCCGTTCGCCTCCAGCAGCATATCGACGAACAGGTCGATCTGTCCCATGATGGCGATCGGATCGTACCGGTAGTACGTGTCGAAGTCGTTGAAGAAGAAACGATTCTTCTGCACGGCCGGGATGTTCTTCCAGATCGGGGAAGCTTTGAACTTGGCGAGTTGATCGCCTTTTTTCTCCGGATCGTACGTCGTCATGAACATGTAATCAGCCGCGTATTCGGGCAGGAGCTCCAACGAGATTTGCTTCGTCTGGTCGCCGCTCTTGATCTTCTCGGGCATCTTCAGCTGCAGCGCGTTATAGACCGCCTGGCCGCCCCGGCCCGCGTTGTCCCCGAACATCCACAGCTCGCCCTTGTCCGTCAATTCGTACAAGCCGACCGTCGCGTTCTCGTCCATGACGCCCTTCAGCTTCTCCCGGCCCTCCGCCGCCTTCTGCTCATACTTGGCGAGGAACTCCTCCGCCTTGTCCGGCGCGCCGACGATGTCACCGAACAGCTTCACGGTGTCCTCGATGTTGGTCGCCGTGCCGTACGGAATATGAATCGTCGGCGCGATCTTGGACAGCGCCTCGTAGTTCGTATCGTACATAACGACGATCAGATCCGGCTTCATCGCAAGCGTCTTCTCGGGATCGACGTCCGTGCCCACGTCCTCCGCGCCGTCCAGCATCCCTTTAAGGAAAGGATTGTCGAAGGTGGTCGGTTCGACGCCCACCACGTTCGCGCCGACAGACAGCAGCTCGCCCCCATAGTAGTCGGTGACGATCCGCTGCGGCTTCGTCGGGATCTTTACCGTGCCTTTGTCGGTCTCGTAGTCGCGGAACGCCGCAGCGCCCGCCGAATCCGTCGGCGTTGCCGAAGCAGAAGCCGAAGGGCTGCCCGCCGGAGGCTCGCTGGCCTCCGGCGAGGCGCCGTTGCCCCCGCCCGAATTCCCGCATGCCGCCAACAACAATACAAAAGCTAGAACAACCGCAGCCGCTTGGAACCGGCTTCTTCTTCTCACCATGACGAGCCTCCACCTATACACGCATATTTTACGATAATGAGAATCATTATCATCAAAAGAATAGCAGGATAGGCTATCCGTTGTCAACGGATTCGGTGAAGAAGATGAACCGTTTCGTGCAGATCCGATAAGGCGGATTCCGTTCCTGAGCGAGCGGGATTCTCACGCATAAGGCTTGAGGAGGACCTCTTGAATAAGCTGTTCGGCGGCCAAAATGCGACAAGCCCCTCGGCAGCGAATGCCGAGGGGCCAAAAATCTTTGAAAAGCAGTTGTCATATGGTCACAAATCTGATAGAATAACGTGTAACGCATTTATGCGTTTCGTTTCCTCAATCATAACCATGTTACCACGATTTTTCCTCTAAGTCAACATACGTTTTAGCCCGTTTTAGCCCGTATCAGGCGCGAATCGCGCTGCAAGGAGGGGTTGGGAATGTCGGACGAACAACGGCAAGAGTTCCCGGAAGATGAACTGAGTTTACCGCCCGGATTGAAGATGGATGATCCGGTGAGAATGTATTTGAAGGAGATCGGGCGCGTTCCCCTGCTGTCCGCCGACGAAGAGATCGATCTGGCGCAGCGGATCGAAGCCGGCGACGAGCAGGCGAAGCGGCGGCTGGCCGAAGCGAACCTGCGGCTGGTCGTCAGTATCGCAAGAAGATATGTAGGCCGGGGCATGCTGTTTCTCGACCTGATTCAGGAGGGAAACATGGGGCTGATCCGGGCGGTCGAGAAATTCGATTACCGCAAGGGGTTCAAATTCAGCACCTACGCCACCTGGTGGATCCGGCAGGCGATCACCCGCAGCATCGCGGACCACAGCCGGACGATCCGCATTCCGGTCCATATGGTGGAGACCATCAACAAGCTGGTGCGCATCTCCAGGCAGCTGCTGCAGGATCTGGGCCGGGAACCGACGCCGGAAGAGATCGCGCAGAAGATGGAATTGACCGTGGAGAAGGTGCTGGAGATTCAGAAGATCTCCCAGGAACCGATCTCGCTCGAGATGCCGATCGGCGAAGAGAACGATTCGAAGCTCGGCGAATTCATCGAGGATCAGGAGGCGCCCGCGCCGGCCGACGCCGCGGCTTACGAGCTCTTGAAGGAGCAGCTCGCGGACGTGCTCGATACGCTGACGGAACGCGAGGAGAGCGTGCTCCGCCTGCGGTTCGGACTCGACGACGGCCGCAGCCGCACGCTGGAGGAAGTGGGCCAGGAATTCGGCGTCACGCGGGAACGCATCCGCCAGATCGAGGCGAAGGCGCTGCGCAAGCTGAGGCACCCGAGCCGGAGCAAGCGGTTGAAGGATTTCCTGGAGTAATCGGTTGCGCCGTACGCGGTTCATCCTCTACAATAGAAGCATTCACCCGCGCGTGACTGGCGTAGCATGGGCCACCATGGGGGAGCGCGCGGACATACTGTGCCGTACGCCTGGGCAGAGGTAAGGGGTTCGTTCCCCTTGCCTCTTTCTGTCTTTTATCGGACAAAAAAAGGAGCGATGAGGCATGAACGAACAACCGCTGATTTTGAACGGGACCGTCGTGGCGCAGCAGATCAAGGATGAGCTGGCCGTCCGGGTTCAGACATTGACGGAGAAGGGCGTCGTCCCTTGTCTGGCCACCATTCTGGTCGGGGACGACCCGGCGTCCGCCACGTACGTGCGCATGAAGGGGAACGCTTGCGCCCGGCTGGGCATTCGCTCCCTGAAGGTGGAGCTCGGCAAGACGACGTCGACCGCCGGGCTGGTCGCCGAGATCGAGCGCTTGAACGACGATCCGAGCGTCCACGGCATTCTGCTTCAGCATCCGGTACCGGAGCATATCGACGAGAGAGCCGCGTTCGAGGCGATTCGTCTGGACAAGGACGTGGACGGAGTCACGACGGCCGGCTTCGCCCAGAACGCCTTCGGAATGGCGGCCTACCCGTCCTGCACGCCGGCCGCCATCCTCGCCATTCTCGACCATTACGGCCTTCCGATCGAAGGCAAGCACGCGGTCGTCGTCGGCCGCAGCCCGATTCTGGGCAAGCCGGTCTCGCAGATGCTGCTCAACCGCAACGCGACGGTCACCGTCTGCCACTCCCGCACGCAGGATCTGGGCCGCATTGTCGCGCTCGGAGATATCGTCGTCGCCGCCGTCGGCCGGCCGCAGTTCATTCGGGGGGATTGGATAAAGGAAGGAGCCGTCGTTCTGGACGCCGGCTATAACGAAGGGAATGTCGGGGACGTCGATTACGAAGCGTGCCTGCCGCGAGTCTCCGCCATCACCCCGGTCCCGGCCGGAGTAGGCCCCGTCACGATCGCGACTCTTCTCAAGCATACGGTAGAGGCGGCCGAGCGCACCCTCTGAAGCGTTCGCTTTCGCGGAAGAGACGCTCCCGAATACTCGCTTGGGGGCACCCGACAACGAGGGTGAAGGGAGATGATCCCTACCCTTGTCGATGCTGCCTGCCTATTTTTTATCACCGGGATCGACCTTGGCTCCGTTCAAGGTCGATTTTTTATTTCAAGAGCCGCTATGCTCGATCTGTTCCGAAAAAACGGGAAAGATGCGCCGCAACAAGCTCCGGGTTGCCGTCATCTTCCGGACCGTCATGGCCCAAACCTTCAAAGGCAAATCGGTTTACCCGAGGCGATATGCCGTTTAAATAATCAAGTGAAACCATAAGCCAAGCCGGGCTTTTCGTTCCTCCAAGCAGGAGAATGTTTGCTCGTAGATCTTTATAGTCGTCAAGCGTATCGCTCATTTCATCGATGACTTTCATGTCATACTGCCAGGTAGGAACCAGTGAACGAATCGTTACTTTTTCTTCTGTAGATTTGCCTTGGAACATCATGACGACAGCAAGCATAGGCGCAAGAAAAAACCGAGGGATTTTCGTGAATACAGGCACGGTTGCAAGCCCTTGCATTCCGGTAACAAGTGCGTTTGCCAATTTTCCTTTTGCCAGTTCGCGTTTGTAGCGTTTCACCCAGGAAGTAGGTGCCGATCCATTAACGGAATAGGGCGGCTCATAGAGGGCGACATTCCGCAAAGAAGGGGTGGCCCATGCTGTTTTAAGCGTAACAAGCGCTCCTGCGCTTAAACCGAAAATATTTGCAGCTCCTGTTTTTGCAATAAGAGCTTGCATGTCTTCCACTTCTCTTTCAACGCCAAATGAGTCCCCCGCCGGGCCGCTCATTCCACGTCCGCGCCGGTCCGGAATATAGACTGTAAATGTATGAGATAAAATATGCGCAAGTTTCATAAAGTCCTGGGAAGACTTTAATCCGCCATGCACTAATATAACTCCGGGTCCTTTTCCAAGTTGTCTATACCCGATTAGCGTTCCGTCTTTGGAGACAACGGTATTTTTTATATAGATTGGCTTCGTATGTTTCACCCCGGCTTCACAATAAGTCAACACTGTTCACTTATAGCACTAAGCATGATATAATGTCAAGCATGAGACCAAAACCCAAACCACGACTATTGAACACATCTCGTATCACGGTTGCTGCATTTGCGTTGCTCAACGAACAAGGCTTACATGCATTCTCGCTTAGAACTCTCGCGTCTCGACTTGATGTGCACGTATCGGCGCTATACCGACATTTTGAAAACAAAGACGCGCTCCTGCTTCACCTTACGCGTACGATGCTCGATGACCAGCCGCTCGCCATGCCAAAAAACGAAAAGGCAACTTGGCAAGAGTGGCTCCTTGCCAGTGCACATTCGTTGAGAAATGCTTTGTTAACTTATCGTGACGGACCGCAGTTGTGCGTTGCCTATCATCAACAGATCGATTCGGCTCACTCTCGTGCCCTTTTTCATGCCTTACATGTTCAAGGCTTTACGCATAGGGATGCAAGTTATTGCGTAAGCACGTTAACGAATTTCATTATCGGATTCACTCTGGAAGAAGAGTACGAGCGAAGCCATCTGAACGACGAGCGTCCGGAGATAGCTAATCGACCACTCTCCGTCAACGTTTCAGCCCCGGCACGCACTGCAGACATTGAGTTTGCTTATAGTCTTGAGTTATTTATTAATGGAATCGATGCGACTGTGAAACGAATGTGATTGCTCCAGTGCTATCGTCATGCTGCTCAAGCATACGGTAGAGGCGGCCGCATCCGGGTGTGAAGGCCGCTCTTCGCTCTCCGCCAGGAGGAGCTGCGAGACGCGCTCGTAATGGGCCTCGCTGTCGATCAGGACGACTTGCTGTCCAAGCTCCAGGCCTTGGCGGACGAAAGCGGCGGCATTGCTGATGTAGGCTTCTAGATATATAGAATGTGCGCGCCCCCGCTCAATTCGATCTGATCGGTCAATGCGAAGGTAACTTCCGTCGTATTCAATGCCTGTCCCCCCTAGAGTATGGCCCGACCGTGAGAAACGGGAAAATAAGTCGTTGACATTGACGCAGCGTAAAGGTGTACGGTGAAGATGTCGGGAGGCGAGACCATGGAATATACGGTGCAGAAGCTGGGCCGCTTGGCGGGAATCAGCACGAGAACGCTGCGGTATTACGACGAGATCGGGATTCTGAAGCCGGCCAGAATCAATTCGTCGGGATACCGGATCTACGGCCAGGCGGAGGTGGACCGGCTGCAGCAGATCTTGTTCTACCGGGAGCTTGGCGTCGGGCTGGAGCAGATCAAGGAGATCGTGACCGATCCTGCCTTCAATGCGGCCGCGGCGCTTAGGGAGCATCGGGAGCAGCTTCTCGACAGAAGAAGGCAATTGGATCTCCTGATCGCGAGCGTGGAGATGACGATTGCCGCATCCGAAGGGAGAAGAACGATGAGCGACCAAGAGAAGTTCGAAGGCTTCAAGCAGAAGCTGATCGACGATAACGAGCGGAAGTACGGCAAGGAAATTCGGGAAAAATACGGGGAAGAGACGGTCAACCGGTCGAACGGGAAGCTGAAAAATATGACGAAGGAAGAGCACGAACGACTGACGCGGCTCTCGGAAGAACTCGAGCGCACGCTGGCGGAGGCATTCGCCGGCGGTGACCCGGCCTCGGAGATCGCGCAGCGGGCGGCGGACTTGCATCGCCAGTGGCTGAGCTTCTACTGGCCCGAATACACCAAAGAGGCGCACGCGGGCCTGGCCCGGATGTACGTCGACGACGAGCGGTTCAAAGCTCATTACGACGCGAAGCAGCCGGGAACGGCGGAATTCCTGCGGGACGCCATCCGGATCTACGCGGGCGTGCAGGCGTAGCCGCGGTTGCAAGCGAGAAAAAGACGGCGCGCCGGCCGGAGGGTCGGGGCGCCGTCTTTTTTATGCCGGTTCGCAAGAGGGGTCAGCCGTTCGAACTCGACTCAAGCCGATCCTGCAGTTGGAGCGTGATCGGACAGTGATCGCTGCCCAGCACGTGCGCGTCGATTCCCGCATCGATCAGAAGCGGAACGATCCGGTCGGACGCGACAAAATAATCGATGCGCCACCCGACGTTCCGCTCCCGCACTTTCGGCATGTTCGACCACCAGGTGAAGGCGTCGTTCCGTTCGGGGTAGAAGTGCCGGAACGTGTCGGTGAAGCCGGCGTTCAGAAGCCTCGTCATCTTTTCCCGTTCCTCGTCCGTGAACCCGGAATTGCCCCGGTTGCTCCGCCAATTCTTGATATCGATCTCGCGGTGGGCGACGTTCAGGTCGCCGCAGGCGAGCACCGGCTTGACGGCATCCAGCTCCTGCAGATAGCCGCGGAACCGGTCTTCCCACTCCAGCCGATACGGCAGCCGGGACAAGTCTCGCTTGGCGTTCGGGGTATACACGTTGACGAGATAGAACTCGTCGAACTCGAGCGTCAGAATCCGGCCTTCCGGCTCGCGATCCTCTTCGATTCCGTACCGGACCGATAACGGCTTCAGCCGCGTGAACACCGCCGTGCCGGAATAGCCTTTTTTCTCCGCGTAGTTCCAATATTGCGCGTACTCGTCTCCGAGCTCGAGCTCGATCTGCCCGTCCTGCAGCTTCGTCTCCTGCAGGCAGAAGACGTCGGCGCCGGCTTCCGCGAAGTAATCCAAGAATCCTTTGTTTACGCAGGACCGGAGGCCGTTGACGTTCCAGGATACCAGCTTCATGTCGGTTATCTCCTTGCATCTGATAGACTTCGATTCTCTTAGTTTATCATAGCAAGCGAATCCGTCCAGTCCGTCCGGCGGTTTACTATTTCTTGTCGGGAGAAGGGGGGACGACGAACGGTTCGCCGGCGTCCATTCCGGTATCGGTCATCATGATGCGGATATCCGCTTCGAATCCGGATCGCGAGAACGCCTCCGCCCAATCTTCGGACCAGCTTTTCCACAATCGCGGATGCCGCCGCTGCGCATATTCGCCCGCGTGTATCACGTCCGCTTTGCGGGCGCGGATCAACGCCATGCTCTCTTCCAGCCCGGTCTTCACCTCCTGGCGAAGCCGATTGAGGAATGCACGGTTCTCCTGCTCCGATGTCGTGCGGGAGCAGTTGAATTCACTCGCTTTCCCTTTCATCTTCAACAGAATTCGGATGGCTGGCTCGCCTTTGCGGGAGGAAACGCTCGTTCGGGAACGGGCGGAAGTCACGAGAAAAGCATCGCTTTTTCCGTTTGGCTTGCCGCTCTGTCCCCGGCAGGGCATCTGAATGATCCCTCCCTTGAATTGACCGCGCAGCATCAGCACGTACGGAGCAAGGGAGAGGGGGATCGGATCGGAAATCGTCCCCTCCGGAAATCGCAGAACGGACAGCCCGTTAATCAGGGCCAGGATCGGCTTCCCGTTCGAGAGCTCGATGCGTGGGATCAGATCGGCCGTCGGCGACGGGGTCTCGGCCATGATGCTCAAGTCGAGAAGGGTCAGTCGGTTGGCGGTTCCCAATTGGCTGCCCGTCGTTTGTTCGACGGTTTTGAGCTGCTGTCCGATGGTGCTCTCGATCAGAGGCTTGATCTCCAGGAACGAGCCGGCTTCACCGGTTGCGATAAAAACGCTGGTCGATCCCCGCGGTCCCTGGCTGCGCGAGAAGAAGTCGAGAACGTCGCCGATGCTCCGGTTCCGCGCGAAGTCCTCGCTGAGGAGAAGGGCGCGCATATGGCTCCACTGCAGATTTCGTCCCAGCCGGCCGGAGATTTGCGCCGCGGCTTCCGATACCGTGTCCGAGACGTTCGTCAGGTTCAGGAAGGATCCCGATTTGGCCGCTCCTGCCGTTTGGGCTTCCGGGCTTCCGGGCTTGTAAATTTGCGTCGTCAGACGAATGCGGCCGTCCGGCGCCCGATCGATCGCCGCGGCTTGGACGTATCCCCAGTTCGTCAGCTCGTTTTTGTCCCAGCATCCTGCAAGCAACGGGAAGATCGCGAACAGCAGCGCCGATGCCGCGACGGCTCTCCTCATCCGGGATCCTTCCTTCCGTTCGACGGAATGCTTAGCCTGCGGCTGCGGGGAGAGCGCAGGAGCTGCTTCAGGGGAATGCGAACCACAATATCGCGCATATCCTTCCAGCGGAACGGAGCGAGCGACGTCAGATAAGGCTGTCCGAGCGTATGCAGGCTGGTCAAATGAAGCAGAGTGAGCAGCATGGCGATCATCAGGCCGAATCCTCCAAGGGCTGCGGCGGCGACCATATAAGGAAAGCGGAGAATGCGCAGCGCAATCCCCATTCCATAGTTCGGAATGGCGAAGGAGGCGATCCCTGTAAGCGCGACGACGATCACCATGATCGGCGAGGCGATCTTGGCCATGATGGCCGCCTGTCCGATGACCAGCGCCCCGACGATGCTGACTGCGGGACCTACGGGCCGGGGCAGCCGAATCCCCGCCTCCCGGAGCAGCTCGAAGGAGATCTCCATGATGAGCGCCTCCACGAACGCGGAGAAAGGAATGCCTTCCCGCGTGTCGAGAATCGCCAGCAGAAGCACGGTCGGAATGAGCTCCGAGTGAAAGGTCGACAGCGCGATGTAGATGCTGGGCAGCGTCAACGCGATCGAGAACGCCAGCAGGCGGAGCAGGCGAATCATGGAAGCGTAGACGGTCCGGACGTAATAATCCTCGCTCGAGCCGATGAAATCGACGAGATACGCGGGAGCGATAAGGATCGAAGGCGTATGATCGACCAGGACGGCGATCTTCCCTTCCATCAGAGCCGCTGTCGCCGTATCGGTTCTCTCCGTATAGCGGAATTGGGGGAACGGCGAATAGGCGGAATCCTGAATCCAGTCCTCGACGTAGGATGTCTCCGGCACGTCGTATCGCTCCAAACCTGCGATTCGGCGGCGAAATTCGGCGAGCAGGTCGGGAGCGACGACCGGCTCGAGGTAACAGAACGCGATGCTGGTCTTGGACAATCTCCCGGCGGAGATCCATTCGATCTTTAAATCCGAAGAAGGGATTCTCTGTCGGAGCAAGCCGAGGTTCTTGCCGAGGTCTTCGACGGTTCCCTCGCGCGGCCCGTGAACGACAGGCTCGTTGACCGGCTCCGAGACCGGCCGCTTCTCGATCTCCGGGGCATGGTAAACGAGCGCGCCGTCCCATTGGTCGAAGAACAGGACGACGCATCCTTGCAGAACGAGATCGACGACCTCGGACAATTCCCGGACGACGGCGAACCCCTGCTTCGCGACCCCTCCGCTTTGGAAGTAGCTGCCGACCGCGGAGGGAGTCGCGGTCGCGGCGGCGCCCGAATCCAGGCCGGTCAGGTCGTGAAGGGTTTGCTTTACGTAAGGGTTGCGGTCTTCGGGCACCAGCGTGCGGCAATAAACGGACAGCGCTTCGTATCCGAGATCCGCGCCGTAGCTCCAATGGTCGAAGGAGATATCGTGGCAATTCTCGAAGACGCGCTTCAGAAAAGCCCGGTTGGAGCTCAGCGAAGCGGAGACGGCCGGAGCCTTGGCGGTCTGAGGCGTCAAGCGGCGTTCTTCCTTTCCTGCGAACCGGGATTCCCCCGCAGCCACGACAAGACGACGAGGAGCAAGGTGAGCCCGCAGCCGATTCCGAGTACGGTGCACGGCCATACGGTGTAAACCTGAAACAGGAAATCGGCCGGATTCGCGAACAAAGTGAGAGATAGCATCACGCAGACGAGGGCGATGGGAAAGATAAAGGCGGATTCGTCCTTGGCGCCGAGCAGCTGAGCCATGATTCGATTCAGAATGAGGAGGTAGACGGTGGCCTTCATGTATGAGCCCAGAATCAGCGCCATTCCGATCACGGCTTCGACTCTTTGGCTCGAACCGCTGCCGCCGATGTTGCTGGCCAGCGTATACAGCGAATAATTGAAATGGCCCGCCGCGGCTCCGAACGCGGCCGTCGAACAGATCGCCGCGAGAAACATGAGAACGCCGGTAATCGTGAACGCGCGGATCAACCTTCCCGGCAGCAGCTTCTCTTGCTCCTTCGAAGCGTAGGGCAGAAACGCCAGAAAGAGAAAGACCTCTCCGAACGGGAACCCGCCGGCGATCAGAAGGCCGTGCAGCACCGGCTTGATCCCTTTGTCGGCGATCGGCAGCAGCCGGCCCCAATCGTACAGAGGCAGCGCCAGGATGAGAACGGCCAGGGAGAAGACGACCATCACGGGCACCAGCATGACGAACAGCCTTGCCGTAATCTTGCTCCCCGCCTTCGCGGTTAGCGCGGAGACGGCCAGACTGAAGGAGCAGAAGATATAGGGCGGCGTCCGGGGCATCATTCCGCTGACGAAGAAATCGCCGATACCGGCTACGATCGCGGGGATGGCGAAGAACAGCATTCCGACGACCGGCACCAGTACGGCGGGGCCCGCAACTCGGCCCAGCAGCTGCCTGCAGCAGCCGAAGAGGCCGCCTTCCTTCCCATGCCGGCGATAAAGATAAAGGATGCCTCCGAGCATCGCCAAGCCGAACAAGTACGCGGCCAAGACGGAGAGCCACGAGCCGTTGCCCGCGGCCTGCGCCAGCGGAGCCGGGATGTAAACGATGGCGGACCCCATCGAGGCGGCAATCAGCAGACTGCCCAATTGATTGGCGGTTAATGACGAGGAATCGCGCATGACGTTCGTCCCTTCATGAAGACGCTCCGAACCATTGAACCACGGTTCGGGCCGCGGGCCCGTACGCCCATTTCAACAATTCGCCGTATCCGGGCAAATCCGGCTGAAGGCAGAAGACGAGGGATAGATAAACGGCCGTTAAGGCGAGTGCCAGTCGGGCGAGTTTGATTCTGCGGCCGCGCTTCTTCCAATCCCGCATCTCCGCCAGCGCCCAGAAGGCGAAGAGCAGCAGCAGGAAAACGTATTTATCCACGGCCATCCCCTCTTTTGACGCGTGTGACGCGTGCCGGATTTTCCTTATTTTCACTTACAAGCGACTTTCATATGCATGCGGGGCGAAGGGGAACCGATTCTCTCGAAGGAATAAAAAAGCCTCCGATCCCGCGCAAGAGCGAGGATTCGGAGGCTGCATCGTCCGGAGACGCCGTTCAAAAAAAGGAGGCTGGCCGGCTCATCGGTCCGCGATGTCGAGGAAAAGAACGAGTTCGCGGCCGACCGGGATGGAGATGGTGCGGATCCAGGCGTGAGTGTCCAAGTCCGCGTATTTGGGCGATACTTTCATCTCGGGCGTTTGGCCTTCGGCTTCGAGCAGGTGGGGGATGAAGTACGGTCGCCAGTTCCAGTCCGATCCGCGGTAATCTTCCTCCCGATTCCAGCCGCCGGAAGCGTGGCGCGTATGGTTCGACGAGAGCTGAATGCCGTTCCGTCCGCACAGATACACGCGCAAACAAGTCTCGTCCAGCCTCGGAAGCCAGGCGCCGATCGCCTCGTCGGCATGCTCCGAAGCCGCGTTCGCGTCCTCCCCGGACGTCCCGGACGCTTCGATCGCTTCAAGGCGGACCCCGACCCCGGCCGCCAGCGCCGATCGGGCAAGCGCCATTCCCCGGTCGTGCCATTCCCGTTCCGACTGCTGAAGCAGCCGCCTGTGCTCATGCAGCTCCCGCTCGATCAGCGCGGCGAACGCGTCCTTCTCCCGGAACGACGGCTCGGCGGGCGCGAACAGGTATCCTTGCACGTAACGGGCCCCGACATGAATCGCGCGCTGCAGGTCCTCGCGGGTCTCCACGCCTTCGATCAGCAGCGACGCTCCGATCTGCTCGGCTAACGTCGAGAAGGAGCGGAGTACGCCCAGGTAACCGCTGTGGTACGCGCTTTTTTTCATCAAGTGGATGTCGATCTTCAGCACGTTCGGCTGAATCTGCGCGATCCGGTCGTAGCTGCTGAAGCCCGAGCCGATGTCGTCGATGGCGATCTGGCAGCCTTGGTCCCGGTACAGCTTGATAACCTCGCTCAGCTCCGACGCCGAGCCGCCGAACTCTTCCTCCGTGATCTCGATGCAGATCTTGCGCGGATCGATGTTGTAGCGGCCGAGCAGCGAAAGAGTGTGCAATTCTCCCGTCGCCCGATAATGACGGTGAATCCAGGAAGGCTTCAGGTTGAGAAAAATCGTAGGCGGATCGGGCGCCGCGCCCGCTTTGGCGATCGCCTGCTCCCGCAGCAGCCGGTCGATGCGCAACTGTTCGGCTACCGGTACCCGGGGGTCGGAGAAGAACGGCCCGAGGCTGCGGACGGAATCGCCATCCACCAGTCTGCCCAGCGCTTCGAAGCCGGCGATACGGCGCGTGTCGAGCGCCACGATCGGCTGGAAAAAGGCGGCGAGACGCTCCTCCGGAGGTGCAGGGGGCACCCCTTGGTTGTCGATAAGCAACGATGAATCCCCCTTTACGAGACGACAATGTCATGAAAAATGACGTAAAACCTTTTGTCTCGATTGTAAAGGAAGACTCAGGGAATAGATAGTCTCATTTTCGACAAATTAATCGCCCGATTCGGGATCGGCCGGCTTCGGCGAATCCGCAGAGCCCGGGCGGCCGGATCGCTTCTCCGGCGCGGACCGCGCCTTCTCGATCTCGGCTGCGAGCAGCTCCCGCATCTCCTCCAGCTTGCGGGGATCGGCCGTCTCGCCTTTTTCCGCCAGATACCGTTCGGAGAAAAGCTCCCATGACGGCGTCAACTTCTTCGTGAGCATCGTCCGGACGGCCGTCTTGATCAGGCGGCGTTCTTTGGCGTTCGTGAACTGATCCTTGAACCGCTTCTTCTGTTCCAGATCCAGATGGGGGAAGACGGCGCGGAAGATGTCCGCCGTCATCTTCGCGTCGTCCAGCGCCCGGTGCGCCGATCCGTCCGCCGAGATGCCGAGCTCCTGCAGGGCGGCTTCGACGCTGACGTCGTTCGTGACGTTCCGGTACCGCAAATATCCTTTGAGCAAATCGAAGTAGTCGGTCGCCATCCAGAAGGCGTCGTCCAGCTTGTGCATGCGCGTGTCATAAATGATGCGCTTCAGGTCCTCCCCGCCCCAAGTGACGAGCAGGAACGGCTCGCCGCGGCGAAGCCAGGCGACGAAGTCCCGAATCACCTGCGGGAAGCCGGCCGCGCCGTCGATCTGTTCTTGGGCGATGCCGGTCTTCTTCTTAATGAAGCTGTTCAGCTTGGCGAAATAAACGGGCTTGACGAAAGCGGCGAACTCGTCCGTGACGCGCAGGGACGCATCAAGCCGAACGGCGCCGATCTCGATCACTTCCATCGGCAGCTCGCTGGCGAACTTGCGGCCGTTGAATTCGATGTCCAATACGATGTAGTCCATGGCTGCCCTCCGAGTGGCGGCTTCCGCTCCGGCGGAATTGCCGCTGGTGGTTCCATTCTATCAGAAAACCGGACGAATGAAACGCAAGCGGCCGGCGTTCGTCGGCAGGCGGCAGCCCCGATCCTTGAATTCGCCCCGCCAACCGATTTCGCGCCCGTCGTGACATCCGCCTCGTCCGTTTTGGAGAATGGAACCATAGGCTAGAGGGAGTCCCATTCGATCAGGAGGCGGGGGAAAAGATGAGCCGATCGACGATGTCGAGCAAGTGGCGCAAAACGAAAGTGTTGACGGGCTCGAGACGGCTGGCCCGGCACGTCCCGCGCACCGAAAAGCTGAACGAGCGCGTTCTCGGGAGCATGCTGCGCCGCTATGGGATGATCTACATCAAGCCGATTGCCGGCTCTCTCGGCGTCGGCGTGATGAAGGTAGAGCGGATCGGCGCGCAGGTCCGGATTCATGCGGGGACGAGAAAGACGCGGCACGCCTCCAGCCGGGAAGCTTACCGCTGGATATTGCGGCATAAGAGGAAGGGAACGTATTTGGCTCAGAAAGGAATCCGTACCCTTCGGCACCGCGGTCGTCCGGTCGACTTCCGCGTCGTCGTGCAGCGCAATTACGACAAGGGCCGGGCCTGGGAGATCACCGGCATGCTTGCGCGGGTAGCGCATCCGCGCAAAGCGGTTACGAACGCGAGCCAAGGAGGGCGGATTCATCCCGTCCCCCGTCTGCTCGCGGGGACCGTCGGCCGGAGCGCCGCCGGAACGCTGCTTCGCCGGTTTCGCGGCTTGGCCCGAACGACGGCGGGCGCGTTTGGCCGGGCTTTCCCGGCCATGAACGAGCTCGGGCTTGACATCGCGGTGGACCGGAAGCTCCGATGCTGGATTCTGGAGGTGAACACGCGCCCGGATCTCCGCCCGTTCTCGCTGCTGCCGGACCGCGCCGTCCTAAAGCGGATGCTGAAGCTGGCCCGAGGATACGGCAGAACGGTCCGCCATCCCTATAAGACGGATGCCAAGCGCGGATAAAAGGCGCTTAAAGACCGTCCGGTCCGAGACTCTGCTCCGGTTCCGGCCATGCCTGGTGCCGGGGAAGCTTTTTCTCCGGGGGAGGACAAGCCGTTTAAGACGGATTTCGAAAATAACGGCAAAAACGATTGACAATAATAGTGAGAACCATTATCATTCAACTCATGTGAGAATGATTTTCAACGACTCGTTCGATAGATAAAAATGAAAAGCAAGGAGAGATTCCATGTCGCGGTTAAGCACGAATCGGTTATCGCTCGCTTACGGGAGCCGGCGTATTGTGGAGGAGCTGAATCTGTCCGTACCGGACGGGAAAATCACCGCTCTGGTCGGTTCGAACGGATCGGGCAAGTCGACGATCCTGAAGGCGATGGCGAGAATTCTGAGCCCGCAAGGCGGAGGCGTCATCCTGGACGGCAAGGAGATTCACCGCCAGTCCACTCGCGAGGTGGCGAAGCAGCTGGCCATTCTGCCGCAGAATCCGACCGCTCCCGAAGGGCTGACGGTCCAGGAGCTGGTCTCGTTCGGCCGGTATCCCCATCAGAAAGGGTTCGGCAGCTTAGGCGCCGAGGACCGGCGGATGGTGGAATGGGCGCTTCGTTCGACCGGCATGTACGAATTCGCCGACCGTCCCGTCGATCAGCTGTCCGGCGGCCAGCGGCAGCGCGCCTGGATCGCGATGGCGCTCGCTCAGGGAACGGAGATCGTGCTGCTGGACGAACCGACGACATTCCTCGACATGGCGCACCAGATCGAAGTCATGATGCTGCTCGAGAAGCTGAATCTGGAGCAGCGCCGGACGATCGTCATGGTCGTGCACGATTTGAACCACGCGTCCCGCTATGCGCACCATCTCGTCGCACTCAAGAGAGGCCAAGTGCTGTATGAGGGTTCTCCGGAGGAAGTCATGACGCCCGACATGCTGAGGACGGTATTTGGAATCGACGCCGACGTCATTCCGGATCCGCGTTCCGGCACGCCGATGTGCCTTCCTTACGGGCTGGCGCGCGACGTCGCATCCGAAGCGGCGGTTCCGGAGTCCCGGACGCCCGCGGTCGACCGCGAGCCGGTCGGAGTTGCCGGCTAACGCGATTGATTTAATCCTCTTCGTTCGCGCCATTCCAAATCCGATGCGGCAGGGACCGTTCGCGGTCCCGCCGGCTGCAACGGACCTAACCCGCGCCCTTTCCTATTTTTTTAGAAAAATATTTCGGATACCTGCAGATTTGACGGTCTGGGCGGGGCGGTTTCCGTCTGCCTTTTGAATGTAAAAATTTACTGGGCTTAAGGCTGCGCCGGACCCGGCTCGCCGTCAGTGCCATTGCGGTCGCGCTCGCCGCGGCGAACGTCGGCACTGTCGGCTTTATCGGGCTGCTCGCTCCTCACGCGGCGCGGATGCTGGCCGGCCCCTCCCACCGCCGCGGCTTAGTTCTTTCCTTGCTTCTTGGCGGGCTGCTTCTGGTCGCGGCGGATTGGATCGGCCGGATCGTCCTGTCGCCGAAGGAGATCCCTTCCGGCATCGTCACGGCGCTGCTCGGCGCTCCCTATTTATTGTGGCTGATGTCCCGCGCAAAGAAGGCGGGATAACGAGCATAACGCCCTTTTCGTCCGGGTTGCGGATGGAAAGGGCGTTTGTCATTCCGGGCGGCGAAAGGTAAAATGAGGGGAAAGCGCATTCATACTGGAGGTTATTTTTCGATGATTCCGCATTCCGACATCGCCGCCCGAATCGCCGCCGTTCAAGAGCAAATCGCCACGGCCGTGGTCGGCAAGCAGGAGGTGGTCGAACGGCTGCTCATCGCGCTGCTCGCCTCCGGCCACATCATCCTGGAGGACGTTCCGGGAACGGGCAAGACGCTCATGGCCAAGTCGCTGGCCCGCACGCTTCAATGCGATTTCAAGCGCATCCAGTTCACTGCCGACCTTCTTCCCTCCGACATCTCCGGCATCAACTTCTACAACCAGCCGGCCGGCCGCTTCGAGCTGCGTCAAGGACCGGTGTTCACGAACATCCTGCTGGCGGACGAACTGAACCGGGCGACGCCCAGGACGCAGTCCAGCCTGCTCGAAGCGATGGAAGAGCGTCAGGTGACGATCGACGGAGAGACGTATCCGCTTCCGAAGCCGTTCCTCGTCATCGCCACCCAGAATCCGATCGAGAGCCACGGTACGTTCCCGCTGCCGGAAGCGCAGCTGGACCGTTTTATGATGCGCATTCGGATGGGATATCCGTCGACGGAAGAGGAGATCGAGATTCTGCGCCGCTTCTCCGTCCGCGATCCGCTTCCGGAGGTGCGGGCGGTGCTCGACCGGGAACGGCTGTTCGATCTCCAAAGCCAAGTGCCGCAGGTGCGGATCGGCGAAGAGCTGCTCGCCTATTTGCTGGCGATCGTAACCGCGACGCGGGAGCATCCCGATCTGGCGGGCGGAGTGAGCCCGCGCGGCAGCCTGCAGCTCGCCAAGGCCGCGCAGGCGCGCGCGCTTCTTCACGGCCGGGATTTCGTCGTGCCCGAGGACATCAAGTCGCTGGCCGTGCCGGTTTTCGCGCACCGGATTTTGTTCAAGGACCTGTTCGGGGGCGACGGCGGCCGGCCGGAGAAGCTGCTCGAGGACATCCTGCGGAACGTTCCGGTTCCGGCGGAGCCTGCGCTGGAACGGAGCTGAAGCGATGGCGGTCGTCTGGCTTCTGACGGTGTTCGGGATCCTTTATGTGATTCAGCGGCAGGTTTTCCGAAGGTGGGGAACGCGCGGAATCCGCTACAAAAGAACGTTTAGCCACGCGTACGCATTCGCCGGCCAGCGCGTGACGCTGATCGAGGAGATCGTCAATGCCAAGCTGCTGCCGATGCCGTGGGTTCGCGTCGAGACGATGATGCCGTCCTGGCTTCGGTTCGACAACAGCGGCGCCGAGATGACGGTCAGCTCCGGGCAGCTGCTGCAGAACCACGCCAGCCTGTTCAGCCTCTCGCCGTTCACGAAGGTGCTGCGCAAGCACGAAGTGACGTGCGCGCGGCGGGGCGTGTTCCGCATCTCCAGCTTGACGTGCTCGCTGGGCGATCTGCTCGGAACGCCGGCCGGGCATCTCACCTTCGCCGCCGACGCGCAGATCGTCGTGTTTCCCCGGCTCAAGGAGGTCGGGGACCTTCCCGCATCCGTCCGCCAGTTCATGCAAAGCGCGATCGGCATTCAGGAGTCGTTCCGCGAGGACCACTTCCAGGTTGCCGGCGTTCGCGCTTACCGCAGCGGAGATTCGCTCAAGCAGGTGAACTGGAGCGCTACGGCGAAGACCGGCGAGCTGCTCGTCAACAAGCGCGAGACGATGGCCGATAACGACGTCATTCTGGTGCTGAACGCTGAGCTGCTCGACGATTCCGAGCACCGGCGCATTTTCCCCAAGGACTTCGAAGAAGCGCTCAGCGGGGCGGCATCGATCGCCAGCCGCCTGATCGAGGGCGGGGGCAAGGTCGGGCTCGTGTTCAACGGCCGGGTTGAGGGGCTGGAGGAAGTGCCGCTCCGCGTCGAGCCAAGGGCGGGCCGGGAGCATCTGTTCCGCCTTCTTGGTCTGATGTCGCGTTTCGAGGCGGCTACCCGCCGGGAGCTGACCTACGTGCTCGAGGAGATGGCGGCTTCCGGCTTGCGGGATTCCCGGCTGCTGCTCATGACGGCTTTCTTGACCCCCAAGCAAAAGCAGCTCGTCGACCGGCTCCGCGCGGCGGGCAACCGGGTGGAGACGATGCTGCTGTACCGGGAGGCGACGGCATGACGACTTTCGACGAAGCTCGCAGGCGGGGAGCGCCGTTCTGGCGCGCGGCGGCGCTGTCGCTCGCGCTGCTGCCCGTCGCGCTGTCGTTCTCCGCGGCATATTTCCCGGACCGTTCCGACACGTGGCTGTGGCTGCTGGCCGTTTTCGCGGCGGCGCTGCTCGGACGTTCGCTGATCGGCATCCGCTACTTGCCCCCGTGGCTGCAGTCCGTCCTGCTGCTGGCGGCCGGGATTGCGGCGGCCGTCCATTGGCGCGCGGAGTGGGCGGCGCCCGCCGGCTATCTCGGCGTCGCCTGGTGGACGGGAAGCCTGAGCGTCCGTCTGCCTCGGACTTCCGTCGCCTTGACCGGCATCGCGGCGAACGCGGTTGCGCTTATCGCGGTCCAGTGGGCGCCCGGTCTGGCGCCGTACCGGACGCTCTGGATCGTCGCGGGCATCGTCTGGTTCGCGGAGCTTCTCTATGCCATGCACGCCGCCATGCTGGCGTCGGCGGGCCTGGAGAGCGGCATCGTCACGCGGATCGTGTCGAGATCGAGCCGCATTTATGTAACGGGGATGCTGGTCGCCGTGCTCATCGTCTACTTGGCGACGAGCGACTTCCATTTGTGGCGAGAGATCGTTCACTTTATAAACTCGATCCTGCCGCACTCCAAGCCCGGCCAGCCGGAGCAGACGCCGGAGGCCCCTCCCGCCGCCACGCCGATGCTGCCGACGGAGGGGACGTCCAAGCCGGGGTTATTGTCGAAGATTCTGAACGTCGTGATGTACGTTTTCGCCGGGGCTATCGCCGCGGGGCTTCTATGGCTGCTGGTGCGCCGGTTTCTGCTCAACCGCGAATGGCTGCGAACCGTGCGGGATCGGCTGCGGGCGCTGCTTGCCCGCATGTTCCGGCAGAAGGAGCCGCCCGCGGCGCTTGCCTATACGGACGAGAAGGAGAGCTTGCTCGACATCGGCAAGGCGCTGCGCCAGGTCCAGAACCGCTGGCGCCAGCGCGGCCGCCGCAAGCCGCTCACCCGGCAGGAATGGGATTCGCTGCCGGCGGAAGCCAAAGTCCGGCGTCTCTATCAGGACTCGGTGGCGGCCGGCGTCGGGAAGGGCTTCGCCTTGCGGGCGTCCGACGCGCCGCAGGAGACGCTCGATTCGCTGGAAGCCTGGTACGAGGGCCAGGCATCCGCCGCCCGGGGCGGCGGGTTCGCTCCGGCGGCCTGGCTGAAGCGGACGCGCCGGACGCTGCTCGTCCTCTACTGGAAGACGAGGTACGGCGGGCGGGAGGCGACTCCGGAAGAGCTGGCCGAGCTGGCCGCGGAGTATCCCTGGGGCGAACGCAAGTAAGGCGCTTGACCTTCTGCTGCGAGCAGGTCGCCTTGTCGCTTTTCGGCAAGTAGGCTGCAGGCGCTTCAACCGGCCCTTCATGCACTCGGTGGACCGCCCTGGGGAATGCGGCCGACCCGCAGAACGTTAAAGGGAATTTCTCCGCTTATTTTTCGGGAAAACGGTCTTCTTGGCGCTTTTAAGGGAAAACCTCCGTTTATTTTGCCGATTGCATGCCCGATTCGAGGATTCTCCTCTAATTAAAGGGAGCTTTTCCCTTTAAACTGCGAGAGCTGGGGGCCGCTCGGAAAATAAGAGGAGGAATTCCCGCTCATGCGCGTGGGTATCTTTGCCGATCGTTTGGGCAGGCCGCGTCCAGGGCTCGCGCGTGGATCGCGCATGTTCCGGGGAGAGCCTTGAGGAGCGGCATTTTGTCGGCGATCGACCGCCGATCCTCCTTTCACCCGTCTCTGCGGACTCCGACTCAGGCCCGGGCCTTCACAGCCGGCTCTCCCTCCGGAAGTCGCGGGGCGAGCGGCGGGCGATCTTTTTGAACGTTTTGCCGAAATGGGAGAAGTTGTCGAAGCCGGTGGCGATGGCGATGTCGGCGACGGAACGGTCGGTGTCCCGCAGCAGACGCTGCGCTTCCTTGATTCGGGTCAGGGCGATATAATCGGAGAAGGTGAATCCCGTCACCTCCTTGAACGTGCGGCTCAGATGGTACGGGCTGACGTAAAAACGTTCCGCAAGCTCGCCCAGCTTGAGCGGCTCCCCGTAATGGCCGTTGATGTGCCGGACGACATCCGAGATTTTGGCGATTTTGGGGGAACGGTCGTCCTCGGCGGCGGACAGCGGAAAATCGCGTACATACCGCCCCGCGAGCAGCAGCAGGTCGGTCAGGGCCCGCGGCGGGACAAGCTCGTATCCCGGCGGCTTGAGGCGAATCTCGTCGATTGCCCGGCGCACGATCCGGTCGGCCGTCCGCTGCTCGGCGGGCGGGAGCCGCAGCACCGGGCTGGCCTGCCGGAACGGCTCGAGCAGCAGCTTCGCATGCCCGCCGAACTGCTGGCCGGCGTAGGCGTCGTCGAAGTGGATGACGAACCGCTCATGGCCGGGATCCCGGGATTGCAGCGTTTTGTGCAGGACGTTAGGGGAGATGAACACCAGGTCGCCCGCCTCCACCGTGTAAGTCCGGTCTTGAACGAAGTAAATCCGGCTTCCGGAGAGCAGGTAGTAAATTTCGTAGAACGGGTGGAAATGGTCGATCTGCATCGTGTAGGGCTCGGTTCGCCTCACGTACTCCATGTAAAGCGCTCGCATGCTTCCGAAGCTCCAGGCTTCCATGTCCATTCGTCACCTTCTCCTTTTGCGCAAGATATGCGGGGTCCCGGCCAAATTCCGCATCATTTGAGCAGAAGTATAGCACTCCGTTGCGTTAAAATGAAGGAAATCGCGCAAAGGCGAAGGGAGAAGCGAAATGGCGAAGAAGAAATACGTGCTCGTCGGAACCGGCGGCCGGGCCGAATTTTTCTACGGGGCGATTGCCTCGTCCTATCGGGACACGTCGGATCTGACAGCGTTCTGCGATATCAACCAGACCCGCATGGATTATGCGAACAAGCTGCTTCAGGAGAAGTACGGCTATCCGGCCGTCCGCACCTACAAGACGGAAGAGTTCGACCGGATGATCGAAGAGCAGAAGCCGGACGCGGTGATCGTGACCAGCGTCGACCGGACGCATCATCGGTACATCATTCGGGCGATGGAGCTTGGCTGCGATGTCATCACGGAGAAGCCGATGACCGTCGACGAGAAAAAATGCCAGGAGATCGTGGACGCGGTCAAGCGGACCGGCCGCAACGTTCGGGTGACGTTCAACTACCGTTATGCGCCGCACCACACCAAGGCTCGGGAGCTGATCGCCTCCGGCGTGATCGGCCAGGTTCAATCCGTTCACTTCGAATGGCTGCTCAACACGCAGCACGGGGCCGATTATTTCCGCCGTTGGCACCGCGACAAGCGCAACAGCGGCGGCCTGCTCGTGCACAAGTCGACGCATCACTTCGACCTGGTCAACTTCTGGATTGCGTCCCAGCCGGAGACGGTGTTCGCGTTCGGCGACCTGTTGTTCTACGGCCGCGAGAACGCCGAGCGTCGGGGCGTGACTTCGTTCTACGAGCGCGCCACCGGCAATCCGATCGCCAAGGAAGATCCGTTCGCGCTGCACCTGGACTCGAACGAGCATCTGAAGGCGATGTATCTGGACGCCGAGCATGAGGACGGCTACCGCCGCGACCAGAGCGTTTTCGGAGACGGGATCAGCATCGAGGATACGATGGGCGTCATCGTCCGCTACCGCAACCAGGCGATTCTGACGTACTCGCTGACGGCTTACGCGCCTTGGGAAGGGTACCGGATCGCGTTCAACGGGAACAAGGGACGCATCGAGATGGAAGTTGTCGAGCAATCCTACGTCAATTCCGGCGGCGACAAGGCGGACGAAGGCGCAATTAAGGGCAAAAGAATTCGCGTGATGCCGATGTTCGGAGCTCCTTACGAGGCGAATGTGGGGGAAGGCGCAGGCGGACATGGAGGCGGCGACCCGGTGCTGTTGAACGACCTGTTCGGCACGCCGGTGGACGACCCATGGAACCGCGCGGCCAACCATGTGGACGGGGCGCGTTCCATCTTGACCGGCATCGCCGCGAATCGTTCGATTCGCACCGGCCAAGCCGTGCAAATCGCGGATTTGGTGAAATTCGACTAAGCTAGGCAGACCGGCAGGGAACCGATGCGGGAAGCGGAGTCGCGAGGAGGGCCTCAGGCCTTTCTCGCACCCGCTTTTCGCCGCGGCGGTTCTCTCCGGATTTTTTCGTGAAGGGGAAATGGACGAATGAAGCCTTTTCTGGATCAGGACTTCCTGCTTGCAAGCGAGACGGCGAAACGGCTGTACCACGACTACGCCGAACGGATGCCGATCATCGATTACCACTGCCACTTGAGCCCTCAGGAAATCTGGGAGAACAAAGCTTACGACAATCTGACGCAGGTCTGGCTGTATGGGGACCACTACAAGTGGCGGGCGATGCGCGCCAACGGAACCTCCGAGAAGCTGGTCACCGGAGGCGAAGGCGTAAGCGATTACGACCGGTTCCTGGCCTGGGCGCAGACAATGCCGAAGACGCTCGGCAATCCGCTGTTCCACTGGTCTCATCTCGAGCTGCGCCGGTATTTCGGCATCGAGGAAGTGCTTAGCGAGCAGACGGCCCCCGTCGTCTGGGAAAAGGCGAACGCCAAGCTGCAAGGGCCGAACGGTTGGCGGGTTCGCGACTTCATCGTCCGTTCCGGCGTCGAAGTCGTCTGCACGACGGACGATCCGGCCGATTCCCTGGAATACCATCTGAAGATTCGCGGCTTGTCGGATTTCCCGGTGAAGGTGCTGCCGTCGTTCCGCCCGGACAAGGCGCTGGAAATTCGCCGCGCGACCTTCCTGCCTTGGCTGGAGCGGCTGAAGGAAGCGTCGGGCTCGCCGGTCGGCTCGTACGGGGAGCTGCTCGCCGCATTGGAAGCGCGGGCGCAGTTCTTCCACGACACGGGCTGCCGGGTTTCGGACCACGCGCTCGACGTGATGGGCTATGCCGAGGCGACCCGCGAGGAAGCGGCGGCCATCTTCGCCAAGGCGCTGGCCGGCGAGACGGTCAGCGAAGAGGAGGAGCGCAAGTATAAGTCGCACACGCTCGTGTTCCTCGGCCGGATCTATGCGCGGCTCGGCTGGACGATGCAGTACCACATCAATGCCGCCCGCAACAATAACTCGCGCATGTTCGCCCGTCTCGGCCCGGACACCGGCTACGACTCGATCGGCGACAGCCCGGTCGGAGAGCCGCTCGTCCGCCTGCTCGACGCGCTGGACAAGGATGACGCGCTGCCCAAGACGGTCGTCTACTCGCTTAATCCGAATCATCTGTACGTGCTGGGCTCGGCGATCGGCAGCTTCCAGGGCGGCGTTCCCGGCAAAATGCAGCTCGGTTCGGCCTGGTGGTTCAACGACACGCGGGACGGCATGGTCGAGCAGCTTAAGGCGCTGGCCAACCTCGGCCTGCTCAGCCGTTTCGTCGGTATGCTGACCGACTCCCGCAGCTTCCTGTCGTACACGCGCCACGAGTACTTCCGCCGCATCCTGTGCAACCTGATCGGCGAATGGGCGGAGAACGGCGAAGTCCCGAACGATCTGGAACTGCTCGGCGGCATGGTGCAGGACATTTCCTACAACAACGCGAAACGCTACTTCGAATTTTAACTCCAAACCGGCTGCGCGAAGCTCTTTTTTCTGCGCAGCTGGTTTTTTTCCTAAGCGACATCCTGTTCGCAACCAGACCGTCACGCCGTTCGTTTCATGTAGGATGAGGCCATGGAAGGCGGCGATTTTCTGAGAAAGGCATGGACCACGACGCTGATTTTCCTCGCGCTCTGCTGTCTTGCCGCATGCGCGAACGGCAAAGCCGCGGCCATTAAACAGATGGCTGCGGCGGAGAAAGGAACTTATAGCATCTGCGTGTTCTGGGACGGCGAGCAAACGGATTAACAAATTTTAACGATGGAAATGGTAAATGCCGTGAATTCCGAGAAAGTGCTGAAAACCATGAACGTAAGCAACGTAACCTTCGTGAGTTTGCACGATAAATCGCAGAAATTTAACTACAAAAAACTTTTGAACATCAAACAATCCCCAACCGTCGTTTTGTTGGACGATCGGAACATTCTGCTGCAAACCGCGGACCCCAAGGAAGTCGAAGCCTATGCGGAGAAGTCGCGCGGCAAGGTAGCGCAAACCTCGAACAGTTCGATAACGAACAGGGGCGATCCCGCAGTCATCTTCCGATGACGGGATCGCCCCTGTTCGCGCAAATGCGATTGTTTACGCTTTGCTGGCGGCCGCTTTTTGCACTTCGGCCACCGCTTTCTCGTAGGTGTCGGAGTCCATCACCCGGCGCGCGCCGAGGTAACGGGTCGCGTAATACTTCTCATCCAAGTCGGAGATCGTAACGCCCTTGGATGCGGAATGCGCGAATTTGTTGTCTCCAACATAAATTCCTACGTGAGAGACGCCGCTGCCGCTGGTGTTGAAGAACACCAGATCGCCGGGTCTCAGGTCTTTCTTTGCGACCTTATCGCCCATCTCGGACTGCGCCTGCGACGAATGCGGAAGCTTGACGCCGAGCTTCTTGAACACATAGGCCGTAAAGCCCGAGCAGTCGAAGCCGTCCGTCGTCGTGCCGCCGTAATCGTAGTCGATTCCGATCAGCTTGTGGATGGTCGTGTCCAGTTTGGAATCCGCGAATGCGCTTCCGGCCTGGAACGCCAGGACCACGATAAGGCCAAGCAGAATGGCAGTGAACTTGCGCAACACGGTGACTCCTTCCAATTGCCTGCGAGGTTAGCTGGAGGGTTCGGTTGAAGGCACCCTATGATCCTTGCCAGAGGCGGGATCAATTCACCCGGAAAAACTGGTTCCCCCGTTTCCCTGTGCACGGGAATTCGGCAGTTTTCGCACATGGCTTAAGGTATTCTTTATGTTGGGTCGAATTTCCTGCTACGACGAGATTAGAATTCTTTCATCTATTTCTCATTTTTCTCGACAAAAATAGACGCCCGGCCGGCGTCCGCTTGTGCGGAAGACGGTCGGGCGAAGGCGAGGAAACGCGGAGCGGGGCGGAGATTGCGGATGAGACGGGCGCGCAAGATGGGGCGCCCGCCAGGAAGATCGGATCAGCCGGCGGATTCCGGCTTCCATAATTCATACTGGGATGCGGAGGTCCAAAGCGCGATCAGGGAACGCACCAACTGGAAGCCCTGATGAAGAGCGACGGCGAAGAATCCGGTCCACAGGAGGGCCGCCGTCGTGACGACCAGGGATGCGGCCGCGCCGAGGCCGATGATGGCCAGCGAGACCCCGCACAGCGGCAGCGCCACGCGGAAGGCGCGAAGCAGCCCTTGCAGGATGCCGCGTCCGGAGGCGGCGCCGAACTGCATGAACTGCGACGCGAGGTGAACGGCGAAGCCCCAGGCCGCCCAGGCGAGCAGATAAGGGAGCATGGCGCGAAGCCAATCCTGAAGCGACGGGTCGGCGAAGAAAAGGGCTTTCGCCATCGGCGCGATCCAGACGGCGGGCAGAAGCAGCAGAACGTTCTCCAGCGCGTACAGCAGCGCGACGGGCTTCCAGCGGCGGCGAATGCCGCTAAGCACGCGCGTTCCTTGCGCCTCGTCGGAATGATAGAACGAATAGTAGAGACCCGCGTTGACGAGCGGCGTGATCGCCATGCGGATCAGGAACAGGCCGGCGAGCAGCCACAGCGTCTCGTGGGCGATATCCGTCTTGAGCAGCCGGAACTGCGCCTCGATCAGAAAAAGGCGGAGTGCGTTCGGATCCGGATGGTCGTCGGGAAAACGGGCCAGGATGGGAGAGACCAGCGAATCGACAAAGCGATACAGGAAAAATCCCCACAGCAGCCGGTAAAGGAACAGAACGACCAGAACGTATTTGTGTCGAAGCGCCATCTGCCATCCCCTGCGAACGAAAATTCGCAATTCGATCACCTCACCATGCCAATGTGCCGATCAGGCCGTCGATAATCTTGGACAGGCCGATGTCCAGCCGGGTTCTCGCCTTCTCGGGTACTTCCGCCTTCAAGTAATTGTTGAACCTCAGGTTGTCGAGCACGACCGCCTGCGAAGGATCGACGGCTACGTAAAGCAGCGGCTCGGGATGCTTCACCTGCAGCTGCTCGCGGTCATGTACGCCGTTCCACGTCTTGGTTACCGTGCTTCCGTCGGCGAAGCGGAACAATACCGTGACCGGCTCCGCGCTGCCTCCGTTGCGCCGCAGCAGAATGTTGGACACGTACCCGCCTCCGGAAGCGGGGCGAGAATCGACCGAAGCGACGGAGAAATCGGACATCTGCCCCCTATAGACATACGCGGAGAAGAAGTCGTTCCATTTCTCTCGGGTCACGTTCTCGACGACTTTCTGGAAGTCGGCGGTGGACGGATGCTTGAACCGATACTTTTGGAAGTAGGCCCGCATGATCTTGCTCATCGTTTTCTCGCCGACCCGCTTCTCGATCGCCGTCAGCACGAGTTTGCCTCGCAGATAGACATTTTCCGCATAGCCGTCCGAACCGTTGTAACGCCAGGAGTCGAGCTTGAGCGGCTCCGGGTCGGTCAGATAGCTGGCTTCGACCGTGTTGTTCGAATGAACGCCGTAGATGGCGGCCATCAGCTTATCCTCCGTATAGGAAGTGAACCCTTCGTCAAGCCAGGCCTCTTCGAACTCGTTGGAAGCGACCATGCCGTACCAATACTGGTGCGCGATCTCGTGCACGACCGTGCGTTCCAGCTCGTAGCCGGGACTTGCGCTCTTCGCCGCGGCGGCGGTTACCAGCGTCGGATACTCCATGCCGCCCGCTCCGCTCGCATCGGCCGGCGGGACGACGATCGACAAGGTGGAGTAAGGATAGTCTCCGTACCATTGACCGAGCAGGGACAGCGCGGATTTGGCGGCGTGCAGGTACCGGTCCTTCAGGTTTTTCTGCGAAGGGTCCAGGTACAGCTGAACGCGGACGCCGGGAACGCCCTCGGAAGAGAAGCTCTCCACCGCGTACTGGAACGAAGGTGAAGCCGACCAGCCGAAGTCGTGCACGTCATCGGCGTAGAACTGATAAACTTTGCGGCCGTTCGCGACGGTGGGCATCCTCGTCTGGAAGCCGGTGGCGGCCACCTTGTCCGCTGCCGGGACGTTGATTTTCACGCTGTAGATGCCGAAGTCGGAATAGAATTCGGAATTGCCGTGATACTGGTGGGCGTTCCAGCCTTCCGCCGTGCGGCCGCGGGTGCCGGCCGGCTCGTAGACGGCGATCTTCGGAAACCATTGGCCCGCCATGACGAAGTCGCCCGCTTTGCCCATCCGCGCGAACACCTGCGGGAGCTTGACGGTGAACTTCATGACCAGCGTCGTTTTCTCGCCGGGCTGAATGGGCTTGGGAAGACGGAACGACGCGAGCGTCTTGTCCGATGTGTTGCCGTCGTCAGGCTGCACGTAGCGAAGACGGGGCAGCAGCGTTTCGCCTTCTTCGGTCTCCAGCGCCGTCAAGTTCATCGAGCCGTAACTGCCAGGGGTCATCCTGTCCCCCCGCAGCTGACCGCCGGATTCCTTAATGAAGGTGCTGCCCGGAGAGAAAGCGTTCGGGTACAAGTGGAGGTAGATGTCGCTGACGGCTTTCCGACCGGGGTTGCGCCAAGTGACGGTCTGCTCGCCCGTGAGCGTGCCGTCGTCCTGAAGCGTCACGGAGATGTGGTATTCCGTCACCCGATTGCTGAGCACGACGGGCTTCGGAGCGATCGGCATGTCGGCCCCCGAATCGGCGCCGGAGGAAGCTTCGAGCGACCCGGAGCCGGCCGGGTCCGGCGTCGCCTCCGACTGCGACATGGCGGGCAGGGCGTACTGGTCCAGCCAGGCGTCGGCGAACCCGAACCGGACCGAGACGAGAAGCAGAGCGGCGGAGATCGCCAGGATGAGAACGCGGTACATGCGGCGATGGGGCATACGATAAACCCTCCCGTTGACAAGCATCTAGGGCATGTATATGTCGCATGTCCCAAGATTATATCTGCGGGGATTTACTTGTCCCGGTGACCGGCTATTCGTTACAATAGGGCTAGGTAAGGTTGGAGGATGGAGGTCAAACCATGAGCGACGACAAGCAGCCGGCTCCGGAGAAGAAGAAGCTGGCGCTCAACGTAGTAAGCGATAAGAAGCACAAAGGGTTCGGGGCGGGCAGCATCGACCTGAGTCAGGTGGCCTGCATTATCATCGACGGAGACGAAGCCTACATCGACGTCGGGGCGATGCACGCGAAGAGCAAGGTGGAGCGGGGAATCAAGTTCTCTCCGAATAAAGAAGACGTTCCGAACGGACGCCCCGCCTGGGTCGTGTGGGTGGCGGTGGACCGGAACGAGGAAGGCAGCTACTATGCGGGAGCCACCTCCTGCGAGATGCTGATCGACTCGGAGGCGCGGCGCGGCTGGAAAATTCTCGCGGATCACGTGAACCGCCTGGATGCGGCCATCAAGCGGCGCTACTTGCTGGAGAATCTCGGTTCCGGGCAGAAGGCCGCGCTGGTCAAGCTGCTGCAGGAGCACAACCAAGAATGGTGGGACCGTTCGCCGCAGGAGCTCAAAGATTTGCTTATCTGATTTTGCTTGACGCCGCCGGGCAGGGAACTTACGATTCCCTGCCCGGTTTGCGTATCGGGCGAATTTTATGAACCTATAAGATTCTGGGTCCGTTTACAGGGAAAATGTTCAAATGCATGCGACGGCTGGCATCGCATTCAGTGGAGGCTGGAGAGACTCGGGAGGCGGCTATGTACGGGAACGGATCGGAAGAGGCGAGAACGGCGGCCGGGCAGGGGACGGAGGCATCCGAGGCCCGGGAAAGCCGGGATCTGGCCGAACGGGCGAAGTTCGGCGATACGGAGGCGTTCGGAGAACTGATCGAGCGGCATCGCAAGCGCGCGAAAGGGTGGGCCCAGCGGATGACCGGGGATCCGCATCTGGCCGACGACATCGTGCAGGACGCGCTCATTCGCGCTTTTCTCCATATCGGTTCGCTTCAGGATACGAGCCGCTTTTTGCCATGGCTGCACAAGATCGTGCGCAACCAGGCGAACATGCGGCTTCGAAGGGGAGGTCCCGGCAGACGGGAGAAGCCGTTCGCCTCCTTCGCCGCGCCGACGGCCCGCGACCGGGTCGATTGGGACGACCTGGACAGCGTGCTCCATCATCTGACCCGCTGCGCCGCCGACGCCGCGAAGACCGACCACGATCCGGAGCGGCATCTGCTCAGGCAGGAGCTCTATGAGACGATCCATTCGGTGCTGCATTGCCTGACCCGCAAGGAACGGGGGATCTTCGAGGCGTATTTCTTCAGACAATTGTCGCCGGACGAGATCGCCGCCCTGTACCGGATGACGACGGGCTCCGTCTACACGTACATCCATCGTTCCCGCCGGAAGCTCCGGCAGGAGCACATCCGCGTCTCTCTCGGCCTACTTCCCGAGAAGGGAGAGAACGCCATGGCGAGAAGGAAGCTGCTCGAGCTGCCGGAGTGGCCGGCCCGCGACGCCGTCAATCTGACGTTCGTCGATCGGATCGGCCACCTGCTTGCGGCGTTGGAGGATCGGCGCGACCTGTCTGAGCTGATGGGCTTGTCCGGCTTCGCTTTCCGCATGCAAATCTCCGACAAAACGACGTTCGCCGACGGCATCTACATGTTCGATTGGCGGGAGACGCTTCGGACGCTGATGCGGGAACTCGGTTACGAGACGACGCTTCTGTGCGGCCAGTTGTCGGATTCGCCCGTTCCGCTGCTTGGAGCCGTCGAGCGTTTTCCCGTCGTGCTGCCGATCGAAGAGGCCGTTCTTCCGACGATCCGCCAGTCGATCGATGCCGGGCGGCCCGTGCTTTACTTCGACACGTCCGCCGCGAGGCCTTACGTGCACGAATGGTCGCTCATTTACGGCTATGACGACGAAGAACGAACCGTTCGGCTGACCGACGCGATGCGGCCGGACGGCAAGACGGTGTCTTACGAGGAGGTGGCGGACAATCCCGTCCGGTTCCTCGCGACGTTCCGGCGGCAGCCGGAACGCGAAGAGACCGCCGTTCGGAGCGAGACATCCGCACAGACGCGCCTCCGGGCGGAGGCCGCGATTCGGTCCGCGGTGGCGCACGCACGCAACGAGAGGGCTTACCGCCCGATGACGGTCTATCTGTCCTATACGTCGGGCCTTGCCGCGTACGATCGATGGATTCGGCACTTGCGGGCCGGCCCGGCATCCCCTCCGAACCGGTACGGCATGGGACAACTGGCCGCCGTGTATGCCGAGGCAAAGAAACACGCCGCGCGATATTTAAGGCTCGTTCCGCTGGAAGGAGAAGCGATGCGGCTAACGCTGCTCGCTTCGGAAGCTTACGAGCAGGCGGCCGAAGCGATCGGCGCCGTCAGCGCCGCGGTTCCGTTCGCGCGCGCGGCGGAGATGCTGTCGCCCGAGCTGTGCGAGAAATGCGCGAAGCTGTTGGAGACGGCGAAAGCGTTCGAGGCCGCCGCGACCGGTTATTTGGAGAAGGCGATCGGCTATTTCGAGAAGGAGCTGCGGGCATGAGCGAGAAAACGGAGATTCGATTGATGACGGATTTTGCGAATTTGCACAACCTGATGAATGCCAAAGAGTCGTTCGAACGGGCCCGGCCCGACGTGCGGATTACGATCGGGCAGGCAGCCGATCATTATGAGTTGATGCGGGCGTACAAGTCCGAAGAGCCGCCGGACATCATCGAGTCGGGCGGCTGGGCGCTGTTCAACTACAAAGGCATGTTCGTCGACTTGCTTCCCTGCATCGACGAGATGCCGGGCATGCGCGGCGATCTGAACCCCGGCATCGTCCGCGTCGCCTGCAAGGACGGCAGCCTTCCGGGATTGCCGGTGGACGTGGCGCTGCCATTGATCGCCTTCAACAAGGAGTTATTCGATCGGGCCGGTCTGGCGTATCCGACCGACGACTGGACGTGGGAGGAGATGATGGAGCTCGCCCGCAAGCTGACGATCCGCGACGAACGCGGCGTGGCGACGCAGTTCGGCTTCGGCATCGGCGTAGATATCGAGGAGCTGGAGCCGTTCGTCATGCGCAACGGAGGCCGGTATGTATCGCCGGACGGGCTGACGGCCCGCGGATGCGTCGATCAACCGGCCGTTGCGGAAGCGTTCCGGCTGCTGATCGACGCTTACCGAGTCCACCGCGTGATCCGCAACCCGGGGGAGCCTTCGGAAGCGGGACACTTGCACGAAGGATTCGGAATGGTTTTCGCATTTACCTGGTTCGTCGGAGGTCTCGTTCATCATGGGCTGGACGACAAGTTCGGCGTCGTGGGCCTGCCGAACATGCCGGGTGCCGAGCAAGCCAACATGATCTACATGGGCGCGGCGGGGATCACGTCGAAGTCGCGGCATCCGCGTCCGGCCTGGGAGTTCCTGCGCCACTACGTCTTGGAGCGCCCGGAAGCGTTCCGCCAACCTCGGACGCTGCCGGTCACCGGCTCGCTGGCGGAGCGCAGCGGAATGAAGGATCACCGCCTCTGGTCGCGTTACGTTCGGGAGTTGGAGAACGTTCGGATCAGCGCCTTCTACATGAACGAGAAATGGAACTCGTCCCGACAGCTCATTAACGAAGAAGTCCAACGTATGATTCTGGACGGTACCGATATCGGCCATACGCTCAAGTCGTGGACGAGGTTCGCATAAGACGCGCCCTAGAGGCACCTCAAACGCCTCGACAGATCGCGCTTATCCAAGGATGAACGAAAGGGAAAATCTCCTCTTATGTAAGCGAAATCGCATCATTCAGGCAATCGGAATGGAATTTCTCCCTTTATTTCCGGCAAGACCGGAAAACGCGCGGTTTAAGCCCGAATAGAGGGTGAAATTCCGGTTCATGTCATCCGATAAGCCTTGCAGCGGCAATTAAAGGGAGATTTTCCCGTTTACACCCGCCGGCGGGCGGACTTCCGTTCGTTCGTCGGCCGCCTTCCGGACGATGGCCAAGCCGCTACGGCGCCCGCCGCATGAACCTTTCCGCGTCCCTGCGGAATCCGTATTGCTCGTACAGGCCGTGGGCGTCCCGGGTACCGAGAAATCCGGGAATACGCTCGTATTCCCGGACGATCGCCCCCACCAGCATTTTCCCCAAACCTTTGCCCCTCTCGTCTTCGTCGATGTACACATCGCACAAATAATACACGGTCGCCCCGTCCGTTACGACCCGGGCGAAGCCGATCTGCACGCCGCCGCGGTAAAGGCCGTAGCATACCGAATGCTCGATCGCTTGCCGGGTCGCCTCCTCGGGCCGGCCGTTTGCCCAGTAGCTGCGTGCCAGAAAACCGCAGATTACAGGGAGTTGAAGCAGCGACTTGTCGTCGCTGACCAGATACTCGCCTTCGCGCAGTTCCAACCGAATCCCCTCCCTTGGATGAAATATTTCCCATTATAGGAGGGGCGGGGGAAGCTGTAAACGCCGATTTTCAGAATCGGGGCGGCATTACGCTTTATGGCCCCACCAATGGCGCATCCGGCCCCACCAGGAGGACGGCCCGCGTTCTTCCGGCACTTGTTCGGAGCGGCCGTGAAGCGAGCACTTCTCCGTCGGCTCCGTTCCGGCGATGAACGTCTCGCGCGCCCTGCGCGGACAATCCGGCGAAGCCAGCAGCCCCGTATCGGGGTCGATGTCGACGCTGACGACCCCTTCGGGCACGGAGAACGGATGGGCGGGAACGCCGGCGAGCGCATGCTCCGTAAATTCGGCGAAGATCGGCGCGGCCCGGTGGGACTCGACCGACGAGATGGCGCGCCCGCGGTCGTGCCCGACCCAGACGGACGTGGCCAGCTCGGGCGTGTAGCCGACGAACCAAGCGTCTGACATCGTCGTGCCCGACTTGCCGGCGGTCGGCCGGGTGAGCATCCTCGACACGCGATGCCCGGTTCCGCCGGTGTCGAAGACGCTTCTCATCAAGTCGCTGAGCACGTAGGCGAGAGCGGGCGACAGGATTTGCTCCTTGCGCGGGTGAGCCTCGTACAGGACGCGGCCGCTCTGGTCGGTAATCTTCAGGATGGCGGTCGGTTCGACCCGCGTTCCGCTGGCCGCGAACGCCGTGAAAGCCGAAGCCATCTCGTACGGGCTGACCGGGAACGTCCCGAGCGCGAGGGACGGGACAGGATCCAGCTTCGACGTGATGCCCAGCCTTCGAGCCATAGAGATGACTTCCTGCGGGCCCAGCTGCATGATCGTGTTCACCGCGTAGATGTTGTCGGAAGAGCGGATCGCCTGGCGCAAGCCGATCTCTCCGTTAAAGTAGCGGTCGTTAAAGTTGCTAGGCGTATAGACGTGCCGGTAATTGTCGTAGTAGAAAACCGTCGGCTCGCTCCGGAAGCGGGTCACCGGCGTCACGGCCTGTTCGTCGAGGGCGGCGGCGTACAATATCGGCTTGAACGAGGAACCGGGCTGGCGCGTCGTCGCGAACACGCGGTTGAACGGATTTTTGGCGTAATCGCGCCCCCCGACCATCGCCTTGATGTAGCCGGTCGCCGGGTCGATGGAGACGAGCGCGGCTTGCAGATCGCTGTCCGACGGCATCCGGTGCTCGATCGCTTCTTCCGCCGCCTGCTGCATCTTGCTGTCGAGCGTCGTGTAGATTTGCAGGCCGCCTTCGCTCAGCAGCCGCTCGTCCCATTGCACGCGATCCGCGGCAAGCTTGCGGACGTAATCGACGAAATAGGGGGCCACGCGTCCTTTGTCCTTGGGCAATGGCTGCACCCGGTAACTTCCGCTGCGGCCTGCGTCGTTGGCCTGCCGGGACGTGATGGCGCCCGTCTCCGTCATCGCCTGCAGCACGGTCCGCTGACGGGTGCGGGCTTGATCCGGATGCAGGTGGGGGGAATAGTAGCTGGGCCCTTTCGGAATGCCGGCCAGCAGCGCGCTCTCCGGCAGCGTAAGATCCTTGGCGGCTTTGCCGAAGTAGAGCCTGGCGGCCGCTTCCGCGCCGTAGACGCCGTGTCCGTAGTAGATTTGATTCAGATACATCTCCAGAATCTGATCCTTGGAGAAGGTCTGCTCCAGCTTGGCGGCGTAGAGCGCCTCTTTTACTTTGCGCTTCCACGTCCGCTCATGGGACAGGTACAGATTGCGGGCAAGCTGCTGGGTCAGCGTGCTGGCGCCTTGCTCTTTCGACAGATGGCGAACGTCGACCCAGGCGGCTCTCATCAAGCCCTTGACGTCGAGGCCGGAATGCTCGTAGAAGCGGCGGTCTTCCACGGCCAGCGTCGCTTTGATCAGCCACGGAGAAATATCGCGAAGAGCAACGGTGCGCCGGTCGACGCCGCCTTGAAGGGAGGCGAGCACGCGGCCGCCCGAGTCGTAAATTTGCGTGGACTGCGGGAAAGAGGCCGCCGGCAGCGGCACGGTGCGAACGAGAAAGGCCAGCGCGGCCAGCGTTAGAATGATGGCGGTGGAGCCGAACAACGCGAGCCAGCCGAACCGCCGCAGGAATGGACGATCGCGTCGTTTGCGGGCGGATCTTGTTATTTCCCGGGACATATTGTCGTCCGCGGAAGCGGACGATCCGGAGGGCGAGAGCGACGGGCGGTCGACGGGACCGTTCATATCCGATACCTCCTTCCGTTTCCCCTTATTATGGTAAGAGGGGAAGGATCTTATTCTTTCGAAGCTCTTTCCGCGCTGCCGGTCCTCACATCCGTTATTGCTTTTTGCCCCCGATGTCCTATAATACAATTTGTTTGGCAAGCGGAACGGCTGCGCCTTCCTTGTCCGGGTCGCGTCCGATTTAACGGAGACGTTAACAGAAATGGGTGGCGCGAAGCCTCGAAATTCTGTATCGTTAAATAGGCGGCGGCGTCCGCGGGCGCGCGGCAATCGGCATCCGTCCGGTTCGTTCGCCGGTCTTCCAAGCGTCCCGCTTAAGGCGGGGACAACCCTTCCGCCCATCGGGGGCGGATAACTCAATTACGTAAGAAGGAAGGGTTCGCTCATGTCCTCGATGGAACTGTGGTACACCGAGAAGCAAACCGACAATTTCGGCATTACGGCCAAAATCAAGCAAACGTACGTGCACGAACAGACGCAATTCCAGGAACTCGCGATGATCGAGACGGAAGAGTGGGGCAATATGCTCGTTCTCGACGGGATGGTCATGACGACTGTCCGCGACGAATTCGTCTATCATGAGATGGTCGCCCACCCGGCGCTGTTCACCCATCCGAATCCGGAGAACGTGCTCGTCGTGGGCGGCGGCGACGGCGGCGTCATTCGCGAAGTGCTCAAGCATCCGAAAGTCAAGAAGGCCGTGCTCGTCGACATCGACGGCAAAGTCATCGAATATTCCAAGCAATATTTGCCGTCTATCGCAGGCAAGCTCGAAGATCCCCGCGTCTCCGTTCAGGTGGACGACGGGTTCAAACATATTCACGATCATAAGAATACGTACGACGTCATTCTCGCCGACACGACGGAACCGGTCGGTCCGGCGGTTCACCTGTTCACCCGCGGCTTCTATCAGGGAATTTACGAATCGCTGAAGGAAGACGGCCTGTTCGTCGCGCAGACCGACAATCCGTGGTTCAAAGCCGATCTGATCCGCAGCGTCAACCGCGACGTGAAGGAAGTGTTCCCGATCGTCCGCGTCTACACGGCGAACATCCCGACGTACCCGAGCGGCTTGTGGACGTTCACGATGGGCAGCAAGAAGCACGATCCGCTGAACGTCAAACCGGAGGACATCGCCGAGCTCGATACGAAGTATTACACGCCGCGCCTGCACCAGGCCGCCTTCGCGCTGCCGAAGTTCGTCGAAGACCTGACCAAGTAATCGCCCGTTGAAAAAGGAGAGTTAGCGCCCCATGCGTCTCGACCAGAAATATTCCGGCAACGTCTTTATTCTCAGCACCGACGATTATGCCGCCTCCAAAGCCGTCATCTACGGCATGCCGATGGATTACACCGTCTCCTTCCGCCCCGGCTCCCGGTTCGGCCCCGGCCGCATCCGCGAAGCGTCGGTCGGGCTGGAGGAATACAGCCCGTACCTGGACCGCAGCCTCGAAGAGCTCGCCTACTTCGACGCCGGCGATCTGCTGCTCCCGTTCGGCAATCCGGGCCGCAGCCTGGATATCATCGCCGAGTATGTGCGCGGCGTGCTGGCCGACGGCAAGTTCCCGTTCGGCCTGGGCGGCGAGCATCTCGTCACCTGGCCGGTGCTGCAGGAGGTCCATAAGAAATATCCGGACCTCGCGATCATCCATATCGATGCGCATGCCGATCTGCGCGAGAGCTACGAAGGGGAGCCTCTGTCCCACTCGACGCCGATTCGCAAGGCGGCGAATCTGATCGGCGGCAAGAACGTGTACCAGTTCGGCATTCGTTCCGGCAGCCGCGAGGAATGGGCTTATGCGCGGGAGAATATCAACTTCAATCCGTTCGAAGTGGCCGAGCCGCTCCGCCGGGCGCTTCCGGAGCTGGCCGGCCGTCCGGTGTACGTGACGATCGACATCGACGTGCTGGATCCTTCGGCCGCTCCCGGCACCGGTACGGCCGAAGCGGGCGGCATTACGTCGAAGGAGCTGCTCGAGGCGGTTCATCTGATCGCCCGGTCGCAAGCGAAGATCGTCGGCGCGGACGTCGTCGAAGTCGCCCCGATCTATGACCCGACGGAACAGACGCCGATTACGGCATCCAAGCTGATCCGCGAAATGCTGCTCGGCTTCGTGAAATAGACCTTTGGACCCTTGCCCCCGGATCGGCAACGCTTCCGGGGTTTTTTGCGTTATTCTCCAAAAAAACGAATGTTCGGAAAAATGACATTGACGCTGCGAATATAAAGAAAATTGGAAATAAAAATCGCAAAAAACCTAACATAATTCCAAATAATTTTGAAATCCTTCTGAAAAATAAGGAAAAACGGCCCGGTTCTATGGTACAATATCTGACAATAGATAGAGACGAACTGGGAGGGAAGGGCTATGTTCGACTGGTTGGGATGGAAGAAAGGGATGCCCTTATGGTGGTCTTACCGACTGAACGCGAACAACAAGAAGGACGTAGAAAATATTTTTGAAGGCATCGCCGAGACGCGCATGCAGATTCTTCAAGATTGGACGAAGGAGACTTGGCGCCATCTGAGTCGTTTGCTGGATCAATTGCAATCGGTCGGACCGGGGGTGGCGCTGGACGGAACGGACGACAAGGACGCCTGGGACCGGCTGTTCGGGGCCAGCTACGCGAGAGCGGCGGATTTCACCGAGCTGTTCGTTCTGGATGCCGCCGGAACCGTCGCCTATTCGACGCACGTTCCTCACAAAGGACGGAATTATGACGGAAGCTCCTTGCTGGCTCGAGGAATAGATTACGTCCGGGGCGACGGCAAGGAGGCGCGCCGCTGTCTTTTCGGACCGTATCCCGACCCGCTGACGCTGGAGATCGGCTCTCGTTCCTCTCCTTTTCACGATAAGATGACCCTGATGTTCCTGCTTCCGATCCCGGCCGCGGACGGCTCGCTGACCGGCGCGCTGTGCGGACGGGTGCCGGGCGACGTGATCGGCGACCTGATTCAGCGGGAGTCCGGGCACGTGTACCCCGACTCGGGCGACAACTATCTGTTCATGGCGAAGCCGGGGCTCAATACGCACATCGCGCCCGGCACGGCGCTGTCGCGCAGCCGGTTCGAGGACCGGACGTTCACCCACGGGGAGAACCTTAAGGACGGCGTCACTACGGACTGGGGTATCGTCTCGGTCAAAGAACACACCGAACTGGAAATTTTGTTCACGGACCCGGCTACCGGCCAGCTGCATCCCGGAGTCGCGAACACGATTCGGAACGGCAGCAACTTGTTCGTCGAGTTCCCGGGGTATTCGGATTATCGGCATGTCCCCGTCATCGGCAAAGGGGTTACGTTCCAGCTCCCGCATTGTCCGGACGTGTGGGGGATGATGTGCGAAGGCGATCTGGAGGAGGTTTACCGGATTCGGAGCCTCTCGCTGCGCCAGATCCGTCCGATGCTGCAATGGTCGGCGCTCGCCGGGGTCCTGTCCGCGGCGGCCGCATTTGCGGCTTCGGGCCGGTGGTCTCCCGTCTGGGTAGGCGTCGCCGTGCTTGCGGTCTGTTGGATTTGCGGGCTAGCCGCCGCGGCTAATCTGCGATCAAGAAGCCAGAGGCGCGTCGTGGAGCCGCTGCGCAAGATCAGCCGATTCATTCGGATCAATGCCGAGGGAAAAGGAGATTTGACGCAGCGCATCGACGTTCGCGAGTTCGACAACGACGAGACGGGAGAACTGGCCAAGTGGATCAACAATATGATCGACTCGCTCGAAGGCATCATGCTGCGAGTGAAGCTGGCGTCGATGGACGTGGCCACGAGCCAGAAGCAGATGGGCGAATCGGCGGCCGTGACCGCGGAGTCGACCGAGCGCGCGAGCGGGCGGATTCACGATATGATCCGCAGCATTCGCCGCCAGCTTGAAGACATCGACGAGGCGAAGGTAGCGGCCAACGAGATGCGGCAGACGCTCCAGGCGCTGGAAGCGAATGCGTCGGAGCAGATCGCCGTCGCCCAAGGAGAAGTCGAGCGGATCGGGGACAAGATGTCCCAGATCTCCGAGAAGGTGGCCCGGACGAACGAGACGATCCGCATCTTCATGAACACGGCAGGGGAAATCCGCAGCGTGCTGGGCGTGATCGAGGAAATATCGGCGCAGACGAACCTGCTGGCGCTGAACGCTTCCATCGAGGCGGCGCGGGTCGGCGAGCACGGCAAGGGTTTCGCGGTCGTCGCCGCCGAGATCCGCAAGCTGGCGGATCAAACCCGCAGCTCGACGGTAGAAGTGCACGGGATCGTGGAGAAAATCTACGTGCATGCCCAGGAAGCCTATGCCTCGATGGAAGAGGGGACGCGCGTCGTGGCAGAAGGGACGGAGTTGGTATCGCTCGCCACGGATACGCTTACCGGCGCGAAGGCGGAGGATTCGCTCAAGACGCAGGTCGTCGACGAGGTTGTCGAACTGATGGAGAAGATCGCGACGATCAGCAAGGAGAACCGTTCGGCTTCCACCGAGGTCGAAGCGAAGATGAAGGAACTGATGACGGACATCGTCGGCGTCCGGCATACGGCCCACACCGTCCAAGGCATCACCTCCGTCATGAAGCAATTGGTCGGCCAATTCCGGCTGACCGAGACGCGCATTCGCTGACGGCGGGGACCTGCCTGTCAGATCCGTGATAGAATGGAAGCGAGTAGATGCGGACAAGCCGGAGAGGGGTAGCCATGGATTATGAGGTGAAAAAGAAGCTTCCGCCAATGGCTAAGAAGTCGGGATGGACGGTGGACGATTACTTCGAATTGCCCGAGGACGGCAACCAGTACGAGATCGTCGACGGGATTCTGGAGCTGAAGCCGTCGCCCACGACGGACCATCAGAGGGTCATTCGACACCTGGATGACGTCTTATCGGATACTTGCGAATCGGATTACATTATGATTCTTTCCCCGGTCGACGTCATTCTGTCGGAGCGGGAGACCCGGCAGCCTGATTTGCTGATGGTGCACCGCAGCCGCTCCGACATCGTCCGCAAGAACGGCGTGTACGGTCCGACCGATCTCGTCGTGGAGCTGCTCTCCCCGAACACCGCCAAGCGGGACCGCGTCATGAAGCTGAAGTCGTACGCCAAGTTCGGCGTACCGGAATATTGGATCGCCGATTACGAGCACCGGACCATCGAGCAGTACGCGCAGACTTCCCCCGGCGGACCCTATGAGCTGCTGAACGTGTTCGCCGCGGACGAGACCGTAACATCGGAACGGCTGCCTTGCGTGTCGTTTGTCGTGAAGGACGCGCTAAAGATTGTTTGAAAAGTCCGGACGATGTGGCCTCGTCGGCCGAGGAGCATCGCCCTGCCGTGGCTGATAGCGGCACGCCGTGCCGTAATAATCGCCATACGGCCGCCTGCCCGGGCGATAGTCGAAGCGCGGAATTGCTTTTACATCTCCTCCGGAGCTTCGATACCTAACAGGCCGAGGCCGCGCTTCAGCGTGGAGGCGACGGCCGAAGCGAGGCCGAGCTTGGACGCGATCTCGGCTTCGTCGGCGTCGCCGCCGAGGATGCGGCCGGCGTTGTAGAAGCGGTTGAAGCTCTGGGCCAGATCGAGCAGGAAACGGGCGACGAGGAACGGCTCGTTCTCCGCCACGGCTTCCCGAATGATCGGTTCGAAACGATCCAGGGTTTTCAAACATTCCCATGCCTCTTCGGACGCCAGATGAGCCCCGTTCACCGCATGCTTGCCGCGCAGCTCCTCGAACCGGCCGCGCCGAAGCAGCGCGCAAATCCTGGCATAAGCATACTGCACGTAGGGACCGGTCTCCCCATCGAAGCTGACGGCATCCTCCAGGTCGAAATCGACGGAAAGCTGGCGATGATGCTTCAGATCCCCGAATACAATGGCTCCTACCCCGACGGCCTGGGAGACTCGCTCTTTGTCCGGCAGCTCCGGGTTCTTCTCGTCGATGATCTGCCGCGCTCGCTGGACGGCTTCGTCCAGCACTTCTTCCAGGAAGACGACTTTGCCTTTGCGGGTCGACATCTTCTTCCCGTTCATCGTCATCAGGCCGAACGGAACGTGGCGGCATTCCGCGGACCAAGCATGGCCCATCTTGTCCAGAACGGCGAACACCTGCTGAAAATGCAGGCTTTGCTCGGCCCCGACCACGTACAGGATCGTGTCCGCCCCCAACACGTTCCGGCGGTAGAGCGCCGTCGCCAAATCTCTCACGGCGTAAATCGTCGAGCCGTCCTTTTTCAGAATCAGGCACGGCGGCATCCCGCGCTCCTCCAGCCGGACGATCCGGGCGCCGTCGTCCTCCTCCAGCAGCGACAGCTTCTCAAGCTCGTTCACGACGTCCGCGATCTTGTCGTTATAGAAGCTCTCGCCGGTCCAATGGTCGAAGCCGACGCCAAGCCGTTCATACACCCGGCGGAACTCCTTCGAACTCTCGTCGACGAAAAAACGCCACAGCCGAAGAGCCTCCGGATCCCCGCGCTCCAATTGCGCGAACGCCTCCCGGCCTTCCTCTTCCAAGGCGGGCTCCCGCTCGGCTTCCTCGTGAAATTTGACGTATAGCCGCAAACTCTCCCGAATCGGCTCCTTCCTCAGCGCTTCCCCGCTTCCCCATCTCCGGTACGCGGAGATCAGCTTGCCGAACTGCGTGCCCCAGTCTCCCAAGTGATTGACCGTGACGACTTCGTAACCGCACGCCCGGTACAGGTTCGCCAAGGCGTTGCCGATCATCGTCGAGCGCAAGTGCCCGACGCCGAACGGCTTGGCGATGTTTGGAGAAGACAGATCGATGACGACCCGCTGGCCGGAACCGAGACCGGACGATCCGTAATCCGCCGCGCGCGCCCGGTTTACAATATCGCTTTTCCAGTGGTCGGCCGCGAAAAACAAGTTCAGATACCCGCCGGCGGCAGCGGCCCGAATCTCCTCCGTGCCGCTAGCGTTGATCCGTTCCGCCAGGCCCTCCGCGATCGCTTGCGGAGCTTGCCGCCATGCCTTCACAAGCGGGAAGCAGGGCAGAGACAGATCGCCCATCTCCTTGCGCGGCGGAACCTCGAGACGGGAGAGCAGCTCCTCGGGCGGCATGGATACGTGCGGCGACAGCCATTCGGCGGCTCTGGACATCAGCATGTTCGTTCCTCCTCGTATAAAAATCAAAAATCCCCCGTCTCGCAAGAGACGGAGGATGAATTCCGCGGTACCACTCTTATGGCGTTCCCGGACAGGGAACCCACTCTGCGGGATAACGGCCCGTTGCCGGATCTCCCTACGAACCGCCTCAGGCGGCTTCGGGAAGCCGACTCCCGAGTGCGCTTCTCTCCGGTCCCGCGCCGGCTCTCACCCTTCCGGCTCGCTGAGGCGGGATGACCCGAAGATACTCTCTCGTTCATCGTCATTCGAATTATTTTATTCATTATAGCCAGCTCTCGCGCCGGCATACAACCCCCAAAATCATCATTTGAATTGCCCGGCCTATCTGTATATAGTAATAACAAGAGCAAAGGAGAGGAACGAATGCCGGAAAAACGGAGCGTCCGGATCGGTTTCGAGAGCCGGCAAGAGGATGGCGGGCAGCGGCTCCAACTGGAAGGAGAGCTGTACCGCATGCGTGCCGGATGGACGCTGGTGTACCGCGAGCCTCCGGACGAGAGCGGAGCGGCCGCCGCGAATACGCTGGTGATCGAAGGCGGGGAGCTGCGGCTCCGCCGCCGGGGTCAGATGCGGCTCGAGCAGAGATTCCGTCTGGGCGAGGCTTTGGCCGGGGAGCTGGAGACGCCGTACGGCCGTCACGAGGTGAAGGCGTTCACGTCCAGCCTGACGGTTCGGCTGGAGGAATTCAGCGGAACGGTCGAATGGGAATATGAGCTCAGAATGCAAGATCAACCGGTCGGAAGCTTCGGCATTCGGCTTGACATTCAGGAGGCATGAGTCAGAGATGAGCGTATTGGAACAACTTCGGGAAAAGGTGCGGACTTCGCTGGCGGACGCGGCGCTGGCGGCGGGGCTGGTCGCGGCGAAGGAGGAGCTGCCGGAGGTCGTGCTGGAGGCGCCCAAGGACAAGGCCCACGGCGACCTGGCGTCGAATCTGGCGATGCAGCTGACGAAGATCGCCCGGCGCAATCCGCGCCAGATCGCCGAGGCGATTCTGGACAAGCTGGATCGGGCGAGCGCATCGATCGTCTCCGCGGAGATCGCGGGGCCCGGCTTCCTTAACTTCCGCCTGGACAAGGCGAGCTTGTACCCCGTCATCGCCGAGGCGCGGGCTCAAGGCGACGATTACGGCCGGGGCTCCGCGGGACAAGGCCGGAAAATCCAGGTCGAATTCGTCAGCGCCAATCCGACGGGCAGCCTGCATCTGGGCCATGCGCGGGGCGCCGCGGTCGGCGACGTGCTATGCAACGTGTTGGACTTCGCGGGCTATGACGTGACCCGCGAATACTATATCAACGACGCCGGCAAGCAGGTCGCGAATCTGGCGGCTTCGATCGAGGCCCGTTACAAGCAGGCTCTCGGTCGGCAGGCCGACATGCCGGAAGACGGCTATTACGGCGAGGACATCGTCGGCTTCGCCAAAGAGCTGGCGGAGAAGGAAGGCGACCGGCTGTTGTCCCTCTCGGACGAAGAGAGGTTCCAATACTTTCGAAGCTACGGTCTCGAGAAAGAGCTGGACAAGATCAAGCGGGACCTCGCCCGCTTCGGCGTCCGCTTCGACGTCTGGTTCAGCGAGACGTCGCTGTACGAGAACGACCGCGTCGTCGCCGCCTTGGACGCGCTGCGGGCCCAGGGCTACGTTTACGAGGAAGACGGCGCGATCTGGCTGAAGACGACGGCGTTCGGGGACGACAAGGATCGCGTGCTCGTCAAGAACGACGGAAGCTACACCTACCTGACGCCCGACGTCGCTTACCATATGGATAAGTACGGCCGCGGCTTCGACCGGATGATCAACATCTGGGGCGCCGACCACCACGGCTACATTCCCCGGATGAAGGCGGCGATGGCCGCGTTGGGCAACGACCCGGACAAGCTGACCGTGCTCATCGCGCAGATGGTCAGCCTGTTCCAGAACGGCGAGAAGGTGAAGATGTCCAAGCGGACGGGCAAAGCGATCACGGTCGAGGATCTGATGGACGAGGTCGGCGTCGACGCCATTCGCTATTTCTTCACGATGCGGAGCATGGATACGCATCTCGACTTCGACATGGATCTGGCCGTCTCGACGTCGAACGAGAACCCGGTTTATTACGTGCAATATGCGCACGCCCGGATTTGCAGCATTTTCCGTCAGGCCGAGGAGCAGGGCATCGCGCTCGTTCCGGCCGGCGAAGCTCCGCTCGCGAAGCTGGCGACGGGGCACGAATTCGACTTGATCCGCAAGGTCGGCGAGCTGCCGGAAACGATCGCGGCGGCCGCGGCGGCCTATGCGCCGCACCAGATCATTCGCTACGTCTATGAACTGGCTGCGCTGCTGCACAGCTACTATCGGGCGGAGCGCGTCATGACCGAGGACGCGGAGCAGACGCAGGCGCGCCTGCAGCTGCTGGCGGCCGTTCGCGTCGCCCTGGCCGTCGGCCTGAAGCTGATCGGCGTGTCCGCGCCGGAGAAAATGTAAAACCCTCGCCGGGCTTCCCGCTACATTAGCTTGTCGGCGACCTGAAGCATTCGCGCGATGTCGAGCTCCCCGGTCTTCCGGGGAGCTTTCGCATTGCGGAGCGGCCGCTTCGATCGCTTCAGCACCGTCTTGACCTGCTCGGGCGTGAGACCCGGCTTGTGAGCCAGCAGCAGCGCGACCGCGCCGGTCACGTGCGACGTCGCCATGGAAGTGCCGCTCATCGTCTTGCGGTTGCCTCGCAGCCAGCAGGAATCGACTCTCTCTCCGGGGGCATAGATATCGACGGAGTCGCTGCGGTTGGTGAAGGAGGCGATCTCGCCCTTCCGGTTGATGGCGCCGACGGCGACCGTCTGCGGGTATTTCGCCGGATAATCGATCCGGCCCCGCTTGCCGTCGTTGCCTGAAGAAGCGACGATCAGCACGCCGGAGCGATACGCGTTGCTGACGGCGTTCAGGAGCGACTTGCTTCGGGTGCTCATGCCGAAGCTCATGTTGACGACGTCCATCCGGTTTCGCACGCACCAATCGATGCCGAGAATAATGTCGGAGACGTAAGCCGTACCGTTGTAGTCGAACGCCTTGATCGGATAAATGGCGGAGCGGGGGGCGACGCCGATCATGCCCTGCATCCGGTTGGCCGCGGCGATCGTGCCCGCGATGTGCGTGCCGTGACCGTTGTCGTCGTGCGGAAGCGCCGTCCGCTGCAGCAGGTTGATCCCGCGTTCCAGCGAATGCCGCAGGTCCGGATGGTCGAAGTCGACGCCCGTATCGATGACGCCTACCCGAACCCTGTGCCCGGTCGTACGGCTCCAGGCTTCGGGCGCGCGGATGCGGCGAACGCCCCACGGAATGCCGCTGTCCGCGGGGACGCGCTGCGCGGCCAAGATGGCGTGCGTGCTGACGCGGATGTCTTCTTCCCAGACGATGGCGCCGCCGAAAGAAACCGGCAGCCCTTCCGGAGGCACGGGACAGGAATAGGCACGGATGATGCCGAGGCGGCGGATTCCCCGCAGCGGCTTGCTGCCGGGGCGTTCCGCCCGAAGCGACCGGAGGAATCGCTTGTCGTCGTCCGGGTGGACGAACCGGAGAATTCTTCTGTCGGACGTTTTCTCCGAAGAGGAGAGGGAAGCTTTCAGCCATTCGAGAAAACCGCTGGTGTCCAAAGGAGCATCCCTCCCGGCGGATCATCTTCGGCATAGTATGTGGATGCCCCGGAGGGCGTATAGGGGACGGCCTCTTTTACCCGGAAATGGGCGTCGCCCGGTGTCAAAATCCGTCGCGTGTCATACGATAGAGGGAGAGTTTCCCGGAGAGACTCTTATCGCGCGCCGGTTTCTTCTACGGGGGGCGGCGGGGGATACAGTCGAAAAGCGAAGGCGGTCTCCTAGCGGAACCGCCTTCGTTTTTTCGCGCGATCCCGGCTTGTCCGTCCGCTTCTGGGGGGGCGCTTGCATTTTCGCAAAAAATACGGTTAACTATAGGTTGATACCGATTCGGACGATCGTCATGTTTAACATAAAGAGAGGATGAGCGCTAGCGTGAGTGCGGAATACGCTCTGAAATTCGATGCGGAGAAAATTCGGGAAATGCCGATGGTCGACCTTGCCTTCGAAGTTTTGAAGGCGGCCAACACTCCGTTCTACTATCGCGATCTCATGATGGAGATTGCCAAGATCCGGGGCTTCTCGGAAGAACAAATCAACGAAGTGATCGCCTCGTTGTATACGGAGATTAACATCGACGGGCGATTCGCCTGCGTCGGGGGCAACGTCTGGGGCCTCAAGCGCTGGTACCCGGTCGAACGCTCCGACGACGCGGTGGCGGGCGGCGCGAAGCGGCCTCGCATCATCAACGACGACGACGATCTCGACGACGAGGATCTGTACGGCGAGGATGAAGAGGAGACCTTCACTTCGGACGACGAGAATTACGATCTGTTCGACGAAGAGCGCGAGGAGTTGTTCGACGAAGGCGAGGAAGCCGCGGAAGTCGACGACGAAGTCGCGATCGACGAGGAAGACGATTCCGGCATCGAAGAAGAGATCGACGAGGAAGAAGAGGAAGAAATCGAGGAAGAAGACGAAGAATTCGAGGATTCCGAGGAAGAAGAAGAGGATTAAGAAGCCCCTCCTGCGGGCTTGACACCTCACCTGCGAGACGTTAAACTTATGCTTGGGCTTTTGAAGCATGCTTTTCCTATAGGTTAAAGATTAAAAAGTGCCCCCAATTTTTTTGGGTGACACTTTTTTGTTTTGCCCGCATCGTCCGGGTCGGAGGGAAAGATCCGGGCAGTTGCGGGAACGCTAAAGAGCATGCCGAGAGCATAGGGGCAGGAGGTTTCATACAGGGTGACCAAATATATATTCGTAACGGGCGGAGTCGTGTCCTCGCTGGGCAAGGGGATCACCGCCGCTTCGCTCGGCAGGCTTCTCAAGAATCGCGGATTGAAAGTGACGATTCAAAAGTTCGACCCTTATATTAACGTCGATCCGGGCACGATGAGCCCGTATCAGCACGGGGAAGTGTTCGTAACCGACGACGGCGCCGAGACCGATCTGGACCTCGGACACTACGAACGGTTCATCGACATCAACTTATCGAAGAACAGCAACGTGACGACGGGCAAGATCTATTCGACGGTCATCAGCAAGGAGCGCCGGGGCGAATACCTGGGCGGCACGGTGCAGGTCATTCCGCACATCACGAACGAGATCAAGGACCGCGTGTTCCGTGCGGGACGCGAGACCGGCTCGGACGTCGTCATCACCGAGATCGGCGGCACGGTCGGAGATATCGAGAGCTTGCCGTTCCTCGAAGCGATCCGGCAGATCAAAAGCGACATCGGCCGCAACAACGTCATGTACATTCACGTTACGCTCATTCCTTACATCAAGGCGGCCGGCGAAGTGAAGACGAAGCCGACCCAGCATAGCGTCAAGGAACTGCGCAGTATCGGCATCCAGCCGAACGTCATCGTCTGCCGTACCGAGTACCCGCTGGCGGAAGACCTGAAGCGCAAGATCGCGCTGTTCTGCGACATCGATGCGGATGCGGTCATCGAGTGCCGCGACGCATCCACGCTTTACGAGGTGCCGCTGATGCTCCAGGAGCAGGGGCTTGACGATTACGTCGTCGAGCATCTCGGCCTGGACCACGCGGCGCCGTCGGCGGAGATGACCGAATGGGAAGCGCTGGTGAAGCGTGTGAAGTCGCTGGCGAAGACGACCGAGATCGCCATCGTCGGCAAGTACGTGGCGCTGCACGACGCCTACCTGAGCATCGTCGAGTCGCTCGGCCACGCCGGCATCGACGCCGACGCGGAAGTGAACATCCGGTGGGTGAACGCGGAGGAGATTACCCCGCAGAACGTGGAGGAAAGGCTGTCCGGCGTGGACGGCATTCTCGTGCCCGGAGGTTTCGGAGACCGGGGCATCGAGGGCAAGATCACGGCCATTCGCTACGCCCGGGAGCGCGGCGTTCCGTTCTTCGGCATCTGCCTCGGCATGCAGGTAGCCGTCATCGAACTGGCTCGCTCCAGGGCCGGCCTCGACGGCGCGAACAGCTCGGAGATCCATCCGGCTACGCCTCATCCGGTCATCGACCTGCTGCCGGAACAGAAGGACATCGAAGACATGGGCGGCACGATGCGTCTCGGCTTGTATCCCTGCAAGCTGGTGCCGGGCAGTCTGGCCGCGCAGTGCTACGGCGAGGAACTCGTGTACGAGCGTCACCGCCACCGCTACGAATTCAACAACGAATACCGCGAACGGATCGAATCGGCGGGCCTTCGCATTTCCGGCACTTCGCCGGACGGGCGGCTGGTCGAGATGGTGGAGCTCCCGGATCACCCATGGTTCCTGGCGGTGCAATTCCATCCGGAATTTACCTCGCGTCCGAACCGGCCGCAGCCGCTGTTCCGCGAATTCGTCAAAGCCGCTCTTAACCGGTCGGGACATTGATATTTTCCCGATTGCCGGCACGGCGCTCTGGTGCAAACCGGGGCGCCTTTCACTTTTTTCCATGGAGAATGAAGGAATTCGCGGACCTCATCTCGAATACGGGTTAGATACGGATTTGGAGAAACGGAGGATGTGGCGAAATGGGAAGAAAAAAACTGCTTATCGTTGACGACCAGATCGGAATCCGTATTTTGCTGCTGGAAGTGTTTGCGACGGAAGGGTACGAGACGTTTCAGGCCGCGAACGGCCGAGCCGCTCTCGAGATTGTCCGCAACCACGCGCCGGACCTTGTGCTGCTGGACATGAAGATCCCGGGAATGGACGGCCTGGAGATCCTCAAGAAGATCAAGGAGATGAACCGCGAGATCAAGGTCATCATGATGACCGCGTATGGCGAACTCGACATGATCAAGGAAGCGACGGACCTGGGCGCGTTGATGCACTTTACCAAACCGTTTGATATCGACGAGATGAGAATTGCCGTGAATATGCAATTGGGAGACGACGGGCCTCCTTCACGATACGCGATCGGCACTTAAGGCGAGAGGGAGGGGGCAGGTGCGTTCCGGGTACTCCTCGCGCGTATTTACACCCAAAAGTCTTTTTGTGCTATAATAACGCAGTATGCAGGTCGCGTCGCCGATGCGACTTATTTGAAGCGCAGGAGGAATTGCATCATGCCACTCGTATCCATGAATGAGTTTTTGCCCAAGGCGAAGGCAAACAAGTTTGCCGTAGGTCAGTTCAACATGAACAACCTCGAATTTGCCCAGGCGATTACGGACGCAGCAATCGAAGAGAAGTCCCCCTTCATCTTCGGTGTCAGCGAAGGCGCCTTGAAGTATATGGGGATCGAATACACGGTTGCGATCGCGGAAGCGGCCGCCAAGAAGTCCGGTCTGCCGATCGCTCTTCATCTTGACCACGGAAGCAACTTCGACATCGCAATGAAATGTATTCGCGCCGGCTTCTCTTCCGTCATGTTCGACGGATCCCATCATCCGTATGAAGAGAACATCAAGCTGACCAAAGAGATCGTCAAAGCCGCTCACGCGATGGGCGTATCCGTCGAAGGCGAGCTCGGCACGATCGGCGGCGTCGAAGACGACCTGAGCGTGGACGAAGCAAGCGCACAATTGGCCAAGCCGGAAGAAGCCATCCGCTTCTACGAAGAGACGGGCGTCGACGCGCTGGCGATCGCGGTCGGAACGGCTCACGGCATGTACAAAGGCGAAGTCAAGATCCACTATGACATCATCGAAGCGGTTGTCGCGAAGATTCCGGTTCCGATCGTTCTTCACGGCGGCTCCGGCGTACCGGACGACATGATTCGCAAAGCGATCCAAGCGGGCGCCGGCAAGATCAACGTCAATACCGAGAACCAAGTCGCTTGCACCGCGCAAATTCGCGAAGTCCTCGCCAAAGACGCGAACGTTATCGACCCCCGCAAGTATTTGACTCCTGCCCGCGCGGCCATGAAGCAAGTCGTTCAAGAGAAGATCCGTCTTTTCGGCAGCAGCAACCAAGCTTAATTCTGTGCCTGGCGCATATCGACATCCGAAGGCGGCTTCGCGCCGGACAAGCCTTCGGAAGCGGCTATGCCTTCCGATATGGGAAAACGTCGTTCGGCGTTTTCCCTTTCCTTCATTGTATCGGCGCGACCTCCGTCCCCGGTGCATGAGCAGCAGACGAGGAGGACCGTGCATTAATGGATAAATTGATGATACGCGGGGGCCGCCCGCTCCGAGGGACGGTTGGCATCAGCGGAGCGAAGAACAGCGCGATCGCGCTGCTTCCGGCCGCGATCCTTGCGGAATCGGAAGTTCGTCTTGACAACCTTCCGCATTTGAGCGATGTGGAGATTTACATCGAATTGCTAGAAGAATTGGGCTGCAAGGTCAACTGGACAGCCGACACGATGTCGATCGACCCTTCCCGCATGATCTCCAAGCCGATGCCCAACGGGCGCGTCAAGCTGCTGCGGGCTTCCTATTACTTGATGGGAGCGCTGCTCGGCCGCTTCGGAGAAGCGACGATCGGCATGCCGGGAGGCTGCAACTTCGAACCGCGTCCCATCGACCAGCATATCAAAGGATTCGAGGCGCTTGGAGCGGTCGTAACTAACGAACATGGAGCCATCCGCATACGGGCCAAAGAACTCCGCGGGGCTAAAATATATTTGGACGTCGTCAGCGTGGGCGCCACCATCAATATCATGCTGGCAGCTTCCCGCGCCAAAGGCTCCACCGTCATCGAGAACGCGGCCAAGGAGCCGGAAATCATCGACGTGGCCACGCTGCTCAACTCCATGGGCGCCCGCATCAAGGGAGCGGGAACGGAGACGATCCGCATTGAAGGCGTAGACAGCCTGCATGGGTGCCGCCACTCTATCATTCCCGATCGCATTCAAGCCGGAACGTACATGATCGCCGCAGCGGCGACCCGCGGCGACGTCCTCATCGACAACATTATTCCCAAGCACCTGGAAGCGTTGACGGCCAAGCTGCAGGAAATGGGCGTGCACGTATACGAGATGGACGAAGCGATCCGCGTCGTCGGCCAACCGACCTATGAAGCGGTCGACGTGAAGGCGCTCGTCTACCCCGGCTTCGCCACCGATCTTCAGTCCCCGATGACCAGCCTGCTCGCCCAGGCGAGCGGAGTCAGCATTTTGTCCGACTACGTCTACAGCAACCGATTCAAGCATGTCCCGGAGCTGACGCGCATGGGCGCCCAGATTCGGGTGGAAGGCCGATCGGCCATTATCGAGGGCGGCCGGCTCAACGCCGCGAAGGTGCGGGCGGCCGATCTTCGCGCCGGAGCCGCACTGGCCGTAGCCGCGCTTACGATAGAAGACGGAACGACGGAAATTACCGGAACGGAATACATCGACCGGGGCTACGAGCGGTTGGTGGAGCATTTGAGCGATTTAGGCGCCGAGGTATGGCGCGAAGGGTGATCCGGCCGCGGCCGGATCGCTCCACTCGGATAATAAAGTGGGGATTGTATTGACAGATCTCATGATGGCGGACCTGGAGAATCTGACGCTCAGCGAGCTGACGAGGCTGGCCAAGAACCACCAGGTGCCCGCGTACAGTCAGATGAAGAAGAAGGAGCTTATCGTGGCCATCCTGCGAGCGCAGGCGGAACGAAGCGGCCTTATGTTCATGGAGGGCGTGCTGGAAGTTCTCCCCGAAGGGTATGGCTTCCTGCGCCCGATCAACTATTTGCCCAGCGCGGAAGACATCTACATCTCCGCATCCCAGATTCGCAAGTTCGACCTGCGGACGGGCGATCTGGTGTCCGGCAAATGCCGCGCGCCGAAGGAGAGCGAACGCTATTTCGGACTGCTGCAGGTGAACGCCGTCAACGGCGAATCGCCGGAGACCGCCGCCGAACGCCTCCATTTTCCCGCACTGACCCCGCTCTTCCCGGAACAAAAGCTCGTTCTCGAGACGACTCCCACCCGTTTGTCGACCCGCATCATGGATTTGCTCGCGCCCGTCGGCCTTGGCCAGCGCGGCCTGGTCGTCGCGCCGCCGAAGGCCGGCAAGACGCTGCTGCTTAAGGAGATTGCCAACAGCATCTCCGCGAACCGTCCGGACATCGACCTGTTCGTGCTGCTGATCGACGAACGGCCGGAGGAAGTGACGGATATGCAGCGTTCGGTGCGGGGAGAAGTGGTCGCATCGACGTTCGACGAAGTGCCGGAGCATCACATCAAGGTGGCGGAGCTCGTGCTGGAGCGGGCGCTGCGCCTCGTCGAGCACAAGCGCGACGTCGTCATTCTGCTGGACAGCATCACCCGGCTGGCCCGCGCGTACAACCTGGTCATCCCGCCGTCCGGCCGCACGTTGTCCGGGGGCGTCGATCCGGCCGCGTTCCACCGGCCGAAACGATTTTTCGGCGCGGCTCGCAACGTGGAGGAAGGCGGCAGCCTGACGATCCTGGCAACGGCGTTGATCGAGACGGGTTCGCGAATGGACGACGTTATCTACGAGGAATTCAAGGGAACTGGCAACATGGAGCTGCACCTGGACCGCAAGCTGGCGGAACGGCGCATCTTCCCGGCTCTCGATATCCGCCGTTCGGGCACGCGGCGCGAAGAGATGCTGCTGTCCAAGGAAGAACTGGACAAAGTATGGGCGATCCGCAAGGGCATGAACGATTCGATCGAATTCGTCGACCAGTTCCTGCGCAAGCTGTCCAATACGAAAACGAACCGGGAATTTCTCGATTCGCTCGATACATCCGGCGTGGGCACCAACGGAAGCGGCGGCGGCCACAGCGGCAACGGAAGCAGCGGCGGAGGATATAACGGCAACGGTTCTTCCGGCAACCGCCCCCGTGTCGGCTCGTCCTATTCGCCTAGCACGGGCTCCGGCCAGGGCTCCCCGCGTCCCGGCGGCTCCCAGATGGGCTCGCGTCCGCCGATGGGCTCCGGACAGCGGACCGGCGGCTACAGCTCGCCCGCGTCCGGCGGCTCCTACGGCGGAGGCATGAACGGCTCGCGCCCGTCTGGCTCGACATCCGGCGGCTATTCGCAGTCGGCAAGCGCGGGGACGGGCGGCATGGGCAGCTCCGCCGCCCGTCCGACGCCTTCGGCCGGCACACCGGCCTCGGGAACCGGCGGCGCCGGCGCGTCCCAGGCGGCGCCGTCCGCAAGCGGCGGCGCCGCGCCGGCGAGCCGCGACGCCGGCTCCGCGGCGGCGACCCCGGCGC
>NZ_JACJVO010000030.1 GCF_014212055.1 Cohnella zeiphila | reverse complement strand
GGCGGCAGCGTCCGGGGAAACCGCCGTACCCGCGCTGCCGTCGGCAGTCGCGAGCCCCGCTTCGGAGGCGGACCAGGCTTCTCCGATGCCGCTTCTCGCCGAAGGGACGGGCACCGAGGTCGTTCCGCCTCCCGGACCTGCGCCTGCCCCTCGGGAAGGGGCGCCGGCGAATGCACCCGCGAATTCCGCGATGATGGAGGTGCATTCGGACGGCGACGCCCAGGCGGAGGCTGCAGCTACGTTGTCGGTGACGGAATCCGCGGACGGCGTCACCGTGGCCGTCTACGGCAAATCGCCGCCGCCGTCGGCGAAAGCGGCCGCGCCCGTCGAAGTTGCCGACCCGGCGCCCCGAAGGGAGCTGACGGTACTCGCGGAGGATAGGGAGTCCGAGTCCGTCTTCGTATACGCGGACCGCAAAAGGATCGGCCAGGTGCTCACGAACCTCGTCTCGAACGCCGTCCGGCATACCCCGGAAGAGGGCTGCATCGAGCTCGGGCTGAGAATCCGCGGCGGGAATCTGGAATGGTTCGTGCGCAATGAAGGGCCTGCCATACCGGAAGCCGACTTGACGCGTATCTGGGAGCCCTTCTTTCGGGGGGACAAAGCGCGAAGCCGCGACCGGGGAGGCACCGGCATCGGGCTGGCCGTCACGAAGCAGATATTGGAGCTGCACGGCGGACGATTCGGAGCCGCGAATCGGGCGGACGGCGTGGAGTTCTGCTTTTCGCTTCCCCTTCCCCGCAAGGAACCGCCGCCCGCGAACGCAAACGGGAGTTAGCGCCAACCGCGCTAACTCCCGTTTTCATCCGTATCGGCTTTCCGATCCAGGAATAGGACCCGCATCACCCCAAATGCTGCAAGGCGATCTCCAGCACCGCCCGGTTTTTCGCTTCGATCTCGGCGCGTCGCGGCATGGGCGTCCAGGCGGCCGTGTCGTCCAGCCATGTGCGCGGAAGCTCGTCGGGGCGTTCGGCCGCGACGATGCGAGGCCAATCGGCCGGCAGCTTCGCGCCTTGCGGAGAAGCGTCGATCTCCCGCAGCAGCGGGTGATCGGTCATCTCCAGCCACAGCAGCCCCCAGGCGCGGGGGACGACGTGCCAATGCTCGTAGCCGCCGCCTCCGAGCGCGACCCAGCGGCCGCCTGTCCATTCGTGCGCGAGCCGGTGGATGAGCTTCGGCATCTCGCGGTAAATTCGCATGCTGCAGTGGATGTGGGCGAGCGGATCGAGCGCGTGCGCGTCGCAGCCGTGCTGGCTGACGATCACGTCCGGACGGAACGAGCACAGGATGCGCTCAAGCGCCGCCTCGAAGCAGGCCAGCCAGGAATCGTCCTCCGTGTAGGGTTCCACCGGAACGTTCAGGCAGGCGCCGTAGCCCGAGCTTTCGCCTCGCTCGCTGGCGAAGCCCGTGCCGGGAAACAGAAATTTTCCCGTCTCGTGAATGGAGAACGTGAATACGTCAGGGTCCGTGTAGAAGCTCCATTGCACGCCGTCGCCGTGGTGGACGTCGGTATCGATGTACAGCACCTTGGCGCCGTAGCGGTCGGTCATATAGGAGATGGCCGCCGCCGCGTCGTTGTAAACGCAGAAGCCCGCTCCCCGATCGGGAAACGCATGGTGCAGTCCGCCGCCGAGATGAAGCGCATGCAAGGTGCCGCCGCTCATGACCGCTTCCGCCGCGGCCAGCGAGCCGGCGACGATGGACGCGGCGGCGTCGTGCATCCCCGGGAAGTAGGGCGTATCCCCGTCCGGCTCAAGGCCGAACCGGGCCGCCTGCTCCTCCACGCCGGCCGGGGGAGACGCCGCGCTCAGCTCCTTCACGGCCCGAACGTAGTCGGACCGGTGGATTCGCTGAAGCGCTTCCTCGACGCCGCGCGGGTCCGGCGCGGCGATCTGGGCGTCGCCCAGCGCGCCGCCGAGGCGAAGCAGGTCTTCCGTCAAGCGGAGACGAATCGGATGAAACGGGTGGTCTTCGCGAAAATGATAACGGGCCGCCGGAGAGCAGTCGATCCACAGCGGGCCGGTCGCGGATGAAGTCAAGGCCATCTCTTCCTTTCCCGTAAAACGATCGTTCAATACATAAAACGTTGGCGGAACCGCACGCGGTCGAACTGCTCGGCGGAGGAGAGCGGCACGTCCTTGCCGATCCGAACCATCAGGCAGTTGGCCGGATGCGCGCAAATCTCCGGATCGTCCGTGGCGAACCAGACCATGCCGACCGACTTCATCAGCTTCTCCATCATTTCGCGGTATTGCCAGACGTTCATGCCGCTGCCTTCGAGGTCCCAGTGCCAATAATATTCGGTCGTGTAAATAATGGCGTTGTCCAGCTGCCCTTCCGCGAACGCGACCGCGAGCATCGCCTTGGCCAGACCAAAGCCGCGGTAAGCGTTCGCCACCTCGATCGCGCCGAGCTCGATCAGGTCGTCCATCCCGCCTTCGGACCACCGTTCCAGCTCGTCCGGGTAATGGAACGTCACGTATCCGACGACGACGTTGCCGTCGACGGCCGCGATAATCCGTCCTTCCGGCAGCTCGGCGATCTCGACGAGGGCGGCGTGCTGCTCGGCCGGGCGCCGAAACGCGTCCAGGGACGAATGAAGCGAGTAATCGCGCAGCCGCTCCGGCGGAATCGGTCCTTCGACGACAAGCGGCCTGCCCGGACCGGAACGGATTTGTTTCTGATACCGCTTCAGATGCTCCACGACGGGGCACCTCCTTTGGACGTTATTATACACGATGTCCGGCTCCGGGGGGGAGTGGCGATTCCGCGACGTTTTTTCGCCGGGCGGTTTTGTGCGAAAAGGGGCCTTCCGGACAATGGAAAATCCGCCTGCCGCAGCATGACCCGAAGCGCGCGAATGTGCTATAATGGCGATAGCGCTCTCCGAAAGACCCGTTGTAAGCGCATACGTTGTCGGAGCGGTAGACTGTACTCTTACGGGATGGTGAAGGACATGACAATGCAGAACGACGAGAAGCTGGCGGTAACCGCCCCGGTTTCCAACCTTGGACCTTATGAAGAAGCGGTAAGCAGCTTTCGCTGGGAAGATGTGGAGTCATTTTTCTCCTGGTCTCGCACCGGCAAGGTAAACATGGCCTACGAGGCGATCGACCGGCACGTGGAGAACGGCAAGGGCGACCGCATCGCTCTCTATTACAGCGACAACCAGCGGGACGAGAGCTACACGTACGCCCAGCTGTCGGAAGCGTCCAACCGGTTCGCGAACGTGCTGCGCAAGCTCGGCATCGGCAAGGGCGACCGCGTTTTCATTTTTATGCCGCGTACGCCGGAGCTGTACTTCGGCCTCCTCGGCGCGCTGAAGGTCGGCGCCGTGGTCGGGCCGCTGTTCGAAGCGTTCATGGAGACGGCGGTTCGGGACCGGCTGCAGGATAGCGGAGCGGTCGCCATCGTCACGACGCCGGCGCTGATCTCGCGGGTGCCGCGGGCGGAACTGCCGGAGCTGAAGCATCTGATCGTATACGGCGAAGGGGTGGAGGAAGGCGACGGCGTCGTCGATTTCGCCAAGGCGATGGCCGCGGCGGAAGACAAGGCCGAGATCGAATGGCTCGGTCGCGAGGACGGACTCATCCTTCATTATACGTCCGGCTCTACCGGCAAGCCCAAAGGCGTCTATCACGTGCAGAATGCCATGATTCAACATTATTATACCGGACGCGTCGTCCTGGACCTGAGGGAAGGGGACGTCTATTGGTGCACGGCCGACCCGGGCTGGGTAACGGGAACGTCCTACGGCGTGTTCGCCCCGTGGCTGAACGGCGTCACCAACGTCGTCCGCGGCGGCCGCTTCAGCCCGCAGGACTGGTACGGCACGTTGGAAAAGTATAAAGTAACCGTCTGGTACAGCGCGCCGACGGCTTTCCGCATGCTGATGGGGGCGGGAGACGATGCGGTGAATGGCTTCGACTTGTCCAGCGTTCGCCACGTGCTCAGCGTCGGCGAGCCGCTCAACCCGGAAGTGGTCCGGTGGGGGCTCAAAGTGTACGGCCAGCGCATCCACGATACGTGGTGGATGACGGAGACCGGCGGCCAGCTCATCTGCAATTATCCTAGCATGGAGATCAAGCCGGGCTCGATGGGCCGTCCGGTGCCGGGCATTCAGGCTTCGATCATCGACGATCAGGGGAACGAGCTGCCGCCGTTCCGGATGGGCAACCTGGCGATCCGCACGCCTTGGCCCTCGATGATGCGCAAGATCTGGAACAACCCGGCCAAATACGAAGAGTATTTCCGTATCCCCGGCTGGTACGTATCCGGCGACTCGGCGTACAAGGACGAAGAAGGCTACTTCTGGTTCCAAGGCCGGATCGACGACGTCATCAACACGTCGGGCGAACGCGTCGGCCCGTTCGAGGTCGAGAGCAAGCTGGTCGAGCATCCGGCGGTTGCCGAAGCCGGCGTCATCGGCAAGCCCGACCCGCTGCGCGGCGAGATCATCAAAGCGTTCATCTCGCTGCGGGAAGGCTTTGAGCCGTCCGACGAGCTGAAGGCCGACATCTCCAAGTTCGTAAAGGTCGGCTTGTCCGCCCACGCGGCTCCGCGCGAGATCGAATTCCGCGACAAGCTGCCGAAGACCCGCAGCGGCAAAATCATGCGCCGCGTTCTCAAGGCTTGGGAGCTGAACCTGCCGACCGGCGACTTGTCGACAATCGAAGATTGATTCCGCTGCTTCCGTAACGACTCCCCGGTATCCGCTCGGTTTGACGAGCGATGCCGGGGAGTTCTTTTCTTGCGGAGAGCGACACAGCGACCGGGCTCTTGAAGCCGAAATCCCCCTGCCTCAGGAAGCTTTCCTGAGGCAGGGGGATTTCGATGATAAGCGTATGATGAGAGGAAGGGTCCCGAGTCGTCTCGGGGCTACCCGATCTGAATCGAACCCGAAGGGTCGGACGAGCCGGAGGAGCCCACCGCCGTGATCCGGTACCAGCCGTTCGGCTGAAGCGTCACGTATTCGAACCGGGTGGATTCCGTCGTTCCGAGCAGCTTGAACGAGCCCTTCTTCGACGAGCTGTACCACACTTCATACTTCTTGACCCCCTCCGGCACGGGGTTGGCGTTCCAACTGAGCGAGACGCCGACGTTGCTGCTTTTCCCCGTCAAGCCGGTCGGAGCGGAGGGGGCGGCCTGAACCGGCGGATTGCTTCCGTCTCCCGAGTCGGTCGAAGTGTCGTCAGGAGGCAGCAGGATGTCGCTGCCGGGGTCGTTCAAGCCGGGAAACGACGAATCTCCGGTCGAATCGCCGGCGTCGCTTCCGGGCCCCGCACCGACTTCCGAGCTCCGGTCCGATTCGTTGCCGCCGACGTCGACCGCCGTGACATAGTACCGGTACTGGTTGCCTCCGGAAATGTAATTGACGAATTTCGTCTCGTCCCCCGCGAAGACGGAAGCTTCCACCTTCTGATAAGGTCCGCCGTTCACGGAGCGGTACAGGCGATAACCCGCCACGTCGGCTTCGGGGCTGGCCGAGAAGGTGATGCGCGCGATTCCTCCGCTCAGCGTCTCCTCTACGACGTTGCCGGGCGGCGACGGCTTCTTGCCGTCCTCGACCCGCGGATCCGCCTTCGAAGGCGCGCTGTCCTTGGCGTCTCTCGGCACGTAATACGACAGCGGCTTGCGCGCGTCAGCCGACACGTGAGGCAGCGCCGCCTGAATTTCTTCCATCAATTCGTCCAGCGGCTTCTCGCGCTTGACCATGACCGATTCCCGGAGCAGATCTTCCGGCGTTCCAGGCTGCGGCACGTAATTGACGCCGTTGTACTTGATATACTTCACCTTGACGAGCGAATCGTCGGTTTCGGTCGGCACATATCTCTTGTCGAAGATGTCGGTGACCGTCTTTCCGGCCGACTTCGTCAAATCCGAAGGCAGCTTGCCGCTGACGCTCGATACGGTCTTCGTCACGATGCCGTCAGGCTTCGCGAACTCCTTGGTCGGGAACAGTTCGGGCTTCTTCTCGGTGACCGAGTTCATGATCTTCGCCCAGATCTGCTTCGCCCGATTGTGGCCGTCGGTCGACAGCGTGTAGATCGATTTCTCGTAACCGGCCCACACTCCGAGCGTAATGTCCGGCGTAAAGCCTTCGAACCAAACGTCGGAATAATCCTGCGTCGTACCGGTCTTGCCGACGAACGGAATTTTGCCGTACCCCTTGAACAGCGTCTTGAGGGAGGTGGCGGTTCCTTCCGTAATGACGTTGTGCAGCATGTCGGTCATCAAATACGTGGCTTGCTCGGACGCGACTCGCGTCGGCGTCGTTTCATGCTCGTAGACGACATTGTTGTTGGCATCCCGGATCTCTTGAATCATATAAGGCTTGTTGAACATGCCTTTATTGGCGATCGCGCCGTAAGCGCCGGTCAACTCCTCGACGCTCGTTCCGTACGTGAGGCCGCCGATAACGCCGGTTTGCGCATGGTCGTCCGCGGGCACCAGCGTCGTGATTCCCAGCTTGCGCGCGAACGCCCACGCTTCCGGAATCGTGACCTTGTCGAGGAAGATCTTCAGCGCCGGAATATTGAGCGACTTGGCGAGCGCCGTGCGGGCCGTAACGAGGCCCGAATAGTAATTTTCCGAGTTTTTGGGGATATGCTTGCTCGTTCCCCCGTTGTTCAGAATGATCGGCGAATCGTCCAGGATGCTTGCCGGCTGGATCAATCCTTTGTCCAGGGCCGGCAGATACGCGGCGATCGGTTTCATGGAGGACCCGGGCTGACGCGTCATCTGCGTGGCCAGGTTCAACTGCTCCAATTGGAAATCGCGGCCTTCGATCATGCCGAGAATGGCGCCCGTCTTCTGATCGAGCATGACCGAAGCGATCTGCTCGACGCCTTTGACCGCGTTGTCGGGAGCGAAGTTCTTGGGATTCTCCGCGACGTCGTGCATCAAATCGTAGACCGTTTTGTCGATGGTGGTCGTGACCTTGTACCCGCCGCTGAGCAGCTCTTGCCGGGCGTTCTCGACCAGTTCGGCGTTCTCCTTCTTGCTCAGGTCCGCCTGCGTCAGGTTCGGATTCTCCTTGAGCACGAGAATTTGCGCCGCTTCCCGTTCGGTCTCGAGCATCAGATACGGATACGTGTTGTACGCTTTCGGGGTCGGCTTCGCCAGCGACGAATAGAGATCGAACTTGAGCGCGTCGTCATACTGCGTTTGCGTGATCTTGCCGTTGTCCAGCATCGCCTGCAGCACGAGCTTCTGCCGGGCCACCGCGCGGTTGAAATTGGCCTCGTTGAACTCGCCCTTGCTGTTGAAGGCGGAGAAGGCCGACGGCCGTTGCGGAACGCCCGCCAGGTAAGCCGCCTGCGCCAGGTTCAGCTGGTTCAGCTCGACGCCGAAAATGCCTTTGGCCGCGGCTTTGATCCCGTACAGCGTATAGCCGGAGGAGCCGTTGCCGTACAAAATTTTGTTCAAATAGGCCGTAATGATCTGTTCCTTGGACAAAAATTGTTCCAGCCTGAGCGAGAGGAAGATCTCCTTCGCTTTGCGGGCGTTCGTGACGTCCAGCGACAGAAATACCCGACGGGCCAGCTGCTGGGTCAAGGTGCTGCCCCCGGTCTGCACGTCTTCGTTCAGAACCTGCTGCTTGACCGCCCGGAACAGGCCGTTCGTATCGATGCCGGGATGGCTGAAAAAGTTTTTGTCCTCGATCGAGGTGACGGCGTCGATCACGACCTGAGGAATTTGATCGTATGTAACCGGCAGCCGGTCTTCGTCGGTTCGCAACTGGCCGACCAATGTGTTGTCGTGAAAATAAACGAATCCCGTAATGGCGTTCTGGTTGATCTTCTCCTCGATGAAGGACCGGCTGCGGACGGGATCGTCCTTCACCAGCGAGGCGACGTAGCCCGCCACGGCGCCGGCGGCGACAAGCCCTGACAAAATGCCGAACAGCACGAGCCAGAGGAACGTGTATACAGGCAGCTTGACGGCCATGCTCCAGCCGTAGCGCTCCCGCTTCTCTCGCTTTTTGGGAGGAGTTTTTTTGGTATCGGTCATATTTGGCCTCCTTCAACAAACAGAATCATTATAGCATAATTTAAACGCGTTGACTTCTTTCGCGGGGGAGGGCCGGGAAGCGGGAAAGCGCGGAGACTTTGAGGGACGAAAGGAGGGGAAGTCCCGGGAAAAACGGGCAGCGCCATCCGAAAAATAAGCAACTTTGCCTATCCCTGAAACGTATAATGTCATGTAAGGGCGATGTCGGGTTGCGAGGAGAGGATGCCTATGGAAGCGTTATTCTGGTGCTGCTTGACTTTCGGCGCGCTGATGGCGATCGTGACGCTCGTGTTCGGAGATCATCTCGGCGGGGCGTCGGACGGCTTGTTCGGATGGCTGTCGATCGATGTCCATCATCTGTTCCAGCCGGTCGTTCTGTCCGGCGGCGTGACGGTGTTCGGCGGCGCGGGCTTGCTGCTTCGCCGGTATTCCGGCTGGCCGGCTTCGGGCGTGTACGCCGTCTCGCTGGCGTTCGCCGCGGCGGTCGGCGTCGGCATGTACTTCCTCTACGTGAAGCCGATGGAGAGCAGCGAGAATTCGACGGGGTATTCGATCGTCGAGCTGGCGGGCAAGCGGGCGGAGGTGCTGACGCCGATTCCGTCCAAGGGGTACGGCGAGGTGCTGGTGCGGGTAGGGGCGGGCAATACCAGCCATATCGCCGCCAGCTTCGACGGAGAAGAGGTGCCTTCGGGGACGCCGGTCGTCGTCGTCGAAGTGAAGGACGGGACGCTTTACGTGTCCCGAATGGATTAGCGCCCGACCCGGTTTTACCTCTAAATCAGACAAAGAAGGCAGGGGAGCTGTATGAACTCGTTTCCGGATTATTTGTACATACCGATCCTGGTCGTGGCGGTGCTGCTCGTGCTCGGCCTCGCGTTCTGGGCGCGCTACAAGACGGTGTCTCCCGACGAGGCGATGATCGTCACCGGCTCGTTCCTCGGCAGCAAGAACGTCTCGGTAGACGAGTCGGGACGCCGGATCAAGATCGTCCGCGGCGGCGGAGCGTTCATTCTGCCGGTGTTCCAGCAGTCGCAGTTCCTGTCGCTGCTGTCGCACAAGCTGGACGTGACGACGCCGGAAGTGTATACCGAGCAAGGCGTCCCGGTCCTGACCGACGCTGTGGCGATCATCAAGATCGGGGGTTCCGTCGAAGACGTGGCTACGGCCGCCGAGCAGTTCATGGGCAAGCCGACGCAGGCGCTGCAGTCGGAGGCGCAGGAAGTGCTGGAAGGCCATCTGCGGGCCATTCTCGGGACGATGACGGTCGAGGAAGTATACCGCAATCGCGATAAATTCGCGCAGGAAGTGCAGGGAGTGGCGGCCCGCGATCTGAAGAAGATGGGGCTTCAAATCGTCTCGTTCACGATCAAGGACGTCCGCGACAAGCACGGCTATCTGGAGGCGCTCGGCAAGCCGCGCATCGCGGCGGTAAGGCGGGACGCGGATATCGCGGAGGCGCAGGCGATTCGCGATTCGCGGATCCAGAAGGCGCTGGCGGAGGAAGAAGGACAGAAGGCCGAGCTGCTGCGCGACACGAACATCGCCGAGGCGACGAAGGAGAAGGAGCTGAAGGTCGCTTCGTTCAAACGCGAGCAGGATTCCGCCAAGGCCGAAGCGGACCAGGCGTATTCGATTCAGGAAGCCCGCTCCAAGCAAAGCGTCGTCGAGGAGCAGATGAAGGTCGAACTGGTGCGCAAGGAGCGGGAGATCGACCTGGAAGCGAAGGAAATCCTGCGCCGCGAGAAGCAGTACGACGCGGAAGTGAAGAAGAAGGCGGACGCCGACCGCTACGCGGTCGAGCAAGCGGCGGAAGCCGAGAAGGCGCGGCAGCTTCGCGAAGCGGACGCGCTGCAGTACCGGATCGAAGCCGAGGCGAAGGCGAGCGCGGAACAGAAGCGGCTGAACGGTCTCGCGGAAGCCGAGGCGCAGCGCGCCAAAGGTACGGCGGAGGCGGAGGTGGTCCGGCTGCGCGGACTCGCGGAGGCGGAAGCGAAGGAGAAGCTGGCGCAGGCGTTCGAGAAGTTCGGAGAAGCGGCGGTTCTCGACATCATCGTCAAGATGCTGCCGGAGCTGGCGGGCAAGGTCGCGGAGCCGATCTCGTCGATCGACAAGCTGACGGTCGTCGACACCGGCCACGGCGAAGGCGCCGCGCGGGTCAGCAACTACGTCACGTCGCTGATGGCGACGGCGCCCGAGATGCTGAAGAACGTGTCCGGCATCGACATCGGCAAGCTCGTGCAAGGGTTGACGCGCAAGGCCGTGCCCTCGGTCGGAGAGACGACGCCTGTCGTTCCCCCGGCGAAGCCGGCGGAATGACGGTACCTCGCACAAGCGCATGACGTTCATCCGCATTCCAAGACCGTCCGGGCAAAAGCCCGCACGGTCTTTCCTTTTTTTCTGCAAACCTTCGCACTTGCTTTCATGTTTTATGATAAGGAGGAAAGGAGCGATCGCATGAAAATCAACCATCTCAATTTAACGGTTACGGATGTCCGGGCTGCCCAGCGTTTTCTGGAGACCTACTTCGGCCTCGTCCCCGTAGGAGCGCGCGGCGACAACTTCGTCGTCCTGTTCGACGACGACCGCTTTGTCCTTACTCTAATGAAGGGAAAAGAAGTCAGCTATCCGAAGACGTTCCATGTCGGGTTCCCGCAGAAGAACGAGGAAGCGGTGAACGAGATGAACCGGCGCCTGAAGGAGGACGGGTACGAGGTTACGGAGCCCGTTCATGCGCACGGTTATACTTTTTACGTAAAGGCGCCGGGAGGATATACGATCGAAGTGTGCTATTGAAGCGCGCAGCGGGACAAAAAACGCGAAACGGCGGCGCCGGGATCGTCTCCCCGGCACCGCCGTTTCTTCGTCTTGATGAAGCCGCGGATTAGCGGCTGTAGAATTCGACGATTTGCTTCTCGTCGATGTCCTGGGACAGCTCTTCGCGGCTCGGCAGGCGAACGTACTTGCCTTCCATGGCCGTGGCGTTGAAGTCGAGGTAGGTCGGCAGATGATGCCGCGCTTCCACCGCTTCCTTGATCGCTTTGAGGCCGCGGCTGCGCTCGCGCAGGCCGATCACGTCTCCGGGCTGTACGGTGTAGGAGGCGATATTGACCTTCTGTCCGTTAACCGTTACGTGTCCGTGCGATACCAGCTGGCGGGCGCCGGGACGGGAATTGGACCAGCCGAGGCGGTAGACCAGGTTGTCCAGACGGCTCTCGAGCAGGAACATGAAGTTCTCGCCGGATTTGCCCTTCATCTTGGATGCGCGGTCGAACAGGTTGTGGAACTGCTTCTCGTTCAGGCCGTACATATGGCGAAGCTTTTGCTTCTCCATCAATTGCAGGCCGTAGCCGCTCACCTTGCGGCGTTGGTTGGCGCCATGCTGCCCCGGAGGGAACGGGCGCTTCAGATCTTTGCCGGTTCCGCTCAGGGAAATGCCGAGACGGCGGCTCAATTTAAACTTGGGTCCGGTATAACGTGCCATGAATGTGCAAACTCCTTTTTCAAAATCGGATTTTGAAAATGGGAATCGTTGCGCCGGTCGACGCCAACCCGCGAAGAGGCGCGAAGCCAGCTTCCGGTTTCCGGCAGGGATGTTCAGCCGCAGCCCGCCGTCGGGTCTTCCGTGAGGGTGACACAAACTTATAACCCAATATTCAACAAGTTATATTATACGAAACTGACCCTCGAAGTCAAGATAAGCCCGCTGGGAAAAAAACGATTGATAGCGCGCCGCTTTCGCGGTATTCTGGGGGCAAGCTCCGCCTGCGCCAGTATTGTTAACGGAATGTTAAGCGCTTACTCTTTTCATACCGAAGTCGCAGAGATGCGGCTTCTTTTCATCTCGCGGCACCGATCAAGCCAATCAGGGAGGCTCCGTTCATGATGAAGGTCAGGCCGCGAAGCGGCCGTTCGGCGGGCGCTTATACATACTCGCTCAAATATCGCTTCCTTCTCATCCTCGTCGTCAGCACGCTGACGCCGCTGGCGATTATCGGCAGCATCTCGTACGTGTCGATGTACGACATACTGAGAAACAAGGCCGAGGCCGGCGTGCGCAGCAACCTGCACCAAGTCCGCCTGTCCCTGGACGACACCCTCGCCCACCTGAACCACGCTTCCCAGCAGCTCGCTTTCGACGGCCGCGTCGGCAAAAACCTGGAGAACTACCTGTCGGCCGACCTGTATGAGAAAAAGCAGCTGAGCGACGAAATCCGCAACGAAATCAGCCTGATCCATTTCACGAACCCGACGCTCGGTCTCATGTTTTATTATTTCGCGGACGATCGGCAGGTCTTGTTCGAAAATTACGGCGTCAGCGAAGATTTCGATCCGGGCAAGCTTCCGGTGCTGTTCAAATACAACCAGATTACCTACTACGGCCCGCATATGTCCAACAATCCGATCGACGGGCACATCGTTCTGTCCATCTCGAGAAAGGTCGACTTGCCGGACCGGGACGACGTGTACGTCTATATCGAGACGAACTTCAAGATGGCCGAGACGATCATCCAAGGCGATCAATTCGGCGGAGACCTGATCCACCTGATCGCGGATCCGGACGGGAAAGTCGTCTACAGCGAGGCGCCGGACCGCTTTCCTCGCGGCATGGTCGTAACGGGCGGAACGAAGAACAGGAGCCTTGCGAAGGATTACCTGACGTACGAGGAGAGCAGCAACCAGGAGTGGATGGCGATCGCCGCCATCTCCAAATCGAAGTACCGCTCGGAGATTACCCGCTGGGAGCTGCAATTCGCTTTTTTCGCGGCACTTACGCTCGTGGCGAGCTGTCTCATCGCCTGGCTGGTCTGGCGGACCGTCTATCGCCCGCTCACTCTGCTGGGCAAGGACATCCGCAGCGTGAAGCATCGCGGCGAGGCGTTCCCGGAGCGAAGGTCCCGCATTCGGGAATTCGCCGTCATCTACCGGGAATTCGCCGATATGCGCGAGCGGATCGGCGAGCTGATCGCGGACGTGGAGGTGAAGGAGAAAGGCAAGGCGCGGCTGGAAGTCGAGAAGCTGATGAGCCAGATCAACCCGCACTTCGTTCACAATACGCTCGATACGATCCGGTGGGTCGCCCGCGGCAACGGACAGAAAGAGATCGACCGTCTCGTCTCGAATCTGAACAAGGTGCTTCATTACAACCTCGGCAAAGGCGGCGAGGCGCGGCTCGCGGCCGAGATCGAGGCGCTCCGGAGCTATGTCGAGCTGCAGTCGGTGCGCTATAACTTTCAATTCGACGTCCGGATCGAAGCCCATCCGGCTTTGCTGGAATTGCCGATTCCGCGCTTCATTCTTCAGCCGCTCGTCGAGAACGCGCTTTTTCACGGGCTCGACGAAGACGGCTGGATCGAGGTCAGCGTAGCGGAGGAGAGCGGAACCCACCTGCGCATCCGCGTGACCGACAACGGCGAAGGAATGGGGCCGGAAGAGATCGAACGGCTGCTGGGCGGCCGGTCCTCCGGCGGCAAGAAAGCGGGGCTCGGCATCGGGCTGGGCTACGTTTACCAGATGGTGAAGTATCAGTTCGGAACCGACGGAAGCTTTCAAATCCATAGCGAGCCGGGAGGCGGCACGACGATCGAGCTGCGGCTTCCCCTCGCGCGCGAGGAGGGTTAGCCCTTGATCAAAGTGCTGGTCGTCGACGATGATTATTTGGTGCGAAGAGGCTTCATCTCGATGATGCCGTGGAAGGACCACGGGCTCGAAGTGGTCGGGGAAGCCGGCAACGGCCGGAAAGCGCTCGAATTCCTGCAGGAGCGTCCGGTCGACCTCGTCGTCACCGATTTGGCGATGCCGGTCATGACGGGCATCGAGTTGATGAGGCAGGCGAAGGAACGGTTCCCGGACGTCCATGCGGTCGTTCTGACGTTCCATCAGGATTTCGATCTCATACAGGAGGCGCTTCGTCTCGGCGCGCTGGATTATATTACGAAGGTCGAGCTGGAGGACGAGCGGATGGACGACGTGCTCCGGCGCATCTCCCGCCGCCTCCGGGAGGCGATCGCGGCGAAGGCGCTGAGGAGCGAAGCAGCGGAGGAAGCCGTGTCGATGCGCAAGCTGCAAGAGGTCGGGGAGCGCTGGGCGGCTCCCGACTGGGTGACGAGCGACTGCGCCTTCCGCGAGGCGCTGGAGGAGACGGCACGGCTGCGGTTGTCCGCCGCCCAGACGGAGCGTCTGTTTTATGTCGCCGCGGAAAGGTGGAAGCGGCTGTACGGCAGTCGTTCCGTTCTCGAGTCCCCGCCGGGCGGCCGGGAATGGAGCGAGTGGGAGCGATGGCTGGCATGCGTCCGGGCCGACGTACGGTCGTTTATCGATCCGCAGCCGTATTCGGCCGAAGTGAAGGCAAGCATCCTGAGGGCGGTCGACTATATCAAGCACGGCATGCAGGGCGAGCTGCTGCTCCCCGAAGTGGCCAAGCGGGTCCATATGAGCCGCAGCTACTTCAGCCGGTGCTTCCGCGATATCGTCGGCAAAACGTTCAACGAGTATGTCCGCGAGGTTCGGGTCGAACATGCCAAGGTGCTGCTGCGGCAGACGAACAAGACGATCGGCTGGGTCGCGACGCAGTCGGGCTATCCGAACGAGAAGTATTTTTGCAAAGTGTTCCGGGAATTGACGGGCGTTCTTCCGAGCGAGTACCGCAAGCGGGAGAAGCCGGTGGCGTCGCTCTAAAAGTCTCTGATCCGAAGGACCCAATCGGGATTCGGGCAGGTTCAAATCGTCTTCCGCGAAGTGCACTTCCGTCCGATTCGTACCATTCGGCGCGAACCGGAGATCAAACGTGCCGATCTTGAGGATGCATTCTGACCCCGGGGCAGGCGGCATTCCTTATGATGATATCGGATTCCAATCGTACAGGGAGGGGAATGCATGAGAACTAGGAAGGCGTGGGGAGCGCTTGCGATGTCGGCGGTGATGGCGGCGGCGCTGCTGTCGGCTTGTTCCGGCAGCAACGGCAGCAATGGCAGCAACGGCAACGACGCCAACGACGGCAGCGCGGGCGGTTCGCAACCGAGCGCGAGCGAGAGCGGAGGCGGGCAGTCGCCGTCCGCAAGCGGCGGACAGGCAGGGGCCGCCGATCCGTACAAGCTGCCGGATCCGGTCGAAGTGACGACCTTCAAAGGCGTCACGCCGAACGCCAAGCTGCCGGAAGGGGATACGGTCGAAGACAACCAGTATACCCGCTACATCAAAGACAAGACGAACATCAGCTTCAAGCTGCTCTGGTACGCTTCCGGCCAGGATTACGACCAGAAGATGAAGCTGGCCGTGGCGAGCAACGATCTGCCGGACATGATGATCGTCGACGAACCGACATTCCTTTCGTTGGCCGAGGCCGGCCAGCTGGAAGATTTGACGGACGTGTACGCCAAATACGCCGCTCCGCTCACCAAGGAACTGTACGCGTCCACCGATAACAAGGCGCTGGATAAAGCCGCCTACAAAGGGAAGCTGCTAGGCATTCCGAACATCAGCGTCCAGGCCGACTCCGTCGCCATGGTGTGGGTGCGGAAGGACTGGCTGGACAAACTCGGCCTTCAGCCGCCCAAGACGGTCGACGACGTCGAGAAGATCGCCAAAGCGTTCGTAGAGAACGATCCGGACGGCAACGGGAAAGCGGACACGATCGGCATGACCGGCTCCGCCTCCGCGCTGTCGGCTCCCGCCAAGGCGGCATTCCACAATTTCAAGCCGATTTTCGAAGCGTTCGGCGCCTACCCGGGCAATTGGATCAAAGACAGCTCCGGCAATATCGTCTACGGCTCGATCCAGCCGGAGACGAAGGCGGCGCTCGGCAAGCTGCGCGACTGGTACCAGGCCGGACTGATCGACAAGGAGTTCGCGCTGCGCAAGGACACGAACGAGCCGGTCGTCAGCGGCAAGGCCGGCATCTTCATGGGCCCCTGGTGGGCCGGCGGCATGCTGGCCGATACGTACAAGAACAATCCGCAGGCGGACTTCGAGCCCTATCTCGTTCCGGACGCAAACGGGAAAATCAACAATTTGCTGGTGCCGGTCAGTCAGCGATTTATCGTCGCCAAAAAAGGGATGAAGCATCCGGAAGCGGCGGTCGTGTACGCCAATACGTTTATCGCGGCGCAGCGCAAGACCGATCCGGACGCCCTCAAGCTCGACTTCACGATCGATGCCACGTACTGGCCGATCGGCAATGCGACGTTCGACTACGCGGACGCCGTCGAACGCAAAGCCGACGCGCTGAAAAAGGCGCTCGCCGGCGAGACGCCACCGGACAGCCTGACGCCGGAAGTCAAGGCGCTCTATGACAACGCCGTGAAGGACAAGGCGAGCCCCCGGTCGGACCTGACCGTGTGGAAATCGTACTACGGCTACACGACGCCGGCGGATCTGCTGAAGACGGACATGAACAAAATGTACGGCGAATTCACGACGACGACGAAGACGATGGGACGCAAGTGGGCGAACCTCGACAAGATGGAGCAGGAGACGTTCTACAAAATCGTGATGGGCGAGCAGCCGCTGGACGCGTTCGACAAATACGTATCGGACTGGAAGTCGCAGGGCGGCGACGAGATCACGAAGGAAGTGCGGGAAGCGGTCGCCAGCGTCAAATAAGGCCGGCGGCGAGCCTTTGCGCAGAGCCTTAATTTACCGGTGAAATACGGTGCAACAAGCGGCATTGTTCCGACGATCGCGATCGGAAGAACGATGCCGCCGACAGGCGCCGGCTTTTTCATCGGAACGACTGGGGGGGAGTCAGGCACGATGAGGTTCAGAGCTTACTACAAGCATTACCACCTGATGCTGCTTCCGGGGATCGCGCTCATGATCGTCTTCCATGTCGTGCCGATGCTCGGCATCGCGATCGCGTTCCAGGATTTCAAGATCGGCCGCGGTGTCTGGGGATCGCAATGGATCGGCTTCGAGAACTTTACGTATATGTTCCAAATTCACGACAGCGCCGTCATTTTTTATAACACCGCTTTCATCTCGCTTATGAAAATGATCGCCCACCTGATCGTTCCGCTCGTTTTCGCGATCCTGCTGAATGAGGTGAGAATCCGGAGCGTCAAACGATGGGTGCAGACGATCGTATATGTGCCCCATTTTCTGTCCTGGGTCATTCTGGCCAGCGTCATCAGCGACATGCTGTCCCTGAACGGCATCGTCAATCAGCTCGTCAAGGCGCTCGGCTTCGACCCGGTCATGTTCCTCGCCAGCAACCGGTGGTTCCCGGCGATCATCGTCGGCAGCGACATCTGGAAGGAGTTCGGCTTCGCCGCCATTATCTACCTGGCCGCCCTGGCCGGCATCAATCCGAATCTGTACGAAGCGGCGGAGATGGACGGGGCCAGCCGGATCAAGCAGTTGATTTACGTTACGCTGCCGAGCCTGATGCCGACCGTCGTGCTGCTGGCGACGCTCAGCATCGGCAACATTCTGAACGCCGGCTTCGATCAGATTTTCAACCTGTACAATCCGCTCGTGTACAGCTCCGGCGATATTATCGACACCTACGTTTACCGGGTCGGGCTCGTGCAGGCGCAGTACGGCTTCGCGACCGCGGTCGGGCTCATGAAGTCGCTCGTCGGATTCATCATGATCGTGCTGAGCTATCGGATCGCCTACAAATATGCCAATTATCGTATTTTCTAAATAAAGCGGGTGAGCGTTCTGGTACGGAATAAAACGTTCGGCTCTCGGCTGTCGGAGGGCGTCCTGCTGGCGGTCATGCTCTTGATCTCGGCCGTCTCGCTGGCCCCGGTATGGCATACCGTCTCCCTCTCGTTCAGCGACAACGCCGCCGCGGCGGGCGGCTTCGTCAAGTTCTGGCCGCGCGGCTTCAACCTGGAATCGTATCGGAAAATCATGGTCGAGCCGCATTTTCTCCATTCGTTTCTCGTATCGGTGGAACGGGTGCTGCTCGGCGGGGCAATCAATTTCGCGCTGACGGTGCTGATGGCGTATCCGCTGTCGCGCAGCGGCAAGGAATTCCCGCTTCGCTCGGCGTACATGTGGTTTCTGCTGTTCACGATGCTGTTCAGCGGCGGCGTCATTCCGCTGTACATCACCGTCAAGTCGCTCGGCATGTTCAATACGCTGTGGGCGCTCGTGCTGCCCGGCGCGGTGCCGGTGTTCAACGTCGTGCTGCTGATGAACTTCTTCCGCAACTTGCCGAAGGAGCTGAGCGAGGCGGGCTACATGGACGGCGCAGGACCGTGGTTCATGATGCTGAAAGTGTTCCTTCCGCTGTCGCTGCCGTCGCTGGCCACGGTGACTCTGTTCAGCGTCGTCGGTCACTGGAATTCGTTCTTCGACGGGATGATCTTTATGCGCAGCGTGGAAAATTATCCGCTGCAAACGTATATTCAGCAGCTCGTCGTGCAGCTCAACATCGCGGACCTGGATTCGACGCAGGCGGAGCTGCTGGAGAAAATATCCGACAAGACGCTGAACGCCGCCAAGATCGTCGTCTCGATGGTGCCGATTCTGGCCATCTACCCGTTCCTGCAAAAATATTTCATTCACGGAATCATGCTCGGATCCGTTAAAGAGTAGGGGAGGCGTTATGAAATGAAGCTGACGGTCATGACTTTCAATCTTCGCTACGATAATCCTGAGGACGGCGTTAACGCCTGGCCTCGCCGCGCCGACAAGGCGGCGGAGGCCATTCTGGGGAACCGGCCGGCTCTGGTCGGCACGCAGGAAGGTCTTCACGGGATGCTGGAGGAGCTGGACGAACGCCTTGCGGCGTACGATCGGATCGGGGAAGGCCGCGAGGGCGGGCAGGCGGGCGAATACAACGCGGTCTGGTATGACCGGGAGAGGCTCGAAGCGCTGGAGCACGGGCAGTTCTGGCTGTCGGAGACGCCGTCCGAGCCCGGCAGCATGGGCTGGGACGCCGCATGCACCCGCATCTGCACGTGGGCGCGCTTCCGGTCCAGGCAGGAGCCGCGGCGGGAGCTGCTGATGTTCAACACGCACCTGGATCATTTGGGCCAGACAGCCCGGGAGAACGGAATCGGGCTGATCCTGCGGGCCATCCGGCAGGAGCGGGAACGGTTCGCATCCGGGGGAGAACGGGAGCGGCCGCTTCCGGTCGTGCTGACCGGCGATTTCAACGCGGAGCCGGACAATCCGGCCGTTCTTTTGCCAAGCAAGGAAGAAGGCGAAGAGGGCGGCTTGGCGCTAGTCAACGCGTTCGATGCGCTCGAAGGAGCTCCGGGCGCCACCTATCACGGCTTCCGCGGCGGCGAGGAGGGCGAGCCGATCGACTATATTTTCGCCTCGCGCGACGTCCGCCCGACCGGGACGAAGATTGTCCGCGACCCGATCCGGGGCGGCTATCCGTCCGACCATTACCCGGTCCTGGCGACAATCGAGTTATAGGGGAGAAGGATATGGGAGCCATGAGGACGAACGAGCCGCGCCGGGCGGAGATAACGTTTACCCGCGCCGTCGCCCGCGGCGAGCAGGGCGGGTACTTGGAGATTCCTTTTGAGATGCCGGATCGGGTCGAAGAGCTGCACGTCGAATACCGGGTCGAGTCGCCCGGCGAAGAGAAGGCGGTCATCGATCTGGGCGTTCGCGACGCGACCAGAATCAGAGGGTGGAGCGGCGGCGCGCGCACGTGCTTCCGGATCGGCACGGAGCGGGCGACTCCCGGCTACATGCCCGGCCCGCTTGCCCCTGGCCGATGGGCGGTGGTGCACAATGCGTACCGGGTGCCGGAGGAAGGCTGCGTCGTCTCGGTAACCGTGCGCCTGTCGTTTCGAACCCCGCGCTGGCTGAGAGGCGACCTGCACACGCACAGCGTGCACAGCGACGGGAAGTTTACGCTTGCCGAGAACGCGGCGATCATGGAGCGGCTCGGCTGCGATTTCATCGCCATGACCGATCACAACGCGGTCAGCCAGAACGAGGCCTACCCGCGCGAGACGGACCTCGTCATGATTCCCGGCATGGAATTCACGACGAACTACGGGCACTGCAACTTTCTCGGCGTTCCGGATCCGCTGGACGATTTCCGCGTCGCGAACCAGGCGGACGTGGACGCCAAGCTGGCGGAAGCCCGCCGAAAGGGCGCGATGCTGGTCCTGAACCATCCTCTTTGCGAATACTGCCCGTGGGAATGGAGCCTAGACGCCGAATTCGACGCGGTGGAGATCTGGAACGGTCCGTTCGCGGACCGCAACGCCCGCGCTCTCGCCTGGTGGCAGAGGCAGCTGGCGCTCGGACGGCGCCTTGTCGCCGTCGGCGGCAGCGACGTTCATCGGCCCGACCGCTTCGTCAAGCACGCCATGCCGTGCACGTGGGTGCTTGCCGAGACGCGAACCGCGGCGGGCATCCTGGACGGGATCGCCAAGGGGCATGTCGTCATCTCTCATGCGCCGGACGGCCCGTTTATCGACCTGACGTGCGGTTCGTTCCGGGGCGGCGACGTTTATCCGGCGGAGCGTCTGAGGGAGCCGATCCGGCTTTGGCTGGACGGCTTGCACGCCGGCGACGTCGTAAAGCTGATCGGAGCGGAAGGCGTCGCGAGCGAGCGGACCGCCGCGGAAGACGGCGAGCTTGCGCTGGAGGAGGAAGCGGCGGCGGCAGGTTCCTCCGGCTTCGTCCGGGCGGAAGTGTGGCGCTTTTTCGGGGAGGCGGGAACCATGCTTCCCGCCGCCGTCAGCAATCCGATTTACTTCGAATAGGGCAAGTCGGGCGACCCGGGAGGCGGGTCGCTTCTCGTTTTTCGAGGGCTGCGCCGAGTATCCGAACAATCTTGGAAACGGATTCCATGCGGTGGAGAAATTTTGCTTCCCAAGTCCCTATATTTTCCTGCTTAAGCCGGATGATATAGTGCAAAATTCCTGCAATCATTGTATAGTTATGTTAATAGGACAGTGCGTAAGTATGGCAAGGAGGGGCTGCGGATGGCACTTCAAGACGATCGGGAATCTCATCGGCTCAATCAGGAAGGGACGCCGCCATCCCGCGATCCTCAAGACCTTCCGAACTGGGTTCAGAGACAGGACCTGGCGGAAGCCGATTTGCCTTATATTCATTCGCTCCTGGCGGCCAGCTATGCGGACTGGCAGGAGCAGGCCGAAGGCTTTCCATGGCCGACGGGCCGTCCGATCGTCCTCCTCCATCTGGACGGTTCGCGAGTGGCCCCCGCGGCCGACTCCCCGGAGGACAACGGCATGTCGCCATGGGACTGGAGCCCGGAAGCGCTGGGGCCGACGGCGGCCAGCATCGCCTTCGGCACCTGCCGTCCGACGCTGACGCGGGCGGACGAGCATGCGGCCCCCTCGCTCAAAGCGTTCGATTCGATGGCCGTGCCGATTTTTACCCGTACGACGGGCATCATTTGCGCCGCCTTCGCCTGCTTGCTGCCGGCGGGCGCGGCCCAAGCCGGCGAGCTGAAGCTGCTTCAGTCCGCCGCTTTGCATTTTCGAACCTGTCTGTATAGACGCTTCGAGCTGCTCTTCGTCAAGGACCTCATGCGCGCGACCCAACTGACGAATCGGGAGGAGCGGCGGCGCGACCTGCTGTTCGAGGTCATGAGGCGCATGAACGATCATATCGACGTCGAGAACGTGCTGGCGGAAGTGTTCGATATATTGGAGCAGGCGTATCCGCTGTGCCGGACCGATCTGTTCCTGTCGCAGGACTACAGCAGCTCCAACGAGAAAGTGAAACCGCTCGCTTTCCATCAGCAGGAGATGGACATCTGCTGGAAATCGTTCATGGAAGGCGCGATGCGGGAAGAGCGCGAGGGGGGCCGAAGGCGGATCGCCCTTCCCCTCGCCGGCAAGCAGGGGGTTTACGGCGTCCTGCTGCTGGACGTGCTGGAGACGGACTTCGACGACTCGGACTTACGGTTCGTCACGATGCTGACGAGCGGCGCCGGAACGGCGTTCGAGAAAGCGAAGCTGCATGAGCAGTCGAACACGCTGATCGGCGAGCTTCGCCTGATCAACGAGCTGACCCAGCGGCTCAACAGCAGCTTGCGCCTGGCCGATACGATGCAGTTCGCGAACGCGGAGCTGCTGCATATTTTCAAGGCGGACCACTGTTTTATCCTGCAATTGGATCCGCTGAACGGCCACTTCATCATCATGTCGACGAACGCGCCGGAGATGAACAACGAGACGTTCGACCAGGATTACGGCTTCTGCGGCGTCATGCTGTCCACGAAGGAACCGATCATTCTGTCGGATTACCATTCCGCGACGCCGGTCGCCTCCTACTTGATGGACGTAACGCATTCGCGTTCTCTGCTCGCCTCGCCGCTGCTGCTGAACGGGGACGTGATCGGCGCGGTCATGGTGACGCATGGACTGCCGAACCATTTTTCCTACGACAATTACAAGCTGCTGCAAGTGCTGTCGGCGCATCTGGGCCTCGCGCTGTCGAATTCGACGCTGCACGCCGAAGTTCGCCGCATGGTGATCACCGACCAGCTGACCGGGCTGTACGTTCGGCATTATTTGAACGAGCGCATCCAGCGCAAGCTGCAGAAAGACGCCCATGGATCGCTCATTCTGGTGGATATCGATTATTTCAAAAAAATCAACGACACGTACGGCCACCAAATCGGCGACGCGATTCTGATCCAGGTGTGCAACATTATCCGGTCGTCGATCCGGGATTCGGACATCGCGGCCCGCTGGGGCGGGGAAGAGCTGGCCATCTACTTGCCCAAGCTGACGCTGGAGCAGGCGATGCGGGTGGCGGAACGGATCCGCAATCGCGTGGAAGAGGAGACGAGCCCGAACGTGACCGTCTCCTGCGGGTTGTCGGAGTGGATGTCGACAGACGAGAAGATCAGCGTCGAATCGTTGTTTTATCGGGCCGATATGGCCTTGTACGAAGCCAAGAACGGCGGCCGCAACAACGTAGCGGTCGGATAGCGACGCGAAAAAGCAGCCTCGCGCCTTCGGGTGCGGGGCTTTGCCTTGCGATTCTAGGTCGGCCGGAGCGTCCCGACTGGAGCATCTCGGCCGGCCTTTTTGGCGCGGTCGTCGCAAGGGATGCCCCTTCGGCGAAGAGGATCCGCTCATGCGGCGAGCTGTGAAGCGGCTCGGGAGGGGAATAACGCGGAAAAGTCGAGTTATCGGGCAGAAGTTCAGTCGAGATGGCGGAATAACGCGGAAAAATCGAGCAAATATGGCTGAGGAAAGAGCCGGACGCCGAATACGCCGCCGCCCCGAATAGCCCGCGACGACAGGGAGACGCTAGGAGGGAAAGGAGGCGCTGCCATGTTCGGGCGGATATGGATACGGGGCTGCGCGGCAGCGGTACTGATCGGCTGCGCCGGGCTCGCCGGCGGGTGCGGGGGCCCGGGCGAAGCGTCGCCCCGAGACGCGTTCGCGT
>NZ_JACJVO010000003.1 GCF_014212055.1 Cohnella zeiphila | reverse complement strand
TGACCTAATAATACGAAAACCATCCTCGATGGGATGGTTTACGATGCTATCGGAGGACCGGAACCGGCAATTTGGCCCAGGAAGCCGGGTCGAGCAGATCGACGTCGTCCGGCGCTGCCTGCAAACGGCAGATTTGCTACAACAGCGTGACGGAAGGAAGCCCGCCGCCGGCAGGCAGGCGGTCGGTGGCGGAGTCGTTCTTGATATAGCCGATACGCAGCGTGCTGCCCGTGCCGATGCCGATCGTGCCGAGCGGAATCGCCGCTTCGACAACCGTATTGTTTTTGACGTATTGCGAAGAGGAAAGAACGGCGATCTGGTTCCATGCCCATGTCGTCCCGTTGCCCGCGTAAGCGTAGAGCGTGTTGTTTTCCAGCAAGTAGTCGGCCCCCGCGTTCGTCCATCCCGTCGCGTTGTAGCCGGTCGAAGTATTATTGTCGGCATTGAGATAGAATTGGCCTTTCACGTTCAAGCTGCTTCCCTGCACCAGCAAATACAGCGTCGACGCGTTGTTTGCGGCTTTCAACGCCGTTACCGTGGACGAACCGGTCGCCGCGGCGGCGATGCCGCTCCAGTCTCCGGCCGAGCCGTCCACCGAGATTGTCGGATAGGACGAGGAGGACGACGGCGTATAACCGCCCGTTCCCGTCGTCGATCCGTTGCCCGTCACGCTTACCGTTCCCGTGTTGGAGGCCCGCGTGTTCACGGTCGACCCGCTCGAATGAACGGGATCGGCCGTAAAGGACGTTCCGTAGCTCGTGCTGATATTCGAATAGTCATTCAATACGTTGTTGCCGGCGGAGTACCAGATATCCGTCCACTGGAACGGGAAGTTGTACATCGCCGCGCCCCACCAGGCCATCTTGAACTTGTCGGTCGCGCTGTCGCCCGCGGTCGCCGAATTCGCCGCGTTCGTGGCGACCGCCGCCGTGATAACGCCCTTCGTCCGGTAGTAGTTCAGGCATTTGTCCGCCTTCGCCGCCCAGTCGGCCAGCGGCTGATAAGAATTGCCCGAGACGAGGAAGCTCTCGTTCAGGTAGTAGTCGCCCGTCACGACGTTCGGCGGATTGTTGCTTCCGTTCTCGTCGGCATTGCCCATGGCGTCGTCTACGTTCCAGGCGTTCATCATCACCTTCAGCCCGGCGTTGTGGATGTAGGTCAGCATCGTATTCTGCCGGGCGCGCGTCACGCCGTAATCGAAGCCGTAATCGTCGAGGAAAATGCCGTAGGCGCCCATGTTCTTCCACTCGGTCACGTACGTTTGCATGGTGGCGATGCTGAGATTTTGGGTGCTGACTCCGAGATCGATGTAGCCGAATACCTTTTTCCCGTTGTTCTTGAGATTGGTCATGATCGTGGCCGTATTGGCGTGATCGCCATGGCTGGCATGCTCCAAGCCGTCGGCGAAGACGATGACGTCATATGCGCTGAACGTGTTGGTCGCCGTCGTGACGTTCCCGGCTGCGCCGTTCACATAAGACGGCCATCCGTAATAGATGGCCAAGTGCGGAAGAGGGGAGATCGGGTCGGCCGCGAACGCCGCCGGAATCGCCCCGCCCAGCGCGATCGACACCGAAAGCGCCATGGCCAGAAAGAATTTCGAAACTTTGCTTTGCTTCCTCATGTTTCATCCTCCTACTACCGAATGGAAGAGCACCGGCCGAAACCTAGAACGGCCGTCATCGCAATTCGATCACCCCCTGACGGATTCGGAAAAATTGGCGCAAGTAAGATAGGAGATTTCCGCTCCTTTTCCGGCAGGCAAGCCTCCCAATTAGTTCTCCCGCCTTCTTTGCGCCAAATTCTCTCGAAATTCCACTCCCCATATATACGCCGGTTTGCTTTTTTTAGTATGGAAAATTTCCGGAATGATTTGGCGCAATCGATGTACAAGCAACAGGCAGGCATGAGCTCACGGATGGCCGGGATAACGACGAAAAAACGCTCCTCCCTGGCAAGGGACGAAGCGTTCGATCTTGTTCTTATTCTGGTTCTTATTGCCCGTTCATCAACCGTTCGAAACTTCGTCCTTCAGCGCCTTCAGACGCTTCATGACGTCGTTCGCGCCGCGGCCGAAGTAATCGTGCAGCTGGCGGTATTCCTGGTACAGGCGCTCGTAAACGGCGACGTTCGCCGGAATCGGCTTGAACGTCTCCTCGCGCACCCGGGCCATCGCCTTGGCCGCATCCACGACGCTGTCGTAGCCGCCCTTCGCGCTGCCCGCCGCCACCGCGCCGAACATCGCCGCGCCGACCGCAGGCGTCTGCTTCGAGTCCGCGACCTTGATCTCGCGGTTCGTCACGTCCGCGTAGATCTGCATCAGCAGCGGGTTGCGCTGCGGCAAGCCGCCGCAGGCGTACACTTCGTTTACCGGCACGCCGCTTCCGTGGAACGCGTCGATAATCGTCCGCGTGCCGTAAGCCGTCGCTTCGAGCAGCGCGCGATACAGCTCTTCCGGCTTCGTCAGCAGCGTCAGCCCGACGACGACGCCCGTCAGGTTCGTGTCCACGAGCACGGAGCGGTTGCCGTTCCACCAGTCGAGCGCCACCAGCCCCGATTGGCCCGGCTTGGATTGGGACGCGCGCTCGGTCAGCCATTGGTGCACGTTCTGGCCCGCCTGATCGGCCGCTTCCTTCACGTACGCCGGCACCGCTTCCTCGACGAACCACTCGAAAATGTCGCCGACCGCCGATTGCCCGGCTTCATAGCCTTTATAGCCTTCGATGATGCCGTCTTCGACGACGCCGCACATGCCTTCGACTTCCACTTCTTCCGTGCCGAGCAGCATGTGGCAGATCGACGTGCCCATCGCCATGACCAGCTTGCCTTCGTCGACGACGCCGACCGCCGGCACCGCCGCGTGCGCGTCCACGTTGCCCACCGCGACCGCCGTGCCCGCCTTCAGGCCGGTCAGCTTCGCCATCTCCGGCGTAATCTCGCCCGCCTTCGAGCCGAGGGGCTTGATGTCGCCGCGCAGCTTCGTCTCCGTCAAATTCTCGAGCCGCGGATCGAGCGCTTTGAAAAACTCCTTGCTCGGATAGCCCTCCTGCTTGTGCCAGATCGACTTGTAGCCGGCCGTGCAGCTATTGCGCACGAATTCGCCCGTCAGCTGCGAGATGACCCAGTCGGTCGCTTCGGTGAACAGGTCCGCAGCCTCATATACGTTCGGCGCTTCGTTCAGGATCTGCCACACTTTGGCGATCATCCATTCGGACGAGATCTTGCCGCCGTAGCGGGGCAGGAACTTCTCGCCGCGCTCCGCCGCGATCGCGTTGAGCCGGTCCGCTTCGTCCTGCGCCGCGTGATGCTTCCACAGCTTCACCCAGCCGTGCGGGTTGTCCCGCCACTCCGGCTTGAAGCAGAGCGGCGTGCCGGCTTCGTCCACCGGCAGCATCGTGCACGCCGTGAAATCGATGCCCAGCCCGATGACGTCCTCCGCCGCGACACCCGACTCCTTCAACACGGCCGGAACCGACTTGCGCAGCACCTCCAAGTAATCGTCCGGATGCTGCAGCGCCCAGTCGTGCCCGAGCGCGACGCCGGAGCCCGGCAGCTTCTCGTCGATGACGCCGTGCGGATAAGGCGTGACGTGGTCGGCCACCTCATGGCCGTTGCTTAAATCGACCAGTACCGCGCGCCCGGACTGCGTTCCGTAGTCGACGCCGATCGCATATTTTGTGCTCATCGTTGGCTTGCCTCCTACTATGATTGAGAGATGATTGCCCTCATGCCGGGCCTGAGCGGCGCCGCTCCTGCGGCGCTTTGCATCGCTACGGCATGTGAAGCTTCTCCACGCTGTGCGTCTTGCGATGATTTTCATCGCATCGGCATGTGAACCTTGTCCACGCTGTGCGTCTTACGAAGTTTTTCGTCGCATCCGCTTGTGAAACTCCGTCACGCTGAGCATCTTGCGATGTTTTGTATCGCATACGAACCTTTATCGGCCCGAAGAGCCACAGGTTTTGCCGACTTTGCGATGTTTCTCATCGTAAAGAGGCACTCCCGGCCGGGAGCAGACCCTTATTGCGATGTTTTTCATCGCATCGGCGCGAGAAACTCCGTCGTTCCGTGCGCCTTGAGATGTTTGCCATCCCAACGGCATGTGAAACTCCGTCACGCTGTGCGCTGTGCGTCTCCCGATGCTTTTCGACGCAAAGGCATGTGATGCTCCTCATCGCAGCGAGACACTCCCGGCCTTGGACGAGCCTGTCAAAGCGATGACTCCCGCCAATCAGTGCTGCTGCCCCGGCTGCCCGTAGTAGGCGTTCGCGCCGTGCTTGCGCAGGTAATGCTTGTCGAGCAGCTCCTGCTGCATCGAAGGAATGCCCGCGTTCAGCTGGCGGGTATGGTAGGCCATCTTCGCGACCTCCTCCAGCACGACGGCGTTGTGCAGCGAGTTCATCGGATCCTTGCCCCAGGCAAACGGTGCGTGGCTGTACACCAGCACGCCCGGCACGGCCATCGGGTCCCGGCCGCGGAACGTCTCGACGATGACGTTGCCCGTCTCGTGCTCGTAGGCGCTCGCGATCTCTTCCGCCGTCATCGGACGGGTGCACGGGATCGTGCCGTAGAAGTAATCGCCGTGCGTCGTCCCGAGCGCGGGAATGCCTTGTCCCGCTTGCGACCAGATCGTCGCCCAGGAGGAGTGGGTATGCACGACGCCGCCGATGCCCGGAAACGCCCGGTACAGCACCAGATGCGTCGGCGTGTCCGACGACGGGCGAAGATCGCCTTCCACGACGTTGCCGTCCAAATCCACCACGACCATCTGCTCCGGCTTCAATTCCTCGTACGGAACGCCGCTCGGCTTGATGACCATCAGACCGGAATCCCGGTCGAAGCCGCTGACGTTGCCCCACGTAAACGTAACCAGCCCGTATGCCGGCAGCTCCGCATTGGCCCTGCAAACGCTCTCTTTCAATTGCTCCAGCACGTGTCGATCCGCTCCTTCGTCGTCCGGCCCCGCGGCGGCCGTAATCGTTCTCCGTTCTTCCCGCGGCGGTTGTTCGTTCGACCCCATTATACACTTGTACGTACATGTGTGTCGAGAGGAACGCGCAAGATCGTTCGCCCGTTCGAACAGGATTCGGTCCGATAGCGATGCGAATACGGAAAAAGCCGGCTGCGCGACGTGCACAGCCGGCTTCCGGCGGGGTCCGTTTACTTTTTCGCCGAGACGGCCAGATCGATGATCATCACGACAAGCGCGAGCAACTGAATGAGCGTTTCCGCACTCATGCCAATCCCTCCAGGCTGATCGGAATGCTCCTTCGCTCCGGCTTCTCCTCTCCCTGACGAAAATGACGTCTCCCGCTACCATTGTATGCTCGGCCCGCCTGGGGACAGAACGCCCGAGCGTTCCTTTTCCCTATTCCGTCCCCGCGGTCGACTGCCGGACCGCCAGGCTCGGCTCGTACACCCAGCCTTGCCCTTCCTGCCTCCCGCCGTTCTCCAGCATCGCGAGCAGCAGATGGGCGGCCTTCTCGCCCATCTCCGCCTTCGGATGGGTGACGCTCGTCAGCTTGATCTCCGTCGCCGTCGCAAGGAACGAATCGTCGTATCCGACGATGGCCAGATCCTCCGGCACGCGCAGCCCCGCTTCCCGCACGACGTCGAGCAGCGCGACCGCCAACTGGTCGTTGTAGCAGACGAGCGCGGTCGGCGGTTCCGGCCGGCGAAGCATCTCGCGAAGCGCCGCATGCGGCCTATCCTCCCGCTCCTCGGTCGAATAGCGGACGATATGATTCGGATCGACGGCCAACCCGCGGTCGCGGAACGCCTTGACAAACCCTTTCATTCGCTGCACGCCCTGCATGTCGTCCGTCTTGAAGAAGCCGGCGATCCGCCGGTGACCGGCCGCCAGCAGATGCTCCGTCGCCAGATGGCCGCCCGCCTCGTCGTCCAGCTTGACGCACGGACAGTCGAGGTCCGGATACCGCTCGTTGATCATGAGCAGCGGAATGCCGTGATATTGCAGCGCCATATAGGTGCCGAAATTCGGATTGCCTTCCGCGCTGCGGGTCGGCTCGACGATCAAGCCGCTAACGCCTTGGCCGAGCATCATCTCCAGGCTCTCCCGCTCCCGGTCCTTGCGGTTGTCGGTGCTGGACAGCAGCAGGCGGTAGCCCCGGTCTTTGAGCGCCGCTTCCACGCCGCGCACGATGGACGGGAAAATATAATCGGATATATAGGTCGTAATCAAGCCGACGGTGCGGCTGCTTCCCGGCGCGCGGCGTCCTTCGGCCATGCGGGCGACGAACGTGCCTTTGCCCTGCTCGCGGGACAGCCAGCCTTCCTGCACCAGTTCCCCGATCGATTGGCGGACCGTCTGGCGGCTCAGCCCGAACCGGCCGGACAGCTCGTTCTCCGACGGCAGCTTGTCGCCCGGCCGGTAGCGTCCCTCTGCGATCCAGGAGACGATCTCTTCTTTGAGCCGCAAATATTTCGGGGATGACGAATTCAAACCGTTCACCTCATGGGCATGATATAGGCTCAGTATAGCACATCCCCGCACACTTGTACGTACCTTTCGTCCGCAACCCGTTCCGGGTTAGGAGGGATCGGGCGATTTTCGCAGGGAGGACGGGGTGACGTTCTTATAGCTCTTGAACAGACGGCTGTAGTAGTATACGTCGCCGAACCCGTTCTCCAGCGCGATCTCGGTAATCGTCTTCTCCGAGTGGCGCAGGTCGTATTCCGACTTGTTGATGCGCACGAAATTCAAATAATCGGTCACGGAGCGGTTCGTCAGCTCCTTGAACACGCGCCCGAAGTGGAAGCGGCTCATTCGCGCGATGCCGGCCAGCTCGTCCACGGTAATTTTGTCGGCGTAGCGCTCTTCGATGTGGCGGAAAACCGGGTCCAGCCGCTCCAGCCGCCGCAATCGGGACGAGTATTGCTCGGGCGACAGCGAGACGGCGGTATGCCGGCGGAGCAGCGCGGTCAGCAGCCGGTACAGCCACGATTTGACGGCCAGCTCGTAGCCGAAGGCCTGCCCGTTGAACTCGCCGATCAGCGACGTGAGGCTCTCGCGGACGATCGGGTCGTCCGAGATCTTGTTCGCGAAGCGGATGCGGCCCTGCGCGATCGGGGTGATGAACTTGGCTTCCACCGTATCGACCGTATGGCTGTGCAGCAGCGCGGGGTCGACGATGACCGCGTAGTAGAACAGCCGGTCGGACAAGCTGATCCCATGGTGCAGGTCGGCGCTGTTGACGATGACGATATCGCCCGGAACGACGTCGTGGGTCTCCGAATTGCACGAGAAGCGGGCCTCGCCTTCGACGACGTACAGAAATTCCAGATGCTCGTGCCAATGATGCGCGAACGTCGTGGCTCCGGTTTTCTCGTAGCGGCAGTGATGGATCTTGATCGGAAACAGCGGGTCCGGCATATCCATCTCCTCGCGAAGGACGGGAGACTTCTCCATGCTTCTCACCTCGGGAATCGCACAATTTTACAAAAGATCAGCACAGCCGTTCATGGTCTAATGTCCACTTTCATTTTATAGTACCTCTTGTAAAAAGGATACCGGAAGGAGCAATCGATAATGGCAGGAAAATTGAGGGTCGGCGTCATCGGGACCGGATCGATCTCCCAGGCGCATCTGGACGCCTACAAGAACCATCCGGACGTAACGCTGGTCGCGGTGTGCGACCAAGTGGAGGCCCGCGCGGCCGAAGTCGCGAAGCGCTACGGCGCCGAACGCAGCTATTCGGATTATCATGCGCTGCTGGCGGACAAGGAGATCGACGCGGTCAGCATTTGCACTTGGAACTACACGCACGCGGAGATCAGCATCGCCGCGATCCAGGCGGGCAAGCACGTGCTCGTCGAGAAGCCGCTCAGCCTGACCGTCGAAGAGGCGCTGCGGATTCAAGACGCGGTGCGGGCTTCGGACCGCATCCTGCAGGTCGGCTTCGTTCGCCGGTACGACCCGAACGCGCAAATGCTGCGCCGTTTCGCCGATCAAGGCGAGTTCGGCGATCTTTACTACGCGAAGGCGTCCATCCTGCGCCGGCTCGGCAATCCGGGCGGCTGGTTCGCGGACGTCACCCGCTCCGGCGGCGGCCCGCTGATCGACATCGGCGTGCACGTCATCGACCTCGTCTGGTACCTGATGGGCAAGCCGAAGCCGATAAGCGTAAGCGGCAACACGTACAAGAAGCTCGGCAACCGTTCCAACGTCCGCGAGCTTTCCTTCTATAAGGCCGCCGACTACGACGCTTCCCGCAACACGGTCGAGGATCTGGCCAACGCCATGATCCGCTTCGAAAACGGCGCTTCCCTGCTCGTCGACGTCAGCTACAGCCTGCACGCGCTCAAGGACGAGTCGCTCGTCCGGCTGTACGGCACGCGCGGCGGCTTCGAGGTCGATCCGGAGGTGTCGATCGCGACCGAGCTGCACGACACGATGATCAACATCGTGCCGCAGACGGACACCCGCAGCTTCGATTTCAAGCGGGCGTTCCAGGCCGAGATCGACCATTTCGTCGCCAGCGTCCGGGAAGGCCAAGAGCCGATCAGCCCCGTCGAAGACGGCGTCGAAGTGATGAAGATGCTGCGCGCCGTGTACGAGTCGGCGGAGAAGGGCAGCGAAGTCCGGCTGTAAGCCGGCCAAGGAAGGAGTTGCACCGCGAAAATGAAACTTGGCATCAGCACCTATAGTTTGTTCGGCGCCATCCGCAGCGGCGAGATGAGCGTTCTCGATGTGATTGACTGGATCGCGGATCAGGGAGGCGAGCATGTCGAGATCGTGCCGATCGGCTACAACCTCCACGAGTCGCCCGACCTGATCGAGAAGATTCGCGCCAAAGCCGCGGATCGGGGCTTGGATATTTCCAATTACGCGGTCGGCGGCAATTTCGCCGTCGGCGACGACGCGGCCGTCGAAGCCGAGATCAAGCGGCTCATGGGCGAAGTGGACATCGCCCGCGCGCTCGGCGTCAAGCGGATGCGGCACGACGTCGCCTCCGGCAGCGACGTCTCGACCGCCCGGTTCCAGCGGGAGCTGCCGAAGCTGGCGGAAGCGTGCCGCCGCGTCGCCGAGTACGCGGCCGGCTTCGGCATCGTCACCAGCCTGGAAAACCACGGCTACTTCATGCAAGGCAGCGAGCGCGTGCTGGCGCTCATCGACGCCGTCGGCTCGCCGAACTTCAAGCTGACGCTCGACGTCGGCAACTTCATGTGCGCGGACGAGAATTCGGTCGCCGCCGTGAAGCGGGCGATCGGCCAAGCGTCGATCGTGCATCTCAAAGATTTCTACCTGCGGCCGTCGTACCGCCAACCGGGCGAAGGCTGGTTCCCGACGACGGCGGGCAACTATCTGCGCGGCGCCATCTTCGGCCACGGCGACATCGACACGCCCGAAGTGATGCGCGTCGTCAAAGCGTCCGGCTTCGACGGCTATCTGTCGCTTGAGTTCGAAGGCATGGAGGATTGCCGCGTCGGCGCCCGCATCGGACTTGCCAATGCCAAGCGGCTGTGGGCCGAAGCTTAAGGCACGCCGGCTACGGGCTTCGCGGCTGCAAGGCTAGTCACACTTGCGCACGTACTCGCAGCCGTGCGTAAGCTCAGAACGGCCTGCGGCGCGGTTCGTCGCTTGGGCTTCAAGGCTTCAAGCTAGCGGGCTGCAAGCTTCGGAATCCGGATTCCGGGTTCCGAGTTACGAGTTACGAGTTACGAGCTACGAGCTACGAGTTACGAGTTACGAGCTACGGGCTCCGGGTTACGGGCTACGAGTTACGGGCTACGAGCTTTGGACTTGGGCTACGAGTTGCGGGTTCCGAGCTTCGGGCTACGAGCACCACCGAGCTGCGGACTTCGCCCGACGGGCAAAACTGCAAAAATGCAGTTTTTCACTCGCCGAACCGGCTCCGGTCGATGCAAAACTGCAAAAATACATGCTTTTTCGAATGTCAGCGCCACATCATGACTCGAATCGCCCAAAGCCTGCATTTTTGCAGGCTTTAAAGGCAAAAGCGGCGGAACGGCTTCGAAAGCCTGCACTTTTGCAGGTTTTCGTCCGGGCCGCGCTTCCGCCAATCCCTGCAAGCATATAAGGAGGAGAACCGCCTTTATGATCAAACTTTCGAATCCGATCGGCGTGATCGTAGACAGCTTCCGCGTCGGCGTCAGCGAAGGACTGCGCAAAGCGCGCGAGGTCGGCGCCGACGGCGTGCAAATTTACGCGGTCAGCGGCGAGATGGACCCCGCCAACCTGTCGGCCGCGCGGCGCAAGGAATTGCGCGACGAGCTCGATTCCCACGGCCTGCGCATCTCCGCGTTGGTCGGCGACTTGGCCGGACACGGCTTCCAGGATAAAAAGGAAAATCCGTGGAAGGTCGAGAAGTCGAAACGCATTCTCGATCTTGCGGTAGAGCTCGGTACGAACGTCGTCACGACGCACATCGGCATCGTGCCGGAAGACCCGGGCAGCGAAGTGTACGCTTCCATGCAGGCGGCCTGCGAGGAGCTTAGCCGATACGCGAGCAGCCTGAACGCCTTTTTCGCGATCGAGACCGGGCCGGAGACGTCGGCGCGGCTGAAGAGCTTCCTCGACACGCTCAGCACGAATGGCGTCTCGGTCAACTTCGACCCGGCCAACATGGTCATGGTGACGGGCGACGATCCGGCGCAAGGCGTGCATACGCTTCGCGATTACATCGTCCATACGCACGCCAAGGACGGCATTCGGCTGCGGGAGACCGATCCGCGCAATATTTACGGCGCGCTCGGCTACGAGCCGATGGACCACGGCAAGCTGGCGGAGGAAGGCGAATCCGGCCTCTACTACCGCGAGGTCCCGCTCGGCGAAGGCTCCGTCGATTGGCCGGCCTATCTTCAGGCGCTGTCCGACATCGGTTACAAAGGCTACCTGACGATCGAGCGGGAAGTCGGCGACAACCCGGCCGCCGATATCGCGAAGGCCGTTCAGTTCCTTCGGCAGTTCAAGTAATAGGGCCGAAAATAAAGCCGCCGACCCGAGAGGGCCGGCGGCTTTATTGCTTATCTAGAAATGGCGGCAAGCCGCCCCAGCCATTCGTCCATCGGCATCTCGGCGAGCGACGGCAGCAGCAGGTCCGCTTCGGAGAAGTCCATGAACGCGGTCAGTTCGTTCGGCACCGCCAGGCCGTGCAATCCGGCCGCCTTGGCGGCGCGGAGCCCGTTTACCGAGTCTTCGATCGCGACCGCTTCCGCGCCTTTCACGCCGAACGATTCGAGCGCCAGCCGGTACAGCGCGGGATCGGGCTTGACCTTGGCCACCTCGTCGGCGGTATGAATCGCTTCGAAATAGTCGAGCAGGCCGTATTCCCGCAAATGGGGCTCCACCGACCTGCGGTAGGAGCTGGTCGCCAGCCCGATCCGCAGACCGCGGCGGCGCGCTTCCTCCAACGTCTCCATCACGCCGGGCCGGATGGCCAATCCCCGAATCCGCTCCGCGCAAGCGGCTTCGAACCGTTCGCGAATCGCTCGGCGGTCGACGGCCCGACCCAAGCTCTCCTCCAGATCGGCGTACGGATCGTACGCTCCCCACGTTCCGATCCCCAGCGCCCAGCGCTCCAGCGACAGCTCCAGCCCGTGATCCCGGAACACGTCGCAAAAAGCGTCGTAAGCCGCCGATTCCGTATCCAGAACCGTTCCGTCAAAATCGAATACGAGTGCTTTTATCATGTAAACCCAAGCCCCTCTCCCCGTGTGTGTCTACGCGTCAACCCGGTCGAACGATTCCAGCTCGTCCCCGGGCAAGCCGCGGATTCCCCAGTTTGCGCGAGGAGATTCGATGAGCACGATCTCCAGATCTTTCTCCGTCAGGCCGCAGGCGGACATTCTCTCGTAAAGCAGGCGGATCAAATTTTTTTTGGATTCCGCCGAGCGTCCTTCGAACAGGGTGATCTCGACAATGGTGTAATGCTCCGAACGGTCGGACGGATAGAAAAAATCGTCTTTGGCGAGTCCGATGAACCGCTGAAAACGATCTTCTTCCGGAAGCCCGAACTCTTCGACCAAGCATTGGTGCACGATGTCCGACAGCGTCTCGCGAATGGCTCTCAGGCGCTCCCGGATTCCGTAAATTTTCACTTGTGCCAATCGTCATCTCTCCTTCGTTCTCCATATCCAATATTCCTCTCTGTATACGCAATATCATAACATGATTGTCAAAAAAATAGAGATTCAACCGAACCCCCGCGCGCATATGATGTCAGAGAAAGTCGCGGGCCGCGGATGGCGGGGACCCTTCCGGGCCGGCTTCCCGGAATCGGTCCGGCCGACGCGGCTTGACATCGTCCGCTCAACGGCGTATCTTTTATATCGACATGGTATTAGGTCAAAAATAAAACGGGCGGAGGTTCACCCGATGTCGCCGCGAACGAAGGAGCAGAACGAACAGATCCGCGAAGCCCGAATCCGGCAGATCCGCCGGGCTGCGGCAGACGTCTACCTGGCAAGAGGACTCGCGTTCGAGATCAAGGACGTGGCCGCGCAGGCGGAAGTCGGCTACGGCACGGTGTATCACTATTACAGCAACAAGTTCCTGCTGCTGCGGGATTTGCTCGAACAAGCGGCTTCCGCCGCCAGGGAGCTGACGGATAAGACGATGGCCGAGGCGCTCCCCGCCCGGGAGCGGCTGCGGCTGCTGTCGGTGCGGCTGCTGGGCTTATGGTCGGAAGAACGTTCCGTTTTTATCCTGTACAAGATGGCCTCGGAGAAATTCCACCAGCTCCCGGAAGGCAGCGCCCGCGCTCTCGCCGTCCTGTTCGATGATGAGCTGTACCGTCCGGTGGCGGACGCCATGCGCGAATGCGTCGGGAGCGAAGCGGCGGAAGAGACCGCGAACATGCTCATCGGCTCGCTGGTCGGCTGCGCGGGACTGTGGCTGTACCGCTCTCGCTCGGATCTGGACGCGGAGCGGATGGCGGATTTGTTATTCGAGGGAATCCGGTCTTAGGACCGGGATCGGCCAAGAAGGAGAGTGACAGAAAGTGGTTATTCTGAAAACGCCGCAGGAGATCGAACAGATGAAGCCGGCCGGCGCGTTCGTCGCCGCCTGTCATCGCGAGATCGCCAAGATGTTACGGCCCGGCGTCACCACATGGGATATCGAAGAATTAGTGGAAGACAGGCTGCGCCGGGCGGGTGCCCGCTCTTCTACGAAGGGCTACAAAGGCTTCCGCTACGTCACCTGCGCATCGGTCAACGACGTGATCGCGCACGGGTTTCCGAACCGGACGCCGCTGAAGAACGGCGACCTGGTCACGATCGACATCGTCGCGGAGTTGAACGGATGGGTCGGCGACTCCGCCTGGACCTACGCCGTCGGCGAGCTGTCGCCGGAAGCGGAGAAGCTGCAGCGGGTCACGAAGGAGTGCCTGTATCTCGGCATCGAGCGCGCGGTCGTCGGCAATCGGGTCGGCGACGCCATGCATGCCGTGCAGAAGCACGCCGAAGCGAACGGCTTCTCGGTCGTGCGCGAGCTGGCCGCCCACGGCGTCGGCCGCGAAATGCACGAGGAGCCCAGCTACATTCATATCGGCTCGCCGGGCAAAGGCTTCCGCTTCAAGGAAGGAATGGTGCTGACGATCGAGCCGATGATCAATGCGGGAACATGGCGCATGAAGATCGACGACGACGGCTGGACCGCGCGCACGGTGGACGGCAAGCTGTCGGCCCAATACGAGCACACGATCGCCATCACGAAGAACGGTCCGCTCATTCTGACCGATCAAGGCTAATCCGCGAAAGACCACCGTACCAAGCCAAACGGCTTCGCTCTCTCGCCCGCGTTGGCGGATGGAGCGAAGCCGTTTTATTTTCTCAGATGCCCAGCGTATCCGTCGCCAGAGCCAGCACCAGCAGAGTCGCCATCGTCACGGCGCCCCAAATCCGGAAGCCGGAGCCGGAAGCGGCCTTTCGGGGCAAGGATCTCGCGTACCATACCGCGCCGATAGCCACGAGCGCCAGCTCCGCCGCCGCTGTCAGCCACGGCCATCGCCACAGCCCGAAGCCCATCAGCGGCAGATCGCCGAGATTGCCCGGCAGCAGCGGCATATCGGGACGATGAACGAACAGGTCGAGCACCCAGTGGCTCATGACCGTCGCGCCGATGACGAAGCCGCCTTTCTTTCCCCAGCGCTTCCCCGCCAGCAGTCCTGCGGCCAGCGCGATGATCAGCGCCCCCGCCAGCGAGTGCGTATAATCCGCATGAATGAGGCCTTGGCCGTAGCCTGACTTTCCTTCCATCGTTTCCTTGCCGGTCAGCAGCAGCGGCACGAAGATCACGTCCAGCAGCTGCGTGCTCAGCATAAGCGCCCACAACGGCACTTTCGGCGTTTTCGCCTTGACGGCCGCCGCCAATCCGAAATGTCCCGCGAACATCGGCCTCACTCCTCTCCCTGGATGGAACCGCGGCGCAGACGGGCGTCCAGCCAACCCCAGCCTAGCGTAAACAGCAGAACGAACACGATAAAACTCATAGTCTCCACTCCCCGTTCCGAATGGTTTTTACCCCTGCCAGAAATGTCTCCACCATGAGCCGAAACGTCACGTCCAGATCGAGCGGAAGCCCGAACCCCCCTTGCCTCTCCAGGGAGACGAAACCGTGCAGCAGGCTGCGGATGACCCGGACGGCATGGAGCGCCGCATCGCCTTGCAGGCCGTATTCGGAGACGACCGCGACGACCTGGCCGACCACTTCCCCTCCCGCTTTTTGCATCGCTTCGTCGCCCTCGTCGGGCGCGCGTTGGATCGCCTCGTACAAGCCGGGGTGGGCTCTGGCGAACGCCAGATACGCTCGGCACAGCGCCCGGACCGCGTCGTCGCCGGTCTTGCCCGCCACTTCCCGGCTCAGGGCGGATGAGAGCAGCGTAAGTCCGTGCAGCGCCATCTGGCGGAGCAGATCCGGCAGTCCGTTCACATGATTGTACAGAGACGGAGACCGGATATTGAGCTTCTGCGCAAGCGAAGCCAGCGTCACGGCGTTCAGCCCTTCGGCGTCGGCAAGCTCGGTTGCGGTTTGAAGAAGGGTCGTGCGATCAAGTCCGATTCGCGGCATGTCCAGCACCTCCTCTCGCAGCGGAGAGGCTCCGCTCTGCTTCGACGATTGCGCGGTCCATGGCGGCTCCGGGGTTTTGCAGCATTTTGCCGTGGCCGATCGCGAGGAGAGTCGGCTTCAAATCCCGCAGCCGGCGGGCGCTTTCCAGCGCGGTGGACGCGCTCCAGGTCGCCATGGCGGGAAAAGGGAACAGCGGCTGCTTCTTGCCCGACACCGCGACGCCGCCGCGCGTCTGGAACGCGTCGCCCGCGATCAGCGCGCCGCCCCGCGTATCGAGGAACGACATCGAGCCGGGCGTATGGCCGGGAGCCGCGACGGCCAGCAGCGAGCCGATCCGGTCGCCGTCCGCGAGCAGCACGTCGGGACGCGTCTTGATTTTGCCCGGAGCCGGAACGTCTCCGCGCACCGGGCCGGCGGCTTCGCCGGCGTCCAGCGACTTGTCGCCGCGCAGCAGCCGTTCGTCGCGCGCCGAGAGATAGACTTTCGCGTCCGGCAGCGCCGCCTTCAGCGCGTCCAGCGCTCCGATGTGGTCGCCGTGCGCATGGGTGAGCACGATCCGCTTGATCGGCTTGCCGATTCGTGCCGCCGCCTTCAGAATTCCCTTCGTGCTGAAAGGCATGCCGGCGTCGATCAGCGTCAGGCTATCGGACTCTTCCACGAAGTACACGTTCACCGGGAACAGGCGAGGCAGAAAAGCGAGCTGGTAAACCGAATGGCTTTTCGTTATTTTCATATCCGATCGCTCCTTATTTTTGGATAACTAATGTCGTTAGCTTTATAATAACTAATCGAATTAGTTTTGGCAAGCGAAAAAACGAAAAAAGTTTTTCGCCTCGTTTTTCCGCGTCTTCCGCGCCCTCAAGAACCGTACTCCGCGTTCGCGTCCGGAACTTGGGCCACCACCCGGCCGTCCGCCGCGAACGCCTTCACGTTCAGCGTCTCGATGTCTCCGACCGCGAACCAGATCTTTTTCCAATCAGTATCGATCAGCTCCGCCTGGACCGTGTCGCCTTGCGAATCGACGGTCGCGATCTTCGCCACGTTCTTATTGTCCGTATAACCGAACACGACGTCCTTCGTCCCTTCGTTCCCCAAGTCCACTTGGGCAATATCGACGCCCAGGCTTCCGGGATCGTAGAACGTACCGGTCTGCAGCACCGTCCACCCTTTGCCCCGCCCGCCTTCGAACACGGCCAATCCGATCCCCGCCGTTCCGTCCGGCTGCGGCGACTTGAAGAAGGCAAGGTACCGGTCCCCTACGGCTTCGGAATAGAGCAGCTCGTAGCCCGGATCCGGATACTGCTGGCGAAAAGCATCCTCCATCGTCGTGCTTCGGCATCCGCTCAGCAGCCACGCCGCACCGGCGACGAGCAGCAGAAGACTCCCCCATTTTCCCATCGTCTCCACTCCTTATCTCTCTATCTTGCCCAAACAGACAAATGCTTGTCTTATTTAGACGGGCTACGGGCGGCAAAAGTTACCGAATCCATGCGACAGCCGCGCTGCGTGGCCTTTATCCGTCCTGTGAGCCATCCGCTTGCTTTCTTCCGCTCATTCCGCCGCTTATCCGTACATGCGAGTAATCCGGTTGCTCTCTTCCGGCCGCCGCTCTCCACGTTCCAATTGAGATTGTCGGATCGATCCGTTACGATGGGAAAAAAAGGTGTAGACAGAGGAGCTGGCCTCATTGAAAAAAATCGTCGTGCTGGACGGATATACGCTCAATCCCGGAGATTTGACGTGGGCGGAGCTGGAGAAGCTGGGAGAGCTGGAAGTGTACGATCGTACGCCGGTCGAAGAGATCGCGGAGCGCTGCCGGGGAGCCGAGATGGTGTTTACCAACAAAGCTCCTCTGCGCCGGGAGACGCTCGCCCGCCTGCCGGATCTGCGATATGTCGGCGTGCTTGCCACCGGATACGATCAGGTAGACGTCGCATGCGCCGCCGAACTGGGCATTACCGTGACGAACGTTCCGTCCTACGGGACCGAATCCGTCGCGCAATTCGTATTCGCGCTGCTGCTCGAGCTGTGCCATCGGGTCGGCGAGCACGGCGAATCGGTTCGCGGCGGAGATTGGGCGCGCAGCCCGGATTTCTGCTACTGGCGTTCGCCGCTGACCGAGCTGTCCGGCAAAACGATGGGCATCGTCGGAATGGGGCGGATCGGCGAAAAGGTGGCGGAGCTCGCCAAAGCGTTCGGCATGAACGTCGTCGCCTCGGGGCGGGCGGGGAGAAAAGAGCCGGCGGAGGGGACAAGCGGGCGAGAGAACGAACGAGACGGCAAAGATGGCGGCGTCCCCCGCGTGGAGCTCGAGGAGCTGCTGCGCCGGTCGGATGTCGTCAGCCTTCATTGTCCGCTGACGCCGGAGACGGAAGGGCTGATCCGCCAAGAGACGATCGGCCGGATGAAGCCGGGCGCGATGCTCGTCAATACCGCCCGCGGCAAACTGATCGCGGAAGCGGACCTGGCCGCCGCGCTGAACGAAGGCCGGCTCGCCGGAGCGGCGTTGGACGTTCTGTCGGCGGAGCCTCCTTCCCCCGGCAATCCGCTTTTGTCCGCCCGCAACTGCATCATTACGCCGCACATCGCTTGGGCTTCGTTCGAAGCGAGACGGCGCCTGCTCGGCACCGCGATCGACAACGCCGCCCGATTCCTGTCCGGCTCCCCGGTCAACGTCGTCGGCGGCAAACGGTAGGGGATTCCCGAAGCTGCACGCCGGTCGGTGCCGGAAAGCGGCGGGGGATGGAAGAAGGCTGTCTAACTGCCCACCCATGCGAAAATAGGACGGATAAGCGAAAGAAGGCAGTCGGATAGCCTACATACACGGAAATACGAGGATTGGAGCAGAAGAAGTCTGTTAAAATGCCTACTCGTTATCGGCCAAAAAGAAAAGCAGCCCGAGGCGTCGACGCGCCAGCGGGCTGCTCGTATGGCAAAAATTCCGTCCTCGCGGTCTTGCCGGCTAACAGACGATCAGTTCATCAGCCCGGCCGCTGTCAGCAAGCGGCCGAGAAGAGTCGCGGCTTCCGCGCGCGAGGCCGGGTCAAGCGGCGCGAAAACGCCGCCCGGCTTGCCTTGCATCAGGCCCTTGCTCACGGCCGCCGCAACCGCATCCGCCGCCCAAGCGTGGATGTCGGCGGCGTCCCGGAACCCGCTGCCGGTGCCGGCTGCGGAAGCGGAAGACTCGCTCGCGCTGTCCTCCGCCGCGGCAAGCTTCCACGCTTGCGCGATCATGACCGCCATCTGCTCGCGGGTGATCGTGTCTCCCGGACGGAATGTACCGTCCGCCATTCCTTGCGCCAGTCCGTACGCGGAAGCGATCGCGACGTCCTTGGCGTACCAAGCTTCGGCGCCGACGTCGGAGAAGCGCTTGCCGACGCCATTGTCAACGCCCTCGCCGCGAAGCCCCAGCGCCCGGACGAGCAGCGCGGCGAACTCGGCGCGGGTAACCGCGCGGTTCGGCGCGAATTCGCCGGCGGAGACGCCTTGGACGATGGTCTTGGCGGCTAATTTCTCGATCGCGTCTTGAGCCCAATGGCTCGCAATGTCCGCGAATGTCGCCGGATGATCGGCCACGACGTAAATGCTGTTGCCCATGCTCCGGATCGTCGCCGTCGTTTTTCCGCCGGAGGTCGAGAACGTGGCGGGGACGTATTCGAAGCTGCCGGATGCCGGATCGTATACGAGCGCGGTCGCCGTATCCGGGTTCAGTTCCCCATTCACCTCTATCGTGCGATTAACGTAGACGCCCCCAAAGTAGCCGATCGGCTCGTTTCGGTCCCCCGCCTGCAGCGAGACCGCGAATTCGACCGGATTGCCCGCGAGGCTGAACCCTTGTTTCTTCGCTTGCTCCGCCGCTTGCGCAGCCTCGTCTACTGCCGACGGTCGAACCGTAAACGTCCAAATCGCAGAAGCCGGGTCGCTTACGTCTCGGCCATCCAGCAATTTCCCGATGAGCGACAGCGGGAACCAGTAAGAGGCGCCGCCGTTCCGGATGACGAGCGTCGCGTTCGGATGAACGGTCAGCGCCTTTTGCAAGCCCGCTACCGTAAACGGAACCTTGCCGTCGGCATTGTCCGAACGAACCTCAAACACGATCGCGGACTCCTTCGAATCCGCCAGCTTCCGATCGTTGTCCGCCGCGCTGCCGGAAGACCCGGCCGTCCCGCTTCCCGGGTTCGAAGGAACAGACGTCGGAGCGGAAGGGATAACGGTCAGCGTGTAATCGCGGGAAGCATCGCCGACCGCGATATGCAGGCGTGTCTCGCCGTCGCTGATCCCGGTGACAACCCCGTCGGCAGTAACCGTCGCGATCGCCGTATCCGCCGTCGTAAACGATGCCTTGTCGCCAATATCGGCGCCCGAAGGATCCTTCACCTTCGAGCTCGCGCTCCGGCCTTGCCCCAGAACGAACCGGCCGGTCGAGCCGTCGGTCCATTCCGCAGAGAACGGTTTGACGGCATTGGCGAACCCTTCGTTCACCTCGTCGAAAACAAAGGCGTTGCCGGCCCCGTTCGCGACGTCCGCCATTTTCGCGTTGCGGACGATGACATTGTCGACTTGGGCGCCGCCCTTGAGCGTGGGCGCCACTTCCACGCCGTTGGTGCCTGCTCCGTCAAACACGAGGTCCTGGAGAACGACCTGCCCCATGTTGAAAGTGCCCAAAATCGACAGCCCTTGGTACATGCTGTTCAAAGCCGTATTGTCTCGGATGACGACGCGTCCGGTGTTCATGTCCTTCTCCTGCGCCGCCACCCAGATGGCGCCCAGGTTGCTTTGGACGTCCGGGCTGTAGCTGCCGGTCCGGATGAACGTATTGCGCTCGACGACGGTCGTGCCGGCGAACGGCACGGGCGAAAACCGGGTCGAGACCGCGATGCCCGCTCCGCCGCGGATCGAATCGACGCCGATGTTATCCTGGAACTTGTTGCCGGTGCCGCCGAACACCGCGTAGTTGTCCGCCAGCCAAGGCAGCGACACGGTGTTGAAGCGGACCGTATTGTTCACGCTGGCCCGCCCTTCGGCCGACCATATCGCGATGCCGTCGTCGCCGGGATAGCGGACGTCCGTCTGCTCCATCATGCTGTTCTCCGTACCGACGCAGAAATTGATGCCGTCGGCCATCAGGTCGCGAATGCGCAGCCCGAGCATGTACAAGCCGTCCGTGATCTCGTTCTCGGCGCCGTCCTTCGGCTTCGTCAGCCAAAGCCCGGCTTTCGTGTGCTCGATCCATACGTCCTGGATGACCGAGCCCGGCCCGAAGGCGCCCTCGAACGCATTCGTATGCGCCTCGTCGTCGCGGACGTTGATTTCCCCGTCGATCATCAGATCGTATACCTGGATGTCGACGCCCCTGCCGAAAAACTTCGCGCCCTTCAGCGTCGTGTACCACATGCCGGCGCCGCGGATCGTCACCTGGTCGAGATCGAGCAGGCCGTCCGCGAGCCCGAATTCGCCTTGCGGGAACCAGACGCCCTTGCCTTCCTCCTTGGCCGCTTCCATCGCAGCCTTGAAGGCGGCCGTGTCGTCCTGTCCGTCATTCGCGACCGCGCCGTAGTCGGTTACCGACAGGAAGCCGTCCGGCATAGCGTACGGTTCCGCCACTTGCTCCATTTCGACCAAATCGATCACATAATGATCCGCCGTGCTGTCCTCGTCTTTTTCCAGCCGCACGGTCGACCCTGCCGGGATATCGCCGGTCAGCGCATGCATTTCGTCGAAAAACCGGTGCGGATTGCCATCCTGCGGATTGTTCGACCAAGGATAGCTGCCGTATTCCCAAGCGTATTTGGACGATAGCTCGAGCTTCTGCCGGAACTTCCCGTCGACGTACAGCCCGAGGGTCGCCGTCGTCCCCTTTCCGTCCGGGCTGTCGGGAATCGAGTAGCGCAGCACGATCGAATCCGCGTCCCGGACCGTCTTGAACTCGACGTACTGCCCGGTCTCGCTCAACTGGACCGCTTCCCGGCCGGAAGCCTCCGAAGCGACATCGAGATAGGTCCGAGTCGGACCGAGAATGTCTCCGTTCGTCGTTCCCTGTTCCGCTTCATAAGAGACGTAAGGCACTGTCGCGCCGCGATACGCCTTGTTCACGCTGTCCCTCACCGTCAGCGAATCGATGGCCGCGCCCGTCTGCCCGGCATCGTCCGCCTGCAAAGCGACGGAATTGATGCCCGCGCGCAAATCGAGTCCGATCGCCAGCTCCGACCAGCCGGAAGTGCCCGGCAGATTCAAGGCTTGCGTGCGGATGCCGTTCACGTACACTCCGACCGTTCGCGCTGCGCCGCCCGTATTCAGATACCGGACCGAAGTCTGGTAGCTTCCTTCCGCTTGGGCATTGACCGCGAAGCTGATCTTGGCCCCCTTCTCGCCCATGTCCGTCACGTATCCCGTTCCCGTATAGCCCGGAACGTCCGCAGCTGCCGTTGCGCCTCCGCCCTGGAACGCGTCCTCCGCTTCGTAGACGACGTCGGATACGACCGGCTCGAACGCCCATCGCGCGCCCGCAACCGAAGCCGCAGCGTCCAGCCCGACCCCGCCGCCCGCAGCGGCAAGCAGCGGCAGCGCCTCCGACGATGCGCTGCGCACGACCTTGTAGCCAAGCGAGTCCTCGATCATCCATTGAGCACTTGCGTCTGCACGCGAATCCTCGCTAACGGTTTGCAAGGCGCTGCCGTCGGCGGCGAGCAGATGCCCGGTCGCCCGGTTCCGCAGCAGCTTGCGCCCGTTGAAGTCCTGCGCGAGCCATTGCGAAGCCGCGCCGCCAACCGACGCCGCGAGCGAGACGCCGCCGCCGTCTTCGGTCAGGTACTTCACAGCCGTGCCATCGTCCGACGAGCTTGCAATGCGGACGTAATTCGTATCGTCCTGAACGGGCGTCGACGTGATCTCGTTGCGCTCGCCGTTCATGTCCGGCGTCTCGAACGCTTCCGGCGCCGCGGCGAAGTCCCACTGCAGCGACCCGAAGGAGGTCAGATACAATCCGCGTTCCGCATAGCCGAGTCCGTTTTGTACGTTCAGATATTCGTCGCTGTAGCTTCCGTTCCGACTGCGGAGCAGCCAGTGATTGCCGTCCGCCGTCGGCTCGAGCGACCAGCCCGCCGCGTCCGAATCCCCTCCGCCGGCGGAAGCGACGATGTACGAGTAGTCGGGCGAAGTCTGCGCGTAGTCGCCGGTCGCCCGGTTTTTGAGACGCACCGTATCGCCGTCTTGCTCGACGATCCAATGGCTGTAGCCGTTGGATTCGGCGACGTCGCCGTATTTGACGATGCCGTTCTGTTCAAAAAGATACTGTCCGTTGAAGTTGTTCCGGATGCGGATCGGCCCCTCCGGAAGCGGCGGGGCGACGACGGCCGGAACGACCGTGAACTTGCCGCTGTCGTCCTCCGTATCGCTCGCCTTGACGTTGCCGCTGCCGTCCATGCGGGCCACATGTCCGCTCCATGCGCTGCGAAGGAAGCCGGGGGTATCGAGCGTCCCTTCGACTTTCCATTTGGCGCTGCCCCATACCTCGTAAAATTCCTTCGTCGCCTGCATCGGATCGTCGGCGGCAGCGGGGTTGTCTGCAATGTTCTGCAGAGACAGGTGATGGCCGGTGGCGACGTTCTGCACCCAGTAGGCTCCGTCCGGCGTCGCCGCAAGCAGCCAAAGAGACGTTCGGTCCGACGCCGGAACGCCGCCGTACTGCACGATGCCGACGTCCGGATTGTCCGTCGCCTTCTCGTACAGCGCCGAACCGTCCGCGCTTACGAACCGGACCGTTGCAGGCCCGCTGTCGGTCACCGGAATGAAGTCCCACTTCGGGCTGCCCCAGTTGCGGTTGATGATCGAATACTCCGCGTATTTGGTCAAGTTCTGAAGGTTGATCAGCCGCGCGTTGTCTCCCGCCGGCAGCGGATCGCCGACGTTGCGGATGATTTTCGAGGCGCCGCCCATCGATTTGACGCTCCAGATCAGTTCCGGCGCCGGCGCCGCGGCCGGGTCGTGCGCCACGACCTTCAGGCGCCCGTCCGTACCCGGCATGGACAGATAGTGGCCGGTCGCCCGATTGACAAACAGCTTGCGGCCGTCGTATTTGACGATGTGCCACTGATCCCGCCCGTCGGTCCGCTCGTTGCCGTATTTCAGGTCGCCGTTCTCGTCCTCGTACAGGACAAACGATTGCCATTCGTTTTTGATCCGGACATATTCGGGCTGGGCTGCCGCGGCAGGGTCCTCCAGCATCCATTGCGCCGCGTCCGAATTCGGATCGACGCTGCCGGAACGCGCAAGGCCATCTTCGCCGCCGATGTTCAAATATCGGGTCGAATCGGACACGCTTTGGAGGGCGACGTAGTCGTCATACTGCTCGGACTCCACGATCGTCCACTGGTCGTCCTTCGCGGCGTCCGACGTGCCGGCCGTTCCCAACGCCGGATCGCCCGCCGTCGCGTAATGGCCGGTGGCGACGTTGCGGATGCGCTTTTTCCCGTCGTAATCCTCCAGCCTCCAAAGGAGGTGATCCGAATCCGCAGCCGACAAATCTCCGTGCTTGATCTCCCCGGTGCTCGCATCCTCGTACAAATAGTCGGTGCCCGCAGCTCCTGTCGTGAAGTTGACGATCCGCACCGGCGCGATCTCCGAAGCCGTTCCCTCCGGCTCGAGCGCCCACTGCGGGCTGTCGAACGTCACGTTGATATCGTTGCTGACCTCGGCATACCCGAGCTGGTCCTCTTCGTGAACGACCAGGTTCGCGGACGACGGAACCGCCGCGCTCTTGATCAGCACGAAGCCCTCGTTGACCGCGTTCTCGATATACCATTGATCCTGAGGCGAGCTCGTCTCCGCCGGCTGGGCCATCAGCGCGTCCCGGCGCTGCGCGACGCCGTCGAGGGTGATGTAGTCGCCCGTCTTGACGTTCTTGATCCGCTTGGCGCCGTTCTCGCCGTCCTCGACGATCCAATGGGAGGATGCGTCCTCGGGAGCCGTCCTGCCGTACAGCACCCGATGGTCCGACGCTTCGTAAAGATAGTTGCTCTGCCATCTGTTCTTGATGCGCACATAGGACGGTGCCGCATCGGCCGCGGCTTCCGCAACGGCAGGGCCCGTCCCTTGATCCGCCGGCTGCGTCTCGTCCGCATAAACGGGAGCTGCGGAGAAAAGCAGCATCGCCGCCGCAAGGCCGGCCAGCCACGTTTTCAGCTTCCTCATGCCTGTTCCCCCTAAGAGAAATGTCCATACCCGTTTATCATAAAATGGAAGCGCTGCCGCGAACGATGTGCAAGATTATAAGAGTTAGGTGGGATTCTACGCAGTTCGGCGCTGCCTGTATGTGCGTTTCTAAGCGATGTGTGAGCGATCTTACGCCATCTCCTCCAGCTTCTTCCGCAAAACGCCAAGATCGTGCTACTTTCTAGGCAGATCGACGGCATCCCCGAGAGGATCGCCGGCGCGAGAGGGGGCGTGTTTATTTTCCGAGTCGGCCAAGTGCGTTACGAACGCGACGATGTGGACAAGCTGTTCGGCCAATGGGATCGAATGCCCGAGTGCCGGAACGCCGAAGGCAAGCTGTATGCGCTGTGCGTCAAGCAGCCGGCGGACATCGTCGGCCTGTGCCTTTATTTGCGAGAGCGCGGCGCCGGCGCGCTGCTGCTGCACGAGGATACGCCTTACGAACGCGCTCGCGAATCGGCACGGCTGGCCGGCGCGGCTTACCTGGTCTACGGAACGGCCGAGCGGTTCGAAGCCGTATCCTTCATGACCGAATCCCAGCCCGCTTCGCTCTGCCAATTCAGTTCCGGCACGACCGGCGCTCCCAAACTCGTCCGCCGAACCTGGGAGGACATCGACGAAGAGATCGCCGGCTACAACGAGCGGCTCGCCGCAGCGGGCGCCGCAGAGCTTCCGACGCAGGTGCTCGTTCCCGTCTTCCATTCGTTCGGACTAATCACCGGGACGCTCGCCGCGATCGCGCGCGGAGTCGAGCCGAACCTGCTTCACGGCCGCAATCCGAAGCGAATCCTAGGCGAGATCCGCGATACGGCGGGCTCGCTCGCCTATGCGGTTCCGTTCCTGCTGCATCTTCTGCTGGCCCTGGGCAAGGACGAGGTGCGGCTCAACGAAGTCGTCAGCTCCGGCGCTCCGCTCACGGAACCCCTTCTGCGCCGGCTGGAACGGCAGACGAGCCGCATCTGGCAGCAGTACGGCTGCACCGAGGCGGGCTGCATCGCGCTGGGCGCAGCCCCCTCCTCTCCTCAGGAGATGGGGCGTCCGCTGCGCCGCTTCCGGGTGAGCTGCGAGCCTCTTCCCGGCAGCCGCTCGGAAGAGCCTCTGACGGAGATCGTCGCCGCCTCGGCGCGGACCGTCGTCCGCACCGGCGACATCGGCTTCCTGAACGCCGAAGGCTCGCTGTTCGTGTCGGGGAGAGCGGACGATCTGATCAATGTGTCCGGCCTCAAAGTGATGCCGTCGGAAGTCGAGAGCGTCATTACGGCCATGGCGGGCGTAAGCGAGGTCGTCGTCTGCAAAAGCCGGCATCCGGTCTGGGGCGAAGCGGTCCAGGCGTGGATCGCTCCGGCGGACGGCGCTCTTCGCGAGCAGGACGTCCGGGCCTGGTGCTCCGAGCGCCTGCCTGCGTACAAGGTCCCCGGCGCGATCCGGCTGACGAACGAAATTCCCCGGCTGCCGTCCGGCAAAATCAGCCGGCGGCTATTGCAAACATTGGAGGAGGAAAGGCGATGACCCGTTCCGACATTTTGAACCGTCTCAAGCTTATCATCGCGGAAAATCTGGAGCTGTCCGTGCCCGCGGAGACGGACGAATCCGCCCGCCTGTACGACGATCTGAACATCGATTCGATCATGACCCTGCAGCTGCTCGTTTACGTCGAAGAGTCGTTCGGGGTCGCGGTGCCCGACGAGGACATCGATCCCGCTTCGTTCGAGACGCTGGGCGGACTGGTCTCCTTCATCGAGCGTCTGCTCGCGGCGGTCGCCTAAGCCGATGGACGCCCCGATCCGTCTCGGCATCGTCGGCTTCGGCCGAATCGTCGAGCTGGTCCACCTGCCGACGCTTCGGAAGCTTTCGGAATTCGCCGTGCGCGGCATTTACGATCTGACCCCGCAGCGCCGGGAGCTGGCGGTCAGGCGCGGTTTTCCCGCGTTCGACTCGCTGGACGGGCTGTTCGGCGCAGAGTTGGACGCCGTGCTCGTCGCCACGCCGCCGAGCAGCCATTTCGCGGCGGCGGCGGAAGCGCTGCGGCGCGGCCTGCACGTCATGATCGAGAAGCCGGTCGCTCCGACCGCGGAGGAAGCCGAGCGGCTGCTGACGCTGGCCGCCGAAGCGAACCGGACGGTCGGCGTCTTCCACAACCGGCGCTTCGATCCGGACGCCCTGCTCGTCCGGCAGACGCTTCGCGACGAGGCGCTCGGCCGCGTGCTGTTCGCGGAGCGGCGCCATCATTCGTTCGGCTCCGGCGCCTGGTTCGGCGTCAAATCGTTCCGGCCGGAATGGCGCAACGAACGCCGATTCGGCGGCGGCGCGCTGCTCGATTGGGGCGTGCATCTGGCGGATCAGCTGCTTCATCTCGGGCTCGGCCGGTACGAACGGCCGCTGGCCGCCCATATCGGTTCGCTGCGCTGGGAGCAGGGGGACGCGGACGATTACGTGCAAGCGAGCTTCCGGCTGGACAGCGGCGTGCTCCTGAGCTTCGAGGTCAACTTCGGCTCCGCCGCCTCGCCTCCCCTCTGGATCGTCGGAGGCGACCGGGCCACGCTGCAGATTTTGCCGAATGGGGAAGCGACGATATTGGAAAAGGGCAAGCCGCCGCGCCACGCCGTCCTTGAGCCCGAGGAGGCCAAGCGCGCCTTGGGGCCGCAGCGGATTTACGAGAGCTTCGCGGATTGTCTGCTGCGAGGCGGCCCGCTGGCGGTCACCCTGGAGGAAGCGGCGCAAACGATGAAGGCGCTGGGCGATTTGCAGGCGCTGAACGAGCGTCATCTATAGGAGGTGTGCGATGGGCGTTTTATTTTCCGGGCCTCAGGCCGAGTTCGAGCTCATTCGGGAGCCCTGGTTCGATGCCGTGCGGGAACTGGGCCGCCGCGGCGTTTTCGTCGGCGGCCCCGCCGTCATCTCGTTCGAGGAGGCGTTCGCCGCCTTTCTCGGAACCGGGGCGGCCGTCGGCGTCGGCAACGGCACGGACGCGCTGTTCCTCGCCCTGAAGGCGCTGGGCGTCGGCGTCGGCGACGAGGTGATCACGGCCGCCAACACGTTTATCGCCACCGTGGAGGCGATTCATCATACCGGGGCGACGCCGGTGCTGGCCGATTGCGACCCCGATACGTTCCTGATCGATCTGGAGGACGTCAAAGCGAAGACGACTTCCCGCACCAAAGCGGTCATCCCCGTCCACCTGTACGGCCAGATGGTCGACGTGGAGCCGCTGCTTCCCTGGGCGGAGGCGCGCGGCATTTCCATCGTCGAGGACAGCGCGCAGGCGGCCGGAGCGCGGCTGCGGGGCCGGCCCGCCGGGAGCTGGGGCGTCCTCGGCTGCTTCAGCTTCTATCCGGACAAAAACCTCGGCGCTCTGGGAGACGGCGGCGCGGTCGCCGTCTCCTCCCCGTCGCTCCTGTCGGAGCTGCGCAAGCTTCGCAATCACGGCGGCGAGACGCGTTACCGGCACGACGTGCCGGGCTTCAACAGCCGGCTGGACCCGCTGCAGGCGCTCGCGCTGTCGCTCAAGCTGCCGCATCTGGACGAATGGTCGCGGCACCGCCGCCGGATCGCCCGCCTGTATGGCGGCTGCCTGGCCGGAACCGGCTCCGTCCTGCTTCCGTCCGACCGGGGGGACGACAGCCATGTGTACCATCTGTACGTCGTCCGGGTCGATCCGGACGCGCGGGACGCGCTTCGCCGGCAGTTGCAGAAGAAAGGCATCTTGACCGCCGTGCAATATCCGGTTCCCGTACACCGGACGCCCGCCTTCGCCCATCTGGGCGGCGAGGCGGGTTCCTTCCCGAACGCGGAGCGGCTCGCGGGCGAAATCGTGTCGCTGCCGATGCACATCGCGATGGATGAAGCGGCCGTCGAGACCGTCGCGCGGGAAATCCGCGCCGTGCTGGGAGCCGTCCAAGTCTGAGCGCAGGACGAAAGGAGATCTGCGGATGCGAATCGGATTTTTGGCCGGCCGGCCCGGGCGCGTCAACGAACGCGTCATCGACGGTGAATGGCTGCGCGGCTTGAGCGAATTCGCCGAGCCGGTCCCCATCTCTCCTATGGCGGCGTTCAAGCTGCTCGGCGGCACGACCGGCGACTGGCAGGCGCGGTTTCCGTCTTCGCTCGACGAGCTGGCGGAACGGCTGGGCGCCCTTTGCCTGGAGCGGAAGATCGACACGATCTATATGAATCTGCCGGCACTGCTGCCTTATTGGATGATGGCGCGTAGCCATGCGGGCCTGGACGTCGGCTTCCTGTTCCTGGCCCATTGCGTCGGCTCCGAGCCGTGGCTGCGCCAGTGGCTCTTCCTGGCTCCCTGGCTGACCGCCCGCGACACGCTGCTGACCGGCACGGAGACGAGCCGCGCGGCGCTGCTGCGAATCTCGGGGGCCTACGCTCGCGCCCGGACGATTCCGCTCGGCCTAACCGTGGACCGGACCCTAGCGTTCAAGCGGATCGCCGCGGAACGGACGGGCCGCCGGCTGCTGGCCATCGGCCGCATCGAAGACGTCAAGAACATCCATCTGCTGCTGGAGATGTTCGCAGCGGTTCGCGAGCAGGTCCCCGATGCCCGTTTGACGGTAGCCGGAGAATTCACCGGCTCGGCGCCGGACCGCGTCCAGGCGTATCGGGAAAAGCTGGACGGACTCGTCGCCCGTCTCGGTCTGGCGGACGCCGTCGAATTTCCGGGACCGGTGGACGGAGCCGGGAAAGAAGCGCTGTTCCACGCCTCGGACGTTCTCGTCAACCTGTCGACAGATCCGGGCGAAACGTTCGGCTTCAATCTCGTCGAAGCCAAGGCGTGGGGGCTTCCTGCGGTATGCACGAATTGGGACGGCTTTCGCGAGCTCGTGCGGCACGGAGAGGACGGCTATCTGGTCGACTGTACCTGGGAGGAAGACGGCGTTCCCGCCATCGATCGGGACCAGGCGGTCCGCTTGATCGTCGGCCTGCTCCGGGATTCGGGCTGCCGCCAGGCGATGGCCAGACGCGCCTTCGAAGCCGCGGATGCCTACGATGTCCGGCAAGTATTCCCCCGCATCGTGCAAGCGACGGCCGAGAGCCGGGCATTCCCGGCGGCCCCTATCCGCGACGCGGCGGCTCTCGCCCGCTCCGCGCCGATCGAGCTTCCCGACGTTTATCGCCTGGAATTCGTTCGCCAGCTTCCTTTTTGCCGAGACTCGCTGTTGACCCTCCTGTCGGAAAACGGGCGAACGCCGCCGGCCGATTGGATGCCGCTGGTCCGGCCGATCATCGGCCACTTCGCCGGAAGGAGCGACTATGCACAGCTTTAAGCTGCTGAGACGGGCGCTTCCCCTGCTGGCGCCGCGCCGGCGCCTTGTCGCGCTCGGCTACTTCTGCATGCTGCTCGGAATCGCCCTGGCCACGGCCCAGCCGATGCTGTTCTCGCTGCTCATCGACAAAGTGCTCACCGGGGGCCGAACGGAGTGGCTGGCGCCGCTCCTGACGCTGTCGTTCCTGTTCGCGCTCGCCGGCGCCCTGCTCGGAATCGCCCGGGGAGCTGCGTTCCGCTACTTGGGCGTCAAGCACATTCTCGATCTGCGCGAGCGCGTACTGGCGCATCTTCGCCGGATCCCGCTTCCGGAGATCGAGAAGCACGGCCCCGGCAAATATTCCGCCCTGCTCGGCTGGGACACCGCCACCGTCTCCAACTTTATCGACAACGTGCTCGTCGAGCTGGCGTTCCAGAGCGCGACGATGGCGTTCGCGCTGGCGATGATCTTCTACATGGACTGGCGCCTCGGCATCGCCGCCCTGCTCAGCGCGCCGCTGCTCGTGCTCGTGCCGCGGCTGTACGGGAAGCCCATCTCCCGCTATGCCCGGCGTCTGCGCGCCCACAACGAGGAGATCGGCGCTTTCATGTACGAGACGATCCAGGGCTCGCGGGAGATTCGCGCGTTCGGACTGGAAGCATGGGAGTCGGAGCGCAACGGCAGCATGTACCGGAACCTCGTCGCCAACAGCACGAGGGAAGCCGTCTTCCGGACGTTGTCCGGCCAGACCAGCGTGCTGGCGATCGGCGCCGTCATCGTGTTCCTCTACGGATTCGGCAGCGGCCAGGTGCAGAGCGGCGCGCTGACCGTCGGGAGCCTCGTCGCCGCCATCCAATACTTCAACAGCCTGCTGCATCCGATCACGATCATGAGCAACTATTTCGGCGACATCAAGCAAGGCGAGGTGGCGCTAGACAAGATCGAGGACTTCTTGCGCATCCCGGCCGAGACGGCCTCTGCGGGGAACAACTCCGGTGCCTCGAACGAGAGAGAGCCCGACAATTCCGAAGACGGGCTGCCGATCGGCCTTGAAGCGCGGAATTTGCGCGTCTCCTGCGACGGCGCGAACATTCTGCGCGGCGTCGGCTTCCGGGTCCGCCCCGGACAGTTCGCGGCCTTCGTCGGCCGCAGCGGTTCCGGGAAGACGACGCTGTTCAAAGCTCTGCTCGGCCTCGCCGGCGCCGATTCCGGCGAGCTGCTGCTGGGCGGGCGCCCGCTCGCGGCCTGGACCCGGCGGGAGCTGTCGCGGCGGGTCGGCGTCGTGTTCCAGGAGACGTTCGTGTTCGCCGGCACGCTGCTGGAAAACATCGCGATCGGCCGGCTGTCCGCCGCCGAAGAGGAAATCTACGAGGCCGCCTGTCTGGCCGGCCTGAAGCCGTTTGTCGACGCGCTGCCGCACGGGCTGCGGACGCGCATCGACAACCAGGGCTTGCAGCTGTCCGGAGGTCAGCGGCAGCGGGTGGCGATCGCCCGCGCGCTGTTGAAACGGCCGGATCTGCTCATTCTGGACGAGCCGACGTCCGCGCTCGATCGGGCGACGGAGGAAGAAGTGCTCGCTTCCCTGCGGGAGCGGATGAAAGGGAAGACGGTGCTGATGTCCACCCATCGGGTCGAAACGGTTCGGGCGGCGGACGTTATCTACGTGCTGGACAAGGGCAGCGTCGCGGACGCGGGCACGCACGAGGAGCTTGCGGCACGCTGCCCGCTGTACCGGGAATTGCTGGCGGAGGCATACCGGCACGACCCGGAGCGCTCGCCGACTTATGCGGGATAAAAGCTCCGCGCCATGCGGAGCTTGACTCCTCCGAAACCGGCTGGCTCCGGCATTTTGAGGATCCCGAGACTTATACCATCTGACCGAATGGGGGCAGACGTCATGAACGCATTCGAGCGGGCGATCTCGCCCGGAGACCTGGTGAAGCTGGCGGCGATGGAATGCTTCGCTTCCTGCGCGCTGACTTACGCCCGGATGGTTCAACCGTCCGGACCCCGGCTCCCGCCCGATTACTGGAACCTGAGCTACCAATTCCGGACGCTGCTCTCCAGCCTGGACTACCGGCAGATGACGCTCGAGTTCCACTACGGCATCCGCCTGGCGTTCGAGAGGGGCGGTTCCCGGAGCCTGTACGGGGAGCTTTCCTCCGACCGCGCGGCCATCCTGCTCTGCTCGGCGTCCAGGCTTCCTTATTTTCCGCCGTCGATGCTGGGGCTGGAATCGGCCGGTTTCCGGCATTGCGTGCTGCTCCTCGGGCTCGATCCGGACCGGGAGCGCTGCAAGATCGCCGATCCGATGGCCGACTTCGTCGGCGAGCTGGCCTGCCGGGAGCTGGAGCTCGCAGGCAAGCCGGACGGCGGGAGCGGCCGGGAGGAGCTGCACTATTTTACGCTCAGCGCGCCTCCCGCCGGCTTCGCGCCTCCCGCCCCCGCCCGGATCTTCCGGCACGCCAGCCGCCGGAACCTGGTCCGCTTCGAGCGGGAGGGCGAGCCTGCTTCCGCCGAGACAGACCGTGCTTTGCAAGCGGAGGAACCGGGCAGGCCGGGGGACCGTCGGGCGGCCTGGGCGGAATGGTTCGCCGGCCGCAATGGCGGCATCCGGGCGTTCGACCGGTTCCGCCAGGATCTGGAGGCGACGCGGGAGTGGCCGCGACCGGCGGTCGACCGCTGGATCGAGCGCCACCACCTGACGATCGCCTCCGTCTGGAAGCTGCGCTCCCAGGTATGGCACGCCTTCGCGGATCTCGGCGTTATGACGGATCCGCAGCTTCGGGAGGGCGGCGACCGGGTTCGCCGCATCGTGCGGCTCTGGCAGTCGCTGAACTACCGGCTGCACGTCTATCGCACCGGCGCGCGCGCCGGCGTCGACGCGGCGGCGGATATCGCCCCGCTGCTGGACGATATCCGCGACGGGGAGCACGGCTTCCTCCGCTGGCTATGCGAGGCGGGCGACGCGCTCCCCGGACCGAACGAGGAAGTCGAGCCGGCCGCAATCGAATCGTAAAAGGAGGGCAAATCTGCCATGCCGACCGATCTTGCGCTGAAGGAGCTTATTCTTCGCCAATTGCCCGTCCCCCGAACCCCGGAGGACATTCGCGACGATACCGATCTGTTGAACGATCTGGCCATGGACTCTCTGGCGCTGGCCAACCTGCTGGCCGATCTGGAGGAGGAATTCGGCGTCGACATTCCCGCCAGCGAGGAGACGCTGAGTCTGCTCACCCGCTATGACAAGTTCCAATCGTACGTGGCCGCGCGGGCGCGGACCGCCCCGCCGGAGGACGACGCATGACGATCGCGGACTGGCTGCTCGAACGGATGGCCGAGACGGCGGAGCGCGACGCCCTGATCGTCGGCGACCGCCCCTGCTCGTACCGGGAGCTGCTGGACCGCGCCCGGGACTGGCGGGACCGGCTGCACGGCTGCGGCGTCCGGCCGGGAGAGGTCGTCTGGCTGGAGGGCGATTACGGTCCCGGCACGTGCGCCGCTCTGCTCGCGCTCATCGCCGGCGGCGCCATCGTCGTGCCCTGGTCTCCGGGTCTCCCGGAGCGGGACGCCGAATGGATGGAGCTGGCGGAAGCCGGCGTATCGCTGCATCCGGACGGAGAAGGCTGGCGCGTACAGAAATATGGCCGCACGGCCCGGCATGAGCTGCTGCGCGAGTTAGCCGGGGCCGGCCGCCCCGGCCTCGTCCTGTTCACCTCCGGCAGCACCGGCACGCCGAAAGCGATCGTCCATGACTTCGGCCGCTTGCTGGCGAAGTACCGGAGGCGGCGGGAAGCGCTCCGCACCTTGTCGCTGCTGCTGTTCGACCACATCGGCGGCATCAACACGCTGCTTCATACGCTGGCCAACGGCGGCACGCTCGTCTGCCCCGCCGGCCGCGCGCCTCAGAACGTCGCCGCCGCCATCGAGCGGCACCGGGTCGAGCTGCTGCCCGCCACGCCCAGCTTCCTGCAGCTGCTGCTGATGACGGAGGCGCACCGGCGCTTCGACCTGTCGACGCTGAAGATCGTCACATACGGAACCGAGGTCATGCACGACGGCACGCTGGAAAAGCTGCTGAACGCCTTCCCCGGCGTCAGCTTCCGGCAGACGTACGGTCTGTCCGAGCTAGGCATTCTCCGCGTCCGACCGTGCGGTCCGGGCTCGCTCTGGATGCAGGTAGGCGGCGAAGGCATCGAGACCCGAATCGTGGACGGCCTGCTCCACATCCGTTCGGACAGCGCCATGCTCGGCTATTTGAACGCGCCGAACCCGTTCGACCCGGACGGCTGGTTCAACACGCAGGACGAGGTCGTCGTGAGCGGCGATGCCATTCGGATCGTCGGCCGGCGATCGGAGATCGTCAACGTCGGCGGACTGAAGGTACATCCCCTCGATGTCGAGGAGGTGCTGCTGCGCATGCCCCAGATCGCCGACGCGGTCGTCTCCGGCCGCCCGCACCCGCTGCTCGGCCAAGTGCCGGAAGCGGTCGTCAACGTCCGCGAAGAGATCGGTGCCGCCGAGCTCAAGCGGCAAATCCGGGAGTTTTGCCGCGGCAAGCTGGAGCGCCATCAGGTTCCGGTGTATGTCGCCGTGCGGCGGGAGCCGCTGCATACCGAACGGTTCAAAAAAATTCGCCACCGGGGAGGCCTGTCATGAACGTATTGGGATTGGGAGGGTCCATGCACGACTTCTCCGCCTGTCTCGTCTCGGACGGGACGATCCGCTTCGCCGTCGAAGACGAGCGGCTGAGCCGGATCAAGCATTCCGACGGCCTGGACGCGGCGGCGCTGGCGAGCGGCCTGGCGGCCCGCTACTGCCTGGACGCCGCCGGATTGTCCGCCGAAGACGTCGATCTGTTCGTCGGCAACGATATTTTGGACCCGCGCTACGGCCGTTCGCTCGCGCGGGCCGGCATTCCCGTTCGCGCGATCAACCACCATTTGGCGCACGCCGCCAGCGCCTTTTATCCGTCGGATTTCGAAGAAGCGGCGATTCTCGTCGTCGACGGCTCCGGCAGCCTGATCGATCCGGAGCAGGGGCTAAACGAGACCGTCACGTTTTATTGCGGAGAGAATGCGAATATCCGGGAACTGCGCAAGGACGCAGGAAAAGCGGTGCAGGTGTCTCCCTACCCGAAGGTGCAGGATTCGGTCGGCGGCCTGTACACGACCGTGACGGAGGCGCTCGGCTTCAAGCGGTTCGACGAGGGCAAAACGATGGGCCTCGCCGCGTATGGCACCGACCGCTACGTCCGCGACTTTTACGACTTTTACGAGTTGACGGAGGATGGGCGGTTCCGGTGCGACGAGCGGCATGCCCGCCGCCGGACGCTGTTCGAGCTGCGTTTGCTGCGGCCGAGCCGCGGCGCGGACGAGCTGTTCCAAATCAAGGCCGACATCGCCTACGCGCTGCAGTTCCATCTGGAACGCATCCTCGTCGCCTTCTGCGACTATTTGCACCGCGCGACCGGCTCGCGCAACCTGTGCCTGGCCGGCGGCGTCGCGCTCAACAGCGTGGCGAACCGGATCGTGCTGGAGCGGACGCCGTTCGAGCGCCTCTTTGTCCAGCCGGCCGCTTCGGACAACGGCACGGCGATCGGCAGCGCGCTTTACGGCTGGCACAGCCTGCTGGGTCAGCCGCGCGATGCCGCTTCCCTGCCCTCGTTCAATCCGTACCTCGGGCGGGAATACGACGACGCCGACGTGGAACAGGCGCTAGCGCCCTTTCGGGACCGTCTGGACATCGTCCGGCCGGACGACATCTGCAAGGAGACGGCCCGGCTGCTCAGCGAGGGCCGGATCGTCGGCTGGTTCCAGGGACGCTCGGAGATCGGCCCGCGCTCGCTCGGCAACCGCAGCATCCTGGCCGATCCCCGGCGCGCCGGGATGAAGGACGTCATCAACGCGCGCATCAAGCACCGGGAGCCGTTCCGGCCGTTCGCTCCCATCGTGCCGGAGGAGGATCAGGAGCAGTATTTCGAGCTGAGCCATCCTTCCTACTACATGCTGCTCGTGCCGAAGGTGCGGGAGGACAAGCATTCGGTCATTCCTGCCGTTACCCACCGGGACGGAACCGGCCGGGTTCAGACCGTGTCCGCGGCGTTGAATCCGAAGCTGCACAAGCTGACGAACGACTTCCGCAAACTTACGGGCGTGCCGGTGCTGCTCAACACTTCGTTCAACGACAACGGCGAGCCGATCGTCGAATCTCCCGCCGACGCGGTCGCCTGCTTTTTGAAAATCGACCTCGACCACCTGGTGCTGCACGACTTTCTCCTATCCAAAAAGCAAGGGAGCGCCGGCCGATGAACGGGGCGTCCGTCCCGCCGCGCGCTTCGTCGCTCGTGTCGTTCGGGCCGATGACTTGCGCGGAATCTTGCGTCGCCACCTTCCTGGACGAATGCGGGCTCGATTACCGTTCCTTTTTCATGGATTACTGGAACCTCGTCTACGAATCCGGCACGCTGCTCGCGGGTAGGAACCTGAAGGCGATCGACCTGGCTCCGTTCGGCGTGAGCAAGCGCCGGCTGGACGGCGTTTCGCTGCAGGACTGCCGCAAGCTCGCCGTCCCGGCGAGAACCTGCCTGCTGCTGGTTACGCTCGCTTCCCGGCTCCCCTATTTTCCGCGGCAGCTGCTTGCCTTCGAAGAGCGCGGCTTCGAGCACTTCATCATCGTTCGCGGCTACGACGAGGCGCGCGACCGTTTTCAGGTCGCGGACCCGACCGCTGGCTTCTCGGGTGAGCTCTCGTCCGAGGAGCTGGCCGGGGCGAATCCGGAAGCGGACGGCGGCTTTCGCCTGTGGCAGCTTGCGGCCGATCCCGGCGTTCGGCCGGCGGACGCAGCGGAGCGGTTGCGCGTCGCCTGCCTCGGCAACTATCGGCGTTGTCCCCTGAACGGACCCGCCTTCGAGCGCTTTCGGGCCGATCTTCGCCGTTTCGCAGCAGGCTCTGCCGCCGAGCTGGACGATTGGGCGAGCCGCAATAACGTGGCGGTGGCGACCGTCATCAAGAACCGCAAGCTGGTGTGGCACAGCCTCGCCGCCGTCGGATGCTGGGGAGAAGACGACCGCGCGCGGGCACAAGCGGCGTTCGCGCCGATCGTCGCCGGCTGGACCCAGCTCAACCTGCTGCTGTTCAAGCTGGGCCGCCATCCTCCGGATCCCGAAGCGTTGGCGGTTCAGATTGACGCTCGCATGGAGAAGCTGCGGCGCGCGGAGGAAGCGTTCCTATACGATTTGCACGCCGTGGCGGAAGGAGGCTCTCCCGCATGAATTACCATATTTGCACGATCTCGTTCCGCCATGAGCTCGTATCGCTCGGAGAACTGCTGCCCTTCGCCGCACGGCGAGGCTTCGCCGGTTTCGAGCTGTGGGGCCCGCACGGACGGGCGTTGCTGCGCCAGCGTCCTGCCGACATTCCGCCGCTGATCCGGGAGATGCGCCGGCTCGGCGTCGGTGTCGCGATGATCAGCGACTACGTCGATCTGAACGCCGACGCGTCCCGATTCGAGACCGTGACGGAGAAGTGGCGGGAGCTGTTTCGGCTCGCCCGAACGTTCGGGACGGCCAAGATTCGCATTTTCGCCGGCAGCGGCGGCAGCCTCGAAGCGTCCGCCGCGGACTGGGCGACGGTCGTCGGCAGGCTGCGCTTGTTGGCCGAACTTTCTTCGGAACACGGTATTTTCACACTGGTCGAAACCCACCCGCAGACCTACGCCGACCGGCTGGACACCGCCGCCCTTTTGATGGAGGAAGCGAACCACCCCTATCTCGGGATCAACCTGGACTTCCTTCACTTGTGGGAGACGGGTACGTCCCCGCTCGCGGCCTGGCAGCGACTGAAGCCGTGGGTGCGGCACCTTCACCTGAAAAACGTCGCCCGTTCCGGCCAGCCGAGCGTCTTCGCGCCCGATAACGTCTATTCCCCGAGCGGCGACCGTACCGGCATGGTCCCGCTATCGGAAGGGGCGGTCGATTACGCCGGCCTCCTGCCGACGATCGCCGCCGACGCCCCCGGCCTCGACGCGTCGCTTGAATGGTTCGGCCCCGATCCCTTCCGTTATTTGTCCGATGAGATCGCAGAGTTGTCGCGGCTGACGCCGGCGCCGGCCAGCCGCTCCTGAAAAAAAATAGGAGGACATAACTGACAAACGAAACGGAAGGAACCTGCAGCCCGTTGCCCGAAGGGCTTAACGGCACGCGGTGCCGCTATGGTCGCCGGCGGCCCGATGTCCGAAGAGCGGTACTGTATACTGTTATCGGGAAGTATTCATTCATTCTGCCGTCTTAGAAAAGAGAACCCTCCCCGCAATCGGGAGGGTTTCCTTCCTTTCAACCGAATTCCCGTTCCAATGCGCCGACCGTCTCCGTCAGCAGTTCTTTTTCCCCCTCAACGATCTCCTTCAGCATTCGATAAACGCTCTCGAACGCGTCCGGATCCCGGACGGCGAACCGGTCCCGAAAACCCGACTCCGCCGTCGCCCGCTTCAAATAATGATACTTGAGCTTCTCGTACCGGCCGGTCGTTCCGGAATAGCGGTCCAGCAGACTCGACAGCGCCACGCCCGGGCGGTACCGCTCCTGCAAGTAGGAGAAGCGGTCGCCAAGCAACTTGCTGTGTTCGGCGATAAAATGAATGGCCGTGAAGTTGACGATCGCCGCGGGACAACCATCGATCCGCAGCCGCATCTGCGTCAAAATATGCTCGTAAACGTCAAACCCGAAGCGCGCCTCACCCTCGTCCGCCAGCGAGAAAAACAGCTTGGCGTCGTCGCGTTCGGAGAAGACGAGCTTGCGCAGCTCCCCGGCGAAGCGGCCGGGCTCAAACGGATACTCCCTGCGCAGAGACCGCGGTTTGATCAGGTGAAGCGCGTCGGTCAGATGGGCGGGGGAGGCGGCGACGGCGGCTTCGAACGCTCTCTCGAAATCGCCGTAATCGTACGACAGCCGGGCGAAACGGCCGTTCCTTCCGTAACCGATGACGAACAGCTTCCGCTCCGCTTCGTCGTAGCCGTCGACGAGAGTCTCGTGGATCGCATGCTCCGTCCGGTATTCTGCACTTTCCGGCAAATAGTACTTGTCCAGCGCGAACACGTTGACCGCCCGTCCGTCCGCAATCGCTTGCCGAATCAGGGCGATCGGCCCTCCTTCGCCGGGGAAAGCTCGCGCCTCCTCCATCGAAACGGCCTGCCGTTCCAGCAGATCGCCGAAATACCGGCTCGAATCGGTATAGTCCGTGCGCAAGTAATTGCCGAACCAAATCTGCGAAAAGATGTGAACGAAGCGCTCCAAATACCATCCTCGCAGCCGGGGCTCGGCCAATAGGAAAATCAGCGGATAGGCCACATTCAAATAAGAGACGACTTCGTTCTGCAGCGGAAGGTTCAAAGATTGCCGAGACGGGGCTTGGCGCATGGCGTCATTCCTCCTTCGATTCGGGAAAAGAAGCCGGCCCGGCCGCGAGAGGCGCGAACCGGACCGAGCCCGTTCTACCAAACGATGCGAAGCGCGAACTCCGCGGTCTCCGGCAGCTCGACTTCGAGCCGCCGCGCCGCTTCGTCATACCGCCACCGGGCGGCTTTTTCCCCATCCGGGAAGAGTACGTCCACCGGAGATGCAGGCAGCGCGTGAACGACGATCTTCAGCGGCTCTCCCCCATCCGGCAGGCCTTGATGAAGAGTGCGCAGCTTCAAGACGCCCTCGCGTCCGGACTCCGTCCAGCCGAATTCGCGCAGCCGATAGGCCCCCTGCTCGTAGCCGAACGTGCGGCCGTCATCCTCATAGAGCCGAAAGCTGCCTTCCCCGCCCGCGTATACGTTCAGCGTGAGCGCCCCGCCGATCGCTTCGTCCGCATACTGGCGCAGAGGCTGCTCGGGAAGAATCGCCCCCGCGCGAACGTAGAGCGGCATCGTCTCGAGCGGCGCATTCGCGAGGACGTGTCGGCCGCCTTCCAGCCGCTCCCCGGTGCGATAGTCGTACCAGACGCCCGCCGGCAAGTAGACGGCCCGCGCCGTCGCCCCCGGGCGTACGATCGGCGCCGCGAGCAGATCGCGACCGAGCAGGAACTGGTCGCACAAGTTCGCGGCGTTGCGGTCGTCCGGATATTCGAGCAGCAGGGGACGCGCGATCGGCAGGCCGCTCGCCGACGCTTCGTAGAACAGCGAATACAGATACGGCATCAGGCGATAGCGCAGGTTCAGCGCCTCACGGCAGACCGCCTCCACTCGCTCGCCGAACCGCCACGGCTCCTGCCGCGACGTATCGATGGCGCTATGGTTGCGGCAGAACGGGAGCAGCGCCCCCAGCTGCGTCCAGCGCGCCACCAGTTCCCCGGTCGCGTGATGGGAGAAGCCGCCGATGTCGGGGCCCGCGAACGCCACGCCGGAAAGTCCGAGATTCAGCACCATCGGGATGCTCATCGCCATATGCTCCCAATAGCTGCGGTTATCGCCGGTCCAGACGGCGGCATAACGCTGGATGCCGGCATAGCCGGCGCGCGTCAGCACGAACGGCCGCTCGCCGTCAAGCCCGCGGACCATGCCTTCGTACGTCGCTTTGGACATGAGCATGCCGTACAGGTTGTGCCATTCCCCGTGCGTCTTCGGGTTGCCGTTGTTCGCATGCAAGACGTCCAGGTCCATCGTCTTGTTGGCCGTATCGAACACGGACGGCTCGTTCATGTCGTTCCAGATGCCCTTGATCCCGCTGTCGATGTAGAAGCGGTGCAAGTCGCCCCACCACCGCGCCGCCCGATCGTCGGTGAAGTCGGCGAAAGCGCTCGGCCCCGGCCAGACGCTGCCGATGAACAACTCACCCTCGAGCTTCGCGCAAAAATAACCTTCCTGCACGCCCTCCCGGTAGACCGGATACTTCGGATCCTTTTTGACGCCGGGATCGACGATCGGGACGACTTGGAACCCCATGCCCGCCAACTCCTCCATCATGGCGCGGGGATCGGGGAACCGGTCCGGGTGCCAGGTGAACACCTTGTACTCGTCCATGTAGTGGATGTCCAGATACAGCACGTCGCACGGGATCCGCTTCGCGCGTATCGTCCGGGCGACGTCCAGCAGCTCCGCCCGGTCCATGTAGCTGTAGCGGGACTGCTGATAGCCGAGCGCCCAGCGGGGCGGCAGCGGCGGCCGTCCGGTCAGCGCGGTATAGCGCCGCACGACATCCTTCAAGCTTGGTCCTTCCCAGACGTATAGATCGAGCCGGCCGTTCTCGGACCGGATCGCATACCGGTCGCCGTTCGTCCTCATGTCGAAAACGGTGCGGCCGGGATCGTCCAGGAACACCCCGCATGCCGGAGCGCCATACCGGTAGTGGATCAGCAGCGGGATCGACTGGTAGAGAGCATCCGTGTCCGGCACGTGCGGCTCGTAGACGTCGCTGTTCCACATTTCGTAGCGCTCGCCTTTTTTGTCCAGGAAGCCTGTCTTCTCTCCGAGCCCGTAAAAATGCGAATCCGCCCCCATCGCCGCCGTCAGCGTTAGCTGGCGCCGGGCGTCCCATGCAAGGTCGAGACCCGTCAGCAGCTCCTCTCCCCGCTCGTTCCGAACCGAGAAAACGCCCCGTTCCCCATCCACCGAGACGGTCAGCCCGTTAGCGGAGCGAAAGCGGAACTCGTCCCCGTCCTTCGCGGTCTCGACTACCTGCTCCATTTGCTGCGGAAGGACGGCGGGCGTCGGGCTCCCGTCGGGCTCATCCGCGAGCAGGACCCGGATTCGAACCATTCGTTCCGTATAGAAATCTAGCGCCAAATCGGCCTTTTCTCCGTAAACCCGGACCGTGCCGGAGCCGGTCTCCGTTCTCGCGATTCGGCCGATACGATGAACGGTCGCGTCGCCCGGTCCTTTCTCCCGGCCGCCGTCTCCCGGCTGGATGGCCTCGCTGGTCAACATCTGGCATCACCTCTTCGTCTTCATAAAAAACGGAGACGGAACGGACCTTCCCGTCCGCTCCGTCCCGTTTTGTTCCGACCGGCATTCCGCCCGTCTTATTGCACTTTGATGTTGTCGTAGAACTTGCTCTGCATGTCGGCGGCCGCCTTGTCGAGCACCGCCTTGGAGTCCGAGTTCTTCTTGGAGAACACTTCCTGAATGACGTTCGTCATCGTGCTGTAGTAGTCTTGCGTGTTGTATTGCGCTTCCGGCTTGCCGTCGAGCAGGGCGGCTTCCGACGGATCGTACTTGAACGCGTTGTCGTACTTGGCGAGCAGGTCTTGAACCTTCTTGCCGTATTCGGAATCCGGCTTGTAGTAGTCCATGTGCGGCGGAACGTAATATTGGCCCTTGGTCTTCAAATCTTGAATGCTCTTCTCCAGCGAGGCCAGCGCGTCGTCGGAGTAGTAGTCGAACACGATGTAGTTGAATGCGGCTTGCTGTTCCGCCTTCGTCGCGTTCGGATTGATGACGAGATAGTTGCCGCCGAGAACGCCGGTATGCTTGCCGCCGGCTTGCACGGCCGGCATCGGATAGACGGCCAGGTCTTGCGGGCTGATGCCGGCTTGCAGCGCCTGCTGCAGCGGGCCGTCGGCGCCGGCGATGACCATGGCGGCGCGTCCTTGCGCGAACGCCCCGGTCGCTCCGCCCCAGTCGAGCGCCCAGTCCTGCGGCACCGCGTTGGCGTCCCAGCGCAGCTTCTTGTAGAAGTCGAGCGCCTTCACGCCGGCGTCGGAATTGAACGCCGCGGTCACTTTGCCGTCGGCAACCGTCTGAATCTCGCCGCCCGCCTCGAACAGGAAGTTCGTCCAGTTCCAGCCGCCGTCGCCCGCTTTGGCCATCGGCGCGATGCCGGCGATCCCTTTCTTCGGATCGGCCACTTGCTTGGCGATATTGTACAGATCGTCCCAGGTCCAGTCGTACGAAGGCATCGCCACGCCCTTGTCCGCCAGCATCTTCTTGTTGATGACGACTTCGCTCACGTAGCCGTTCTGGGTGACGCCGTATACTTTGCCGTCCAGGTTGAATTGATTCTGGAGAACCGGATTGATGTCGTCCTTATGCTCGTAATTGTTCCACAGATCGGTAATGTCGGCGGCCCAGCCTTTCTCGACCAGCATCTTCGCTTCCGTCGCGAACGTGTTGAAGAAAGTCGGCGCCTCGTTGGCGGCCATCTTCGGACCGATCTCGTTGACGTTGTACTGCCAGTCGTCCGGCACGACCGTTACGTTCGGATACTTGGCTTCGAACCGCTTGATCTTGGCGTCCTCGATCGCGCGAAGCTCCGGCTTGTCGGCCGTCGGATAATAGATCTTGATCGTCACCTTCTCGTCGGAAGCGCTCGCGGACGGCGAAGCCGGTTCCGAGGAGGAGGGCGAAGCCGCCGGAGACGAAGCGGGCGGACTGGAGGCGGACGGACTGGCGTCCGACGATCCGCCGTTATTGTTGTTGTTGCTGCCGCAAGCCGTCGCCAGCGCGCCCAGCATGGCTACGCTGAGCAGCAGCGCGGGCAATTTTTTCTTTTGCATACATACTCCCCTTATCTCATGGAATGAAGTGCTACGGCTTCATCATAATGGATACCCGCTTGCGAAGGCGATGTGCGTTCCTATTCGCATCGTGTGCAAGTTTACGATTCGCTCGAACTCTGTCAGCCCTTGACTCCGCCCAGATGCAGCCCTCTCAGAATGAACCGCTGGAATACCAGGAAGATGATCATCGGAGGGATCGAGACCATGGACAAGATCGCGAATTTGATGTTGAGCTTGATTCCTCTCGCCTGAATGACCTGCTTGTAAATCCCCGTCGCCATCGGATAACGGTTATCTCCGTGCATGACGAGCGACGGCCAGAACCAATCGTTCCAGGCGGCCGAGAAGATGAAGATTGCCAGCGTCGAAATAATCGGAAGCGCCAGCGGCAGCGCGATTCTCGTAAATCCGTACCAGTCGGAGGCTCCGTCGATGCGGGAAGCTTCGAACAGCTCGTTGTTGATGTCGTCGAAAAAGCTTTTGAGCAGCAGCATGTTGAACGCGCTCGCCCCGGCCGGCAGCCAGAAGGCGAAGAACGAGTTCATCAGCCCGAGGTCCTTCAGGTTGACGAAGTTCGGCACGATGTACGTGGACGGCGGAATGAACAGCGTCATCAGGAAGAAGAAGAAGATAAGCTTCCGGTACGGCAGATTCAGCTTGGACAGCGCGAAGGCGGCCCCGCCGAGCGCCGCCACCGAGACGAAGAGGTTGCCGGCGAAAATATAAATCGAGTTGCGCAGGAACAGCGGCAGGTTCAGGAAGTTCCAGCCTTCCTTGTAGTTCGTCCCGATCCAGTCCCGCGGCAGCAGCTTCGGCGGGAACGTATTGACGTCCACCGTCGATTTGAACGAGTTCAGGAACGTGACGGCGATCGGGTACAGCATGCTGAGCACCATCGCCAGCACGACGATCGACAGAATGACGATCAAGACCCGCGTCGACGATCTCTTGTAATCGTAAGAGGACAGAATCCCACGTTCGATCGCTTTCATCGTTATCGGTCCTCCCGGTTGTTCATTCGGAATTGGATGACGGCCAGGAAGCCCAGCACGATGAACATCAGAACGCCCATGGCGGAGGCGACGCCGTAATTCTGCTGGGTGAAGGCATATTTGACGATCTTAAGCCCGTACGTCATCGTGGCGTTCATCGGCCCGCCGTCCAGCATCGCCAGCTGGGATTGGTAGCCTTGGGACGTGGCGATCAGCTGCAGGATGAACAGCAGTCCGATCAAGTTCCGGATGGACGGCAGCGTAATGTGGCGAATGCGTGCCCAGATGCCGGCTCCGTCGATCTCCGCCGCTTCGTACCAATCCTTCGGAACGCTAAGCACGGCCGCGAGGTAGATGAGCATGGCGGAGCCGAACTGCTGCCACGTCTCCATGATGACCAGGGAAGCCATCGACCAATGGGTGTCCGTCATGAACAGAACCTGGCCGAGCCCGAGCCACTGCAGCGCGGCGTTGATCGGCCCTACCGGATCGTAGATCCAGCGCCAGAGGCCGTACAGCACGACGAGCGGGATGACGTTGGGCAGGTAGGCCGCAATGCGGACGAAGCCCTGAAACCGCCGGATCTCGGAGATGATGACGGCGAACAGGATCGGAACCCAGAAGCCGATGACGAGGCAGAGCCCCATGTAGTAGAGCGTGTTCTTGACCGATACGCCGATCTCCGGATCCTGGAACACCGTGCGAAAATTATCCAGTCCGACGAACGTATTCCCTTTGACGAAATCGACGTTCTCGAAGCTGAAGACGATCCCTTTCACGATCGGAACCCATAAAAACAAAATAAACAAAACCGTCGCCGGCAGCAGGAACAAGTACCCCGATCTGTACTTTTTCCACTTGGACGGTTTGCTTCTGCCGGTCGCCGCCGGCGGACCGGCCGTCGAGACTGCGGTGTGTTCCATGTCCTTCCCTCATTCCTTCTCTATGTCTGTCTGCCTTTCTATTGTAGGAAAGGGAGGAAGGAGTGAACATGTGCGTTTCTATGACGATCGTGTTCGATCTTACTTCTTGAGATCGCTCGGGCTGACGCCGTAATATTTTTTGAAAATCTTGCTGAAATGCTCCGGCGATTCGTAGCCGACCCGGTCCGCGATCTCGTAGCGGCGCAGGTCGGTGTTCAGAATGAGGCGCTTGCTCTCTTCCATGCGCAGCTTGATGACGTATTCCCACAGGTTGCACTGCATGTACTTCTTGAACAGATAGCTCAGATAGTTCGGGCTGACGTGGTTCTGCTGGGCGACTTCGTTCAGCGTAATGCCCTTGCGGGCGAAGTTCTCGTCGATGTAGCGCTTGGCCTGCTCCACGATGACGTTGCTCTGGGCGACCCACTCGTCCTCCGTGGACGTCTCTTCGTTCATCGCCCACTTAAAGTCGCCATAGTAGAAGATATAATGGTCGCGATGCTCCTCGTTCCATTTCATCGCCTTGCGCGCCTGCAGGCCGAGCAGCGGAATAAACGCCGCGTCCCGCAGGATCTGGCTGATGCCCACGACGCACTTCAAATGCAAATATTTCTCGATATTGAAAAAAAGGCTGCGCCCGACGAATTCCAGCTGCTCGATCCGGTTCGCGCTCGTCTCCTCGTACGCCCGCTCGCTCCAATCGAGCAGCACGCACAGCTCGTAGTCCGGGGCATAGAACGCCTGGTGGCTCCAATCCTGGCCGAGCAGCTCGCTGACGATATTCAGCGCGGCGTACTGCATCAGCCGCTTGTCTTTGTCGATGTCCCCTTGCAGAGGCAGCCGCATCCGAATGACGGCGAAGTAGGGCCCGCCGATCTCGATGCCGAACCGCCCCTTCAGCTCCGCCGCGGTCGCGGCCGCTTCCTGCCCTTCGCCGGCGATCAGCCGGTTCAGCCAGGCGCTGCGCTCCTCGTCGGGCTGCTCCATCTGGAAGCCGGTCCGAATGAACGACAGTTCTTCTTCTCCGGTACGGACGGGACGTTCGATCTTCAGCAGCACGTTGCGGACGATATCGAGGAAGTGATCGTTGTTCAGCGGCTTGATCAGATAATCCTTGGCGCCGAGGCGCATCGCCATCTGGGCGTATTGGAACGTCTCGTGCGCGGAGATGACGATCGTCTCCACCCACGGCTTGACGATCTTCGCCTGGTGCATCAGCTCGATGCCGCTCATCGTCCCCATCTGGATATCGGTGACGAGCAGGTCCACGTCTTCCAGGCGCAAATAATCGAGCGCCTCCTGCCCGTTGCCCGCGGTCAGTATCGTTCCGATCGCCAGCCCCGAGTTCTGCAGCAGATAGCTCAGCCCCTTGCAAATAAGCGGTTCGTCGTCGACGATCAGCACCGTATACATCGATCCAATCACCTCTCCCCGCGCCGGATCATCCCGCCTCGGCGGGCGCCGGCGCCTCTTCCGCCGGACGGATCGGCAGCTCGATCGAGACGAGCGTGCCTCCGCCCGGGGGCATCGAATAATGAATTCCGTAATCGCTTCCGAAATGAAGCCGGATCCGTTCGTGAACGTTGTGGATCCCGTAGCCCTGCCGGTCGTCGGTGCGCGGTTCGCGAATCGACCGGTTGAGCGCCTCGTGATCGACCGGCTTGTAGCCGTTGTCCTCGACCTCGACGACGACGCGCCCGTCCCGCCGGAACGCGCGGATGACGATGAGGCCGTCCTCGCCCATGTTCCGGACGCCGTGGAAGATCGCGTTCTCGATCAGCGGCTGAAGCGTGATCTTCGGAATCGGATTCGTCAACGCTTCCTCTTCCGTCTCCCAACGGACCTGGAATTCGTATTCGTATCGCTTCTGCTGGAGGCGGGTATAAGCCGTCGCATGCTCCAGCTCCTCCTCGAGGGTGATCAGCTCGCGCCCTCTGCTCAGGCTGATCCGCATCAGCTTCGACAGCTCCTTGATCATCTCCGCCGAGTCCGAATTGCCTTCCAGCGAGGACTTCCAGTAGATGCTCTCCAGCGTGTTGTAGAGAAGGTGAGGATTGATCTGCTGGTACAGCACCTGCAGCTGCGTCTCTTTCTGCTTGATATCCATCATGTAGCGGTCCTCGATCAGCGAATTGAGCCGCCGCGCCATGCTGTAGATCGCGTGAATGAGCACGCCGACCTCGTCGTTGCGATCGACCGCCTCCGAGCTCGGAACCTTCCGGCCGGGCTCGTAGCCGCGCACGAAGCCGGCCAGCTTTTGCAAGGGGGACAGCAAAGACCGCCAGAAATACGCCATGACGACGATGCCGAACAGCGAATACGCCATGGAGATCCATTGGATCGCCCGCTTCAGCTCGCTCTGCTGCCGCAAGAGCGAAGCGGCGGAGATCCGGTACACCAGCTTCTGCTGAATCTCGTAATCGGCATGCTGAACGTAGATGGAATCTCCGTAGATGGCGTCGGTCGTCTCCTCTCCCTTCGTCCCATGGACCATGCTCGGGGGCAGATCGAGCTTCCGTCCCATGCTGCCGTCCAAGGTCGAAGCCAGAATCGTGTTGTCGTAGTCGGTCAGGAACATCTCGCCGTTGTCGGGCAGGGACACCGACTGGAGCGACTGCTCGATCTTCTTATCCATATTGCTGGCGACCAGCACGCCGACGATCATTTTCCCGCTGATCGTGCTGTTCACGGCGCGGATGTAAGCCAGCGTCTCCGTTCGCCCGCCGCCGATGCCGTTCACGATCTTCAGGAATCCCCTGCCCTTGCGGGAGATCGCTTCGTCTGCCCACGAAGGCTTCGTCCGGTCCGTATAAAAGTAGACGCCCCCGTTGCGGAACCGCGAAGCGTTGAGCGGAGCGAAGTCGTACCGGTCGAGCGGGTCGTACACGTACAAATAGTAGCCGACCGCCTCGCCGCCGCTGATGCCGATGGAGAACGTCGGAATGAGCCTGTCGGCCGTCTCGTACAGCTTCACCCGATCGTACTGGTTGGCCTCGTCGTAGACTTGGCCGGCTCCCGATTGAAGCTGCTGCACGACCGGATTGATGATGATGTTCGTCATCACCCGGTTTACCGTATCGATATCGCGGTTGATCAGCAGATGGTTCTGCTTGTTGAGCTCCATATAAGCGTTCGTGACGTGCCGCTTGAGAATGTGCTCGGTCTGGTTGTTGGCGTACCAGTTGAGCAGGAACACGGGGCTGACGAGAATGACGAACAGCAGAATGAGCTGCCGGTTCAGCTTCATCTTCGTCAGCGGATTGTGGATATGCAGCTTGCGCAAGGCGGCGCACCCCCGGATCTTGAACCTTTACCAGTATGAAGAATTCTTTTCCGCCAAGTAAGCGCATGCAGAAGATTCGGTAGCATCGCGCACGATATCCGTAAAAACGCGCATCATCCGCGGGCCGCGCAATCGGCGCAGACGCAGACCCGGCGGCGGCGCTCCGGCGGAATGCGTTCGAGCAGCTCCTTCGGTATCAGGGTTTGCACGCACCAGCAATGGTCGATCGTCCGTCCGGCCGTCAGGGCGCAGCCGTTCGCCTGCCCGCAAAGCGGACAGAGGGCGGGGTCGACGACGTTGTCGGGTTCGGAATTCGTTCGCAGGGTCATCTCTCGTTGCTCCTTGCCTTCGTTTAGTCGTTTGAGCCCATCGTACATGCAAATCGGAGGAATGACAATATAGGAAAAAAGGCCCGAACCGCGCGATCCGCGGCCGGGCCTTTCGGTTGCAAAATATTATGCCTTCGTCAAATAAAACGCGAGGCTGCTGAAGTCCCCGTGCAGGCTCTCGATCGGCAGGCCCGCGTACATCAGCTCGTCCCCGCCGTATACCCGGTCGGTGCCGCGAAGCTTGTAATCGCGGTTAGGGTCGAGTCCCTTCAGCCGCAGCCGGGTAAGCGGGCCGTTCGGCACGGCCAGCGTGCGGACGAAGACGGCGTAGGTCTCGGACTTGTCCGCCGAGACGAACTGCCAAGCCGTGTCGTTGCCTTCGAACGGGCTCAGCAGCCGGTAGAAGTCGCCCTGCTGCACCAGTCCGCGCAGTCCCTTGTACTCCTCGACTTGGCGGGCGATCTCGGCTTTCTCCTCCTCCGGCAGCTTGGACAGGTCCAGCTCGTAGCCGAAGTTGCCGGACATGGCGACGTGCCCGCGCGTCGTCAGCGAAGTCGTCCGGTGCACCTGGTGATTCGGCACCGCGGACACGTGGCTGCCCATCGAGCTGACCGGATAGACGAGGCTCGTCCCGTATTGAATCTTCAGCCGTTCGATCGCGTCCGTGTCGTCGCTCGTCCACGTCTGCGGCATGTAGTAGAGCATGCCCGGATCGAAGCGGCCGCCGCCGCCCGAGCAGCTCTCGAACAGAATGTCCGGGAACGAGGACGTAATCTTCTCCAGCACCTCGTACAGGCCGAGCATGTAGCGGTGCGCCGTCTCGCGCTGCCGTTCCGGCGGCAGCAGGGCGGAGCCGATCTCGGTCATGTTGCGGTTCATGTCCCATTTGACGTAAGCGATCGGAGCGCTGGAGAAAATCGCGGTCAACCGCTCGGTGATGTAATCCCGGACGTCCTGACGGGAGAAGTCGAGAATCAGCTGGGTGCGGCCCAGCGTGCGGCGATGATCCGGCACGTGCAGGCACCAGTCCGGATGCGCGCGGTACAGGTCGCTGTCCGGAGAGATCATCTCCGGCTCGACCCACAAGCCGAACGACAGCCCCTGCCCGTTCACTTGCGCCGCCAGCCCGTCCAGTCCCTCGGGAAGCTTGTCCGTGTTGACGAACCAATCGCCGAGCGAGCGCTTGTCGTCGTTGCGCCGGCCGAACCAGCCGTCGTCGAGCACGAACAGCTCCAGCCCGAGCTCCTTCGCGGCGCGCACGATGTTCATCAGCTTCTCCGCGTTGAAGTCGAAGTAGGTCGCTTCCCAGTTGTTGATCAGGATCGGCCGCTCCTTGTCGCGGAACGCGCCGCGGCACAGCCGGGTGCGGTACAGCTTGTGGAACGAGCGGGACATGCCGCCCAGCCCTTCCGCGGAGTAGACGAGCACCGCTTCCGGAGATTGCAGAGACTGGCCGCTCTCCAGCAGCCATTCGAAGTCGAACGGGTTCAGGCCGATCGATACCCGCGTCGTAGCGAACTGGTCGACTTCCGCTTGCGCCAGGAAGCTGCCGCTATATACCAGGTTGAACGCGTAGACGTCGCCATGGTCCTCGTTCGCGTCGGGGGAGACGACGGCGAGGAACGGGTTGTGCTGGTGGCTGCTGGAGCCCCGGCGGCTCTCGATCGCCTGGATGCCGGGCATCAACGCGCGGCGGGCCACATGGCGCTCCCGGGCCCACGTTCCCCAAAGATGCACCGCCTCGTAGTCGGAGCGGGGAAAATCGACGCTGGCGCTGAGCAGCCGCTGCACGCGCACCGGCTCGTCGCCGAGATTGACGATCTCGGCGGAACGGGCGATCGCGTCATGGTCCTGGAACGCCGTATAGCGGGCGATCAGCCGCAGCTTGGCCGCTTCGTCCTCCAGGACGATCTCCAGCGTCTGCGCCTCGTCTTCCCCTTCGGCATATACCGAAGGCAGCCCCGCGAGCGCCGGCTTGCCGGCCACGATCCGATGCTCCTTCACCTTGAACTCGGCGATCGTCGTGCCGTTCGCCAGCCGGACTTGGTAGGCCGGGGAGCGGAAGTCGCTCGTGCCGTAGCCCGGGTACTCCTGCGGCAGCGCATCCAGCGTGAACCGCTCGTCCTCCGGGAACGGATTCGGGTTGAAGGAAGGCCGGTAGGCGCTCGGCGTCATGCCGTGGATCGCCGTGCCGCGAATGGTCCGTCCCCAAAAGGAATGCGCCAGGTAGCCGTCCTTGACGATCTGCATCACATAGCTTGTCTTGCCGGATTGAAGATAAAAAGTCCGATTTTTCTCATCGTAACGAATCGCCACTCGCTCTGCACCTCTCGCCTCTTATTCATGCAAGTCATCTTCTTACGTATACTCAACTTTCCTTCCGAAGTCAACGTACATCAACTCCTTCGAAGGGACGATTTTCTACGATGGGCGGTCCGGAAGGCGGGCGCAGCGGGCGCCGCAGACTAAAGTTCGAACTTCTCGTAAACCGGAAAACAATAACGGTTGTTGACTTCCGAGACTTTTCTGGCGAAAACGAGAACGTAATCCCCCCGGTAAAGACTCGCCCCCTCATCCCGTTCCAGCAGCTTTACGACGGCCTTTTCCAGCTCGGCGTCCCGTTCCCTCAGGCGGCTGAGCTCGGCTTCGTCGGCGTCGGCATAGTCGATCTGATAAGCCTCGTAATGATTGAACTCGTCCGAACGGACATGGTCGAACGTCTCCAGCCGCTCGATCTCGAAGCCGGCGCTTTGAAATAGCAAGCGGATCTCTTTGACGGAATACTCCTTCACATGCTCGATAAAGTCCATATTGCGAATGAAAGGCGGATAAAAATTCGGAGACTCGTGGCGGATCGACCGTTTCAGATTGGAGATGGAGTTCGCGTTGGGAGTCGTCAGCATGAAGATTCCGTCCGGCTTCAACGTCCGGTTGACTTCCGCCATCAGGTTCATCGGATCGCTGTGAAGATGCTCGAGCGTTTCGAAGCAGGTCACGACATCGAGCGAGGCGTTCCGGTAGGGAAGCGGATTTCTGGACAGATCGCAATGGATCAGGGGAACGGCAATGCCGCCGGGCTCCGACGCCATGTTCGTAAACGGGTACTCGAGCGGCCGAACGACCGTCGAACCGTCTTCCCGGAACACGAAGTACTCGCTGCGCTCCAACGTTTTCGCAACGCCGTCGCAAGCCTCCGCGTCCGAGCACAGCTTGACCAGATAGGGAAACACGATGTTGCTGCCCAGATCCGCGATGCGCTTGTCCGCTCCGCAATAAGGCAGAAGCAGCTCCAGCATGTACAGAAGCCGGTCCAAATGCCTGCGATGAAAAAGATAATCGTCGAAGTTCCGCAGCATATAGTGATTCCGTCCCGCCTCGTCGAACTGCGCGATCACTTGTTTCAACCGTTGCTCGATTTGCCCTTTATCGGTTACTTGGGGCATGATGGTCAGCTCCCTCCGTTCGCTTATCCCCTCCATCATATCCCATTCGTCCCGGCCCCGTCGGGTGCCGTTCCATGCAAAGCGTGTGCATTTTTACGGTAAGATCCCCCCGCAAAGTAGGGCTTGGCTTCGAAGCTTACCCAGGTACTTTGCGGGGACCCCGGGACTTAATTAGATTGATTAATAATAAAAGACCGCTCCGGCCGTTGGCGGGCCGACAAGCGGTCTTGTCTTTATTCAAAAAGCTTCTTGTAGCGGCCGTAGCCTTCCCGCTCCAGCTCTTCCTTCGGCACGAAACGCAGCGCGGCGGAATTGATGCAGTACCTCAGGCCCGCCGGTCCGGGGCCGTCCGGGAACACGTGTCCCAGGTGCGAGTCCGCTTCGCCGCTGCGCACTTCGGTGCGGATCATGTTGTGGGTGTAGTCTTCCTTCTCCTTGACGATTCCCTTGTCGATCGGCTTCGTGAAGCTCGGCCAGCCGCAGCCGGAGTCGTACTTGTCGAGCGAGCTGAACAGCGGCTCTCCCGAGACGACGTCGACGTAGATGCCCTCGCCGTGATGGTCCCAGAACTCGTTGCGAAAAGGAGGCTCGGTGGCGTTGTTCTGCGTCACTTCGAATTGGAGCGGCGTCAGCTTCCCGCGGAGCTTCTCCTTGTCCTTCGCCGTGTTCCAGTGCGCGGCGATAAAGTCGTCCCGCCCGGACCCTCTCCGGTACATTTTATAGCGAAGCGGATTTTTCTTATGGAAATCCTGATGATAATCCTCCGCCGGATAGAACTCTTGCAACGGAACGATCGGCGTCACGATCGGCCGGTCGAAGCGCCCGCTTCGCTCCAGCTCCTCCTTCGACTGCTCCGCCTTGCGGCGCTGCTCCTCGTTCGCGTAGAAGATCGACGTCCGGTAGGAGGAGCCCCGGTCGTGGAACTGGCCTCCCTCGTCGGTCGGATCGATCTGCTGCCAGTAGATGTTCAGCAGCTTCTCGTACGGCATCAGCTCCGGATCGAACGTAATCTGCACCGCTTCCGCGTGGCCGGTCGTCTCCGAACAAACTTCCTCGTAGGTCGGAGCTTTCGTATGTCCGCCGGTATATCCCGATACGACGCGGATAATGCCGGGCATCTCCTCGAACGGCGTCACCATGCACCAGAAGCAGCCCCCGGCGAACGTCGCCACCTCATATCGGTCTTGCTCGGAATGGACGTCAGTCATGGCATTTCCCTCCCTGCGCAGTCTTTTTTTGTGCTTAATCCTCATTGTAGCAGAGATTGGATTCAGACCCTAATCCGCGGAGGGATGCCGAATCCGACCCGAGTTCGGGCCCGAATGAAGGATGGCGGTTATGGGATCGCGAGCGTCTCCGTCTGCCCGTGTCCCTTTGCCGCGCAGGCGGGAACTCAGCTCAGCCTTCCGCCTTCTCATCCTTTTCGCCGGGGAGCCACTTCTCCCCCCAGGCGCGCATCTGGAACAAAACGGCGCGGAAATCTCTGCCCTTCTCCGTCAAGGAGTATTCCACGTTCACGGGATAGGTCGGAATGACCTCGCGATGGACGACTCCCTGCCGCTCCAGTTGACGCAAAGCGTCCGTCAAAGATTTGACCGTGATGCCGCCCAAGGCTCGGCGAAGCTGATTAAAGCGTTGCGGACCGTAATAGAGCCGGGATATGACGTCATAGGACCATTTGCCGCCTACGGTCTGCAGCGCCTCGTCGACCGCGGCCCGACACATGGAATCCTCGCTAGAGCTCATGAGATCGCCCCCTTGCTTTCTTTTTGAAAGTAAGACGAAATGAATTGCGTTCTTATCAAAACCGCTCGCTTCTTCTAAGCTTGCCATAAATGAACCGAAGGAGGAAGAGACAATGGGAAATGCGGGAAAAACGATCTTGGTGATGGGGGCAACCGGGCGGCAAGGCGGAGCGACGGCGAGGCGTCTGCTGGCGGACGGGTGGAGCGTTCGGGCCTTTACCCGCGCCCCTTCAGACGAAGCCGCGCAGCGGTTGGCCCGGGAAGGCGCCCGGCTTTGCGCCGGGGATATGAACGACCGCGATGCGCTGGATGCGGCCATGGAGGGGACGTACGGCGTGTTCAGCGTTCAGCCGCCCGAGTGGGACCCGAGCGACGCCGCGACCGATAAGGAGATCCAACTGGGCCGCAATGTGGCCGACGCCGCAATGCAGGCAGGGGTTCGGCACTTCGTTTATTCGTCGGTCGGCGGCGCGGACCGGCAAGCGCGCTTCCGCTATTCGGCCAAATGGGAGATAGAAAAGCATATCCGGGAGATCGGACTGCGGGCGACGGTGCTGCGGCCGGCCGGCTTCATGGAGAGCTACGCGAATCCGCTGTTCGGCCTGAACGATGGAATATTGGCGGAAGCGACGAAGCCGGACGTTCCCGTCAAATTGATCGCCGTCGACGACGTCGCTTCCTTTGCCGCGCTGGCTTTCGAGCGGCCGGAGGAATTCGTCGGGCGAACGATCGAGCTCGCCGGCGACGCGCCGACGCCCCTTGAAATGGCGGCTTCGATCTCCAAGGCCCTTCGACGGCCGGTCCGCTACGCCAATGTTCCGATCGCAGCGATCCGCAGCCGGAACGAAACGTTGGCCGATCTATACGAGTGGCTGAACGGGGATAGTTACGAAGTGAATTTCAACGAGCTTCGCCGTCTTCACCCGGCTCTGATGACGTTTGACGCTTGGCTCGGAGCCAAAGGAGCCGCGCTGCTTGAGGCGGCACTGCGCCCGGAGCAGGGCTGAGCCAAAAAAAATTGGAGGATCAATCCTCCTCAAACTCCCGATGTCTCCGTACCTCGACCTTGGCGAATGTTTTAGAGCTGATCGGGGTGCCGCGAAGGTTTATTTATTGTATGATCGAGAATGAACCTATTAAGCGGAAGGATGCTGCCTTATGGAACCATCCCGGGATTCGGTCTCGGTCGCGCTTCTTTACACGACGGACGTACACGGCAACGTATTGCCGATTCATTATGCGAACAATGGCCCCAGCCCGACCGGCCTCGCTCGGCTGGCGCCGCTGATCCGGCGGCAGAAGGAGCTCCACCGGAATCATCTGCTGATCGACAACGGCGATCTCATTCAGGGTACCCCGTTCTCATATCATTTCGCGCGGTTCGGCGGAGATGCGCCCAATCCGATGATTCGCATTCTGAACGAGCTTGGTTACGATGCGGCCGTGCTCGGCAACCATGAATTCAACTACGGGCTCGATTTCCTGGGCGCTGCCGTCCGAGAGTCCGCCTTCCCGTGGATGTCCGCCAACATCGTCGACGCGGAGACGGGAGAGCCCTTTTTCGGACCGCCCTATCTGGTCAAGGAATTCGAGGGCGGACTGCGAGTCGGCGTGCTGGGGCTGACGACGCACTACATTCCGAATTGGGAGCATCCCGGCAACCTGAAAGGGCTTGTCTTCCAGGATGCCGCGGAGGCGGCCAAACGATGGGTCCCGGTTCTGCGCGATCGGGAACGGGTCGACTTGCTCGTCGTCGCGTATCACGGCGGCTTCGAGCGCAGCTTGGAGACGGGCGAGCCGACGGAACAGATGACCGGGGAAAATCAAGGTTATGAGCTGTGCCGCGAAGTGCCTGGCATCGACGTACTGTTGACCGGGCACCAGCACCGGGAGATTGCAGGCGCGACGATAAACGGCGTACGGGTGATCCAAGCCGGGGGGATGGGCAAGCACCTGGGCAGAGTGCTCGTTCGTCTGGATCGCCAGGGCGACCGCTGGCAGGTGGCGGATACCGAATCGGATCTATTGCTCCCCGACGAATCGGCGCCGCTCGACCCCGCCGTGCTCGACATCGTCAAGGACAACGAGGAAAAGACGCAGCAATGGCTCGACCAGCCGATCGGCTTTGTAGAGGGCGAGATGACGATCGACGATCCGATGAATGTCCGGCTGCGGGAACATCCGTATATCGAATTTTTGAACCGGGTGCAGATGGAGGCATCTGGGGCGGACATCAGCTGCACGGCGCTGTTCGACAATCTGTCTCCCGGCTTCGGGAGCCGGATCACGATGCGCGAGATCGTGGCCAACTATATTTATCCGAACACGCTCAAGGTGCTGCGAGTGTCCGGCCGCGACATTCAGGACGCTCTGGAACGCTCGGCCGCTTACTTCGAACTCGGCGAAGGCGGCGAGGTTCGGGTAAGCGCCGCTTTTTCCGATCCGAAGCCCCAGCATTACAATTACGACATGTGGGAAGGCGTCGATTATACGCTCGATATCGCGCGTCCGGTCGGAGAGCGAGTCGTCCGATTGGAACGGAACGGAATGCCGCTCGATCCGAACGGAACGTACGACGTCGTCATGAACAATTACCGCGCGGTCGGCGGCGGGGAGTATCCGATGTTCAAGGACAAGCCGCTCGTTCGGGACATCCAGATCGACGTGTCGGAGCTGCTGGCGAACCACATTCTGGCGAAGGGAACGATCCGTGCGTCCGTGAACGACAACTGGCAGGTCGTCGCCGGCGGCCGTCCTCTTGCATAACGTTTTCTGCGCTTGACAAACTACCTCCATCCGGCGATGGAAGGAGGAACCCGCGGATGGCGAAGCAGCAAGGACACGGGGTCAAGAACACCCAGACCAAATCGTCCGACAAAAAAAGCAACGGCTCGGGCAACAATCACTGAGCGCCTGCTAAAGGTCATACCGAAGCGAGCAGGCGCATGCAGCAGCCTCGCGACCGGACAAGGAAGTTCCCAAGCGCTCCGCTTCGGGAGCTTCCTTTATTTGGCCGGTTTGCGCCGCCTCCGGAACGGGTAAATCGATATTATGAGAATTTATCGCTATACGTTTCTTGTATTTGGAGCGATCATCATCCTCGCCGTGATCGCGGCCGGTTGGATCTCCTTCCGGACAAGCCATTCGGACGAGCGCCCGGACAGCGTGACTTGGGTTTGGGACTTGAACCGATTGCTTGGCGGCGACTCGGCCAAGGTTGATTCCGCGGTCTCTTTTCTGAAAGAGCACCAGGTCGTCGCCGTTTATTTATACGCCCCCGGGTCTATCGTAGAGTCTGCGGAACTTCCGCTGTACCGCTCCTTTATCGAAGCGGCGCGCGGGCAGAACATCGACGTTCACGCGTTGGGCGGGGAACGGGAATGGGCGCTGAAGGAGCAAAGCCCCGGGCTGACGGCATTCCTTCAGCGAGTGGCCGACTATAACGATTCGGTGCCGGCCGAAGCCCGGTTTACGGGCGTCCATCTGGACGTCGAGCCGTACTCGCTGCCCGAGTGGGACAGCGATCAAAGCGACGTGATCCGGAATTGGAAAAGCGTCGTCTCGACGGCCCGGGAGTTCGCATGGGCGCACTCGCTCGCGCTTGGCGTCGACTTGCCGTTCTGGTTGGACGGCATTCCCGCCGGGTCGGACGGCGATTCCGCGAAAACGCTGGACGCGTGGATGATGGCGAACAGCGATTCCGTCGCGCTGATGTCTTACCGCACCGAAGCGGAAGGGGACAACGGCGTGCTCGCGCTCGTCCGCCAAGAAATGGAGCATGCGGCGGCGGACTCGGACTGCCGCGTCTATATCGGGCTGAACGCAGCCGCGGACACGGACGCCAAACTGACTTTCAAGAACAAAGGGATTGCTCCCTTCAATCGGGTATCGTCCCAGATCCGGCGCGCCTATGGCAAAGCCTCCGCATTCGGCGGCATCGCCGTCCACGACCTGGACGCCTGGATGGCGTTGGAGCGGGACAAGCCCTAAGCAAAAAGGAGCTCGCTTATCGGATGCGAGCTCCTTTTTGCCGTATCGCCGGGCATGCCCGCCACGCCCCGTTCACGCTCGAGTTGTTGCTTTCCGGCACTTATTCTGTCTCCCCCCGCCGCAGGAGCGCCCCCCGCACGTTCACATCGAACACCCTAAAGGGAAAATCCCCCTTTATTCTGACCCCGCAACGCTTATTTTCCAAAATAAAAGGAAAACCTCCCTTTCATGGCGCCCGAATTGGCCGAAATGAGGCCAAACCGCCAGAATAGAGGGAGGTTTTCCCGTTCGTAAGCATAATTCGTCTCAGCAGTAGCGAATAAAGGGAGTTTTTCCCGTTTCCCCCGCCAAAGCCGGCGGCCATAGCCGGCTCAGCCGGACGACAGGCTCGGAACGCGAGCGTCAGCCCGCCGAAGTCTGAACCGAAGCCGCCTCGGGGGTCCGTTCGACCGGCGCGCCCAGCTTGTGAATGTGCGGCAGGCCGATCGACCGCATCGCGTTGCGCGTGTCCACGATCGGGACGCCCAAGGCGGCCAGATCGCCGTAGGCGAAGGCGTCGTGATCGGTGATCAGCACCATGATGTCGTAAGCGCGGAACTGTTCGAGGTTGTAGGGAACCGAGCGAACCGTCTCCCCGTCGGTATCGCGGAACGTTGCCGCATGCGGGTCGTAATAGTCCACGATCGCGCCTCCTTCGCGGAACAGCTCGTACACCTTGAGGCCGGGGGACTCCCTCAGGTCGTCCACGTTCGGCTTGTAAGCCATGCCGAGCATCAGGATGCGCGAATTGCGCAGCGACTTCGAATCCTCGTTCAGGATGTTCGCCGTCTTGTTGAACACGTAATACGGCATGTTCGTGTTAACCGACTGAGCCAGCTCGATAAAGCTGCTGTAGAACCGGTACCCTTTGGCCTTCCAGGACAGATACATCGGATCTAGCGGAATGCAGTGGCCGCCGATGCCCGGTCCCGGGTAGAACGGCATGAAGCCGAACGGCTTCGTGCTTGCCGCCTGAATGACTTCCCAGATGTCGATGCCCATCCGCTCGCACATCATCGCCATCTCGTTAATGAAAGCGATGTTGACGCTGCGGAACGTGTTCTCCAGCAGCTTGGACATTTCCGCCACTTTGGGGGACGAGACGGGCACGACCTTTTCGACGATGTTGCCGTACAGAAGAGAGCCGAGCCGCAGGCATTCCGGCGTCGTCCCTCCGAGCACCTTGGGAGTGTTATAGGTGGCATACTTCTCGTTCGACGGATCGACCCGCTCGGGGGAGAAGCAGAGGAAAAAGTCCCGTCCCGCCGTCAGCCCCATCCGCTCCAGCTCGCGCTGGATCAGCTCTTCGGTCGTGCCCGGGTACGTGGTGCTCTCGAGCACGATCAGCAGCCCTTTCTTGAAGCGCTGCTTGATCTCGGAGACGACGCTGACGATGTAGGAGGTGTCCGGATCCTGGTTGGCGCTGAGCGGCGTCGGCACGCAGATGGAGACGGCGTCCACCTCGGACAGCGCGTCGTAGTCGGAGGTCGGCACGAACCGGCCGCTGGCCAGCGCCGCCGACAGCCTCTCGTCGGAGACGTCCTTCACGTACGAACGTCCTTGCTGAAGCCGTTCCACTTTCCGCTCATCGAGGTCGATCCCCCGCACCTCGAAGCCTTGGCGCACCATCTCCACCGCCAGCGGCAAACCGACGTAGCCGAGGCCCACGACCCCGAGCTTCGCTTCTTTATTCTCGATCATCCGGTGCAAGCGCGCGGAATAAATGTTCATCCATCTTCCTCCTTTAAGCGGGTGTTGGCCGAAAATCAAGCCAGCAGTTTCTCGATGCGTTCTTCCAATTCGACGGGAGAAAAGGGCCGGGTCAAGTAGTCGTCCGCGCCCAATCCGAGACAGCGGCGAACGGCGTCTTCGGTCCGGATATCGGTGAACACGACGATCTTGCTCCGCGCTTCCGGGTCCTCTTCCTGAAGCAGCGTAAGCAGATGGTAGCCGTCGATCCCGGCCACGTTCAGGTCGGTCACGACCACGTCCGGCTTCATCTCGCGGAACAGGCGAAGCCCTTCCGGCCCGTCTCCCGCGTCCAGCACGCGGTACCCTTTCCGGCTGAACCGCTGCCGCAAAAATCGGCGCATGTCCTCGTCCCCGTCGACCAGCAGCAGCGATTGTCCGGTCGATTCGTCCGCCGGATCGGGCTCATTCCATACCGTCAGCCCGGATTGCTCCGGCTGCGCGGCGAACCGGTCCGCCAGCCTCTCGAAAAAAAGCGGGTCCCGCTCCGGCTGAGCCCCGGCCTCGGCCGCCAGCAGCGCGAACGGCCCGGGGGCCAGCTCGAGCAGCATCCGCTTGGCCATCAGCGCCGCATAGTGCGTCCGGCTCCGGGTGAAGCCGAACAGCAGCAGCGCGGCTTGCCGGCCGGCCGGATCGTAGATCGCCGAGAGCGCGCCGGCCGGCTCCGGTTCCAGTTCGAGCTCGTCCCGGATCCGGGTCACGACGCGCCGCATCGTCTCGTCATCCGTCGGGTTGAAGCGGACGAGCAGCAGGCCGAACGGCTCCGTCGCCGCTTCGCCGGAGGCCGGCTCCCGGAGCTCCTCGGAACCGCTCCCCTCTCCCTGCTTCCAATAACGCTCCAGCACGGCCTGATACATCCGCTCGTGCCAGCGGGTCGGTTCCGGTCTCGTATCGATGCCCATGGACGGTACCCCCTTCTTATTGCGTTTGATTCACGGCGGCGGACGACTCCTGGTTCCAGCTCTGCCGCGTCATGACGCCCCACGAATTGTTTTTGCGCAGGAACTCGATATGGCCCTGGAAACGCCACAGTACGCCGAGCTGGTAATAGCCGAGGAACATGAGCGCCGAGAAAACGGTCATCTTGACCAGGTCCTTCATCCGGGGATAGCGGCGAAACGCCAGCTGCTCCAGCACCAGCGAGCCGATCGCCAGCAAGTAGCCGCTCAGGAAGTTGATTCCGGCGAAGGTGAGTAACACCGGCCACTGCGTCATGTCCAAGGCGACGTAGCCGATCAGCGCCAGCAGGCCGGTCAGCTTGAAATACGGATTGAGCGTCTCGAACAGAATGTTATAAGGCACCGTCAGCAGTCCGAATACTTTGTATTTCGGCCGGAACAGCAGGTCGCGGTTCTCCAGCATGTTCTTGAGATTGCCGCGTCCCCAGCGCTTGCGCTGACTGCTCAGAATCCGGTAGGTGTCGGGCGCTTGGGTCCAGCAGACCGCATCCGGGCAATAGGCGACGCGATACGGTTTTTTGAGATCCAGCATCTGGCGGTGAAGCTTGATGATGATGTTCATGTCTTCGCCCGGATAACCGTCCCGGTAACCGCCGACATCGACGACGGCGTCCTTGCGGAACATCCCGAACGCGCCCGAGACGATGATCAGGCCGTTGATATGGCTCCAGCCGATCCGGCCGCCCAGGAACGCCTTCATGTATTCGAGCGTCTGCATCATCGGCCACAGCTTTTTGGGCAGGCGAACCTCGGCGACGACGCCGTCGCGGATCGTACAGCCGTTGGCGATCCGGACGTTGCCGCCGATGGCGACCGTCTCGGCCGGGTTCTCCATGTACACCCGGGCCATGCGGATGAGCGCGTCCTTCTCCAGCAAGGAGTCGGCGTCGATCGAGCAGATGAGCGGGTAATGGGACAGGTTGATGCCCGCGTTCAGCGAATCGGCTTTGCCGCCGTTCGGCTTGTCCACGACGTACAGGTTCGGATACGCCGGATTGTGATAGACATGGCGAACTTGCGTGCAGTCGATCGCGTATCGGATCGTCTCGTCTTCCTTAGGGACGAGCCCGAAGGCTTCGATCAGCACCTGGATCGTATCGTCCTTCGAGCCGTCGTTCACGACGATAACCTCGTAAGTATGATAGTTCAGCGTCAGCAGCGATTTGACGTTGTCGATGATCGTGAGCGCCTCGTTGTAGGCCGGGACGATCATCGACACCGGGGGCGCCGACTCCGAGCCCGACAGCGAGCGGAATCGGGAGTAGGACGCTCCCTTGATCATGGCGTAGATTCCTTTGTACGAGAAAAACAGAATCGTAAAATAAATCAAGGTCACCGTCATGACGGCGTACATGGCGACGGTTCCGTAGACGAGCAGCAACTCTCTCATGGCAAAAATCCTCCGTTCCTTCGTTCGGCCCGAAGGCCCGGCCGAGCGAGCCCGCGGCTTGCCCGAGGCGATCGCCCCGATGCCGCCGGCTCCCGGCCAGGCTTCCGGCTATACGCTTCGCACCGGCACCCAGTCGGCGCCTCTGCGCAGCGATCCGGCCTCGCGCCGGCGGCCGCTCTCCCTCAGCGCGGCGCGCGCGGCTTCCGCCTGCGCCTCCGCGCCCCGGTCGGCCGCATCGCGCAGGACGGCGAGCCCCTCCTCGCCCAGCTTCGCCAGGGCGAAGGCGCTGTTCATGCGGACCTGCCAGTCGGGGTCGTTCATCGAAGCGCGAAGCAGCCCCGCATATTCCCGCCGCCGCAGCCCGCCGGCCGCCTGCACCGCTTCGGCCCGGATCTCCGGGTCCGCATGGCCGAGCAGCCTGCGGATTCGCGCTTCCGCCAGGGAAGCGCAGTCCCGCAGCAGCAGCTTCGCCGCTTGCCGGCGAATGGCCGCATGCTCCGAGCGCGTCAGCTCGAACAGCCGGTCGCCGGAGCCGGCCGGTCCGACCTTCCGCATCGCGGCGAGCGCGAGCCGAATCCGCTCCGGGTCGCCGCTGCGCAGAAACGTCTGCAGCATCGCCGTGTAATCGAGCGGCGATTCGAGCAGAATGTCGGCGATGAGCGGCTCCGCCTCCTTCTTATGCGCGAGCAGCAGATGCGCCATTTCGCGCAGCTCCCCGGAATCGCGGGCGCACTTGGCGATCGCCCGCGCCACGATGAACACGAGCGGCCCGCTCCGCATCCGGCCGAGCAGCTCCAGCATCCTCGGCACCGCCTCGTGCGCCCGCAAGCAGCCCAGACGGTAGGCCGCGTCCAGCTTCACCCATTGAAGCGGGCTGTCCAGCCGCTTCAGCTCCCGCTCCGCGAATCCCATCCGCTCGCACAGCGCGATCAGCTTCTCCCGCGGTTCGCCGCGGAACTGCTCGATCCAAGCGATCAGACGATCCAGCACCAGCCGGTTCTCTGCTCCCTGAAGCGGTTCGGGCGGCGGGTACAGCGGATCCTCCCCGTCCAGATGGGCGAACACGTAGTCGAGCCAGTCGCCGTGCTTCGCGGAGCAGCGTTCCTCCGCGCGGCGGCGGCGAACGTCCCGCAGCTTCAGCGAGTACAGGACGATCAAGCCGAGCAAGATGATGCCGGCCAGCACTCCGATGAATCCGTAAGCGATCTGCAAGTTCGAATGCATCTCCCGCTAACCCCCCGTCTTCGGCTTCCCGCCGATTTTCTCGAATTCGTCGCGCATCTCGTCGTAACTGGGTTTAAGCCGTTCCATATAAGTGACCGTGTCCCAGCCTTTCCATGTATACTTCGGCAGCTTCGTCGCGGGATAGGTCCCTTCGGCCGTCTCGGCCTCCAGACCCTTCACCTCGTTCGTCTCCTTGTCGACGATCCAGGGGACGAAGCGGATGCCGTCGATCTTCGTCGTCTTGAATTCCTTCTGCGGCATGTCGTAGCTGACCGCCTGCAGCGAGCTCGGATCGGCCATGCCGAGCAGCATCCACGGGATGCGCAGCTCGATGAAGCCGCCCTTGTACTGCCACATGGCGAGCGAATCGTAAGCGGCGCTGGCCGGATTGTCCGTTCCCCGCCGCAGCTTGCCCGCGTTCGAATCCTCGAACGGATGGGCGTACTTCGTATCCGGGGGCTCCATCTTCAGGCTGACCGGCAGCTTCCAGTCGTTGAACAGCCCGGAGTCGTCCTTAAGCTCCTGCTTGGACATGTCGATCATGCCGTAGACGTAGCCGTACAACCTTTTCTCCATATCGTACCTGGCGGCGATCTTCACCCCGGTCTCCCGATCCGAGCCGATCGTGACCAGCGTCTCCAAACCCTCGTCGAGCGTCTTGTCCGGCAGTTCGGATCCGTGGCGGTTGCCGCCCGGCAGCGTGTCCGCTCCGATCTCGACTTTCTCCTTCGCCGGGTCGAACGGGTGGTCCAGATGAATCCCCAGATAGACATAAGCTTCATCGTGGGCCGCTTCGAGCTTGACGATGCCGGGAACGTCCGCCTTCAGCTCGGTCTTGTCCGCCGGCTTCAGCTTGTCCCAGTCCCCGTCTTCGCCGTCGAGAATGAGCTTGCCCGTCAGTCCGGAGTACATGCCGAGCACGCCGAACTGCTTCTCGTTGGTCAGCACGTTGAGCCAATAAGCTCTCCGATCCTCGGGCAGTTCCATCGGCATCGTATTCCACGTCTTCTTGAACCATTCGTCCTGCCACATGAACAGGATCGCGCCCGCGTAACCCGAATCGTGAATGAGTCCGGTCAGCTCGGCGTCGACCTTGCCCTGCTCCGTCTCGTTCTGGCCGCCCTGCGACCGTCCGAGCGGCGCGGCGTGCGAGATGCCGGCCGACGAAGGAACGCCGTATTCCGTCACCATGATCGGCATTCCTTTATGGTAGGCCTTCAATTTTTGCAGATATGCGGCGTACGTGTCCGTCTTCCCGGTCTTGTCGTCATAGCGAAAAAAGTCCGGGTAGTAAGGGTACACGTGATACGTGGCGAAATAGCCCGCGCTCCACTGGACCGGCTTCACATGCGTGGCGTCCACGCTGACCATGTCCTCGGTGAACAGCGGCTCGTTCGGATGCGACAGGACGTCGGTCGTCACCCAGTCGGTAAAGCTCATCGGGTGGCGCCAGCCGTAAATCGCCTCCGTTTTGGCCGCGTAGTCGACCATCTCGGCCAGCCAGGCCTCGAACGGCGTCGCCTTGGCGGTCGTCGCGAAGAACGGACCGACATAGCTTGCATTGTCGGGATGCTTCTTGTTCGTGTTCGCCACCATCTCCGGGTCCCATTCGGTGCCGACGCTCCATCCGAGCAGGTACGGCCCCGCATTCGCTTTGTACGTCCCTGACGCTTGACCTTGCGCTTCGGGGAGCGTCACGTCCCCGTAGACTGCCTTGACGTCGTTCTCGATCTCCTGACGGAACGCCGATTCGATGTCCGAATCGTAGGCGTCCTGCTTGGAGATCAGCTCCTCCTCCGGAGACCAGATGCCTTGGATAAAATAAAGCGGATCGTCCGCGTGCTTCCGGTTGTATTCGACCAAGCTTTCATAGAAGACCGGTTCGTGCCGGGTGTAGATCCGGATGACGTTGGCGCCCATCGCTTTGATCTCCCCGAACCAGCGCAAATAATCGCTCTTCGCGATCGGCAGTTCTCCCGGGAAATAACCCGGAAGCGTCGCGCCCAGGTTGACGCCCTGGGCGAAGAACGGCTGCCAGCTTCCGTCCCGGTAAACCTCGACGTTCTCGCCCGCCGTCTTGAACTTCAGCTGCGTGCCGTCCGCCAGCTTCTGGCTTTCCACCGACGGAACGGCGAAGACGGCGCGCTCGCGGGCGTAGAAGCCGGCTCCGGCGAGCAAGGCGGCCAGCACGACGACGCCTGTGATCAAGGCGGGGCGCTTTCTCCACCACGGCCTTCTTCGGGTTCCGTTCATCGCCGGAACCCCCTACTCGACCGTGACGCTCTTGGCCAGATTGCGGGGCTTGTCCACGTCGTAGCCCCGGGCGACCGCCGCGTAATAGGCGAACAGCTGCAGCGGAACGACCGCGATCGCCGGCATGAGCGCGGGATGGGTATCGGGAAGCGTCAGCTGCCGTTCGGACAGGGAGGGCGAGCCCGCGCCGACGATGCCGAGCACGTCGGCGCCGCGGGCCATCGCCTCGCGAACGTTGCTCGCCGTCTTGCTCATCAGCTCCGGCTGCGTCGCCAGCGCCACGATCGGCGTGCCCTCCTCGATCAGCGCCAGCGTCCCGTGCTTCAGCTCCCCGGCGGCGTACGCTTCCGAATGGATATAGGAAATCTCCTTCAGCTTGAGGGAGCCTTCCAGCGCGACCGCGAAGTCCAATCCGCGACCCAGGAAGAACAGGTGCTCGCGCGAGGCGATCTCCTGCGCGTACCCCCGGATCTCCCCGGCCTGCTGCAGTACGCTCTCGGCCTGTTCCGGAAGCTCTCCGAGCGCCCGGACGACCGGTTCGATCTCCGCGTCCGGCAGCGTTCCGCGAACGCGCGCCAGATGAAGCGCGAGCACATACAGCACAAGAAGCTGCGTTGTGTACGCCTTCGTCGAAGCGACGGAAATTTCCGGGCCGGCCCGCGTGAACAGCACGTCGTCCGCCTCCCGGGCCGCCGTGCTGCCGACGACGTTGGTGACGGCGAGCGTATGGGCGCCGCGCCGCTTCGCCTCGCGAAGCGCGGCCAGCGTGTCCGCCGTCTCGCCGGACTGGCTGACGACGATGACGAGCGTCTCCGGCGACGCGAGCGGCGACCGGTAGCGATATTCCGACGCCACGTCCGCTTCCGCCGGCAGCCGCGCCCAGCGCTCGATCGCCATTTTGCCGACGAGACCCGCATGATAGGCCGTTCCGCAGGCGACGAGGTGAACGTTCCGGAACTGCTTCAGCCGCTCCGGCGTCAGCGACAGCTCGGGCAAATACGTCCACGGATATCGCGGGAACAGGCGCCCTTCCAACGTATCGCGGTACGCCTTCGGCTGCTCGTATATTTCCTTCAACATGAAATGGTCGTAGCCGGCTTTCTCCGCCGTCGCCAGATCCCAATTGACGCGGAACCGCTGCTTGGCGATCGGATTGCCCTCGATCGTCATGAGCCGCGCTTCCTCGCGGGTCAGCACGGCCATCTCCCCGTCATCCAGAATGTACACGTCCCGCGTATGCTCCAGGATGGCCGGAATGTCCGAGCCGACGAAGTGCTCTCCGTCGCCGATGCCGATAATGAGCGGGCTGTGCAGCCGCACCGCGACCAGCTTGTCCGGCTCCAGCTCGGACAGGACGGCCAGCGCGTAGGCGCCGCGCATCCGCCGGGTCGCCGCCTGCACGGCCTGCACGATGTCTCCCGCGTAATGGAAAGCGATCAAGTGGGAGATCACTTCCGTGTCCGTCTCGGACCGAAAAACCGCCCCTTGCTCTTCCAGTTCCTTGCGCAGCTCCGTCTCGTTCTCGACGATGCCGTTGTGTACGACCGATATTTTCATCAACGTATCCGTATGAGGGTGTGAGTTCGCGTCGGACGGCTTCCCGTGAGTAGCCCACCGGGTATGGCCGATGCCGATCGTTCCGGGCGGGAGCGTCTGCCGCCCGAGAAGGCGTTCCAGTTCGGCGATCCTTCCCTTGGCCTTGACCACTTTCATTCCCTGCTCCGTGCACAGCGCGATGCCGGCGGAATCGTAACCGCGATATTCGAGCTTTTTCAATCCTTCAACCAGAATACGCTCGGACGGCTTGCCGCCGACATAACCGATAATTCCGCACAAAACCGATCACTCCTGTCCAACGTCTTTAGCACAACGTAATCACTATACCTGCGCCCCGCGGCTTTCACACTGAGAGTTTCTTAACCTCGGCTAAGGAAGTTCTCATTTTGAACGGGCGTTTGAGGACGCCCCGTCCCATCTGGTTCTTGAGACTCGTTCTTTCGGCCGATCGTGTAGGACCCGGCGCCGCGAGTAAAATCCGCAAGGGCAAATTGTCCCTTTGGCTGATTAGAAACCTGAGGAGACGGTTAAAACTTTATAACGCTTTTTCTCATCTGCCGCCGTTCATCCGTTCTCTTCGGTTCCATCCGGATCTGAAAAAAAGTTCCGTATGCGGCAACCATTAGGCCCGCCCGAACGTCTATTAATGTAAGAAGCAAGCGATCCGAAAGGGGCTGTACGAGATGCGCAAGAAGCTTTGGGGAGGGATTCTGCTAGCCGCCGTTTGCCTGCTCCCGCTGCAGGCGGTCGTGGCCGACGACAGCCGCTATCAGCCGACGAAGCAGACTCCGGACACGCAGACCGTTTATATAACCGATATCGAGACGAAGGACGGCCATACTTACGTAACGGCCGACCCGATTCAGTGGTACGAGGGCGAAGCCGCCAACCAGGCGTTCCGCGAACATGAACAGGATCCGGACATGACCGAGGCGCCGGACGGCTACTATATCGTCAACGACGTCGTCGACCCGCACACGTACGAGTTGTCTCCCGACGCCGTGGTGGAGCTGCAATACTACAATTCCACGGGCAAATGGAGCGAGGCCGACATCAACTGGAACGAACGGGTCAGCGAAGCGAAGTTCGTCTCCTTGTTCACGCCGAGCGACAAGGAGATCATGATGGGCTTCCCGTACCATCTGACCGTTCAGGACGGCAAGATCGTCAAGGTCGTTCAGCAGTACGTGCCTTAATGGCGCAGCGAATCGAGCACGAGGGGGCGGCTAGCCCCCGAGCTCTCACATCACCGTACATGGGGGGGCCCGCATACGGCGGTTCCTAAAGGTTAACGAATTTCAAGATATCGAGAAGTTAGACTCAGCAGCCCTTGGTCGCTCCAGTAGGAACGGCTGAGGGCATTATTTAGGTTTCGGGACATTTCCCAGCATCCGCGTAAGTACCGCAAGGTCCAACGCTCCACCGACTCTTAAGACTGACATATTCATTGACAAAACGTTGAATGCGCCCTACTATTAAGTTTAAATTAGTAATTTTAACTTAGCAAAATGGGAGGTCTTGCTGAATGAAAAAAAAGGAGCTTGGACGGTTTTCGGATGCATCGTATCTCATTCTTTCAAGCCTATCCAGCGGCCCAAAGCATGGATACGCCATGATGGAAGACATACGGCAGTTTAGTGGTACGCAATTGGAACCTGGCACTCTTTATGGGGCTATATCGCGGCTGGAAAAGCAAGGTTGGATTGAACCCCTTCCTTCAGAGGAAAGACGGCGGCCGTATCGGATTACAACAGATGGCGCAGCGGTTCTTCGCGAACAAGTCGCAACGCTGGAACAAGTCGTTTCCGTAGCGAAAAACCGTTTGTCTGCTCTGGAGGGATTATAATGCATTGGTTACTACGTCTTTATCCCCGTATTTGGCGTGAGCGCTACGAAGAAGAAATGTTGGCGATGCTTGAGGATCACAAAATCACACCGGCTACCGTATTTGATCTGTTGATTGGCGCGGTAGATGCGCATTTGAATTACCGCCGTGTCGAAGGTGGGAAAAGCGAGACGGCGAACCTCGTACGATCGGGGATCCTGATGATTTTTTGGGCGTTCTTGTTATTTGGGGCGGGTGGATGCTTGCTTCAAAGAATCGCCGATCCGATGCCGATCTTCCAGCAAGAAGCCTCAACTTTTCCGGCGATTGGATTCGTGTTTGATGCAATCGTCATTTTGGGGTGTATGGCGAGCGTGTCTTTTTTGGCGGGTGGATTGCTTTTGATTTATATGTCGGTAAGGCGAGGCGTCACCGGTAAGCAAAGTGATATTTTAAAACGCTTCGGGATTGCGATCGTGTGTTTGATTTTATTTGCGGTAACGGCAGTTTGGGGAATGCGGACTCCTCAACCCTCCCTATTAAATGAATTTCTTATGCTTTTTGCTCTCCTCTTTATTGCAGTCGGCACCGTTGCCGTATCGCAAATGATTGCAAGAACCGAATTCATATTGTCGGAACTGAAATGGGTGTTCATCCCTAAAATCATAATTTCATTAAGTATGATCATTTCGTTGGTTCTAGCAATCGTTTTTATTATTATGATCATATCCCATGCACCGCAACTCATTTTTTCACAAGATATGGACCGCCAAATGTTTAGTATGACAGGGGTTATATTCATGGCATTAGGAACCATTTTTGCTTCACTTGGACTCAGGCGTGGAGGGATCGATCTGGCGATATCTCCTTGATTCCCGGAGTTGCGTAACGAGGATAGGCGGTTCGGGAATCCAGGATGACATTTGATTATGAACGCCCATATATTCAGTCAAACTTAGTAATTTAAACATAATAAATGCCGGCTGAGTTATGGATTCACTTTCGACGCAAGAGAGCCGCTCAGCGATGGCGACCGTTTGGGCTCCCTATTTGGAAAGGAGGCAACCGCTTGCTCAAGCTTCGTCCGCATTCGCTTCGGAACGCCGCCTCCATACTCGCCTTCCTCGGGCCCAGTCTGGCCGGCTTCCTGCTGTTCTATCTCGTGCCGTTCGGCGCGGTCGTCTACTATTCGTTCGTCGACACGCCTGTGCGGAGCCGCTTCGTCGGATTCGACAACTACCGGCTGCTGTGGGAGAGCGCGTCATTTCGCAAGGCGTTCGGCAACTCGCTCGCCTTCGCCGGCGTCAGCGTTCCGATTCTGTTCGCCGTCTCGCTCGCGCTCGCCTTGCTGCTGAGCGGTGCCCTGCCGCTGCGGCGAACGTTCCGTACGGTGTTCCTGCTGCCGCTCGTCGTGCCGGTCGCTTCGATCGCGCTCGTCTGGCAGGCGCTGTTCCACTGGAACGGAGCGATCAACGGCGCGCTTGCCGAATGGGGGCTGCGGCCGACGGACTGGATGAACACTCGCTGGTCGTTCACCGTCATGGTGGCCGTCTATATCTGGAAAAACGTCGGCTACAACCTCGTGCTCTTCCTCGCCGGACTTGCCAATATTCCGGTGGATCAGCGCGAAGCCGCGGCCATCGACGGCGCCGGACCTTGGCGGCGGTTTTGGTCGATCACCTGGCCGGGCCTGGCGCCCGTCTCCTTCTTCGCGGTCGTCATGTCGATCGTCGGCTCGTTCAAGGTGTTCCGGGAGACGTATCTAGTCGCCGGCGCCTATCCGAACGACGCGATCTACACGCTGCAGCACTTCATGAACAACAGCTTTCAAAATCTGGACTACTCCAAGCTGACTTCCGCCGCCTTGCAGCTCGCGATCGTCATCGGAGCCGCCGTCTATTTGCTGTTCCGAGCGGAGCGGCACGTCCGTGAGGGGGCGGAAGGATGATGGCCTGGACCGCCTCTCTGCGCCGCACCGGTGCGTGCGCCAAACTGGCGATATTGATTGCGCTGTGCGCCGCCACCCTGTTCCCGATCGCCCTGACCGTGACGAACGCCTTCATGTCGGAGCGGGAAATATCGCATCACTACGGCGCGCTCGCGGACAGCGGGGATACGAGCGCCGATAAGGACGCCTCGGCGATGCCGACGAAGCATGTGTCGATTCGTTGGATTCCCGAGCGCGCGACGCTGGAAGCGTTCGGCGACGTGCTTTTCAACCACGCCAAGTTTCTGACCTTGTTCTGGAATTCCGTCAAGCTGACGGCACCGATCGTGCTGGGGCAGACGGTCGTCGGCACACTGGCCGCGTATGCCTTCGCCAAGCTGGCGTGGCCGGGAAGAGACAAGCTCTTCTTCCTGTATCTGCTGACGATGCTCATGCCATTCCAGGTGACGCTCGTCCCGAACTACCTGGTCGCGCAGAAGCTCGGCATGCTGCCCTCCTACGGCGCCATCATCTGGCCCGGCGTGTTCGCCGCGTTCGGCGTCTTCCTGATGCGCCAGTTCACGGCCGGCATTCTCGACGTGTATCTGGAGGCGGCGCGGATCGACGGAGCCGGACACTTCCGCTCCTTCGTCCACATCGTGCTGCCGCTCGTCAAACCGGGCATGACCGCGCTCATGCTGCTGGCGTTCACGGACAACTGGAACATGGTCGAGCAGCCGCTGCTGTTTATCGCGGAGCCGTTCCGTCAGCCGCTGTCCATCTATTTGGCGCAGATCGCCGAAGGAGACCAGGGCGTCGCATTCGCCGCTTCGGTGCTGTACATGACACCGATGGTGCTGCTGTTCCTGTATGGCGAAGATCAATTCGTGGAAGGCATTCAGCGATCCGGGGTCAAAGGATGATCCGGCGGGAGGAGAGGAGGAAGCGATGCATCGGAGAAAAATCGCGCTGCGCTGGGCCATCGGCGTGTTTTTCGGCAGTTTGCTTGTGCTGACATTTCTGTCCAACACCATTCAGAGCCTGACGCTGCCGAAGGTGGCTGTCGAGACGCCGGACACGGGCAGCCTCGACCTGAGCGTCGATGCGGAAGGCTACCTGCAGCCCGCTTATACGGCGCAGCTGATTCCGCTCGGCAGCTGGACCGTCAGCGAAGTGAAGGCCAGGAAGGGCGACCGCGTCAAGAAAGGCGATTCCATAGTGACGTTTGACACGACAACGACGCAGCGATCGCTCGAAGACGAGCAGGCGCGCCGCAAGCAGGAGCAAATCCGATTGGAGCAGTTGCAAGACGCCTTGAAGCTGCTGATGAGGGGCGACGACCAAGACGCCATCGAGCGGCAGAAGCGGGATATGGAGTCGCAGCAGCTGAGCCTGGACATGGAGCAGCGCAAAGTCGAAGAGTTGGAGCGGCAAATTAGCGACGGTCAGGTGCTGCGCGCGCCGACGGACGGCGTCGTGGAGTCGCTGAACGTCGAGGCGGGCGCGAACGTATCGCCCGGCCAGCCGGTAGGCACGATCGCCAGCGACGCTTCCGGCTATCAGTTCGTCATCTCCGCTTCCGGCGATGCCGGAGACGCCCTGAGCATCGGGGACAAAGTCACCGTGCAGGTCGACGGCGCGGACGCCCCGCAGACGCAGACCGCGGCGGGCGTGCGCGGCAAAAAGGCGCTCTCAGGCCCGGATGTCCGCCAACTGCAAGGGACGATCTCCACCATCGAGGAGGGCGGGGACGGCGCCGATTCGGACGCCAAGCGGGTGACGGTCGACATCAGTGGAACCGACCTGTCGCCGGGCCTGAAAGCGACCGCCTACATACCGCGGCAGAGCCAAAGCCCCGGTCTCAAAATATCGACGGACGCGCTGAAGTCCGATGATAACGGCACGTACGTTTTCGCCGTCACCGACAAGGAAGGTCCGCTCGGCTCGTCCTACTTCGCGGAGAAAGCCTACGTGACGACCGGGGAGCAGACCGACGATACGGTCCTTATCTTGAACGGCCTCGGTCCCGACGAACGCGTCGTCACCGACGCAAGCGAGCCGCTCAGCGACGGCGATCGCGTTCGATTAGAATAATCTTGCATTTCACCTGAAGGAGGAACGAACGAATATGAGAAAGAAATTAATCAAATGGGCGGCCGGCGCCTCATCGATGGCGCTGATCGTCTCCGTGTTTACAGCCTGCTCCGGCGTCAACGATCCCGACGCCGCAACGGATGGCACAGCTTCCGCCGCCGCGTCGGCTTCATCCGATGTGAACGGCAAGCAGACGCTCGCCGTGTCTACGCTCACCGAAGACCGCTTCCTGAAGGATGCCGTCGATCGGTTCGAGAAGGCACATCCGGACATCGACGTACAAATCCGGGAATCGGTGCCGATGGACACGAGCGACGGCAAAGGGACGAGTAAGATGAGAGCCGGCGAAGAAGGACCTCCGGCGGCGGACCGAGACAAATATGTCAACTCCGTCGGCACGGCGCTCTTGTCCGGCAACGCCGCGGACCTGATCTCCATCAGCTACTTGCCCGTGGACAAATACTTGGCCACAGGCATGTTCGCGGACTGGAGCCCGATCGTCAGCCAAGATACCGACTTCAACATGGGCGATTATTACGTTCATGTTCTGCAGGGTATTACCGACGCCGACAAAGGCTGGTACGCGATTCCGATCGATTACACGCTCAACGTCTTGATCGGGAACAAGCCGGCAATCGATCAGGCGGGCGGTGTCGACGACAAGACATGGACGTGGGAGCAGTTCATCGCCCTATGCCAGAAGATCGCGTCCACGCCTAACGCGGACGGAACGACGCCGCAGGCGTTGGGAGGCTTTAAGCCGGAAGATGTGCTCGTCTATTTGACGACGACAGTGTACGATCGGCTCGTTACCAAGCAGGGCAGCATCTCGTCGTTTGACGAAGCGGCATTCAAGGGATACCTGGAGCAAGTGAAGCAACTGTATGACAGCGGCGCCGCATCAAGCAACCTCGGCAATACAAGTCAGGTGTTCTCGCCGATGACCATGCAGATGATTCAAGATTTGGCCATACTGCCAAAGGTCGTCGGAGGGGGCGACGGCGAAGTGCTGAGTCCGCCCGGCTCAGGCCAGGATGAAGGGCTTCCTTTCGATTCCGATCTGGCGTTCGCGCTCAACGACCGCTCCAAGGTCAAGCCGGCCGCTTGGGAATTCATCAAATTCCTGCTCTCGGAAGAGATCCAATCCTCTGCATCGATGATGGCGTTCCCAGTCAATCAAGTGGCAGCCAAGACGAGGATGGATGATTTCTCCAAGGAGTTGCAAAGCGGCGGTGACAAAATGATGTTTCAGCCAGCCAATGGGCCGGCGCAATCGCTTTCCATTACCGATGATCAGATGAATACAGCGCTCGCCTTGCTTCCTTCCGTCGGCAAATACGAGCGCAAGGACGACAAAGTGATCGGCATGATCAAGGAAGAGACCGCTTCCTACTTCTCAGGCGGCAAGTCGTCGGACGCGGTGGCGAAAGCCGTGGCCAACCGAGTCCGCACGTATTTGAACGAGTAGGCGGCGGACCGGCGCCGTTCGTGCGTAGATAAGAATGTGTCATCTTGCCGCCCCGCGCTTGCCCAAGTTTACGGCTGCAGCCTTTGGCAGCTTTGGATTTCGTCAATTGAGGGTGACTCATCGGGCTGCAGCCGCCTCAAATGGGATTCGTGTACCTCATGCGGCAAAAGCCGAAACCCGACCATGCGATACGATGTTTCGGATCGCATGGTCGCGGCGTTCTGCCGCAGACGTCTCCGCATGCCATGTTTTGCATCGCATGCGCGCCAAGCCGGCTCGGCCTTTCTGCGCTTGGGCTACCGCTATACCGTTTCGCCTGCCGATTGCCCTTAGCCCGGCTGTCAGCCCTGCACCGCGGGCTCCATCAGCGTCAGCCGGCCCCGGTCCGCGTCCAGATGGACGCAGGCGCCGATCGGAACCGCCGCTTTGTACTTGCCGTGTGCGGATGCCAGACCGGTCAGCAGCGGTTTGCCGAGCGGAACGATCGTCTCGTCGATCAAATTCTCGTACGTCTTGCCGTAGGCGTCCACGCAGTTCGTGCATTCGCCCATGACGATGCCCTTGCAGCTTTGGAACTTGCCCGCCAGCTTTAGCTGCTCGACGTAGCGGTAAACGGTGTTGACCGGCTCATGGGTCTCTTCCAGCAGCAGGATCTTGCCGTCGGTGTTCACCTCGTAGGGCGTGCCGAGCGAACCGACGAGCGACGTCAGGTTGCCGCCGACGATCGGCCCGCAGGCGCTGCCGGGCACTTTGCCGACCATGGCCGGCACCTCCGGCGGGTTCGCGATCGGGCGAGGAGCCGCGAGCGAAGACGCCGCCGAGAAAAACTGCTCGAAATTGTAATTCGGCGTCTCCGCCTTGAAGTCGATGAGAAGCAGGCTGTGCAGCGTAATCAAGCCGGAACGGCGGTATAAGGCGTTGAGCAGCACGGTGATATCGCTGTAGCCGCTGATCAGCTTCGGGAAGCGGCGAATGAACGCGTAATCCAGATAAGGAAGAATGCCTTCGACTCCGACTCCGCCGCGCGAGGGGAGAACGAGCTTCACCGCCGGGTCGGCGAACATGCCCATCAGATCCTCCGCCCGTTCCCGGTCCGTGCCGGACAAGTATCCGTTCTCATCGTACACGTGCCGGCCGATCTTGACCCGGAAGCCCATCCCCTTCAAATAAGCGATGCGCTCGTCGATGACGTTCGCGTCCAGCGGACTGCCGAGCGTGACGATGCCGATGGTGTCGCCTTGGCGCAGCGCGGGCGGGCGTATCGCCATGTAGCGCCACCTCCGATCCGTGGAAGGTTCCTTTCCTTCCATGGATATGATGCCGGGCGGCGGATTACGCCTCTTCCTTGGGCAGCGGAACAGCCCCGGCGGCGGGCGGAGCCGACGTCTCCGCAGCCGGTTCGGCTCGGCGCTTCTCTTCGTTGCGCATGATGACCAGGTTGCGGAAATAGATGAAGATGCCCGGCGTCTGCCCGATAATAAAGACCGGGTCGCGACGGTAAATCGCATAGACCGACAGCATGCTGCTGCCGAGAATGCTGAACAGCCAGAACGAGCGGGTGACGACGCTTTTTTTGGCTCGTTCGCTGGCGATCCATTGAATGACGAACCGGCCGGTGAACATCACCTGGCCGATCATTCCGAAGACGATCCAGAGCAGCTCCCGCACGGTGAGATGGCCGGTCAGTTGCGCCCACATGCTACTCGCCCCGGATCCGGTACCGGATGACCCGCCGTCTCAGCCAGCCGATGACGAACGCGTCCATCAGGCTGACGAACAGGCGATTGAACATCCCGTATTTGGAGGAACCGTATTCCCTTGGCCGGTGCCGCACCGGGACCTCGATCACCCGGAACCCGTTCATTCGGGCCAAAGTGGGAAGGAAGCGGTGGAACCCTTCATATAAATAGAAGCTGTTCGCCACTTCCTTCTTCATCAGCTTCATCGGGCAGCCCGTATCGCGGATCCGGTCTTGCGTCACCCAGTTGCGGAACCCGTTGGCGATCCGGGACGACACCCGCTTCAGCCAAGTATCCCGCCTTTCCGTCCGCATCCCGTTGGCCAGATCGTATTCCCGCATATAAGGCATCAGCGTGAAAATATCCGCCGGATCCGTCTGCAGATCCGCGTCGATCAGGGCGACGTAGCGTCCGTCCGCCTTGCGCAGCCCGGCCCAGATGGCCGAGGTCTGGCCGCAATTCCGCTCGAAGTGATACGCCTTCACTCTCGCGTCCGCCGCCGCGATCGCGTCCATCCGCGGCGCGCTGCCGTCCGTGCTGCCGTCGTCGATCAGAACGATCTCGTAGTCGCTTACTTTTCCCCGGACCGCTTCCGAGACCGCTTCGTACAACCTGGCCACGTTCTCTTCCTCGTTAAAGACAGGTACCACCACCGAAAGTTCGACCATAGCCCGCTCCTTTGGATCGAAGGATGGACGGCCCGTTGCCGAGTCGCTATTGCCTCTTACGATGTATATGTACCATCTTCTCTTTCCTGACCTGGGGGCGGAAGAAACTTGGCCATCCCGTTCGGATTACCGGTTTTTTCTTTTTCTCCGCCGGTATAGGAGCAGCAGCGCCACGATCAAAGCGAGGGCCGCCAGGCCGCCGGCCGCATAGGCGATGCGCCGCACGTTCGGCACGTCATAGGCCGCCGCGAACGTCTTCGTTCCGCTTAGCGGCAGATGCCACACCAGCGTCCGCCCGCCGTCCCGCGTCTCGTCGGCGTTGCTCGAATGCGGCTTGATCGGGGCGGTCAGCGCGAAATCGAGATCGAGCTGGGACTGCAGAAGTTTTCTCGCCAGCCCGGACAGCCCGGTCAGCTTCTGCGCCCACTCGCTCCCCCCGCTCTCCAGCAGCCGATCCATGTCGACCGTCACGACCGCATGCTGCGTGGAGTAGAAAAAATGCGCGGTTCCCGACTGCTCCGCTTCGATGCCATCCGGCAAGCTCAGCGGACCGCGATCCATGTCCCGCAGATCGAACCGGCGGTTCGCCTTCAACCCTTCCCGGCCTTCCTCGCTATAGGTTCGAACGTTCAGTCCGCTGGACTTCAGCCGATCCGCCAGCTCGTCCATCAGCCCGCTTCGCCCGATAAGTCCGAGCGTCCCGTCGTCGATCGACAGGTCCAGGTCCAGATCCGCCGTGCCGTTGGCATGGACCGTCAAGTGCGCTTCGCCCTTCGCGCACGAAGCCAGCAGGATGGCGCAGACCAGCAGCAGCGAAGCCGCGCCCCACGCTCGCCTCCGGCGTCGCTTCATGCCCGCTGCACCTCGAGCTTGCGCTTGCGAAGCAGCAGCAGCGCGGACAGGATCAGCATCGAGCCGTTGAGCACGAACACCCACTTGATCGGAATCCAGCCGCCGAGCACGCCGCCGAGCATCGGCCCGATCATCGTCGCCAGCTGCGTCGACGACTGGTTCAGGCTGAACGCCCGGCCCCGGAACTCCGGCTCCGTCACTTTGACGATCAAGGCGTTCAGTCCCGGATACACGCCTGCGAAGAATAAACCGTACACAAACCTCAGAACGCCGAACTCCGCGAAGCTTCCGACGAAAAATTGCAGCAGATTGCCGATGCCGCCGCCGAGCAGGCCGATGACGAGCACCTTCACGAAGCCGATCTTGCTGCCGATGCGCCCCCATTGAGGCGCTGCGATCAGCGTGGCGATGCCGACGGCCGAGAACGCGATGCCGGACAGCAGGGAAGCCTCGTCGGGATTGGAGCCAAGCTGCATGACGTAGACGGTCAGCAGCGGTTCGAGAATCATGACGGACGACGTGCTGATCGCCACCAGGCCGAGCAAGGTGACGAACGTCTTGTTCGTCCATGCGGTTCGGATGTCCTCGCGAATCGACTGGCGCTTCGCCTTGCGGTCGAAATTTTCCTCGCGGACGAAGAACGTCGCGATCAAAGCCGCTACCAGCACGACCCCCGACGAGAACAGGAACGCCTCGCGGTTGCTTGTATAATGGCTGATCACGCCGCCCACGAGCGGTCCGACGATGCCGCCCGTCGCGCCCGCCGTCGCCATGATGCCGAGCGCGTAGCCGGTGTGCTTCTCCGGCGTGTTCGTCGCCACCAGCGCGATCGACGCCGGGACATAGCCCGCCAGCAGCCCTTGAAAGATGCGCAAAACCAGGAATGAGTACGGGTCATAAATAAAGTAAGTCACCAAGTAAAGAACCGCCAAGCTGTAGCCCGAGCGAATGAGCATCGGCTTGCGCCCGTACTTGTCTGCCAAGGAGCCCCAATACGGAGCGATCAAAGCGCTTGCGAGAAACGTAATGCCGAACGAGACGCCCGACCAGGCCGACAGATGGCTGTCGATGCCGAGGTCGTTGTGCAGGAACAGAGGGATGAACGGGATCGAGATCGAGAACGCCGAACTGCAGAAAAAAACGCCGAGCCAGAGCACGTACAAATTTTTTCGCCACGGAAATTCCATCGTCTGCTTCCTTCCTGTTGCTTTTGTCCGCTAATCGGTTAATCTCATCATAACACAATTTTCCTGGAGCGGACGGTTGACTCTCCCCTTGGGGGAGCCCTTATCGTTGAAGCCGAAAGGAGGAAACAGCTTGCTTCGCACGGTCAAAGAAGTGTCGGAACTGTCCGGCGTCACGGTCAAAGCGCTGCATCATTACCATAAGATCGGGCTTCTCGCGCCTTGCGGGATCACCGATGCCGGGTACCGGCTGTATGGCCGCCGGGAGCTGGAGAAGCTTCAACAAATTTTATTTTATCGCGAGCTGGACCTCCCTCTGGCGACGATCAAACGGCTGCTGGACGAGCGGCCGGAACGGCAGTCCATTCTGTCCGGGCAGCGGAAGCTGCTGGACGATCGCAGGCGGAGGCTGGAGCGCCTCATTCGGACGCTGGATGAATCGCTGGACAGCGAGCGGAGAGGAGAACCGATGGATCAGGAGAAATTGTTCGAAGGCTTCGCGACGGAAGCCGAGTGGCGGGAAGCGCTGAAGGATCAGGATGAGCATCTGGAGAAAACGTACGGGTTCGATCCGCGGCAGGACCGGGAACCGATCGATGTGGCGGACATGAACGAGCAGGCGGCCGAGGCGGCGCGGTTCATGGCCGATATGGCGGCGGCGCTGCGGGCGGGAACGAAGGCGTCGAGCGAGGAGGTCGGCGCGCGGATCGAGCGCCACCTCGAATTCCAGCGGCGGCACGGACACGAGACGAACGCGGCCGTCTACGCCGGCCAATGCCGCTTTTTCCTCGACGACGATTTCCATCGCGGCATGCTCGAATCGCAGCAGACCGGGCTCGCGTATTATTTGTGCGCGGCCGCGGAAGCTTATGCGGCGAAGGCTTAAGGATGCAGCGCCGGTTATCGCTTAGGTGAGTATTCCGGTTGCTCTCTTTTGCCTGCCGCGCCGATTATCGCTTAGGTGAGCAATCCGGTTACTCGCTCAGGTCCCCTGGACAGCGCTCATGCGCTCCCAAAGCGCCGTCAAGCCGGCCTGCGTCATCGAACGATCCGCAGCATCTGCAGCACCGGGCGATTGTCGCCGCTTAAGCGCCGTTCGCGGCTGCGAAGCTGGGAAGAGCCGTCGCCGTCGAGGAAAATGCCGTCCGCCAGCCCGCCGTTGCCGATGCATGCCAAGATGGCCTCGCGGAAGGCGGCCAGCGTCCCTTTGCTGCTGCTGACGACCAGATACAGGTTGCCGTCCCGGTCGTAAACGGCCGCCGAGCGGAGCCGGTCCTCATCCGGATACGGCGCGTTCTCCAGGGCGGCCTGCTCCGCCCAGACATCGTCCCGGCCGAGGCTCATGCTGATGCCGCCCTGCGCCCAATAGCGGCCGCGGTCCGTCACTTGCAGCTCCGACGCCTGCCGGACGACCTGAACGCCAAGCCGGTCCGTCGCTCCGTCCCAGACGAGCGTGCCGCGCGCGTACTTGACGTTCTCTCCGCCGGAGCCGTAAGCGCCGGGTTCCCCGCCGACGGGCCGGTCGTTCACTACCGCCAGGCTAAGCAGGCTGGATTCGTAAAAAAAGCCGCCGTTAATACCGTAGTAAGGCGACACGACCACGTTGCTGCCGATTTCTTCCGGCAGCACGTTGCCGGGGCGCGTTCTCAGAAAATGGAGAACCATGCCGCCCGGAGCCGTCGCCGTCCCGTATTCGTAATCGCGGGGCATGTTCGCCTCGTCTTCCGTGCGACGATCGCCTCCTCCGCTTGCCCATGCCCACGCCCAGAATACAAGCGCAAATACGAGAAAGGCGGCGGCCAGCGCGACCGCCGTTCCCCTTTTCGTCCGAATCGCCCCAAGCAGCCCTTTCATTGACTGAATATCCCCTTTTATTCGGCCGAATCGCGGCCTGTCTTTCCTCTATGTAAGCAGATTTCCGCACGCCCCACAAGACCGTGCCGGCGCTCTGGACGCAAATCAATAGGGCACCCGGTTAACCGCTGATAACCGGATGCCCTAGCTTACTGGACACAAGCTATTCAATTGTCCCTTACTCTCCTGTCCTCCATAATGGTAATGTTTCGGTTCCAGAGACTGTCCGACTTTGGCGCTTGAAGTCCGGCATATCCGGTCCGTCACGCATCCAGACGGCGATTCGTAATCCTTCCCTTGCTTCCGGATACGCTTCGCTTGCCTAGTCCATTGGACTATCCCCTTTCCTTTTGTTGTCTTCATTATAGGCGGCCGAACAAAATAAATCAAATATTCTGATAATTCATATTTTGGCCTCATCCCCCCTATTTCGACAGAAGCTCCGCCCAGTCTGCCGATCTCTCCGAAATTCTGATGATCGCAAGCGTTTCCGAAAGGTTTGGAGCCGGCAGCGCCCGTATGACCGTGTCCGCCGTCGAAAGGACGGCCCAGACGTACGCCCCCGCCTGGGCCATCAGCTACGTGCCGTTCGCTTACGGCCACTACATTCATAAGCAAGGAGCTCATACGCTCCTTGCGAAAAGAGAAACGGCCGGTCGTCAAGTACCCGGGGACGCCGGCTCCTCATGAGGCATAGCGGACAGCCGGTCGCACTCGCGGAACGCGAACCGGCGGCAACCGGCGCATATGCCTCGGTCCATCCGGGCCAGGGCATACGCGATAGCTTCGCCCGTATGCTCGAATAACCGCTCCGGTCCGATCCTGCCAAGCAGGCCGATCTTGTCCAAGTATGCCCGCGGCTGAGGCCGAAGGCCCGAAAGGAGCAGCGTCCGTCCCGAAGCCTCGTACCGGTCCGCCACCTCGGCCAGCTTGGACGCGCCCGTCGCGTCCATGAACGGGACTCGGCTCATGCGCAGCAGCAGCACCCCCGCCCGCTCTCCCGCCGCCTGTTCCACAAGCCGCTCGAACGAGCCCGCCGAGGCGAAAAACAGCGGCCCCTCGATCGTACAAATGCCGAACTGCGGACAACCGCCAGCCTCCTCCTCCTTGTAAGGTCTCACCTTCCCTTTGCTCTCAGCCGGGTCCGGCAACACCTTAGTGACGGTCAAGGCGCTCCTCATGCGAATGAGAAAAACAACCGCCGCCAGCCCGAGTCCGATCTCGACGGCGGTCGTCAAGTTGACGAGCACCGTGAGCAGGAACGTCACGGCAAGCACGAGCGAATCGTTCGTCCTCAGCTTGAGAAGGCGGACGAACTCCTTCCGCTCGCTCATGTTCCAGGCGACGATCATCAGGATCGGCGCCATCGCCGAGAGCGGGATGGACGACGCCAGCGGAGCGCAGGCGACCAGAATGAGCAGCACGACCAGCGAGTGCACCATGCCGGAGACCGGCGACGCCGCTCCGTTCTTGATGTTCGTGGCGGTACGGGCGATGGCGCCGGTGGCGGGAATTCCCCCGAACAGCGGAGCGATCAGATTGGCCGTTCCCTGCCCGATCAACTCGCGGTTGCTGTCATGCCGCCTGCCCGTCATCCCGTCCGCCACGACGGCCGAGAGCAGCGACTCGATGCCGCCGAGCATGGCGATGACGAGGGCCGGATGAATGAGCTGGATGAGCCGGTCCACGTTCAAAGACGGGAGGGTCAGGGAAGGAAGCGACGAGGAAATCGCGCCGTACGTCGAGCCGATCGTGGCGACCTTGCCGGAAAATGCCAAGGCGGCGACCGCCGTCGCGACGACGAGCCCGACAAGCGAGGAAGGGACGCGGGGATACAGCTTCGGCAGCAGGACGATGACGGCCAGTCCGATCGCGGCGGTGGCGACCGCGTACGGATTGACGCCGCCCAGATGGTCGGCCAGTTCCTTCATGCTCGGGAGAAAATTTTCGTGGCGCTTGAGACCGGTCAGCCCGAGGAAATTCCCGATCTGGCCTGAAAAGATCGTAACGGCGATGCCGGTCGTAAAGCCGACCGTCACCGGCTTGGGGATGAACTGGATCAGCACGCCGAGCCGCAGAAAACCCATCAGCATAAGCAGAACGCCGGCCATCATGCCGGCCAACAGCAAATTTTCGTAGCCGTACTGGAGCACGATGCCGAGAAGGATCGGGATGAACGCTCCGGTCGGTCCTCCGATCTGGAACCTCGAACCGCCGAGCAACGAGATGAGGAAGCCGGCGACGATCGTCGAGTAAATGCCGTACTGCGGCTTGACGCCCGAGGCGATCGCGAACGACATCGCCAGCGGAATGGCAACGATGGCAACGATCACGCCCGCGAGCAAATCCTTGCGCAGCGACTGCAGGCTGTAGCCGCGGAACCTTTCCAACCCGATCATGTTAGCCCTTCTTTTTTCATATATTTGATTATTTGAATATATAACAAATCATATGTCTAACGCATAAAAAAATCAATGCCCCGGGCGATGTCGTCCAGGCATTGATCGATAGCGGCGGCTCCGGTTAATTGTCGGTCGCCCGCATATTTTCCAACAGCGTAATCGTTCCGACCAGATGGTTGTCGAAAATTTGTTTGGCTACCGCCAGCAAATCCTTCACCAGCGGATCGCGCAAACGGTAAACGACGGATGTTCCTTCCTTGCTCCCGGACACGACGTTTTTGCTTCTCAGGACGGCGAGCTGCTGGGAGACGGCGGAGCCTTCGCTTCCGATCGCGGTCTGGATCTCGTTCACCGTCCGGTCTCCCTCGGACAGCACCTCGAGAATCCGGATGCGCATCGGATGCGCCAAAGCCTTGAAAAACTCGGCTTTAAACCGCTGGAGTTCAAGATTCATCCGCGTCCGTTCCCCTTTGCACAGTCTTCAAATCTTTGAATGTATCATAACACAAGAGCGCCGGAGCAGGGAAATGCCCGTCGGAACCGCCGCTCCCGCCCGCCGTCTCGCACCTACAGCAAAGCCGCGACGGCCGCCAGCTTCGCCACCGCGTACGTCGGCCGCACGCCTTGAGGCCGCTCCTCTCCCCGCCGGTTATACCAGCAAAAATCGATCCCCGCCCGAATCGCGCCCTCGTAATCGAATGCAAGCGAATCGCCGACGAACAGCACCTCCTCCCGCTTAACCTCCAGCTCCGCCAGCGCCCTCTCGAAGATGGCGGCGTCCGGCTTTCGCAGTCCGACCTCGTCCGACACGACGACCGACCGGAACCGGTCCTCGATCCGCCCGGCCTTCAGCCGTCTGCGCTGCGCTTCTCCGATTCCGTTGCTGACAATGCCCAGCGGGTACTTGCCGGCGAGCGCGGAGAGCAGAACGTCCGCTCCCTCTTCGAAAAGGCAAGTTTCGCAGAAATAGTGCCAATAGCACTCCGCCAGCCTCCCCTGAAGCGGCTCCGAAGCTTCCGCGAGCGCGTCCCGGAACGAGAACTTCAGCACGTCCGGCATCGATTTGACGGCTCCGCCGCCGGTGAAATCGAGCCAGTATCGCGTATTGTGCTCCGTGAACGCCGCCCAGAACGCCTCCCATCCGGCCGGATCGTTCCGGAACAAGCCGTGGTCTCCGCAGGTTTTCCTCATCGCGTGGACGATGGAAGCCCCGTAATCGAGCAGCGTGTCGTCAAGATCGAACAGCACTGCCCGGTAGGCTTTTCCCGGAAAACCGGCGCTACTTTCCGAAATCGGCAACTTGATGGGGTTCATCCTCGTCTCCTCCTATGGGGGTTCCTATGAAAATATGAAATATCTCATTTTATCATAGAGGAGGAAGGAATTGACGCTCTCATGCTTAAGTTTATTTTAACCGACCGCTTTAGATTTCGTTAAGAACTAACGTACATAATGGAAGCTGAACCCGTTGCCTCGGCGCTTGAACGAAAACCTAAAGGAGCCATCGCATGCAGCTTCCCGATTTGATCGAACGATTATTCGCCCATTACGGCTATCTCGTGCTGCTGGTCGGCCTTCCGCTGGACGCGATCGCGCTTCCGATCCCGCCCGGCAACACGACGCTGGCCTATACCGGCTACTTGTCCTATAAAGGCGTGCTGAGCTTGCTGCCGGCCGTGGCCGCGGCCTGGATCGGATCGATCCTGGGCATGACGGTCACCTATTGGCTCGGGTACAAGCTCGGAGCGCCGCTTATCGACCGCTACGGGAAATGGCTGTTTCTGAAGCCCGCCTACTTGGAGAAAACGAGAAGGTTCTACGGCAAATACGGCAACCGGCTGCTGTTGTTCAGCTTTTTCGTGCCGGGCGTCCGGCAGTTCATCGGTTATTTCGCCGGCATCGTCCGCGTTCCGTTCCGCACGTTCGCCGTGTACTCCTACCTTGGCTCGGCGCTTTGGGTGCTGGCCTTCGTCGGCGTCGGCTATGCGTTCGGGGAACAATGGGAGATCGTGTTCGGCTGGGTGGAAAGCTCGCTCAAATATATCTCTCTCGGAGCCTGCGCGCTGCTTGGCGGCATCCTGCTTCTGAAATGGCGGCAGAGGCGATTGCGGTCGCGTCTGCGCCGATTCGAGCGAGAATCGGATTGACCCCGCGCGGGCCCGTCAGCCCTTGATGGAACCGAGCAAGGCTCCTTTGGCGAAGTGCTTCTGCAAGAACGGATACACGAGCAGAATCGGCAGCGTCGCCACGACGATGACCGCCATCTTGACCGCCTGATCGGGCGGCGGCACCGCGGAATCGAGGTCCGAGCTGTAGTCCATGCCGCTCGCGAGCACGACGATCTGCCGCAGCAGCACCTGGATCGGCCACATCTTGTTGTCGTTCAAATACAGAATCGCGTTCAGGTACGTGTTCCAATAGGTCACCGCGTAAAAAAGCGAAATGGTCGCGATCGCCGGCATCGACAGCGGAAGCACGATCCGCAGCAGAATGCCGAAGTCGCTGCAGCCGTCGATCTTCGCCGATTCCTCCAGCCCTTCCGGGATGTTCTGGAAGAAGTTTTTGAGAATGATCAGATTGAACGCGTTGATCGACAGCGGCAGCACGAGCGCCGCGTAGGTGTCGATCAGTCCGAGCTCCTTGACGACGAGGAACGTCGGAATGAGCCCGCCGTTGAACAGCATCGTGAACACGACGAAGAACATGAGCAGCTTGCGGCCGTCCAGGTCCCGGCGCGACAGCCCGTAGGCCATCAGGGAAGTGAGCGTCATGCTGAACAGCGTGCCGAACGCCGTGATGCCGATCGAGACGGCCATCGCGCGGAACAGCGTGGACGTCGAGAAGATGAAGCGGTACGCTTCCAGGCTCCATTCCGTCGGGATGAGCACGAACTTCTTCGCCGCCATCTCCGCGCCGGTCGTGAACGAACCGGCCACGACGTGGATAAAGGGCAGGATCGTAATCAGCGCCACGAGAGAGAGAAGCGCGAAGTTGACGATGCCGAACAGCCGGCCGCCCCAGGTGCGGTCCTCTACCATAATGTGTCTCCCTCCGATTCAGTAGACGCCTTCTTCTCCCATTTTCTTGGCCAGCCGGTTCGCCGTCATGACGAGAACAAGCCCGATGAGCGATTTGAAAAAGCCGACGGCGGTGCTGTAGCTGAACTTGCCTTGCTGCAGGCCGGCCGTGTAGACGTACGTGTCGATAATCTCCGCTACGTGGCGGTTCATCGAATTGAGCAGCAGGTAGACATGCTCGAAGCCGAGCTCCAGCACGTCGCCGATCTTCAGAACGAGCAGCACGATGATGACGCTGCGGATGGCCGGCAGCGTAATATGCCAAATCTGGCGCAGGCGTCCGGCGCCGTCCATGCGCGCCGCTTCATAGAGCTGCGTGTCGACCGACGCGATCGCCGCCAAATAAATGATCGTTCCCCAACCCGCTTCCCGCCAGATCACCTGGATGATATACATCGGCCGGAACCATTCCGGACTGAGCAGGAAGTTGATTTTCTCAAAGCCCATGCTCTCCAGCAGTTCGTTCACGATGCCGCCGTCCATCGTCAGCATGACGTAGCCGATCGAGACGATGATGACCCAGGACATGAAGTGGGGCAAGTAAATGAGCGTCTGAAAGAACCGTTTGAAAAAGCCGATGCGCACTTCGTTCAGCATGAGAGCGAGAAGGATCGGCACCGGAAAATAAAACAGCAGATTCATTCCGAACAGCGTCAGCGTGTTCAGCAAGATTCGCAGGAAATCCGGCTCGGCGAACAGCCGCTCGAAATGCGCGAAGCCGACCCACTTGCTGCCGGAGATGCCTTGAAACGGCTTGTAGTCCTGGAACGAGATGATGAGTCCGTACATCGGAATGTACTTGAAGACGAGAAAATAGAGAAAGCCCGGAAGCACCATGGCATACAGCCACTTGTTGCGCCGAATCCGCTTCGACCGCTCGCTTCCGGCTCTCGGGGCGGCTTGCGCCCGGACGACCGCTTCCTGCATCGCGAGGTTCTTCCTTTCCGCTCTGGCGTGGATCGGGAAGACCGCCGCCGGCCGGCGGCCTCCCCGAACTCCGGTTACTTCTTGTAGGCAGCATTGAACTCTTCGATGATCTTATCCCCGCCGCGGCTCTTCCACTGCTCGACCGCCTTGTCGAAGCCTGCTTTGTCGATCTTGCCGTACATGTACTGGTAAGACGCGTCCGTGATCAGCTTCTGCAGTTCCTCGCCCTGCTCCGTATAAGTGGCGGAGTCCAGCGCGGCCGTCGGGTCGTTCACGGCGATCTTCTCGTTCTCGGCCGTCAATTCCTCGCCGTGAATCCGCGCCGGCAGCGTGAAGTAGCCTTCGTACATGCCGTTCGTCTCCGGCTCGCCGATCACGCTGTCTCTGAACCCTTTGACCTCGCGCTCGGTCAGCTCCTGGTTGTCGGACGCCTTCGCTTTGCCGTCCTCGACGGTATAATGCGTTCCTTCGACGCCCCAGTACATCATGTTGGCCACTTCGGGCGTCATCATCTTATCGAAGAAGGCGAGCACCTGCTTCAGCTCCGCCTCGTCTTTGACCGCGCTCTTGGGGAACAGCACGACGTTGTTGTAGCCCGGAATCGCCCAGGTCGCCTGGATGCCGTCCGGCCCCTTGATCAGCGCCTGGGTGTCGAGCACGGCGGTCGGAACGTTCTTGATCAGATCTTTGTTCAAGGAATCGACGTCCGCCATGGAACCGATATACAGCCCGGCCTGACCGCCGGTGAACAGCTTGATCTGGTCGGTTTTGCTCGTCGCCGCGAAGTCCTGGTTCATCTCTTTGGCGTCGCGAAGCTGCTTCAGGACGTCCATCGAAGCGATGTACTGCGGGAACGCAAAGTCGGGCTGAAGCTGTCCGTCCTTCTCGCCCCAGCCGTTCGGCGTGCCCATCCAGGAGGCGAGCGTCTTGAACGCGCCGTAGATCAGATCGTTCCGGTCCGTCAGGCCGATCGTGTTCGGTTTGCCGTCGCCGTCCGGGTCCTGCTCGGTGAACGCCTTCGCCATGGCGACGACGTCGTCGACCGTCTCCGGCGCCTTCAGGCCCAGCTTGTCGGCCCAATCCTTCCGGTAGACGAGCCCTTGGCGGGCGAGCGGGCGGCCGACGTAGAGCGAATACAGCTTGCCGTCGACCTTCGTATTGTCCAGCACCTGCTTTTTCAGCTTGCTCAGGTTCGGGAACTGGTCCATGTACGGCCCGATCTCCCAGAATTGGCCGTCGCGGATCGCGCTTTTCATCTGGATGAACGTGGCCTGGTTCTTCAGGTAGGTCGCGTCGGCGAGCGAGCCGGTCGCGAGCGAAGCGTTCAGCTTTTCCTCGTAGGTATCCGCGGGGAAGAACTGATAAGTCAGCTTCGTGTTCGTCAGCTTCTCGACTTCGCTCTTGATCGTGTCCGGCGGCGTCTCCGCGGTGTTCAGCGGAAGCATGACCGTAATCTCCGCCGGCTTGTCCGGGGAGGACGGCGCGGCCGAGCCGGCGGATGCGCCGGCGGGAGCGGAAGCGGAACCGCCGGTGTCGGCGGATGGCGAAGCTCCCCCTTCGTTGTCGTTGCCGCCCGCGCAGCCGGCCAGCAAGCCGAATATGAGCGCGGCGCCCAGCAGAACGGAACCTTTCTTGGACATTCGTTTGACCTCCATTTTTTGTTGGGGAATGATGGTTGTTGCTGCAGGTCAAACGATAAGCGACCGCGGGCGGGTGCCGAAACAATCATTCCAACAGATTGCGTCCCGCCGGGGAGGTTCTGATCTGATGATTACAAGCTGAGAGAATGAGCAGCCTTACCGATTCGGTAAGGCGCATGGTTAGGGCCGACATCCGTTCGTTTGCGAGGATACTCGAACAAGCCCTATCGTTTCGCTTGAGCGTTCAAGTATAATCTGGGGAGACTCAAAAGGAGGGGCAATATGCTTCATTCATCTGACCCGATCTTGATCGGCATCGACGGAGGCGGCACCCTGACGCGCGTGCTGGTGTCCGATTCGTCCGGAACGGCGCTCGCTTACGCCGAAGGAGGCCCGGCATCGATACACAAAGACGTCAACGCCAGACGCAACGTTCAAGAAGCGATCCGGCAAGCGCTGGCGGCTGCCGGACGGACGCAGGATAGCGTGATCGGCTTGGCCGCCGGGATCGCCGGCTTCGATTCGGAGGCGGACCGGGAATGGGTCGAATCGCTGACGGACGTTCCCGGCCTGGGCGGGTCGCGTTGGCACGTCAACGACGCAGTCGTCGCGCATTGCGGCGCTCTCATGGCGAAGCCCGGCATCATCGTCATTGCGGGAACCGGCTCCATCATCGCCGGCATCCCGGAGGACGGGACGTTCATCCGCAATTACGATTTCGGCCATTATGCCGCCGCTGCCGCCCGCTTCCTCGCCTATGACGCCGTCTACGAGGCGCTGGCCGGCCGCATGGCCGATGAGGACGCCGGTCTCATCCAAGCCATGTTGAGCCATTGGCGCGTCGGATCGCTTGCCGAACTGTCCGCCATGGGCCGCCATGGATTCGGGGAAGAGGCGCAGGCGCGGAACCGGACGTTCGGACTTTTCGCGCCTGCGGTGACTGCAGCGGCCGATCGGGGCAGCCCGCTCGCCGTCCGGGTATGCGAGCGGGCGGTCGAACAGATCGCCGTCGGCGTCGAGCTGCTCGCCCGTTCCTTCGCGACCGCCGAGATCGAGGTGGCGCTCATCGGAGGCGTTGCGAACAGCGGATACGTCTCGCGTCGGCTCCATGAGACTCTTGCGGCAGGGAGGAACGCCCGCTACCGAATGACGCCGCCGAGATATCCGCCGGTCGTCGGCGCCGTTCTGCTGGCGATGACCCGTCTCGGCCTTTCGACCGCCGCCGCGGCCGCGGACCGGCTCGGCCGCAGTGCTCTCGCGTTGATGAAGAGTAGCTAAATTCCTCCTCCTTCCGAACCTTCCTTAGCGGAGAGGATGGACAAGGAACAGGAAAATCTCCCTTCCCTGAAGCCAACTGTGGCTTCTTGCCAAGAATAAACGGGAAATGCTCCGCTTATTCGGGCCTTGAACCGCGATTTTGCGAATCGGGGGCCGTTTAAAGGGAGCTTTTCCGGTTCGTACGCTGAATACGTGCTCTCATGAACCCATAAAAGGAGAAAATCCCGTCCAGCGGGCGTTTTGAGGGGATGGGGGGTCGGCGATTTACTGTTCAAAGACCGAGCGCCCCGCTTCCGGCAGGAAGCAGGGCGCTCGATCATCCGTTTAGTCTTCGCGCAGTTCGGGAAAAACGCGGGAGATGTCGATCTCGATGCAGGAGAGGAAAGGCGACGTCAGCTTGCCTTCGAAAACGTACGTCTCGAACAGCGCCAGCTTGCCTTCGGTCCGCACGAACTGGTCGATCGAGCGGTGAACCGGGTCGACGATCCAGTATTCTTTCAGGCCGAAGCGCTCGAATTGGCGTTTCTTGCGGACTTTGTCGTTCCGGCTGGTGGAAGGCGACAGGATCTCGACGACAAGGTCGGGGACGCCTTCGATTCGCTTCTCCTTGATGATCGCGGCGTTCTCGTGAAGGATGAAGATCAGGTCCGGCTGAAACAGATTGTCCCGATCCAGGTACACGTCGATCGGCGAATACAGAATGGTTCCGTTGGCTGCGCACGTCTTGTTCAGCATTATGGTCAAAGCAACGGAAATTTGCTGATGGACAACCGTCGGCGAAGGCTTCATCTCATACTGAACGCCTTCCACGATCTCGAAGCGTGGCTCCTCCATGCCCAGGAACTCGCCGGGCTCGCTGCCCGGATACGGCTCCGTCTGCTCTCTGACCCGGTCGGCTTCGTTCCGCTTCTTCGTCTCCTCGAGCTTCTTCGACACGATCGCTTCACCGCCATTCCCATTTTCTACTCATTTTAACGGTCCGCGCGTGTTCCTATCAATTCTCTCTATGGAAATAAGCCTGCTCGTACTCGCGGATCACCTGGTCTCCCCCGCTCGTTTTCCAATGCTCGACTTCCTTGCGAAATCCGCTCTCGTCCAGCTTGCCGAGCATATAGTTGTAGGTAGCGTCGGTGATGATTCGGCCGAGCTCCGCGCTCTTCTCGTCGAACGTTCGAGATTCGAGCCCGACGGTCGGATCCGGCACGATAAAGCTCTCGTTGTCCTCGATCAGCCGGTCCGCCGACTCCCAGAGCGGCTCCTGGCGGGCGACCTTTCGGATGTTCGGGTTGTGCAGATCGGCGATCATCAGCGCGTAGAGGGAGGCGACTTCGTCCACCCGCAGCTGCGTGCTCTCCTCGGGCAGATACACCTCGTCTCCTTCGAGCCGGTAATGTCTGCCTTCCTCGCCGTACTTCATCAGATTGGCCACGTCCGGATCCATCGTCCGGTCGAAGAACGCCAGAACCTGCTTCAGCTCCTCCTCCGTCTTGATCGCGTTTTTCGAGAACAGGTACAAGCCGTTGAAATTCGGAATCGACCATACTTTGTAGCCGTCGGGCCCGGCGAGCCGGTTCACGAGCGTGAACCTGGCGGCCGGATTCACCTTCTTCGCTTCGTCGGACAGCCGCTGCACGTCCGACATCGCGCCGATGTAGACGCCCGCCATGCCGCGAATCAGCTGATCCCGCTGCACGTCTTTGCTCGTGATCGCGAAGTCCGAGTTGATGATTTTCTCTTTGTACAGCTTTCTCATGAAGTTCATCGTGTCCAGATAGCCCTTCGTCTCGAATTCGGGCACCAGCCGATCGCCCTCGACTCCCCAATCGTTCGGCGTGCCGAAGTACGAGCTCAGCGTTTTGAAGGCGCCGAACACGAGGTCGTCGCGGTCGGTCAGTCCGATGGTGTCGTTCTTGCCGTTCCCGTCCGGGTCGTCATACGTGAACGCCCGCATCACCCGGTACAGCTCGTCGAGATTCCCGGGCTTTTGGAGATGCAGGCGGTTCAGCCAATCCTCCCGGATCATGATCCCCTGCCGCGAGGACGGACGTTCGGTGTACAAGCCGTAAATTTTCCCGTCGACGGCGGTTTGAAGCAGGATGTTCGGATTCAGGTTCTTCAGGTTCGGATAATCGTCGAGATAAGGCCCGATCTCCCAGAACTGGTCCGAACGAATGGCGTTCTTCATCAGAATGTAGTCCGTGTATTTTACGAAAGTCGCTTTCTTCAGCGAGCTCGTCGTCAGCGCCGTGTTCATCTTGTCCGTGTAAATCTCGTCGCGGACCCACTCGATCGCGAGCTTCGTGCCTGTCAGGTTCTCGATGGAACGGACGATCGAATCGGAAGGGGTATTCGGAAAATGGAGCGGAGCCATCAGCGTCACGACCGGACGCTCCCCGTCGTTCGAAGGCGTACCCGGAGAGGAACCCCGATCGGCGCAAGCGCAGAGCAAAACGAGCAGAGCGAGCATCGCCGCCGCGCCCGAACGGCGGCCGGCGCGGGCCGGTCGAACGGCGATCCGGTTGCGTGGCATCGAGATCCCTTCCTTTCTGGTCTAATGATCATCGGCCGAGACAATGATTATTGTCGGCAGGGCGGGCTTTGCCCTACAATGAAAGAATCTTCCGGCAAAGGTAGGGATCTGGGATGCGTTCTTCCAGTTTTTTGACCAAGATGACCGCGTTCGGCTTTCTGCTCAGCATGGTTCCGGTGCTGTTCATCGGCCTGTTCTCCTACGCGACATCGGCGAGGGAAGTTCAATCTCATGTCAATAAAGGAAAAGAACAGCTTCTCATACAAATTAATGCAAATGTAGAGCAAATCTTAACGACTGTCAATCACACTTTGAATCAATTGGTCAACTCGGCCGTGCTGAACCGGGCCATGAACAGCCCTTTGAATGTAACCGATTTCACGCTATATGACAACCTGCGCAACGAGCTTCGGCATATGCAGGTATTCGATACGAAGCTGGAAGACGTGGTGCTCGTCAACGAGAAGCAGGATTGGATGATCAAAAATTCCGGCGTGTACCGGTTCAAGGATTACGCTTATTCGGAGCCGCTCGACCGGCTGCTCCGGTCGAACGATCAAAGCGCCTGGCTGCTGAATCCGTCGCGCTGGTTTTACAGCGAGGAGAGCGCCAGCAGCGCCGTCTGCCCCTACAGCATCGGCTTGACCAAGAAGCTGCCGGTCGACAAGCCGAACCCGTACGGCCTCATCATGGCCAATATCCCGGCCTGCAGCCTGGAGTCCTTGCTGCAGCACGAATCGGCGGACGCGTCCGACACGATCATGGTGCTCGACGACCGGTATCGCATCCTGCTCCATCCCGATCACGACTTGATCGGGCGTCCCGTCTCCGAGACCGGATTCGGCGGGATCGACAAGCTCTCTCAGTCGTCCGGCCAGTTCAAATCCCGCATCGATCAGCATTCTTATTCCGTCACGTATTACCGCTCTCCCTACAACGGCTGGATCTACCTGTCGTTAACGTCCATCGCCAGCTTAACGCGGGAGTCCGACAAGATCGGTCTGTATACGCTGGCCGTCTGCCTGTTCATGCTCGTCGTTACGCTGCTGATCGCATGGTTCGGGTCGCGGCGCATGTATTCCCCCATCCAAAAACTGCTCAAGCTGATCAACGACCGGCTTCCCGGCACCGGCCGGGAGAGAAGCAACGAATTCCAGGTGATCGGCGAGCACATCCACCAGCTGTTCCAGTCGAATTCGCGGCTGGAGAGCGAGGTTCACCAGCACCTGAAGCAGGTAAGGTCTTTCTATCTGGCCAAAGCGTTCCAAGGGAACGTCAAGCTGGGCGAGCTGGCCGGCCAGCTTCGGGGGTTCGGCTTCGGTCCGCAGCTGGAAGACTGGAACCAGATGGCCGTTCTGACGCTGCAGATCGACGCGCTGGATCGGACCCGCTACGACAGGAACGACTACGATCTGCTGCTGTTTGCCATCCACAACATGATCGAGGAGCTGATCGAGCCTTCCGGCCGGTTCGTTCCCGTGGAGATCGACCAGACGGTCGTGGTCATGTACGGAAGCTCCTCCGCCGACCCGGCCGAATTCAACGGAGCACTCTATGAGACGACCGAAAATTTGCAGCGCCAGATCCAAAGCTTCCTGAGCCTGACGGTCAGCATCGGCATGAGTCTGCCTTTTCGCAACATCAAGCAGCTTCCGCTCGCCTACCGCGAAGGACTCGACGCGCTCAAGCACCGGCTGAAGCTGGGCGAGGGCATCGTCATCCAGTACGAGAACCTCAATTCGGGCAAGCATTACTTGAAGATTCGCTATCCGTCGCATCTGGAGAACGAGCTGCTCGACGCGATCAAGCTCGCGGACCGGGAGAAGGCGAAGGAGCTTCTGCGGTCGTTCATGGACAACGTATTTGCCGCGGAAATGTCGCCCCAGGAGTATCAGGTTCCGCTCGCCCGGCTCCTGAACAGCCTGCTCATGACGATGCAGGAATCCGGCATCAGCCTGAATCAGGTCCGTCGCGCCCAAGGGACGCTGCTGGAAGAGATGATCGACCTGAGCACCGTGCCGGAGATCGAAGACTGGTTCTGGACGGGAGTCATCCATCCGATGCTGCGCATCTTCGCGGATCGGCAGCAGTCGCAATACCAGAACATCTCGGAGAAGATCATCGATCTGATCCAGCGCCAGTACGACACCGATTTGTCCTTGGAGGAGTGCGCTTCGCGGCTCAATTACAACGCGAATTACTTGAGCAGCGTTTTCCGCAAGGAGACGAACGTCTCGTTCAGCGAATACCTGGCCGCTTATCGGCTCCATATGGCGAAGAAATGGCTGACGGAGACCGAAATGCCGGTGAAGGACATCGCCGCCCGGCTCCGCTACAACAATCCGCAGAACTTCATCCGCTCGTTCCGGAAGCAGGAAGGAATAACTCCGGGACAATATCGGGAGAAAAGAGGGCTGACGGAGGCCAGGAGCGGCGAATCGGCCGGGTGAACGGTATGCAAATTCATGTAAATGGGCGCGATGAGCGCCCCTTCTTTTTTGCCGCCGAACCCAAACAACAAGCAGGGTGAAAAATCGAAAAAATGAATAAGAGCCTCGCGCAGGGCGAGCAATATTTTTGACGATAATCTAAATATTTCAATATTTTCGCCCGGATGATCCGATGTTAGATTAAACCTGCGCTCGTGACGGAGGAGGAAAGGAGGATCGGAGCGCACCGGCACCGGAAGGAAAGGATGAACATTCCCAGAAGGAGGCATTCGATGAGAAAAACGATCGTCCTGCTGTTGGTTCTGCTCCTGATGAACGCCGCCGCCGCTTTCGCCGCTCCCAAGATCGACACCTTTGAGCGTCCTGCCAGAGGAAGCGCCTACACGTTGAGCGAATGGGCTTTGGATGGCTGGAACGCGCCCTGGGACAACGGCATGAGCACCCGAACCTGGATCGACGGCTACAACTTCAATCATTCGGGCGGCCAATCCCTCCGCGTTTTCTATCCGCAGGGCCAGATCGATCCGGCCAACTCCGGCGCGCAAGCCCCGTTCGAGGTAACGCCCGGGCGCGAGTATTATTTGTCCTACTGGGTCCGGTTCAGCAGCGACTTCAGCTGGGGAACGACGGAGTTCGCCGGGAAGCTCGGAGTCGGGCTGGCGGGAGGCGCCGCTTGCTCCGGCGGACAGACGTGCACCGGCTATAACGGCTTCAGCTCGCGCATGATTTGGCGATCCGGGGGCCAAGCCGCTATCTATTACTATCATATGGACGATGCCGGCCAATACGGGGATTACGCGATTCTGAAAAACAGCAACGGCTCCGATATTTACTATCCCAAGGGCACATGGGTCAATATCGTTCAACGCCTCAAGGTCAACACGGTCGCGAACGGCAACGCCAATTCCGACGGGGAGATTCAAATCTGGTACAACGGCGTCTCCGCGGCCAACATCACGGGGCTGCGGTTCGTGCGCAACTCGGACTTGGTGGACAAGGCGTATTTCTCCTCGTTTTTCGGCGGGGCCACTTCGTCTTTCGCGCCTGCTAACGACTCATATATCTGGTACGACGACCTGAAAGTGTCCACGAACCGCTCGGACATCTGCGAGCTGAGTACCGGCGGCTGCTACGGGCGCACGTTCCAAGCGGAGGATTACACCGCCATGAGCGGCGTCATGACGGAGCCGACACCGGATACCGGCGGAGGGTCGGACGTCGGCGGCATCGACAGCCAGGACTGGATCGCCTTCGGCAATGTCCAGATTCCGCGGACGGGAACCTATCTCGTGGAATATCGGGTCGCTTCGCCCAACGACAACGGGAGGATCTCGCTGGACATCAATGAGGGCGGAACCGTGCTGGGCGAGGTCGACGTTCCCAACACCGGGAGTTGGTCCAGTTACCGGACCGTGTCCCACGTCGTTCAGATTCCGGCCGGCACTTACCAATTCGGCCTGTATGCCATTACGGGCGGGTTCGATATCAATTGGTGGAAAATCACCCAGCTGTACTGAGGGCAAGCGGCCGAGGGCATCGGCAGCGAAACGTAAGGCGGCGATCGGGAGCTTGCTCCCTTCGCCGCCTTTTTCGGGTTCTTCCCTATGGTGCGCTCTTCCAACTTGAAGGACAGTCGCCGCGCTAACGAAACCAGGAGACGCTATTCGGCCCAAATCAACGGTTTGCCGAGGCTAACGAAACCAGGTGATCTTATGGAGCGGAAGATCGCCGATTTCCCGTATTTCTTGGGCCGATAAGCTCGCTAGGTTCCGTTACAGCGCCGCCTCTCTCTTTTTGAGGCAAATAAGACCTTACAGATTCGTTAGCGCTGATCGACAGGGCGGATCGTCCGCCCAAGCTCATCCATCAGCCGGATGATAACGGTGACGGCCTCTGCTCTGCTGACGGTGCCGTCCGGTTCAAAGCGGTTGCCCGGTCTGCCCTGAATCAGCCCTCGCTCAAGAACCGCGCGCACCGCGACGGCCGCCCACTTCGGAATGGCCGTGCCGTCGTCGAAGTCGGCCGTGCCCTGCGTCGCTGTCTCTTCGGCCGCCCCCAACGCATTCGCCAGCATGGCCGCGAGCTGCGCGCGGTTCAACTCCTCGTTCGGCCGAACGGTATGATCGCCGTAACCGTGCAGGATCCCGGCATGAACCGCAAGCGCGATCGCCGGCTTGGCCCAATCTCCGATGCGGTCGGCATCCGCAAAATCCGGAAGCTCCGAAGGCTGCGCTCCCGGCTGCAGCGCGTTCATGAGCATAACGGAAAACTCTGCACGCGTCACGCTCCGGTCGGGCTTGAACGTCCCGTCGGCATATCCCTTGACGATGCCTGCGTCCAAGGCCTCTTGGATGGCATCGGCCGCCCAGTGGCCTTCCGTATCCGGAAAGCTTGGCCGGTTCGGCTCGCTGGCGGCAAGCACCGCGAATTTGGTCAGATGATTGGATTCGACTTCGATGAAGGAACCGCTGACCGTTCCGCCCATCTCGATCCACCGATGCCCGGTCTCATCATAATAATAGACCGAGGCCCGTTGACCCGCGCTTATCTTGGACGGGTCAAACTGAAAACGAAGCTTGATCGGCACCGCGAACGTGCCCGCTTGATCCTTGGTAACCTCGAAAACCGGGCTGAGCGCCCCAGGGCTTCCTTGCAGCAAAAGGTCCAGCACGGTCGGATCGCTTAGCTTCTGAATCGCGTACTTCACCGTTTGGCCGATCGCTCCCCTCGGCACAACAAGCGTCATCTCGTCTCCCAGCGACAGCTCCGCAGACTCTCCGGCCGGGACTTGCTTGTCAACCCGATCCGGATCGGCCGGCGGAGCGGTCGGCGATGACGTAGGCACCGGAGTCGGTGACGGCGTTGGCGTTGGCGTCGGTGTCGGTGTCGGTGTCGGCGTTGGTGTTGGAGTCGGAGTCGGTGTCGGCGTTGGTGTCGGCGTAGGCGTTGGCGTAGGCGTTGGCGTCTCCGCTTGAACGCTGGCCATCACGAAGCCATTGTCCGTCGTAAAGGATACATCTTTCCCGTTCCATTGCACTCCGGAAACGCCGGGAGCGTATACGACGGCCGTCATGCTGTTGAGGCCGTCCTGTTCGTCCGAACGAAGGCTCAGTTCCCCGCCTTCCAGATTTGCCGTGATTTGAACGTCCGCCGCCGCATCGTTCCGGCCGTCCACGAACGAATACTGCAGCCCGCCGATCTGCTCTTCTCCGCCATTGTAATCGAACACTTGCTTGCGACCGTCCAGCAGATCCACTTCCACCCGGCCGTCGTCCAATTTGCGGACGGCCTGGATTTTGCTCGACCCGCGATAAGGCTCAAGCACGCTCACGAACTGAGCGCTCTTCGCGTTCACCCGATTGACCAGCGTCGGCGTGTAAACGTCCGTCGCGTTGCCCGGACCCGGGGCTTCCCCGACGATCATCTGCGACGGCGTCGCCGCGGAGCCCGTCAGGCTGAACAGCTTCAGACCGTTGCCCGCCGCCGTTTTCCAAGCGCCCTCCCAAGGTCCCGTCAATTCCTTCACGGTGCCGTTGCGGAAGAACGGGTAGGCGTCCTTCGTCCCGAGCGGTCCCGCGAAGGGGCTCATCTCCGTGCCGGGCGCGAACGTCCCCGTTCCGTGCAGCACCCAGTCATACTGATGCTCGGTATCGGAGGAGACGCTGAACAAGTCGATGAGATAATCGCCCGTGACCGCGACAGTTCGCTCATACCGGTTCATGCCCGCGTACGCCTTGCTTGACGTGTTCTTCATGATCTTGAACGGTGCCGACTGCAGGAACAGCTTCGTCGGATCGTAGGTTTCCGCGCCGCTCTCGTCGGTCGGAATCTGCTGCGTATCTCCGTCGACGAGCACGGTGTTGTGGGCGAACGACTTTTTGTAATAGGATTCGTACATCGAGTTGCTGTACGGCGGAATGCCGAGATCCGGCGCGAGCCGCTCCCCTTCGCCGAAGATCTCCAGGTGAAGCTTGTCGGGATGGCCGTGATAGCCGCCGTGGTTGCCGTAATCGACGAGCGCGTACAGCTGATCGTCCCCTTCGCCGGCCCGCAGCACCGAATGGCCGATACCCGTGAAGTTCAGGCTGGCGGAAGGCAGCGAGCCCCCGTTCGGGATGGCATCTTTTCCATAGAAGACGGCCTGCTCGCCGACGATGCCGGAAGACGTGTCGCCCGGCACGACGAAGCCTCCCCGCACGCGCTGCTTGTCCGCATACAGTTCGTGAAGCAGCGCGCCGTAGGCCGGATCGTCATAATACGCGTACACAGCCTCGTAATCCATCGGCACGACTCTCCCGGGCGCCGCGAGGCTCGTCGGATACTTGCCGGAATCGTTGCCGTTGATGATGCCCAGATCGGGAAAAGCATACTGCAGCGTCACATCGTACATTTTCTTGAAGTTCGGGTTGGCGAACAGGTCGTATCCCATGCTTTTCAGCGCCTGCGCATGGTCGAACAGCGCGGATTGCGCGTAGAAATGGTACCCGATCGCTCCCTCGTACCAGAATCCGTCGGACAATACGCTGTTGTCCATCTGGAAGTTGAACCCGCTGCGGCCGCTGACGGAGAAGTCCATCAGCGTCTTGTCTTCCAGAATCGCCCCGATCGTTCCGATCGCCGCGTTATGCCAGGTCTGCCAGTTCGATTTGCCGACGTCGTAGCCCTGAAGCGTCTTGGCCGACGGAGCGAACAAGTTCTGTTCGACGTCGTACTTCTCGGCTTCGTTCATGAAGCCGCTCGGCTCGATCAGGTCGTAAGCCTGCGCCAGATCGATCATCTGCACGGCTTCGTCGAGCGATTGGTAGAAGATGCGGCCGTTGAGCGGCTGCAGCGGATAGCTCGGGTACAATTCCGCGTAGTTCACCAGGATTTCCTTGGCCTTCAACGCATACTTCGTCTCGCCGGTCAGCGCATAGACGATCGCGAGATTGCGAGCCGCCTCCATGTTCACCGTATGGGCGGTAAAGCGCCACGCCGCGTCAAGGTCGTCTCCGGTAAGCCACTGGCCGTCGGTCGGGCACAGATGCTCGTGCGGCTTGTCGTAGTCGAACACGAGCGGAGTGTCGCCGCAGACGTACAGAGTGCTCTCGCCTCCCGGCTTGGACGGATAATACACCGTCCTGTCGACCCATTCGTCGGCCTTCAGCCGGATGGCGGCCAGGTAGTCCTGCGCCCAGACGTACTTTTGAATTTTCTCCTTGGCTTGATTCAGCTGCTCCTGTGAGGCCATCACGTAAGGATGCGCCTTAGTCGCTTCTCTTGGCGCTCCCACCTTGAGATTCATCGCGACGGTCGTCTCCTTGCCTCCCTGAAGCGGCTTGACCGACAGGATCGCCTGCCGGGCATCGCCGGCTTGCGCGGAGGCGGGCACGTTCACCTGGATGTCGACGTCCGTCTCCTCTCCCTTCGCCACGACATCGGTCGCCGAGGGAAATGTCGCGTCGTAGCCGGCGGCGAAAGGCGTCGTCAGCGTCAGTTGATACGCGGTGTCCGCGTCTCCGATATTTTTGAGCGAGAAGGAATAATGCAGCGAGCTGTCCGGAAGCGCGCTCTTGTCGATGGAACGGATCGAAGGCTCGACGGCGTTCTTCGTCAGGGCGAGCGCGTCGAAGATGAGCTTGTCGTCCGGGCTCGGCGCGGGGTCCGAATCGTACCAGCGGGGATGGAGGATGATCTTCGTCAGGTTGCTCAAGTTCGCCCCGCCGTTGGAGTTCAGGAATTGGTTGAACGGCAGCTCGATCTTTTTCCAGCCCGTCCAATCCACATAGAACGAGCTCATGAAATATTCGTTGCCCGCCACGCTATCGTCCGGCGTACTGAGAATGACGTACACTTTCTTGTTCGAAGCCGTCTCCGAATAGAGCCAAAACTCGAGCTGATCGTTCGTCTGCCAAGGGGCCGTCGTCACATCCGTAATATCGATCGGCGCCGTCGGGTCCGTCCACTTCCCCGCCCAATCGCCCAACACGGCGGGCGTCTGCACGGGGGTCGTATTGCTCCAACCGGAGAACGATTCCGTGTCGCCGACCGGGATGCTGGAGCTGCCGGAGAGGTCGATCCGATACGCGTGGCTCGTCTCTTCGCTCGTCTTGCCGTCCAGCACCGCTTTGGCGACGATCGTCTGCGAACGGTCGACGACGATCGGCTCCGAGTAGAGCCGATAGTCCGGGTCGACGCCGTCGATCCTGTAATAGATCTCCGCCCCGTCCGTCTCCGAGCTAAGAGCAACCGTCTTCGGCTCGGCGTACGTTCCGGCCGTCGGGCTGGCCGTTACATTTTCCACGACATCGCGGTAAACGAAAGTATACCGATAAGTTGTCTCCTCGCTGTCCACACCCCCGACGGATGCCTTGGTCACCAGCGTCGTGTCCTCGGTCAGCACGATCGGCGAGGTATAGCGCTGGAAGTCGCTGTCGACCCCTTCTCTCTTGTAGTAGATCGTCGACAGAGAGGAGGGCTTCGACAAGCTGGTCAACGTCACCGTCGCCTTGTTCACGTACTCGCCGGACGGCTTGTCCGCCGCGACCGGGTAAACCTCGCCTTGTCCCGTCAACCGGATGTCGTCCAAATACATGTTTAGCGTCGGATCGAGCGTCGTGCCGCCGACGCCGGCTTGATCGAAGCGGACGTAGTCCATCGGGCCCCATGCCTTGACGCCAGCCGAACTCGTCTGCGTCTTCACGACGTCGAGCGGCACCTCGACCTGCTTCCACCCGGTCCAGTCCAGCGGCAGGCGATAATAGTAATACTCGCTGTCGCCCTTCATGAAGAAGCGGAGTTGAATCGGCTTGTCCGCCTGATCGCCTGTTCGCGCCTTCTCGTTATACGCCCAGAACGACAGCGCGGAGTATCCGTTCAGATCGACGTTCGGGGCTTCCTTCGGGTAAATGAGCGCCGCGCCGGCGATATAAGAGTCCGGATTGTCGGCATCGACGTTGATCGCCAGCTTCCACTTCTTCGAGCCCGCTCCTTCCTTGACATAGGCCGGGTCCGTGTTCGCCTCCAGCGCGATGCCTGCGGTCCCGACCGTATCTCCCGCCGCATTCGTCGCGGAATCCATGTTGTTGAGCTGCAGAGACAGCGGCACAACCGTCGGCAAATCCGCGGCTTGCGCGGCGTTCGGCGATACGGCGGCCGGGAAGCTTGCGGCCAGCATCAGCGCTGCCGTCCAAGCGGCGATTCGTTGCCTTGCCTTGCGAATGGCCATTTCCTCATCCCTCTCGGTCCGTATGGGAATAGACAAGCCCCGTCGGTGCGACCACGGGGCTTGCTTTTCGGTTAACGATTATTTGACGGCCGCTTTCGCGCGCTCGTCCGCTTTTTTGTAGATCGCCAAGATGTCCTCGTACCCAAGCTTCTTCTCCTCGTCGACGAACTTGTCCCAATCGTCGAAGCTGCGGGTGCCCATGATGAACTTGGAGAAGTTCTCGTCGCGATGGCTGTTCAGCGAATCGCCCTTCGTGCTCAGGATTTGCTGCTCGTCCGGAGTGAAGGCGAGCTTGGACTGCTTGTCGCCGTCATACTTGGGCGATTCCTCGTAAGCGGCCTTCAGCTCCGGCGATGACACCGAGATGTGGGCGTCGAAGTCGAACCAGGCATAGGTGCCGTCCGTCGAGAGGCCGGTCTTCTTGCGCAGATCCGTAATATCGGCGTACTTCTCGGTGAAGCCGTTCGAATCGTAGGTCTCGCCTTCCTTGCCCCAGCTGACGAGCTTGCGCCCTTCGTCCGAATAGAAGAAATCGATGAACTTGACGATGTCCTTGATCTTAGAGGACTTGGAGGAGATCATGAAGCCTTCTTCCGACGTCGCCGTGTAGGCGTTCTTCTGCGAGCCCCCTTCGCCGGCCGGAGGCGCCATGAAGTTCATCGTGAATTCCGGGTTGTCCGGGCGCAGCGCCGCGTTGTAGAAGTCGATGCGGCCGATGTAGTCGAGCGTGACGAACGCCCGGTTCGTGGAGACGATATCCTGCCACATCTTCGTGTCGATGGTCAGGAAGTCCTTCGGGATCAGGCCGTCCTTGTAGAACTTGTTGAAGTAAGTGAGCATCGTCTTGTATTCATCCTGGACCGGCGCGTATTTCCATTCGCCGGATGCGCTGTCGTAGTAGACGCTGGCGCTCTGCGCGTCGACAGGCGCCGGTACGTTGAAGGTAGCTCCGAAGTCTTCGAAGTAGCGAAGCCCGTTGCGGAAGCTCAGCGGATAGCTGTCGGGATAGGCCGCCTTCAGCTTTTTCAGCGTCTCGTATAGCTCGTCCCACGTCTTCGGAGCCGTCAGGCCCAGCTTCTTGAACACGTCCTCGCGGTACATCCAGGAGCGCCGGTTCGACTCGCCGAGGCCCTGATTCGGGAATTCGTACATCTTGCCGTCGGAAGAGAGCATGTTCTGCGTCTCCGTCGGATACTTCTTCATCCACTCCTTGAAGTTGGGCATGTCGTCGACGTAATCAAGGATGTTGACGAGCGCGCCCTGCTGGCCGAACTTGTCGGCGACGGACTTCTCCTGCGTCCACATCAGATCGGGCATGTCGCCCGAAGCGATCGTCAGGCTGAGCGCGTCCTCCAGCAGATTGCCCGCCGGCAGCTGCACGTCCAGCGTCACGCCGGTCTTCTCTTTGATATACTGCCAGACCTTCCAGTTCTTGTCGTAAGGCCAGCTCGGATTGCTGTAGTCCAGAAAAGTAAACGTCTGCGGCTTGAGCGGCTCCGAGGAGCCCGCCCCCGGCGCGCCGGCTCCCGGAGAAGCCGTAGAGGCGGAAGGAGACGGGCTCCCTCCATTGTTGTCCTTGCCGTTCGAGCATGCGCCCAGCGCCAGGCTCAGTCCCATGACCGCGGATAACACGACGGCCGCCTGTTTTTTCTTCATGCTTTTCCCCTCGCTTTTCTTCCCTGATTTTCGGTAGTCGCTTGCCTCTATGTCAACCCTTGACCGACCCGATAAGCGCTCCCTTGGCGAAATACTTCTGGAGGAACGGGTAGACCAATAGAATGGGAACCGTCGTCACGATGATCGTCGCGTATTTGAGAGACTCGTCGACGATGATGCTGTCCCCGCCGATATTGCCCGCGCCGTTGGCGCCGCCCGAGCCCTGCAGCACCATGCTGCGGACGATGACCTGCAGCGGGAACAGGTCGGTGTCCCGCAAGTAGAGCAGCGCGGAGAAGAAGTTGTTCCAGATCGCGACGCCGTAGAACAAGCCGATCGTCGCGAGGATCGCTTTGGACAGCGGAAGCACGAGCCGGATAAAGATGCCGATATCGTTCAGGCCGTCGATCTTGCCGGATTCTTCGACTTCCTGCGGCATCGAGGAGAAAAACGTGCGCATGACGATCAGATTCCAGGTGCTGACCGCGCCCGGCAGCACCATCGCCCAGATCGTGTCGAGCAGGTGATAGCTGCGGACGACCAGGAAGGTCGGAATCATCCCCCCGCTGAAGAACAGCGTGATGACGACCATAACCATGAAGCCGCTGCGGAACAGCATCTCCCGTTTGGAGAGAGCGTAGGCCCCCGCCGCGCTGACCAGCAGGGAGGTGGTCGTTCCGAGCGACGTATAGACGATCGTATTCAGGTAAGCCCGCCCGATCGACGGGTTGTCGAAGACGGCTGCGTACGTGTTCAAGGTGAATTCCTTGGGCCAGAAGAACACCTCGCCCTTCAGGACGGGAACCGTGCCGCTCAGCGAGACGGCGATCATGTAGAGGAACGGATAAAGGGCGGATGCCGCGACCAGGAACAAGACGAGGTACAGCAGCGAATCGAAGATGCCGAATCTAGGTTTGATGGTCGTTCTCTCCTTTCGTCACCACAGGCTTGTCTCGCTCGTCCTGCGGCTGATCCAGTTGGCCGTAAGAATAAACAGCAGGTTCACGACGCTCGTAAACAGGTCGATCGCCGTTCCGTAGCTGTAGTTCATCGACTGAATGCCGGTTCGGTATACGTAGGTGCTCAGCACGTCCGCCGTGGAATAAATGGATGGATTGAGCATGAGCAGCACTTTCTCGAAGCCGATATCCAGCACGTGGCCGACATTCAGGATGAACAGGATGACGATCGCCGCCGAGATGCCCGGAAGCGTAATGTGGCGCAGCTGATGCCAGCGGTTCGCGCCGTCCACCCGTGCCGCTTCGTACAGCTGAGGATCGATGGCGCTCAGCGCCGCCAGGTAGATGATCGTCTCCCAGCCGACGTGCTGCCAGATCTCGGAGAGAACGTAGAGCGTCCGGAAATAATGCTCGTCCTGCATGAAATTGATCGAACTGTAGCCGAGCCATTCGACCACGCGGTTCACGAGGCCGCTCGACGGGGACAGGAACAGGAACATCATGCTGACGACGACGACGTTGGAGATGAAGTGAGGCAAATAGCTGATCGTCTGGGCGAGCCGCTTGACGATGCCGAGGCGTACTTCGTTCAGCAGCAGCGCAAGCGCGATGGGAGCCGGGAAGCCGAACACGACCTTGTACGCGCCCAGCACCACCGTATTGCGCAGCAGCTTGGGAAAATCGGGGCTATGGAAGAAAAGCGAATAATATTTGAAGCCGACCCATTCGCTCGCCCATACGCCTTTGAAAGCGTTATAATCCTTAAATGAGATCAAGATGCCGAACATCGGGACGTACTTGAACAGAACGTAGTACGCGAGCGCCGGCAGGAACAGCAGCAGCAGGTACTTGCTTCGGTTCCACCTGAATCGGAATTGCGCCATGTTGCTTCCTCCAATAATCTGGCTTGTCTATGCGGCCTATGTTACGGAATCGGTGGGCCGCCCATCCATCATGCGGTGTCCGTAATCTTCGCGAAGATTCGGAAATTCGAAAATCGAGGAACTTTCTTAACGAAGGAGAAGCGCCGCGGCAGCGGCGATAGCGGAATGTCCCGCAAGCGCGAGGTTCTTCCGCAACGGTTAGAAGCCCTCCCTTCCATGGACCGAAACTTCCGTCCCTGTCTCGTGGGAACGATAGAGACTCTCCACCGCCGCGACGACGCTGCGGGAATAGGCCATCGAGCAAGCAGGCTCGCGATCCTCTTCCATGGCTTCGAGCAGATCCTCGAATTGCCGCAGGAAGGGATTCGCCCGAGGCGGAACGGGCGCTTCCCGGTAAGCTCCCCCGTCGCTTACCCACAAGCCGGCCCCGGTTCGCAGCAGGAGGCTGCCGCCGGTGAAACGAAGCTCCGTCTCGTCGACCACGGCTCCAAGGTAACCGGATTGCGAGATCGTCGCGGGAATCCCCGCCGAAGTCTCGAGAAAAGCGGTGCCGCCTCCTTCGACATCCCCGATCGGAGAGTCGTAATCGAGCACGGCCTTCACCTTCGTTACCCGGCTGTTCGTCAGCCACTGGATCTTGTCGATCGAATGGGAACCCAGATTCGTCAGGATGCCGCCGCCGGCCTTCGCCTTCTCGAAAAACCAGCCGGGCCTTCCCGGCACGTCGTAGCGCTGATGGCGCCTGTCGTTAAGGAGCACAAGCCTCCCCAGCCGGCCGCTCTCGATCCATTCCTTCGCCGCCAACGTCTCGGCGATGTAGTGCTGCGTGTGGCCGACCATCAGCTTCACCCGGCTTGCGCGGACGAATGCGGCAATCTCGTCGCACTCGGCCGAATCCAGCGCCATCGGCTTCTCGAGCAGAACATGGCAGCCGCGGGCCGCCGAGAACAAGGATGCCTCCTTGTGCAAAAAGTGAGGCAAGGTGACGACCGCGATGTCCGGCCTCTCCCGCTCGATCATTTCCTTGTAATCCGCATAAGCCCGGATGCCGTAAAGGGCTGCCAGCTCGTCCGCGCGCCGGCGATCGATATCCGCGATCGAGCACGGGACAAGCTTCTCCGCAAGCCCGATCGCCTCCAGATGCTTGCCGGCGATGCCGCCGGCTCCGATTATCGCCACGCGATAGGTCATTCGTTCCATCCCCCTTGCTTCTATCGGGGCTATCATAGCAGCGTCCGGCGAGCGCGGGTATCGGGGGATCTTTCGTTTCTTGTCGATATTATCAATGCGGGGCGATAAAGGAGCGAATCGTTAAAGAGGACAAGTTTCCGAAGCAATGAGTATTGAGAGAAAAGTTGACATCGGACTATACTCGTTTTTAAAAGACTGCGAGATCATCTTCGAAAAGGGTGACGGGATGAACCGAATGACGCGACTCCTCAGCACGGCCAATCATCAGATGTCTCTTTTCTACACGTTGCTCGGCAGCTTCATCGCGATCATTCTGCTCCTGGTATCCATCCATTCTTTCGCCTACACGTTCTTCCGCCACAATCTCAAAAACGAGATTATTTTGAACAGCAGCCTGAATCTCGATGCGACCGCCGCCAATTACGAGAAGCACATCAAGCTGATCCGAAGTTTTATGCTCGGCTACCTGTTCGACAACGACACGGAGATTCTGCGGCGGGGCAACCCGATGAACCGCTACAACGTCGTCGTCAACGTGCAAAAAGAGCTGGGCCACAAATTGAACAACACCCTGCTCTACGTGAACAACATCATCTATTACTTCCCGGACGACGATTTTGTCATCGAGCGCGACGGCACCCGCACCGCGGAGACGATGTTTTCCAAGTTCTATGCTTCGCCGGCGTACGGCGCCGAATTCTGGGATCGGGAGATGGAGAGCGACGCCAGCTTCAAAATTTATCCCGCGGCGACCTTCAGCTCCGACACGGCGTTCGAGCGCCACCCCCTCGGCTTGTTCCTGCCGATTCTGGTCAAGAACGCGTTCGATCACCGCTTCGCGTTCATCGTGCTGCTGAACGGCGAAGAAACCTACGAGGCGTTCCACCAATCCAAGCCGGACAGCGGCTTCTACATCCTCGGCCCCGATCGCGAGGTCCTCTTCTCCTCGTCGGACCGCTTCCCGCTGCCGAAAACCATCGCCGCCAAGACGGGCGTCGGCTACGTGAGAGCGGACGACAATTATTACTTTTACCGCACGGCCCCGGAGACGGGCTTTACTTATTTCGAGGTCGTATCGAATGCGGGATTGGCGGCCCAGATTCACCGATTGAACCTGATCATCGGGGCGCTGCTCGCGATTTCCCTTTTGATCGGATTGGCCGTTTCCTATTATTTTTCCAGACGGTTCCATAATCCGCTGGCGAACATGATCCGCTCGGTCCAGTCGCTCAACGCGATGGGAGGGCCTGCGGGGCGAGGAAGCCGGATCAAGGAGTTCAACCTGCTCCACAGCGTCTTAAGCGACTTGTCGCGGTCGAACCGGGAATATCACGAGGACCTGCAGGCCAAGAACACCCTGCTGCAGCAGTTCGCCTATATGACGAAGCTGAAAAAGATCCATATCTCCGGAACCCCGCTGCAGGCCGCGCTCAACGCGGACGAGCCTTACCGGTTCGCGCTGACGCAGATTGACTTCAAAGGAAGGTTTGCCACGGAGATTACGAACACGCCCCATCGCGCCTTGAACACGTACAAGGAGCTGATCGACGCGCATTTTTCCGGCCTGTACGAAGACTCCTTGACCTTCCAGCTGGAGAAGGATCAGATTCTGACCATTCTGTTCGACAAGAGCGGCAGCGAGGGCGCGCAATTCGAGGGGCTGGACGCGCTGGCTCGGCTGCTTCGCGAGGACTCGGTCTACTGCAACTTCACGATCGCCGTCAGCCCGGTCCGTCACAACTCTGCGGATTTCGCGGAGACGTATCAGAACGTGCTCGACCTGATCAAGCAGAGGCGGCTGGGGGAGGACGTGCAGATCATCGCCGAATGGCGGCCGCAGCCGGCCTTAATGATTCCTTCGCCCTCCGAGGAGAACGAGCTGACGGCCAACCTGCAGTCCGGGTGCGACGACGTGACCATCCCGCTTGTGGACCAGTTGCTCGATCAGCTGGCGAAAGCCGGGGCGATGGCCCGACAGTTCCAGGATTTCGCCAAGGAGATCGTCAACAAGACCTTGAAGATCATGTACGCCCAGAACATCTCGATCCATTCGTTCACCGAAGGCGGCTCGCCGTACGATCAGTTGAGGGCGTGCCACACGCTGGAGCAGTACAAAGCTTTCTTCCATCGCTTCCTGTCGCGGTCGGCTGCGGCCGTTCAGGCCAAGAGGTCCGAGACCGACGTCATGACCAAATTCGTCATGGAGTACGTCGAAGCGAATTACGGCAGCGACCTGTCGCTCGACGCGATCGCGGGCAAGCTCGGCATCACGGGACCTTACCTGTCGACTTACTTCAAGGAGAAGACGGGAACGAACTTCAGCGACTACATTCTGACCGTCCGCATGAACAAGGCGACCGAGATGCTGCGCGAGACCGATCTGAAAATCCAGGAGATCGCTTCGCTCGTCGGCTACTATACCGTCGCCTCGTTCAATCGCGTGTTCAAGCGATTCACCGGCATTACGCCGAGCGAATTCCGCAGACATCATAACCGGCTGAAAGAGTAACGACTGTTGCGCTCGGCCCATTCAAGGAGGAATTTGACCATGTTCACGACCCTGCCGCTCGTCCAACGCGTGCTCCCCCGCGAAGGGGAGACATACGAACCTGCTTCGAACAGCCCCATGATTCTGACCGCCGCGGAACCGGATGAGCGACTGGCCGAGGCGGTCCGCAGGCTGTTCCCGGGGGCGATGCTGGAGGAAAAAAGCTTGGCAGTCGCTATTCCGTGGCAAGCGCCGGAGGACGCGTTCGCGGAAGCGATGACGGAAGAGGTACAGTCGGGGGGCTCATTTGGGAAAGAAGTGACAGGCGAGGTGCAGTCGGGATATGCCTTCCCTTACTCGATCCAATGGGGACCTGGCACGGATATGGACGGGCCGGCTGAAACGGTCAAGCTCGAGGGGGTGCCCCGCGAAGGTTACCGTCTGATCCTCAGCGGGTCGACCGCCCTCATCGGCGCGAACGACGCGGCGGGCTTGTTCTACGGCCTGCAAACGCTGCGGCAGCTGCTGGATCAAGGTGCGCCTCTGCCGGCGGCGGATATCGCCGACTGGCCGGACGCCCCGCTTCGCTGCCTGAACTACGACCTGCGCCAGACGTTCTCCAAGCCGGAGCTGCTGGTCGAATACATGGATACGATGGCGGCGTTCAAAACGAACGCCCTATTGATCGAATACGAGGACAAGTTCCCGTTCGCGAGGCATCGCGACCTTGCGCATCCCCGTCACGCTCTGACGGACGAACGGCTGGACGCGCTGCTGGACGCCGCGCAGCGGAATTTCATCGAGGTCATTCCGCTGCAGCAGACGTTCGGGCACCTGGAATATGTTCTTGGCCGCGACGAGTACAGGCATCTGCGGGAGACCGAAGCTTCGACCGGCGAGCTGTGTCCGAGCCGGCCGGAGTCGTTCGCGCTCGTCTGCGGCCTGCTGGAGGAGATGGCTGCCCGCCATCCCCGCTCCCGCTATTTGCATCTGGGCTGCGACGAGGTATACAGCCTCTGCGAGTGCCCGGCATGCCGCGAGGCGTTCGGCGGCTCCCGCAACCGGGCCTTCCTGAGCTTCGTCAACCGGCTGATCGGGTTCGCCTGTTCTCTCGGCAAAAAACCGATCATCTGGCAGGACATTCTGGCGGCCTGCTCCGACGAGGAGCTTCGCGATCTCGATCCGCGCGTCGCGGTCATGATCTGGCACTATAACGGCAAGAACATCGACCGGCTCGTCTCCCCGCTCGCCTCTCGCCTGCGCGGGCTCGGCATCGAGGTCATCGGCGCGCCGTCCGTGCGCTGCTTCGACCGCAAAGACGATCAGAACTATCCGCTCGCGCAGGAGCGAATCGACAACATCGAGCAGTGGGCCCGGGTCGCGGCCGAGCAGAACATGGCCGGTCTCGTCGGCACGAATTGGACGGCCGTCTTCAGCCTCGGCGTCCCTTACGGCATCTTCGAGACGTCCTGGTACACGTCCGCTTACTTCGCGGATGCCGCCTGGAATTTGAAGCGGTCGGGCGGATGGAGCCGGAGGCGGTTCATCGACCGGTTCCTGCACGTCTTTCACGGCATCCGGCCGAAGACGGCCGAAGCGCTACTGGGCCGGCATGACGACGCGGACTACTACGCGTCCATGCCCAAATTGCTGGACGCGGCGGTTCGCAACCGGGAGACGGCAAGCTTGATCGCCGCGATGGTCGATTTCGAGACGGCCGCCGACCGCTCGCGGACCATCCACAAATACGTCTACCGCTGGAGGCTGTTCCCCGGGAGCGAGCCCGAGCGGCGCTCGCTGACGAACAATTACCGGATCACCCGGGCAGGGCTTCGCCGCGCCCGGGCACGAATGGAGGCCGCGCTGAAAACATTCCAGCCCGCCGATATGGCCGAGCACTACCTCCTCTCCCGCTTCTACCTGCACGACTTCCTGGACGAAACCTTATACCGTCCGATGGGGTTGACGGAAGCGGAGGAACGGGACGAAAGCGGCGATAACGGCGCCTGACGGTTATCCGACCGAGCTCTAGCGGTCCTTGAAAGTACCCGGTGGCATCACGGGACCGGGTCGTCCTCGCGGCCCTGCGACTCTCCTATGTCGATTGCGCGGATGTGGTTCAAATATTGAGCTTCTTTCGCCTACTTCCGCGTCTATTCACGAATGCGGCTCCATATTTGAGCTTCTTCCGCCCAACCGCCCGCTCGCCTTTTCCCCTTTCTCCCCTCACGCGAATCTCGCGTCAACTAATCCAAGCTCTTGTCGTATTTCGCGTACCTCTTCCAAACTTCGTAACCCAGCTTGCCGTAGAAATCGACGAACGGCGTGGTGTCGATCACGATTCGCCGGATGCCGCGCTCTCGCAAGAAATGGATGGCCGCCTGCACGATCGAAATTCCGTACCGGTGACCGCGATATGCCTCGTCGATGCCCAAGGGACCGATCCCGCCCAGCTCGTCCTCGAACAGAGGAGCCCAGTACACGTTCTGGGCCAATAAAGGCGATTCACCGTCGTTCATCCGGCAGAAGCCGATTAGCTTGCCTTGCTTCTCCAGCACGACGTACTCGCGCCCGGTTCCGCCCCGCTCCCAGTAATCCCGGTGCTGGAGATCCCACGTCCCCGGAAAACAGCGGGCCATGAAAGCCGTCAGCGCGTCGCGGTCCCTGGGAGTCGCGACCCGGGCCGCCGCTTCTCCCAGGGAGGGCAGAGCCGTCTCCTCGTCGGTATCGTAGGCCTTGATCAGATCGTAGACATTTTCCCGGCTAACGTATCCTCTCTTCTCGAACCAACGCTTCGTCTCCGCCAGCTCGCCCGGGATGCCGGGGAACATCCGGCGGTGAAGATCGTTGCCGAGAACAATCCGCCTGACGCCCGCCGCCCGCAGCGCCTCCTCCGCCCGTCCGAGCAAAGCTCCTCCTATCCCTTTTCCTCTCCAAGCGGATGCGGTCAGCAGCGCATGGATCCAGCCCGCATCCTCCCGCAGCCCAAAGCGTCGTTCGTCTCCTTTGCCGGCCGTCTTGGCGATCACAAAGCCGACAAACGCTCCCGTGCCGGGGTCTCGTGCGACCCATGAGCCTTCCCGCAGCAGGCGGCTGTCCGCGGCGACGTTCTGACGCAGCAGGCGCGGCCGGAGCGGATACGAACCGCCCAGCTCGGCGTTCCAAATCGACAGCGCTTCGTCCAAGTGTCGTTCTTCCAGTCGTTCGAAGATCATGGTTCCTCCCGAGGTTGACGATAATTGTTGCGAAATCAGGCAATGAAGGAAAACGCGCCTGGGCGCTCCCTTTCTCCATTGCCGGTCTTCTATAGTCAATCTAGCCGATACGCGATAAGTGGAAAATAAGCCGATTTTGCGATCGTTCGTCATTTTTAAGATCCGGCCGCAAAAAACGAAAAAAAGAAAAGAGCCGCTCCTACAACGGCTCTTCCCCAATCCAAGGGACGCGCTTACGGCTCGCTCCATTCCCGAGCTTACCAGCTTACTAGCTTCCTTGCTTATCGCCTCATCTCAACCGGCTCGTCGCGATACCGGCCAGCAGCGCCATCCCGAGCGGGATGCAATCCTCGTTCAGCTCGTACTTCGGATGGTGCAGCCCGAACGCTTGATTCGCGTTCTCCTTCGGGCCCGAGCCGAGCCAGAAGAAGCAGCCCGGCACCTCGCGCAAATACAGCGAGAAATCCTCGCCGGCCAACGTCGGCGCAGCCTCGAGCCGGCTCGTCGCTCCGATCGTCTCCGCGATTACCGCTTCGACCCGGCTCGTATTCGGCTCGCGATTAACCAGAACCGGAACTTGTCTTATATAACGAAGCCGGGCCGTGCAGCGATGGGCTTGCGCGATTCCTTTTACGATGCGGTCGATCGCGTCCGGCAGCTTGGTCTGTACGTTCGGATCGAACGCGCGGACCGTTCCCGTCAGTTCGCAGGTTTGCGGAATGACGTTGTTCGCTTCTCCCGAATGGATGCTGCCGATCGTCGCGACGACGTTGGCGAAAGGGGACATCTCGCGGCTGACGACCGTTTGGAGCGATTGGACGAGCGCCGCCGCGCACACGATCGGATCGATGCCCTCGTCCGGGATCGCCCCGTGGGCCCCCTTCCCCTCGAGGGAGATCTCGATCCGGTCGACGGAGCCCATCATCGGGCCGACCCGCGTCGCCGCATAGCCCGCGGACAATGTCGGCAGGTTGTGCAGACCGTAAATTTCGGCGACGCCGTCCAGCACTCCTGCGGCGATCATCGCCTTCGCGCCGGCGTTCACCTCTTCGGCCGGCTGGAACAGCAGCCGCACCGTGCCGCCGAACCCCTCGCGGACCAGCAGTTCCGCGGCTCCCAGCAAAATGGCCGTATGCGCATCGTGGCCGCAGGCGTGCATGACGCCCGGCTTCTCCGAAGCATAAGGCACATCCGCCTCCTCCCGGATCGGCAGCGCGTCCATGTCGGCGCGAAGCGCGATCGTCGGTCCCGGCCGCTCGCCGGCGATCTCGGCGACGATTCCGTGGCCGCCGACGCCGGCGCGGTACGGAATGCCCAGCCCGTCGAGCCGGCGCAGGACCCGCGCCGCGGTCTCGGACTCCTCCAGGCTTAGTTCCGGATAGCGGTGAAGCTCCCGGCGGAATTCGATCCAGTCCGCCGCCTTCCGGCGCGCGGCATCGAGCAGCCTCATGCCTGGCCCTCCTCTCCGTACAGCTCCTTCATGATCCGGCGCCCCGTCGGCGTCCGGGCCAGCCCGCCCTTCGCCGTCTCCCGGTGCTCGGCCGGCATCGCGGCGCCGACCTCCAGCATGACTTCGATCACCTCGTCGGACGGGATGGCGCTGGCGACGCCCGCGAGCGCCATATCGGCCGCCGCGAGCGCGGTGACGGCGCCGAAGCCGTTGCGCACGATGCATGGGATTTCGACCAGGCCCGCGACCGGATCGCAGATGAGACCGAGCGAATTTTTGAGCGCCAGGCCGACGGCGTGAACGGCCTGCTCGGGCGTTCCTCCCCTCATCTCGACCAGCGCGCCCGCCGCCATGCCGATGGCGGAGCCGACTTCGGCTTGGCAGCCGCCCTCCGCGCCGGACACGAACGAGTTGTTGGCGATGACGTAACCGATGGCGCCGGCGGCGAACAGCCCGCGAACGAGAACGTCGTCCTCCCAGCCGAATCTTTCCTGGGAGCTGACGAAGACGCCGGGGATGATGCCGCACGAACCGGCCGTCGGCGTCGCGACGATCCTTCCCATCGAGGCGTTGACTTCCGACACCGCCAGCGCGTAGGCCATCGCGGAAGCGGCATCCGCGCCCAGCGAGGGCTCCCCGCCGTCCGCGTGCAGCTTGACGCGCCTCGCATCGCCGCCGGTCAGTCCGCTCCTCGATTTCCGGCCTTCCATCAGCCCTTTGCCGACCGCCTCCCGCATGATCCGGTAGTAATCGGCCATCTGCCGGAAGACTTTTTCCTCGCTCTGCCCGGTCTCCGCCGCCTGGTCGGCGATCATGACATCGGACATGGACGAGCCTTCCTCTTCGCACAGGCGCTTCAATTGCGACAGGCTCGAGAATCTCATGAGATCCCTTCCTTCGCCGTGAGATCGATCATTCGGACACGAGCGACGCCTGCGAGCCGGCCGATTCGCTTAAGCTCCCGCTCCGGCACCGCCTGGTCGCATTCGATAACCGTCAACGCCGCGCCGTTCCTCGATTCGCGGTCGAGCTGCATATGGCCGATGTTCACGCGCGCGCGCTTCAAGGTACCGCTTAATTCCGCAATCGTGCCTTCGCGGTCCGCATGAAAAACGAGCAGGGTCGGATAGCTCGCCGTGAACTTGACGTCGAACCGGTCGACCGCGACCATCTCGATGCTCCCGCCGCCGATGGAACGGCCTTTGACGAACACTCTTCCTTTCTCGCCGCGAAGCCGGATTGCCGCCGTATTCGGATGGATTTCCGGCGTCCGGGCCGCCCTCAGCTCGACCCGCATTCCGGCCTGCGCCGCATGGGCGAACGCGTCCGGAAGCCTCTCGTCGTCCGTAGGATAATCCAGCAAGCCCGCCACGAGCGCCAGATCGGTCCCGTGCCCGCGGTACGTGTCGGCGAAGGAACCGTACAGCACGATCTCCGCCTCGAGCGGAGCCTCGCCAAGCGTCTGACGGGCCGCCCGTCCGATCCGGACGGCGCCCGCCGTATGCGAGCTGGAAGGCCCGATCATGCTCGGGCCGATAATGGAGAAGACGTCCTTGAACCTCATCGCGTCATTCGGAGGCCCGCCAGCGCGACAGGCCGGCGGCGACGAAATCGTCGTCGTTCAGGTGAGGGTACTGGGCGTAGACGCGGTCGATCTCTTCCGCCTGGCCCGGAGACAGCGTCTCTTCCGGGTTCAGGCACCAGACGCCCTTCATCAGGCCCTGCCGGCGAAGCACTTCGTGGATTCCGGGAATGCAGCCTTCGAAATGATGAGCCGGGTCGAAAAACGCCGCGTTCGCATCCGTCACTTGGATCGCCCGGGTCAACCATTCCCGGGAGATCGTCTCCGAGCCGCGAATTCGCTTGATCTCTTCGAGCAGTTCGACCGCGCGGCGCGTCCAGACCGCCCAGTGACCGAGCAGGCCTCCGACGATCGGCTTCTCGACGAGCTCGCCTCCGACGTCGAAGCGGAACGCCGTGAGCAGGTCGACGACGATATTGTCGTCGTTCCCCGTGTACAGCGCGATCTCGTCCCGGCGGGACGATGAGCACACCGCCCTCGCCACGTCCAGCGTCTGATAGCGGTTGAACGGCGCCATTTTGATCGCGACGACGTTCGGAATCTCGGCGAATTGACGCCAGAAATCATAGGTGAAGATGCGCCCGCCGACGGACGGCTGAAGGTAGAAGCCGATCACCGGCATCCTCTCCGCCACCCGGCGCGTCCGGCTCATCAGGTCGTCCTCCGTCAGGTCCGCCAGCCCGCCCATGCTGAGCAGCGCGGCGTCGTAGCCGAGCCGAAGCGCGACGTCCGTCTCGCGCAGCGCCTGATCGGTCGGTCCGCAGATGCCCGCGACCTGGATAAACGGGCGTTCGATCCCGGCTCTCGCGACTTCCTCCGCGGCCATCGCGAGCACCGTCTCGAACAAGTCGTGCTTCGGTTCCCGAATCTCGAACTGGGTGGAATGAACGCCGACCGCGACGCCCCCGGCTCCGGACGCGATATAGTATCTCGTCAGCGCGCGCTGGCTCTCGGCATCGAGCTTGCGATTCTCGTCCAGCGCGAGCGGATGCGCCGGAATGACCAGGCCTTCCCGCAGTGCAGCGGCGAGCTCGGCGGACAACGTTCGGGGCTTTGCCGAATGAGCCGCCATCAGAAGTTCCCCTTTCTCTCCTGGAAGTGAGTCGGCTTGTTCCACACCGTGCCGCCTTGCCGGACCCATTCCGCCGTCCAATCGATCATCTGCAGCAGCGATACGCGCGGGTAGCCGAACAGCTGATGCGACTTGGACGCGTTGTTGAGCAGCGCCGTCTCCGCTTCCGCGCCGACGAACCGGACTTCCTTGCCCAGCCGCTTCGCGAATTCGCCCGCGGCCCAGCGGATCGACATCGTCTCCGGGCCCGTGATGTTTACGACGCTCGGCGGGCTGGAGCACTGGGTCAGGCAGCGCAGCGCCATCGCGTTCGCATCTCCCTGCCAAATAACGTTGGCGAAGCCCATCGTCACGTCTATCTCGCGGCCCTCGTTCACCGCTCGCGCCAGCTCCAGCAGCACGCCGTAGCGCATGTCGATCGCATAGTTCAGCCGGAACATCGTCATCGGCGTGCCGTTTTTGTGGGAATGGTACTCGAAAATCCGCTCCCGCCCCAGCGTCGACTGCGCATATTCGCCGACCGGCTCCGGAGCCGTATCCTCGGTCGCCCCGCCGCCGGACACCGGCAGCAGCGGATAGATATTGCCCGACGAAAACGCGACGATTCGCGAATCCTTGTACTTCTCCGCGACGCGCCCCGGCAAGTACGCGTTCATCGCCCAAGTGAAGTGCTCCCGCCCCTTCGTGCCGAACTTGTTGCCCGCCATAAAGATGACGTTCTCGACGTTCGGCAGCGCCCGCAGCGCCTCGTCGTCGAGCAGCTCGCAGGAGATCGTCTCCACGCCGGCCTCTTCCAGCTCCCGCCGCGCCTCCGCGTTCGAGAAACGCGACACGCCGATAACGCGTTTGTTCAGATCTCCCTCGCGAATCGCATTCGCCGCGAGCCTCGCGAGGCTCGGCCCCATCTTGCCTCCGACTCCGAGCACCGCAATATCTCCGGACAGACCGGCGAGATCCCGCACCAGTTCCTGCGTAGGCTCCGCCAGCTTGCGTTCCAATTCCTCTATCGTTCTCATGAGTCCTCTCCTCTCTTCCCCTGCCTTACGACATAAGCATACGACGCGAGAAGATATAAAGACAGGACATAATGTCGTCTTTAAATAGACGAAGACAGGCTATAAAGATTTGCCCATCAGAAAAGTAAACCGGTAAATTTGCCTCGGCCGTCCTTTCGGAACCTTCTCGAAGCCCGCGATGTCGACCAAACCTCCGTCGATCCATTGGTTCAGCAGCCGGTGGGCGCTGCGCGTCGTAATGTCGAGCAAGGAGGCCAGCTCGTGTACCTTGTATTCGTACTTCTTGAATTTCGCCATATGCTGCAGCAGCCGGCTGAGATACGCCCCCGTCATGCCGGCTTCCTCCGCCTGCCGGATCAGCGCGGCGTCCGTCGGAGCGAGAATCGCCTGCACCGGATCCGCCATCTCCAGCGGACCGATGAGCGTCGCGTCCTCACGAATGATGAAGCACGCGTTGCCGCCCGCCTCTTTCGCTTTGCGCAGGGCGTTTCTCGCGTTCGTGCCGGCATCGTTGGCCGACGTTCCGAAGCCGATGCCGACGCTTAAGGAAAGACCGTACGACTGATAGACGTCCTTCGACAGCGGGATCGTCTTGTAGCCGCCCGTCTCCCGCTCGAAGATGCCCCGGGTCGTAAAAAACAAATATTCGTCCCCGCCGAGCGGCGTCAAATAGCCGTCGAGAAGCTCGGCGTAATGGAGCGCCATCCGGTGGATGTCCAGCTTCAGCTTCTGCACTTCGTGCTCGCTCGCCCGCTTCATCGCCAGCTTGCCGAAATCGTCCACGTTGATGATGCCGACGACGATCTGCGACTCCTTGCTCCGGCGAGATTCCGTCGACAGCAGCGCCCGCTCCAGCGTGACGATGATGTCCTGGTCGGAAGGCAGAATCCATTCGTTCGGGATCGACAGCCTCGTCAATTGTTCCGCCGCCTGCTCGACGCCGGTGAACGCCATGGCGCATTCGCCCGAGTCGGCCAAACGGCGATGGAATTCGACCAGCTTGTCCGCCGAAGCGTAAGCCGGCCCGTCGTAAACGACGGTTTTCGCATGCGCCAGTCCGAGATCGGCCAGCGTCCTCGCTACCATCGCCTTCGTGAGCGAGTCGACGGAGATCCCGTCCTCGAGCTTGCCGGCTCGCAGCGCGGCGAACATCGCTTTATACAGGCCGGCTCCGTTGAGCGGAACGTAAAAAGCGGGCACCCTCAAGGCCGTCCGCAGCTTTACGGCGCGATGCGAGAGCGCGCCGGACAGCACCAGCGCCTCCACGTCCGTTCCCAATTCTTCCGCCGCCCGGATCGCTTCTCCCTCGTCCCGGGCGATTCGCGCAAGCGGCCGGAACGTCGGGAACGACTTCAGCACGCGCAATACGCGGCTCACGATTGCTTCCGAGCCGATGACGCCCACTTTAATTTGCATGGTCGCGATTAATCCTCCGCTTCCGGGTTCACGATGTACCGGCAGCGGAATCTCTCGACGCCCGGATACAGCTCGCCGAGGCTCTCGACGACGAAGCCGATGTTCCGGTAGAACTCGACCGCCTCTTCGTCCGTCTCGGCGACCAGCTCCGCCGGGTTCTTGCGTGCCAGCGTCTCCAATACCATCAACCGGCCATGACCGTGACCGCGCTTCTCCGGCGAGACGGCCATGTGCCGGATCTCCAGCACGTTCCCTGTTTTCATCCGGAAGCCGATCGCGCCGACCAACTCTTCGCCCTCGTAATAGCCGAGCAGCTCCAAGGCCGGATCGTTCCGATACGCGTCCAGCGCCATCCGAACGATGTCGGGATCCGGGAACATCGACGCTTCCAGCAATTCCGTCACTTCCGGTTGGTCCAGCTCGCCCTTGATATCCTTCAACAACGGGATCACCCTCCTTTTTACAACTCGTGCGCCGCCGCCGAACCTTTCCGTCTTCGCGGAAGTAGCGCTCGCTTTACAGCAGCCCGGCGTGAACGAGGCCGTTGCGCACGCCGCCTTCGTCCACCCGCGTGGTTACATAATTGGCGTAAGGCAGCAGCTCCGGATGCGCGTTGCCCATGGCGATGCCGAGACCGACCAATTCCAGCATCTCTTTGTCGTTTAGCCCGTCGCCGAACGCAACCGCGTCTTCGGGCCGGAGACCGAGCGCGGCCAGCAGCGCCGAGATTCCTTCGGCTTTGGAGCCCGTTCGGGTGAGGACGTCCATCGCCTTCTCGTGCCAGCGGACGAAGCGCAAGTTCGGCAGCGCGTCCGGATAATGATGCTCGTCCCGGCTCTCGCAGTGGAGAAACACCTGGTAGACGCCTTCTTTTTTCCAGAAATCAGCATCAAAAAGGGGCTGCAGCACTCTCAGCGATTCGATGGAATCGAATACGGACTCGTGACGCCCGTCGCGATTGGCATAGAAGGCATCCTTTCCTTCGAAGACAAGTGGATGATTGAGCGAAGCGGACAGCGTCACCAGCTTCTCGAGGTCTGACATCGGGATCGTCCGTTCGAACAGCACCTTGCCCCGATAAACGACATAGGCGCCGTTCAGGCACACCCAAGATTCGATGCCTGCCTCTTCCGCGAGCTCTTTGAAAAAATACGGCGCCCTCCCCGTGGCGATCACCGGCTCCACGCCGCTCTCCTTCAAGCGCGCGATCGCTTCGATCGCGTCCGGGGGAATCCGCTTCTCCTCGTCCACCAGCGTTCCGTCGATATCGAAAAAAACGATTTTGTACGTCTTGGTCATCGTCATGCTCATGGTCTCTCCGCTCCCCAGTATCTCTATATTTTCGTTCTTCCTATCATGGTACAAATCCGGATTTCTGTAAACCCCGGAACGAGGCGCGCCCGATCGCGCGAAAAGGACCGCCTCCCGGCGCGAAAGCCCGGAAAGCAGTCCTTTGTAAATCATGGTTACTTGCGGAACAAACCGTGCCCTTCCAGCGGAACGATCGGCTGAGAATCAATCAGCAGTCCCGCGGACGAGCCGCGTTGCGCTACGTCGATCAGCCAGCGGGTGAAGCCCGCCACGTTCATCGACTCCATCTCCTCGAGGCTGAAAAATCCGGCCCCGTCCACTTCCACGTTGTCGGGCACCGGCTCTCCCCCGACGTACTCCATCGTGAACGCGACATACAGGTTATGCACGTTCCTCGGCAAATCCCGCAGCGCGGCCACGCCCGTCACGATCGCCTCGATGCCGCATTCTTCCAGCACTTCGCGCCGCACGGTCTCGTCGATCCGTTCCAACTGCTCGGCGTAGCCTCCCGGATTCGTCCAGTAGCCTTTGCCCGGCTCCTGCGCGCGGCGAACGAGCAAAATTTTGCCGTCCCGCTCCACGAGCGCGCCGACGCCGATGCTGTAGTCGCCCCAGAATACGAAGCTGCACGCCGGACAAGCGCGGCGCGGCGTTCCCCCGATATCCCGGGTTTCGAGCTCGTGCCCGCACGTCAAACAAAATTTCGCTTCCATAAAGAACGTCACCTCGCTGCCTAGGCTGAACACGCTCCTCCGATTATACTGCGGATCGGCGGTCCTGCCTAGAAGTCCGGCGAGATTCGGCTGCGAGAGAGCCGAAGAAGGCGCGTTCACGGGCTAAACGTTCGCAGATTGGTCGAATATAGGCGGTTTGACTGCCTACATGGGCGGAAATCCGGCGAATGGCTCGAATGTGGGCGGTTTGACCGCCCCTTCCGTTCGAGACTTCGTCGGAACCGGCCGGAGGCCCGGCCTGAACCGCTTCTTCAGCCCCGGCCGGCCGCCGCCGCTTCGCTCCACAGCCCGCGGGCGATGTTCGCCAGCTGGAGCGATTGCTTCCAGCGGTCGCCCAGCTCCTTCGTCCGGGCGCCTTGCTCGTCCGCCGTAATCGCATAAGACGGCGGCCCCAGCTCGCAGACGAACGGGAAGCGTTCTCCGGAACGGGCGGACCCGAGCCAATGACGCATGCCGTCCCGCCACCAGCGCTTGAAATGCGGCAGCATCGGGTGTTCCCCGTCATCGGAGAGGTTGACCTGGACCTGCTCCCCGTTCGACACCCGTGCGTGAATGCTCGAGGTCCGGGGAAGGAGCCGCTGCAGCAGCGCCTCCGCCTCGTCGCCGATCGTATGAAGCTCTCCCGCGACCACGTAATGCGAATAGTCGATCGTCAGGCGCAGCTCTTCGATCCGCTCCGCGTAATCGATCGTGCGCAGCAGGTCTTGCGTGATCGTTCCGCGATGCGTCTCCACGTACACGGGAATGCCTGCTTCCCGCGACAGTTCCGCGATGTCCCGCAGCAGCCGTTCCGCCGCCGCGCCGGTCACGAACGGCGTCATCACCTGCGCGTTGACGTATTCCACCCGTCCGAACTCCTTCGCCGCCCGAAGGAATTCGGCCATATCGGCGGCCGTCCGCGGATAAGCGTTCACGCTGAACGTCAAGCTGTATTCGTCCAGCAAGCGGCGCCAGCGCCCCGCCTCCTCCGGCGCGGGCACGAAGCCGTTGATGCCGTCAAACCCCGCTTCGGCAATGCGCCGAAAGCGAGCTTCGGCGGAATCTTCGCCCTCCGTTCCGAGTCCGCTCATCCCCCACCAGGACATCTGCACGTCGAGTACAGGCCCCGCCTCCCGGTCAGTGCGGGTAGACGGTCTCGAATTCCACACCGCAGGGTCCTCCCCCTTCGTTCAGCTCCAGATCGACGGCCGTGCCGTCCGCGCGGTACAGAGGCCGGTAAAATTGCGCGATATGCGTAGCCGATTCGTTCGCGTAATGGCAGATGAACGCGCGGCGGAAGCGGTCCTTCGTCTTGTTCCGGTAGGAGCCGTGAATGAGGTTGCCGTTGAAAAACAGCACGTCTCCCCGGTCCATGACCGCCGGAACGGCTTTCTCTTCCTTCGGCGGCTTCACGTAATGCGCCGTGAACGATTCCTTGGCGTCCGCGACGTCGGGGCATACGATGTCGTAGTCGTTCGTCTTCGGAACGACGAGCAGCCCGCCGTTCTCCTCGTCCGCCGGATCGATCGCCGTCCAAGCCGCGATGCAGTTGCCCGGCTCCACTTTCAAATAGAAGTTGTCCTGATGCAGCGCCTGTCCGCGGGAGCCCGGCGGCTTATAGTAGAACATGCTCTGCGCGGCCAGCGCTTCTTCCCCGTACAAATCCGCCAGAACGTCCATTACCGGCGGGTGCAGCAAGTACTTCATCGACGTCTCGTCGAACCGGTGGGGATGCATGACGCGGGGGTATCGCTTGAGCGGGTCGCTCGTGGCTGGATTCAGGTCCGGTTCGAAATGGCCCGGAACCGTGCGATTCCCGATATCGTCGAACGCGCGGTCGATCGCCGCCAGATCTTCCTCCGAGAACAAGCCTTTCACGATCACATAGCCTTCCGTATCGAACTTACTCTTCTGCTCCTGCGTGAGGGAGCGCAATTTGGCTTCCATATGCGGATTCCTCCTATGACGATGATTCGTCTTCGTTCTGTTATCGCTTCAAGCATAACGCCGGACGGGAGACGGCGGAATTCTGAATGCTGCCGAATATTCACACAATCCTGCTGCCACCCTGGAAAAGGTGCTTGAATTCCGTTATGCTCGAGCCATAAGCTGCGACCAACGGATTCGGAGGAGAACGCAACGTGACGAACCCATGGAGTTACCCGCTTCAGAACGAGGGAATTTTGTACTCGGATCACTTCCGGGAATCGGATGCCTATTGGATCGAGCGGCCGGAAGGAAGATCCGACTGGCTGATCGCCTTTACCTTGGCGGGGGAGGGCTATTTTCAGGTGCCGGGACGGGAAACGGCGCTGTGCGGTCCCGGGGAAATCGCTTTGTTGAAGCCGGGGACTCCTCATCGATACGGCACGTCGTCGGGCAAGATCTGGGATTTCTTCTGGGTTCACTTCTCTCCCGAGCGCATCGAAGCGAGCCTGCTGCCGGACGAATCGTTAGCCGTGCGGAAGATCGACAACGAGCACGCCCGGAAACGGATCTATCGGGCCTTCCGGAGAATCCTCGAGGATTGGCGCCAGCAAGGAGACTATTGGGAGGATCTTTGTTACGGAGCGCTGCGCGAAATTCTGATGCTGCTCGAACGGCGCCGGCGACGCAAGCTGGATGTTCGCGTCGAAGAAACGCTGCGCCTGCTGTCCAGGCAGATGCAGCATCCCACGCGCATCGACGAGTTGGCCCGCAGCGTCGGACTTTCGCCGTCGAGGCTGTCCCACCTGTTCAAAGAAGGAACCGGCCAGTCGATTATCGACTCGCTGAACGAGATGCGCATACGACAGGCCGCCCTGCTTCTCGAGCACTCCGGCCGTTCCGCATCCGAAGTGTGCTACGAGGTCGGTTTTCAGAATTATAACCACTTCATCAACCAATTCCGCAAGCGGCTCGGCATGAGCCCTACGGCTTATAAAAAGCAAAAAAGAGACCATTGGAAGTAAATGCTCCTCCTAGCCTGTCGGCGTATGTCCGATTGGCGACTTTTCATAGGAGAAGAAGAATGGGCTTGCATGATTTGCGGATGAGCCTCATAACGATATAGCAAGAATGATTCGTCCATAAGTCCGCGCGGCGATACCGATTTTTTTGTTGACAATCCACAACGTTGGTCCTACAATCGGATGTACTAATCAGAGTTATCAACTCGGAATAAGGAGGATTTCATTTTGAAAACCAACAATTTGCTCACAGCCTTTCAAAATGACTGGGTCAGCTTGCTTACCTCCATCGTCCTGATCGGCGTGCTTTACTACCTTGCGCGCAAGCGGATCAACTTCGGCTATCGGGTCCTGATCGCTCTCGGGCTCGGGCTGCTGGCCGGCATCTTTTTCAACAAGGGCCATCACGATGCGACCAGCGTCACCACGATCGGCACGATCTATGTCGACCTGATCAAGATGATCGTCATTCCGCTCGTGGCGGCATCGATCATTACGAGCATCACATCGCTGACCAACGTCGGCCAGCTGCGCAAGCTCGGCCTCAAGACCGTCGGCTTGTTCCTGGGAACGACGGGAATCGCGGCCATTATCGGGCTGCTCGTGGCGCTTCTCTTCGACCCGGGCTCCGGCATTCATCAGGCCGTCCCGGCCGATTTCCAGGCCCGCGAAGTGCCGACGGTGTCCCAGGTTATCCTCGATCTCGTTCCGACGAACCCGATCAGCGACATGGCGGAAGGCAACGTCGTTCCTGTCATCGTGTTCGCGCTGTTCTTCGCGGTCGCGATCGTCAAGCTGAGCTCGAAGAAGCCCGAAACCGTCGCGCCCGTCAAGCAGTTCGTCGAATCGTTCAAGGAGATCATGTTCCAGGTGACGAAATACGTCGTCCGGCTGACGCCTTACGGCGTGTACGCCCTGATCGCGAACATGGCGGCGAAATACGGCTGGGATACGCTGGAGCCGCTCATCATGCTGATCATCGCTACTTATGTCGCGCTGATCCTGCATTTCGTGCTGACGTTCGGCGGTCTGGTCTCGTTCGCCGCCAAGGTCAACCCGCTCAAGTTCGTCCGCAAAGCGTATCCGACCATCGCCGTCGCGTTCACGACGCGGAGCAGCTACGTGACGCTGCCGGTGAACCTGGAAGTCATCACCAAGCGGCTTCGCGTCTCGCCGCGCATCGCCAGCTTCGTCGCTCCGCTCGGCGCCACCATCAACATGAACGGCTGCGGCGGCGTCTGGCCGGCCGTCGTCTCGATCTTCGTGGCCCGCGTTTACGGCATCGACCTGCATCTGTCCGACTACATTCTGATCGTCGCGGCGGCCATCATCGCGTCCGTCGGCGTAGCGGGCGTGCCCGGACCGGCTTCGATCTCCACGACCGTCGTTCTGACGACGCTCGGCCTGCCATTGGAAGGGCTGGGCATGGTGCTTGCGATCGACGCGGTCGTCGACATGGGCCGTACGGCGATCAATGCGACCGGCACGACGGTCAGCGCTCTTGTCGTGGCGAACTCCGAAGGCGAGTTCGACCGGGAAGCGTTCGACCGCAACGAGGAAGATCCGCTGGAGCTCAACATCGCTTGATCGGCGTGAACGAATAACAAAAAACCGGCCCAAGGGCCGGTCAGACTGTTTAGAAATGCGGTTTCTTCCCTTATTTAGAGGGTAAACTTGAGGTGCTTCAGCTTACTTAGGGACTGAATCCCCTCATAGAACGTCAATCGCCCTCTACTTGGCCTTCTTGGCCAGGCGGAGGGCGATCTTCTTTATGTTCTGTGCGGTTGCAGTCATGAGTGCTTGTTCGGTTAACGATATGTCTGGCAACAAGACGGAGAAGATGATCTTCCGGCACCAGATGCTCGATGCAAACCAATTCGTAATCCAACTGGGGATCGGGTTGATAAACCACCAAGACAAAAATATAGACTGCCGAGACTTTCTTGACAGTCTGACGACAGAGATGTCGTTTTTTTTATCCCAACGACCGAGAGGAGAGCTCCAATACGTTTTGAATGAAGGATTGCAACTCGGCTATAAAAATTTTTGCGGCTTGCCCCATAAATTTATCCGTTCGATAGAGGATGCAAATATCCTGGCTTGGCGTCGGATTGAGCAGCGTTACGGCCGAGATGTTATCGCGTTTGAGGTAATCTAGCAGCAACCGCGGAAGAATTGCCGCTCCTATCCCTTGTTCGACTAAGGACAGAAGCGTCGACAACGTGGAGGTTACGATAGGGTTGTCTAACTCTATCCCCTTTTCTTGGCAGCAGGATTGAATGACCTTCGTAATCTGATGGTCCGGACCGAACATGACCATCTTTAGCTGCTGTAATTGTTCAAAGGGGAGGGCCTTTGACTTCGCAAAGGGGTGATCCGAACGGATGGCCAATGCAAACTCCTCGTGGAACAGAGGAATGATCGAGATGCGATCATCCGGATTCGCAGGGACAATAGTAATGCCCAAATCTCTTGTGCCGTCCGCAACCTGCTCATATACATCCACGGTCTCCGTAACGCGTATGGAAAGCTTGGGATATGTACGGTGGAAATCGATCAACAGCGTATCGAACAGCAAATCTCCATCCCCGGGAAGAATCCCGATGTCCAGCCTGCCGCCTTCCATACGCTTCAGATCCGTAATCGCTCCCTTTATATAGTCGATGCGTTCGAAGATGATATAACATTGGTCCAGCAAAATCTTACCCGCCTCCGTCAAGACAATCCGTTTGCCAATGCGATCGAACAGGGGCGTCCCAAGCTCGTTTTCTAAAAACTTGATCTGCTGGCTCAGATTCGACTGTGTCGTGCACAGGTTCTCGGCCGCTCTTGAGAAATGCATTTCTTTGCAAACGGCGGCAAAATACTCAAGCTGCCTAAATTCCACTCCTCACTCCCCCTTTTAATCACCATTCATCATTATAGATGGAAATCCAATTTACCCCAATCCATCATTCCATCATTACTGAAACCGATCAATTGAATCGGAATCTCGTGATTGTTGCTTTGCGAAGAGAGAATTACACTTTGGATGTGAGAGCGACACGCTTACAACAATTTAAACGGGAGGCGTTTTAACCATGGCCAATTCGATTAGTACAAGCGGTAAGGTTCTGCATCGGATCGTGATTGGACGTGAGTCGTTCAATTTCGCTCTGAAGCACGAAGCCGTACACCTTGGCATCATTTCGAGCCGGCTTACAGCCTTGCAGTAAGATGTCGCCCGTTGTCGTTCCATCTCTAAAAAAAGGAGTGTAGAGCCAGATGAAACCGGACCAAGTGTTGCTTCAATATTTCCAGAATTTATCTGATATTGACAAAGCGCTCAGTTATGTACAGCATGATGCCAAATTTATTGCGGCATTCGAGAAGGAGTCGAACCGACACTACTTCTATGGAACTTATTGTGGGATAGAAGGCGTAAGGACACTATTGTCCAAGTTTCAGAAAGATCTTGATACCCAAGATTTCGAGATCCGCAAGATCCTTGCCGACGAAACCACTGCTTTCGCTTGGGGAAGATTTAAGCATCGGATTCGGCCTACCGGCAAAATGTTTGAAAGCTACTGGGCGGTGGTTTGCGAAGTGGAAGACGGTAAGATTAAGTACTTCCGGGGCTTTGAGGATACAGGTGCCTTGGAGGCCGCTTATAGAGCGGATTGAAGCACCGCGAGAATTCCGCATAATGCTGGACGAATGTCCGGAAACGTGCCCAATCCTAAGATGCCGGCATTCAGCGATAACATTTTTGTATCATAATTGCCGTTGCATTGTTAACTGGCGTTTTTCTATGACTCAATAACGTTACGGTTACAAAGTCGTAAACAAGTCAAGAATAGGCCCTCTCTTATGCACCAAATGCGATACGATAGCCATTGTTGTCGCGAATAGTCATTTCGCTCCATCCGTCCGTCCAATGCTGCCCGTTGACAATCTCAAGACCGGGAGTATGAATAGGGCGATAGGGATGTGTCATTTGGACCTCTGCGTTATTGCAACAGGCCTGTTCTATGATCGGCAGCTTGGGTCGAAAAGGCAATTGCTACGATAATTCCCACACTGAATTGTTTGCAAATCGGGAGGGGGCCATTCCCTTCACTTTTTTAAACAGTCTGACCGGCCCAAGGGCCGGTTTTTTGTTATTCCACTTCCCGTTCCAATGGACGCCCGCCCTCGCGGATCGTCCGAATATCCAGCAGCGGCGGTAACCCGAAAAGCCGTTTATATTCGCGGCCGAATTGCGTAGAGCTTTGGTAACCGACCCGCAGCGTTGTCTCGGTCACGTTGGCTCCGTCAAGCAGCAGCCTTCGCGCCTCCTGCAGCCGAAGCCGCTTCTGGTACTGCAACGGCGTCAGGGCGGTTACTTCTTTGAATTTATGGTGCAGGTTCGAGACGCTCATATTCCCCAGTTCGGCCAATTGTTCAATCGTGAAAGGACTGTCGAAGTTGGCTTTGATCCAACCGATCACCTTGCCAACCCCGGAAGCTTCCTGGTGCAGCAGCATGTTTTTGTAGAAGAGCGTTCCATCTTCGCCCTGGAGCAACCAGTAGATCATCTCCCGTTTGACGGCCGGACCGAGGAAACCGGCAGCCCGGGCGTCCGACGAAAGCCGAAAGAGCTTTTCAAAGCCTTCCAGCACTTCCGCGCCGGGTTTGCCAACAAAGACGCCCGGCTGCAAGCCCGGTTCCGGACGAAGATCCAGTCGGGCCTCCGAAGCGACGTCAGCCACTTCTCCCGGCGTCAGTTCCACCCTCAAGGCCACATACGGCCTATCGGCCGCGGCTTCGACGACCTGCCCGTTAACCGGCATGTCCACGCTTGCGGCCAGATAATCCCCCGTTGTATATTCAATGATCTTATTGCCGACCTGCAATCTCTTCCTTCCCTGCAGGACGATACATAAAGAAGGCTTGAGAACGCCATGAGAGAGCAACGTCGGACTGCTCTCCTTCAGCACTTCCAGAAAAGGAACAGCCGTCCGCAAAACCCCCGAAGCGATAGGGAATCGCAAGACTTGGGCCAACAGCCGGCCAAGGATCTCCGTCGCATGCGTCTGTTTGTTATCCATGGAATTCGTCCGTTTCCTTTTGGAGGGTTGTCATCTTAGGCAATATTTAAACACGAGAAAATCGGAAAAGCAACGGAGCCGATCGCTCTCCGCCATTCTGCAGGATTAGGCAGAAACTCCGTATGAATGAACTATCCCTGGAATCGGGCCTGCCGGATAATAACGGGTGTAAGGAAGGATCAGATGTACAAGGAGGCTTCTTCGCATGAAGTATAAAAGACTCGGCAATACGGGTTTGCTGGTTTCTCAGCTCGCTTTCGGAGCCATGGCTTTCGGCAAGGGGGACGGGGCTTACCGATTCGTCGGCGCCGTCGGACAAGATGAAGCCGATAGGATGGTCCAAAAAAGTCTCGAAGCCGGCGTTAATTTATTCGATACGGCCGATGTATATGGCGGCGGCGAAAGCGAAAAGATGCTGGGTCTGTCGTTACGCAACCTGGGAGTTGCGAGGAAAGACGTCGTCGTGGCTACCAAAGCGGCCATGCGGGTCGGTCCGGGCCGGAATGACGCGGGAGCTTCGAGAGGCCATATCATGGACGCCGTGGAGGCCAGCTTGAAGCGGCTGCAAACCGATTATATCGACCTTTATCAAATCCATGCCGACGATGACTTGACGCCCGTCGACGAAACCCTGCGGGCGCTGGACGATTTGGTCGCGCAGGGGAAGGTCCGGTACATCGGCGTATCCAACTGGCATGCCTGGAAAATCGCCGAAGCGCTCGGCCTATCGGAACGGAAAAACCGGGCTCGTTTCGAAACGCTGCAGGCTTATTATTCCTTGGCCGGCCGCGATTTAGAACGCGAGCTGGCACCGATGCTGGAAGCGAAAAAAATGGGACTTCTGGTCTGGAGTCCGCTTGCGGGCGGCCTGCTGTCGGGACGTTACGACCGTCGCAACCAGAAGGCGGAAGGCTCGCGCCGCTCGTCGTTCGATTTTCCGATCGTGGACAAGGAACGCGCCTGGAATATTATCGACACCCTGAAACCCATTGCCGAAGCGCATGGAACCCAACTCGCCGGAATCGCGCTGGCATGGCTGCTGACCCGGCCGGTCGTCACCTCCGTACTCGTCGGCGCGAAGCGGCTTGACCAGCTTGAGGCCAATCTGGCCGCTGCGGAGCTGACGTTGACCGAGGACGAAATCCGGCGTCTTGACGAGGTCAGCGCGCTTCCTCCCGAATATCCGGGATGGATGGTTGAATTTCAGAGAAGCAACCGGCTGGAACCCGTCGAACGCGCAGGGTTGTAATTCAAAGGCAAAACCGGTGAAATGAGGAGCCCCATTCCCGGTCTATAAGGGAATGGGGCTTCCGATACGTCAAACGAAACTATGCCGCTAAAGCTTCGGCCAGCCGAACAAGGAATTGCGCTCGCTCGGCGGTCAGCGCCTTGCCGCTTTGCGCGTTCGCTTCCTTGACGAACGCCTGGATCGCTTGCGCTTCGGCTTTGCTGACGCCGATCGCGCTTGCCGCCTTGGCCGCCAACAGTTTGGCCTTAAGAGAGAGCGCGACCGCCGGCTTGGAGGCGAACTGGCCGACCAACTGGCTCAGGCTGTCGTATGTCGCCTTCACCGTGAAGCTGGCGGAAAGCCGACGAACATCGTGCTGACCGCCCGCAGCTCGGGTCGAACGTCACCTCGAAGCCGGCTTCCTGCAATTTCTCATTGCCTTCCGGGCGGAAAGTGAATGCATCGCGGCATGCGAACGTCGAACCCCCGGGCGCGGCGAATCTTAAGATGAGCCTCGTCGGGGGCTTCGATGCGACCGGCCTTACTCCTTCGGTCGCCGGTTTAGCAAATCTTCTCTCAACGGCGTGAACGCGTCCAGCAGAGCGCCCTCCTCCAACGCGGTTACGCCATGCCGCGCACCGCTCGGAATGACAATCGTCTCCCCGGCACGCACCAGATGCTTCGTCCCGTCGATGCGGAATTCGAAGCGGCCTCGCAGACAATAGCTCATTTGCTCGTGCGGGTGATCGTGCTCATAGCCTTCCGCTCCCGCCTCGAACCGGACCTCCATCATCATCAGCGACCGGCCGGGGCTGAAAATTCTCCGTTTGACCCCCGGCTCCGCCGGTTCCCATTGTTCCTTGTCGATCATGCGCGATTCTCCTCCTCTGGGTTGACCATTGCAGGCCGAACGAGCGGATGCGCGGATTGAAAGCCCGAACGCCCGATGGTATACTGGAAAGGCAAAGTGCTTATCATGTAGAAGGAGCCGTGCGCCAACACGACTCCTCTGCAATAGCCGCTTTTAAGGGCGGTAGGCTTGACCAGGTGTTACGGGCAGAAATAGACCGCATCCTTTGGGCGAGGGCGGTCTATTTCTTTTTGCGGAAGGATAGGATCAACACAACCAATGTCGCGAATGAGATCATTAGCGTCAATGCTTGGTAGACCTCCACGGGCATCGCCTCCCTTCCGGGAGACTAGCCGACCGCCCTTGCAAGCCGTTCTATCGCTTACCAAATTATAGCACAGCCTTGCCTGGTGCGGCGTTCAAGTTTTCCGAAGTAGGCGCAGCCCCTCTCCCCCCACCACTTCCCGCGCTAACGAATCCCAGCGCTCTTATGTGCCCCGATAGACATCAGTTTGCGTTTTAACGAAACGGAGCAAGCTTATTAGTCCCCATTGGAGCGGAAAATGGCGTTCTTCTACCCAATAAGGTCTCTTCGATTCGTTACACTATCTTAACCTTTGAATTTGACCGAATAACGTCGCTGAGATTCGTTAGAACTCGCGCGCCCTCTCCACTGGAGCTGTCCCCCCAGCTTTCTTTTCCGCAGCAGACGATCGTCCCGCCAAACAAAAGAGAGCCTCCGCAGAGCTCCCGACGAGAGCTCTCTATCCCTCTGCAACTCAGGACCCCGTCGACCGGTAATGCCGGACGCCGATTCGCCACACCAGCAAGCAGGGAAGCAGGAACAGGATCCCCGCCAGAGGCTGCAGCATGTAGCGTACGGGATCGCCGTCTGCGCGGCCGAGCAGGTACAGCAGCGGAAGATAGTTGACGCAGGCGAACGGGATGATAAAGGTGAAGAAGAGGGTGACCCATTTCTGGTAGATGTTCAGCGGATACTGGGCCATCTCGCGGCCGCCGTCGGTGAAGATGTTGGCGATCTCCAGCCCTTGGACGGTCCAGAAGCAGAGCGTGGCGAACAGGACGTAGATGCCCGCGAAAATCAGCACGCCGCCCAGAATCATCAGGACGAGCGTCGCCGCTTTGGCGGCGTCCCATTCGATCGGCAGCTTGTACAGCGCCCACGCCAGCACGACGATGCCCTGCAGCAGCCGCCCGAAGCGGGTGAATTCGAACTGCGAGCCGAGCACCTGCAGCGCCGTGCTTCGGGGCCGGACGAGCAGGCGGTCGAAGTCGCCCCTCGAGATCAGGCCGGAGAAGGCGTCGAACCCTCGCACGAAGCATTCGCTTAGCGCGAAAGCCATATGAATGATCGCATAGCAGAGCGCCGTCTCGAAGAAAGACCATTCGCGCAGCTGCCCGAAGCGGTCGAACATGAAATAGAGTCCCGCGAACACCGAGAAAGGCACGAAGAACTGGCCGACGGTCAGCAGCCAGAACGACGTCCGATACTGCAGCTGGGATTTGAACAGAATCGACAAATATCGGAAATAAAGTCTCACGCCCTCACCCTCCCTGTACGACGACTTGACGCAGCGCCCGCCGCATGCTCCACTGTCCGAACCCGACCACGACGGCGATCCAGGCCAGCTGGGCCGCGATGCCCCACAGCGCGTCGCTCGCCGGAATCTGCCCGGAATAGACCCGGAACGGGAAGTCCGCGGACCAGCGGAACGGCAGGAAGTCGGACACACGCTGCAGCCAGACCGGCATGAGCGGAACGGGAATGACCATCCCGGCGAAAAATTCCCCGGCTACCGAGATCATGAGCGTGGATCCGGTCGGCGACAGCGTCCAGAAGACGGAGATGTAGATCAGCATGGAGACGCTCACGACGAGCACCAGGCCGATCAGCAGCGCCAAGACGAACAACGCGAACGCGGCCGGCGAAGGCGGCGGGCTTAAGCGATACGGCTGCGGCAGGAAAAAGACGATGATCAGAATCGGAAAGCAGCGGAGCACCGCGCTCGACAGCCGCTGTCCGACCAGCTTGGCGAACCAGAACGGGTACAGGCCGCACGGGCGGCAAAGCTCGTAAGCGATGTTCCCGCCGGTGATCAGCGCGAATATTTCGTTATCCCGGAACCACAGCATAATAAACGAGAGGAAGATTTGTTGGAGCCAAACGTAGGAGACCAGATCCGGCAATGGGAAATTCGTATGGGACGAACCTTGCCCGTAGAAGGCGACGTAGACCATGATGAAGATGAGGCCGAAAAAAAGCTGCGTCGCGATTCCCGCCACGGCGGCGGTGCGGTACTGCATGCCGTTGATGAAGCGCAGCTTCCAGACGGACAGATAGGCTCTCATATTCGGTGCTCCTTATAGAGCTCGATGATCAGCTCTTCGACCGGCTTCGCCTCGATCTCCACGTCGAGCAGCTCGACTTGCCCGGACAGCCGGGCGAGAACGTCGGCGATCGGCAATTGGCCGGTATCGACGCTGAACACCGCGCGTTCCGGCGACCAGGAGATCGTCTGCGCGCCCGGAATCTCCGGCGGCCGGGCGTTCTCGCTGTAATGGGCGGTGACCGTCCGGTGGCTGCCGAACCGGCCGCGAAGCTGGCTTAGCGTTCCGTCGTAAAGCAGCGTCCCTTTGCCGATCAGCAGAATGCGGCTCGCCAGCGCTTCGATATCGCTCATATCGTGGGTCGTGAGGATGACGGTGACGCCCTTTTCCCGGTTGATCGTTCGGATGAACTGCCGGACCGCCTGCTTGCTAACCGCGTCCAGGCCGATCGTCGGCTCGTCCAGGAACAGGACGCGCGGGCTGTGCAGCAGCGACGCGGCGATCTCGCAGCGCATCCGCTGCCCCAGGCTCAGCTGGCGGACCGGCGTCTGCAGCAGGCTTCCCAGCTCGAGCGTCTCCGTCAGCAGCGCCAGTTGGCCGGCATATTCGGCGGCCGGAATCTTGTAGATGTCCCGCAGCAGCTGGAACGAATCGAGGACCGGCACGTCCCACCACAGCTGCGAACGCTGCCCGAAGACGACGCCGATGTTCCGCACGTAGGCGGTTCTCTCTTTCCAGGGCGTGAAGCCCATAATGGAACACGTTCCCGCATCCGGCACCAGGATGCCGCTCATCACCTTGATGCTGGTCGATTTGCCCGCGCCGTTGGGGCCGATGTACCCGACGATCTCCCCTTCTCCGACCTGGAACGTGATGTCCCGCAGCGCTTCGACGACGGTATGCTCGCGGACGAACAGCGATTTGGCCGCCTGCCGCAGCCCCGCCGCGCGCCTCGCGACCTTGAAGGACTTGCCGATGCCTTGCAGCGTAATCAAGCTTTCTCCCTCCTTCTGATGGGGTGCTGAAAAAATATATCCAAAACTTCTCCAAAAGTATAGACTTATAATAAAACGCGAGTTATACTAATATTATAGATGGCGAGGACATCTATCTTTAGTTAAAATCTATCTGAAACAGACGTGCGGCACCGACGTGGTGGCCGATTTTTTGTTTTTCAGGACAATTTTGTGCAGAAACGCCCCCAATCGCTCGGCATCCATCCATGCTTCGCGGTTGAGGGCGTTTCAGGTTTGTCTGCTCTTCTAAGGCCTGTCTACGGCCTGGCCGGAGACCCGTCCGGCAGCCGCGCCAGCGTCCAGGCGGGCAGATCGTTCCGGCACGGATACAGGGCCGCCTTCGCTTCGTCGATATCCACGCCGAGTCCGGGAGCTTCGTTTACATACGCGTAGCCGTTGCGGACGACCGGCGAACCGGGGAACACTTCCCTCACGGCCTCAGGGAATTCGTACCATTCCTGGATTCCGAAGTTGGGGCAGCTCAGATCCAAATGCAAATTGGCCGCGTGTCCGATGGGAGATACGTCGCCCGGCCCGTGCCATGCGGTGCGTACCCCGAAGGCTTCGGCCAGCGCCGCCAGCTTCCGCGCGGGCGTAATCCCGCCGATGGCGGAAATATGGACGCGGATGTAGTCGATCAGACCCTGAGCAATCATCGGGGTCCACTCCTGCGGGTGAACGAACAGCTCGCCGATAGCGATCGGCGTGGCCGTCTGGCTGCGCAGCGTGCCCAAGGCATTCAAGTGCTCCGGAGCCAGCGGATCTTCGAGGAAGAACAGGCGGTACGGCTCCAACTGCTTCGCCAGCCGAACGGCTTCGATCGGCTGCAGCCGTTCGTGAACGTCGTGCAGAAGCTCGATCTCGAAGCCGAGCCGAGCCCGCATCCGGTCGAACAGAGACACCACGCTGCGCGCATAGGCAGCGGGATCATAGTACGCGCCGGGCAGCGCATTCTCGGGCGGAACCGAATCGTTCCTGCCGCCGTAGCCGCCCCATTGGCAGCGGATATAGCGGATTCCCTCCTCTATGAAACGCTGCGCCTGCTCCTCGACCGCTCCCAAATCTCTGCCGTCCGCGTGCCGGTAAACGGCGGCCGCTTCGCGGCATTTGCCTCCCAACAGCTGGTAGAGAGGTTGACCGGTCAGTTTGCCCTTGATGTCCCATAGCGCCATGTCGATGCCGGACAGCGCATTGTTCATGATCGGTCCGTTGCGCCAATAGCCGCTAACCGCCGCGGTCTGCCAAATATCCTCGATGCGCTGCGGATCCTTCCCGATGACGAACGGCTTGAGATAGGCGTCGATCGCATCCGCCACGGCCGTATACCGCTGCGTAAAGGTCGCGCAGCCGACGCCGTACAGGCCGGGTTCCGACGTTTCTACTTTGACGACGACCAGATTGATGCCGGCCGGGGCGGTCAAAATCGTTTTGACATTCGTAATCTCGAGTCCCATGATCAGTCTCTCCTTTTGAATGCGATTATTCCGGCATGCCGGGCAGGATCAAGCCGCCGTCCACGCGCAATCCGATTCCCGTAATGTAGGAAGCCTCCGGGGAAAGGAGCCAGGCGACAGCTTTGCCGATATCCGCCGGCATCCCCATCCGTCCGAGCGGGATCCGGGCTCCGAGCGCCTGATTGGGGCGATCCGGATTTCTCACTTCGGTAGCGCCCGGACCGACCGCGTTGACCCGAATGCCGTGCGGCGCCAAATCGAGCGCGGCCGATTCGGTCGCCCGCTGCAAAGCCGCCTTCAATCCGCCGTACACGGCATCTCCCGGGTAAGCCCGCTGAGCCCTTGACGACGTAATGTTGACGATTCCTCCCTTCGTCCCGTTCGCGATCATGAGCCGGGCCGCCTCCCGCATGAGCAGAAGCGGGGAACGGAAGTTGATGTTCATGATTCGGTCGATATGCTCCTCCGTCATCTCCTGAACGGCGGCGAATCGGCAGATCCCGGCGTTGTTGACGAGCGCCTCGAGACCTCCGAGCCGTTCCGCGGCTTCGTTCAGCGTTCGTACCGCTCCGCCGGGTTCGGCCAGATCGGCCGAGACGACGGGACATTCCCGTCCCGTCTCCGCCAGAATCCGCTTCGCCGTGTCGGCCGCCGCCTCGTCGTCCCGCCAATGCGCGATGGCCACCCGGTACCCCGCTCCGGCCAGCTCCAGCGCGATCCCACGCCCGATGCCGCGGCTGCCGCCCGTCACCAGCGCTCTTTTTTCCATTCCCGTCGATCCCATGCGCTCCCAACCTCCTTCTTGTCCATTATATGATATATTCTGGGAATAGAAGGAACAAAATTGCATCTGGTCCGCCTCAATGACAAAAGACCTCCGCGGCCGCTTTTTCGGCGGCGCGAAGGTCTTTTGTCGCTCTGCTCTATTTCACTAGAACGATTTCCTCGTTGGGCTTCGGCTTCGCGTACATTTTATTCAGCAAGATCGTCTGGGCGATGATGAAGATGCCGCCTATCGACCAATAAAGCGGCAGCGCGGCCGGCATTGTAAAAGCGAATACCCCCATCATCAGCGGAGACAACAAGCCGATAAACGCCAGTTGGTTGTTGGCATTCTGCTGGTATTGCGCCGAAACGGACTGCGATACGCGAAACTGGACGAAGTAGACCGCAGCCGCAATCAGCGGCAGGACCAGATCCGGCTTTCCCAAGCTGAACCACAAAAAATGGTGGGTGGCAATCTCCGGCGTCCGGCGAATGGCGTAGTAGAAGGCAAGCGTGATCGGCCATTGCAGAAGCATCGGCAAGCAGCCCATGTTCAAAGGATTGAATTGGTGCTTCTGATACAGCTGCATCATCTCGAGCTGCTGTTGACGCTTGGCTTCCGCAGTCGAATCGTTCTTGTATTTTTCCTTGAGCGCGTTAAGCTCCGGCTGCATGGCGGCCATCTTTTCCCTCATGGCCATCTGCTTCTTCGTTTGATTCATCATCAGCGGCATGATCGCGAGCCGGATGAGGAATGTCATGAGCACGATGGAGAGTCCGTAGTCTCCATGGAACGCATTCGCGACAAACTGGATCAGGAATGAAAACGGATAGATCAAGTAGTGGTTGAAGAACCCGGGGGAATCGGCCTCGATCGGATTCGACGGGTTTGCGGCGGTGCATCCGCTAAGCAGAACGATCGGAATGATTCCGAGCGCAATGACCAGGACTTTCCTTCTTATTTTCACAGTTGTCCTCCCTCTTGAATGAATTGCGATTCAATAAGGGAAGGAACAATCCGCATCTCCGTCCGGCGCTTCTCTTCGTTTGACCGTCCGCACCATCCATCGCCGGATGCCGTTCAACCGAGCCGGACTTGCCGGCGTGAGCGGAACCGGAACGACGACGACCGTTTCGCGGCTCCAATGTCTCTCCTTGGCAATGAAAAAAGAGAACGGAAGAAGCGCCAGGGAATAGATCAGGCCGATCGAGAAGATCAGTTGAACGTAGTCCATCAAGTGATCCACCTTGGCCCTCCTCCCATGCGCCCGATTTGTCCGAGAAATTTGGCCTTATTATAGCATGCGCGTTTGGAAATTCATAATTGATCGGAAAAAGGAAATGCTATGCAGGAATACCAAACCGCAACAGGAGGATGAAACGCGCAATGAGAACGAAAGTCGCGGCAGCCGGTCTGGGCGCCCTAAGTCTGCTACTGTGGGGAATGGCCGGATCGCTTCCCGCCGCCAGCGCCAATGAAGGAACTCCGTCGGTCACGGCGAAGATCGTCAATTCCCAAGGCCAAGAGGTTGGAACCGCCATGTTCACCCAAGCGGACGGCTCCGTCAAAATCCATTTGGAAGCCAAGGGGCTGCCGCCCGGCGTTCACGGCTTCCACATTCATGAGACCGGCAAATGCGAGCCGCCGGACTTCGCGAGCGCGGGAGAACATTTCAACACGACCCACAAGCAGCACGGCTTCTACAATCCGAAGGGCTTCCATGTCGGCGATCTTCCCAACATTCAGGTTGCGGCCGACGGCACCGTCAAGGCGGATATCGAGAGCAAGAACGTCACGCTGAAGAAAGGCGAGGCGAATTCCCTGCTCAAGAAAGGCGGGACGTCGATCGTCATTCACGAGAAAGCGGACGATTACGTAACCGACCCGTCGGGCAACTCCGGCAACCGAATCGCCTGCGGCGTCATTCGCTAAGGCGGCCTGCCCGCAAACCGACTAAAGAGCGCTTCCGGCCGAATGAGGGGTCGGGGAGCGCTCTTTTTTGACGCAATCTGGCAGGACCTGGGCGAAAATCGTCGAATCGAATAGGATCGAGATTTTGAGGCTCCTTGGCAGGAAGGAGGACGGGAGATCCTATGCGCGCTGTTTCCGCTTCAACCAAGTCGACACCCGATTCCGCCGCCGGGCATTCGGCTTCGCAGCGATCCGCGGCGAATCGGCCTGCGGCTTCTTCCCCCGCGTCCGCGCCCTTGAACTTGGCTGACGCCTCCGTGCTGCAGCGGCTGCAGCAGTCCGTCGGGAACCAGGGCGTGCTCCAACTGATGAGAAGCCGCGCTCCGCTTGCCGCGCCGGGAGAAAAGACGGATCGCGGCTCCGCTTCCGGCCGCGCTCCTGTGCTGCAGCGGCAAGTCGCGGCTCAGATCCTTCCGAACAAGAACGCTCCCGAGAAGCTGGGTCGTCTCGTGATCGCCGGGCGTCCGGATCGCGTATTCGGCAAATCGATGGGAGACCACACGACGGCTTTCTCCGTGCATGAAGCCGCGATCCGCATGCGCGTCGAGGGACGGACGCCGGCGGAGGCGATCCAAGCGATGCTGGAGCTTGCGGAGAGCACGTTTAGTTTGCCGGGCATGAACCTGGTGAGCCAGCTTCCCGAAGGGCATCTGGCCAAATACAACGACGCCCTGAAACATTTGCTCTCTTTCCGCGGGCCGTTGAAGGCGGCGGTTGCGTCAAGCCGCGATTCCGCGACCGAGACGGCAAGCGACGTTGCGATGAACGCGACTCCAAGCGCGCCTCCGGTCACGGCCAATGACAACGCCAGCGGCGTAAGCGCCGGCCCGCCCACCGTCGCCATGACCGATACCAACGGCGTTACCGGCGGCCCGCCCACCGTCGCCATGACCGATACCAACGGCGTCTCCGCCGCGGTCCCCTCTGCCTCCGAGCCCGATCATAGCGGCGCGATCTTGCTGTTGCAGGCGTTCATCGGCGCTTATCTCCACTTCCGGGAGCTGATGCCGCTGTCGGTCATCAACGTGATGGAGAAGAGCCCCTCTTTGGCCGGCAAAGGCAAGGGCGAGTCGGGCAAAGCGAAGCTGCTCGCCGATCATCAACCCGGCAATTGGCAGGACAAAGACCAGCTGCTCGACGCGATCCTCTCGCTGTTTGACGCTTCTTCCGTCGCGTTGGCGGCGATCGAAGGCAACGCCGACCTGGCCCAGAAGATGGCGCCCGGCACGAAGCCGCTCAATCCGGCGACCCGGATGCGCTTCGCGATCCTTCAGCACGTCCAGACGATCAAAATCTCATTCCCGCTCGTCTTCTCGGGAGAACAGAAGCTGGAGGAAGCGGCCGTCGTCGATGCCTTGGAACGGGAAGTCGCCCTGGAAGAAGGCGGCTGGCTGGAATGGCAAAGAGAGTTGAACGACAAGAAGAAGGGCAAGAAGCAAGAACGCATCGACAAGCTGAAAGAGAACATCGACCTAAGGAAACTAGAAACGGCCAACTGGACCGCGCGGGTTCCCACCGACATTCCGAAATGGAGCACGGAGAAAGAAAAGGAAGAGCGGGAATTGAATCGGCTGGACGAGAGCAATGCCTGGGTCCGTTCGCTTGAGGAGAAGCATACCAAAAAAATGGAGCAGTTCCGGAAAGCGGACGATTTAAAGGGCGAAACGGCGGAGAAGACGAACGAATCGGCGAAAGTCCGGCACGAGGTCTCGGATAAAGACGTAGAATCCCCTGACAACGGCGGGACCGGCTCTGCGGTTTCGGCCGCCGCCACCGAGGCCGCCGCGGCGGCGGAAGAAGCGCTGGAGCGCAAACAGCCGATCGCCACCCAGGTGCTTCTCGACGACAAGGGCAAGATCAGCGAGATTCGCTCGGCCGGACGGACGCCTTCCCCTTTCTCAGGAACGATGGGCGCGCATACGACGGCCTGGATCGTACACCTGGACCGGATCCGGAAAGAGCTGATCCGCAGCTCCGTGGACGAAGCACACGGCAAAATGCGGGACGTGCTCGTTCCCGAGGCTGAAGCCCGGGCAAAATCGCTCAAGGAGGAATTCCCCGAGGTCGTCGACGGGCAGGCCGATCGCCTGGCCGAGCTGAAGAAAGCGAAAAAGTACGACACGCCGCTGCAAGGAGCGCTGATCCTCCAGCAGTATATCAACGACCTGCTTACTTACATCAACTATTCGCCGGGCTCCACGCTGGCCGCGGCCGATGTCGGCGGCAAGTCGGAAGGGATGAGGCGCCAGGTGCTCGTTCAGCATGAGGACGGCAATCGCCAATCGAAGGAACGGTTGCTTTGGGCGATTTTCGGCCTGATCGACGTCAAGGCCGCTCCGACCGATTCCCGGGCCAAGCTGCTGGACGAGCACTTAAGCCTGATCGAGCAGACGTACCCCGACTCGTTCAAAGATTCGGGCGCAGACGATGAGATCGATTGGGAAAAAGACGTGTCGGATACGATCCGCAGCAGAGCCAGAACGGGCAAAAACCGCTTTGAGGACGACAACGAAGCCCCGAAGGCCAAAAAGAAAGCCCGTCTGGACGGAACCGGATCCCAGACGGGAAAAACCGACGGCGCCTCCGGCAAGCTGCCAGACCCGTTCGGTCTCTTCTCCGAGCAACGGCCGAGCCGACCCTTGGTCGACGATGCCGGGGCGATTCTGCCCGAGGCGCAAGCCCGCTTCCTGAGCGCTTACCGGAAGGACGTGACCGAGAGCGCGGCTTTCCTGACGGAAGCGGAAGGCCATCTCGTCGCCAGCCGGCTCGGCATTCAGGTTCGCGTTTATCGGGGCGAGGCGCCCAAGGACTTCCGCAAGCTGGACAATCCCGGGGGCGGCCATTGCCTCATTCATGCCCTCGTTCAGATCGCCAAGGCGAGCGGCGGACACGATCCCGGAAGCGGCGCGCCCCCCGACCAGATTGCGGAGATGCGTTCCCTGATGGCGGCCCGTCTGTCCGACGAGCAGATTCTGACCCTGTCCGCCGCGGCCATCCACGCCCGAATGAGAGGTGAGGACGAGCCCGGCCTCGGGCCGGAGATGCTGAGCCTGCTGAACGACACCTCGGTGCTTCAAGCCTCGATCAAATTTTGGGAGCGGAAGACGACCGAAGCCGCAACGACGACCTCTTCGGATAAGGACAAAGAGAAGGGGACCGGAACGCCTCCCGGCAACTCGACGGACAGTACGAACTCCGGGGGCGAAGCCGCCTCCCCCATGCAGGTGGAGACCGCGACGCCCCTCGTCGCCATGGGGGCCGGCCGCCCCGTGCAGGAACGGCTGGCGCTGCTGCATACCGGCGGCGCCCATTACGTCATGATCGTCCGCGATTAGAGAGCGCGGCCGGACGGCTTCGCCGGGAAAACCTTGCCGCGGTCCTTCGCGGCTTGGAGCAGAACCCCCGCCCCGATGGCCAGCGCGGCGAGGAAGCAGCAGCCGGCGGCGATCGGAAGCGCGGACCATTGCATGATCGATTCGCCTTGGAGCGTCTGGCAGCCGATCGCGGCGAGGCCCAGCAGGAAGGCGATGCCGACTCCGTGAATCCGCATGCGCCGGGCCGCATTCGGCAGCGCCGTGTTTTCCGCGAGCCAGGCGGCCAGAGGAATCGCTTGAAGCGCATGAAAGCCGAGTCCGTGCAGCCAGATGATATTGCCGTGCGCCCCGACGAACCGGCCTTGGTTCATCGAGATCCACACCCCGGCCGAGAACGAGATAAGCACGGCGATCATGGAATAACGAATGCCGAGAATCAGCTCGGGGCGACGGGCGTACGTTTTCGAACGGAAGTAGCCGACCGCCATGACCAGATACAGCACGATCAGCATGAGCGCGACGAACGCGAACACGTTCCCGACGACATGGTCGAAAGCCGAGCCGTCTTCGACGAACCGCGGATTGACCCCGCGGGCATTCTGGATCGTCTCCGCTCCGTAAGCATAGAGCGCCAGAACGATGTAGCCCCGCCGGAAGACGGCCCGGGTCCGGGCTTTGAGGCCGGAGAACGGCACAATGGCCGCCGTCGACAGAATAAAGATGCCGAGCGCGGCGTTGAACGAGAACGCCTTCGAGATATCGCCCCCAGGCGCCACCTCCGCCCCCCGAATCAGGACGAAGAGCCCGCAGATGCCGGCCAACAGGAAACCGAGCAGTCCGACAAGCACCAACGCTTTTTCCCCTTCAAAAAAACGGATCCTCCGATTCTCTTCCGTGCCGCTTGAAGCTGTAACCTTTCCCATAAACTCCCGCCTCTCTGCCAAAGTTTGGATGTCTTTAGCTTATCGAAAGGCCGGGTTCGGCGGGACGGTCCCCGGACGGGAATTTGAGGCCGACGGAAGAACGGTTTCGTCCCCGCCTCGAGGCTGCGGACGACTTCGGACTTCAGACCGGGAGACTCCGTTCCGTCTGCGCCGGAGCTGCCCGAAATCACGAATCGGTCAGCTGAGGAAACGTGGTACAATGCTGTTAGTTACGGGGTTTTCATAAGGAAGGGTGACTTCTTGCATGAATATTCGCCATGTTCCCCCAGGCGGCGGCGAGTCGCCTTGCCACTATCGGAGGGCGCTGGAGATCGTCTCCACCAAATGGACGGTGCTCGTATTCTACGAATTGGAATTCGGGAAAAAGCGCTACAGCGAGCTCAAGCGCCGAATTGAAGGCGTCACCCAGAAGATGCTGACCCAAACGCTTCGGCAGCTGGAGAGAGACGGATTGGTGAAGCGCGAGGTGTACCCGACCGTCCCTCCGACCGTCGAATACGAGCTGACGCCGCTCGGGATGACGTTGATCGAACCGATGAGGGCTCTCCATCAATGGACGGAGGCCCATTACGATGCCGTTCTGCGGGCAAGGGAAGCCTACGATGACGAGGGGTTACGGTCACCGGATTAATCGGGCCGCGTTCAGCTCGCGATCAATCAGCCGGTAGACGTCGTGGCCATCTTCGAACACGTCCGTCATCGCGTAGGACAAGTGAATCATGCCGGGATACCGCTTCATCGTTACCCGAATGCCGCTTTCCGCCATTTTCCGGGCGTATTGCTCTCCCTCGTCGCGAAGCGGATCGTACTCGGCGGTCACGACCAGCACCGGTGGCAGTCCCTCCATCTCTCTCCTGCAGGAATTTTTGCGTAACCACTGACACTTTCATAACGCATCGGGAGCCCATTCGGCAGACTTCGATGGCGAGCCGATGCGCTTGCGATGCGAAACATCGTTAGCAGCACATTCCGAAGCCTGGCACCGTGCGCTAACGATGCAAATCATCGCATCGGAAGCTCATTCGGCAGACTTCGGTGGCGAGCCGATGCGCTTGCGATGCGAAACATCGTTAGCAGCACATTCCGAAGCCTGGCACCGTGCGCTAACGATGCAAATCATCGCATCGGAAGCCCATTCGGCAGACTTCGATGGCGAGCCGATGCGCTTGCCGCCTTAGAAAAAAACACGTAGAAAAAACAGTTGACATCATCCGGATTTGATCTTATGATACAGACACAACATAAATGAATGATTCATTCATTTACTATTTGAACGATTAGGAGCCCAATATCCCTCATCCGAATCCTTACCAAACCAATCATGAGAAGGAGTTTGATCGAAAATGGCAAGAAGTAAGAATGAGAAGTGGAGCGTACAAGGCAAGTACGTGTTGATTACCGGAGCGACCAGCGGAATCGGACTGGCGGCGGCGAAGGAACTGGCGGCTCGGGGCGCGAATCTCGGGATCGTGGCGCGCAGCGAAGCCAAGGCGAACGAGACGGCGGCTATGCTCAAGGAGCTGACAGGCGGCAGAGCCAAAGTCGACGTCTTCCTGGCCGACCTGACCGACCAGCGCTCCATTCGGCGCGTCGCCTCCGAGATTCTGGCGCGTTGCCCCCGGATCGACGTGCTCGTCAACAACGCCGGAGCGATGTTCGTGAAGCGGATCATGACTGGGGACGGCATCGAGCAAACCTGGGCGGTCAACCACCTCGCCCCTTTCCTGTTGACGACGCTGTTGCTCAAGCGGTTGAAGGAGAGCGGGGAGGCCCGGATCATCACCACGTCCTCCCACGGCCACAAGATGGCCAAGAAGGGCATCGATTTTGACGACCTGAGCGCTAAGAAACGCTTCAGCTTCCCGCAAACGATGACGGGCGGCCCCAACTTTCGGTACGGCGAGACCAAGCTGGCCAACGTTCTGTTCACATCCGAGCTGGCCCGGAGGTTGGAAGGATCCGGCGTTACCGCCAGCTGCTTCGACCCCGGACTCGTGGCCACGAACTTCAACCAGGATAACGGGCTGCTGGCGCGAATGACGATGGCGGTGATGAAGCGGTTTTCCCGGACGCCGGAGAGAGGAGCGGAGACGCTCGTCTGGCTGGCGGATTCGGACGAAGTCAGCGGCCAAAGCGGCCGATACTATGCGGATTTGAAGGAAGCCGTTCCCGCCGCGCCGGCTCGCAGCCTGGAGGACGCGCGGCGGCTCTGGGAAACGAGCGAAGAACAAACCCGGAATTCGCAATCGTAAAAAAAGGAGAGTGACCGCTAATGGCGACATCGAACGACGCCGCGGAACGCAACAACGACGAGAGACGGGAACAAATCAAGAAGGCTGCCCTCAAAGTGTTCGCCGGCAAGGGCCTCGCCGGGACGAAGATGAGCGCGATCGCCGCCGAAGCCGGCATCAGCCAAGGACTCTCTTAGCGGTATTTTCAGTCCAAGGAGGAGCTGTTCGCGCTGCTCGTGGAAGAAGCGATAGACGAGGCCCAAGCCGCAATCCGCAACGTTCCGAACCTTCCCGGCACCCCTCTGGAACAGTTCAAGGCTCTTACCCTGAACATGCTGGCCGACAATCACAAGCATTTCTTCCTGCTCATCCGTCAAGCCCAGACGGCCGAGGGGGTTCCGGCACAGGCGAGACAGGCGGTCGAACGCTATAGCCCCCGGGATACGATCGATCTGCTCGTCCCCGTCTTCGTCAAAGGCCAGCAGCTCGGCGAGTTCGGCGAAGGCGATCCGCGGCAGCGCTTGTTTCTCTTCTTCTCCGTCGTTTCCGGGCTGATGCTCCAAGATTCGTTCGCAGGAGAAGGTTACTGGCAGCGGGAAGTCGACCGGCTGATGAAGATTCTGATTTCATCGAACGCGACAATAAAATCGTCCCGCCCCGGCTCTCCTTCGACGGAGAGAAACCGGACGCGGGACGATTCGCTTCAGAACGGCTCAAGAAACGGTATACAGCAAAACGATGCCCAATACCCACAGCATCGGGATCAAATCGATCCAGACCGCGCCTCTGAATTTCCGCTTATGATAGAGCACCCAGCCGACGATGGCCGATCCGATCAAAGCCACCGGGTACATCCATACCATGATGAACACGAACAATGTCGTTCCGTCGCTCAGCGCGTCGGGAGAATCGAACATCATAAAGGACATCAGCGCCACGATGATCCACGCGAGCGAGAACAAGGCGTAGACGATCTGGCTGACTAGCAGAAAAATGGCGGTTTTCCTGTTTTTCACTTAAAATATGGCACCCCGTTTGGAAGTTAGTGACGTGCGCTCCCGTTTGGATCAATCATTCGCGCCGCTTCGCTGCGCCAGGGCGTTGACCAGCAGCGCGACCGCTTCGGCTCTCGTGGCTCCGCCGTTCGGAGCGAAGGCGTTGTTTCCTCCTCCTTGCATAAGGCCGAGCTGCTTCAAGGCTGCGACGGAAGATTTGGCCCATAACGGAATCTCCCTATCGTCGGTGAAGCCGGTTGCCGTCGCCGCACCGGATTTCAACCCTAGGGCGTTCGCGACCATCGCGGCCATTTCGACGCGCGTGATCGGCGCCTCCGGACGGAAAGTGCCGTCCTGGTACCCCTTGATCACGCCCGCTTGCACGGCCTGCGCTACGGAAGGCTTCGCCCAGGCGCCGATCTTCCCGGCATCCGTGAAGCTCAAGTCCGCTTCATCCGCTTGCGGCATCAGCGCATGAATCAGCATAACCGCAAATTCCGCTCTTGTCACGGGATTATTCGGCTTGAATGTGCCGTCGGAATATCCGGTGACGATGCCCGCGCCGGCCGCTTCCCGAATGCTCTCCTCCGCCCAGTGTCCGGAGATGTCTCCGAAGCGGATCTCCGGTGCCGAATCAACCGCGAATACCGCGAATTTCGTGAAATGATCGACCTCGACGCTCAAACTTCCCTCGCCGATCGTGCCGCCTTCCACGGCCGTCCAAGCCTTCTTTTCCTCATCGTAGTAGAAGACGACCGGCACCTGATCGGCCTTCAGCAGCTTTGGATCGAAAGTGAGCGTCAGCGTGACCGGCTTCCGGAACTTCTCCGTGAAGCTCTTCGTCAGCTCGAAGATCGGGCTGATCGGCGCTTCACGGTTCGCGAGGAGATCCGAAACGTCCGTCACTTTCTTGATCGTCAAAGTCAAATCTTTGCCGCCCGTCGCGTCGGACGGAATCGAGACGGAGATTGCGCCCCCAAATCCGACTTCCCCTTCTCTTCCCGCCGGAAGCGTCAATTGTCCATTGGACGAAGTGACGGGAGCATCGCCCGGCACAGAAGGCACGCCCGGGTTGTCGCCGGTGCCGGCGTTGTTCCCGCCATTGCCGCTATTGCCTCCGTTGCCCGTATTCCCGCCATTGCCTCCGTTGCCGCTATTGCCTCCGTTGCCGCTATTGACGATCCACTTGGCATACAGCTTGAGATTCGCCGTAATCGCCGTTTCCGAGAAGTCGAATGCGGAAATATAATCGCTATCCGCATACCACCCGGCAAACGCATACCCAGCCCTCGCGGGATCGGCGGGCTTCGCCGCCTTGTCGCCGTAATCGACGGTCCGGCTGTCGACCGGCGATCCGCCTTGGCTGTCGAAGCTGACCGTGTACCGGTTCAGCGTCCATTTCGCGTACAGCGTCGTATCGCCCGTAATCGCCGTGTTCTCGAACACGGTGCGAAGCTCGCTGTCCGTATACCATCCGCCGAACGTGTAGCCCGCCTTCGTCGGATCGGACGGCATCGCAACCGCGCTGCCATAGTCGACCGTCCGGCTGTCGACCGGCGATCCGCCTTGGCTGTCGAAGCTGACCGTGTACCGGTTCAGCGTCCATTTCGCGTACAGCGTCGTATCGTCCGTAATCGCCGTGTTCTCGAACGCCGTGCGAAGCTCGCTGTCCGTATACCATCCGCCGAACGTGTAGCCCGCCTTCGCCGGATCGGACGGCATCGCAACCGCGCTGCCATAGTCGACCGTCTGGTCGTCCACCGCCGAGCCGCCGTTGCTCTCGAAGCTGACCGTGTACGGAATCGGCATCCACTGCGCATACAGCGTCGCATCCGCCGCGCCGATCGTGAACTCGTCAGATTCGCCGTAACTCGTACCGCTGCCGTCCGCCGCGGTATTCCACCCCGCGAACGTATAGCCCGTTCTGGCGAGATCGCCCTCGTTGCCTAATACGACGACGCTGGCGCCGTAGTCGTAAGATTGGCTGTCGGCCGGCAAGTCGCCATCCGTGCTTCCGTTGCCGTCATAGGCGAAGGAGTAGGTGTTGATCGTCCATTGCGCGTATAGCGTCACGTCCGCCGCTTCCATCGTGAAAGTATCCGATTCGGCATATGCGTCGCCGCTTCCGTCCGCCTCCGTGTTCCAGCCGGCGAACGTGTAGCCTGTCTTCGCTAAACCGTCCGTGTTCCCCGCTACCGTTACGGCGCTTCCGTAGTCGTAGCTGCCGCCGGCAGGCGCGTCGCCGGACGTATTGCCGTTGCCGTCATACGCCGTCGCGTATAGGTTGACCGTCCACTGCGCATACAGCGTCACGTCTGCGTCTCCCAGCGTGAAGCCGGCTCCGCCGGAATAATCCGTGCCGCTTCCGTCCGCTTCCGTGTTCCAGCCCGCGAACGTATAGCCGGTGCGGGCCAGGCCGCCCGTATTTTCCAATATGCTGACGCTGCTGCCGTAATCATAAGAAACGCTGGCGGACGGCACGGATCCTTGATCGCTTCCGTTACCGTCATAAGCGACGGCGTAGCGGTTGATCGTCCACTGCGCATACAGCGTCACGTCCGCCGCTTCCATCGTGAAACTATCCGATTCGGCATATGCGGTGCCGCTTCCGTCCGCCTTCGTATTCCAGCCTGCGAACGTGTAGCCCGTCTTGGTCAGGCCGTCCGTGTTTCCCGATACCGTAACCGCGCTGCCGTAATCGTAGCTGCCCCCGGAAGGCACGTCGCCGGACGCATTGCCGTTGCCGTCGTATGCCACCGCGTATGGGTTGACCGTCCACTGCGCATACAGCGTCACGTCCGCGTCGCCCAGCGTGAAGTCGGCTCCGCCGTCATAATCCGTGCCGCTTCCGTCCGCCTTCGTATTCCAGCCTGCGAACGTATAACCGGTGCGGGCCAGGCCGCCCGTGTTTTCCAGTACGCCGACGCTGCTGCCGTAATCATAAGAGACGCCGGCGGACGGCACGGATCCTTGATCGCTTCCGTTGCCGTCATAGGCGACGGCGTGGCGGTTGATCGTCCACTGCGCATACAGCGTCGCGTCCGACGCATCGACCGTATAGGTGCTTCCGGCGGCGTAGCTCGTGCCGCTGCCGTCCGCCTTCGTGTTCCAGCCCGCGAACGTATAGCCCGTCAGGGCCAAGCCGTCCGTGTTCCCCGATACCGTAACCGCACTGCCGTAATCGTAGCTGCCGCCGGAAGGAGCGTCGCCGGTCTCATTGCCGTTGCCATCGTATGCCACCGCGTATCGGTTGACCGTCCACCGGGCATAAAGCGTCACGTCTTCGGCGCCCAGCGTAAAGTCGTCTCCGCCTGCATAGTCCGTGCCGCTGCCGTCCGCCTTCGTGTTCCATCCTGCAAACGTATAACCCGTCCTATCCAATCCGGGCGCGTTCTCCGATACCGTAACTGCGCTGCCGTAGTCGTAACTTCCGCCGGAAGGCACGCTGCCGGACGTATGGCCGTTGCCGTCGTACGCGACCGCATAGCGGTTGATCGTCCACTGCGCAAAGAGAGTTACGTCCGACGCGCCGATCGTATACGCGCTCCCGGCGGCGTAATTCGTTCCGCTGCCGTCCGCCTCCGTATTCCAGCCGGTCAGCGAATAGCCTGTCCTGGCCACGCTTCCGCTGTCAGGCAATGAAATGCTGGAGCCGAAAGGATAGCTGCCGCCGGCAGGCGCGTCGCCGCCCGAGCTGCCGTTGCCGTCGTACGCGACCGCATAGTCGTTCGGGGTCCACATCGCATACAGCCTGGCATCGGCCGAACCGAGCGTCAGCGTATCGAACTCCGCATAATCCGTCCCTGTGCCGTCGGGAGCCGTGTTCCACCCGGCGAACGTATAGCCGGCTTTTTCAAGATTCCCGGGATTGCCCAGAACCGTAGCGGAGGCATTGGGATCGTAATTGCCGCTGTCCGTCGGAACCGTCCCCGCCGAGTTCCCGTTGCCGTCGTAGACGACATTGTATCTCGTGATCAGCTTCATGACGGTGCTCTTGAAGGATTGAGCCACATCCTGATAAGCGACGTAAAGGTTGCCGTTGTCGATAAACAGGCCGGTATAAGCACCTTGCGTCGAAAAACCGACGCCGCCTACCGCCTGCCACCCGCTTCCGTCGTTCTTCATGACGGTCGCCTTGTAGCCGTTCCCATAATCCTCGTAAACGACATAGGGAACGCCGTCCTTCATCGCCAGAGAAGTATAGACGGCGGTGTCTGCCGAGAAACCGGCGTTCCCAACCTTTTCCCACTCGGTGCCGTTATATTTCATCACCGTAGCCTTACCGTTATCGAAACCTCCCAGCGAATAATCGGAGAAGGCTACATATGGCGTGCCGCGGTCTACTTTCAACGAGATATAATTGCCGCTCCCTGCGGTGAACCCGGCGTTGCCGATCGTCTCCCAATCGGATCCGTTGAATTTCATCGCCGTAAGCTTATAGCCGATTCCCCCATCGTTAAATACGAGATAGGGAATACCGTTATCGACAGCCAGCGAATCATAGACGGCCTCGCCTGCCGATAATCCGGCGCTGCCCACCGTTACCCAATTGTTTCCGTCGTACGTCATCACCGTGGCCTTGGAAGAGTTCCCCTTGTCCTCAAATGCGACATAGGGGGTGCCGCCGCTGACGGACAGCGAGATATAGTCGGCTTCGCCTGCCGAGAATCCGGCACTGCCCACCGTTGTCCAGCTGCCCTGGTCATACTTCATCACGGTAAGCTTGGAAAGGTTTGCTCCGTCTTGAAAAGCGACATAGGGTATGCCTTGATCCACGTATAATGAGGTGAAATAGGCTCTGCCTGGCGTAAAGCCGGCGCTGCCTACCGTCCCCCAATTGCTGCCGTCGTACTTCATCACCGTTGCCTTGTAGCCATTGGCCGTATCCCGATAAGCCACATAAGGAGTGCCTCCGTCCACGTAGAGCGACAAATCGTCGACCTGTCCCGCCGAAAAACCCGGGCTGCCGAGATTCTCCCAGGTTTGGACGGTCGCGTAGGCGCGGCCCGATCCGGCCGCGAACAGTCCCGTCATGCCGCCGATCGCCGCAAGCATCGCCAGCGTCAGCACCCAACCGTTCAATCTGATCTTCCAACGCATTCTATTCCCTCCCGATTCGCGCATGGCCGTGAAGCCGCTGTTTGGTATTCTATCAATACCGCCTGCCGGAAGACTGAAAAGAAAGCGCTTCATGTCAGGTTTGCGCGAAAAACCAAAAAAATTGTCGAAATAAAAAAAAGAAAAAGCCTCTCCTTGGAGGAGAAGCCAAACTGCCCAATCTCGCAGGCCGATCAAAAGAAAGCAGACGGATCCGCAAGCAGGCGGGAAAAATCCGGCAGAGCCGATTCGTCGGATGGCTCCAGCGACTCCGCCGCAAGCCGGTAATATTTTCGCGCATCGTCCTCCCGGTCCATCATCAGCAGCAGGGCGACCATCTTCGCGTGAAGCCTCTCTTCCAGCGGCTGCAGATGAACCCACTTCCGCATCGGGTCCAACGCAATCTCGTAACGCTGCAGCCGGATATAAGCGCCTACCATCGCTTCCAGCAGCTCCGCGTAGCTCAGCTCCAGCTCGGCCTGCCGCGGCGCCGCCCAGCCGTAACCGCTCCCGGCCAGGAAGCCTTCTCCGTACAGCTGGATGGCGCGGATCAACGGCGTCATTGACTTCGTGCTGCCGTATTGACGGAGCGCCGCTTCGTACTCGGCGACATCGTCGCCGACCGCGACGGGCCAGCGCAGACCGTAGCCGCCCCCCGCCGTCTTCGTCTGCTCCACGACCCCGTGCAGACCGCAAGCTTCCAGGTCCTTCCGGAGCTGATATACCGTCGAGTGCAGATTGACCTGCGTTCGCTCCACGTCCTTGCCCTGCCATATATCGTTCATGATTTGGGCTTTGCCGACCGGCTTGCCGCCGGCATGGTGCAAATACGCCAGCAGTTCCCGGCTCTTGGAATTGCGGAAGCGCACCGCCTCCCCCCGATCCGTCGTAACGGAGAAGGGGCCGAAGCTGCGAACGGACAGCTTCGGTTCCGCAACCGGGAGGGAAGCGCCGCGGCCGCTCCGCTTCGCGAAGCGGTCGAACGTTCGCGCCAGATCCGCGTCCGTGATCGGTTTGAGCAGATAATCGAGCGCTTCTACGTCGAACGCGTCGCGGGCATACTCCTCGTAAGCCGTCAGGAAGGCGATTTGGATTTCCGGCCGGACCTCGCGAAGGCGCTTGGCCAATTCCAGCCCGTGTAGTCCCGGCATCTCCATGTCTAGCAGCGCCAGATCGATCGGCTCCGCCGAGGTCAAGACATGCTCCCAGAACTGCTTGGAGCTGTCGAAAAGACCGCCGATTTGCACGACGTCCGCCTTCGCCCGCAGCAGCTTCTCCACCCTTTTGAGAGCCGGCGGCTCGTCGTCCACGGCTACTACCCGGATCATCCCCGTTCCTCCTCCCTATCGTTCCCGTTCTCGAGCGGAACGCGGATCGTCACCCGGGTCCCGCTTCCGGGCGCGCTTTCGATATCGAGCCCCTTGCCGTACATTCGAATCAGGCGCTGGTGAATGTTCCGCAGGCCGACGCCTCCCGCGCCTTCCGCTTCCCTCGAGAGGATCGCCTGAGCCGCGGAATTCATGCCGATCCCGTCGTCTTCGACGGTAATGACGGCACTTCCGCCGCCGGCCCGAACGGTTACCGTAACCGTTCCGCCTTCCTCTTTCTTCGTTACGCCGTGCCGGACGGCGTTCTCTACGAGAGGCTGCAGCGTCGTCGGCGGAAGCAGGCAAGCGGCCGACTCGTCCACTTCATAGCGAACGCGCAGCCGGTCTCCGAAGCGCGCCCGCTCGATGGACAGATACGCCTCCGTCAGCTCGAGCTCTTTTCTCAGCGGAACGAGTCTCTGCTTGTTTTTGAAATCGAAGCTGCCCCGCAAATAGCGCCCCAGATGAAGCAGCAAATCGTGCGAGGTCTGCGGTTCGTCCAGCGCGAACGAGACGATCGTGTTCAAGGCGTTATACAGAAAATGAGGCTTGATCTGCGCCTGCAGGAACGCCATCTCGGAGCGAACGGCTTCCTCCGCGGACCGCTTCATCTCCAGCAGCGTGCGCGCTCTGGCCCGCAGCTCGTGCGGCTGAAACGGCTTGGCCAGGAAATCGTTCGCCCCCGCCTCGAAGCCGTACATCAGATCGTCCGGGCCGCTTCTCACCGTCGTCAGCAGCACCGGCAGCTCGGACAGCCCGTATTTCTCCCGGATCCTGCGGCAAGTCTCGTATCCCGACATCCCGGGCATCATGACGTCCAGAATGACCAGGCCGATCCGGCCGCCGGAACGCTCCAGCAGGTTCAGCGCCTCCAGCCCGCCGGACGCCGTGAGCACCTCGTACGGCTCATTCGCCAGCACGGTCTTCAGCACCCGAAGGTTCACCGGGTCGTCGTCGACGGCCAGAATCGCCTGTTCCGACTGCACGGCTTCCGGAAATTCGAGAGAAGCCGCCGCTTCCGCCCGGCCGGCCGACAGCCGCGCCGCCCCGAAGATGGCGGAATCCGGATCGCCGAAGCTGCCTTCTTGCATCTCGCGGACTCCTTCCGCAACGGGAACCGTGAATGAAAAGACGGAGCCTTCTCCCCTTTTCGAAGCGACCGCGACGGCGCCCCCGTGCAGCTCGACAAGCCGCTTCGCGATGCCGAGCCCCAGCCCGGCCCCGCCGTATTCCGGCGCCGCGGAGGTGCCTACCTGCTCGAACGATTGGAAGATCGTCTCCAGCTTGTCCTCCGGAATTCCGATGCCGGTGTCGGCGACGGAGATCCGCAGCATGGCGCCTTCCGCCCGGGCGGAGACGACGACTTCGCCTTCCGGCGTGAACTTGATCGCGTTGCCGATCAGATTGTAGACAACCTGAAGCAGCCGGCTCTCGTCCGCGTATGCGTCAGGCAGCGACTCCGGCCACTCGAGCCGCAGCGACACCGGTTTGCTCCCGATGTAGTGCCGGAACACTTCCTCCTGGGCGGTCACGACCGCCCTGACGTCGACGCGCCCTCGCCGCAGCCGAATCCCGTTGTTCCTCAGCAAGGACAAATCGAGAATGTCGTTGATCAGGTTGGACATCCGGCGGGCTACCGAGACGACGGCTTCGAGCTGCTCCCGCTGCGTCCCGTTAAGCGGGCCGGATCTCCCTTCGGACAACGCCTGGGTGAGGTTCATGATCCCGTGCAGCGGCGTCTTCAGCTCATGCGACGTATTGGCCAGAAATTCGTCCTTCATCCGGTTCATGGCGATCAGTTCGTCCGACATCGTACCGATCGTCCGGTAAGCGTTCACGAACCTCCGGGCCAGCTCCAGCACCTCGATGAAGACGAGCAGAATGAACCCGTAAGGAACAAGCTGCACGTCGATCCAGAAGATCCAGTCTTTGCTGTAAAAAATATCGTGCACGGCCGAGGCGACAAAGGCGAGCCAGCCTGTCAGCTGCAGCAGCGCGCCGCCGCGGCCTCGCCACGACGCCAACGCGAACCCGCCGATAAAAAAGGCGAAGGCGAACAAGGCCACCCACTGGAAATACCCGATCAGCTCGGTATACGTCTCGGCGGGGAGCAGCAGGACCGTCCCGATAAAACCGGCCCCCACCCATGCGAGAGACTTGACGATTTTTCCGCTGAACTCCTTCGGGTACAACTCCCGGACGAACAGCGCCGCCATCGTCACGCCGCCGTAAAAAGCCAAATATTCGAGAGCGATGAGCAGCCGGATACTGACGTCCGGATAGAACTCAGCCAGGTAGATGTCGCCCACGACCCATTGGCGGATCGCGCCGAGCAGGCAGCAGATGCCGAAGTACAAGATCGAGCGCTCGGAACGGCGCAGCGCATAAAGTGCCAACTGATACAATCCGAGCAGCGCGCATCCTCCGAAAACGGCCATATCCGCGAGCGAGCTTCGCTCCTGCCGATGGAGCATGTCCCCTTCGGCGCCAAGCGTCAGGCTGAACCAGATGCCTCCGTTCGGATAAAGCCGATTGGCTACTTGAACCAGCAGATCGAACTCGTCGGAGGCAGGGGTAAACTCGACGGTCTGAGGAAAATAGGCGTTGCGCGTCTCGCCCTTATCCGCTGCCACGGTTCCTACCTGAGCGATCTCCTTGCCGTCCGCGTAAATTCGGTAGGCCGGCGCGATCGCGGGAATCTGCAGAGCGAGCGGACCGTCGCCGCCGCGGGTCCGCACATGGAGCCGGTAAGTCGCGTAGCCCCGCCCCGGCAATCCGGCGCCCTTCCAGGTGCCGGGTACTTTCGCCAGCGATGCGGAGTCCGTCCCGGCCCCCTCCGTCAACAGCTGCCCCCAATAGAAAGACCAGGCGCCGTTCAGCCGCAGCGCCCCGTCCTTCTTCAAGTCCCAGTCTCTCAAATCCAATACGCCGTTCTTCGCTCTGGGCTCGATTCTGCCGTTTGCCGATTCGAAGAAGGACATTGCGAGCGCGGCGACAATCGCCGCCATAATGGCGAGCCACGTCGCCAGTCTGATCCGTCGGCTTTTTAGCATGTTCACCTTTTCCCGCGGGCTCGTCAGCCTTTTATCCTGCCATGGACTTGCCGGCTGCCGGGTCCTCCGTCTTTAAACCATTTCGCCTCTCCGGCGGAGCAGAACATAAAGATAGACGCAGCAGACCGAGCAAAGCAAAGCCATCGCGGCGATAAAGCCGTAACCCGCCTGCAGGCCGAGAATCTGGCTTCGGGCCGAGCCCTCCCGTTCGAACAGGCCGCGGACAAAGTCGATCAGGAAACCGATGACTAGGTTGCCGAGCACGCTGCCGATGCCCATCAGCGTAACGGTGAACGTAATCGCGGTGTCCGTCCCTTTGGGATAACGCTTGGCGATCATCGCCATAACGGTCGGGTAGATCGGCGCGATGCCGGCTCCGGCGATCGCGAACAGGATGGCGCCCGGCTCGCCGATCAGAATCGCCGCCAGGCTGCACAAGCCGGAGAAGGCGGAGAAAATGCCGACGGACCGCGCATAGCCGATCCTGTCCGTGACCGGCCCAAGGAACAATCGGGCGAACGTGAAGAACAGGAAGAACGCCGACAGCATGCCGGAAGCGTCCCCCGCCGACCAGTCGTACGCCTTCTCCAGGAAGTTGACCAGCCAGCTGCCGACCGCCAGCTCGGAGATGACGCCGAACGTGAGAATGGCCACGATGAACCATGCGATCGGATCGCGCGAGAGGAGGCGCAGCGAGATTCGCTCGTCCTTGGCATGTTCTTGTCCCGGGAACTTGCCGAACAGCGACGGAATAATCGGCAGCACGGACAGGGAAAGCATCAGAAGATACATCCCCCGCCAGCCGAGCTCTCCGCCCCCGAGGTGCCAGCCCATCATGCGAGCCGCGATCAACGGGGCCGCGATCGAGCTGAGCCCGTAGAAGAAGTGGGCCAGATTCATCATCGTCCCCATGTTCTTCGTGAAGATTCGGGCCGCCATGATCGCGAGCCCGATCTCCAGCATTCCGTTGCCGATATACATGAGAAAATAAGAACTTGAGAGAGACGTATAGCCGGTCGATACATACATCAGTACGCCGGAAATCGCCATCGAACCGAAGGCGATGATCCCGGTCAGCTTAATGCCGATTCGGCCGGCAAGCGCCGACGTGAACGTGCAGGCGACCAGGTAGCCGAGCGAATTGAGCGCGAGCAGCACGCCGAGCTGACCTTCGTCCAGGCCGAAATCCGCCTGCATCCTCGGGATGGCGGGGCCTTTGATATTTTCCGAGAAGCCGAAAATGAGGAAGCCTCCGAAAACGACGAGCAATAACAGAAGGTAATTGGATCTGGATTGAAGTTTCAAGGTAAAGTGCCCTCCCGAATAGGCCCCTTCGTATCGCCTTCATGATGATGATCGGGACTCATCCAGTTTAAGGGAAGGGGCCGAAATTGCGCAATAGAAGAATGGCGCGGCTCACACGTTGCGCCGGTATTCCCGGGGCGTCAGCCCTTCCTGTTTCTTGAAGCGCTGAATGAAATAGCTGACGCTCGGATATCCGCACGCTTCGGCGATGTCCGCGAGGGGCAGGTCCCGGTTCTCGATCAGCATCGTCTTCGCCTGCCGGATTCGGCACAGCGCGACGAATTCCATCGGGGAGGATTGCATCACCTTGCGGAACAGCTTGCAGAAATAGAACGTGCTCACCCCCGCCCGGCCGGCCCATTCCCGCAGCTCGAACGGCTCGCAGGCGCGTTCCTGCATCAAGGGAAGCAGCTCGAGAATCGCCGCGGCGCTGCCGCCTTCCTTCCGGGGGGCTAATGGCGCCGCCTGCGCCGCGAATTCCACCACGATCGCATAGGCGAGCGCGGAGAACAGCGCCGGCCGCCACGCCTGGCTGCTCTCGCCTTCCGCCACGAGCGCCTCGAACGCATCCCGCAGCCTCCCCGTCGACTTCAAAGTCCATAGGCTTGTCCGCAGAAATCCCTTTTCCGCCAGATATTCCTTGATCTTGGTCCCGTAAAAATGCACGAAATAGACGTCCCACGGATCGTCCGGGCTGGAGCCGTAGCGCTGTTCCTGATGCGGGCCGAACAGGAACGCGTCCCCGGCCTGGAGCTCGAACCTGCGGCCGTCGACATAGACGAAGCCCTTCCCTTTCAGGACGACGTGAAGATTGAAGTGCTGGAACTCGCCGGGCACCCGCACGGCGGCATGCTGAGGCTCGTCCTTGACCCAGCCCGCCATCTCGGGAAAGCAAGGAAATTGATCGGCGTCTATGCTGGGCAAAGCGATGATTTTCAACGGTTGCCGCCTCCCCGCCTGAATGACAATATTGTGATAGGTCTATCAATATAATTAGATTTCGTAATAAATTCCACTTCAGTATAATGACAATATCATAGCAAATCCAATATTCGAAAAAAACGAGGTGTTGCCCTTTGAGACAACTGAACTGGGGCGTTCTGGGAGCGGCGGGGATCAACCGGTCGGTCGTTCCGGCCATCCAGGCTTCGGCCACCGGCCGCGTCGCCGCGATCGCCAGCCGAGACGCCGGCAAGGCCGAGGCGGCCGCCCGCCAATACGGCATCCCTGACTTTTACGGCAGCTATGAGGAGCTTCTGCGGGACCCGGGCATCGATGCCGTGTACATTCCGCTGCCGAACCATCTGCACAAGGAATGGACGATTCGCGCGGCGGAAGCCGGCAAGCACGTGCTGTGCGAGAAGCCGATCGCGCTGAACGCTTCGGAAGCCCGGGAGATGGCGGAAGCCTGCGAGCGGGCCGGGGTGAAGCTGGCGGAGGCGTTCATGTACCGGCATCATCCGCGCATGGAACGGATCAAGGCGCTCATCGCCGCGGGCGAGATCGGCGAGCTTCGCGGCCTGCACGGCGTGTTCACGTTCAACAACGCAGGGGATAAGGGCAACGTCCGCTACCGCGCCGATTGGGGCGGGGGCTCGGTCTACGACGTCGGCTGCTACCCGATCAGCGCCGCCCGCTTCCTCCTCGGCGCCGAGCCGGCGGCCGCGACCGCTCACGCGTTCTTCTCGCCCGAGCACGACAACGTCGACATGATGTGCGCCGGTCTGCTCGAATTTCCCGGCGGCGTCTCGCTTACGTTCGATTGCGGCATGTGGGCCGATTTCCGGAATGATCTCGAGATCGTCGGCACGGACGGGCGCATCGAAGTTCCGGGCGCTTTTCTCCCGAATAAGGACGATCCCGACTTCGTCGTCTATTCGCGCGGAGAGCGGCGCGAAGAGAAGGGCGAATACGCGAACCAGTATTCGCTGCAGGCCGATCAGTTCGCGCGCTCGATCTGGGGCGAAGAGGTTTTGAAATTCCCGCCCGCGGACGCGGAGGCCAATATGAAGGTCATTGATGCGGTGCTGAAGTCGGCCCGCGAGAAAGCGAGGGTGGTCCTATGACAAACGCCGCGAAAATGCCCTTGGTGGCGGTAACGGACAAGATCGCGTGCTCCAAGCTCGTGCTCGGCTCGATGATGCTGGACTCCGATCGCATGGAGCATTCGGCGGAGCTGATGGACGCGTACGCCGCGCTCGGCGGCAACTGCATCGATACCGCGCACGTGTACGGCGACCGCAGTTCGCGGGCGGTCGGGTTGTGGATGAAGGAGCGCGGCAATCGCGCGGAGATGGTCATCATCGGCAAAGGAGCCCATCCGTACGGTTCGCCGCGGATGACGCGCGAGTTCATGGAGCAGGATCTGGCCGAGACGTTCGAGCGGATGCAGACGGATTACGTCGATATTTTCATGCTGCACCGGGACGATCCGGACAAGTCGGTCGGCTATATCCTGGAGTCGATGAACTCCTTGCTGGAGGCGGGGTACTGCCGCGCGCTGGGAGTGTCCAACTGGACGGTCGCGCGCATTCAGGAGGCGAACGAATACGCCGCGGCTCACGGTCTCGTCGGCATGGCTTGCAACAGCCCGAACCTGAGCCTGGCGAAGCCGAACGAACCGCGCTGGGAGGGGTGCGTCTCCGTGTACGCGGACGATCTGGCGTGGCACGAGCGGACGCAGCTTCCGCTACTGTCCTGGTCCTCGCAGGCGAGCGGATTTTTCACCGGCCGGTACAACCCGGACAACGGCGACCCCGAAATCCGGCGCGTCTACTACAGCGACGCGAACTGGGAGCGGTACCGCCGGGCCGAGGCGCTGGGCCGGGAGAAGGGCGTATCGGCGAACGACATCGCGCTCGCCTATGTGCTGAACCAGCCGTTCCCGGTATGCGCCCTGATCGGGCCGAACACCGTGCAGGAGCTTCACTCCAGCGCGAACGCCCTTCAGGTAGCGCTGACCCCGGACGAAGCCCGGTGGCTGGACTTGGGGAAATAAGCGCGACTGCCGGCGTATACGAGCAACCCGTTTACTTTGTTGAGGGAAAAGACTGCGACAATACGAATGTGAGTAACCTGATTTCTCTCTTGAGCGGAAAAGCCGGCGACAGTTCGAATGTGAGTAACCTGATTGCTCTCCTGTGTGAAAGGGCCGGCAGATCCGTCTCTCAAGAGCGCTCGATTCCCACGGGAATTGAGCGCTCTTTTCCCGATAACGGCGGCTCTACTTCCGAATGCGAAGCGGCGGCTTGCCGAGCCAGCGCTTCCTGACCTCATCGTGGCAGATGGCGGTCAGCCGCTGCAAATCTTCGGTGCTGCGGGCCATGATCCGCAGGATGAAACCAGGCAAGGCAAGAGAGGTCAGCCCGAACCGAATCCCCTCAGCGGGAACTGCATTCCGAAGCCCCTCGTACAATTCGTCTACCGCCTCCTGCGTTCCCTTTTGGTGAACGACTAGAAGGGAGCCGTAATGGGTATAGCCCTCCAGTTCCCCGATTTCCGCCATCTCTCCGTCAGGTCTCAGGCAGAGCCGGTCGACCAGCTGCAATTCCTCTCCGACATACAGCTCGGTCAGCGAGTCGATTCGCCGGTATCGGAAGGACCGGCCGGAAGGACTCCAGCCCGGCGTCCAGGCGTCCGCCAGAATCAGGCATGCGCCTGCCTCCATCCGGATTGTCGTTTGCTGAAAATAGACGGCGTCCTCATACGCGATGACCGGATCGGGCAGCAGCTCGAGCAGCGCCCCGTCCGCCAAGCGGATATCGGTGTCCGAGCACACTCGTCCTTTGGGCGTCCGGTACACCTTAGTCGCGGATTGGGTCGTCAACGCAAGCTCGGCCCCGGCCCCCAGCGCCACTTCCATCCGGTAGCGGTCCCCGTCCACGTACCCGCCGCCCGGGTTCATCAGGTACAGGAGCTTTTGGCCGGATAGATCCGCCTTCAACGGGCGGGAAATCTTGAACGCTCCCGAAGCGTAGCTCCCGCCGACGACCGTCTCCCGGTTCCGATACTCCAATGAGAGCCGGAGATAGCCGGTGTATGCGAGACCCTCACGGCCAACGCTCGGAAGATTTACGGCTGTATATCTGCCGCTCTCGTGACGGTTCCTCTCATGGTTGTTCCCCTCGTGGCCAGCGTCGCCAACGAAACCGTAACCCGCACGTTCGCCGATCGCCCGTCCAAGGCCCGCGAAACCGTCAGCCATGCGGCTGCAGCCCTTCCAGCAGCACCTCGCTGCGGAGCCAAGCCACAACTTCCTCCAGCCCTTGATCGATCTTCAGATTGGTCATGATTACGGGCCGGCGCGATCGGGCTTCGTCCGCTTCCCGCCGCATCACTTCCAGACTGGCTCCCACATACGGCGCCAGATCGATTTTGTTGATCACCAGCAGATCCGATTTGATCATCCCTTGGCCCCCTTTGCGGGGGATTTTCTCGCCTTGGGCCACGTCGATCACGTAGATCGAGAAATCGGCCAACTCCGGAGAGAAGGTCGCCGAAAGGTTGTCGCCGCCGCTCTCGATGAAGATCAGCTCCAGATCGGAGAAGCGGTCTTCCAGCTCCTGAACGGCCGCAAAATTCATGGAGGCATCCTCGCGAATGGCCGTATGCGGGCACCCTCCGGTCTCGACGCCGATAATTCGGTCCGCGGGAAGCACCCCGTTCCGCACCATGAATTTCGCGTCTTCCTTCGTATAGATGTCATTGGTGATGACGGCCATGCCGAGCTCGCCGTTCAGCCTTCGCGTCAGACGCTCCAGCAGCATCGTCTTGCCGGCGCCGACCGGTCCGCCAATCCCGATTCGAATCGGCCTCATTCCGTTCTCCCCCTTATGCTTTAAAATTCGGCGAAATAAACGGAGAAGAGCTGCCCGACAACACGGTTCCCCGTCTCATCCTCCAAAATCCCACCACATTGGCATTTTGCTGCCTCTAACGCTTCAATTCCCAAGTAGGCGGTATAACCGCCTACTTTGTCACGTTCCGCCGAACTTTCGCTCATGTAGGCTGTCTACCCGCCTACTTCGCTTTTCTAAGACATAAACATTCTTCCGTCGAGACGCTCATGTCGAATGGACGCCAGCTCCAGTCCAGGCGGGCTGATCCCGAAGTCTTCGGGCGGCAAAGTCTCAACGATGCCGGCCGCTTCGGCCATGACCGGATTCAGGCCGAACAGCAGCCGCTGCCCGTCGGTCTGGCCCAGCGGAATCGCGCGCACTCCGTTCTGCACGAGCGATACCGCGGCGGCGTAAGCCGTATGCCGCAGCGCATCTCGCAGCGGAACCTGGCACCTAACGCAGATCAATGCGAACAGCACCGGAACCTGGCCGAACGCCTTTTTGCCCGCGATCCGCTCCCTGTACCGGCCGAGCAGCTCCCCGTCCAGAAGCTCCTGTACGAGCTCCAGCATGCGGCGCCCCATGCGGATGCCGGCGAGACGCTGTTCGCGCGGAACGGTCTGCAGCGTGAGCCGGCGGTCGAGCGCCCACACCGCTTCCGGGTCGCCCCGTTCCAGCGCTTCGTATGCCAGCCTGACGGCGAACCCGTCGTTGTAGACCCACTGCTTGAGAAAATAAGCTTCCAGCCATCGCCGAAAAGACGAAGCGTCGGTTATCGTTCCTTCGTGAAGGTACGTCTCGAAGCCGAAGGAATGCGAGAACGCGCCGGAAGGAAACCCGCTGTCGCACAGTTGAAGCAGCAAGTACCGGGCTTCGTCCATCCTAGCTCCCGTGCGAATGGGCGTGGCTGCGGTCTGGCGAATGTTCATGGGAATGGGAATGAGAATGGGGATGCTCATGACCGCGCGCGTAACCGTCGTCCGGCGAAAAACGGACGGAATGCCCCGGCGCATGGTCGTGGCTGTGCCCGATATGGCGGAACGCCTGACGCACCGCTCTCTCCTCCACGATAAAAGGCACCTCGTGCTGCTCCAGCAGCTCCGTCAGCAGCCGGTCGTACTGCACCAGCATCGTATCCCCTTCGAATTGGGCCGGCACGTGCCGATTGCCGATCTGATGCGCGATAAAGCCCATCTGGCCGGTCGACCGCGGGCGAATGACGATCAATAGATCCGGCAGCACGCGCAGAACGACGGCCCTTCCTTCATCCGCGAACAGGATGTCCCCGTCGCACAAATCTTTGGGCTCGCTCAGGCGGATGCCGAGCTGCGTCCCGCGGTCCGTCTCGACGCGCTGAACTCGCTTGACCAGATCGTCGCTGCGCATATATACGATCTCGATCCGCTTCGAACCAAGCTCCGTTTTCTCCGTATTGCCGACGATCCGTTCAATGATCATCCCGTTTCCTCCTTTAGAATAGAAAATACCGCTGCGCCATCGGAACGACGTCAACCGGCTCGCAGGAGATCGGCTCCCCGTCCACCGTCACCTCGTACGTCTGCGGATCGACCCCGATCGCCGGCGTCTCCCCGTTCCATTTCATGCTCGCCTTCGTCAGCGTCCGAACGCCTTTGACGGGAAGCAGCGTCTTCGAGAGGCCCAGCTTTCCGCCGATTCCGGCGTCCAAGGCCGCTTGGGACACGAAGGTAAACGATGTCGCATGCCGCGCCTTCCCGAACGAGCCGAACATCGGCCGGTAGAGCGCCGGCTGCGGCGTCGGAATGGACGCGTTCGGATCGCCCATCAGGCTGTGCGCGATCATGCCGCCCTTCAGGATCAGTTCCGGCCGGACGCCGAAAAAAGCCGGGTCCCACACGACCAGATCCGCCGCCTTCCCGACTTCGACGGAACCGACGTAGGCGTCGATGCCGTGCGTGATGGCCGGATTGATCGTATATTTGGCCACGTACCGCTTGATGCGGAAGTTGTCCGCTTCTTCATCGTCCTCCGTCAGCGGCCCCCGCTGCTTCTTCATCTTGTCCGCCGTCTGCCAAGTCCGGAGAATCACTTCGCCCACGCGGCCCATCGCCTGCGAATCCGAGCTGATCATGCTGAAGACGCCCAGGTCGTGCAAAATATCCTCCGCCGCGATCGTCTCCTTCCGGATGCGGGAGTCCGCGAAGGCGATGTCCTCCGGCACGCTCGCGTCCAGATGATGGCAGACCATCAGCATGTCCAGATGCTCGTCTATCGTATTGACCGTATAGGGCCGCGTCGGATTGGTAGACGAGGGCAGCACGTTCGGATGGCTGGCCACCTTCATGATGTCGGGAGCGTGTCCGCCGCCCGCTCCTTCCGTATGGTACGTATGAATGACCCGGCCGCCGATCGCCTTCAGCGTCTCCTCCACGAATCCGCCCTCGTTCAAGGTGTCCGTGTGAATGGCCACCTGCACGTCGTACGCGTCCGCCACCCTGAGGCACGTATCGATGGCGGACGCCGTCGTTCCCCAATCCTCGTGCAGCTTCAGCCCGATCGCGCCGGCCCGGATCTGCTCGATCAGCGGCTCCTCCGCCGAGCAGTTGCCTTTGCCGAGAAAGCCCAGGTTGACCGGGAACGCTTCGGCCGCCTCCAGCATCCGGTGCATATTCCATTCTCCCGGCGTGCAGGTCGTGGCGTTCGTTCCCGTCGCCGGGCCCGTGCCGCCTCCGATCATCGTCGTCACGCCCGAAGAGATCGCCGCCTCGATCTGCTGCGGGCAGATAAAGTGGATGTGGGCGTCGATGCCGCCGGCCGTCACGATCATCCCCTCGGCGGCGATAATCTCCGTCGAAGCGCCGATGCCGATCGTGACGCCGTCCATGAGCAGCGGATTGCCGGCCTTGCCGATGGCGGCGATCCGGCCGTCCCGCACGCCGATATCCGCTTTGTAAATGCCCGTGTAGTCCAAGATGATCGCGTTCGTCAGCACCAGGTCCATCGCGCCCTCTTCGCGGGTCAGGTGCGGATGCTGGCCCATGCCGTCGCGGATCACTTTTCCGCCTCCGAATTTGACCTCGTCCCCGTAGACCGTCTCATCCCGTTCGATTCGCAGGAACAGCCCGGTATCCGCGAGCCGGACGCGATCGCCCGTCGTCGGGCCGAACATGTCGGCATACTGCCGCCTCGTCATGCGTAAAGCCAATGCGCTCACTCCCCGCCGGCGTACCCGTTAGTTTTCCGATTCAGACCGTACACTTCCCGCTTGCCTCCCAACGCCACCAGCTCGACCGTCCGCGCGTCGCCAGGCTCGAACCGGACGGCGCTGCCCGCGGGAACGTTCAGCCTCATGCCTCTAGCCGCCTCGCGATCGAAGCGCAGCGCCTCGTTCACTTCATAGAAGTGGAAGTGCGAGCCGACCTGCACCGGCCGGTCTCCCGTATTCAGCACCGCCAAGCCGCAAGTCCGCCGCCCCGCGTTGCACTCGATGTCTTCCTCCCGCAGCTTCCATTCGCCGGGTATCATCGCCCATCTCTCCTCTCCGGACGTTTATCGAATCGGATGGTGAACCGTGACCAGCTTCGTCCCATCCGGAAAAGTCGCCTCCACCTGAATATCCGCGATCATCTCCGGCACGCCCTCCATGACGTCCTCCCGGGACAGAATGCGGGTACCCGCGTCCATCAGCTCCGCCACCGTCCGGCCGTCGCGGGCTCCTTCCATGATCTCGTAAGTAATGAGCGCCACGGCTTCGGGGTAGTTCAGCTTCAATCCCCGCGCCCTGCGGCGCCCGGCCAGATCCGCCGCGACGACGACGAGCAGCTTCTCCTGCTCCCGCGCTGACAGCTTCATGCGATCCCCTCCAACCGTATTCCGGAATGCCGATCGGCCGTCATACGGCCAAGTGCCGATGCAGCTCGGATTCGTCCAATTCCTCGAACGCTCCCGCGGCGACGACCGTTCCCTTGTCGATGACATAGACGTAGTCGGCCACGCTGCGCACGAACTCCAAACTTTGCTCGACCAGCAGAATGGCCGTGCTCCCATCCTGCTTGATGTTCACGATGACGTCCCGAATCTCCTGGACGATCGAAGGCTGAATGCCCTCGGTCGGCTCATCCAGCAGCAGCAGCTTGGGCTCCGCGGCCAGCGCCCGCGCGAAGGCGAGCTGCTGCTGCTGGCCGCCGCTCAGGTCTCCGCCCTTGCGCCGGTACATCGTCCTCAGCACCGGAAATTTCTCCAGCGCCGCCTCCGGGATGCCGCGCTTGCGGCTCTCCCGGCCGGCTTCCAGGCCGAGCAGCAAATTCTCATACACGCTGAGCTGAGGGAAGATCTCCCGCCCTTGCGGCACATAACCGATGCCGGCGGCCGCGCGGGCGCCCGGCGCCTTGCGGGTCAGCTCGGCCTCCCCGAAGCGGATGGAGCCGCCTCGCGCTTTCAAGGCGCCCATGATCGTCTTCAACAGCGTCGTTTTGCCGACGCCGTTGCGTCCCATCAGGCAGACGACCTGCCCCGGCCGCACTTCCAGGCTGACGTCCCGGACGACGACGCTCTCCCCGTAGCCCGACTCAAGCCGGCGCACCGACAACATCCGCATCCCTCCTCTTGCCCAAGTAGACTTCGGCGACGCGGGCGTCCGCCTGCACTTCGTCCATCGTTCCTTCCATCAGCAGCTTGCCTTCGTGCATGATCGTCACTTTGCCGGCGAACTGCCGGACGAACTCCATGTCGTGCTCGACGACGAGCACGCATCGATCCACGGAAATGCGGCGCAGCAGCTCCCCGGTCTTTTCCGTCTCCGCGTCGGTCATTCCCGCCACCGGTTCGTCAAGCAGCACGACCGCCGGTTCCTGAATAAGCAGCATGCCGATCTCCAGCCACTGCTTCTGCCCGTGAGAGAGTCCCCCGGCGCGCCGGCCGGATACCTCTCCAAGGCCGATCGTGCTCAGCATCCGTTCGATCGCCCTCGCGTCCTCCTCCTTGCGCCGGGCGAACAGGACGCTGAACACGCCCTTCTTCTTTTGCAGCGACAGCGCCAGGTTCTCCTCGACCGTCAGCTCCGAGAAGATCGAAGGAGCCTGGAATTTGCGGCCGATGCCGAGCTGGGCGATCTGATGCTCTTTCTTCTTCGACAGGTCGATCCGGTCCCGGAACAGAATACGGCCCGAAGCCGGCCTCGCCTTGCCGCACATGACGTCCAGCATCGTCGTCTTGCCCGCCCCGTTCGGGCCGATCAGGAAGTGCACCTCGTTCTTGCGCAGTGACAAGTCCATCCCGTTCACCGCTCTGAAGCCGTCGAACTCAACGGTGATCTTCTCCAACGACAGCACGACCTCTTCCGCCGGCCATGGCATCGCCCAGCCCCCCTTTCATTCGCGCGCCCAACCGGGCGAGCAAGCCGAACAGCCCTTTCGGCAGGAACACGACCACCACGATGAACAAGCCGCCCAGCAAAAAAGTCCAGAAGTCCGGATACGTCTCGCTGAGTCCGCTCTTGGAGGCATTGATGAGCAGGGCGCCGGCCGCAGCGCCGATCAGCGAGCCCCGGCCGCCGATCGCCACCCAGAGCACCATTTCAATAGAGGGCACGATATCCATCATCGACGGAGAGATGATGCCGACCTGAAGCACGAACAGGACGCCGGCCAGACCGGCCAAGCCTGCCGACACTGTGAAGACGAACATCTGATACTTCGCCGGATCGTAGCCGAGAAATCGCAGCCGGTTCTGTCCGTCCCTCACCGCTTGCAGCACTTTGCCGAACGGTCCGCGCACGAGCCGGCGGCACAGCAGGAAGCTGCCGACAAGCGCCGCCGCGGAAATGTAATACAGCCCGTTCTTGACCGACGGAGACGCCAGCGAGAAGCCGAGGACGTGACGGAAGCCGGTAATGCCGTTCGTGCCGCCCGTGTATGCCTGCTGTCCGATCATCAGCGTCACGACGATCAGCACCAGCGCCTGGGTTAGAATCGTGAAGTAGACGCCGCGAATCCGGTTGCGGAAGGTGAAGAAGCCGAGCAGAAGCGCGAGCAGCATCGGCAGCAGGACGGACAGGAGCAGCGCGACGCCGAAAAAGCGGAACGGCTCCCAGAACCACGGGAGGCTCGTCACGCCGCTCCATTGCATGAAATCCGGAAGGCGGCCTGCCCCGGTCGCTTCCAGCTTCAAGTACATCGCCATGCAATAAGCGCCGATGCCGAAGAAGATCCCGTGGCCGAGACTCAGAATGCCCGTATAGCCCCAGATCAGGTCCAGTCCGAGAGCCACGACGCCGTAAGCCAGAAACTTGCCGAGCAGGTTCAGCCGGAAATCCGAGAGGAACATCGGAGCGCACGCCAGCAAAGCCACGACAGCCGCGTACGCGAGCGTGATGACGATCTTCCGCCGAACGGTTGCGTTCTTGAGCAGCATCGTCTTCCCCCCTTAGTCAAGGCTTCGCGTGCGCATGGCCACCAGCCCCTGCGGCTTCCATTGCAGGAAAGCCACGATGCAGGCGAATACGAGCACCTTGCCGAGCGAAGCGTTCGTCCAGAATTCGAAATACGTGTTGAACACGCCCATTCCGAGGGCTCCCGCTACGGTGCCGAGCAGCTTGCCGACGCCGCCCAGAACGACCACCATGAAAGCGTCCACGATATAATAGGTTCCGAGCGACGGACCGATCGGTCCGATCAGCGAGAGCGCGCAGCCGGCGACGCCCGCGATGCCCGAGCCGATGGCGAACGTCATCGCGTCCACCCGACGCGTCGAGATGCCCAGACACGCCGCCATCTGGCGGTTCTGCATGACGGCGCGCATTCTCCGTCCCGCGGCGCTGCGGTAGATGTACAGGTACATCGCAATCAGCGTCACGATCACGAGCCCGATGATAAAAAGCCGTTTGTACGGCAGCACGCTTCCGCCGAGCGAGAGACCGCCGTTCAGCCACTCCGGGCTTTTGACGCCGACGTTCGGCGCCCCGAAGATCGTGCGGGCCAGCTGCTGCAGCACCATGCCGACGCCCCACGTCGCCAGCAGGCTGTCGAGCGGCCGGCCGTACAGGAACCGGATCAGCCCCGCTTCGAGCGCCAGCCCGACCAGGAACGACACGCAGAACGCGGCGGGAATGGCGACCGCGAAATACGCGCCGAACCACGAAGCGGGTAAATAGTCCGCGAACAGGTTCTGCATGACGTAGGCGGTGTAGGCGCCGATCATGATCAATTCGCCGTGCGCCATGTTGATGACGTTCATGAGGCCGAACGTAATGGCGAGCCCCAGCGCGATGAGCAGCAGGATCGAGCTTACGCTCAAGGAATTGAACATCTGTACGAGCCAGACCGACATCAGGGACGCCTCCTTTTCTTCTCAAATAGACGGCGGGAGGCGGGAAGATCTCCCGCCTCGCGCGCCCTTGCCCGCGGCAATACCGCGAGGCGAGGTTACCCGTTGCCGCCGCTCAGCCCGGCCGCCCAGTCATAAGTCTCGAGGTACGGATCCGGCTTCACGGCGTCGCCGGAATTCCACAATTCCTTGAACTGTCCGTCCGGCTGCGCTTCGCCGATGCGGGCCACTTTGTACAGATGCTGGTTGTCGCCGTCGATCTTCACCTTGCCTTCCGGCGCGTCGAATTCGAGGCCTTTGGCCGCTTCTTTCACTTTATCCACATCGGTGGAGCCCGCTTTTTCCACCGCTGCCTTCCACAGGTACACCGCCGTGTAGCCCGCCTCGATCGGGTCGTCCGTGACACGGTCCGCTCCGTACTTCGCTTTGTAGGCGTCCACGAACTTCTTGTTCTCGGGCGAATCGATCGACTGGAAGTAGTTCCACGCCGTCAGATGGCCCGCCAGCACATCCGCCCCGATGCCGCGCGCCTCTTCCTCCGCGACGCTGACCGACATCGTCGTCAGCTTGTCGCTGGTGATGCCCGCGTCCTTCAACTGCTTGAAGAAGGCGACGTTGCTGTCCCCGTTCAGCGTGTTGAAGACGACGTCCGGCTTGGCGGCCTGAATCTTGCTGATAATCGTGCTGAAGTCCGTGTGGCCGAGCGGCGTGTATTCTTCTCCGGCCAGCTCGCCGCCCTTGGCTTTGAGCTGCGCTTTGATGATCATGTTCGCGGTTCTCGGGAAGACGTAATCCGAGCCGAGCAGGTAGAACTTCTTCCCTTTATTCTCCAGCAGCCAATCGACCGCCGGCACGATCTGCTGGTTCGTCGTCGCGCCCGTGTAGAAAATGTTCGGCGACTTCTCCATGCCTTCGTACTGCACCGGGTACCAAAGCAGGCCGTTCAGCTCTTCGAACACCGGCAGCATCGCCTTCCGGCTGGCCGACGTCCAGCCGCCGAACACCGTCGCGACCTTGTCGTCGGTCAGCAGCTTGCGCGCCTTCTCGGCGAAGGTCGGCCAATCCGAGGCTCCGTCCTCCACGACCGGCACGATCTGTTTCCCAAGCACGCCGCCTGCGGCATTGATCTCGTCGATCGCCATCAGCTCCGCATCGCGCACCGACACTTCGCTGATCGCCATGGTACCGCTAAGCGAATGCAGAATGCCGACCTTGATGCCGTCTCCCGAAGCAGACGGGCTGCCGCTTGCCGCACTGCTGCTCGCCGGTTGACTCGACCCGCCGCTTGCCGACGGGCTCGCTCCGTTGTTCGCCGAATTGTTCGCGCCGCATCCTGCCAGCAGCAGCAGACCGGCCCCCAATGCCAAAATCCCGAACCTCTTCGTTCTTTTTCTCTTCATTCTCTTGTCTCCCTCCGCTTTCCATTTGTAAAACCTAACACACATTGTGATGAAAAACCAAATCATGCCAGTGTTTCTGCTGCCATTATAGGTTTGTTGTTTATTTTGTGTCAATATATCTTACAAAAAATTACCGCATTAAATTTGATTTTGCTGTAACAGTTCACAAACCTTGGTTTATTATGTTATATTTCATTACGCAAAAGAACGTGAACATCGGAATGAGGGGGAAGGGTCTATGAAAATTGCCGAACGGAGAAAACCGAAGTGGAAAAAATACGGGGCGGCGGTTCTGGCGCTCCATCTTGCCGGCATCGGCCTGCTGCTTCTGTCCCTGAAGGAATCCCCCGCCCTGCTCGGCCTGGGCATTCTGGCTTATACGCTGGGACTTCGGCACGCGTTCGACGCGGATCATATCGCCGCCATCGACAATACCGTGCGCAAGCTTCTGCAGCAAAACAAAAATCCGACCGGAGTCGGATTCTACTTCTCTCTTGGACATTCGACCGTCGTCTGCTGCATGGCCGTCGCCGTCGCGCTCGCCGCGCGCTGGGCGGGGGCCCGTCTGCCGCAGTTCCGGGATATCGGCGGGGTCATCGGCGCTTCCGTATCGGGATTTTTCCTCGTGCTGATGGGGGCGCTGAACCTGGCGATTCTTCTGCAGATCTACCAGGTATTCCGGAAGATGCGCTCCGGCTCGTACCGGAACGATCAGTTGGAGAGGATGCTCGAATCCCGGGGACTTCTGGCCCGGTTGCTGAATCCGCTGTTTCGGCTGGTCGGCCAAAGCTGGCACGTCTATCCGATCGGCTTGCTGTTCGGCCTCGGGTTCGATACCGCCAGCGAAGTGGCGCTCATGGCGCTCTCGGCCGGGACCGGCGGGAACGAGCTCCCGGTATCCGGTATTCTGGCCCTGCCGCTGCTGTTCGCCTCCGGCATGAGCCTGATGGATACCGCGGACGGCGTCTTCATGACGACCGCTTATCGCTGGGCTTTTCGCACTCCGCTGCGCAAAGCCTACTATAATATGACGGTCACCGGCCTGTCCGTCGTGGCGGCGCTCTTCATCGGCTCCATCGAGCTGGCCCAGGTGCTGACTTCGAAGCTCGGCATGGACGGTTCCTTCTCGCAGTGGGTTCAAGCGCTGAACCTCGCCGACGTCGGATACATGACCGTCGCCCTGTTCGCCGTCTCCTGGGCCGTCTCGTACGGAATCTGGAAGCTGATGAAGATCGAAGAGCGCTGGAGCCCCCGATAAAAGCGCGAATCGGGTAGCTCGGCTGATCACGGACACCGCTCGCCAGGCGCTTGCTCCGTGATCAGCCGCTCTCCTACGCTTCCGAACGCCGGTCCCCTGTCCCGAGCTCGCGGATTTTGCGGATCAGGCCGTACAAACCGTGCGCCCTCAGGACGAGAACGAGCGCGATCGCCAGCTTCAGCAGCACGGCGACGAGCGCGATCCAGGTTTGACGCCGGAGCATATCGAATCCGGAAGGAATTTCGCTATGGGCGATTTGAACCAGCTGAGCGATGTACAGGAACAAATTCGGGATGTTCTCGACGAGCAGCACGATCCCGACGATCGTGAAGCCGAGCGCATACCATTCCCGATAAGAAGCCGGCCGGCTTTGCTCCGGAACTTCGTTCTTGCCGACGGCGAAGAACCGCACGAGCCTGCCCGTGCGGTTCCAGAGCCACCATCCGGCGAGCAGGTAGATGATCCCGCTGGCCAGAATGGCCGTCACGATCAGCCCCCAATTGAGCAGCTGACCCGAATCCTGATCGATGAAGTATGGATATAACGCCTGGAACAGGTTCGCGAATTGGCCGATTCCGCGAATGATGACGTATAACGCCATAATCCGAAGCAGAACGAACGCGATTTCCTTGGCCCTCATGCGCATTCCTCCCTTTTCCCCAGTATACCGCAATCTGGAAAAAAGGTCTCGGGATGGAATGCTCTACATGTCCAGAACCATCCCGTCATAGGCAACCCGGATGCCGTGCGGCTCGAAGATGCCGATCAGCTCCTCGTGCAGCAGATGCGCGTTGTGGGAGAAGTGCGTGACCGCGACCGCGCCGCCCGGCTTCATCATGCCGTACTCCGCGAACTTGTCGACGGTCTCCAGCACGGCGTCGACGTTCATATGGTTCGTCCGATGGTCGATGCGGCCCATCGTGCATTCCAGGATGGCGAGATCGAGCTTCTTGTCCCGGAGCCAGTTCCAGGTCTCCTCCGGGAACCAGCCGCCGTCGTGGCCGTACAGCACCGTCTTGCCGCTCTTCTCGATATAGTAGAGAAGGCAGGTCTCGTTCGGGTCGTGGCTGGCCGGAAGCGGAACGGCAATCCCCGTCTGCAGCTCGATCCGCCGAAAAGGCTGCGCCCGGTGAATCGCGTATTTGCCCCGAACGCCCCCTTCGGCGTTCAGAGCCCGGAGACATTCGGCGATCGCCAGGTCGTTCCCGTACAGATGAATGGGCGATTCGCCCGCCTGCGCGTAACCGGGCAGGCGGGCCGCCAGGTCCGGCGCGTAGAGATGGTCGGTATGCGAATGGGTCAGCAGAATGTCCTTGACCCGGTCCAAGTCGAGCCGGTCGCGGAGCATATGGTACATCGTGTCCGGAGGAAAATCCACCTTCAGGTCGTCGTCCAGCAGGACCGACGTGCGCGTCCGGATGTTTTTCCCGCCGAGCTCCATGGCCTTCCGGCATAGCTCGCAGCTGCAGAACAGCGACGGAATGCCTTCGAACGCCGCCGTCCCGAGAAACCGAACCTTCATCGCCTCTCATCTCCCTTGTTGGCTAATAGAGGACCGGCGTCACTCGCACTCTACCATTCCGCAATCGTGCCGTCGGCCTGGCGCCAGACGGGATTCTTCCATTGGTGGCCGATCTCCGCCATCGCGCGAACCTTCTCTTCGTTCACCTCGATGCCGAGCCCCGGCAGCTTCAGGTTGTCGACGTAGCCGTCGCTGTACCGGAAGACCGAAGCATCCTTGACGTAGTCGAGAAGGTCGTTGCCTTGATTGTAATGGATTCCGAGGCTCTGCTCCTGAATGATCGCGTTCGGCGTGCAGGCGTCCAGCTGCAGGCAGGCGGCCAGCGCGATCGGGCCGAGCGGGCAGTGCGGAGCGACCGCTACGTCGTAGGCTTCCGCCATCGCCGCGATCTTCCGCGTCTCGAGAATGCCGCCGGCGTGCGACAGGTCCGGCTGGATGATGTCGACGATGCCCTGCGCGAGCAGCTCCTTGAAGCCCCAGCGCGTATACATCCGCTCGCCCGTGGCGATCGGGCAAGACGTATGGCGCGCGATCTCCTTCAGCGCTTCGTTGTTCTCGGGCAGCACCGGCTCTTCGATGAACATCGGCCGGAACGGCTCAAGCTCCTTCGCGAGAATCTTGGCCATCGACTTGTGCACCCGTCCGTGAAAATCGATGCCGATTCCGAGTTCCGGCCCGCCGGCCTCGCGCGCCGCCGCGATCCGGGCGACGGCTTGTTCGACTTTGGAGAACGAGTCGATGTAGTGCATCTCTTCCGTCGCGTTCATCTTCACCGCCGTAAATCCAGCGGCGATCTGCTTCTTCGCCTCCGCGCCCACGTCGCTCGGCCGGTCGCCGCCGATCCAATTGTAGACGCGGATCCGGTCGCGGCAGGCGCCTCCCAGCAAATCGTAGACCGGCGCGTTGTAGAACTTGCCCTTGATGTCCCAGAGCGCCTGTTCGATGCCCGACAGCGCGCTGGTCAGAACGGGACCGCCGCGGTAGAAGCCGGCCCGGTACAAGGTCTGGAACAGGTCTTCGATCCGCATCGGGTCCTTGCCGACGATCGTCTCGCCCATTTCCTTGACGGCTGCCATGACCGTATCCGCCTTGCCTTCCACGATCGGCTCGCCCCAACCGGCCAGCCCTTCGTCCGTCTCGATCTTGAGAAACAGCCAACGCGGCGGCACTTTGAACAATTCAAGGCTCCTGATCTTCACTTTCGCATTCCGCTCCTTTACCGGGAGAATCAAAATAATGGGTTCGTAACTAAGATTAGCCGTACGCGCCGATTCTCACAAGAGTATATTGAACACGTACAGGTTATGCGGTAAGATGAAAGCGAACAGGCAATGGCTAGGATCCGGAATACTCGTCCAATCTCCAACGTATGATTAGCTATGTCGGGCAACTCTCGAAGCTGATACCAAATTGTAGGAGGGTGTGAGTGTTATGGCATTTGTAATCACGGAAGCTTGCATTGGCGAGAAGGCGGCGGACTGCACGGACGTGTGCCCTGTCGACTGTATCAAGGAAGGCGACGATCAGTACTTCATCGACGCCGACACTTGCATCGATTGCGGCGCTTGTGAAACCGCTTGCCCGGTCGGAGCCATTTTTTACGAGGACGATTTGACGGAAGAACGCAAGGTGTTCATCGACAAGGCGAAGCAATTCTATCAAAGTTTATAATTTCCCGCATGAACGAAAGATCGCTCTGCCTCCCAGCGGGAGGCGGAGCGATCTTTTTTTTGCCGTTTTGCTTATTCCGTCACGTTCAGAATGCTGATCAGTCCGCCCATCTCGCCCATGCTCATGCCGCCCATGGCGTCGCCGCCGTTCATCGTATGGTCGAGAATGTGGCAGTGGAACATCCATTTTCCGACGGCGTCCGCCCGCAGGGCGATGTCGGCCGTCTCTCCGGGCCCGATCAGCAGCGTGTTCATCGTCTCGACCGACTTGAGCGGGCTGCCGTTGCGCGCGATCAGCCGGAAGTCCATGCCGTGAAGATGCATCGTGTGCGTCTCCATCGTGTCGATGTTGATCAGCCGAATCCGCACCGTCTCGCCTTTCTTGACGTTCAGCGGCGGCGTGTCCGGGTAGCTGACGCCGTTCATCGTGAAATAGTCCTCTTCGTCCTCGGGCGTCGTATTGACGTGGAAGCCCGACAGCAGCATCGTGTAATCGTGGTCGTAAGCCGTCTGCGCCGTCAACTCGCCATTATCGGCCGCGGGAACGGCAGGCGTCTTCGGATCGATGATGAAGGCGCCGTACATGCCGTTGCCCACCTGCTTCATATCGTCGTAATGCGAGTGGTAGATGAACGTCCCGGCGTGGCTGGCCGTAAACTCGTAATCGAACGTGCCGCCGGCCTGAACCGCCTCCTGCGTAAGGCCCGGCACCCCGTCCATCTCGTTGGGCACCAGCACGCCGTGCCAGTGGATCGTGGCCGGCTCCGGCAGATGATTGACGAAATGAATACGGACGCGGTCGCCTTCCGTCACCCGGATGGTCGGTCCGGGAGCTTGGCCGTTGAACGTCCAGGCGGTCGTCATCACGCCGTCGACCGGGACCCAATCGTGCAGCTCCGCGGTCAACGTGAACTCCTTCGTCCCGTCGGCGGCAATCGTCGGCGTCATGCCTTTGCCGTTCAGCACGTCCTCCACCTGCGGCTTTTCCGCCTCAAACTGCTCGGCCGCTTCGGGGGTAAGCAGCTCGATGCGATGGCGGCCGGCGTCGTACTTGTACGACAGGCCGATCGCTTCCGCCAGCGAATCCGCCACCGCCGTCATGCTGCGGCCCATCAGCATCGGGTCGACGTCTGCCGGAAGCCGTTCGCCGTTCCAGACGACGGCGTGCCCCATGGAGCCCGCCATGGAGCCGTCCATGCCGTCCGACGCCGGATACATGCCGTCTCCGACAATGGCCGCATGGTGCTTCGCATCCCATTTGACCGGCAGGTTCAAAGCCTCGGCGACGTCCCGCACTTGCACCCGCAGCTCGCTTAAGTCGCCGCTCTCGATTCCCGGATTCGGCAGCAGCCGGCCGTCCAGCGTCACCTGAATGCCGGCGCCTTCGCCGGCCTCCGCGTCGCCGGAGCTCATGCTCATCGCGCTCGCGTGAAGAAGCTGCGACGAGGCTGCCGCGAGCAGCGCCGCAAAAACGGCGACTCTCCATTTCCTGGAGCGAATTCCTGCCTTCATCTTTCTCTCTCCTTCGGACGAGAGACCGCCCGGCGAACCGGACGGTCTCACGGTTAATCGATCGTTCCGCGCAAGCGCTGCTTTGAAGAACGGCTTACAGCTTGGCGAATTGGTCCCAGACGCCGGACGGGAACATCACTTTCCCTTTGGAAAACTGCGTGACGACCGGAAGGCTTACGCTCTTTCCGTCCAGCAGGGCCGTTTTCTCGCCGACATTCAGCCTCAGCGTATGCGTTCCCTTGGTGACGACGACTTCTTTGTTTTTCCCGTGCCAGTCCACTTTCGCTCCGGCCGCTTGCGCCGTATCGCGCAGCGGGATCAGCGAATCGTCCGCCGGAGAGGAAATCTGACCGCCTCCGGACTCCTCGGGAGCGGCCGCGGCGATCTGCTCCATGCTCGGAATGCCCGAGACGTAGCCGACGACGCCGGACTTGCGGTTGTTGAAATTCGCGTCGATGTTGTTCAGCACTTCGGTCTTCAGCGGATCGGGAACGATCATCTCGTCGCCCGGGTGCTGCAGGTTGCTCATCACGTAGCTGAAGCCGTTCAGGTCTTCTACCGCCTGCAGGCCGGTCGCTTCCGCGCCGGAAGGCGTGCTCAGAATCCGGGAGAGCTTGCCGGTGTCGATGTTGTACGCCCAAACGTAGTTGTTGGCGTGCATTCCGCTGTCCTCACCGATAAACAGCGTGCGAAGCTGCTCCGAATAGCTCAGGTTGTCGGGATTGGCGACTTTGTCGTCCGCGGCCGTGTCTCCCTTGGCGTCCGGCGCCGACAAATCTTCGCCCCAGAGCAGGCCCTTCATCGTCTGCGGCACGTAGTCGCTCGCGATCGCTTCTCCGCTCCGGTCCTTCTGGCCGCCGCCCAGCGAGAGCTCGTACGTTACGCCGGAAGAGATTTTGTCCACGTGAATATCGTCGACCGGATCGGCTCCCTTGCTGTCCTTCTCCATCGACTTCTCCACGTAAGACATGGCGATGTACGCCTTCTTGTCCTTGGCATTCAGCGTGACGCCTTCCATCTTGTTGAACTCGGACGTCGCGCCGAGCATGGCCGCATAGCGCCGGGATTCGAGGAACGCGGCCGCCTTCTCCATGCCGGGCTTCAGCTTCAAATATTCGGTTTTGCCGCTCGGGTATGTCTTGATCGTGGCGAAGCCGTCGGCCGGCTTGTCCGACGTCTCGAAAATGTCGCTGAACGTCAGTCCCTTGTCGATCTCGGCGCGAATCTCGTCATCCGTGGCATGGCCGAGGCTGATCCACTCCAGGTTGGCGGAGCCGCCGTTCGCCGCGCTCGTCTGAATCCACTTCGCGGCGTACAGCGTGCCGGCGGACAGGTCCTGCGCCTTGTCGGCGACGTACATGAACAGCATCGTGTTCCCGCCGTCGTCTCCGAAATAGACCGTTTTGCCGTCCGGAGCCACCTTCGCCAGCTCGTGGGAGAACCGGCCGAGGCTGTAGTGCTTGACCGCGCTCGCCTTGTTGTCCTGGTCCACCGACACTTCGACGATGTAGTTATAGTCGTACGGATTGCCTTTCTTGGTCGTATCCTGATAATAGTTTTGCACGAAGGAGCTCAAGTAAGTCTGGGTCGGATCCGCCTCGTAGGCCCTCGCATCCGCTTCATACTCTTCGCTGCCCAAATGCGTGTTCCACGGAGTCAGCGACCCGTTGCACGGGATCCACAGCCCGTCCACTCCGGAGAAATCGACCTTCTGCAGCTCGACGGGAGTCAGTTCCCCGGTCGTCTTGTTCTGGTCGATCTTCGTCAGGCTCATGCTGGCCGGAACGAGACCGTAGGCGGAATCCCCGGCATTGTTGGAGGTGATGTATTCGTAGTGGGTGACCAGCGACAGCGGATTGCCGCCGAGCGAAGTCGGGCTCATTCCGGGAACCTGGAACAGGCTGTTGGCATCCGGAGCGTCGGATACGTAGGGCACCGGGTTGTTCGGCGCGCTCGTATCCATGATCGGCTTGCCGTTGGCGTCTACGGAGACGCCCGCGATCGTGCCGCCGACGGAATCGGTCGACTTGAACAGCTGTTTGTACGCGAGCGGGAACGTTTTGACGGTACCGTCGCCGTACGTAACTTTCACGGATGCGCCGGTATACACCTGAGCCATCTGCTGCGCGCCCGCCGGTGCGTTCATGCCCACGAATTCGATCGACTTCACGGCAGCCTGCGCCGGAGTTGCCGCCTGAGCCGGCAATGCCGCCGGGAGAACGAGCGCCAGTCCGAGTACCGGTGCCGCCCACTTCTTGTTCGGAATGCGTTTTCGTTTCATGATAGATACCTGCCCCTCATAGAGACTGATGAGAACAGAACCATCATAGTCCCGTTTTGTTAACGCAGCGTTTTCGCCAAGTCGAGTTTTTTGTAAAATCGGCTTTCGGATAAAAAAATCCCCCGGGCTTTAACCGCCCGGAGGGAAAGTCGTCGTTGCCTTTCTAACGAAACCTCGCGCTCTTATTTGGCCAAAAAAGAAAATCTTTGCATTTTAACGAAGCCGAGCGATCTTATGGGCCCAGAAAGTCCGAATAACGGCGTTCGTCACCCCAAATAAGATCTTACAGGTTCGTTACATTTTGAAATCCCTTGTTTCTGCACGAATAGCGTCTCCAGGATTCGTTAGAGCAGCGCCCGCCCCTGAGGCCATCGACCCGATGGCGCTTTCCTTTTGGCAGATTACTTGATGTCCATGTACCGCGTATAGGCATCGTTGTAGATCTTGACCAGCTTCTCCAGCCCCATGTCGTTCAGCTTCTTCACGTAGGCGTCCCAGCCCTCGTCGACGCCGCCCTTGGTGACCCATTGGGCGCGGGTGCTGGCGATGTAGCTGTCGATGTCCGTCGTCAGGGTCGGCAGCTCCTGGTACTCCTCGGACGTATACATGACGTTCGGGAACGGCGTCGTGACGTAGTCCTTGCCGAGCTTGTCGATCTCCAGCTTCAGGCCGTCGCCGGTCGTCGGGTCCAGCTTGATGCTTTTCTCGAAATCGGGGCTTACGTATTTGGGACCGAAGTCCCGCAAGGAGTTATCCCAATACCAGGCGTCGGCGCTGGTTCCTTCCGGCGGGTCCATCAGCGTATACGCGCCCCCGGCATCCTTCTGGATGGCCGTTCCGATGGCGCCCCAGAAGTTCTGGATGCTTGCTTCGCCGGTATAGAACTGATCCGCCCAACGGGCCGCTACGTCGGGGTAATTGCAGGAGGCCGTGATCAGCATCTCGTTGCGCCGGTAGCTGAGGCCGTTCGGGTCGCCTTCCTGATACCGTTTTCCGTCCGGGCCGGCGATGGTCGGGATCGCCTCGTACTGGCTGCTCCATGGACCGAATACCGCGTCCGGCGTCCATTGATAGGTAAATCCGATCAGAGGAGCGTCCGGATTCTGGCGCTTCGCCGTCAGCATCGTGCCGTCCTGCGTGAACGATTCCGGGTCGATGAGGCCGTCCGCATAAAGCTGATGGGCCCATTCGATCGCTTTCTTATACTGGTCGGACGTCGGGAAGTATTCTGGCTTACCGTCGTTCACCAGCATATGATTGCCGCGAAGATCGGTAATGCCGAAGGGCGAGAGCAGCAGCATCTCGATGTCTCCCGAATTGCTGGTCGGAATCTCGTCCTGCTTCCCGTTGCCGTTCGGATCCTTCTCCTTGAACGCCTTGAGGACCTGGTACAATTCGTCCGTATTCGCGGGGGCCTTCAGTCCCAGCTTATCGAGCCAGGCCTTGTTGATGACCGGCTGGTTCTGGGTAACGGGACGCGACGGAAGCCGGGCCGGCAAGGAATACATCTTCCCGTCCGGGAACGTGCTGATCTTCTTCAGCTCCGGAGATTCCTCGATCGCCGCCTTCAGGTTCGGCATGTCCTTGTCGATATAGTCGTCCAGCGGCCGGAACAAGCTCAGATTGTTGACGATGTCCGAGTCGCTGAACGCCAGGTCGCCGATGATGACGTCCGGGAGCTTGCCGCTGGCGAGCATGACCGACTTCTGGTCGTTCCAATCGTTGGAGGAGACGACCTGCCAGTTGATCTTGACGTTCGAGTTCTTCTCCAGCTCCTGCAGCCACTGGTTCTTCGCGAAGCTGTCCCCCATGTTGCCCCAGCGGATCGTCAGCACGTTCAGCGTGACCGGCTTGTCGACGATGGGCAGCCCCTCCTGATGGAAGTTGCCGTCGGACTTGGCCTGCGACGACGCGGAGCTGCCGGCCGCGTTCTCGTTCTTGCCGCTGCAGCCCGCCAGGACGGAAGCGCCCAGCGCCGCTACCAGCGCCGCGGCGGCGAACCTTCTTTTCGCGGATTTCGATGAATGGATTCCCACGTTCCAATCCCCCTCGGTTGTTTTTACCTTACCATGCCGTTTCCGATGAAGCCATCATTCCTTGACCGCGCCGATCATCACCCCCTTGTTGAAATACTTCTGAACGAACGGGTACGCGCACATGATCGGAATCGTCGAGACGATAATGACGGAATAACGCAGCATATTGGCCAGCCGCAGCGCGATTTGCGCGGCTTCGCCGGTGCCCATGCTCGACTGCATCTGGTTGGTGATCAGGATGTCGCGCAGAATGAGCTGCAGCGGGAACAGATCCTTGTTCTGCAAGTAGATCAGCGCGTTGAAGTAAGAATTCCATTGGCCGACCGCGAACCACAGGGCCAGCACCGCGATGACGGCCTTGGACAGCGGCAGGACGATTCGGACGTAGAATCGCAGATTCCCGCAGCCGTCCAGCTGGGCGGCCTCCCACAGCTCGGCGGGAATGCTCGTCCGGAAGAACGTACGCGCCACGATGATATCGAACACCGCGACCGAGAACGGCAGCACCATGACCAGGAACGTGTCGTACAGATGGAAATCGCGGACCGTCAGGAACGTCGGAATGAGGCCGCCGTTGAAAAACATCGTGAAGATAAAAAACAGCGTAATCGCTTTGCGGCCGACCAGATCTCTTCTCGAGAGCGCATATGCCGCCGAGACGTTGACCGCCAGACCGATGAGGGTGCCGGTTACCGTATAGAGGATCGTGTTCCTGTAGCCGACCCAGATGTTGGCGTGCTTCAGCAGCTCCTTGTAGCCGTCGAGGGTGAATCCCCGCGGATACAGCCACACCTGTCCGTTGCCGACGGCGGACGGATCGCTGAACGACGCGATGGCGATAAAATAGAGCGGGTACACGGTCGCGACGAGCACGATCGCGGCACCCGCATACAGCAGCGCTTCCAGCAGCGCGTCGGAGGATCGCCCTTTCTTCGGCCGGGGCGGCGCCGGGGTGGTCGCTTCCATGTAGCGTTGCTCCTCCTCTCCCGTTACCATAGACTGTGCTCGGAATATTTTCGGGCGATCCGATTGACCAGGACGAGCAGGACGAAGTTGATCATCGTATTGAACAGGTTGATCGCCGCCGAGAAGCTGTACTGGGCGCTCATCAGCCCGATCTTGTACACGTAGGTGGAGATGACCTCGCTTCCCGAGAGGTTCAGGTTGTTCTGCATGAGGTAGGCCTTCTCGAATCCGACGCCGAGCAGTCCGCCGACTCTCAGAATAAGCAGCGTGATGGCCGTCGGCAGCAGCATCGGAATGTCGATGAACCGGATTTTCTGCCACCGGCTCGCTCCGTCCACCGTCGCCGCTTCGTACAGGCTCGGATCGACCGCGGACAGCGCCGCCAGGTAGATGATGCTGTCCCAGCCCGTATGCTGCCAGACGTCGGACCAGACGTACACGCTGCTGAACAGGGCGGACGATCCCATCAGGTTGGGCGCCTTCGCCCCGAACAAGCCGTACAGCTGGCCGATCAACCCGTTCCCCGGGGACAGCAGGATGAGCAGCAGGCCGACGACGACGACGGTCGAGATGAAGTGCGGCATGTAGGTCAGCGTCTGGAACGCCCGCTTGAACCGGTTCGCGCGCAGTTGATTGACGAGCAGCGCGAAGACGATCGGAATCGGGAACGTGGCGAAGCTGTACAAGCTGATCAGGAGCGTGTTCCGGATCGTGATGGAGAATTGATAGGAATGGAAGAACTTCTCGAAATACTTGAGTCCCGCCCAAGGACTGCCCGTAATGCCCAAAGCCGGGCTGAAATCCTTAAATGCGATCATGACGCCGTACATCGGCCTGTAAGTGAAGATTAGCAGCAGAATGACGGCCGGAAGCAGCAGCAAGTACAGCCCCCAGTTCCTCCCGACCCTTCCGAACGCGCGCTGCCAATTGCCGCTTGCCGCACGATGATTCAAAGCCCGTATCCCCCTTCTGCCGGTCTCTTAAGTCCGCCGCGCCGTGCGATAGCCGCGGAACGATTCTTAGTATAAGTCCGCCGCCGGGCGACGGGCGGACCTTCTGGGGCACGATCCGGACCTCCGGGGGCGAACCGCCGGCGGCCATGCATCCGGCAGCGGATCGGCCAAGGGCGAAATCCGGACTTTCCCTGACGCTATCCGGACCTTAAGCGGCGTTCCTATGCCGGGCGTCTTGTTTTTTCGCAGGGTGGCTTTATAATATTTCAAACAAAAGAAATCGCATTCATAGAACCGGATCCGAAAGCGAGGCCGCGAAGCGCATGGCACAACGGGCGGAAGGCAAACTGTATCCGATCCAGCACTACGTGAAAATCATGCTCGTCATCTCTTTCTCCGTGCTGGTGCTCGACTTTATCATCAGCTTCGCTTCCATCTCGATCGTCAAGCAGCAGTCCGCCCGGTATTTGCGGGACACCGCCAGCCTGTACCTCGACCGGATCAACAGCAACTTCGCGTATATCAACCACTTCATGGGCTGGACGCTGGCCAACGACGAGAACCTGAAGACGATGAACAAGCTGGGCTCTCTCGACGGCAAGTTCATCAAGGCGAAAAACGACTTGTACAAGCGCTTCGCCGAACTGCAGAAGGGCTATGGGGAGGAGTACGATTTCTTCCTTTATTTAAGCGGCCAGGACTTTCTCGTCAATTGCGCGCCCATGAACCTGACCTATGCCGAATACGGGGCGCTGCAGGATCAGATCCGGGCGTTCGTCAAAGACAAGAACCTTTACGAGAAATACTCCTCCCGATGGTCGACGCTCAGCCTGGGCGGGACGCATTACATCTTCAACATCATCCCTTACAACGGCACCTTCCTGATCTGCCTCGTCTCCGCCGACGATCTGATCCGGCCGCTGCGGCAGATCGATCTGGGCAAGAACGGCTATATCTCCTTGATCGACGAGGAAGGCAAAAGCGTGGCCAGCCCCGTGCTGAACAACGGCAAGGCGCTGACGAACGGCACGGAGTCTATGGCTCTGCAGAACCTCGTTCGTTCCCGGACGACGGTCAAAGGCGAGTTCTCGAACGCTTCCTTCTACGTGCGGCTCGTCATTCAATTCGGCGCTTTCGAGAAGATCATGATCGCCCAGCTGCTGATCGTCCTGCTGGCCGCGATCGTCGCCTGCAGCCTCGGGTTCATGATGCTCTACATCAAGAATAAAGTGCTGAAGCCGATCAAGAGCTTCTCGTACAACCTGGCGTTCTGGACCGGCGACGGCGAGCTGAAGGACATCGGGGACAGCAAGCTTGCGGAGCTGGAGAAAGCCAACACGCAGTTTCTGAACCTCGTAAAACAGGTTCGGGAATTCAAGATCGACATCTACGAACGCGAATTGGAGAAGCGGAGCATTCAGCTGGATTATATGAAGCTTCAGATCAAGCCGCATTTTTTCCTGAACTGCCTGACGACCATCTACAGCATGGCCCAGATGCAGATGCACGAGGAGATCCAGCGGATGGCGCTGTCCACTTCGGAGTATTTCCGTTATATTTTCAAGCACGGCCAGGACTTCGTCCGGCTGGAGGACGAGATCGGCCACGTCCGGGTCTATCTCGAGATCCAGAAGAACCGTTACCGGGACTCCTTCGCGTACCGGATCGAGCAGTCCGACCGGTCGCGCGGCACGCTCGTTCCGCCTCTGGTGCTGCAGACGTTCGTGGAAAACGCGATGAAATACGGGGTGTCGAGGGAAAACGAATCGCAAATCTCGCTGGCGGCGGACCGGCGGACGGAGGCAGGCGAGGAGTGGACCGTCATCCGCATCGCCGATACCGGTCCCGGCTTCGCGGCGGACATTCTGGAGAAGCTGGCCGGCGGGCAGCCGCTGGACCAGACCGACGGCAGCCGCATCGGCATTATGAACACCGTCCAGCGTCTCGGTTATCTTTACCGCCAGAAGGCGAAAGTCCGTTTTTACAACGGGGAGGCGGGCGGCGCCTGCATCGAGCTGCTGCTTCCGAATCCGCCCGGGGAACTGCCTGAGAGAGGAGAGAGCGCCTGATGAACGCGCTGGTTGTCGACGACGACTTCTACGTCGTCACCGCACTGGAGAAGAAGATCGATTGGGAATCGCTCCGGATCGAGACGGTCTATACGGCCCATAACGTCGCCCAGGCGCGGGAAATTCTGCGAAACCATCCCGTGCACATCCTGATCTCCGACATCGAGATGCCGCAGGGCAGCGGCCTGGAGCTTCTGGCCTGGATCCGCGAGGAGCGCTATGACGTCCAGGCGATCCTGCTGACCAACTATGCGGACTTCAATTACGCGCAGAAAGCGATCGAGCTGCAGAGCTTCGAATATTTTCTCAAGCCGATCGAGTTCGACAAGCTGATGCTCATTATCCAGAAGGCGGTCGCCCGGGCGAACGAGCAGATGAACCGCGAGCAGGCCGTTCAGGAAGGCTACTATTGGAAAAGAAGCCGGGCGAAGCGCTTGGAGCACTTCTGGCGCGGATTGATCGGGAGCTGCGCTTCCTCGCCGCCCAAGCCGGCCGCCGTCGCCCGTTCCGCCGAAGAGGAGCAGCTCTCTTACCGGCTGGACGATCAGTTCCAGACGCTTCTTCTGAACGTCTTCCCGCGAGACGGCAGCATGGGCAAGGAAGAGAAAAGCCTGTTCGACTTCGCGTTCCTGAACGTGTTCGGGGAGCTGTTCCGGCACCCCGGCTTCTCCGTCGAGACGGTGCTGGAGCACAAGGACGACAACCGGATCGCCGTCCTTCGGTGGAACGGCCCGCCCGACGACGGCCGGCCCCTGACGGCACTATGCGCTTCCTTCATCGAGAAGGCGAACCGGTTCCTGAAATGCGACGTCATCTGCAATATCGCGCCGCCCGAACGTCTGGAATCGATCGGCCGAGGCGTGAAGCGGCTGCTCGATCTGGACGAAGATTGGGTGCGATGCCGCAACCGCACGTTTCGAACCGAGCAATTCCGCCTCGAGGCTCCTGCCGGCTATGCTCCGCCGGATCTGTCGAGGCTGGAGGAGCTGTTGAACGGGAACCGCCCCGCCGCTTTCCTCGAAGAGACGATCCGCTTCCTGCGGGACCGTTCCGGGGACGGAGCGCTGAACAAGACCGTCCTCGGCCTGTTCCGGCTCGATATCGTGCAGCTGGTGTACTCTTTCCTCAAGTCGAAAGGAATCCAGGCCCACCGGCTGTACACCGGCAGGACGAACGACACGCTGCTGGCCCGTTCCTTGGACTCGGTCGAAGATATGGAGCAATACTTGAGCTGCCTGGCGAACACCGCCATGGAATACCAGGTGTTCGCCGAACGGCCTCAATCCGTGGTCGAGCAGATCAAGCGGCATATCCACGCCCATTGCGGGGACCCTCTCACCCGCAACAGCCTGGCCGAGATCGTCTACCTTCATCCGGACTACCTGGCCAGGCTGTTCAAGAAGGAGACCGGCGTCTCCATCGGCAATTATGTCATTCAGGCCCGGATCGAAGCGGCGAAGCGGCTGCTCGCGACGACCCGCCTGTCCGTCTACGCCGTCGCGAGCAAAGTCGGGTACGCCAATTACTCCTACTTCTCCAAGCTGTTCAAGCACGATGTCGGCCTCAGCCCCAACGAATACAAGCGGCAGGCCGGAACTTAGACCTGCGGCCCGCCCCTGGCCCCGGCCAAGCGAAAAGCGCCCGCGCATCGGCCCGGCGATGAATTCTCCGGACCTTGCGCGGGCGCTCTGCTGACGCTTCTATTTCGCGAATACATGATGGCCGATCTGCTTGACTTTCGTCAGCGACTTCAACTTGCCGGGCTCCCGCTGCGGGTTGAAGAAGTATACCGCTCCGGGCACGTTGTTCTCTCCGGACAGCGCGGCTTTGGCCGCCTTGATGCTGTCCTCGGACGCCTTGGTCTTCGCCAGCGTCCCGTTCGTCGCCGGAGGGAACTGGCCGGGGGCGTAAATGACGCCTTTGACCGTGTCGGAATAACGGCCCGTCTTGACGCGGTTCAGAACCACGTTGGCCACGGCGAGCTTGCCCTCGTAGGGCTCGTAGCCCGACTCCACCTGCACCAGCTTCGCCAGCAGCGCCAGGTCTTCCGCATCGATCTCCGGCTCGGCTTCCGACGCCTTCACTTCCCGGGCGACGGCAACCTTGGCCTGAACCTCCGCCTGGGCCTTCGCTGCGGCCTGAACGTTTGGATCGAGAAATTCGGGCACGACCAGCTTCAGTTGCTGACCGATTTGCAAATTAATATCCGGCAGCCCGTTGCGGAGCATCAGCTCCCGCGGCGTCGTCTCTTGATCTTCCGCGAGGCTCCACAGCGTGTCGCCTTCCGCGACGACGTATTCCGGCTGCGGCTGAATCACCGCAGCCTTCCGCTCTTCGTTCCAGGTTACGTTCGCGTTCATGGCTTCCGCGAGCAGGCGCAGCGGGAAGTACATGTCGCCGTCCTTAAGCTTGGCAGCGCTTTCCGTGCCGTATGTGCTTCCGTTGAATTCAAGCGATGATGTGCCCTCTTGGAACGAGAGCGTGTCGTCCATCCCGTTGCTCACGGTAACGAGTCCGGATTCCGGCTCGTAGGCAAGCTGCCAGCCCATCCGGTCCGCCAGCTCCTTGACCGGAGCGAACGTCTCTCCGTTCACCGTCCACAGATGCTCGCTCACTTCTACCGCGTTGCCGTTCTCTATCGGTAAAGCTTGTTGTTCGCTTGCCAGCGCCGTGCCCGTGCCGACCGCAAGGAAGAGCCCCAAGGCCGCCGCCGCCATTCGTATCAGGCTTCTGATCGTCGTCATCTCCTTTGACCGGAAAAAACAACCAACTAATCTGCTGGTTATTATACATTCTCAGCCAAGGAGTCATCTTAATTCTGAGTGATTTTTCATCGAAGCCCAGGGGGACCGGCGGCTTGGGACTTTCAGCCCCTCCCGGTCCAATCCGGCTCGGCCGTCTCCTGCCAGATCCGGCGAATCTCCGCGTACTGCTCTTGAGTCAGCGGTCCCCGCTCCAGCAGGCGGGCGTTCTCCGGCCAGCGGGACGGATTCCGGGTTCCGACGATCGCCGCGGATACGCCGGGGATGGACAGCGTGAACCGAAGCGCGGTGCCGACCGCCTCCTGCAAATCCGCGCGCAGGAAATCGTAGCCGAGCTTGCGCAGCCGTTCCCAATAAGGCGCGACGTAGTCGCTCGCCGGCCGCTCTTCCGTCTTCCACGCCGCGTTGGCGATCGGGCGCTTGACCACAACGCCGATTCCGCGCTTCTGCGCTTCCGGAAGCGTCAGCTCGATCGCTTCCTGGTCGGCGATGCTGACCGACGTCTCCAGCGAGTCGAACGCGCCGCATTGAATGGCGTACAGGGCCGCCTTGCTGTCGCCGCTGTAGCCGATGAACCGGGTTTTCCCCTTCTCCTTCGCCCGCCGCAGCACGTCGATCACGTCGCCCTTCCGCAGCAGCTCCTCCGAACACGTATGAAGATGGATGACGTCCACGTAGTCGGTCTGCAGACGCTTCAGGCTGCGGTCGATGCTCGCTTCCAGCATGGCCGGATCCCAATCCGTTCCGTCGAGGCCCGACGTGTGCCCGCACTTGGTGAACAGATAATAGTCCCCGCGCCGACGGGAGACGGTCTTTCCGATCAATTCCTCGCTCGAGCCGTAGCACTCGGCCGTGTCGATCACGTTGAGACCCGCATCGAGCGCGCCGCCGAGCAGCTTGTCCACGTCTTGAACCGTCGCCCCGGACCCGATCTCCGCGCCCCCGAAGCCGAGTACGCTCACTTCCATGCCGGTGTTGCCGTAAAGCCGTTTTTCCATGTCGATCCCTCTCTTTCCGGAAAAATTCCCCTTTAGTATAAACATCCCGCCAGAGGAAAAAAAGTACTGAAAAAGAGGTTAGCTACTGTAGTCCGTTGGCGTCCCGACGCTCCTGCCGCCTAACGATCTAAAATATCGTATCCGGCCGAAGCATCCCCTCCGCATGGCGATCTTTTTCAAGGAATGATTGTCCCATAAGGTCTATCAGGTTCGGGCTACCGCAGGATAACTCAGCCCATCGCAAATTTGCCTCTCTCCATTCCTTGCTCCGCACTTCCGGAGACATTGAAGGGATGGATCGGATTCTACAGTTAGAACGAGAAAGGGAGTTTTTACAGTACGGTATTGCCGAAAGCCCCGCTAAAAAACGGGGCTTAATGTTTGAGTTACAATAGCCGATCTCAACCCAATGCCATAAGAACGAATCATCGCACGATCCATGAAATCACCGCCGCCCTGCCGGCGCTGAAAGCACACGAGCATTTGCCAAAACGTACGGGCCCCGCATTTCCGCTCGAAACCTTAAGCTTACGGATTGATAAATTGCATCGCCTGCAGCATCCGCTTCAACAGGACGGCGCTTTGCGCGCGGGACACATACTCTTGGGGGCCGAACTTCGTTGCGGTCAAACCGCGGATGATGGAAGCTCCGGTCAGCCGACCGACCGCGTTGTCCGCCCATGGCGCGATGTCCGATTCGTCGGCGAACGTTCCCGTAGCGGCCCCGTTCGCGTCCGGCGCATATCCGGCGTACGCCATCGCCCTGACGATCATGACCGCCATCTGTTCGCGGGTAATGGGAGCTTCCGGGCGGAACGTTCCGTCTTCGAAACCGCCGATGAGCTGACGCTGATGAGCGGCCCGGACGGCTCCCGCATACCATGCACCCGGCGCCACGTCCCGGAAAGGCGTCGGATCGTTTGGTACATCGTCCAGGCCGAGCGCGCGCACGAGCAGGACGGCAAATTCGGCGCGGCTAATGTTAGCGTCCGGCACATATCGGTCTTGCGTTCTGCCTGCGACAAGCAGCTTGTTCGCCATCAGGACGATATCCTTTTGTGCCCAATGCCCGTTCAAATCCGCAAACGAATGCTCCGATCGGATAACCGAATAAGCGCCGGCGTAAGGCGAACGAATCGTCACCAGGGGGGAGCCGTCGTTCGAGAAGACAGCCGGCGCGAACCGCATCCGCCCGTTCTCGTCAATGCGTACGGCCGTCGCTTGATCCGGATCGGCCGGTTCGGGCAGAACGGCCGTCAGGATCGCGTACGTTCGGCCCCAATCGATGCTGCTGCCGTCGTTGGCCTGGAGCGAATAAACGACCGGATGAGGGAGCTGCGGCTCCCCGCCGGCACGCGCGATCGCTCCGTTCCCGGCGTCGCCGGCGGAACCCGCAGCTGCCGCGATCCCGAAGGTCACGGTCGCCTCCTTCGGAACGCTTTGCAGGACGTTAAGCGGAAGGCGCAGGCCGTTTCCGTTGACGCTCCATTCCAACAGGGCGTCGGGACGAACGTCCAGCGCGTGCAGCAGCGGAGCGGCCGGAACGTCCATCTTGACCGAGTCTCCGATGTTTTGCGCTTCGATCCGAATGCTGTCCGGCATGGCTTCCAACGCTTCGGACAGCTGCCCCGCCGTCGGGAAAATCCGGGTTGTGCTTTGCCCGCCGGACATCTCGTACGATGCGGCCACCCACTTGACCGCGCCGTTGATTTTGACGCTCACCTGGTGGAAGACCGCAGACCCGTTGTCCGGGGGTTCGTTCGTTCCCGAGTTCCCCGAATTTCCGGGTCCGTTGGATCCATCGGAACCGTTGGAGCCATTGGAGCCATTGGAGCCATCGGAACCATTGGAGCCATTAGAGCCATCGGAGCCGTCGTCGGATCCGTCGGAACTATCAGGAGCGGTGACCGTCACCGTGCGCGTCGCTTCCGCGGCGGCGTTGCCGGACGGATCTTCCACATGGTACCGCAGCGTATACTCGCCCGCTTGGCTTGTATCTACCGTTCCGGACACGACAATGAGAGGGGAGACATCCCCGTAATAGGCATCGGTCGCTTGCGCTCCGGGATCGGCAAACCCTGCGCCAAGCGGCACGCTCATCACGGGATCGCCGAGCAGCGTGAGAACGGGAGGCTGCGTATCCTTCACATAGACCGTGCGCGTCACGGTCGCGGCCGCATTGCCTGCGGCATCGGAAACGTCATAGGTCAGCGTATACGTGCCGATTGTCGACGTATCCACCGTTCCGGTCGCCGCGATCGAAGCGGAAAGGTCGCCGTCCTGCACATCCTGCGCCGTTGCGCCTGGATCGGTAAAGACGCTGTCTGCTTCCACCGTCATGGGATTCGGTCCGTTCAAATAAATCGCCGGCGCGTCCCCGTCGTACACGTACACATCGCGGATGACCGAAGCGTTATTCCCGGCGCGGTCCGCGACCGCATATTGAATCGGGTAATGGCCGAGGCGCGTCGTGTCGACGGCGCCCGAGATCGTGATGGACGAGGCCGGAATCGCGCCGTCGATCGCATCGGTCGCCACCGCCCCCGGTTCCGCATACGTCCCGCCTTGCGGGATATTCATCGGATTGCTGCCGTTCAGCGCAAGCTCCGGCGCCGTGTTGTCCAGCACGAACGCATTCGATACCGCGTCGGCGACATTCCCGGCCAGATCCTGCGCGCGGATATGCAAGTACCACTCGCCGTCTCCGCTTGTCTGCCGCAGCGTGTCGCCGTCGGCGAAAGCGGTCCAGCCGTCTGCGGGAACGGCCGCGCTTTGCGTCCACGCGTATTGCAGCGAGGCCGCATCGACGCCGCTTTCCGTATCCGTCACGGTCACAGTGCTTGCCGCCGTGTGCGAAGGCGCCGCATTGCCGTTCGTGGCGAAATGAACGTCGGGAGGCGCAGCGTCTCTATGCACGGTGATCGTGTATGTCCGAGCCGGCTTCAAATACGGTTCCACCCGAATCGGGATGACCGTCGTCGCTCCCGGGAGGTTGACCGTAGCGGTAGCCCCGCTGGCTACCAGCTTGTTGTTGATATACAGCTGGGCGTTCGCCGTATCCGCCAGCGTTGCCTTGATATGCACGCTCGATACCGACAGGTCGTCGAGGGTATAAGCGGTGACCGAAGGGGAGAACGCGGCGTCCAGCCCGCCCTCCTGCACCGTCAGGCTGCTCAGGCGGTCATTGCCCGGCACGTCCGCTTGACCGTAATAATCGATATCTTCCGGGCTGGCTCCCCAGACGACGACGGTGCCGTCCGTCTTCAGCGCCAGCGAAATCGTGCCTCCCGCCCAGATCGCCGCCACGTTGGAGAGTCCGGCCGGCATGTCCGATTGACCTTCTCCCCAGGCGACGACGGTGCCGTCCGCTTTCAGCGCCAGCGAACTCAACCCGCCCGCCGAGATCGCCACCACGTCGGAGAGATCGGCCGGCACGTACGCTTGGCCGGAAAGAGCGCTTCCCCCCCAGGCGACCACCGTGCCGTCCGCTTTCAGCGCCATCGAATGCGACCCGCCCGCCGCGATCGCCACCACGGTCCCCGGCACCTTAAGATCGGCCGGCACGTCCGTTTGACCATTGCTATCACTTCCCCAGGCTTCGACGGTGCCGTCCGCCTTCAGCGCCATCGAATGAAAGCCTCCCGCCGAGATCGCCGCCACTGCCCCCGGCACCTTAAGATCGGCAGGCACATCCGATTGTTGATAAAGATCGTCTCCCCAAGCGATGACGGTGCCGTTCGCCGTCAGCGCCAGCGAATGTTCCGTTCCCCCCGAGACGGCCTTCACGCCGGCGAGCCCGGGCACGTCCGTTTGACCGTAACGGTCATCTCCCCAGGCGACGACAGTGCCGTTCGCTTTCAGGGCCAGCGAATGATACGATCCCGCGGCGATCGCCGCCACTCCGGTCAGCCCGGCCGGCACGGTCACTTCACCAAGTCTCGGGTCGTCGCCTCCCCAGACATCTCCCGCGCTGCCTCCCCAGGCGACGACCGTACCGTCCGACTTCAGCGCCAGCGCATGAATCGATCCCGCCGCGACACCGATCGCTTTGACCGGTTGGGCAAGATCGGCCGGCACGTCTGTTTGGCCATAACTATCATCCCCCCAGGCGACGACGGTGCCGTCGGCTTTGAGCGCCAGCGAATGAGTCTCTCCCGCCGCGATCGCCACGACCCCGGCAAGTCCGCCCGGCACGGTCGATTCGCCAAAATTATTGCTTCCCCAGGCGGAGACGGTGCCATCGGCTTTGAGCGCCAGCGAATGAGTCAACTTCGCCGCGATCGCCACGACCCCGGTCAGTCCGCCCGGCACGGTCGATTGGCCGCCGCCATTACTTCCCCAGGCAGCGACGGTGCCGTCGGCTTTGAGCGCCAGCGAATGAAGCTCTCCCGCCGCGATCGCCGCGACTCCGGTCAGTCCGCCGCCCGGCATGTTCAATTGACCATTGGAATTACTTCCCCAGACAACGACGGAGCCGTCCGCCTTCAGCGCCAGCGAATGCGACCCTCCCGCCGCGATCGCCACGACCCCCGTCAGTCCGGCCGGCACGTCCGTTTGACCCTGACTATTTCTTCCCCAGGCGACGACGGTGCCGTTCGCTTTCAGCGCCAGCGCATGAGCCCCTCCCGCCGCGATCGCCGCAACCCCGGTCAGTCCGGCCGGCACGTCCGTTGTACCGTTATGATCGTCACCCCAGCCGACGACGGTGCCGTCCGCTTTCAGCGCCAGCGAATAATTCCCCGCCGCCGCGATATCGATCACTTTCCCCGGCCCGGCAAGCTCGGCCGGCACGTCCGTTTGACCGGCGCTATTACTTCCCCAAGCCACCACGGTTCCGGTCGACTTCAGCGCCAGCGAATGATAGGCTCCCGCGGCGATTTTCACGATTCGGCTTCCCGTTCCCGTCTCCGCCGCATTCGCCTTCCCGGAACCGTAAGGAACCGCCGCAGTCAGCAGCAACACGAAAGACAGAACAAGAAGAATGACTCTTCGCCCTTGCATCCATGACATGATAGACACTCCCATATTCTACGATCTGCGTTTTCCATCGTTCATTTCCTCATATTCTACTTCTACCATGGGGGGGCGTTAGCCCCGCCGTCCGACGGAACCGGCTTACGGTTCCGGAATGAACTTCTCCGTGCCGTCCTGTTGCTCGTAGGAATGATCCATGGATGCTTCCTGGATATAGCCGTACGCCCAGTGGGCTTGCGCGACGTCCGGCCATTGCCGCGGCGATTCGATCAGCGGTCCGCGGTCCAGCAGTCTGTCGATCATCGCGACCGCCTCGGCGCGGGTCAGCGTCGAATTCGGGCGGAACGTGCCGTCCTCATACCCGTATACGATACCTGCCGCATTCGCTTGCTCGATGACGGCTTTCGCCCAGCTTCCGTCGATATCGGCAAATCCGGCGCTTGCGCCCGTGGCATCGGGCAGCAACGGGGCGATCGCGCTCGCCATCTCCGCCCGCGTGATCGTCGCGTCCGGCTTGAAGCTGCCGTCGGGATATCCGATCATGAGGCTCATGGCGGAGGCGCGGTCAATGTACTCCTTCGCCCAATGCCTATCCCCGACGTCCGGGAAATCTCCAGGCGCCGCGTCCTCATCCCGGTCGAACACCCGGACCAGCATCGCCGCGACTTCCGCGCGGGTTACGTTTCGGTCCGGAGCGAACGTCCCGTCGGGATTACCGAACAGAAACGCTTGATGCTCCGGATTCGTCCAAAGGACGACGGTAAACGTGCCCGTCTTGCCGGCGGAGACGGGAAAGCGGATCCCCGGCCGATCTTCGCCGTCATAGGGGACGATGCTTCCTCTCGCCAGCTCCTTCGTGCCGTCGTCATACGACGCGAAGACCGCGACTCGCTTCAGCTGTTCGTCGTTGAGCGGCGCATCGGTCAGCGGCAGAATCGCCTCGTATCCGCCGGTCGCGTTCGATCCGATCGTCATCGGACGTCCGACGGTATCGACCGTGCCGCCTCTCGCGGCTTCGAGCACGAGCGGATCCGTCGTTGCCAGCGATTCGATCGATTCGACGTCTTCTTCCCTGGCCGGTTCGATGCGGAAACGAAGCCCGTCCGTTCCCCCTTCGAACGTTGCGTCCGGGATGACGACATGCGCCCGCGTCCCGGAAATCTCCATCCGGATCTTGCTTTCGGACAGCAAATCGACCGAAACCTTCGGGAACGTCACGACCTGCTCGACGTCCCCGTTATCTTCGTCCGGGATGAGCATCTTCGCGAAATCGGAACCGAGCGCCCCCAGCTTGTCGATCGCTCGGGCCGCCTGCTCTTGCGTCAGTTCGACCGCCGTTTGCCGGCGTCCGTCGTTGGCAGACGAACGGACGATATAGGCATTCGATACGAGGGACCCGCCGTTGCCGTCTACGACTTGAATCGTAGACCGTTCGGATTCCGGCGTCGACGGCGCCGACGAATTCGGGGCGTGCGGCGTCGCGCTCGCCTCGTTCGAGTATTCGCTGACGTCCGCGGCGTTGTGCGCCTTCACGACGAAATAATAGGTCGTATCGTTGACAAGACCTGTTGCCGTGTAGGTAGCTCCTGTCACCGTGGCGAGCGGCATTGGATCGTATGCGCCTGACGCGGTGCCGATATACAAGCGGTAATCGTCGGCCGACGGGACCGCGTCCCAGGCCAATGATACTTGACCGTTGCCGGGAGACGCCTTGAGATTGGCAGGAGGACTGAGGCTCCACCGGGCATAGACGGTCATATTGCCGCTCACGGCGGTCGTCGCGTCGAAGACGGTTCCGCTGCCGTCCGGCAGCGTATTCCATCCCGCGAACGTATAGCCGGGACGGCTCGGAGGAGCAGGGAGGGCAGCCGCCGTCTCGCCGTCCGTCACGGTCAAGGTCGTGGGGGTCGCCTCCGTGTCCCCGCCGTTCTTATCGAACGTGACCGTGTAAGAAGGAAGCAGGCTCCACCGGGCATAGACCGTCGCATTGCCGCTCACGGCGGTCGTCGCGTCAAAGACGGTTCCGCTGCCGTCCGGCAGCGTGTTCCATCCCGCGAACGTATAGCCGGGACGGGTTGGCGGAGCGGGGAGAGCAGCCGCCGTCTCGCCGTCCGTCACGCTCAAGGTCGTGGGGGTCGCCTCCGTATCCCCGCCGTTCTTATCGAACGTGACCGTGTGGGTCATCGCTTCGAGCTTTTTGATCTTGTAGTTGCCGTAATCCGACACATACAGGTTTCCGCCAAGATCGAGTTCGATCCCGAGAGGGGTTCTCAATTGCGCCAATTTCGCCGGTCCGCCGTCCCCGGAATCCCCAAAAGTGCCGTTCCCGGCAATGGTCGTGATGATGCCGGCCGTACTTATTTTCCGAATGACGTGATTGTTGAACTCCGCGACGTACAGCGTTCCGTCGTCGTCTGCGGTTAGTCCGCTCGGCCACGACATATCGGCCGCCGTCGCCAGCCCGCCGTCGCCGGAATAGCCGGAATTTCCCGTGCCGGCCACCGTACTGATGATCCCGGACGAATCCACTTTCCGCACCCGATTGCTATTTCGCTCAGCGATATACAGATTCCCGGCGCCGTCAAAGTCGATGGAATACGGAGTATTCAACTGCGCCGAAGTCGCCGGGCCGCCGTCGCCCGAGAAACCGGCAACTCCCGTACCGGCTACCGTGGCGATGATGCCGGTCGTTTTATCCACCTTCCGAACGACATGATTAAATATTTCTGTGAAATACAAATTGCCGGCGCTATCCACGGCTACGTCCATTGGACCGTGAAGCTGGGCCGAAGTCGCCGGGCCGCCGTCGCCGGAATAGCCCGAAGCGCCCGTGCTCGAGCCGGCAACCGTGCTGATTATCCCATTCGTATCCACCTTCCGTACGATTTGGTAGCCGGTTTCCGTAAAGTAGATATTCCCGTCGCCGTCGACGGCGACGGATGTCGGGTATTGCAGCAGAGCCGAAGTCGCCAGGCCGCCGTCCCCCGCATGGCCTGCAACGCCTGGAGTTCCGGCTACAGTCGTGATGATGCCTGACGTATCCACTTTCCGAATCACTTGATTGGCGTAATCCGGAATATACAGATTTCCGGCGGCGTCTACGGCAATATGGTAAGCAATGTTGATTTGGGCCGAAGCTGCCGGCCCTCCGTCTCCGGAAAAGCCCCCCGTACCGGTTCCGACGATCGTGTCGATCGTATAGTTCTCCGCCGCATAGGCGCGGCCCTCCCAGTCGGCCGGCAGCAGGGAGACCATGCCGCTCACCAGCATGATCGCCAACGCGATAAGGAGCAGCTTGGCTGCTTGTCCCTTCCGTGGTTGCACCTGAGCTTTGCTCATCATTCTCCTCCATTCTTGTAATCCGGTCTGCAGGAACAGAACGTGCGGCCTGCCGCGATCCGTCGGTTGAGGTTCCGTTCCTTTTCCGCCGACGGCCACGCTATCCGCCGATCGTTTGATTTCGCCATATCTCCTCTATATGGGGCCTCGCATTCGCTTGACTTTGGCGAAGATCCGGTTCGAGTGTTTTTCTGACCTTGGCGCCCCCCCGACTGTGGATTTATAATTTAGTGAACACCTTGTGGATTATTATGATGCCGGGGCAAGCGAGGCTTCAATGAGCAAACATGGCGGATGTGTCGGTTAATGAACACACCGGATCAGGGTGTCGGATAAAATTTTCAGGAAGATCGAGGGGATTCGGATGAGCGGGAACACGACCGATCTGCGGGTGGTCCGCACCCAACAGGCGATTCGGGATGCGCTGGTGGAATTGATCGAAGAGAAAGGGTTCGAAGCGATGACAGTCAAAGACATTACGTCGCGGGCCAGAATCAACCGCGGCACGTTCTACGCTCACTATCAGGACAAATACGACCTGATGACCAAGTGCGAAGAAGAGATCATGGTCCGGCTGTCCAAACTTGTGAAGAAGACAATCCCGTCGGTTACATCGGAGTTGCAGCATTCGCCGCCCCGATTGGCGATTTATCCGCTCGTTATAGCCATCTTCGAGTTCCTGAACGAGCACAGCCGATTCATGAAAGCGGCATTGGGAACAAAGGGAGACATGACGTTCCAGACCCGGTTCAAAGATTTTTTTCGGGAGACGATGCTGGGGAATCGTCCGGACGTGCTGATCCATGAAGAAGAATGCCTCGTTCCGCCCCCGTATTTTGCTACATATGTGGGATCGGCGCACTTCGGCGTGGTTCAACAATGGCTGGAGAGCGGCAGGAAAGAGTCGCCCGAGGAAATGGCGCGCATCCTGACAACCATTCTGGTGCACGGTCCGTTGTATGCGGCCGGATTGAAGAAGCACCAGGGTCCTGAACCGCTCGTTGCCGAATCTTCCAAGTTGGGGCACAAACGCGAATGAAAGGACGGAATTAGGCAAATCATCGCATCGGGAGCTCATTCGGCCCCTCGGATCTATCTCCGGACCGAATGGCTCAAGGGCGTCATTGACGCGTGGAGCAAGGAGAACGCCTGCAAGAACCCGGCATGCTTGCATTGCAGCGGCTCCTTTCATTCCTAATACGCTGCATGCGCTTAGCGCAGCCTATAGCGCTATTTCAGAGCTTAAAGGGTACACAAAAAAGGCTGAACTAGACAGATCGCCACGCTTACGCCATTGGCAACCTTCTTTTCAGCCCGTATGATAGGAGTTATTCTCGCCGCGCAAGGGATATCGGTATATCCATACGCAAGCTTTCAACCGTTATCGGTACACTTGCAAAATCTATATCTTTCATTCCGCCGATTCGTCAGCGAATCCGCAGCCGCAGCAGCGTGCTGCCGTAATCTCCGCGAAGCGTCAGCGGATAACCGGCGTTTATCAGCGTCGAGCCGTGCAGGACGATCGGCTCGGCGCCGTCCTGACGGACTTCGTACTCGGCCTCCGGCCGCAGCCCCTGCAGGCGCACGCGCCGAACCTCCGAGCCGAAGTGCTGCGAGTGCAGGAAGGCGAATACGACGGCTTCCGCCGCGTCGCGGCCGACGTATTGATAAGCCGCCGCGTTGGAGCGGCCCATCGGTTCGAGGCGGAACAGCTCCCCTTCCGTGACGAGATGACGTATCTCCTTGTAGAGCGCCACGAAACCGCGGGCTTCCTCCATCTCCTCGCCCGTCCACTTGGCTATGTTCGCGCCGATGCCGAGACCGCCCATCATCGAACTGTGGAAGCGGTAGGAGAGCGGCAGGCTGCGGCCGTTGAAGCCGTTCGGCGATTCCGTCACCCAGCACATCATGACGGAAGGGCTGTATACGTAAGAGAATCCTTCCTGCATGGCGAGCCGGTCGCGCGCGTCGGTATTGTCGCTGATCCAGGCCTGGTCGGCGAAGCGCAGCATGCCGAGATCGATCCGGCTGCCGCCTCCGGCGCATGTCTCGAATTCCACGTCGGGGAACCGGGCGCGCAGCTCCGCCCAGATCGCGTACAGATGGTCCACGTGCTTCTGCCAGACCGGCCCCGCGGATTCGGGCGCACCCGGCTCGGTGACGGTGCGGTTCATGTCCCACTTGATGAACTTGATCTCGTACGTCGACAGCAGTTCGGTCATAAAATCGAGCACGAACGCCTTCACTTCGGGAAGGCCTAGATTCAGCAAATATTGATTGCGCAGCTGCGTTCCTTCCCGCGTGGGAAATTGATAGATCCACTCCGGATGCGCGCGGTACAGATCGCTGTCCGGGTTGACCGATTCCGGCTCCACCCAGAGACCGAATTCCATGCCGAGCGCCTGCACCTCGCCGATCAGCTCCTGCAGGCCGTTCGGGAACTTGGCCGGGTTGACGTGCCAATCGCCCAAGCCCGCCCGGTCGCTGTTCCGGGCGCCGAACCAGCCGTCGTCGACGACGAACCGCTCTACGCCGAGCTGCGCGGCGCGGCGCGCCAGCTTGATCTGCTCATCGGCGCGAACGTCGAATTCGGTCGCTTCCCACGAGTTGTACAGCACCTTGCGCGGCCGGCTCGACGGAAGAACGCAATCGCGTTCGTACCGGTGCAGCAGACGGCTCATCGCGCCGAAGCCCGACGCGGTGAACCCGCCGACGAAGACCGGCGATGTATAGCTTTCGCCTGGCCCGAGCAGGAACGCGCCGTCGAAGTCGTTCACTCCGCCCGCGATGCGGACGTGGCCGTATGTCGTTTTCTCCGCGACGATCTTCCAGTTGCCGCTCCAGGCGAGCGCGCCGAACCAGACCCTTCCTCCCCGCTCTCCCGCTTCTCCGTCGTCGATGGCGAACCACGGATTGGCGTGCGGGCCGGTGAAGCCGCGGCGCGATTCGATCGTTTTCTTGCCTTCGGACAAGACCGTTCTGCGCAGCTGGTACTCGCCCGCCCAGCGTCCGGTCACATGCGTCATCCGGTACTCCGGCAGTCCCTGGACGGACCAGACCGCGGCCATCGCCTGGTCGATCCGCACCGGAAGCTTCTCGCCGTTGCGAACGACGACGTGCCGCTCGATCAGGTCATATTCGGGCCGCACCTTATAGCGGACGTCGATGCGAAAGGCGTAGTGCCGATCCGCGAGGCGGATCGTCAATTCGTCGTCGCCGTTCTTTTCATAGCCTGCATAATCCAGCTTCAAATCGCGGACCCCGTCGCCGAAGGCGACCTTCAGCCCGGGCTCCGCGTAATGGGCGCCGCCCCAGCCTCCGAACTCCTCCGTCTCCCGGTCGATCTCCATGTCGAAGGAGCTGTGCGCTCGGGCCCGCAGCAGCGAGGCCAGCTCCGCCGCTTCCACCGGTTCCCCCCAATACAAGTGCTGCACCGTACCCTTTTCGTTGATCCCGAATACATAAGAAGTTCGTTCGGTGCGAATCTCGAACAACCGCTGATTCTCCCAAATCCCGATGGTCATGAGCGCCAATCCTCCGCTTTGTCTTGTTGATCTTTCCGCCGTCCGGCGTTCAATCTCCGTCCGCATCATACCGATGGTCGCGATATTCCTGCGGCGTGCTGCCGACCAGCTTCTTGAACAGGTACGTGAAGTACGCCGTCGTCTGGATGCCGACCCGGTCCGCCACCTCGTACACTTTGATGTTCGGGTCCTGAAGCAATTGAATCGCCCGCTGGATGCGGGTCTCCTGCACGAATTCCGAGATCGTCTTGCCCATCTCGCGTTTGAACAGCACGCTCAAGTAACTGGCGTTCAATCCGAACTGCTCGGCCAGCTGCTTGACCGTCCAGCTCTCCTGAAGCCGCTCCCCGATAAAATCGGCGATCGTGCGAATCAGGTGATGCTGCTGATGAAGCTTGTCCTTCTTCTCGATTCGCATATAACGGTCCACATACTCGACGAGCAGCTCGACGATCTGCCCGGTGCTGCCGCAGTCCAACATGCGGCGCCACATAAGGATGTTGATCTCGCCTTCCGGCGCGTCTTTCCACTTCAAGGTGCGGATCAGCTCGCTCAGAAAGCTCATGCCGAACGCCTGCATGTAGGAGAAGGAGACAGGTTCCTGCGATAGCAGCAGGTCCAGGATTCGGTTCAGGTAATCGCCGACCTTCGCGGAATCTCCTTCTTCCATGAGCCGCACGATGTTCGGCATCCACTCTTCGCGAAGACGATAGTCCTTGAATTCGCTGGAATCGCCGCCGTCGTAGCGGACGATCTGCCCGTCCTCCACCAGCCGCGCCTTGGCCATCGCGAACTTGGTCTCCTTATAAATGAGCGCGGCATCCTCCCAGTTTGCGGCGATGCGGCTGCAGCCGATCGTGACTTGAACGCCGAAGCGGTCGCGCATCATTCCCTGCACGAAGATCAGCTGCTTCTCCAGCTTCGCCTGCTCTTCCGAAGTCGGATTGACATGCAGCGCGACGACCTCGTCCGGGCTCGTCTGCGCCAGGTACGCCTTCTCCAGGTCCGACAGGGCGACCTCCACCGTCTGCTTGAAGCCACTGCCCAGCAGTACCCGCTCCTTCGCCTCCCGGCCCGCCGAGCCGAAAGAATCCAGGCCGAACACGATCGCTTGGAACCCCCGCTCGATGTCCGGCAGCTCCAGCAGCTCGCTCCAGGAAGCGAGCAGTTCGCCCGTCGGCGGCATCTCCGCGATCAGGTCGTGGACGAAGCGCTCCTTGACGAGCTTCAGGCTGCCCGACACTTTTTTCTCCAGCTCGCTGGTCTGCTCCACCACCTGCCGCCTTTTTTCGATCGTCGCCCGAAAGGCCGTCAGCCGGGCGCCGACTTCTTCCAGCTTAAGCGGCTTCAGCACGTAGGCTTGCGCGCCGACGTGAATGGCGTCCTGTACGAACTCGAATTCGTTATAGCCGCTGATCATGAGCACCTGAATGTGCGGATGAAGCTGCTTGGCCCGGTCTACCAATTCGATGCCGTTCATGCCGGGCATCGACACGTCGGAGATCAGGACGTCGAACTCCGTTTCGCGCAGCATTTCCACGGCCTCTTCGGCCGATTCGCTCGTGACCGGCGGATCGTAGCCGAGCTCCGCCCAACGAATGTGGCGAACCAATCCCTGAATATGGGAGGGCTCGTCATCGACAATGAGCACCTTGAGCAATTTACCGTTCCCTCCTCATCGCCGGCTCCGCGAAGCTGGCCGGAAATTCGATCGTCACCCGCGTCCACTCGCCCGCCTCGCTGTCGACGGCAAAGCTGGCCTCGTCGCCGAAATATAGCGCCAGCCGGTCCTTGATGTTGGACACCCCGAAGCCGTTGCCCGTGCCTTTGCCGACGTAAGTGCCCTGCTCCATCGACCGGAGCAGCTCCCGGGAGATCCCTTGCCCGTTATCGTACACGGACATCCGGATTCGTTCCTCTTCCTTGAAAACGGAGATCCGGATCAAGGACCCTTTACGGCGCGTAATGGCTCCGTGCTGATAGCAATTCTCCACGATCGGCTGCAGCACCGTCTTGATCGTGTAGAAATCCAGCGCGGCGTCGTCGACCTCCCACTCTACGCGTACCCGATCGGGATAGCGGAACTGGCAGATCTCCAGGTACGCTTTCACGTGCTCCAGCTCATCCCGGATTCGGATGACGTTGATCTGATTGTTCAGCGTCAGGCGGTAGAATGTCGTGAGCGCGTCGATGATCCGGATCTGCTCGTCGTCCTGCGCATCCAGCGCCCGCCAGCGAAGCAGACCGAGCGAATTATAGATGAAGTGAGGATTGATCTGCGCCTGCAGCGCTTTGAACGCCTGCTCCTTCTCCAGCATGCCGGCTTTCGTGATGTCTTCCACCAGCTTGCCGAGCCGCTCCGTCATCGAATTGAAGACGTTCTCCAATTCGCCCAGCTCGTCCTTCCCCTGGCTGCGGACCGCCACTTCGAATTCCCCGCTGGCCACGTCGCTCATCCGGGTGCCCAGCTTGTGGATGCGCCAGACGATGTTTTTGACGATGGTCAGCATGAGCGAGACGGACAGCAGCAGGAAAAAGCCCGTGATCCCGACGATCAGCAGCAGAATCAGCCGGTTCTGGCGGTCCAGGTACTTCATGTGAATCACGGCGACGACATGCCAGCCGGACGACAGCGGCTTGACGATCTGCAGCTCCTTGTTCTGGGTCAGGTCCAGCACATCGTCGTCCCCGCTTCCCGTCGCGCTCTCTCCGGAGGCGGGCGGAGAGGACTCGTTCTGTTCGAGGGCGAGCTCGTCTTTCACCAGAATGCGCTTGCCGATGCTGGACGGGTTGGATGCCGCCAGAATTCGCTGCTCGTCGTCCACGATGTACAAGCTGCCCCTGCCGTTAAACGGATGGTCGAGCATCTCGCCGAATACCGCGTCGTAATTGAGCAATATATAGACCAAGCCGAGGAGGCTGCCGTTGGGGCTGATGATTTTGCGCGTAATGACGTTCTGCTTGGGATTGTCGGGCGCGTTGCTCCAGAGAAGCGTCTGGTCGGAGTCCGTCGCCGCTTTGAACCAGGCGCTCTCGTCCATCCCCGCCACCAAACGGTGCGCTTCCGGCCTCCACAGCAGCTGTCCGTCCTGAACGAGCGTATCGTTCGTATGATAGATTCGAAAATCCGCGATCCCGGGCAAATACTTGCTGGTAATGAGGAACGTCCGGTCGACGTAATTCACCGTGTCCACGACTTCGGACTCGTCGTCGTATTCCCGCCCGAGCCGGGCGATGAGTTCGCCGTCCGTCGCCGTCCGGATCGCGAGCAGATCGTAGCTTTGCTTGCTGAAGTCGACGTTCTGGGCGGTCTGCGTAACCGCTTGGTCCTCGGTGGCGAGAAAGCTCTGGGTAAAGCTGCGGATGACCAGATAAACGGCCCCGCTGCCGAGAGCCAGCGTCGGCAGCAGCAGAATCAGACCGTAGAGCACCAGGATTTTGCTGCGCAGATTCATCTTGCGGGTAAAGCCGATGATGGTTTTCTCTAGAAGTCGCAAGATCGGATACTCCTTTCGCATACCCGGAGTATATCACACGCGTCGCGCCGCCTTCGACGCCGCTGAAACGGCGGGAAGGGAAGCCCCCGTTTCTGGCGGCTTCCCCTTTGTCCGATTGCGGAGCGGACGATCAGGACTTCGTCTGTTCCTGCAGCGTCTCGTTCCATTCCTGCTTCAGCTCGCTCCAATGGGCGCGCTTCTCCAGAGCGGATTGGAAATCGTTCCAAGCCGACTCGAACTGCTTGTCGTCCTTCGCCATGATAAGCTTCGCCTTGTATTCCTTGCGCACGTTCTCCAGCTCGGGCAAATACTTCTCCCAAAGGCCGCCGGGTTTCGCCTGCACCATGTCGTACGGCTCGGAGACGCGAGTCGTGCCCATTACGCCGATCTGCTGGGAGAAATCGATCGTCTTCTGCTTGCCCTTCGGCGAGGTGACGGCGGTCTCCCACCACGGATACCACTTGTTGCTGTAAGAAGAAAGCTGGAACAATTCCGGCGTCGTGCTCGCCTTCTTCGCCGCGTCTCCGGAATCGTGAGGCGTCTGGTAGTTGGCATCGACGTATTTCCACTTGCCGAGCGGCTGGTCCGCCCAATCCCAGAATACCCCGGGAGGTCCGTCGGTGACGACCATCTGCTGCTCCGGCTTCGGCTGCAGCGTGTAGTCCAGGAATTTGAGGATCGCGTCCAGATTCTTCGTGTCCTTGCTGATGTACACGTCGTCTTGCGGGAACGGATTCACGATCTGATTGATGCCGACATGATCGACTCCCGGCACTTGCGGGTACGGGATCGTGTCATAGAACCACGGCGGCGCCGTCGGGCCGTCGAGAATCTCCCACGAGTGGGCGTCCATGTTGAAGAAGCCGCCGGCGTTCATCGCGATGCGTCCGGACTTGACTTTCTCCTTGTAGCGCTCCGCCTTGTCGGTGACGGATTCGTGGTCCAGCAGATTTTCGCGGTACATCTTGTTCATCCATTGATAAGCCGCCTTGTACTGCGGATCGTCGTAGATGAACTGATAGCCGTCGCCCTTCTTCTCGACCGGAATGACGCCGCCGGCCGTAGCCGTCGATACCCCGAACGTGCTCAGAATGACGTTCTCGTCGTTCGCATCCGAGAGGAAGTCGAGCGGAATCAGCTTGTTGCCTGCTTCATCCGTCTGCTGAGATGCCGCTTTCAAAAATTTCTCCACGCCGTCGATCGTCTTCAGGTCATCCTTCGTCATGCCGGTTTTCTCCAGCACGTCCGTACGCACGAACCAGCCCAGAGACGCCCAGCCCGGCCACGGATCGTCGGGGTTCTGATCGAACCAGGTCGGAATCGACCAGATGTGACCGTCCTTGTCCTTCATCGCATCGAGATATTCCTTCGGAATGGAGGCCAGGCCCGGATACTTGTCGGGCATATTGAAATATTGCTCGACCGGCAGCACCTTGCCCGAGCGGGTCATCGCGGAATCGATGCTCTCGTTGCGGCCGAATACGGCCGCGTCGTCGAAGCCGCCCGCGTTCAGCTTCAAGTTCAGCGCCGTCAGAGCATCTCCCTGCGTCGCTTCCAGCTTTACGTCAACGTTCGGTTCGTGCTCCCGCCAATACGCCTGCACCATGCTGTCGTTGTTGACCGTGGCGGTCCAGCCGAGCCAGAGCTTGAACGAATTGGATCCGCTTCCGCCGGCGTCGGCGTTGGAAGCCGAAGCCGACGAAGCCGAATCGGCGTTGTTGCCGCCCCCGGAGGAACAGGCCGTCATGCCCGCCATAAGCAGAGCGAGACCCAAAGCGGCCGCGCTCTTGCTCTTTATTCCGTTGCGTGAAACCATTGCTGTTACCCCTTTCACTCTCTAGTTTCGGTATATGATCATGCGTTATACCCGGATGAATTCGCGAACGCTGATCGGCTCAGCCCTTGACGGAGCCGATCAGGACGCCTTTGACAAAGTACCGCTGCAAGAAAGGATACACGCACAAAATCGGAATCGCGCTGACCATGACCGTCGCCATCTTGATCGACATCAGGGTAATGTTGGTCAGCACCGTGCCGCGAACCAGCGCTTCGACGTTATTGTTGGAGCCGAGCACCGACGCGAGATCCTGGGCGGACAAGAGCTGTTGAAGGAACGTCTGCACCGGAATCAGATTCTGATCCGATACGTAGAACGCTCCGGCGAACCAGTCGTTCCAATGCATGACGCCGGTGAACAGGCCGATCGCGGCCAGCATCGGCTTCGACAGAGGCACGATGACGGACCACAGAATCCGCAGCGGACTGGCTCCGTCCAATTCGGCCGATTCGATCAGCGCTTCGGGAATGCCGATAATAAACTTCATCATGACGAACATGTTCCAGGCAGAGAACGCGGTCGGCACGATATAAACCCAGAAGGAATTGAGCAAGTGCAGCTGGTGGAGCTGAATATAGAACGGAATCAGCCCTCCGTTGAACAACATCGTAATCAGAACGTATCCGAGAAGCGTGCCCCGCAGCGGCAGACTCCGGTAAGACAAGCCGAAAGCCGCGAGCAGCGTAATGAGCAGGCCGGATGCCGTCCCGACAAGGGTTCGGATCACGGTGATGCCGAACGCGTGCCGGATGACCGCATTGCCGAGAACGACGTTGAAATTGTCCCACGTGAAGTGCCGCGGCCACAGGTATACGCCGCCTTTAGCCGCATCGCTTCCCACGTTCAGGGAGATCGCGAGCATGTAAATGAAGGGATAAAGGACCGAGACGCAGAGAAGCGCCAGCAGCAGAACGATCAAGATTTGGCCGAAGTTTTCGCTTGCCGAACGTTTCATGGCTTACCAGAGCCCCTCCCCGTTGATTTTTCTCGCCGTCTGATTCGTGATGAGAACGAGAAGCAGACTGATCACCGAGGACAGCAGGCCGATGGCCGTCGCCACTCCGAAATAACCTTGCTGCAAACCGTTGCGAAGAACGTACGTGTCCAACACGTCCGCGACCGGCTGGTTGGCCGGATTCATCAGCGGATAGATCTGGTCCATCCCGACGGCGATCAGGCCGGGCATGCTCAGGATCAGCACGATCGAGACGGTCGGGAGAATGCCGGGGAACGTGATATGCCTCATTTGCGCCCATCGGCCGGCTCCTTCCACCCGGGCCGCCTCGTACTGCTGCGGATCGATGGTCGTGATCGCGGCCAGGTACAGGATCGTGTTCCAGCCCACTTCTTTCCACAAGCCGCTGGCGACGACCATCGGACGGAACCATTCGGTGGATCCGAGGAAGAAGATCGGCTCGCCGCCCAGATCTTTAATGAAATTATTGACCAGTCCGCCGTCCAGCGTGAGCATCGACTGCAAAATATAAGCGACGACGATCCAGGAGAAAAAGTGCGGCAGGTAGCTGACGGACTGTACGAACCGCTTGAACCCGCTGTGCCGCAGTTCGTTGATCATCAGAGCCAGCGCGATCGGCGCCGGGAACCCGAACACGAATTTGAGGATGGCGATCCACAAGGTGTTTTTGACGACCACCCAGAATTGGTCGTCCTGCAGGAAAGAGAAATTCTCAAGTCCGACCCAGGGACTGTTCCAGATCGTGTAGCCGATGTGAAAATCTTTGAATGCGACTTGAATGCCCGCCATCGGCATGTAACTGAATAGAAACAACAGGATGACGGCGGGCGCGATCATCATGTACTGCCAACGGTATTTGGCCACTCTCGCAAGCATGGAATCACCTCTGTAGGCCTCATTATACGGACCTGGCTAAGAGGCAACCATACGACAACGATTGGATTTCTATCGTAATGATTAGAGAATGACAAACCGTTATTGATACAAAGTGAACATCAGGTCACGATTGCCGCCGCTTTCGGTCGACCAGGAAACGCCGCCGTTCGTCGAGAGCCGCTCCATGCCGCCCGCGTACGGATTGCTGTCGCTGTACGCGAAGCCGTACTTGTTGTTGGTCGAGCCGTCTTCCAGCGATCCGGGCGAGCGCAGAACGAGGCCGAAGCGCTTGCTCGTATCCAGCCCGGTCAGGCGCGGATAGACTGCATAAGGCGCCGGAGATCCCGGAATGTTATTGGGATGAAGCGCAGCGCTGAACAATGTCCGCGTCGGGTTGTCGTTCGCGTCGAGCTCGACGATATCCAGATAGAGATTGTCCTCCGGCAGCTTGTTGACATAGCTCTCGTACAAATACACGTCCATTCGGGGCAGGCTCGACTGAGTCAGCGTAAAAGTCTGCATTCGCTGAACCACGTCACGGATGTCCGAATAGACGGACGAAGCGGCTCCGCTGTCGTCCTGGTCGATCCGATAGCCAGTGTTCCCCGGTACCTCATAAGCCTCAATCTCGTTGATCGAGGGAATAAACCGGGCTTTTTTCACAAACAGCCGGATTTTGGAGGTCGATACCGTCGGGAAATCGAAGATTCGGCGATCGCCTAGCGTATAGCCCTTGGTCAAATCGCGATAGGCCGAACCGTCCCAATATTGAAGCACATATGTCTCGATCTGGAAATTTTGATTGCCGTAGCCGTATTCGTTGACGATAACCCGGTTTACGTCGGTGATGGAACCGAGGTCGACCGCGATCCATTGGTCGTTGGCCGTTCCGCCCTCCGCGCTCCAACGGGTCGCGAGGCTGCCGTCCGTCACCTTGGAAGCGTCGAACCCGGTCTGCGCCGACCAAGTCGAAGATGCCGTCGCCGAATGGCCAAGCGCCAGATTCGTCGGTGCCGCAGGCAGCGAAGAAGACTGCGCCGACACGCGCACGATGATCGATTCGCCCGGCTTCAACGTTCGCGAATAACTTCCTGAAAAATCACCCAGCTTCGTATGACTGTACAGTTCGGTAAGGGTATAGGTTGCGCTCGCACTGAGTCCGAGATCCGCGAACGTGACGGCAACCGATGCCGGGTTGTTCATGTCCCAGTTCGACAGCCCGACATAGCGGTCGCCGTTCGAATCCGTCATATAAATGGCGGACGGCGAGTGCTCCAGGTGATGGTAAAAATTCGTCATTTTCACCGGCTTTGCCGCAAGTCCCTTCTTGGCCAATGCGAGAAGATCCGGATTCTGCACGATCGTCTTCATTCGGTCGTCCGACAGGAACGGCACGTTGTCTCCGATCAGCAGATGGCCGCCTCCCATGACAACGGCCGTGGCGTACAACGTGCCTTCGTTCAATGTCGTGTTGTCAAAGCCGTTAATAACGCTTTGCGGGAACAACATATCCGAGTCGTTGTAATCGTACAGCGTCCCGTTCGTCCACCAGGAGGCGGCGTCGTTGAACGCCTGCCGCTCGATGCCGGGATACGATTCGAGACCGATCGTCGTATCGACGCCCGATCTCCTTCCCTGCGCGAATCCCGACGGCATAAGCGGCGCAATCGATTCGTCGATGTAGATGTCCTGCGGCGCGCTCTCCAGCTCGTCGCGGATGATGCCCATCCCGATCCGGTACGCCTGCATGCCGTTTTTGGCGGAATCGTAGAAGCTGCCGTCGATCATGCCCAGGTCGATAAAGTCGAGCTTGACGTAATCGAAGCCGTGATCGACGATGTCGTGGTCCGCCAGATAGCGAAGATAAGCCTGCCCGCCCGGATGGGTGGCGTCGACGATGTAAGTATTGATGTAGGAGACGATCGGATTGCCGTTCGCGTCCTTAAGGGCGATGTCCCCGAACGTGTAGGAGGTGCCCGGCACGGTGGCCGACAGATCGTCCCAGATGCCGAACGGCGCCGCATACGTACCGGCCTTCATGCCTTTTCCGTGAACGTAATCGACGTACTGATCCGCGCTCTGATTGCCCGTCTGGCCGGGAACGCCGCGATAGCAGCAGTCCAGATTCATGTAATCGTATCCGAGCGGCTTCAGATGATCGTTGAAATAATCGGTCATCGCGTACACTGCGTCCGCCGTCGGATAGTTGTAGTAGGCGTACCACGTGTTAAAGCCCGCCGGCACATCCCCGGACCAGTCCAGTTTCGGCTCAGCCACGGCGTAAGCGCGGCCGAACGTCTCAAGCCCCGTCTGGTAATCGTCGAAATAGCCGAGGAAAAAGGAGTCCGAGGAGACGGAGGTGCCGCTCTGCGATCCGCCCGCATTATAGACGGAAAAGCCGGTCAATGGCCCGTTGGCCGTGGTCGCCTGCCTTAAATACTCCATGCTCTTCCACTTGAGCGTCGTCGCCGCGCCCGCCACCAAGCCGTGCTTGTTCGTGTTGTCGAAGACGGACGCGACCCAGTAGCTCGTTCCGTTGAAGGTAGTCCACGCTTCCGAAGAGCCGGGCAATCTTTCGCTGCCGTTCTGGCTGTTTCCGAAATCGTTCACGGGTGCGACGCCGAAGTCGAAATTGTTCGTGTACGGCGTCGTGTAGATCCGCTTGTCCGAGCCCGCTCCGATGTCCAAGTTCGGCCCCGCGATCGGCTCCATGAAGTTAAGGCTTTGGCTGGTGCCGTTGTTCACCGTCATGTCCGCCAGGATGAAGGACTGATCCTCGTACATGGTGATATGCAAAATGATTGTCGAACCGGCAGACAGCGAATTTGTAAGGGTCAGCCTGGTCCCGTTCGCCCCGTAACCGTCGCTGCCGATGGAGGCCCAAGACGCCGTTCGGGTTCCCGCATCGAACGAGCTGACCCGGCCGGAGGCTCCCGTCACGCTGTAATCCGAGTAAAAATCGGACATGATCGTCGTGCTTCCCGACATGAAATCTCCCTTGCCGTCGGACAGGTCGTACGTCACCGTCAGAGTGCCGTTGGTCATGGTCACGACGCTCCCCGACTGAGAGACGGCGACCGTAGCCGCCGCCGCGGGCTTGGCGCCCGGCACGAAGCCGACGGCGCCCAGCAGCAGCAGCAGCAGAACGGCCAGCCCGGTCCAGCTTCTGCGAATGAGCCTTGTCATCTTTCCTTCTCCTTCCGATTTTGAAATTCAACCTCTCTGCAAAGAATCCGCGAAGCCGGCAGCCGATGCCGGCATCTTCGTCGCGAATGGACGTCCGCTTCCACCCCCTCCCCATTTCTCTCTCAGAATAGTGGAATTGTAAGCGCTTCACTATATGACAATGATTGGATTTCTATCGCTGCGATTGGATGTTGGCCGAAGCCAAAGGAGCCGTCTCCCGGGAACGGGAGCGGCTCCGGCAGGCGGCGCGGATGAACAAGAGGCGGCGGATCAACGGGATCGAATCTTGCCGGGCGAGAAACCGTATTGCTTCTTAAATAGATGATAGAAGTGGCTCAGATTGTCGAACCCCGCCTCGTAAGCGGCTTCCATGATGCTCAGATTCGTCGTCAGCAGCAAATTCCGGGCGTAGCCGAGGCGCAGCCGGTTCAGATAAGCCGTCGGCGTCGTCTGCAAGTACATCTTGAACACGCGGTTCAGATGGCCCGCGCTTCGCTCCGACAGCTCTCCGATCCGGCCGATCCCGCCGGTGAAGTTCTCCTTCTTCTGCAGCTCGAGCAAGAGCCGGTCGAGCCATGGGGGCAGCGGCTTCTTGTCTTCGTCCTGATCGTCGAAGCCGTAGAGCGCCAGCGCGTCCGCCAGCCAGCTTCGGGCCGCCATTCTCGCCTTCCCCTTGTCGATCGTCGTGTACAGCGCGATCTGACCGCCTTTTCGGCTCAAGGCCTCCGCGTCGGGGATCGCCAGTCTCACGACTGGCGGCAGCTTCGCCCGGTTCAACCGCTGCGCGAAGTTCGCGCCGCCCACATATTCGAAGGCGCCCCTAACCGCCTCCGGATAGAAATTGACGTTCAGGAACCGGCAGTCCGATTCGCCGCAGAAGTCGTAGCCGTGCGTGTCGCCGGGGCGGATAAAGACCATCGCCCCCTCCTCCAGCAGCTGCGTCTCCCCGTTGATCAGGTGCGTGCAGCGGCCGGAAAGAATGACGAAGATCTCATAAAAGTCGTGGCCGTGCAGCGGGTAGGCATGGCGAATCGAGTCCACGATATGGAAGTTGGACTGAACCTGCGGGTCGATCAGCGTCGCGGCATGAAGCATCGTCGCCTGCATTTGCACCCTGCCCCTCCTTTTATCGATACCGTTCTTTCGGACACCTTGTCGCTCGTCGCATCGACGTTAATATAGCACAAAAAACGCGGCCTTAAAACAAGACCCCTCCAAACGCCAAGTGCTATGATCGAGCTGCTCCCGGCTCCGGGCCCCGATCAGGAGGCCCATCGCTATATGAGATGAGCACAATCGGAGATTCGAGCGAGCGACGATTCGATAGCAGGAGGAATGCAAGATGCAGCTGTTCACGCTAGGCGGAGCCTGGCGCATGAAACGAACCGACGAGGCGGAATGGATCGACGCCGTGGTCCCGGGATCCGTCTTCAACGATCTGCTCCATGCGGGCAAGATGGAGGACCCGTTCTACCGCGACAACGAACTCGATATTTTGGAATTGACCAAATTCGATTACGAATATGAAAGAAGCTTCGAGGCGGATTCGGAGCTGCTGGCCCACGATGTCGTCCTGCTTCGGTGCGAAGGACTGGATACGCTCTGCGAGCTTTCGATCAACGGCCAGCCCGTGCTGAGCACCGACAACATGCACCGGACGTACGAAGCGGACGTCAAGGGTATCTTGAGAGCCGGCCGGAACGACATCCGCGTTCTGCTGCGGTCGGCCACCCGTTTCGTGCTGGAAAAGGACAAGGAGTACCACCTGACGAGCTGCGCCGACGCGGTGCCGGGCATCTCCCACCTGCGCAAAGCCCACAGCATGTTCGGCTGGGACTGGGGCCCGAAGCTGCCGGATGCGGGCATCTGGCGCGATATCTCGATCCGCGGCTACGATCTGGGCCGAATCGACGACGTCTTCGTCGCGCAGCGGCATGAAGAAGGCGCGGTCCGCCTCGATATCCGCACGGACGTCGAGCAATGGGCGGATGCGGGCCTAAGCGTTCGGGCCACCTTGGAAGCGCCGGACGGAACTTCCCTGGAGAAGGAAGGCGCGGTCGACGCCGGATCCTCCTCGCTGACCTTCGACGTAGCGGATCCGCAGCTGTGGTGGCCCCACAATTACGGAGATCAGCCGCTGTATACGCTGCGGGTTCGTCTGCAAGGCCGCGAGGGCGCCGTCGACGAACGGGCGCTCAAGATCGGCCTGCGGACGCTGACGATCCGCCAAGAGGAGGACCGATGGGGCGAATCGTTCGAATTCGTCGTCAACGGCCGGAGCATCTTCGCCATGGGCGCCAACTATATTCCGGAGGACAACGTGTTCGGCCGACTGAGCCTCGAGCGCACGGACCGTCTGCTCCAAAGCTGCGTGGAAGCCAACTACAACTGCATTCGCGTCTGGGGCGGCGGCTACTATCCGGACGACGACTTCTACGATCTGTGCGACCGCTACGGTCTCATCGTCTGGCAGGATCATCTGTACGCGTGCGGCGCTTACGATTTCAACGAAGCCTTTAAGGAAAATATCCGGCAGGAGACGATCGACAACGTCAAACGGATCCGGCATCACGCGTCGCTCGGCCTGTGGAGCGGCAACAACGAGCTGGAGTACGCCTGGGCCTACTGGGGATGGACGGAACGGTACGGCGAGAAGCTTCGCGACGATTATTTGAGCCAGTTCGAACAGTTCCTGCCGGAGCTGAACGCGTCGGTCGACCCGAACACGTTCTACTGGCGCTCGTCCCCGTCCTCGGCGGGCGGCATCGACGATCCGAACAAAGAAAGCATCGGCGATATGCACTACTGGGACGTCTGGCACGGGCGGAAGCCGATTACGGAATTCCGGACGCTGTTCCCGCGGTTCATGTCCGAATTCGGCCTGCAGTCGTTCCCGTCGATCCAGACGGTGGAGACGTTCACGCTTCCGGAGGACCGGAACATCTTCTCCTACGTCATGGAGGCGCATCAGAAGAACGGCACCGGCAATGAGAAAATCATGTACTACATCAGCGAATACTTCAAATATCCGAAGGACTTCGACTCGCTGCTGTACGTCTCCCAGCTGATCCAGGCCGAAGGGATGCGCGTCGGCGTGGAGCATTGGCGGCGGAACCGCGGCCGCTGCATGGGCGCCATCTACTGGCAGCTCAACGACATCTGGCCGGGCGCTTCCTGGTCGAGCCTCGATTACTTCGGCCGCTGGAAGGCGACCCATCATGCGGCGAAGCGTTTCTTCGCTCCGGTGATGGCCTCGGCCTGCGAGGACGGAACGAACGTGTCCCTGCATGTGACCAACGAAACGCTGGACCGTTTCGAAGGCCGCATGACTTGGCGGCTGCTCGATCGCAGCTCCCGCATCATCGAAAGCGGAGAAACGGACGTGTCGGTCGACGCGCTCTCGGCCATGGAAGTCGCCTCCCTGGCATTCGGCGACGCGCTCGACACGAAGAAGAAGCTGAGACAAAGCTATCTGGAGTTCACCCTGGTCGCGGAAGGTCGCGAGATCAGCGGCGGCACCGTGCTGTTCGTCAAGTCGAAGTATTTCGACTTCCTGGACCCGCGCATTGGCGTTGAGGTGGCGGAGGAGCCGGACCGCTTCGTCGTCAAGCTGAGCGGCGCAGCGTTCGCCCAGTTCGTATCGCTCGATCTGCGGGGGGCGGACGCGCGCTGGAGCGACAACGTGTTCCACCTTTCGGCGGATCGCCCCAAAACCGTCACGGTGCCGAAAAACGGCTTGTCGGAGCCGCTTGCGCTCGCCGAGTTCCGGGAGCGGCTCGTCGTCCGGAGTTTGTTCGACACCTACGCTTGACCTGCGTTTTTTTCAGGAATGAACGGGGGCGCCGCCTTCCTTTGAACGGCTATGCTGCCGATAAGCGCTCGGCGTCATTCCGAAATGCCGGGTAAACGAGCGCGAGAACGTGAACAAATCCGAATAGCCCAGCGTCAAAGCGGCTTGCGTAATGTTGATTCCGTCTTCGGTCAACAGGCGAGCCGCTTTTTCCATTACCTGCCTGCGCTTGTATTCGGAAGGAGACACGCCGTACCGGCGGGAGAACATGCGCGTGAAGTGGCTGCGGTGCACGCCCGCCCAGGCGGCCAGGTCGTCCACCGTCAGATTCTCCGTGCAGTGCAGCCGGATGTAGTCCTGCACGGCGTCCAGCCAATGCGTGGAAGGAACCGGCGCGTCCCGTTCCTGCGGATCGATGCTGTGAAGCAGCCGATAGGCGAGCGACATCAGCGGGAAGCTGCGATCGGCTCGGGTCGGTCTCAGCTTGTCCAGCGTCTCCTGCAAAATATCGAGCGTCGAACGGCCGAAGGCTTCGCGGCGGTAAGGACGGTCCGGAGCCAGGCCGACGCGCGCCAGAACGGCCGGCATCTGTTCGCCTTTGAAGGCCATCCACATCAGCTTGACGGGCGGACGGTCGCTCTCCTCGACATACGTATAGACGGAACCGGGAAAAAGGCAGAAGAGATCGCCCTCCGAAAGGATGACGGAGCTGCCGTCCCAACCGAATCTCACCCTGCCGCACGCAACAAAATGAATACTGTAGAACTCGACCGATCGGGGTCCGGCCTGTTGGGCCAATCCGCATTGATAGCCGGCTTTGAGCATCCACAGGCCCATCTTCGTCTCGAAGGGCGCCGGATAGTTGAAGATTTCCTCTCTTTGCGGCTCTCGGCTCATAATCGCGGGTTCGCCCCTTTCGCTTTTCCGATCTCTCCCGATTATACGCCAGGCGCGCAACGAAATGTATAACAATTGCAAAATGCGGACATTCCCGAACGCACCGGCGCAAGGTACCCTAAGAGCGGGTGAACCGATATCGGGAGGGAATGGACGATGCAAGAGAAGAACCGGCGGAAGCCGAACATCCTGATCATTTACTGCGACGATCTGGGCTATGGGGATCTGGGCTGCTACGGCTCGGAGGATGCCAAGACGCCCCATCTGGATCGCTTGGCGTCCGAAGGAATCCGATTTACGAATTGGTATTCGAATTCGCCGGTCTGCTCGCCGTCCCGGGCCGCGCTGCTGACGGGCCGTCATCCGGCGCGGGCCGGGGTAAACGAGATCTTGGGCGCCAAGCGCGGGCTGCACGGACTGCCGGAGACGGAGGTCACGTTGGCCAAGGCGCTGCGGGCCGCAGGCTACCGCACCGCGCTCCACGGGAAGTGGCACTTGGGCGTATCCGAGGAGACCGGGCCCAACGCGCACGGGTTTGACGAATTTTTCGGCTTCAAGGCCGGCTGCATCGATTTCTACTCGCACATCTTCTATTGGGGCCAAGGCTCGGGATTGAATCCGCTGCACGATCTGTGGGAGGACGAGACCGAGGTCTGGGAAAACGGCCGCTACATGACCGAACTGATCACCGAACGCTCCGTCGAATTCATTCGGCGCCAAGCGGAGCGGGAGGAACCGTTTTTCTTGTACGCCGCTTACAACGCGCCCCATTATCCGATGCATGCGCCGAAGGAATACATGGACCGGTTCGCGCATCTTCCTTGGGACCGCCAGGTCATGAACGCGATGATCGCCGCCGTGGACGACGGCGTGGGAGCGATCGTGGAGGAATTGAAAAAAACGGGCGATTACGAGAACACGATGATCTTCTTCTCCAGCGACAACGGGCCGTCTCCCGAGAGCCGCAATTGGCTGGACGGCACGGAGGACGCCTACTATGGCGGCAGCGCGGGCATTTTCCGCGGGCACAAGTTCAGTCTGTTCGACGGCGGCATCCGCGAGCCCGCCCTGCTCAGCTGGCCGGCCGGGTTCGCGGGCGGACGGGTGCTGGACGAGATGGCGGCGATGATCGACATCGTGCCTACGTTCCTCGATCTGGCCGAAGTCGATACTGCGTCGGGACCGCTGAAGGACGTGCGCATCGACGGCAGCAGCCTGAAGCCGATGCTGCAGGAAGGCGAGCCGTCGCCGCACCAACAGCTGTTCTGGGAATATCAGGGGCAGTTGGCCGTGCGGGAGGGCGATTGGAAGCTCGTGCTGAACGGAAGACTGGACGGCAGTCTCCCTCAGCCGGATCGCGTGCATTTGTCCAACTTGTCGGAGGATCCGGGGGAACGGATCAACGTGGCCGACCGCCATCCGGAGCTGACGGAACGATTGACCCGGGCTGCGCAGGAGTGGCTCTCCGGCTTGACCGGAGATTCGCAGGAGCGTTCCAACAAATAGAGAGAGTCGGCCACTCGAAAGGCGAGCGCCGGGATACCCGCCTGCGGCATCCGAGCGGCGCCACTGATAAGCGCCCTTATATCGTCTTCTCCCGCTTCCGGAGGAATGCGTATCGGATCATCGGATCCATTCGGAGGCATGGGACGGAATGAGGCTCGTTCTCCGAAGCGCTAACGAAACTGAGCGCGCTTATTGGGCTCAAATGACGAGGTTTGATTTTCTAACGAAAGGGAGCGAGCTTATTCGCCCCGGGAAGTCGAGAAAACGGCGGTCTTATGCCAAATAAGCGTTTCTCGTTTCGTTAGATTCTGCACTCCCCCTCTTCTGCCGTAATAACGTCGCTCCGTTTCGTTAAAAGTTGATCGGCCCCCGTCGACATAAGTGACGGAGGCCGATTTTGTTTTTATGCCTCTTCCCAAAGCCGCCGGGCGTTGTCCATCGCGATGCGGGATGCGGAGCGGCACTCTTCCATGCCTTCGAACTCGATCGTCAGGCAGCCGTCGTAGCCCGATTGCTTGATCAGGCGGAAGAGGCGCCGGACGTCGAGGTCGCCGTGGCCGACGATCGCGCCGCGCAGGAAAGTGCCGTGCGCGGACGTGAACCATTCGCCGCCGCCGGGAGGCTCGTCGTACGGACGGATATAGAAGTCCTTCACGTGGACGAGCGAGGCGTACGGCAGGTTGCGGCGCACCCCGACGAGCGGATTCTCGTCGGCGCACAGGAAGTTGCCGATGTCGAGCGTCGTCTTGAAGTTCGGGCGGTTCACCGCCTGCAGGACGCGCTGCACGCGGTCGCTCGCCTGCACGCTGAAGCCGTGGTTCTCGATCGTCGTCGTGATGCCGTACGGCGCCGCATAGTCGGCGATCATCCGGCTGCCCCTGACCATCCAAGCCAGATTCTCCTCGAACCATTGGATGGTCATCTTCTCCGGCGGCAGCGTAAACGCGGTGACGTCGTGGCGCATATGCTTGATGCCAAGCCGCCGCAGCAGGTCGACATGCTCCTTGACGCGAGCGACCTCGGCCTGGAACGCCTCCTCGCCGTCCTGCACGAAGTTGGCCGGCATCGAATAGTTCGACAGCTCGATCCCCGCCTCCTGCGCCTTCGCCCGGACGCTGTCCGCCAGTTCGGGCTGATCGACGAGCGTGAAGCCGTACGGCACGATCTCCATATGCTCGCCGCCGTTTTCCGCAATCCATTCGATCACGTCCAGCACCGTCATCTCCCCCGATTTCAGGGCGGGCAGCAGGCTGTACGTGCTCAGTCCGATTTTCATATCGACAAGCCACCTCCATGAAGTCCGCGATGCATCGCATCCAGCAAACGATGGGTCCGGTCGCAGCCGTACTCCCAGAACATCAGGCCGGCCAGCCCGTTTGCCTTCACATATTCGCATTTGTGCCGGATCGACTCTTCGTCGTCGTAAGAAAGGAAGCTTGATCCGTTGAACAGGTAAGGCGCGCACGCCTCTGAATCCCAATATCGCACGTAACCGTTCCTGCCAATATAGTCCGCAACGAGAGCGGTAAAGTCCGGCCCGTAACCGCCGGTGCTGCCGGCCGTCTGATAAAGTCCCCGGTTTCGGACGGGCACCTCTCTCCACATCCGGGAGTAAAACGCCGCGCCGATGACGATCTTCTCCTTCGGCACGCCCGCTCGAACGAACATACGGACCGAGGCGTCCGCGCTGATCCGGAACAAATCCCCCGTCGGCGTATACAGATTCGTATGATGGCCGGTCAGAGACTGAAAGCCGCCGCGCATGTCGTACGTCATCAGCTGCACCAGATCCAGATACCGGTGCGCCCGGTCCATCTCGGTCCCATCCACGTAATACTGATCGGCTCCCGCCGCGATCGTTAAAAGGTAACGCCTTCCGATCCGCGCCCCTTGCCGATCCAGCGCTTCCCGGATGGCGGCGAGCAGCAGCGTAAAGTTCGTTCTGTCGGCCGGACCGGCTCCGATCCCCGCTTCCCCGTAGCACGGGTACTCCCAATCCAGGTCGATTCCGTCGAACGGATGCACCGTCACGGCATGAATCGCCGATTCCGCCATCCGGCTCCGGCCGGCCTCGGTGGACGCCGCCTCCGAGAAGCCGCCGGCGCCCCAGCCGCCGACGGACAGCAGGATGCACAGCTCCGGGTACTCCCGTTTGATCTGCCGCAGATTGCCCAGATGGCGCAGACGATCCGTCACGATGGCGTTATCCCGCACATGGCCGAACGCGACGTTCAGGTGCGTCAGCTTCGCCAGATCTTCCCGCGTCAACTCGGGAAGATGATCGTCCGTCACGTAACCGGCTACGACATAGTCCCGCTTCGCCATTCCAGATTCGCTCCTTTCGGCCTTCCCGGTTCTGTTTACGAACGAATCCGCAGATCAGCCTACGAATAGGCCTGCGAGATCTGCTTCCGAAGCAGATCCGCAATTTCTGCCGACGTAATCGTTCCACGATATCGGGCCTACGAATAAATCCGCAACACGTGAGCGATCGGAGCTTCTTCCGCCCGGCGCTCCGATTCCGGCAATCGGACGGCGATGCCGCTCTCGGTCCGGCGGCAGCCGATCCGCTTGGCGCCTCCGACCAGATCGACGCGGCCGGCCTCTCCAGTCCAGGGAAGATGAATCTCCTCCGGCATTGCCTCGCTCTCGTTCTTGTATAAGTAGAATGCGTAGACGGCGCCCTCCTTCTTCGTAAACCTCACATTGCCCGCCGAATAAGGCTCGCAGATTCTCGTCCCGTAGATCGCCTCGCCGTGCACCTTCAACCAATCTCCCATTCCCTTCATTCGGGAGATGGCCGTCCTCGGCAGCCTGCCGTCCGGCTGGGGGCCGACATTGAGCGCCAGGTTGCCGCCCTTGGCGACGATCTCGATGAGAAGATGGATGAGCTGGCGTACCGATTTGTAATGGTCCTCGTAACGGAAGGAGAACGCCGTGCCCATCGTGATGCAGCTTTCCCACGGAACGTGAAGCGCGCGTTCCGGCATCGTCTGCTCCGGCGTGATCAGGTTCTCGTACGGCCCGCCGACGGTCCGGTCCGCCGAGAGCAGCCAAGGCTGCGCCTTGCGCGCCCTCTCCACGACTTCGCCCAGCCGGATGTTCTGGTCGCGGTAATCGTTCACCCAGCCGGCGTCGAGCCACAGCACGTCGATCCGGCCGTAGTTCGTCATCAGCTCCATGATCTGCTCGTGCGTGAATTGAACGAACCGCTCCCACAGCCACGGGTATTCCTTCGGATCGTAGGTCGGCCCCCGCGACGTCCTCGTATCCGGCCGCATCCCGGGCGCCCAATAATAGGGCGAATGCCAATCCGCCTTGGAGAAGTAGGCGGAGATGCCGAGCCCTCTGGCCCGGAACGCGTCGAACAGCCGCTTGGCGATGTCCGCGTGCTTATGCGCGTGAAAAGGACAATCCGGCCCCGTAATGCGATAATCGGTCGTCCGCGTATCCCACATGCAGAAGCCGTCGTGGTGCTTGGTCGTGAAATTGAGGTACTTGAAGCCGTTGTCCGCGGCGAGATCGGCCCAAAGCTCAGGCTGGAAACGGAGCGGGTTGAACGTCTTGCTCAGGGCGAAATACTGCCGCTTCAGCTCTTCCGCATCGATGTCCCAATCGATCTCGTTGCGGGACCATTCCTCGTCCGCGTCGCTTAAGGCCCACGATTCGACCAGGCCGAGCTGGGAGTAAGGCCCCCAGTGCAACATGAGCCCGAGCTTCCGGTTCCGGAACCATTCCAAGCGCTCCAGGAGCAGCGGATCCTCCGGCCGAACCCAATTTTCCTCGCCGCTGTAGTTGTGCACCCCTTGTTCGACGACGGATTCCCGGCCGTCTTCCCGCAAGATCTTCTCCCTCAAGCGAATCCCTCCGAAAATCGATGATGTCCAAACGCTTGAAATGTTGCTATCATGTAAAATAAAATGACAAGATACCTACATAGAAGGGGGAGCATCCGTTGATTCGGAACTACTTCAAATCCAAGCTGTTCCTCAAGTATATTTGGTCCTACTTGTTCATCTTGCTGATCCCCTTGGTATTTACGACGATATTTATTTATGAAAACGCCACCAATCGCCTTCGTTCCGAGATCGAGCAAGCCCATCTCGCCCAATTGACGCAAGCCAAAGCGATCGTCGACGGGCGGATGAAGGAACTGGGCGAGATCGCGACCCGAATCTCCTACGACAAAAGGCTCGCCTCCTATCTCGTGCACGATCCGATTCATAGCGGAGACGCGATCGACGCTCTGGATCAGTACAAGGCGACGAGCTCGATCATCGGGGAGATTTATTTGTATTTTCACCAGGACGACAAAATCTACTCCAGCAAGGGCCTGAACGATTTCGACGTGTTCACGGACAATCTCAGCTTCCGGAATTGGGACAAAGAAGCGATCTATCGGGACTTGAACAACGCAAAGTCCCCGACGATGCGCCCGACCGATATCGTCAGCAACTCTTCCGGCCGCCAGCAGTCGATGCTCGCGTATCTGATTCCGATTACGCCGGGCAATCCGAATCCTCACGGAACGGTCATGTTCCTGATCAAAGAATCCGAGCTGACGAGTCTCATCGATTCGATTCTCGGAAACTATCAGGGCCAGACCTATATCCTCGACGACGAAGGGCGCATCATGGCGGATAACCGCCAAGGCGAAGCGCTGTCGGCCGCGGATACGAAGACCTTGTTCGACCATCTGGAACCGGGCATTCAGGACCGCATCATCAACAGGCAGGAACATTCGATCGTCTCGGTCCAATCGGAGAGCAACGGTTGGACTTATGCGACCATCATGCCGAGCAACCAGTTCTTCAGCAGCGTCCTGCACGTCCGCAGCTTCATCATCATGCTTCTGATCATCGTCGTGTCCGCCGGCGCGGCGCTGGCGCTCTTGCTGGCCCGAATGCAATACCAGCCGATCTCCACGCTGGTGCAGCTCGCCGTCTCCAAGACCGGCTCGAAGCCGGACCGCTCCGGCAAGTCCCGCAACGAGCTGGACCGCATCCGCATGACGCTGCAGGAATTCAGCTCGCGAGCGGACCTGCAGGAGCCGTTCGCCCGCCAGCATCTTCTGTCCACGCTGCTCAAGTCCGGCAGCTCCCGGATGCTGACGCCGGAGCTTCGCGACGCCTTCGATTTGCGGTTCGACCATGCCTATCACTTCGTGATGGTCGTTGGGTGGAACAGCGTCGAGCCGAATCGGGCGCAAGAGCACCAGGAGATCATGAAGCTGCTCACTTCGATCGAGCTGACCGATCTTGCGGCTCGCGGGTACGGCGTCGAGCTGTCGCAGCTCGATCAGATCGGAGTCATGATCGGCTTCGATCCGAACGGCGGAGCGGACGAGTTCTCTCGCAAGCAGCTGATCGTCGAAGCGGTTCGCGAGGGCATCCTGAATTCGTTCGGTATCGTTCCGACGATCGGGGTCGGAACGAGCTATTCCAACCCGGAACTGTTGAACCAATCCTATATCGAAGCCTGCTCGGCTTACGAGCTGAGAACCGCTTCCGATCGCGGGACGGTCCATTACTTCGAGCTGCAGTCCCGCGTTCCCGATCTTGCCTGCTGGATTCCGAACAACACGCTGCTGAAGCTCTCCCAGAGCTTGAAGCAGGGCAACTTCGACGTGGCGTCCGAGACGATCCGCTCCGCCGTCCAAAGCCTGCAGTCGTCCGAGCCGTCGGCGCTGCTGCTCCGCTGCAGCGGCTTCGACCTGCTCAATACGATTCTGAAGACCGCGTCCGAGCTCGACTATCACAGCCTGATTCAAGAGATCGCGCCGAATGCGATCACAAGCCACTCCCTGGACGAACTGGAGCGCAACCTGCTGAGCCTGGCCTCCCGGATCTGCGATCAAGTCGAGCAGAACAACCGGAAGGAAGAACAGTCGATCGCGGATCGGATGGTCGCCTACATCGACGGGCATTATGCGAACAACTCGTTAAGCCTGGAGACGGTAGCGTTCGAGTTCGGCCTGTCTCCTTCCCATGTCAGCCGCTCGTTCAAGGAGAAGATGGGGCTGGGCTTCATCCAATACGTCTGGCAGAAAAGGATGGAAGAAGTCATGCGCCTGCTCAAATCGACCGACGAGCCGATCAAGGACATCATTCAGAAGGTCGGCTACATCGATACCCCGAACTTCATCCGCAAGTTCAAGAAGGAGACCGGCTTTACCCCGGGACAATACCGCAGGATGTATTCCGGAAGCGAAGGCGAGTAAGGATAGCTAGCCTGCCAGACGTCGGCTCAAGACTATGCCTCTGCGGGAGGACGGGCTTACTTGCCCGAATTCCAGCGGTCGTACGCGCCTTGGTAAACTTCCGCCACGCGATCTCCGCCCATTTTCTTAATCTGGGCCACGTACTTGTCCCAGTTCGACATCGGCTCCTGGCCGGTCACGAACTTCGCCTCCATCTGCTGCACGTAAGTGTCCAGATCGGACAGCAGCGCGGTCACTTCGCTCTGTTCGTCGTTCGTCAGATAAACGTTCGGGAACGGAGCCTTGCCGATCGGCGTCAGCTTCTCCGCGTTCTCCTTGTCGATCCAATCGTCGAAGTCGGTCCGCAGCCCTTTCGTCAGCTCGCTGGAGTTCATGCCCGGGGTCAGGATGCCGAAGTTCGGCGTAATCGTTCCGCGGTAAGCTTCGCGTTCTTTGCCCCCCGGAACCGGCAGCCATTCTTTCTCGTGCGTATCCTTATTCTTATATTTCCACAGTACATTTTCCGGGCCTTGATTCATCAGCGTCGCCCCGTCATAGCTGTACAGGTAGTCGACCCAGCGCATGGTCGCTTCCGGGTTCGGGTCCTTGCTCGTAATGGCGAACGTCCCGTTGGCGGAGATGCCGGGATGCTTGCCGTAGACCGGCGTCCCCGGGATCTCGCTGCTGACCGGCGTCATCAGCGGGTTGTCCCCGCTCGGCTCTCCGCCCAGCGTGAAATACGGGAAATAGTCGTTAAACAGAGCGATCTGGTTGTTCTCGCCTTTCGCCTTCTTCTGGTCGGACGTCTGCGAGAAGGTCTCGTGATCCAGCAGATTGTCCTTCCAAAGGCGATTCAGGAACGTCAAATAGCCTTTGTAGCCTTCCTCTTCCGGGGTGTAATGAACTTTGCCGTCCTTGTCGGCATAGATTTTCTCGTCGTAGATGCCCCAGAAGCCGAGGAAGTACATGCGCAGGTCGTCCAGCTTCACGGAGGTGAGCGGAATCTCGTCCTTTTTTCCGTTGCCGTTCGGATCCTCGTCCCGGACCCGCTTCAGATAGTTGTACAGCTCTTCCGTCGTCTTCGGCAGCTCCGTAACGTTCAGAGCCTTCAGGAACTTGCCGTTGTACCACATCGGGCTGCGATACCAGACGGCGGCAAGATCGATGAACGGGAGCGCGTACATATGTCCGTCCGGCGTCGTGAACGACTTGCGAACGTCCGGATGCTCGTCGAAGATCTTTTTCAGATTGGGCGCGTAGCCTTCGTCGATATATTTCTCCAACGGGATGAGCACGCCTTGCGTTCCGTAGGTCACCTGCTCGGCCGGCGTCAGATCCGCGGCATATAAGAGATCCGGCAGATCGCCGCTGGCGAACACGAGGTTTTTCTTGGTGGCGAAGCTATCGATAGGCGTCAGTTGATAATTGAACTTGATATTGGTGAGCTTCTCCATGTCCTGAAGGACGGGCATGGTGTTCCAATCGGCCACTCCCGCGTCCTGCGACATCATCGTCAGCGTGAGCGTCTTGTCGACGATGGGGAAGCCTTCTTTTTTCACGCCTCCCTCGGCCGAATCGGAACCGGAGGGAGCGGCGGAACTCGCGGACGATGAGGCGGAAGGCGAATCGGAGGAGGCGGAAGAGCCGTTCCCGTTCGACGAGCTGCAGGCGGCGAGCATGGCGGCGGACACGGTTACGCAGAGAAAGACGGATGAGGACTTGTGAAGTCTTTTCTTCAAATGCGACAACTCCTTTTCATTATATTATATGGCAAGGATCAGCCCTTTACGGAACCGATCATTACGCCTTGGACAAAGTAGCGCTGCAAGAACGGGTAGATCGCGATGACCGGGACGGTCGCCACGATAATGACCGCATACTTGACCAGCGCGGCAATCTCCGCCTTGCTGTTCATCGCCGCCGCCGTGGAGGTGTCGATCGCGCCGCCCCCTTGCGCCGCCATCTCCTGGAGCACCAGGATTTGGCGCAGGACGAGCTGCAGCGGATATTTTCCCGCGTCGTTCAAATAGATCAGCGCCGAGAAATAGCTGTTCCAATTGCCGACCCCGTAGTACAGCGCCATGACCGCGATGATGGGCATCGACAAGGGAAGGACGATTTTCAGAAACAGCCGCATATTCGTGCAGCCGTCGATCTGGGCGGCTTCCTGCAATTCCTTCGGAATGGAGCTCTGAAAAAACGTGCGGGAAACGATAATGTTCCAGATCGAAGCAGCCGACGGAACGACGACGGCCCACATCGTATTCATCATACCGAGCTGCTTGACGAGCAGATACGTCGGCACCAAGCCGCCGCTGAAAAACATGGTCACCATGAACATGGCCATGAAAAAGTTGCGTCCGACGAAATCCTTGCGGCTCATCGCATAGGCCGCCGGCAGCGTCACCAGCAGATTGACGGCCGTACCCACGACCGTGTAGAGAATCGTGTTGCCGTAACCGGTCCAGATGTTCGAGTTCTCGAAGACTCTCTTGTACCCCTCCAGAGTGATCCCCTTCGGCCAAAGCCACATGGCGCCGGAGGCGACTTCCTTCGGGTCGCTGACCGACGCGCTGATCATGTAGACCAGCGGGTAGAACACGATGAGAAAAGCCAGGAAGACGTAAATATAGTTGCAGGCCAGAAAGATTTTGTCGCGCTCAGTCTCTCGAATCCCGGATGACATTCGCGTCCCTCCTTCTACCACAAGCTGTTCTCGCTCGTCCGGCGAACGATCTGATTCACGGCCACGAGCAGGATGGCGTTGATGACGGAGTTGAACAGGCCGACCGCAGCGGAGAAGCTATATTGGGCATCGACGAGACCCGACCGGTAGACGAACGTGGAGATGACGTCGGAGGACTCCATGTTCAGCGGATTTTGCAGCAGCAAAATCTTCTCGAACCCGACGCCGAACAGGCTTCCCATGTTCAGAATGAGCAGGACGGTCATCGTCGGGAGCAGGGTCGGGACGTTAATGTGGCGGATCCTCTGGAAACGCGTGGCGCCGTCGATGATCGCCGCTTCGTGAAGGCCCGGATCGACCCCCGAGAGCGCCGCCAAGTAAATGATCGTTCCCCAGCCCGCGCTCTGCCAGACGCCCGAGAACACGTACATCGTCTTGAACCATCTCGGATCCGTCAGAAAATCCGGCGCCGGGAGGCCGAGCCCTTCGATCAGGTGAACGACGATCCCTGTGGATGGGGACAAAAACGAGATGATCATGCCGGCCATGACGACGACGGAGATGAAGTGAGGCGCGTAGGTAACCGTCTGGGCCAGCCTCTTGAAAAAGCCCGTTCGAATCTCGTTGAAGGCCAGCGCGAGAACGATCGGGATCGGAAAGCCGACGGCCAATTCGTACAAGCTGATGCCGAGCGTGTTCCAGATCAGGTCCCAGAAGTAGTAGGAATGAAAGAAGCGATCGAAATGATCGAAGCCGATCCAGGGGCTTCCCGCGATTCCTTTGGTCGGGATGAACGTTTTGAAGGCGATCTGAACCCCGTACATCGGCTCGTAGCAAAAAATAAGAAAGTAGAAAAACGCAGGCGCAATAAACAGGTACAACTCCCAATTCCGCACGATTCTTTTCCCCAGCGTGCGGGGCGATCCGCCTGAATGGAGCGAGGCGTTGCCGTTGACAGCCGCATGGGTAATGTGCATCGTGTCACCCCTTTCCTTCGGGTTAATTTCGCGAACGTTCGTTTACAACTCCACGATAGTTCACGGTTCCCGGCATCGTAAATATGTCGTTTTCGCCGGGGGTGAAAGCGCTGTCTGTCAAAGGCGGCGGGGGAAGTGACAACCGGCCCTGACAACCGGACAATGTGTTATTTTCGCTGGGGCGGACAAGTCGGCGCTTGTCCGTGCCAAAAGTGACATATCGGCCGCGAATAAGAAAAACGCCTGACGGCGTCCTTGTGCAGGGAGCGGAGCATTCTAAATGCTGTATCTCGCAATAGTAGGAAAACCTCCCGCTAACTTTTGCAAAAATGACAGATCGGCAGATTTACACGGAAAACCTCCCTTTAAATAGGAGCTATTGACTCCTCATGAGCGTTTGAAAATAGCGGGAGAAATTCCTGTTACTCCTCATACGCGAAGTTTTTCACGCGATTTAGGAGGAGAAATTCCCGTTCCTTCTCTCCTTTCCTTTCTTTAACGTGCAAAAAGAGCCGCCCGAAGGCGGCTCCTAGGATATGGACTGCGATTTATCGGCCTGACGCCGCCTGAATCGCGGCGAAAGCCCAATTCGTTCTCGGCACGTCCGCGAAGAAAGGCTTGTTCCGATCGTTCGAACCGGACGGACGGCCGATCAGCTTGTTCAGGATGACGGCCGCTTCTGCGCGGCTCAGCGCCTGATCGGGCCGGAACGTGCCGTCGACGTAGCCGTTCATCAATCCGGCTGCCCTCGCCTTAAGGATTGCCGATAGCGCCCAATGGCCGGACGTGTCGGAGAAATTGCCGGTATCCGTTACCGCTTCGGCATGAGGGAGCAGCCTTGAGACAATTGCCGCCATCTCCGCGCGCGTGATCGGCTTGTCCGGAAGAAACGCTCCGTTCCCGTTGCCGCTCATGATGCCGAGCTCGACGACTTGGCGAATCACGCCGCTGGCCCAACTGGAGGACGGAACGTCCGAGAAAACGCCGCTCGCGCCCCCGGCTTCCCCGATCACAAGGCGGGACAGGATCGCCGCCATTTCCGCCCGGGTCAGGCTCGCATTGGGTTTGAACAGACCTCCGGCGTAACCGGACATGTACGGAATATTGCGCAGCTTCGTTTTCGGAGCCTGCTCGTAGGCCGTCCAGCCCGCCACGTTCACGATCGAGAACGTGCTGAATTTGTCTACGTCGAACGCCATCGTCCGGGCGTCCGATCCGTCCGTCGGCTCCAGGACCCGCCCGCGTACGAGCTCGGTCGTGCCGTCGCTATGTTCGATATAAACGCCCGCGTCTTGAAGATTCGCATGGTCCGGGAGAGGGAGCGTCACCGTGACTTGGCGCTGCCGCAATTCCGTCTCGATCGAGACGGGCTGCCCGATAAGGGTCACATCGCCCGTGCCCGCCAACGCCCGGATCGTCGGCGAACCGTTCGCTCGTCGCGCGATATCGGACTGATCCGCCGCATTTCGGGCGGGGGCGATCCGGAACGTCAAAGGCTCGTTCGTTCCATGGAGCGAGGCGGGCGGGACGGACAACCCCGCTTCGGCCGTACGGATGTCGAGCGTGAAACCTTCCGAAGCGATTCGGTTCGCGGCCGCGGAGGGCAATGCCACCTCAAGCTCGTCTGCTCCGGCTGATTGCGATGCCGGAAGGGAAAGGATCAGCCGGTCTAGGCCTGCCTTCTTCAACTGATTGACCGCTTGTTCGGCGAATGCGTCCGGCAGCTCGATCGCATCCGTTACCCGGCCGTCCGTGCCCGTCGTTCGTTTCACGGACAAGCTGCCCAGTCGGACGCCGCCGGAGGTGACGTCCAGTGTGTAAGATGACGTTGACGGCTGAACAACGCTTCCGGCTCCTCCGTTGCCTGGCGCGCTGCCGCCGCCAGGGTTGCTGCCTCCGGGTGTTTCTTCGCTTGTTACCTTCTTCGCTTCGAAAGCCGCGACGGCCTCGTTCAGCGCCGTCAATGCGGCATCGACTTGCTCTTGAGTCGAGGTCGCGTTATTTTTAACCGTCGCCGCTGCCTGGATCGCGGCTTGAAGAGCCGTTTTGGCTCCGGCTTTGTAGTTGCCGATCGCGCTGCCTTCCACCGTGGCGTCAAGCTTCGCTTGCGCGGCATTGATCGTATTGGTCAGCGCCGTCAATTCAACGACGACTCGCTTCGATTCGAATGCGTCGATCGCAGCTATTAATGCCGTTAACGCAGCGTTCAAGTCTTCTTGCGTCGACGCCGCATTGTCTCGAACCTCAGCCGCAGCATCAATCGCCGCCTTCAATTCGTCCTTTGCTCCGGCCTCGTAGTTGCCGGTCGCTCCGCCTTCCACCGCATCGTCATGCTCCGTTTGTGCGTCACTGATCGCATCGGCCAACTCCGTCAAGTCAATGACGACCAGCTTTGCGCCGAAAACATCGACCGCTGTTCCTAGCGCTGCCACCGCCGCATCGACATCGTCTTGCGTCGACGCTGCATTATCCCAAACCGCAGTCGCCGCTTCAATCGCCGCCTGCAGCTCATCCTTCGCTCCGGCCTCGTAGTTGCCGGCTGCTCCGCCTTCCACGGCGGCGTCTAGCTTCGACTGCGCGTCGTTAATCTCCTTAGAAAGGGCATCAAGATTCACGACGACACGCTTCCCCTCAAACGCATCAACCGCGGCGGTTAATGCCGTTAAAGCAGCATCAACATCCTCTTGCGTCGAAGCCGCATTGTCCCGAACCTCGGCCGCGGCATGGATCGCAGCTTGCAGCTCATCCTTCGCTCCAGCCTCGTAGTTTCCGGTCGCTTCGCCTTCCACGGCGGCGTCTAGCTTCGACTGCGCGTCGTCAATCTCCTTAGAAAGGGCATCAAGATTCACGACGACACGCTTCCCCTCAAACGCATCAACCGCGGCGGTTAATGCCGTTAACGCAGCGTCCACATCCTCTTGCGTCGAAGCCGCATTGTCCCGAACCTCAGCCGCGGCATTAATCGCCGCCTGCAGCTCATCCTTCGCTCCGGGCTCGTATTCGCCGGTCGCCAAGCCCTCCGTCGCCGCGTCCGCCTTCGCCTGCGCATCCGAGATCGCGGTCTCCAGCGCTGAGAAGTCGACCGGCTGCTTCTCCGCGATCGCCACCTTTTCGAACGTATACTCGTCGATCACCGTCACGGCTCCCGCCGTATTCAGAAGCCGCAGATAAGCGCTCGCGTTCGAGGTCGGATTCGCAGGCATGACGATCTCGTCTCCGCCTGCGCTTGCCGACATTTTCAGCTCGTACGTATGGCCTTGCAGCAGGCTTTTCCCGGTCGGCAGCACCAAGATTACATTGTAGATTCCGTTATCGGAATCGCTTGTGCTCATGGCCGCTCCGGGATTGAACTGCGTTCCGTCTCCGACGTCCTCGATGACGAAATCCGTCTTCGCGATCCGCCCGGCCGAAACCGCCGGCGAATTCGCCGGTTCGCTCGGCAGGTCGAACTCGAGGTCATTCGCGCCGTCCGAAGTCGGAACGAACCGAACGAGCGGTTCTCCCGCCCTCAGCGCGTGTCCCGCTTCCAACCTCATCCGCAGAACGGGCGTATCCTGAAAAGTGCCGGGCGTCCCATTCACCACGTTGAACCTGTCATTGCTCACCGCCGTCCCCGCCTCATTGGCAAAGGGCGGGTTTCCGGTATAGGCGATCGTAACCGAGTCCGTCTTCGACACCGGGCTTTGCAGCTTCACCAGGATCTCCGGTTCGTTTTGGACCGGAATCACGGCATCGATCGGAACGGAAACGCCGTTGACGCGAACGTCGAAGTCCGAGGCATCCCAGCTTTCCCCGTCCGGTACCGTCAGCGGCTCCGAAAACGTAACGTCCAGGATGTCCTTCTGAACGGTTGCGTTCGCAAGGTGCGGAGCCGTCCGGTCCAGCGTAAACGCGACGGTCCGGTAATTCGAGCCATGATCGTCGTTGACGAAAAACCGAACTTCATAAGTCCCGTCATCCATAGCTTCCTTCTGATACTGCGCCATATCCCAATGGAACTTCCCTCCGCCGTCCGAATACATCAGGCCCCCCGCATAGCTTTCATCATCCGTCCATTGCAGCGCCGGGTCGGAATTCGGGTACAAATACTTGCCGTCGCTCAGCCTTTTGATCCGGTAGCCTGCATTATGGATCGCATCTCCTTCCGGCGCTTCCGCGCTAACTTCCAGCCGGGACAGATCGATCGTTCGGCTCCCGTCGGCCGGGGTTATGCTCGTAAAAGTAAAGCTTTCGACAGCCGCCCCGGCTTTGGAGGTCCCCGCCGCGCCCGCGAGCGAAGCCGCCAGGATCCACGCCAGCGCCACCGCGATCGTTCGTCTCCACCGGGATCCGCGTTTTCGTTCATTGCTGTGTCTGCCCATTCTTCGACTCTCCTTCGACAAGTCTCTTTCCTTTGTCGAAGAGTAGCATGGCGCGCTCCCAAATCTCTCTCAAGCGTCCGAACGACTTTTCCGCAAAATTAAAGGAGACCCCTCGTCAGGGTCTCCCGTTTCCGATTGAAGTTCATTGCCCGGCAGCCGTTCGCCTTCGTTCCAGCTCCCTCTTCAGGCTTTCCAGGCCTATATTCATCGCCCAATAATGGTTCGAACGGAAGATCGGCTTCATGATCCAGGACAAATACTTGAGCATCGGCTTCTCGGCGTTGACGTACCAATCGAAGCGGACGTTCACATGGTCGCCGTCCTGCTTGAAACGCCATGTGCCCCGGCCGGCGAGGTCGCCGGAAGCTTTGAGCGACAGCATGTGCGGCGGGGTCTCGCTCGTTTTGCAAGAATTCCATTTCAACTTGTAGGGCAGCTTGCCTCTCGTCAGGAGCGCGTACACCTCGTTGCCGGTCTCCGCGTCGAAGCCCGCCGTCCGGATGTTCAAATAAACGTCGGGCCACCAGCGCTGATAATCCGGGAAGTTCGAGCAGATGTCGTAAACCTCCCGCACCTTGCCCTTGATCCGCCATTCCGTCGGCATATAATATTCGTTCGTCTTCATGGTCCGCACCTCGTTTCTCTCAATTGCCGCGCCAGTTCCCGCAGCTCCGCCGGCGGTTCGAGTCCCAGCTCCTCCGCCAGCATGCGCTCGAAGCGCTCGTAATGCCGAACATATGCGCTCTTCTCTCCGGCATCCGCATACAGCTGCAGCAGCTCCGCATGCATCTCCTCATCCAGCGGCGCGTGGCCGAGGTAGACGCGCAGCGTCTCCTTCGCGCCTGCCGGATCGCCACGTTCCCGGCGCCAGGCCGCGATCCCGCGTGCCAGCGAAGCATACAACGAAGCGGCTTCGGTCTCCGCGCTCGCGCTCCAAGGGTAATCCTTGCCCCCGAACAAAACGCCGCCATAGGAGCGAAAGATCCGTTCCGCTTCCGCCGCGTTCGTTCCGTCCACCTTCGAGGAGCGGGCCGTGAAATCCCGCAGCCGCCCCAAATCGGATAGAGAAGGAGGCGACTCGAAAAGATACCCTTCGTTCGTATGGGTCAGATCGATCGCGATTCCCGCTTCTTTCAGCGTTTTTTTGAGCCGATAGATCGTATTATGCAGGTTATGGAGAGTGCGCCCTTCCTCCGCTTCCGGCCACAGCAGGTCGGCCAGCCGCCACTTGTCGGTCAGCCGGTTCGGATAAGCGAGAAAGTAGGCGAACAGCTCCTCCGTTTTGCGGGTGGGCCAATCCAAGAGACTCCCGTCCGGCCCGCGCGTCTCGAACGAGCCCAGGCAGCGAACCGCCGGGCCCCCGTCGATCGCCGCCGGCCGAATGGCGGCGTGCATCCGGCGATTTTTCAAGAGCCGGGGAATCACCCGGTCCAGATCCTCCGGCGCAACCGGCTTGAGCAGGTAGTCTGACGCGTTCACCCGGAACGCGTCGACCGCATAGCCGGGATAAGCCGTCGTAAAAACGACCTGCAATTCCTCGTCGATCTCCTTCAGCTTGTCCGCCAGCTCAATGCCCCCCATCTTCGGCATCTCGACGTCGAGAAACGCCGCTTCCGGCCTCAGCTCCGCGAAGCGGGCGAGCGCTTCGAGCGGACTCGCGAACGCGCCGATTACCTCCAGTCCGGGATGCCGGCCGACGAGCCTCTCCATCAGGTCCAATGTCGGTTTCTCGTCTTCTACGATCATGACGCGAAGCATGGCTCGCCTCCTTTCCGTTCGTCCGATTTGCCCGCCCGGCGTATCAAGCCGGCCCGCCGAGCTTCGGCAGGTAAACGGTAACCTTCGTCCCGCGCTCCAACGCCGAGTCGACCGTAACGCTCGCGGCCGGCATCGTCGCCAGGCGCCTGCGAACGTTCGAGATGCCGATGCCCGCTTGCTCCGGCCGCTCTCCAGACCGGAGCCGGTACAGCACGTCGTCCGGCATGCCGACGCCGTCGTCGGCAATCTCGAACCGGAGGTACCCGTCGCCGTCCGATACCGACAGCGCGACCGTGCCGATCCCGTCTTTCTCGAACAAGCCGTGCCGGATCGCGTTCTCGACGAACGGCTGAAGCGTCAGGGACGGAATCGGATACGCTTCGAGATCCGGGTCCGATTGCAGTCGGTAGACCAGCCGGTCGCCGAAACGCGCCTTCTCGATCTCGACATAGGCCCGGATCAGCTCCAGCTCCTGATGCAGCGGCACCAGCTGCGTTCGCCCGTCCCGTTCGAACACCATCCGCAGGTAGCGGCTGAGCAGGGACAGCAGCGAAGCGGCTTTCTCCCCGTCGGTGTAACAGAAGGAGACGATGCTGCTGATGGCGTTGTACAGAAAATGCGGCTTGATCTGCGCTTGCAGGAACGCCATCTCGTTCTGAACCGCTTGATCCATCGAAGACTTCACGGCCAGCAGCGTGCGAACGCGCGCGGCGAGCGTCTTCGGATCGAACGGCTTGGCGATGAAGTCGTTGCCCCCCGCCCGGAAGCAGAGCTCGATATCGGGAAGCGAATCCCGGACCGTCGCGAACAGGATCGGCAGCTCCAGCACCGACCGGTTCTCGCGCACGGCGCGGCACAGGTCGATGCCGGACATCTCCGGCATCATAACGTCGAGAACGAGCAGGTCGATCCGCGGATTCTCTTCCAGCTTGCGCAGCGCCTCCTTCGCGGAGAAAGCCGTCAGCACGTTGTATTCGTCGCCAAGCAGATTGAGCAGGATGCGGACGTTGGACGCCTCGTCATCGACGACGAGCACCGTATGCGCCCGGCCGTCGTCCACGATCTCAAGCGGCGCAAACCGAGTTCGTCCCGCGCTAACCGCCGCTTCCTCCGCCGCCGCCGCGATTTCCCGCTCAGCCTCTTGAACGCCGCTCCGTTCCACCGCCGGCAGCATGAACGCCATTCGCGTGCCCTGTCCCGGCTCGGACCGGTCCACCCAGATCCGGCCGCCCATTCGTTCCACCAGCTGCCGGCTGATATACAGGCCGAGCCCCATGCCGGTATATCCGTCCCGCGGCCATTCATGCTCCGCCTGCTCGAAATAGCCGAACACCGCCTCGTGGCTTTCCGCCGGAATCCCGACCCCCGTGTCTTCCACCCATACGGTGGCGATCCCGCCCGCGATCTCCGAGCCGATCGCGATCCGTCCTTTTTTCGTATGCTTGATGGCGTTGTGGATCAGATTGTACAGCACCTGGCGCAGCCGGTTCTCGTCGGCGCGGACGAAGACGCCAGCGGGAATCGCGTTCTCCCATCGAACCTCCTTGCCGGCCAGCTCGAACTCCAGCACCTGGAACGCCGTCTGCGCGGCGACGCGCAGGTCGAGGACGGATTCCAGCAGCCGCAGATCCCCGTGCCTCAGCCGGACGACGTCCACCAGGTCGTTCACGAGCGCCGACAGCTTCGTCGACGTGTCCTGGATGAGCGACAGCTCGCTCCGCTGCCGGTCCGTGAGCCGCCCGGCCTTCTCGTCCAGAAGGAACGATGCGATATTCTGAATGCCGTGGAGCGGCGTCTTGAGCTCGTGCGACGTGTTCGCGAGGAACTCGTCCTTCAGCTTGTCCCGCAGGATCAGCTGGTCCGTCAGCTGCTCGGTCCGGTCCAGCGCGCTCGCCAGCCGCAGCGCGAGCAGCGCGTTCATGAACGCGAGGACGCTGAGGAAGGAGATCGTCCGTCCGATATCCGTCTGCACGAGGCTCAGCGAATAGAGAATACCGAACGCCAGGATCATCGCGACGGAGACGAGCACCCCGATGACCAGAACGGTCTCCAGGAGACCCAGCCGTCCGTCCCGCTTCGCAAGCAGCCGGATCGCGCGGTACAGGTAAAACGCCGCTACCAGCATGGCGTAATCCCAAGGGATGTCGCCGAGCAGATGATGTCCCGGATACGGTACGACGACGACCGCCGCCAGGTAAACGCAGATCGGCGTAAGCAGCACGAACAGTTGCTTGCGGCTCAGCAGCTTAGCGTCCAGATAGTAGAGAAAGACGCCCAGCAGCACGATGTTGGAGAAGCCGCCCAGATCGTTCAGCTTGCTCGCCGCCCAGTATGGCAATCCCGGCAGCAGCTGCAGCGTCAGCTTCTCTCCGTCCGTCACCATCAGCACCAACATCGTCAGAAAATAAAGCGAGCTGTACAGGTAGGCCTTGTCCTTCGTCCTCAGAACGTAAATCATCATGTGGTAGCCTGCGAACAGGAGATGGATGAACACGCCCGAAAATTCGACCGCAAAGTGAATCTGCTCGATCCGCAGCATGTCCGATTGCAAGCCGAGCTGAACGTCCTCGAAGCCGCCCTCGACGATCGGATTCGCAAAAATCGACGACTGCAGCACGATGTCGAGCCGGCCGTCCTCCGGCCGGACGAACGTCAGGTACGGCTTGTTCTCCTTCACGTAGTCGTCGGCATTGTCGGCCGGCCGCCCCTGACTGCCGACGAGATGCCCGTTGACGTAGAGGCGATGCGCTCCGTTCACGTTCGGCAGGCGAATACCGTAGCCGATGTCCTCGTCCTTCACCTTCACGATCAGCCGGTACGTGCCATACTCGGTCGCGCCCGCTTCGTCTACGGGACTGCCGGACCAAGCATTCGGAATCGTCGCGTACGGAGCGGACGGGGGCGGCACCCGGCCGGCCGCGAAGTCCTCCGGCGAATACAGTTTTCGCGGGTAGAAGACCCATTCCCCGTTCAGCAGAACCGTCCGGCTCGCCCCGAACTTCCAACCGCTCAAGTCGACGACGCCCTGCTTCGCCGTCGGCGCCGATCGATCCGGCACCGTATACCGGTTGATCGCCGCAAGCAGCACGCACGACAAAATCGGGATCAGCATCAGGCCGAGCGCCCTGTACCCCCATCGCAACCCTTTCCTCATCGTCTGGGCTTCGCCCTTTGCCGCCCCGTCCGCCATCGTCCGCTCCGCGCCCCTTGTCTTTCGTGTCATCCGCTTCAACAGCGTAACGCACGCTGCTCTCAAAATGCTCTCAAACTGCATTATGACAAACATTCCCGGAGTTCGCATCCGGAAAATGCGGCGGGTGCGGCACGCCGCCTACGGCAAACGGTTCCTTCTTCCAAGCAGCACAACGAAAGGAATCCACGACAGAACCGTGAACGAGAAGGACACTGCCAGAATCGCATCCATCCCGATCTGCTTCGACATGGCGGCGCCGATCAGCGGGGCCAGAATGCCCCTGACGCCGACCATCGTCAAGTAGATGCCGCTGTACGAGGGAATATGGCGGCCCGAGACGCGGGAGATGTATCCGATCCAGGCCAGGTCCATGCCCGCCCCCGACGCACCCGCGGCGAACGTGCCGCAGATGATGGCGAGCGGATGGGACGACAGCCAGTACACGAGCGGATACAAAGCGCCGAGGAGCGCCGACAGCAGCATGACCGGAACCGCCGAATAGCGGTCGATCACATCGCCCCACACCTGGTTGAACAGCAAGGAAGCCATGGTCATGACCATGCTGAGCAGGCCGATCTGGCTGAACGACAGCCCAAGCTTCTCGGTCTGGTAGATGGGGAACAACGACGAGGGGAGTAATTGGGAGAACTCGAAGACGAAGATGCCGAGCAGCAGCAGTTGAAAAGCGCCGTCCATTTTGAGAGCGTTCATCGACTCCCTGAAGGTGCCCGCTCGGGCTTCTTCTTGAACCTGTCTCGCGGCTTTGGGCTCGCGAATGCGGCTGAACACGGCCATGCCGGCCACCCCCAGGCCGAAAGCGATCAGAACGGCCAGCCGGAAGCGTTCCTCCAGCCAATGGCCGCCGACATACGTCCCGATGACAACCGCGATTCCTCCGGAGATCCGGACGTACGCCATGTAGCTCGCCCGGTTGGCTTCGGGGTAGATCGCCTGCATGAGCCCCACGTAGGACGGCATCGCGACGCTGAGCATAACGAAGAACAGCACCGTAAGCAGAACGAGTGTCGACGATTGAGTCGTGAACGCCATCAGCAGAATGAAAATGCGGGCAGACCCGTGGAAGAGATAGAGCAGCCTCACCCGATCCGCCCTCTGGGTCAGCCTTCCCCAGAGCAAAGCCAGCAGGTTCGCCGCCATCGGAGCCGCCGCGATCAAGGCGGTATCCATCGCGCTTCCGCCGAACTTCAGCGCCATAATCGCCAGGAACGGCAGGATCATGCCGCTCCCCAGCCCGCCCAGCACCGTCGCGACGATCTCGATGCGCAGATTGCGCAGCGCCAGTTGATTCATCCTTGCACCACCAGCCTTCAACAAGCATCTCTTATGTGTATGCTTGTCAGGCCGGGAGCTTGTACGGAATCTTTGGCCGACCGGTCGGCAGCCGTGCACTCCGACGCCGATTACGCCTTCAAGATCAAACGGACGGACACCGCGATCAGCATAATCGCCAGCGTCCGGAGCAGCAGCTTCGCCGGCAGCCGCTTGGCCAGGCGGGCGCCGAGCTGTCCTCCCGCCAAGGCGCCGGGAGCGAGCAGGAGCGCCTTCATCCAATCGATGTTTTGCAAAATAGCGTGCGAGCCCGTACTGACCACCGCGGAAAGGCAGATTTGCAGCATGGACGTCGCCACGGCGATATGCGGCGGGAAGGACAAGAGCAGCGTCATCGTCGGAACCATCAGGCTGCCCCCGCCGACGCCGAACAGGCTGGATAAGAAGCCGACGAAAAAGCTGATGGCAACCCCGGTTGGCAGATGGTATCGATATTCGAACGCTACGCCGGACAAATCGATGAGGCGTCGGGACGAAGTCGGCTGCCAGGGAAGCGGAATCGGCCGCTTGGGCCGAAATAGGATTAGCAGGGAGACGAGCAGGAGGAAGCTGCCGAAGGAGACGAAGAAGGCGCCGCCCTCGATCCGCCGGACCAGCACGGCCCCGATGACGGAACCGGGGATCGAGGCGCCCGCGAACGACAGGGCCGCCTTGTAGTCGATTCTTCGCTGGCTCGCGTACACGTAAGTGCTGGAGAGCGAATTGAACAGAAGCATCGCCATGGAGGTGCCGGCCAGGTGAGCCGGCGTCATGTCCGGGAACAGAAAAGCCATGGCGGGGACGACGATGAATCCCCCGCCCAAACCGACGAGGGAACCGGACAGTCCGGCCAGCAGGCCAATGAGCAAGAGAAGGAGAACAGTCGTCGCGATCGTCATCGGTTGTCCGGTCCCCTCTCTTGCTTGCGCATGCTACTCATTTTTCCGACGTCCGCCTGTCCGGAAGAACCGTCCGTCGAAGATCCGGCTCTGAATCCAAGCCCGCCGCTCCGGCGTCAAATCCGGATCGGCTTCCATCGATGCGAGCGTGCCGTCGTCGCGGAGATATTCGCCGGACATCCGGACGATCGCGCGTTCGGCATCCGCATCCAGCCGGAGTATCCGCGGCCGGTCTTCGGCCGGACTCCACTCGCTCCAGAGCGGAAGCCCATCGCCGTTCGGATTGCCCGCGTGAAGAAAGTTCCGGACGTAACCGTGAAGAATGGCCGTCAGCGCCTCGCGCCCCGGCTCGTTGTCCGCCGTTACGTAACCGTCCGGATGATTCTGAAGAGCCGCAGCGAAATCCCCCGTGTAAAACATGACGTCCGCTCCGTGGCTCGCGCCGAGCAGGAACCGGAGCCGGTCGTCGATCACTCCCTCCCGATTCCCCCAGCAGAACCGGTAGGTATAGACCGGCGGCGGCGGGTCCTGCCGCTCCGTCAGCCATTCCGCCACCCGCTCCGCGTTAAAACCCGCGTATAGCTCGCTTCCGTAACGGACGGCGGCTTCATACAGCTTGCTTTTTTCCGGGTCCTCGGTCAAGCTTCCGTCCGCCGCGAAGGGCGCGAATTCGGGATCCCCCATCGCGAACACGGAAAATTCCGTCTCCAGACTTCCGAGGACGACCGGCACCGGCGGCCGGGGAGCCTGTCCGCGGTCCGCGGCGCCGAATCCGCCCTCCGGAATGACCGCTCCGTCCTCGAACAGGTGCGGGAACGGCGCCATTTGAATAGCCGCCTGACCGAGCGCCCGCGCGTACCGGTCGGCGCCCAGGCTTCGCAGCAGGGCGGCGGCCTCTTCCGCCGGCAGCGACATCAGCTTCCGCTTCGCCTCGTCCTCCGTCGCGGCGAAGCCGGAAGCGGCCAGCGCCTTCGCGGCGACTTCTTCGCCTTTGGCGTCTCCTTGACGCGGATCCGCCGTCGTCATTCCGCCGCTCATCACGACGGCCTGGCGGAACAGCCCCCGGGCGCACGGCGAGATCAAGGCGGCCAGCACGTTCCGCGCCCCCGCCGATTGGCCCCCGAGCGTCACCCGGTCCGGATCCCCGCCGAATCGCTCGATGTTGCCGCGCACCCATCTTAACGATTGAACGATATCCAGCAGTCCGTAATTTCCCGAATCGTCCAGCGGGTCTCCGGTTCTTAGGAGCGGATGTCGGAAGAAGCCCATCGCCCCCAGCCGGTAGTTGATCGAGATGACGATGCTGCGGGTCGCCTTCGCCAGCCGTTCTCCCCTGAAGTCCCGGCCGGCTCCTCCCAGATTGCCGCCCCCGTGCGCGAACACGAATACCGGCAAGCCCGCGCTCTCATCGTCCGGTCGCCGCACGTTGAGATAGAGACAATCCTCGGCCCCGGCCGCATCTTCGCCCATGAGCTGAACGGCGCTGTTCCCGTACTGCTTCGCGGACCGAACCCCTTCCCAAGCCTCCGGCTCCAGCGGCGCCTTCCACCGAAGCTCGTTCGCCGGCGGCTTCGCGTACGGGACGCCCAGCCACCGCAGCGTTCCCGACTCCGAATCGCGAACTCCTTCGAGCATCCCATACCGCGTCGAGACGAGCGGATCGGGCTTGAACGACTCTCTATTCGTTTCCATTCGCGCTCTCCCCTTCACTTCTTCGCGATTCCGACGCTTTCTTGACTCTATCCCGATTATAAAGTCGCCTTTCGATCATGAAAAATATATGTTTTAATATAAAAACCATAACAGTTCAGTTATAAGAAGGAGCCCGAAATGGACTTGCTCTCTTTGCGTTATTTCCGGACCGTGGCCCGGCTGGAGCATATGACGAAGGCGGCGGAAGCGCTGCAGATCGCCCAGCCCGCCTTAAGCCGGATGATCGGCCAGCTCGAGAAGGAGCTGAACGTGCGGCTGTTTGACCGTTCCGGCCGCTCCATCCGGCTGAACGAATTCGGCCGGCGCTTCCTGGCCAAAGTCGAGCATGCCCTGCAGACGCTCGAGGACGGGAAGCAGGAGCTGCTCGATCTCGCCGAACGCCCGACGGGTTCCGTCGGATTCTACTTGCAGGTCGGCTCCTACCTGCTTCCGGATATGATCTCGGCCTTCCGGAAGATGCATCCGGAGGTCCAGTTCAAGCTGCTGCAGCACGACCCGGAGAAGGCCGTCAGCCCATCGTTCGATCTGTGCCTCTCCTCCCGGCCGTTCCGGATTCCGGGAACCGAGTCGATTCCGGTGCTGACGGAGCCCATCGTGCTCGCGGTCCCGAGCGGCCACCGGCTGGCCGCCCGCCGGTCCGTGCGCCTCTCCGAGCTTGCGGACGAAGGCTTCATCAGCCTGAAGCCCGGCAAGCGGCTGCGGGAGACGACCGACGCCCTCTGCCGCTCCGCCGGCTTCGCGCCGCGGATCCTCTACGAATGCGACGAGCCGTCGATGGTCCGCGGTCTGGTTCGCTCGGGTATCGGCGTCTCGTTCATCCCGCTTCTGACCTGGGGCGGCTCGCAGGGCTCGACGGTCGCGCTGCTGACCGTCGAGGAGCCCGAGTGCTCCCGCACCCTCGAGCTCTCCTGGTACGCCGATCGTTACATGACCAAGGCCGCCAAGACGTTCAAGGAGTTCGTCCAGGAGTATTTCGAGGGGCTTGCGCTCCAATAAAAAAATAACAGGAAAACCTCCTGCTATTTTTTGCAAAAATCATGAATGGACAGAATCAAAGGGAAAACCTCCCTTTAATCATGGCTCGTCAGCTCTTTTTGAGGATTTTGGCATGAAATAAAGGGAGGTTTTCCTGTTATCTTCTTATTCCCGAAGTTTTCAAACCCCGGCGAAACGACCGTTCGCCGGGGCAATCTGAAGCGGCTGCCGGGAAGCTCCCGACGGTCTTTTTCCGCTTATCGAATCATTTTGTTAACGGCGCTGACGAGCGCCTTCACGGAGGAGGTCATGATGTCCGCGTCGATGCCGCAGCCCCAATATTCCGTACCGTCCGAAGCGGTGATGCCGATATACGAGATGGCGCGCGAGCCCGAGCCGACCTCCAAGGCGTGTTCCGTGTATTTCAAGTTGGCGTACGAAACGTTCAGATTCTGCTGCAGCGCCTGGCTGATCGCGTCCAATCGCCCGTTGCCGGAGCCTTTGAATTCTTGGCGCTCGCCGTTCAGCCGGACCGTGACGACGGTCTGGTACCCTTCCTGCTGTTCGAAATGAAAATTGACGAACTCCAAGGGAGATTGAATATTCACGTATTCCTCGACGAAAATGTCGTAAATCTCCTCGCTCGAAATTTCCTTGTGCAGGCGATCCGAGACGCTCTTCACGCAATAGCCGAAGTTCTCGCGCATCTTCGGCGGGAGATCGAAGCCGTACTTCTGCTGGAGCAGGTAGCCGATCCCGCCCTTGCCGGACTGGCTGTTGATCCGAATGATGTCTCCCTCGTACTCCCGGCCGATATCCTTCGGGTCGATCGGCAGATACGGCACCGACCAGATCAGGTTGTCTTTGCCCTCTCTCCAATTCAAGCCCTTGGCGATGGCGTCCTGATGCGAGCCCGAGAATGCCGTGAACACCAGCTCGCCCGCATAGGGATGTCTCTCGCCGACACGCATCCGGGTCAGCCGCTCGTAGGCCGCCTGGATCTCGGGAAGATTCTCCAGGTTCAGCTTCGGATCCACGCCGTGCGAGTACAGGTTGAGCGCCAGCGTGACGATGTCCACGTTGCCCGTTCGTTCGCCGTTGCCGAACAGCGTCCCTTCCACCCGTTGCGCTCCCGCGAGCACGCCGAACTCCGCGTCCGCGATTCCGGTTCCCCTGTCGTTGTGCGGATGAACCGACAGGATGACGCTGTCGCGGTATTTCAAATGGTTGCTCATATACTCGATTTGGCTGGCGTACACGTGAGGCATCGACATCGAGACGGTCGCCGGCAGGTTGACAATGACCTTATGATCCGGCGTCGGCTGCCAGACGTCGAGCACCCGGTTGCAGATCTCGAGCGCGAACTCGATCTCGGTGCCGGTGAAGCTCTCCGGGGAATATTCGAATTGGATGTTCCCCTCGATCTCCTTCGCATGCTCTTTGAGCAGCTTGGCGCCGGTGACCGCGATATCGACGATCTCTTCCTTCGACTTGCGGAAGACTTGCTCCCGCTGAGCCACCGACGTCGAGTTGTACAGATGAACGACGGCGTTCTTCACTCCTTGCAGCGATTCGAACGTTTTGGCGATAATGTGCTCTCTCGACTGGGTCAGCACCTGGATCGTGACGTCGTCCGGAATCAGGTTCTGTTCGATGAGCGCGCGCAGGAAGGCGAATTCCGTCTCCGACGCCGCGGGGAAGCCGACCTCGATCTCCTTGAAGCCGAGCCTGACGAGCATTTGGAAAAACTCCAGCTTCTCCTCCAGGCTCATGGGAACGATCAACGCCTGGTTGCCGTCCCGCAGATCCACGCTGCACCAAGCCGGGGCTTCCTCGATATACTCCTTGCGCGTCCAGTTCAAGCTGGGCTCCGGCGGCATAAAATAACCGCGGGCGTATTTGTCGTAGTTCCTCATCCGCTATCCTTCCTCTCGTTCATGTGGAATGGAAATCGCCGTCCGCGAATCGCCAGACAACAAAAAAAGCCTTCCTTCTCTATCCAGATAGAGACGAAAGACTTGTCATCTTACGCGGTACCACTCTCATTCATGCCGCGGGGGCATGCGCTTAGCGGATCCAGGCGAAACGCCGCCTGATATCCTCCTAATGATAACGGTTAGGGTTCCGGCCCCGCCTACTTGTTCGTTCCGTTCGGGGAGCTACTCCGAGGCGAGTTCGGATTTCCTTCACGGCTGCTTCGCACCGGCCAGCAGCTCTCTGGGCGTTCGGAAAATCGTACTGATCCTCTTCGACGTAGTTGAATATTATGATCTAATTTACTCCATCGGGGCGATACTGTCAAGGCTTCGGGCGTCATGCCGCGCGATAAAGGTACACCCTCCAGGCGGAATCGGGACTGTCGAAAGCCTTCAAAAAATGAAGCCCGTCTTCATCGGCGTTCAGGATGGGCACGGACGAGAATATATATTGGCCTCCCAACGCCTTGAAAGCGTCCATATTCAGCTCCAGATGCTGAATCTTCACCGTCGAGTCCTTTTTGAACTCGTAGTTTTTTCCAAGCTCGCTGACGAAAAGGTAACAACGTCCTCCCCACTGATCGAAGTACGTTTTCAACGTTGGACTCTTATCCAATTCCTTCGCGATGATCTTCCGAAATTCATGCTTATAATCCAGCGGGTAGTAATTGTTGTAGGTATCCAGCGTATAGAAGCCGTTGTACTGCGCAATGGCCGGGTGAAGCCCGATGCTGGCTACGCGGTAGGTACTCGGAGGCTGCCCGATATAGTCCTTGATCTGCTGAAACAAATCGACCGCATAAAACTGCTTGAACGTCGGCTGGGCGTCCGCCCGATACACGATTTCATCATTGCAAAGAAAAAGGAAGATAACCTGGGCAACGAGGAGTACGCGAACCCTCTTCCGCCATTTTCCGTCCAGCTTCCACAGAATATGCAGACCGAGCGCAAAGCCCAAATAAATCACGAGCGGGCGCAAGAAATGAAACCGGGCGAAATCAAACGTCTGCAAGATCGTAAAGCGTTCCTTTAACGGCTGCCACGCATGGTTGAACCAAAAGGCGTACCATAAGGACAACAGAGCATTCAGTCCGAGCAAATAAAGAAACCTTTTGTTCGCTTGCCGGCTCTTGCGAGCCCAGATGACATACAGCGCCATGAAGAGGACGGGCAAGATAATCAAGGTGTGCATCGTTAATACCGCATTATGGCCGAATACGAAATTCATAAAGGCAAGCCCGAGGGTATGTCCCAGATCGAGCGTCGAATTGACGAACTCCGATCGGCTGGTGGGAACCTTCGATAGAACAAGCCCAAGCAGAAGCCTGTATTCGATGGCCAAATAAAGCGAGGTCATAAACGCGATGCTTCCCAGGAATACGGGATTCCAATCGCGCTTCTTCACCAGGTTCCGCAGCCAGAGCAGCCCCATCGCCGTCAGGAAAAAGGAAAAGCCCAGGATAAAACTGGAGTACAGGGGCAGGAGAAGGAGAACCGCCCAATCTTTCCAGGAAGTCTCTCTGTTGCGGATATTCAGAAAGGCCCATAGCGCCAAAGGCTGACCCAAGGTGCTGAGCATGCCCGACGGCCAAAACGGCGTTAAAGCGAAAGCCAAAGAAACGCCGACGCGAATCAGATCGACATCCCGGTCTTTCATAAAATGCTTCTTCAGCAGCCCGTACATCCCGAGAAAAGCCACGACCCGCGTGAGGGTCTGGCTGATCGCATAGGCGATCATGGGCGGGAACCACGCATACAGCCACACGATCCCGCTAAACTCCGTTCCGTAGGCTCCCCGCGGCAAGCCGTTCATCACTTGAGGAACCGTCGCATCGAGCGGCCCGAACAGCTCGTGGCTTCGAAGCAGCACCTTGTACCACGCGATGTTGGAATCCATGTTGTCGTGAACCCGGATATGGGCGTTTTCTCCTAGCAAGAACAGCGGCGATACATAAAGAAGGATCAGCAGGAAGGACGCCAGAAACAGCTTTCTTTCTTTGGATAGTTTCATCGTTAAACCTCGCATAACCATCGCCATTCTGTGTAATCTGGGTGAAAAGCACCTCCTATTATAGTCGCCAGTTATAAAAAATAAATAAACTGGCACCCATCCGGTGCCAGTTTTGTTGTCTTGTCGCTTCTTAGCCCGCGTCCATGGCGCGCAAGCCGAGCGCGGCGCGAGTTTACGTTCCCATAAGGAATCATAGCCGAAGCGAAGTCTGATTTATGCTCCCGCACGGGGGAGAAAATAACGCTGGATTGCGGTTTTTTCCCTTGTACAGACCCCGAACCTTCGGTATATTGAGGGGAGAATCGGATGGAACCTTTCGAGGAAGGACGGGGGCGGACCGCATGCCATCGAACGCGAATCAGCAGAGCGACATGCCGCTCTATTTTGCCTATAAACGCAAGAGCGTCAATTACGAGCATAAAGAAACGTTCCATTCCCACCTTGGCGTCGAAGTCCTGCTGATCCATCAAGGGAAAGGAACCATGATCGTCAACAACCGCAGCTACGATATCAAACCGGGTATGCTCTGCATTTTCCAGCCTTATCAGCTTCATCATCTGCAGCTGGACTACGCCGACGGCCAATGCTTCGAGCGTTCCATCGCCATTTTCGAACCGAACCTGTTCGAGACTTATTTCGAGAAATGGCCCGCTCTGCACGTCTTCTATCAATTCATATCCATGGGAAAGCTCCCTTTCCCCTGTCTGTACGAAGCCGACGGCCGCGGCCTGCTGGACGGCGTCTTTCAGAACATGCACGATCGCTTGCGGAGCTTCCCGGAGGCCGAGGGACAGGAGGAAATTTCGCTGTTTCTCGTGCTCCTCTTCCGCTCCCTCAAGCAGGCTTGGGACCATTCGAAGGAGCACGCTTTCTCCTATCAGCCGCGCCGCAGGAACCACCAGGTGGAAAATATATTAAGCTGGATCGAAGCCCATTATAAGGAGCCGTATCGCTTGGACGACATGGCCGATTCCTTGCATTTATCTCCCTACCATCTGTCGCACTTGTTCAAGGAAGCGACGGGCGTCAGCATCTCCGAATACATGGCGACCCGAAGGATTCATCAGTCCGTTATGCTGCTAACGACAACGAATAAGCCGATCTCCATCATCGCGGAAGAAGTCGGGCTCACGAATTGCTCCTACTTTTGCAAGCTGTTCAAATCGCACATGGGGATTACCCCTTATCAATATCGCAAAAAATGGACCGGACATTAAATGACCCCACAAAGCGGGGCTTAGCTTCGAAGCATAAAAATTAAAAAGAACGCCTCCGCGACGGCGGAAGGCGTTCTTTTAGCGGCCGGTTCATCCCTCGTACCAATAGCTCGGAATGATCTCCTTCTCCTGCTCCAGCAGCTCCTTGATGATCAGATCCGCATCATGGATGTAGTTCACGAGCGGGTCGGTCATCATCGCTCTTCTGAGCTTCGCGAAGCTCCGTTCCGCGACGGCCTCGGCAGTCAGCTCATGCGTATCCAGCACCAGCTCCTGCATCCCCCGAATCCCTCTCGGCATCTCGCCCACGTGAAGAGGCTTGATTCCGTCCATGCTCACTTCGCTCAGCAGCTCCAGGAACGAATCGTCGTTCATGTTGGTCACCGCGCCGCGATTGAGCGTATTGATGAAGAAGCGCTTGCCGAGGTTGCCCACCATGTTCTCGATAATGTCCGTCGCATGATCGGGGCCGAACGTCTTCATATAGTCGGCGATCGGAAGGTTCCCGGACAGGAAGTCGTCCACCTGCCGCCACATCTCCTCATGACGCTTGTACCGGTCTTCCGTCTCCCAGATCGACAACGGCGGGATGGCGTCCTTCGTCGTGCCGTGCCCTTGCCAGAACCGGACGTATTCTTTGGTATGGGCCGTACAGGTCGGGATGTACCCGAAAACATCGTACAGCTCGTAGGTGATGGCGTCGTTATAAATCGCCTTCGCCCCCGTGTCTCCGCCGTTGTTTTCCGTCCCTGCAGACTTCCGCAGCGACTCGGCGATCGGGGCCATGACGTCCTTGCCGTCATACTCCGCTTTCAGCAGCCAGGTGAAGTGATTGACGCCCGCCACGCGAAAGTCGAACCGACGGTCGATCTCCTCGGTAAATTCGCTCCGGTCCCCGATGATGCCGGCACGAATCGCGTAATACGCTTTCTTATGAGGCATGTGGTGGCTGTCGCATAGCGCGAACGTCTTCAGCTTCGGAGCGTACCGGCTCAAAGCGATTCCGTGAACGGTGGACGGGTTGATGTAATTGATGACCCAAGCGTCGGGGCACAGTTCCTCCACGTCTTTGGCGCATTCCATTATAACCGGCAATTCTCTCATCGCCCGAAAGATCCCGCCGGGACCGATCGTGTCCCCGGAGCACATGCGAATCCCGTATTTCAAGCTCACCTGGCAGTCGATGCCGCGGTATTTGACCGTGTCTTCGGCGAAGCTGAGCACGACGAAATCCGCGTCCTTCAGCACCTCTCGCCGATTCGTCGAGCCTTCCACCCGAAGCGGAACGCCGTTCTCGCGCGCCACCATCCTGGCGAGAGCGACCATCTTGGACAGCCTTTCCTCGTCCGTATCCACCAAGGCCAGCGTTCCGTTGTTCAAATAAGGGGAATGAACCATTTGCCAAATCGACTGCCGTCCGAAGAAGAGACTGCCCGCCCCCAGGACGACCACTTTCGGCTGCGGCGCTTTCGAATCGTTCACCATCAAGCCCTCCTCAAAGCGTTTATGGCTTCATTATAGGAGAATGGCCCGAAAGCGGAATATGAGATAGTTTTGGATTCATGTCAAATGGTACTGTTTTTCGTATCGAATATGGTCCGTGGTATAATGGGGTAACTTAGGGGATGTCGCAAAGTGAGGGGAAGAGGATGACCGACATCGGCATTTTCAACGAGCTGTCGGAATATATCGCGATTCGCATCAACTCTTGCCGGGAGGAGTCTCATGACGGGGACTGGATCGAGCACAAGGCTCATAACGACTACGATCTTTGGTTCGTGCAAGCCGGTACGGTCCGGATTCAGATCGGCGGAATCGAGCATACGGCGAACCCCGGGGACGTGGTCTTCTTTTACCCCCAAGTTCCCTATATGGCGGCTTCGCCAGGTGAAGGATGCCGTTTTATTTACGTTCATTTCGATTACGGGATCGGAGGGCAGCAGCGCATATTGGGAGATTTTCCGCTTTCGGGAATCGTCGCGCATGAGCGGATCCGGGAGGAAGCCGAGCTGTTCCGCGGCACTTTCATCCGCTCGACGCAGCCCGGCGGCGTGCCGGGAAGCCGTCTGTACCTGAAGGCCGGTCTGACGGCCGTCATGGCCAGAATCATCGAGCTACATGGGCTGGGCCGGTATACCGGGGCTTTTGTGAGCGGAAGAAATCCGAGGAAATCGGAGGGAAGCCTGGACGTGCTGCAGCCGATCTTCAAATACGTCCACGATCATCTGCACCGGTCCATGAAGATGAGCGAGCTTGCGGCGCTTGCGGGCATATCCGAGAAGTATTTTATCTCCTATTTCAAGAAGGCGCTGGGCATCACCCCGGGACAATACATCTACCAGGTGAAAATGAACCGGGCCCGCGATTATCTGTACGAGAAAAAGCACACCGTCCAGCAAATCGCGGGCTACCTCGGCTATCCCGATCCGTTCACGTTCTCCAAGGCCTTCAAAAAATACTACAACGTTCCTCCGTCGAAGTTCGTGTGAGATCCGCCGGCGCCCAGCCGCAACTCCAATGTCCATTCGAACGCTTCGCCGGGGCCGACGATCCCCGCGCTTCCGTTCGCGATCGCCCGGTCCAGCGCGTCGTAATAGCCGATTGAAGGCTCCGGCGCGACCGCGTTGCGATCGTTCACCATCCCTTCGTCGATCCACACTCCGAAGTAGGGCACGCGCTCCGGATCGACGTCCATGCGCAGCCAATCGCCGCTTCGCTCGCACGCGAGCCCGCTCCAGCCCTCGGACAACCGGCCGGGAATGTAAAACTTGCGCCCGTCTCCGGTCTGCCCGGGCTGGGCGAGCGCTTGATCCGACCACGCATAGCTCTCCCCGTCGCGCAGCGAATGGCCGCCGAACACGCATGCAACGTCCCGGACCGATGCCGGCAGCACGATGCGCGTCGGCTCCGTCACGGCGAATTGCGGGTGCGGCACCCACAGGAACGGCAGCGGTTCGCCTCCGAGGTTGGCGACGCGATATTCCATCCGCAGCGTGTCGGCCGCGGGGCAAGACAGCGTGCGCGCGAAGCGGTAAGGCAGCGCCCTGCCGGCAACCGAACAAGCGACGCTTCCGCCGGCGAATTCGCAATCCCAAGGAAGCGGCCACGCCTCTCCGTGGTCGGGCAAGGAGCGCTTCCCGCCGCTGCCGATTTCGACGTCGCAAGGCGTGATCGTCGGAAAGCATTCGTCCCAGCCGCTCAAGTCGGCCTCGCCGAAGGAGGAGCCGTAAGCCGGCTGAAGCAGCTCGCGGGAGCCGGCGTCCACCAGCCATTCTTTGCCGGTAGGCTTATATCGCAAAGAAACGATCTTGGCGCCCAGTCCCGGGATCAGCTCGGCGCGAATCGCCTCCGTCTCCAGCACGACGGAGGACCATCCTCTGTATTCGGAGGCTCGGACGACAGCCTGCGACTTCGATTGTTCCATGGCGAACCTATCCTTTCCGCAGCATGAGCTCGCAGACGTTTTTACGCCTTCAATAGCTTTACTGTATCATGCCGGAGAGGGAAACCAATGAACGAAATGCGGGTTCTGATGGACGATATTCTGATCTTACGGTTGGTTCAGCCGCGCAAGACGCTGCACGTTGGCGGTCGTTCCGCCGTCCACGCGGATGTCGGTGGCCTCGGCCGTTTCAAGACGCTGCCGCAGGTTCGCCAAAGTACGCAGCCTCTCTCCTGACGGGCGAAACCGCGATTTGTCACAATATCGTAAATTCATTGCCTAATGCGCATAATTGCACATTGGGCAACTTCATGCTAAGGTTAATCCAGGAGGCGCTGAACGAATGACCAAACACAGCTTGCGCGATATCAAAAGAGAGGCGACCGCGAACGCGCTGGCCGAAGCGGCGTTCGAGCTGGCGCGGGAACGGGGACTGGACGGCTTCGTCGTCGAGGACGTGGTTCAACGGGCCGGCTATTCCAGAAGAACGTTCGCGAATCACTTCTCCTGCAAGGAGGAAGCGGTGGCGGCGGCGGCCGTCACGTTCAAGGCGATCGACGAAGCCGAGGAGCTGATTGCCAACCTGCCGGAGAGCGCTTCGCCGCTCGACATTCTGCACCAATTGATGAAGATGCAGCTGACGGCGGAATTGCTGCGCAGAATGCGCGAGCTCGTTGCCTTTTCCAAGCGGCATCCGACGCTCGAGCCTTATGTGTTGAGCCTTTTTCGCGGGTTGCAGTCGGATGCCCAGGAGATCATGCGCGAATTGTCCCGCGGACGTTATCCCGAGGAATACATCCATCTGCTCGTCGGCGCGTTATACGGAGCCGTGCTTCCGCTGCTCGACGGCAGCCTGAATGTGATTCTTCCGGGCCAGCCGTCGGCCGAGCACCCCGGCGCCACGACGTTCGAGCATTATCTGGACACGATATTCGGCTATCTGCGCAACGGATTCTAGCGGCTCGATCGGCCTTAATTCACTCAAAGGAGCAACGGCACCGATATGCCAACATTCTTGTATAAAGTGGGAAGAACCGCTTACGACAAACCCTGGCGCTTCATCGTGAGCTGGATCGTGATCCTCGGGGCCGTCCTGGCCCTGCTCGGGGTAAACGGAATTCACGTCAGTTCGGAGATGAAAATCGAAGGCACGGAATCGCAGAAGGTGCTCGACATGCTGGCGAAGGAGCTCCCGGAAGCTTCCGGCGGGCAAGCGAGCGTGGTGTTCACGGCGCCCAAAGGAGAGCGCCTGGATACGCCGGAGCGCCTCGCGGCGATCGGCAAAGCCGTAGGCGATGTCTATCAGCTGGATTACGTCATCAATCCCGCCGATTTGGCCGCTGCCGCGGGCGCGTCGGCCTCCGGAGATGCCAGCGGCGCAACCGCGCAGCAGACGGGGCAGGCAGAGCAAGCGAGTCAAACGGAACAAACGCAGCAGACGGAGCAAGCGGCCGCGGCCGGCGTGCTGATGGTCAACGGTCAGCCGCTGCCGGGGGTTACCCTCTCCTCTGACGGCAGCGTCGCCTTGTTCCAGTTCCAGTTCACCATGCAGACGATGGAGCTGCCCAAGGATGTTCCGGATACCGTGGTTCAAGCCGTTACGGCGGCCGGTGAAGGCACCGGCATTACCGTATTGCCGAGCGACACGCTCAAGCCGTTCTCGTATACGGTCGGCCCGACCGAGGTCATCGGGATCGTCGTGGCCGCGGTCGTTCTGTTGTTGACGCTCGGCTCGGTCGTCGCGGCGGGCCTGCCGCTGCTCATCGCCCTACTTGGCGTCGCCATCGGGGTTGTCGGAGCGTTCGCGGTCTCAAACTTCATTCATATGAGCAGCATTACGCCCGCTTTGGCGCTCATGGTCGGGCTGGCCGTCGGGATCGACTACTCGCTGTTCATCGTCAACCGCCAACGCCGCATGATTCTCGATCAAGGGCTGAGCGCGAGAGAAGCGGCGAGCCGGGCGGTCGGAACGGCGGGCAGCGCGGTGTTTTTCGCAGGGCTCACCGTTATCATCGCCCTGTGCGGCATGCTGGTCATCGGGATCGGATTTTTGTCCACGATGGCGGTGGTCGCCGCAGCGACCGTCCTCGTGAACGTGCTCGTGGCTCTGACCTTGCTTCCGGCGCTGCTCGGCTTGACCGGCGAACGCATCTGTTCGGCCAAGGCGCGCGGGAAGAAGCGGAGCCCTGCGTCCGAAACGAATCACGGGTTCGCAGACCGTTGGGCGCGCGGGGTCGTGAAAGTCCGCTGGCTCGTGATCGTCGGCATCATCGCCGTTCTCGGCGTGGCGGCGATCCCGATCGCGGATATGAACATGGGCATTCCGACCGGCGGAACGGCGAACCTGGATACGCCAGGAAGGCAAAGCTACGACGCGATCGCGGCCGGTTTCGGAGAAGGGTTCAACAACCCGCTCATTCTGGTCGCCCAGCCGCAGGACGCTTCCGGCAAGGTCTCCTCCGAGACGCTGGGCGGCCTCGTTCAGGATCTTCAGAAGCAGAACAACGTAGCGGCCGTTTCGCCGCTGGGTCTGAATAAGACCGGCAACATGGCACTGATCAGCCTCGTCCCGCGGACGGGACCGGACGACGCCGCGACCAAGCAGCTGGTCAAGGACCTTCGCGCTCCCGATTCGGACATCGCCCGGAATTACCATGTCACCCTCGGTGTTACCGGGATTACCGCGGTCAACATCGATATGTCGGCCAAGCTGTCGGAAGTATTCCCGCTGTACGTCGGCATCATCGTCATTCTGTCGCTGATCATTCTTCTGCTCGTGTTCCGGTCGATCATCGTTCCGATCAAAGCGACGGTCGGCTTCCTGCTCAGCATCCTCGCCACGTTCGGGATCACCACGGCTGTGTTCCAATGGGGATGGCTCCATTCCGTCTTCGGCTTCGACACCGGCGGGCCGCTGCTCAGCTTCATGCCGATCATCGTCACCGGCATCCTTTACGGACTGGCGATGGACTATCAGGTATTCCTGGTCAGCTCGATGCGCGAGTCTTACGTCCATGGGCACCGCGGAACGGAGAGCATCGTACACGGATACAAGCAGGCCAGCCGCGTCGTCGTGGCCGCCGCCGTCATCATGGTGTCCGTCTTCGCCGGCTTCATCTTCGGCGACGACATCATGATCAAGCAGATCGGCTTCGCGCTCGCCGTCGGCATCCTGATCGACGCTTTCCTCATCCGGATGACGCTCGTTCCGGCCGTCATGGCGATCTTCGGCAACGGGGCGTGGCGGCTGCCGAAGCGGCTGGACCGCATCCTGCCGAACCTGGACGTCGAAGGCGACAAGCTAATCGCCCAGCTCAAAGCCGAGAGCGGCGATACCGCTGCGCCGCGCGCTCGCCAAGAAGCGCATTAGCGGGCCTGCCAAACACCGGAAGCCGGCGAAACCTGTCTCATGACGGGAATTTCGCCGGCTTCTTTTTCCTATGCGTGTGTTTCCCTCCGGAACATCTCCTCAGGCCGAACTGTCGACCCGCGCCCCATAGGTCCGATCGAACGCCAACGTGGCGCAGCCGAGGACGCCGGCTTCGTCCCCCAACTCCCCCATAGCGAAAACAACCCTTTCCCTGTACACCGGCATGATGTTCGCGTACAGCTCCTCGCGGGCCGGACCGAGCAGCCGTTCTCCCGCTTTTGCCGCTCCGCCTCCCGCCAGAACTAAATCCGGGCTCACCATCGGCACCAGATACGACAACGTCCGCCCGAGCAGCCTTCCCGTCCTGTCCATGATCGCAGCGGCCAGCGCATCCCCCTGATCGTAGGCATCCGAGAGGTCTTTGGCCGTCAGCTTCGACAGATCGGAGTCCCAAGCGTGAAGAACGCTGTCCTTATAGCTTCCGCTCCGCAAGGCGTCGATCGCCTGGCGAACCATCCCGGTCGCCGACACGGCCGTCTCCAGGCAGCCGCGAAGCCCGCATCCGCAAGAATAAGGAATTCCTTCGACGGGGATATGGCCGATCTCCCCGGGGAATCCGTCCCCCAAGTAGATGCGGCCGTCGTTGATCAGCGCCGCCGCCAGCCCGGTGCCGAGCGTCAGGCCTAGCACGTGCCGATATTTTCTTCCCGCGCCGTAGCGCGTCTCACCATAGACGTAAAGCCGTACGTCATTCTCGACATAAGCCGGCAGCCCGGTTAATTCCCGGATTCTCGCGGCTACCGGGTAGTTGCGGAAAAACAGATTAGTGGAATGGATGGAGATGCCGGCTCGCGGTTCGATCAGTCCGGGCATACCGATTCCGCTGCCGCACACTTCCGTCGCCGGAATGCCCGTTTCGTGCAAACATCGGCGGACTTGCCCGGCGATCAGGGCCATGACATGCTCGTTCCCTTTACGCGGCTCCGTGGAGACGCGGCTGCGCCAGACCACCGTTCCGTCCGCCCGGACCAGACCGCATTCCGTATTCGTCCCCCCGATGTCGAAGCCGAACGCATAGCTCCCCATAGCCCTTCTCCCCCCGCCGACGCCTTGCTCGACCCGAGCCGCAGAACGTTTCTTTCCCCCATGTTAAACGCTGCTTTTGCCCCGCTATAGAGCGAATCTACGGAAAAATCGTCCGATCCTATTGCAACAAAATTTTGACCGTTTCATTCATATTAATGATTGTTTAAATCAAAAACCTGCGCTATAGTAAAAGGCAAATCGAATCGAGAGGTGTGAGGAAATGACGGTGAACGGCACGCTGACGTACCCGGAAATCCGGGAGCAGCACGAGGCTCTGGCCGGCGCCCGGCAGCAGCTGGAGCGCCAGCGGGACTGGGTTCGCGCTTATTTGGAAAATGAAATCTTTCGCGAAATCTTTTTTATCGGCTCCGGTTCTTCCTATTATCAAGCGCAAGTTATGGCGGCTACCTGCCGCAAATGGCTGGGCCGGAGCGCATATGCGCTTCCTTCTTCCGAGATTTTGCTGTTCCGGGAGCACGCCTCCTCGCCGGGACCGAAACTGCTGGTCGGCGTGTCCCGGTCCGGCGAATCGTCCGAGGTCGTCCTGGCCGTCCGGTCGGTTCTGGACTTGCCGGATTGGACCGTCTGCGGCATTACCTGCTATCCGGACAGCTCGCTGGCGCGGCTGGCGCCGAGCCTCGTGTCTCCGCTGGGCGCGGAGCGGAGCACGGTGATGACGAAATCGTTCAGCAGCATGACGTTCCTCATGCAGGCCGCGATCGCGGCCGCCTCCGGTTCGCCCGCCTGGGTAGCGCAGATGGATGCGGCGTTGGCCTCGGGAGCGTCCCTCGTGCCCGCCGCGGACACGCTCGCCAAGCGAATCGTGAACGGTCATGACTTGTTCCGCAATTACATTTATCTCGGGATGGGCCCGTTCACCGGCATTGCCCAGGAAGCATGCCTCAAAATCAAAGAAATGGCCAACGTCTGGACGGAAAGCTTCGGCACGCTGGAGTTCCGGCACGGGCCGAAGTCGATTATCGAACCCGGCTCCCTCGTCGTCTTGATCCTCTCCGAGCAAGCCCGCTCTTATGAGTTGAAAGTCGCGGAAGAAATGAAGGGCTACGGCGCCAAAGTGCTCGTCGTCACGGCCGGAACCGGCGCCGATACGGCGTTCGCAGACTACACGTTCGCGACAGGAGGCACGGAGCTGAGCGACGACGCCCGCGCCGTGCTGGCGCTGCCGCTGCTGCAGTTCATCGGCTACTATACGGCGATGAAGAAGAACGTCAATCCCGACGAGCCCCGCAATCTGACGCAAGTCGTCAGAATCCAATAACCGCGTCCCCCGAGGAGGATTCCTATGCCTTTGGTCTCATCCGCTTCCATGCTTCAGGCTGCACGGGCGGGCGGTTACGCCGTGGCCGCTTTTAACGTCCACACGCTGGAAATGCTGCAAGCCGTCGTCGAAGCGGCGAACGAATTGCGCTCGCCGCTCATCATCCAGTCGACGGTCGGCACGGTCAAGCATCTCGGACCGGACTACCTTGCCGCCGCGGCGACCGTAGCCGCGAACCGCAGCCAGATCCCGATCGCGCTTCACCTGGATCACTGCACGGACTTCGAGCTCATCGTCCGCTGCATCCGCGCAGGATATACTTCGGTAATGATCGACGCGTCCCATTCTCCCTTCGAGGAGAATGTCCGGCAGACCGCCAAGGTGGTCGAAGTGGCGCGGGCCGCCGGCGTGAACGTCGAGGCCGAGCTCGGACGGGTGGGCGGCGTCGAGGACGACATCGTCGTCGAGGAGCGGGACGCGCTGCTCGCGGACCCCGACGAATGCGCGCGCTTCGTGGAGCTGACGGGCGTTCCGACGCTGGCTCCGGCCATCGGCACCGCGCACGGCATCTACAAGGGCGATCCGAATATCGATTTCGACCGGATCGGCCGCATCGCCTCGAAGGTGGCGGAACCGCTCGTGCTGCACGGCGGCTCCGGCATCCCCGATGATCAGGTCCGCCGATGCGTCGCGCTCGGCATGGCGAAGATGAACGTGGCGACCGAGCTGCGCATCGTCTTCACGGACGCGATCAAAGCGGTATTCGCCGGCAACCCGGACGAGAACGACCCGCGCAGCTACATGACCCGTGCCAAAAACGCGCTGCGCGAAGCGGCCGCGGCCAAAATCCGGCTGTGCGGTTCGGCGGGCAAAGCCGGGGATCTGGCATGACGGACGCGCGGAGGACGGGCAAGCGGATCACGACCGTGACGCTGAACGCCGCCATCGACAAGACATATTTCGTTCCCGCGCTGACCCCCGGCAAGGCGAACCGGGTCGCCCGCATGATCGCCCAGCCGGGCGGCAAAGGCATCAACGTCGCGAGCGTCGCCCATCTGCTCGGCGAGGAAGTGACGGCAACCGGTATCGTCGGCGGGAGCACGGGCGATTTTATCGAGAAGGAGCTGGCGAAGCAGGGGATTTGCCACCGGTTCGTCCATGCCGAAGGCGAGTCCCGCGTCTGCCTGAACATCGTCTCCGATTCCGGGGAGTCGGTGGAGCTGCTGGAGCCCGGCTTGGCGACGGAGGCGGAGCATTACGACCGGCTGATGCGCATGCTGGAGGAGTTGGCAGATGCTTCATCCGTCATCGTCCTCTCCGGCAGCCTCCCGGCGGGAGCGCAGACGGACATATACCGGGACATCATCGAGAGGCTGAAGCCGTTTGATGTGCCCGTCCTCCTGGATACAAGCGGTCCCGCCCTCGAATATGGCGCGGCCGCTTCTCCCTACTTGATCAAGCCGAATGAAGAAGAGGTCGCCCAATTGACGGGCTCTTCCGCCTGGGCCGGACACATGGATGGACTCGCGGATGCCATCGCAGCACTTCTCAGCGGAGGCATCCGCTGCGTCGCCGTCTCGCTGGGAGACAAAGGCGCCCTCGTCGGGATGGCCGACGGCATCTACCGCGTCGAGGCGATTCCCATGCAGGCGGTCAACCCCGTCGGTTGCGGCGACGCGTTCCTGGCCGGCATTGCGGTCGGGCTTCACCGCGGCCTGCCGCAGGCCGATCTATTCAAGCTGGCCACGGCCTGCGGCGCCTCCAACGCGCTGCAGCCGTCGGCCGGGAGAGTCGATCCCGCGCAGGTTCGCGCCTTCGCCGAGATCGCCCGCGTCTATCGGATCACCGATTGATTCTCTTTGTGTTACAATCGAAATATCGAGACGAGAGGATGAACGGCCATCGGAAAAACCGATTCAAGACGCGAAGCGATCATAAAAACCTTGCGCGAGAACGGCGCCGTGACGGTCAGCGGAATCATGGAGGAGTTCGGCGTATCCGAGGCGACCGCCCGGCGCGACCTGGAGACGCTCGAGCAGGAGAAGAAGCTGATTCGGACGTTCGGCGGCGCCATTCTGGAGACGGTGAGGACGGAAATTCCTTTTTACAGCAAGATGGACCTGAATCCGGAGGAAAAAAGAGAGCTGGCCGACAAGGCGCTGTCGTTGATTCGCGACGGAGACGTCATCGGGCTGACGGGCGGCTCGACGACGATGGCGATCGCCCGGGCGCTTCAGCAGCGGCCGTTCGAGCGGGTGACGGTGGTGACCAACGCGATCAATATCGCGTTCGAGCTGGCAGGCAAGCCGGGAATTCAGCTCATCGTCACCGGCGGCGTCATCCGGACGCAGAGCTTCGAGTTGTCCGGCCCTCTGGCCGATGCGACGCTGGGCGAGCTGACGATTCAGAAAACGTTCGTGGGAGCGGACGGAGTGTCGCTCGCGCGGGGCATCACCACGTTCGACGAGCTGGAGGCGCATACGAACCGGGTCATGATGCGCCACTCGTTCGAGACGTATGTCGTGGCGGACCGCTCGAAGTGGAACCGCGACTCGGTGTTCCTCATCAGCGGCCTCTCCGCCGTAACCGCGCTTCTGACGGATTCCGGACTGGATCCGGCCACGCGCAAGGCGTTCTCCGACGCGGGAACGCGGTTGTTGTAACGGCGTTCCGTGCTTAGGGCCTATGCTCCACTCCCCCGCAAGTCCGCCCGGCGGGCATGCGGCCGGTTCAACCCCCCCCGATTCACGCGGCGAGCTTGCAGTTTGGTTGCCCGGCCCCCACTCCCGTTCCGCCGACCCGTTCGGCATACTCAATCCGGTCCTGCCCCTTCCAGCTTCGCCGACCCGCTCGGCATATACACACCTATCCTGCTCCCCACTTCCTTTCCGATGACCCGCTCCCGCAAGCTAGCTAGCGGCCGATCCCCGTGCGAGTCCGCTTGAACTGGCCGATCATGGAGAACACGTCTTTGAATCGCATAGGTTCTCCTCCTTTAAAGTCCGGTGAATCCGGTCGCCTCTGCCAGTCGAACTGGCGGAGATAACCGAGAAATTCGGTTACCGAGCCGTCTCAACCGGCCGAACGAGCTGAGATAACCGATTAAATCGGTTATCGGGCCGTCTCAACCGGTCGAACGAGCTGAGATAGCCGAGAAATTCGGTTATCGGGACGTCACAACCGGTCGAACTGGCGGAGATAACCGAGAAATTCGGTTATCGAGCCGTCTCAACCAGTCGAACGAGCTGAGATAACCGAGAATTCGGTTATCGGGACGTCTCACACGGCTGAACGGCTGTTCGGTTGCGGGGCCGATACCGCTTTTGCGCCGATATTCACCTGCGTCTATGCGCTCCGGATCGTCCAGGATTGCCACCTCAGCCTGCGCGTCACCCATTCATCTTTGAAATCGTCCGAATAGATCCACGTTCCGGCCAAGCGAAAATCGTCGAAGCAATAAAAGTCCGACGTGTCGGGCAACTGCGGCCCCGGTTCGACGACCGCGACCGCAGCACCGGACAGGACCTGCGCCGCCGCCCTGAGGAAATCGCCGGGGCCGATGAACAGCGGCTCGACCCCGGCAACGCCTTTACCTGCGCCGCTTGCACCGGCAACGTCTTCGCCGGCAACGCTTGCACCGTCAGCGCCCATGGATACGCCTAGCGGAATGCGGTGCGGGATCGTATCCTCGTCCGCCAGCTCCGCCGCCGTACGGCGCAGCGTGTCGGCGTCGATCGTCAGCTTGCCCGAGATGCCCTGCGGCTCGTGAATCGGCCCGATCAGGCTTTCCGTGCGATAAACGTCCTCCCTTTCGCACAGGTAGTGGACGGCGGCCTTGAACAGATCGGCCAGCGAATAGCTGACACCTTCGCTCTCGCCGTAGAAAAAGCGATCCCCCAGCCTACCGAGCATTCCAACCAGCGACTCGCGGTCAAGGGCGCGCTCCGCCGTTCCTCCATGCTGCAGCAAGATGTCGCGGCAGACCGTGAACTCGAATCCGCCGTCGGTCTTCAGCAGCCGGAGCAATTCCGTCAAATCCGCGAAAAAGCGCTCGATCGCCTCATCCGTCCGCCGATCCGCGAACTTCCATTCCCCCCACGGGACCAGGTTGCCGCCCTTCATGTTCACCGCGTCCCAGAACTTCTCGTAATGAACCAGATTCGGATGGCAGCACATCACGAGACGGTCCCAGGACTTCCAGAGCGGAAGGCGGCGCTTCGCCTCTTCGATGCCGTCCCTCAGCAGCAGATCGTCCAGGTACTCGTTGCATTCGAGCTGAAGCCCGTTGCAGAACCAGACCGCTTTCCCGCCGGTCTCTTTGAAAAGTGAACCGCCGACGACGGACATTCCCAGCTTCGCGGCCGCAAAAAGCGATTGCGCGCTAATGTTATTGCCGGGCGGCACGTAGGCCGGCAGCTCGCCCACGCCGAACACGCGGCGCACGATCGCCGAGCCTTCCTTTTCCTCGGCCAGGAATCTCTCGTAAGGACGCTCCCACGACTCGTCGTCTCCGTACTCGGCGATGGTCGGGTGCCAGGAATGGCGGTACGTATGATAATTGACCTCGTGATGCTTCAGAGCGGCGACGATGTCCGTCCGCCCCCGCTCCTCGAGCACGCGTGCCAGCTCGCCGACGATGTTGAAGCTGCCGCGGATGCCTTCACTGCGAAGCAGTTCGGCCAGCCGCAGGATGGCGTCATCGGAGAAAGGCGCCGTGTAATCCTCCGTATCGAACAAGAACACGACTTGCGTCAATGCGATTCCTCCTCTTTATGAAGACCGTTCCGACCAGAGCGACGTTCCGCCTCGGCAACTCCCGCCGCCCCGCAGGCCATCTTACGCCCGTATGCCTCTTACCCATGTCTGCTGAACCTTGCAGCTGTCGTCCAGCAGGACGAAATCCGCGTCCTTGCCGGGCTCCAGCGAGCCTTTGCGGTCCGCAAGCCCCGCTTGCCGGGCGGGATGGATCGTCAGCGCGGGAAGCACTTCCTCCAGGCTGGCTCCCGTCCAGCTCATTACGTTGCGAAGCGACCGATCCATCGTCAGCGTGCTGCCGGCCAAGCTGCCTTCCGTTCCGTCCTCGTTCACCAGGTGCAGGACGCCGCCGCGCATCGCCGCCGCCATGCCGTCAAACGAATAATGGCCGTCCGGCTTGCCCGCAGGCCCCATGCAATCGGTTATCAGAACGATGCGGTCCCGCCGCTTCGTCCCCCATACGTAACGAACGGCGTCGGGATGAATATGAATGCCGTCGCAGATCATCTCCACCGCCAGCTCGGGCAGCATGAGCGCGGCCCCCGCTAAACCCGGCTCGCGGTGATGAAACGGCCGCATGCCGTTGAACAGGTGGGTGATGTGGGAAGCTCCCGCGGACACGGCTGCGCGGGTCTCCTCCAGCGTCGCGTCGGAATGCCCGATCGACACGGTTACTCCCCGCTCCCGGAAAAAGCGCAGCGCCTCCATGCCGCCTTCCCGTTCCGGCGCCAGCGTAACCAGCCGAACGGTGCCCTCCGACAGCACCCAATAGTCCCGGATCTCGTCCGGGTCGGCCAGCCGAATATGAGCCGGATTCTGGGCGCCGGCGCGAATCGGATTGAGATACGGCCCTTCGAGGTGAATCCCGGCGACTTCCGTCCCGCGATTGCCGCGCTTCATCGCCCGGACGATCATGCGCACCGCCACCTTCAGCTCCTCATGCTCCGCGGTGACGGTCGTCGCCAGCAAGGCGGTCGTTCCCTTCGAAGCGTGAAACAGGCAGATCTCTTCCAAGCTCCCGTTATTCCCGGTCATGAAGTCGTACCCGCCGCCTCCATGCACATGCACGTCCACGAAACCGGGAATCGCGTTCGCCCCCGCCGCATCGTGAACGGGCACCGACTCGTCGCGGTTTCTCTCCCATTCCTGAAGCGGCACCGCCGCCGCAATGCGCCCTCCGCGAACTTGCAGCACTCCCCGCTCCAACACCGCCCCGGGCGTGTAAAGGCGGGCATCCGCCAAATCGAACGTAGCTTCGTTCTTCAACTCGGCACCTCCTGCCTGACATTCTTTACGTTCCGTCCTTACTAGATCGAATCCGGCCGGCAGCGGGTACCGCGCCGACGAATCTCGAATTCGGTCCGTAACATCCCGGAAAACTTGCGCTTCCTCATCCTGTCGCGAACCTCCGGCAATCCGGCGCTTCCCCATCCTATCTTCTCAAGACCCTACCGCATTCCGCCAGTGCCCGAATCAACGAAATAGGCCGCCCGTCAACGCTATTTGACCGCGCGGAACTCGCTCGTGCTGACGCCGGTATACTCCTTGAACTTCTTGTAGAACCAGTTGAGCTCGCGATACCCGACGTCCATGGCCACCTCGAGCACTTTCTTGTCCGTCTTTCGCAGCAGCTCCTTCGCTTTCTCCATCCGCACGCGGAGCAGATAATCGTTGAAGGACATGCCTTCGGCCGACTTGAACAGCTGCCCCAGATAAGCCGGGTTCATGTAAATTTGCTCGGAGATCGCTTTGAGGCTGATCGTGCCGGAGCCGTACTCCGCGTCCACGATCCGCTTGATCGCTTCCACCGTCGTCACCGGCTGAGGCGATTGCGACGCCGCCCTTAGCGCGATCGCTTCCGTGCACTTCGTCTGCGCATAAGCGAACAGTTGAGAGATCGTTTTTGCTTCGAGCGCGGCCAGGCTGCCCCCGCCATCCCGGAACAAGCTTTCCGCCCGAACGCCTTCCTTCATCAGCAGGTGGAACAAGTTCACGAACAGCTCCAGCATATAAGATCGGACTTGGGCCGGCCTGGCGCCTCCCGCCGCGAAACGCTCCATCTGCCGCTTGAGCAGCAGATGAACCTGCTTCTCGTCCGCGCAGGCAACCGCATCCAGCAGCGGCTGAAGCTCGCGCGTCCCTTCGCCCGGCGTCTCTTCATCGAACGTGGCTTTCCAGATCACCGCGTTCCCGCCGGCAAAAAACTTCCGGTCCAGCATTTTCTCCGCGACGGCGAATGATCTGGGGATCGAAGAGGCGGGCCATACGATATCGCCGATGCCAATCGTGACCGATACTTTCGCGTATCGCGTCACATGAACCTGCACCCCGTCCGCGACAGAGAGCACGTCTTCCGCCGTCAGGCGGTCTCTCTCTTCATAGAGCAGGATGCCGAACCGCTGATCCGTCAGCTCGAACACGCAGCCGCCGTCGCCGACGATTTCTTCCATAATATTGCGCACCGCGAAACGCAGCACCTGAATCGTGCCGTCCGTCAGGAAAACGTCGGTCTCGTCCATGAAGTCCATCTCGACGAGCAGGCAGCAGGCGGCGTGGCGCGACGGATCGAGCGGCAGCTCCGTCAGCCGGAACCGTTCCTCCGCGTCCTGCGTCCGCATCGCCCCGCTCGCCCATTGGCGCAGCACTTGATCCCGCATCGCCTTCATTCCGTGGTACAGCTGCCGGTTCAGCTTGCGCACCCGGTTCAAATCTTCACGCACGTCCTGCAGAAGCCGGCCCAAATCCTCCTCGGCGACCGGCTTGAGCAAATAATCCTTGATACCGAACTTGAGACACGCTTTGACGTATTCGAACTCCTCGAAGCCGCTCATGACGAGAATCGGAATGCCCGAAAGCTCGCGGACGCGGCGGATCAGCTCCAAGCCGTCGATTCCCGGCATCCGAATGTCCGTGACGATCAGCGAGAACTCGTCTTCGGCCAGCCGATCGAGCGCTTCGCGTCCGTTCGCCGCTTCCCCCGCCACCTCGAACCCGTACGACTCCCAATCCAGCAAGTATTTGAGCGCCTTCAGCGCGCCCGGCTCGTCATCGACGATCAGCACCTTATCCAAGCGTTCCACCTCCTTCGGCGTCGGTCGCCTTCCCGGCGGAAGGCAGCAGCATCGAGACCCGCGTACCGGCTCCCTCTTCGCTGGCGAGCTCCAGCCCGAACGGCGGTCCGAACGAATGCCGCAGCCGCTGATGAATGTTGCGCAGCCCGATATGCTTCTCCCCCGACGGAGCCGCTTCGTCCAGCCCGCGCCGGATCTCGGCCAGCGCCTCCTTCGCCATGCCGGGGCCGTTGTCCTCCACATCGATCCGAATCGTATCGGAATCGGCCGACTCGGCCCGAATCTCGATCGTCGTCGGCTTCTCGTTCCGTTCCAGCGCATGGACGATCGCATTCTCGACGAGCGTCTGCAGCGCGAGCCGGGGCACCGCGCAACGGTGGAAATCTTCCGGAACCCGAATATCGTAGAGCAGCCGGTCGCCGAAGCGGAAGCGCTGAATCCGCAAATACATGTCCACCGTCTCCAGTTCCTCCTGGAGCCGGATCGTTTGGCCGCTTTTGCCGAGCACCCGGCGGAACGACATGGCGAGCAGCTTGATCATTTCCGCGTTTTCCTTGTCGCCGTTCTCCAACAGGCTGCCGCGGATGGCCGTCAGCGTGTTGAACAGGTAATGCGGGTTGATCTGCGTCTGCAGGGCGTACAGCTCCGACTCCTTGGTGCGCAGCTCCAGCTCCCTCCGGTTGATCTCCGATTGGTAGACGTCCCGGATCAGCCGGTCGATGCGGTCGATCAGTCCGTTGAAAATCCGGCCGAGCGCGCTGATCTCGTCGTTGCCCTTGATGTTCGCGATCGGACGCAGCTGCTCGGTGTTGATGCTCCTCATGCCGCTCGCCAGCTTCATCAGCCGCTTCGTCATGCCTCGCGACAGAAAGTAGACGATCGCGATCGACAGCACGACCGCCGCTCCGAACAGCAGCAGCGCGATGCGCCGGATTTCGTTCGCGTTCGTGAGCAATTCTTCCTCGGGAATAAGCGAGATGACCTTGGTCCCGCGAACGCTGCTCCGTCCGCCGAGCGTCTGGTAGATGAGCAGATAGGAGCCCGTCTCGTCCGTTACTTTCACGCTGCCGGAATCCGCGTCGCCCAGCTTGCCGTAGAAGCCGTAATCCCGCAGGTTCCGGCCGAAAATATCGGACTGCTGGCTGTCCAGAAGCACGCCCCCGGAAGGCAGCGCGACGATGTAGCGGTGCCGCTTGTTCTCGTTCGCGATCAGGTTGTCGAACAGCCGGGCGTTCAGGTCCATCGTGACGTACAGCTCCGCGTCCGGATTGAGGTTGTTGAGCCGCTGCGTCAGGCGAAGGAACCCCTCGTTCCGGAACGTGTCCTTCAGAGGCGGCCACCAGATCTTGGCCATGGCCGGATTCGAGCGAAAGGCAACGTACCAGTCGGAGCTCCGTACCTCGTCGTCGATCGGGAAAAAACCGGCGAACTCGAACAGCGGATTTTCCGTATAGAAAATCAGGTTCGAGATCTGCTGCGAGCCTCTGACGGACTGTAGCAACGGGTCGACCGTCTCGAAGTACATCTGTTCCGCCTCGGGAAAGGAATCGTATTGCGCCAGCAGCCGCTCCTGCAGGTTGTTGTTCGTGTACAGGAAGTCCATGATCTGCTCATAGGACTGCATGAGGTGGTCGACGTTCAGCGCGAGCTGCGAGACGGAGTACCGCGAGTTCTCCCGGATTTTCTGATAGATCGAATCCCTGCTGTAAATCGTCATCGTAAACGTCAAAGTGCCCAGCAGAAACAGAACGGCCAGCAAATTCGCGATAAACCATCTCGTGCGGATGCTCACGGCGACTCTCTCCCCCGGCGTCGAAGCGTAAAGCGGCCCCGCGCCTCACTTAAGAGGGCGAGGCACGCGGTTATTGAAGGCCCATCGTCTGATCGTATTGCGCGATATATCCCTTCCACAGCTTGTCGTACGCGGCTTCGACCTTGGCCGATCCCGCTTTTTTCACTTCCTCCACGTAGCTGTTCCAATTCTTCTCGAAATCCTCGGGCGTCTTGGAATAGACGATCTTCGGCGCATCCTTCTTGAACACCTGCTGCACTCTCTTGAACTCGGCGCGGCCTTCGGTCGGCTCCGCCAGCTGCCAGATCCAGGCGGGAACCCGCTCGACGGGCGGCATGAACTCGGAAAACACCTCCTTGCCGTACTTCGCCAGCAGTTCCTTCGTCGTGGGGTCATAGGTCGACGCCCAGTAGTCCTTCGTGTTCGGGGTGGCGTAATCGCCGTCCGACAATTTGGCGCCGTCGCCGTAGGTGAACCAGTAATAAGGGCCGGAAGGTCCGTTCTTGAAAATGTATTCGGGATCGGCTTCCGTCTTCGCCTTCCACTCCGCGTTGACGACGCGCTTGCCGTTCGTCACGTCGTAATGCTTGCCTTCGATCCCCCAGTTGATCAGCTTCTGCCCTTCGTCGGACAGCAGGAAATTGACGTACTGGATGATGCGGGCCGGGTCCTTGGCGTTCTTGGTGATATGCCAGTTGTTGTTGGAGTTGATCGGCGTCATCGTATTCGAGTGATCCGGCGAATTCTCGTCGAACAGCAGCTCGATGTTCGCGAATTGGCGGTCCGCCTTGCCCTGCGTCCGCAGCGACTGCTCGGGGTACTTCAGGAACCAGGCCGGAAGGCTGCCGGCGAGCGTGCGGCCCTGGGCCGCTTTGGCCTCGGCTTCGTCGTAGTTCATCGTGAAAAATTCCTTGTCGAGCATATCGTTCAAATAGAGCTTGTTGAGAAACTGGTAGTAACGCTTCTGATAATCCGAGAGGATGTTCAGCGTCACGTTGTTCTGGTCGTCGATGAGGAACCAGGAGTTGTCCGGCCGGCCCGCCGCCTGAAAGGCCGGATTGTTCAAGTCCCAGTCCGGATGGTCGGCCCCGCCGACGCCGGACCACGGAATCGTCGGCTTGCCGTCGATCGTGGGATGCTTCTCGTAATAGGCTTTGAGAACGTCGAACAATTGGTCGAGCGTCTTGATCTCCGGATAGCCCGCTTCCTTGAGCACGTCGTACTGAACCGCCCAAGGGGCTTCCCAGTCGGCCGGCGTCTCCTCCGTCAAATAAGGGGCGGGAAGCTCGTAAATATGGCCGTCCGACGCCTTCAGCAGGTTGTAATACTTGCCGAACGCCTTCTTGATGTTCGGACCGTATTGGTCGATCAAATCCTCCAGCGGAATGACCGCTCCGGCGTCGATATACTTGCCGACTTCCTTCGGGTGCATGACGACGATCTCCGGATAATCGCCGCCGGCCAGCCACAGGTCGAGCTTCTGGGTCAGGTCGCCGACGACGTATTGAAGATCGAGCGTGACGCCCGTCTCCTTGGCGATTTGCTGCGCCACGTCGTTATCCGGCGAGAACTTCGGGTCGATGCTGTTGATCGAGATTTTGACCGGATCGAGGTTCGCGGCCTTGGATGCTTCCCCCGAAGCCGAGGCCGAACCTGACGGCCCGGAAGCGCTTCCGCTTCCGTCTGAGCCGGATGCCGCCGGCTCGTCGCTATTGCCGGAGCAGCCCGATAGCAGCAGGGCGAGAACGAATAAGGCGGATAACCACGGGATGAACGTTTTCCTCATGTTCCTATTTCCCCCTATGTCCTGATTATATCATCGGGCGGAGGCCCGGGTGATATCGGATTTGCCTCGCTCGCCGCCGTCTACTCTTTCATGGCGCCGACCGTAATCCCCTTGATAAAATACCGCTGCATGAACGGATAGACGAACAGGATCGGCACGGTCACGACCATCGTCATGCTGGCCCGGATCGACTGGGGCGTCACGGCGTTCACCATCGCCTTGTCGACTTTGCCCGAGCGGGCGGCGTCGGTGGACACCTGCTGCACCGATTTGAGCAGAATCTTCATCAGCTCGTATTGGAGCGTGGACAAGCTTTGTTTGCTGTTGAACAAGTAGTTGTCGAACCACGAATTCCAATGGCCGACGGACACGAACAGCGTGATCGTGGCGATGACCGGCATGCTGACCGGCAGCAGGATCCGGAACAGCACCTGGAAGTCGCTCGCTCCGTCGATACGGGCGGATTCGGCCAGCCCTTCGGGCAGCTGCTCGAAATAGCTGCGGATGATGATGACGTTGAACGCGCCGATCAGACCCGGAATGATGTACACCCAGAACGAGTTGGTCAGATGAAGGTCTTTGATTAGCAAATAGTAGGGAATGAGCCCTCCGTTCACGTACATGCTCAGGATGAGGACCATGTTCAGCGCTTTGCGCAGCACGAACTCCTTGCGGCTGATCGTGTACGCGAGCATGGCGGTGAACAGCACCGACAGGAACGTGCCGAGCAGCGTCCGGGCGAGCGACACGAAGGTGGCCGATACGAGATTGTCCGTTTGGAAAATGACTTTGTAATTCGTCAGCGTGAACACCCGGGGAAGCAGGTAAATGCCTCCGCGCACCGAATCGACCGAGTCGTTCAGCGAAATCGCCAGCAAGTTAAGGAACGGGTACAGCGTCAAGCAGCCGAACAGGAGCAGGAAGCCGTAGTTGACGACCTGGAACGCGTAGTCCCCGACGCCGTAATTGCGATTCATTCGGGCAGCACCTCTTTCTGCAAGGCTAAAAACGTGGGAAGGCATACGCAGGGCGACGATATCGCCGCCGGACTCTATGCCCGTGATATTATCGTCAAGCCTCGCCTTCAAACACAGCCGTTTTCTCAAAAGCCTGCATTTGTGCAGTTTTTTGGGGGCATGAGTGGCCTTTAGGAGCAAAAACCTGCGATTATGCATCTTTTTCCCGCTTCAAACTGGCAATTCGGTCGTTCGACCATCCAAAACCTGCACTTTTGCAGGTTTTATCGCCATATCGCCACTCTCGCAAGTCAAAAGCTGCATTTTTGCAGGTTTTTTGTGACTTACTCATCGGAAAAGGCCCGTTGGCTAATGTGCGGCGTGGAAGACGGGAAGACGTTAGCGGTACGCCGTGTCGTTAAGCCATCCTGACAGAAATGGACCAAGCCTTTAAAACGCCTTGAAGCCGCCGAGCCTTCGGGCCGCTTGGTTCACTCCGAGAACGAGCAGGATGCTGACCGCCGATTTGAAGACGCTGATGGCCACCCCGTAGGAGTAGTCGCCGATGCTGAAGGAATAGTCCAGCGCGTACAGGTCGAGCACTTGCGAGTAATCGATGTTCAGTCCGTTCCCGAGCAGGAACTGGGATTCGTAGCCGGTGTTGATCAGGTTCCCGGTCGCGAGGATCAGCAGCAGAACGGCCGTCGGCATGAGGCCGGGGACGGAAATGTGCCACATTTTCTGGAGCCTTCCCGCTCCGTCCACCTCCGCCGCCTCGTACATTTCGGCGTTGAGGCCCGCGATGACGGCCAGATAAATGATCGTGCTCCAGCCCAACTCTTTCCATAGACCCGCCAGCGTGTGAATGGCCCAGAACCACGACCCTTTGGACATGAACATGATCGGTTCGTGGACGATCCCCAGCCGCATCAGCACTTCGTTGACGATGCCGCCGTCCGGCGACAGGCTGCCCAGCACGATATTCGCCATGACGACCCAGGAGACGAAGTGCGGGATGTAGGTGATCGTCTGCACCGTACGCTTGAAGAAACGCAGGCGCACCTCGTTGAGCAGCAACGCCAATCCGATCGCGCCGACGAAATCGGTGGCGAGGCTCATGCCGCTCATGACCAGCGTGTTGCGCAGCACGAGGTAAAATCGGTCGTCCCGGAACAGATCCGCGAAGTGGTTGAACCCGCTGAACGGACTGCCGGTAATGCCGTGGCTGAGCGAATAATTCTGGAAGGCCATGATCCAGCCCCACAGCGGCACGTAGCTGAACAGGACGAGAACGGCCATGAATGGAATGGACATGATCAGCAGTTGGTATTGGGCTCGCAGCTTGCGGTACACTCGGATTCCTCCCCCCTCATGTATCCATTATGCTGCGAGCCGCCGAGGGACGAAACGGGGCGGAATATAGAAGATGACCGTTGCAATTATGGAACGGCGAGCGGAATTTAGAAGATGACCGTCGCCATTATGGAACGGCGGCCGGAATCAGGATGCGCACGCCGGTGCCGATGCCCGGCCGGCTCGCGATCGTCACGCCGTACTCGTCTCCGAACTGCAGCTTGATGCGTTCGTCTACGTTGCGGATCCCGTAGCCGGGACGCACCTCGCCTTCCCCCATGATCTGGGAGAGCGTCTCGGGCGCGATGCCGGCGCCGTCGTCGATGACGCGGAAGACGATCCGCTCTCCCTCTCTCCGGACGGCGATTCGGATATTCAGGCGGCCCCGGAACAGAGCATGCTCGAACGCGTTCTCGACGAACGGCTGCAGGATGAGCTTGATCGTCTTGCGGCCGAGCGCCGACGGGTCCAGGTCGTAGCTGACCGAGAACCGGTCGCCGTGGCGAATGCGCTGGATGTCGATGTAGGCTTTGATCTGCTCGATCTCCCGGTCGATGGCGATGATGTCCTTGCCCTCGTTCAGCGTAAGCCGGTAGAACTTCGCCAGCCCGAGCGCCATGTCGTGAATATCCTCGTTCCGGTTCAGCTTCGCCATCTTGGTGATCGAAGAGAGCGCGTTGTACAGCAGATGCGGGTTGATCTGCGATTGCAGCACCCGCAGCTCCGCTTCCTTCTTCTCCAGGCCGGCCACGTACACTTTGCGGATGAGGTCGTCGATATTCTCCGCCATCTCGTTCAGCGCCGATGCGATATAGCCGAATTCGTCCTGCCCGGAGTAGCGGAAGCGGCGCGACCATTCGCCGTCCTTGAGCACGCCGAGGAAGGACACGATCTTGCGGATCCGCTTGGAGAAGTAGCCGGATACGGCGTAATTGATCAGCAGCAGAAGCAGCAGACAGCCGAAGCAGGCGAGAATGGTCACGTTGCGGACGTAGACGCTTTCCTTGCGCAGCTCGGCATAGGGGATTTTGACAGCCAGCTTCCAATCCGTGCCGGGGATGGGACTCTCCATCGTATAGTAGGCGCCTTCCGGCTCCGTCCAGCGGAAGACCGGCTGCCGGTTCGGATCGCTGCCGTACAGAATCCGGCCCTCGGCATCCTTCACGAACAAATAGCCCTGCACCCCGAACTTTCGGAGCAGAAGCGACTGGAAGACGTCCTTCATCTCCGCGCGGATGCGCAACAAGCCGATCGGTTCATGGCTGTTCAGGTCGGTCAACGGCCGGAGCAGCGAGACGCTGTGCTCGGCCGCGTCTTCTCCGACCTGCCTCCACGAGGGATTGTAAGTCGCCAGCGCGCTCTGAACGCCGGAATACCATTCGGACTGCCGCAAACGGCTGAAATGGTACACCTCGTAAATTTTGCCCCGGTCCAGCGGCTTCGTCTTGCTATGGTCGTAATACAGCTCGGGAAACTTCTCGTTTCGGAGATACAGCTCCAGCGCCGCGTTGCCCGGAGCGATCTTCATCACCGCGTCCAGCTTCGGAAACACCGTCATCGTCGCCGCCTGCTGCATGTCCCAGCCCGCCTCGCTCAGGCGAAGCGCCTGCTGGATCGATTCGTCGAAAAAAATCTGGTCGGACATCCGGCCGATCGCATCCAGCTGATATCCGATATTGTCGACCATCTGGCTGGCCGTGCCGGCGATGTACTGGTCGGTTCTTTGGCGCACCGCGTCCAGGGAGAAGCGATAAGCCAACGTGCCGAGCACGACGACAGGCAGCAGCACGACAAGCGAATACGTGAGGAACAGCTTGTATTGAAAAGTCATCCGGTTGCCGTATGTCCGGTTCCGCTGCATCCGTCCCCCGCCTCCGTCAGCTTTGTTTGCGGTAGTCGCCCGGGCTGAGCCCGTAGACCTGCTTGAACTGCACGCTGAAATGGGCGATCTTCTTGAATCCGACCTGATGGGCCACCTCAAACACTCTCAGCTTCGGGTCCCCGAGCAGCTCCTTCGCTTTCTCGATCCGAAGCCGGGTGACGTAATCGGTAAATTTTTCGCCCGTCTCCTCTTTGAACAGGTGGCCGAAATAGTTCGGAGAGAAGGCGAACCGGTCCGCCACGTCCCGCAGCGTCAGCCGATCCGCGAGCCGGCCGCGCACGAACGCTTCCACTTCCTCGATCAGCCTTCTTCCCTTCTTCGTCTTGCGCTCCTGCAGCAGCTCGGACACTTCGAGCATCCGGCGGCGGAACCACATCCGCATCTCGTCCAGCGTCTCCAGCCGGGCCAGCTCGTCGAACGACTGCCAGTCGGCTTCCGGCAGCTCGAGCAGCCCGACGTTCAACGTGCCCAGATGCGCGTCCATCTTGGACAGCACGAACATGGCGAAATGGTTCGCTTTGATTTTGCCGTTCAACAAGGCGGCATAGCGGAACAGCGCTTCGACGCCGTCCTCGATGCGCGGCAGATCGTAGCCGGCGGCCGCGACGAACAGCTGCTCGAACAAGCCGTCCAAATCCGCGGCGTTCGTCCGGTGCTCGTGCCGGCGGGCCGGCGCCGTCTCAATCGTGCGGTTCTTGCCGTAGAACAGCTTGCAGGACAGCGCTTCGCTCGCCTGCCGGTACGATTCGCGCACATCGCCGCCCGCGCCCGGCCGGCCGATTCCGACCGTGATCGTGAACGGCTCGCGGGCGCCCACCGCCGTGACCAGCTCCTCCATGCGGGCCGCGCCTTCCGGCTTGTCCAGGATGACGGCGACTCGATGGTCGCCGAGCGGACAAGCGAGCGGGTACCCGGCTTCCCCGCACATCCGGACGATCAGCCGGACCGCTTCCCCGATCCGGCCATGATAGGGATGCTCCGGATCGGCATGGATCCGCCACGGATCGTCGATCTCGGCGATGCCGACCGCCGGGGCTCGCGCGCCCAGAGCAAGGCCGTATTCGCGCAGCGCCCCCTCGAACGCCTCCGCCTCTCTCTCGCCTTCCAGCCATTCCCGGACGGCATCCGCGACCAGCATCGGCTTGCGCTTCCGCTCCTTGTCCAGGTCGGCGCGCACCCGCTCCAGCGCGGACACCAGCTCGCGGTTATCGTAGGGCTTCGTCACGTAACCGCTTGCATGAATGGCGATCGCCTGCTTGGCATAATGGAAATCCTCGTAGGCGCTGACGAACAGAAACCGCGCGCCCGGATGGAAGCTCGCGAGCCGCTCCGCCAGCTCCAGCCCGGTCATCGCCGGCATCTTGATGTCCGACACGAGAAGGTCCACCGGACGGCCTTCGGCCAGATCCAGCGCATCGTATGCGTTGGAGGCGGTGCCGCATACGGCCATGCCCAAGCTCTCCCACGGAATGAGCCGAACGAGGCCTTCAAGGTCCATCCGGTCGTCGTCGACAAGCAGCACTTGATACATGCGCATCCCCCTCCGATAGCAGAAAAAGACAACGGGTATATAGCCGAGTATATACCCTTGTCTTCCCGCTTCTATGAATTTCCGTTTATTTTCTGCAAGTTTTCGTGCCATTTGTCGTTTTTGAACCGGACGTACTTGTCGAAGCCGAATTTGTTCGAGTCGGCGTCGGCCTTCTCCATGATCGAGACCACTTCCGCGTCATCCTTCGCGTAGATCGCCTTGGCGAACGTCTGCTTGAAAAACTCGATCATCTGCGTCGAGGCAATGCCCGCCGGCGAATTCGGATCCGGGTCGCTGTTCACGAACGGGTCTACGTTCATCGACGTTTTCCAGAGCACGTCCTGCTGGCTGCGCACGAGCCAGCTCTGCTGGTCGGCGGGCTTCAGCTCCTCCTGCGCCGTCTTGATCCGGTCGACCAACGCCGAGTTGCCGAACAGGTCCGTCCATTGGCCGGGATGGATCTTCTCCAGCGCGTCGGGCGAGATCGTCTTCGAGTACTCGTTCGGAATCGGAACCCCGTCCGGCGTCAGATCGTCCCACAACAGTCCCTTCGGGCCGAAGAACGTCACCGTCTGTCCTTCCTGCGAGACGAGCCAGTCGTAAAAGGCGAAAATCCGCTCCGGGTCCTTCGCTTTTTGGGTAATGACGATTGCGTTCCAGCCGAGCGAGTTCCAGTTGCCCGGCCAGATCTTGTTCGGATCGAGCCCTTCCTTGTGCAGCGGCCAGATCACTTTATAGTCGAACGTCGGGTCCTTGGCCTTCAGCAGCCGAAGCGCCTGCTCGCCGTCCGGTCCGGCGCTGCCGGTCGCGTAGACGGCCACCCGGCCGGCATTCACCTTTTCCAAGTATTGATCGTTTGTCTGGGTAAACGCGTCCTGCGTAATGAGCTTCTCCCGGAACAGACGCGCCGCGAACTGCCATGCTTCCTTCAGAGCCGGGTCCTCCAACACCGGCTTCAGCTGGTCCCCGTCCGGATAGACGAACATCGAGTCGTTCGCATAAAACGAAGGATGGTCTTCGGCCATGCCCGCATAGATCAGCGTATCGATGCCGTCGCCCTGGAAGCCGACCTCCAGCGGCACGACGTCCGGATACTTCTCTTTGACGAGCTTCAGATACGCCTCCAGGTCGTCGAACGTCTCCAGCTTCGGCGAGCCGAGCGCCGTGTAGATCTTCATGTTCACGACCCAGCCCGCGTTGTTCGTCGGCTTCGTGGCGAACCAGTTCGGCAGCATGTAGATATGGCCGTCCTTGGCGCGCAGCAAGCCCAGCGTCTTCTCGCCGATCGCCGCCTTGGCGTTCGGGTATTTGTCCAGATACGAGTCCAACGCGACCAATTGGCCGTTCTCGACGAAGCGCGGCACGTCCTTGCGTTCGAGAATGATGACGTCGGGCAAGCTGCCCGACACTTCCATCGTGTTCAGCTTCGTGGCCGCCGCCCCGCCGGAGGAGATCGGCTCGATCGTCACCTTCTTGTTGTCCTGGATCCACTTGGAGATCGGATCGTCGCCCCACGCTTGCATCGTCCACCAATCGTAATTCGGATAGATCGTGTACTTGAGCGGCTCGGCGTCGGCGGATGCCGATGGACTGCCGGAGGCCGAAGAGGAAGCCGACGAAGAAGGCGATGCGGACGGAGAAGCGGGCGCCGTGCCGGACGAGGACGGAGACGCATTCCCGCCGGAGTTCGAGCCGGAGCAGCCGGAGGCGCCGACGATCAGGGTCAAGCCGAACAGAATCGAGAACCATTTGCGCTTGTTCATTCGTGAAATTCAACCCCCCACGGAAGATTCCATATGCGAACGCAGTTACCCTTTGAGGGAACCGACGAGAACGCCTTTGACGAAATGCCTCTGCACGAACGGATAAACGGCGATGATCGGAAGGGTCGTCACCATCATCGTCGCCATGGTCAGCGACTTCGTGGTGACGGTCCGGGCTTGAAAAATTTTGTCCAGAAAGTTCGACCCGCCCTGCGACCGGAGCTGCTCCGTGACCGTGTTGGCGTTCATGATCTCCTGAAGCAGCGATTGGATCGGAACGAGCTTCGGATTGTTGATGAACAGCGTGGCGGTAAACCAGTCGTTCCATAGATTGACCGCTACGAAAAGAGACAGCGAAGCGATGACGGGGCCGGACAGCGGCAGCACGATCCGGAAAAACGTCCCGAAGTGGCCGCAGCCGTCGATCTTCGCCGATTCCTCCAGTCCCGCAGGCATCTCTTTGAAGAAGGTCCGGAAGATGATCATATTCCAGATGCTGATCGCGCCGGGCACGATCAGCACCCAGAACGTATTCATCATGCCAAGCCCGTGAATGAGCAGGAAGTAAGGAATCAAACCGCCGTTAAAGTAGAGCGTGACGATACAGAAAATCATGTAATATTTGCGGCCGGCGAGCTCCGTTTTCGACATTCCGTACGAGAAGACCGCGGTCGCCAGGATCGACAGCGCCGTACCCGCGACCGTCCTCGCGACCGAGACGACGAACGCCTGAGCGATCCGATGATCCCGCAGCACGACTTCGTAATTTTCCCAGGTGAACGCCCTCGGCCAGAACGTAATTCCGCCCAGCGACGTATCCGAGCCCAGGTTGAAAGAGATGACGAGCGAATTCCAGAACGGATACAGCGTCAAGAAAGCAAGCAGCGTGAGCAGCACGTAGATGACGACCTGCACCGTGCGTTCCGTTCGGCTTAACCGCATGACCGATTCCCACTCCTCTCCGGGTGATCCGCCGTTACCATAGACTGTGTCCGAAGCGGCGGGCCGTCCGGTTGGCGACGACAAGCAGGATGACGTTGACGACCGCCTGGAACAGGCCGGCTGCCGTAGCGTAGGAGTAGCGCTGGGCTTCCTTGAGCCCCATCCGGTACACGTAGGTGTCGATCACGTTCGCGACGCTGCCGAGCACCGGATTTTTGCCGAGCAGCAGCAAATCTTCGAATCCCGCGTTGAGGATGCTGCCGATCGCCAGAATCAGGAAGATGACAATGACCGGGGAGATGCACGGAATCGTGATCGCGAACATCTGCCGCAGCCGGCTGGCTCCGTCCATCGAAGCCGACTCGTACAGGGCGGGATCGACGCCGGCGATGGCCGCCAGGTAGACGATCGCGGCGAAGCCGATTTCTTTCCAGACGCCGACGGAGACGATGATCGCCCAGAAGTATTCGGGGATCGACAGCCAGTTCACCGGATCCCCGATCGCATGCAGCTTCTGCAGCAAAATGTTGAGGCTGCCGTTGTCCACCGAGAGCAGCGAAGTGACGAACGTGGCCACGATGACCCAGGACATAAAATGCGGCAGGTAGGTCACGGTCTGGACGAACCGCTTGAACGCCATGCTGCGGATCTCGTTCAGCAGCAGCGCCAGGACGATCGGCGCGGGAAACGCGGTGACGAACTTCAGCAGGCTGATCGCGACCGTGTTGCGCATGAGCTGCCAGAACTCCGGCGCGTTGAAGAACAGCTTAAAGTTGTCCAGCCCCACCCACGGACTGTGGAACACTCCTTTGAACAAGTTGTACTGCTGAAACGAGAGGACGATCCCCCACATCGGCACGTAGCTGAAAAGAAGAACGAAGAGGAGCGCCGGGACGACCATCAGCTGCAAATCCCACTGCTTGAGCCATCTAGCTTTCATAGGAACCTCCGGGAGATGTTTCGCGGGCGCCGGCGGCGGCGGCTTCCGGCGCCCGATTCGGTTGCGAGGCGGCGGCGGGAGTCGGGTCCTCCCAGTATCGCCGGAAAGGGTCTGTCAAGCGGTCAAGCGCCGAGGCCGGGGCTTCAGGCCAGCCCTCCTGTCGCGCACATCGGAGGCCGCTGCCCGTTGCCGGCTAAGGCTGGTCAGTTGCCGGCAGCGGCCGTTGCGTTGGAGCCGAGCGTCTTGGCCGTGCCGACGTCCGTCACCAGGTTGTCGGTCGACAGCACGAGCAGCGTTCTCGCCGACGAAGACCCTGCGTAGTACAGGCCGATATCCTTGGCTGAAGCTTGCCCGCGGACCGAGTTGCCGTTGACGTTGACGACGCCCTTGCCGTCGTAGTTCACCGCCGTCAGGCCGATGAAGCGGAACGTGGAGCCCGCGTTGCCGGTCGTTCCAAGCCGGAACACCCGGTTGTTCGCGATCGTAGAAGCGACGTCGGCCTGCACGGTGCCCTGAATGCCGTAATACGTGCCGGAAGCGGACCCTTCGCCGAAGCCTTCGATGTAGTTGTCGGAGATCGACGTTCCGTACATCCGATTTGCGTAGATCGCGTTTTGCGGGACGCCGTAAATGTGGTTGCGCTCGACGTACCAGCCGGCGGCATTGTCCATATGGATGCCGTCGACGCCGGACTCGGCGATCCAGTTATCGGTCAGCTGCCAGTCGGTGACGGAGTTGCCCGAATCCTCGATGAATACGCCGTATTGGCCGGAATCCTCGATGAAGTTCCCGACGATCTGCCCGTTCACCTGCGTATTCGTGATCTCGGTTCCGTTGGCGCTCTGGTTCGTGACGCGGATGCCGTTGCCCTTCATTCCGGTAACATACACGTCCTTGACGACGCTCTCCCACGAGCGCAGGATGATGCCGGACGTCGCGGCCGTCGTATTGTTCGCCTTGTTGCCGTCGATCGTGAGCTGGCGGACGGACACCGGCGTATCGGTCTGGGTCGTGTTGTTCACGAAGCCTTCCGACACGAGAATGCCGACCAGGTTGGCGTTGTTCGCCTGCTTGAGCACCGTGCCGGTGCGGCTCTCGCCGCGGTACGACCGGTCCGGCTTCAATTTGATGACCTGGTTGATGAGGCAGGTTCCCTTGAAGACAATCTCGTCGCCGACGTTGCTGCCGCCGATGGCGGCGTTGATCGTGGCGGCGTCCGTGCTCGCGTTGGCGCATGCGATTTGCACCTGGCTGGCGTGCGCCCGCTCGGGACCGAACATCGTAAACGAAGCGATGAGCGATGCGACGAGCGTTGCTCCGAGCAAGCGGTTTTTCAGGGAAATACGTTTTGCGTTCGCGTTCCAAGCCATGTTCATCATCGACACTCTCCTTTTCTAAAATAGACTTTCAGAAATGATTGCCGAACCGCTTGCATAGACCCGTTTCCAGCGATACTGGCGGTCCCCGAAACCGCCGGCGTGCGATGATGCCGAATTCATCCTCATTATAAAAGCCGGTCCGCGGCCCAAGTAAGTCCCGAATCCAACGAAACGCACCCGCGATCAACGACGTTGTCGGATTCGCCCGAAACAGGAGGACGGCAGGACGGCGCCGGCCGAGCGGCAAGCCCCCGATTCCGCGACGGAACGGGGGCTTCAATCGTGAATGCCTATTGTTTCGGCGCAACCCATTGAAGCAGCCCGCGGTTCAGCCGTTCGCGGAACGACAGGAACCACTCGTCGTCGCGAGGATAATCCGCGAAGGTGATCGGCTGCTCCAGCCCATCTTCGAGCAGCGCGACGGCCGCCTCTTTGCCGGCGAAGCTCTCGTACAGTTGAAGCGCCCGCAGATCCTGCAGCGCCTCGCGCAGCGTCTCCAGACGGATCGAGCCGACGGGATGCCCGTCTTCACCCGGGTACACCAGATGCGAGTCTCCCGAAGGAAACCCCATGCCGGCGTCCGTCACCCGGTACGGATCGATCGGCCGGGTCGCGTACCGGGTGTACCAGAAGTTGTAGCCCCAATGCGCGAAGCCTGCCAGCCCGAACTTGTACAGCTGAAGCCCGATGACCCGGCCGCGGCGCGAAGGCATGCTGAACATGCGGTTCGCCACCTTCCGCTGCTGGGCGTTGCAGTAGTACGTCCACAAATCCGGAACCTCGTTGTCCAGGAACGGGCCGATGTGGTCGCTGGAGGGGATCGGGCGCTCGACCAGTCCGGTCTCGTAGAATTGATAGTCCGACAGCGCGTCCATGATCGGATAGCCTTCGAGATGGCGGGCGATGATCTCCTTGGCCTGACGGTATGCCTCGAAATCGTGCGGCTCCGGTTCGTCAGAGACGTGGAAGATCGACCGCCGCTCCAAGCCGTTCTCCCGGATGAAGCGGTTCAGCTCGGGAAGGAACCGGTCCAGGAAGGTGCGATATTCCTCTCCCGTCGCATCGGTCTCCCAGCCGAAAATGCGCTTCTCCACCCCATTCTCTTTGGCGATGATTTTGGGCGCATGCTTGGCCCCCCACTGCGTGAACAAGTGGGAAAATTCGAAGCGACTCGCGCCGCACCGGTTGCAAAGGTCGACCCAGCGCTGCAGCTTGTCGAAGCCGAAGCGGTAACCGTCGCCGGCCTTCTCGATGTCCACGAGCTGCACCGTCGGCCGCTCCCCGCCGATCGCGGTATCGAGCGGCGGCGTCACGATCGGCGTCAGAAACGTGTTGATGCCGTACCGGACGGCCTCCCTTACGTAATTCTCCAGCAGCTCCCAGTGCCGTTCGCTGAACACGGGCACGCGGTAGTAAGTGGCCAAACAGTCGAAATGAAGCCATTCGTAATGCAGCAGCTTCTGCTCCGGCAGCAATGCGGGGATGACTTCCAGCTCGAACGCGGCGTCCCCCAACGCTTCACCTTCTTCCGAGAAGAAGCCGATCCGGATCGGATAAACGCCCGCAGGCAGCGGCCGCTCCCCGGGATCGACCGTCACCCAGACAGACCGCCATTGGTTCGGCGGCGCATGGAGCCCGTCGATCCCGTCCAAGGGGAGCAGCGGATCCGGATACAATCCCGGCGCCGTCCGCAGAATGTCGTCGTCGTGATCGTCGCGCGCGGGGAAATCCGAAGGCACAAGGCCCACGCTCCGAAGCGAGATCCGATCGGCCACGGGGGAATCCGCCTCGGCGCGGATGCCTCTTCTGAGCCATTCCGACCGGTACGCGACTTGAAATGAAAAAGCTTCGTTGCCGAGCGATGTGCCGCGTGCATAAGCTTGCGCCGCCAGCTCCTCGTCTGCAAACACTTTGACCAGCGAATGCAGGCAGCGGGTTCGAAAATCGGTCGATGCCACGGAGATTCACCTGTCCTTCTTTGTGGGGTTTTGTCGCAGAAAAAAACGCCGCTGGCTTCATTCTCGGGCGCCGCGGCGGCTTTGGTCAACGGTTGTAACTATAGGGAGTGGCCCGCGAAAGTACAGATCGCGAGGCGACGGAGGGTTATTTCAGCACCATTTTGCGGTATTGAAGAGGGGTCATTCCGCGGATGCGGCGGAAATGCTTGATGAAGTAGCTGGAGTCGTTAAAGCCTGTCTCAAGCGCGATCTGCGTGATGCTGAGAGCCGGGTCGAGCAGCAGCCGTTCCGCTTTGCGAACGCGCACGAATTGCAGGTACGAGGAAAAAGGAGCGCGCGTCATTCGTTTGAAGCTGGCGGCGAAATGGCTGTAACTCATCAAGCTGAGGCGCGCCATCCGGGATGCCGTGAGCGGCTCGTGGCTGTGCTCGTCGATATAAGCGAGCGTCTCCCGGAGCCGGAGACGGTCCTTCTCTTGTCCGGACGCGGATTCGTCGCCGGCCATCCCCAGCTCCGGCATGGCGCGGACGAGGCGGGCGAGCAGCCGATAGATGGCCGAGGTCACGGTCAGTTCGAATGCAGATTGCTTGCGCTTGTATTCCATGAGCAGCTCCTCCGTCTGCCGGGGAAGGTCGCCAAGTCCGCATGCCCGGAGGAGATTCGCATGGAAGTGAATGGAGGCGTCGGCCGAATACGGGAGCATGTATTTGACGTTCGTAAACAAGGCGGGCATCGGCGACAGCAAGTCGGGCTCCAGGCTGATGACGCGATGCCGGGAAATCTGGCCGGGAGCGACCGTAACGGCATGCACGCAGCAAGGCGCGATGAGGATCAGATCCCCTTCCTCCGCCCGGATCGTCCGGGATCCCGCGAGCACGTCCGCCGTTCCCTCGGCGAAGTAAAGCATCTCCATGTGGTAGTGCCAATGGGAACCGACCTCGTAACCTAGCGATCCGGCGTCGACCTCCGCCGCGTAGAACGGATATTCGAAGCCGCCCGCCCGGTTTTTGTTGTTCTCGAAATAAGGCTGTACGCTTCCCGTCTCGAACACGGACGACACCCCCGCCATAGATTCGTTATACTTTTTCGCACCCCCATTATAGCCTCCCCTTGCGGTTTCGGATAGGGTGAAGAAGAACAAGGAGGCGGGGAAAATGAAAACGAATTCGTTGTGGCCCGGTCAGGACTCGTTCTTCGTCGGGTGCAATTATTGGGCTTCTCATGCCGGAACGGCGATGTGGTCGGATTGGCGGCCGGACGTGGTCGAACGGGACTTGCAACTGCTGTCGGAGCAGGGCTTGGAAGTGCTGCGGGTCTTTCCGCTGTGGCCGGATTTCCAGCCGATCGCGACCTTGTACGGCGGGCACGGCCATGAGATGGATATCCGTCTGGGAGAGCGCCGGCTTCCGGATGACGAGATGGGGCGCGCCGGGCTATCTCAAGAGGCGATGGGCAAGTTCCGGGAGTTCGCGGATATCGCTCGCCGGCAAGGGCTGCAGCTGATCGTCGGTCTCGTCACCGGCTGGATGAGCGGGAGGCTTTTCGTGCCGCCGGCCCTTCAGGGCCGCAACGTGCTGACGGACCCCCAGGCGATCCAGTGGCAGGTGCGGTTCGTGAACGGCTTCGTCCGCGCGACGAAGGATCACCCCGCCATCGTCGCCTGGGATCTCGGCAACGAGTGCAACGCGATGGGACCGGTTCGCTCCAGCTCGGAGGCGTTCGTATGGACTTCGGCTCTGTCGGGCGCGATCAAGTCCGCGGACCCCGGAAGGCCGCTCATCTCCGGCATGCACGGCTTGTCGCCGACGGGGAATTGGCGGATGCAGGATCAAGGGGAGCTTACGGATATTTTGACGACCCATCCTTACCCCTATTGGACGCCTTATGCCGATTACGATCCGATCACGACGATCCGCCCCCAGCTTCACGCGACGGCGGAGAACTTGTATTACGGGCAAATCGGAGGAAAACCGTGCTTCGCGGAAGAGATCGGCACGATGGGACCGATGGTGTCCGGGGAGGCGGAAGCCGCCGCGTTCCTTCGCGGGAGCATGCTCAGCCTATGGGCGCACGGATGCCACGGGCTGCTGTGGTGGTGCGCGTTCGACCAGATGCAGCTTCCCCATGCGCCTTACGATTCGAATGCGTGCGAAGGAGAGCTCGGACTCGTGACCGAGCAAGGACGGGCCAAGCCGACGCTTCGCGAGATGGATCGGCTGCGCCGCGTATTCGCGGGCCTGCCGACGCTGCCTCCCCGCCGGACGGAAGCGGTCTGCATCGTAGGCTCGTCGCAGGAGCATTGGCCCGTCGCTTTCGGCTCATTCATGCTGGCCAAGCAGGCGGGGTTCGATCTGATCTATCGCTTCGAGGATCAGCCGCTGCCGGACGCGAAGCTGTACATGCTTCCCTGCGTCAGCGGCACGAGGGGAATTCCCAAGCTCCGGTGGCTGGAGTTGCTGGAGCGAGTGAGCGGCGGAGCGGATCTTTACGTGTCCGTCGACGACGGGTACCTGCTGGAGTTCGAGCGGGCGACGGGGCTGGAAGTCAGGGGACGCGGCCGACGCTCGGGGGAGACCGTCGTGACAATGCTTGCGGGGGAAAGCGAATGCGCCGCCGGCGGTTTTCCGGTAGCCGAAGCCTCGTTCAAGCTCGAGGTGCGGGCCGTCCGCGCCCGGGTTCTGGCAACGGAAAAGGACGGGAATCCGGTGTTTACGGTGGCGAATTTCGGGCAAGGGCGCATCTTCTTCCTCTCGGTGCCGCTCGAGCTCGAGCTGATCCGCCGTCCGGAAGCTTGCTATCGGCCGGATGCCTTCCCTTATTGGACGGTTTATGAGGCGTTCGCCGAACGTGCCCTATCCGAACGGGCGATTCGCGTGAAGCACCCTCTCGTCGGGATGACCGAGCACGACCGGGACCGGAGCTCCCGTCTCGCCGTCCTGGTGAATCATGCGGAGAGCGAGACGGTCCTGGATCTGCGGCTGGCAGACGCTTGGACGTTCGAAGAGTGCCTGTACGGCGAAGTGCTGCCCGGTGCGGTTCCAAGATGCACGCTGGCGCCGAGCGACGGTGCCGTCGTTCTGCTGCGCAAACGTTAAATAGGTTGCGCCCGGGCTTGGCGAACTTATTTGACATTACGAATAGCAAAGCCTGCTATCGATAGGGAATGATCGTTGCTAAAAGATAAGGGATTGTCCTTACGGTTGATAACCGTTGGACAATCCCTTTGCTTTAAGTCCCGCTTTAGATCGGTAACTTGCGATAGTAAGGAAGCCTTCCGAGCGGCACGTCGATCTCCCGAATCGCCGGTCCGGCCACGACGCTGCCGTCGTCCCCCTCCCAAGTACCCGCAGGGAATGCCACCTTGCGGGCTCTCGCCCCTTTCTCGACGACCGGGGCGACGAGCAGCGAGCCGCCCAGCATGAATTGATCCTGAACGGTCTCCAAGCCTTCCTCCGGGAATTCGTAAGCCATGTGGCGAAGGATCGGCTCTCCGGAGACGGTTGCCTGTCTCGCCAGCTCCACGATCTCCGATCCGATTCGGGCATGCAGCCGGGCCGCTTCCACGCAATAGCGCAGGTGCTCCTCGTTCAGCACCCGCCATGGCGCGGCGGAGAACTGCATCATGGGGAACAGGGCCGAGCACTGGGCGTAACGAACGAACAGCTCCGCATCCAAGCGGCCGGTCGCGAAGCTCGAGTATTCCCCGCCGCCGATCATATCGGGACACGTATACGCGTAGCCGAGCAGTCCTTGCGCCAATCCGTCCGGAATGACGGAGTCGAGACCGTTGCCCTGCCATTCGTGCCTCTTATCCTTCAGCCTCTGGACGAGAGGCTGTCCGGCGAGCTTCCAGCAGGCGCGATATTCGTTCAGCCGATATTTCAGCCCGACCTTGGCCCACGCCTCGCAGTGCCCGTTGCGGGTCGCCGGCGCATGGCTTCGATCGTCTGGTTCGTAGAACTCGAGGTCGCCGGCGTCCAGCTTGAAGCCGTCAATGCCGTACTCGGCCTGCAGGGCGTCCAGCTGCCCGTGAATCCACTCGACGGCCTTCGGGTTGGTGCAGTCCAGAACGGCGCTGTGTCCGTTCCACCATTTGCGAATCGCCGTCTTGCCCTCGCGATCCTGAAGGAGCAGCCCTTCCGGCTCCAGCTTGCGGAAAGCCATGGAATCCGGACTGATAAAAGGGCAGACCCAGAGCATGACCTGGAAGCCCATCGCATGAAGCTCCTCGACCATCCGCTTCGGGTCGGGGAAGCGCCCCGAATGGAAGCGCCAGTTGCCGTAAGGCTCGTGCCAATTGTCGTCGATCATGATGACGCCCGGCGGCATCCCGTGGGCCAGCACGCGCTTGGCGTACGCCAAAACCTTCTCCTGCGTAGGCTCGTAGAGAAGCTCGATCCAAAGATTGTATTGGGGAGCCGAGAACAGCAGCTCTTCCGGCAGAATCGGCACCGGCGGAAAAAACGTGCGGGATACGTAACGAAACGCCTCGCGCAGCGTCCCATGGCCTTCGCCGAAAACCAAATCTCCCCCCTCGCCGCTCACCGTCAGAACGCCGTCTTCGAAGCGAAAGGAAAACGGCTCCTCGCACCAAACATAACGTCCCTTGCTCGAGAGGAGCAAAGGACAGGCCTGATTGTTTTCATTGCTTGCCGCCAGGTCCGCTCCGAACGGCGACAGGCCGTAAGGCATGCTTTTCCCGTCCGCGGCGCGCCCTCCCCACCAATACTCCCCGGGCAGCAGGCGGATCTCCCTGTTGTGCTTAGTCATTCGCTAACACTCCTTTGTCTACCTCGATCTTACCGTTCGGGAGAGGGGAGGACAATCTTAAAGTTGTGCCCTATACTATAATAAAATTGACTTTTCTCAATAGGAGAACCCGATATGCTCAAGCCCGCGGCCTACGCCTTTCGCAACGACGACCGATCGATCCTGACGCTCGACTCCATCGGCTGGCAGGCGATCGTCAGCCCCGAGTACAGCTTCGCCGGCGACGATCGCCCGGATGTCGGCCATGTCATCTTTCAATATACGCTGAGCGGACAAGGGTATATCGAGGTTGACCAGCACAGCTTCGCCCTTCCGCCGGGCACGGGGTTTCTGGCCAAGGTTCCGAGCCGGCACCGTTACTATTACGCGGGATCGGAACAGCCGTGGGAGATCATCTGGCTGAATCTGAGGGGACACGAAGCGAACCGGATCTGGGACCTCGTAACGGAACGGGAAGGCCCCGTCATTCGCCGGGGAGCGGACTCCCCTTTAATCGCTCATTTCTGGGAGCTGCTGCGGATGATCGCCGAAGAGAAGGTGACCGACAAGTACCGGCTGTCCGGCCTGGTGTATGAATGGATGTTGACCTTGGTGCAATCGAGCCGCGAGGTCGGCAAGGAGATGAGCGCCAGCTCCAGCTCGATCCTGGATAAGGCCAAGAAGTATTTGAAGGAGCATTACGCCTCGCCCCTTACGCTGGACGCGATCGCGAAGCAGACCGGCGTCAACAAGCACTACTTGTGCCGGCTGTTCCAGAAGTCGGAGCGTACCTCGCCCCTGGCCTATCTGCGTGACCGGAGGGTGGAAGCCGCCCTCGCCCTGCTGCGAGCGACGGATCTGCCCGTTCACGAGGTCGGCAAGCGATGCGGCTTCGACAGTCCAAGCTACTTCGGCAAAGTCTTTCGCGAATACATGGCGATGACGCCGAAGGATTATCGGGCCAAAAAGCTGGAGTTTCCTTACGACGCCGTGTATTATGAGTGATCCCGATGCTCCGAAAAAGAGGTGCGAACGGGAACGAACGGAAAGCTTCAGCAGACTGGATACTCAAACGGAGGAGCCGGCATGCCAAGTCTTTAGCATCTCCTGAGCTGTTTGCGGATCGTCCATGAGCAGAGTCCGATACTCCAGCATCTTGTTTAGGGTGTCCAACATTTGGTCATATTCTTCCTTCTTGCTTTCGATCTCCTTTTTCTTGGCCTGAATCCAATCTATAATCTGCTGGTTGGTGCGCGCATTGGCGTCGTGTTCCTGCAGAACTTCCTTCAGCTCGGCCAACGAACAGCCGATGGATTGGAACTTCTTGATAAGCTTCAACCGCTCGACAGCCTCTTCCGAATAGTTGCGGTAATTGTTGCTTTCTCGCCGGACATGCCGATCGTCCAGCAAGCCCTCCTTTTCATAAAAGCGGATCGTATGGATCGTTAATCCCATCTTGTCCGCCAGCTCCTGAATTTTCATCATTATTTCTCCTTTGGACCGCTTGCCATAAAGTTCACTTCATAGTTTATGCTTAACCTGTTCAAGCAGTCAACTCTTGAAGGAGGATGTCATCATGCATGTTTTGGTTACAGGAGCAACAGGGTATGTCGGTTCCGCGGTCGTCCGGGAACTGATCGGCGCGGGGCATACGGTGACGGGACTTTGCCGTTCGGAAGAGAAAGCGGCGGGTTTAAAGGCGGCGGGAGCCGAAGCGCTCTACGGCACGCTGGACGATCTCGATACGCTGCGCAGCGGCGCGGCGGCTGCGGACGGCGTGATTCATCTGGCGTTCACCAACGATTTTTCCGACTTTGAAGGTGCGCTGGCTCTGGATTTACGGGCCGTCGAAGTCATGGGAGCGGCGCTTGAGGGCTCCGGAAAACCGTTCATTACCACGGCTCATGCCAATGGACATGCCGTGGATCATGCCGTGCTCGCAACGGCAGAACGGGGCGTTCGGGCATCGATCGTCTCTCTTGCACCGTCTGTGCACGGAGAAGGCGATAGGGGCTTTGTGCCCATGATGATCAACATCGCCCGGGCGAAGGGCTTCGCCGCCTATATCGGCGAAGGAACGAACCGCTGGCCGGCGGTTCACCGCCTGGATGCGGCGGTTCTATACCGTCTGGCGCTGGAATCCGCCCCGGCGGGCTCACGGCTGCTTGGCGCCGGCGATGAAGGCATTCCGCTCCGCGAGATCGCCTCGGTGATCGGACGGCAATTGAACGTGCCGGCGGTCAGCATCACATCGGAAGAAGCTGCCGACCATTTCGGCTTTCTTGGCCCTATTGCGGCCTTCGACATCACCAGCCTGTACAACACGGCGCAAGCGAGTCGGGCAACGCGGGAGCTTCTGGGCTGGGAACCGAAGCAGCCCGGACTGATCGCCGATCTCGAAGAAGGGCATTATTTTGCCTAAAAAAGAAGGGTGTGCCAAGAGCCTTTACGGCTTCTTGGAACACCCTCATGACCGACGAGCGTTTGCGTATCGATCAGATCCCTAAGTTTGCTGCGATACTTCTCAAGCGCAAGCTTCATCCTTTCTTTCAGGGCTTACGCGAATTCAGTTTATCGAATCGATTGCGGTATCCGTAGTGCGCACTAACAAAAGCTCAATTATTCATAATCCGCATCGCTCGGGCTGAGGGCCGACGGCTTATTGAGCCTCGCCCCTTCCGGCCGGGGAACAGGTCCCGACAGCAACGGATCGTCCGTTCTCTTCATCCATAGTTCCAATTCCCGCGAGAGATCGGACAATATGTCGGCATACCGGGGATCGTACGCCAAGTTGACTCGTTCCGGCGCATCTGTCAGAAGGTCAAACAATTGCCACTGCGGGCGGGCCTGCGGAAGATCCGAGCCTTCGATAATCGCCTTTTTGCTGTCCGAATCATCCATATTGGCCCAAACCCATCCATCCCGCTCGCCGTAATAGCGGATCAGCTTGTATCTTGCGTTCCGTATGCAGCGCATCGGCTCGTAAGCAGCGTGATAGTTCGTCTCCGCGAAAATAAACGCATTGACCTGCTCGGCGGCTCCTGTCAAAATCGGCAGCAGCGAGCGCCCCTGCAGCCCATCTGGGGGCGCCAGACCAGCCAACTCGCAGATCGTCGGAAACAGGTCGATTTGCGAGACCAGCGCATCCGTCGCCAGGCCCCGCATCGGATTGCCCGGGTATCGGATCATGAGGGCGACGCCGATCCCCGTATCATAAAGCGTTCCTTTCATGTAGGGAAACGCGATGCCGTGATCGGTCGTGAAAACAACGACGGTCTCCCCGGCGCATCCGGACGCCTCGATCGCCTCCATGACGATGCCGACGCATTGATCCACGATATCGATCGAAGTATGGTAACCCGCCATGTCGCCGCGATTGATCTCTGTATCCGCAAGCGGCGACGGCGGAAGAATATACGCCGGCCGATGCTTCGGAGAAGCGGGCGGGAACGGACGGTGTGTATTGAACATGCCGAACGACAGAAAGAAAGGTTTGTCGTGCTTCCTCTTGATAAATTCGGCGGCTTCCAGGGCATTGGCGTAATCCCGCATAGCCGGATCCTTGACGGACTGCGCGTTCAGCAACGTTTGGTAGCCCAGATCGGCGGCGTCCGCTGCCTCGTGCTGTATCCCGCTCAACGCGGTATCATAGCCGTTCCGCTTCAGAAAATTCGCCAAATGGCGATCGCTGTCCCGAAGTCGGAAGCCTCTATGCACCAGCCCGGTCATTCCGCAGGAATGGGGCGCCAAGCCCGTCAGCAAAGCCGCACGGCTCGGAGAACAGGTTGGCCCGGCGCAATACGCTTGGCGAAACAAGGCGCTCTCCGCTGCCAGCCTCATCAAGTTGGGAGTTGCGACACGATGTCCATAAGGCTCGATATAACGGCCCGTGTCGTGGGTGTTTATATAGATCAAGTTCATGTACGATTCCATTCCTTTCCTATAAAATCCGATTCCCGACCGTCTACCCCTTCAGTGCACCGATCATCACGCCTTTGACAAAATAGCGCTGGAGAAACGGATAAACAAACAAAATCGGAATCGTGGCAACGATAATCGTCGCATATTTGATCGTTTCTCCGACCGGCGTCTTGTTAACGGAGGATACGTCCGTCATCATCGTATCCGTGCTGTTCGACAACAGGATCTCTCTCAAAATCAATTGCAAGGGATACAGCTCCCGATCCCTTAGAAAGATCATGGCATTGAACCAAGAGTTCCAGTGGGCGACGCCATAATACAGAATCATTACCGCGATGATCGGACCCGACAGCGGCAGAATAACCCGTTGTAGTATCGTGAAATCGTTTGCACCATCAATCGTCGCCGACTCCTCCAGATCGACCGGGATCGAGAGAAACGAGGTCCTCATAATAATCAGATTCATCGTATTGATCGCGACTGGCAATAGTAAGGCCAGCCGGTTGTTCAGCAATCCGAGGTCCATTACGGTAAAATAGAGCGGAATCAACCCGCCGCTAAAGAACATTGTGAAGACGATAACAAGCGTAATGGCATTTTTCCAATAGAGATCTTTTCGGGACAAGGCATAAGCTCCGAGGATCGTCATTGCCAAATTCAGAACAGTGCCCGCCACAACATAGAGAAGCGTATTGAGATAGCTAATGTAAATCATCGGGTTATTCAAAACAAGCTTGTATGCCTCTATTGTAAAGCCTTGCGGATAGAGCAGCAATCCGGAATGTCGAACGAAAAGCGAGGGATCGCTGACGGAAGCAAAAGCGACATAAATCAGCGGGTATAAGGTAGCCGCCATTAACACGAACAAAACAGCGATATTGACCCCGTCAAACCATTTCTCTCCCCATGTTCTTCTAATTGCCACTACGTTCACCTCCTACCACAGACTTGTTTGTTTGGCCATCTTGCTTGCCCAATTGGCCAAGATCAGCAGCGTGAAATTGATAAGCGAATTAAACAGACCGACAGCTGCGCTATAGCCGTAATTCATCTCCAGCAGTCCTTTGCGGTAGACGAATGAGGAAATCACGTCAGCCGTTTCAAACGTATTCGGATTGTATAACAAAATAATTTTCTCGAAGCCGACATTCATCATGTGGCCGGTCTGCAGAATGAGCAAGATCATAATCGTCGGAGCGATTCCGGGAATGGTAATATGCCATATTTGCCGGAATCGTCCCGCTCCGTCCATTCGTGCCGCCTCGTACAGCTGCTGATCGATTCCGGACAACGCCGCAAGATAGATGATGCTGCCCCAGCCGACTTGCTGCCAGATGCTGGTGCTGACAAAGATCGTACGAAACCATTGAGGCAGCAGTAAAAAAGATTCCCGCGATCCGCCAAAAAAAGCGATCGCGTCATTGATGACGCCATCCTTGGCCAGAAAATCGGTCACAACTCCGCAAATGACCATAAGAGATATAAAGTGAGGCAAATAGGTGACGGTCTGAACGACCCTTTTGTACCATTTGTTCCGCAACTCGTTCAGCAGCAGCGCTAGCAGGATCGGCGCCGGGAACCCGAATATGAGCTCGTATATGCTGATCAGAAATGTATTGCGCAACACTCGAAAAAAATAGTAGCTTCGGAAAAAGTCCTGAAAGTTCTGGTATCCTACCCATTCGCTTCCGAGAATTCCTCGGGCAGGGCTGAAGTTCTTGAATGCGATAATCGCACCGTACATCGGCCAATAATGAAAAACAACATAAAATGCGACCACGGGTAAAAGCATGAAATAAATGAGCTTGCGTTTGGCGAAATCTTTTTTGATAGCCTGAAGTCTGGAAGTGCGGAATATCCCGCCCCGAACGTCGATGGGTGTAACCGGATTCTCCATATTCCTACTCCTTCGCTACTTTTTCTGATTGTACTGGTCCAGAGCATCCTGCATAATCCCAATCGCTTCTTCGATCCCCATGCGCTTCAGAGTCTCCACGCCTTCTTCATATTTGCTGACCGGCTCGATTCCCATGACGATTTTGTTGATCATTTCATCTTCGTAGGTCTGTACCTCGTTCATGATCGAGGCCAATCTGGCGCTGTCCTTCTCATCGGGAGAAATAAGCGGCAGCAGCAGCGAGGTGTCCGACTGTTCCCACGTTCCCACCGCATCTATCTGCTGCGGCAACGTCGTTGTAATCGCCCAATTGGCGTCCTTAACGCGCACTGTCGGCATCGCCACATGAGGAAGAGCGTATCGGGTAACGGCCTGGTCCATCGGCAGACCATCCGGGTTATGCGTCACGATGTCGGTAAACTGCGGCTTGCCGTCCTTCATGACGTAACTCTCGCCTTCGATCCCCCAGTTGATCAACTTGATCCCTTCGGGACCGTAGAGATAATCGAGCCATTTGACCGTTTCCTCGGGATGCTTATTATTCATACTGATTGCCGCTCCGGGACCCGGCACCGATTTAATGAAGTTATTTGTGTTCGTGTACGGCTTGCCGGCTGGGCCGATCGGAGCCGGTGCGCCAATCAAGTCGAATCCCTCGATATTGGGCTGCGCCAGTCCCAAATATCTGCCCATGTTTGCGGATAATGAGCCGATAAATGCGCCGCCTTTGTCGGAGGTAATCTTGGAATCCTTCATTTTCCCGTCGGTCGACGCGTACTCGGGATCGATCAGCCCTTCTTTATACCATTTTGCCATCGTTTCCAGAAAATCTTTGTATGCGGGTTCCATGGCTGAATATTTGATTTTACCGTCTTGCTGATAAAATCCGGTACTGGCATTTATCCCCCATGCGCCGCTGAAATTGCGGAAGTCGCCAGCCGAAGAAACGAACGGAATTTCGTCGGTCGGATCTCCGTTCCCGTTCGGATCTTTTTCCCGGAAAGCCTTGAGGGTCGTATACCATTCGTCTATCGTTTCCGGCACCTTCAGCCCCAGCTTGTCGAGCCAATCCTTTCGGATCTGAAAACCGTAGTTCACCCGAACGGCTGGATCGATCCACAACACCGGAAACATATAGATCGTTCCGTCATTCAAGGTAGCCATCTTGCGTACTTCCTCGTTCGTCTCAAGAATTTTCTTGAAGTTCGGCGCATACTTATCCACCAAATCGTTCAGCTTAAGAATCGATTTGTCTGCAATCGCTTTCGCCGCTCCGCCCGGTATAGACGGCCAATTGTAAAACACAATATCCGGCAAACTGTTGGAGGCCCGCATCAAATTGAGTTGATCTGTAGTTTGACCTACCGGCGGATGCTGGAAATCGATGTGAATGCCGGTTCGTTTCTCCATTTCCTGAAAAGCGGCGATTTCGTTATACGACTTCATCGTCGCGCCGACCTTCGAATCGAGATCGATAAAAAACTTCAACGTCAAATCTCCCTGCGAAATAGGAAGTCCCGCCGTTGCCGGACCGCTTTCGACTGCTTCCCCCTGATCGGCGTCTGTTGACGGTTCTGTGGTTGCAGCTCCCCCATTTCCCGCGTTATCGGAGTTGCTGCAGGCCGCCAGCATGAAGCCTGCCAGGGCAGTGCACAAGAATGCAGATGTCCATTTAGACCTTCTCACGTTTGATCCTTCCCCCCGTACGAATGATGTTCATGATGGATGCGGCACGTTCCGCATCTGCTTCCAGTCTACCTATTTGCCGCTGAAGTGAAATGGTTTATTCTTTGGAAGCATTCACACTTTTTTAGAATCGCCCTGTTCGCAAAAAAACACTTCCAGGCCACCCGCGCCCTGGAAGTGTGAACGTCAATCGGGCTCGAAACCGCCCTCTCTATATTGGCCGGGGGTAACCCCGTTCAGCTTCTTAAACACGCGGATCAGCGTTGCCGGGCTAGAGAACCCCGTTCGGCTGCAGATGTCGGATAAAGGCAACTTGCTTGTCCGAAGCAAACTCTTGACCTTTTCCAGTCGAGTCTTGTTTACAAACTCAATAAAGTTTTCACCGGTTTGCTGCTTGAAGAAATGCGACAAATACGAAGGATTCATATGCAGAAACGCCGCTACGCTCGACAAGCTCAAATTCGTGTCGGCTGTATGGTCATAGATGTATTCAATTATTTTCTCCTTTAATTCATCATTGTGGCTTTTCTTGTTTTCTGCCATATACAGACAAATCTTCCCGAAAATCGTGTGCAGCGTCGTTTGAATCTCTACCACCGTCGTACAACTCAAAATTTTGACGACCGGCTGGAAGTTGTCTCCGAACACTTTATTACTGTCAATGATCGTCTCCCCGAGCACCTTTAGCCCCGTACTGACAAGATGCATAAACATGCACTTCGCTTCTTCGATCGTCATGCTTGCTCCGCCATGATCCGAAAGGAACATTCCGTTCAGCAGTTCATTGACCTTCTCCATGTCTCCGGCTTTGACGCACTGCAAGATGCTGGCTTCGGTTTGCACCGGAAATGCGTAAAAGGGAACAGGCCGATCGGTTAATTCCGCAAATGCGGTAATGGAGCCTCTGCCTTTCACGATTCTATATTCCAGCGACTTTTTGCTTTCGCCGTATGACCTCGCCAATCCTTCAACCCCTTGATGCGTTCCGCCGATTCCAATCGTAATCAGAGTATGAAATTTCTGCTCTACGAACCTCTTTACCTGCTGACTGATTTCATACATCGATTCAAGATAATCCGGCGGCGTCTCCGTCATGTTGACAATAACCGCAAGCTCATCCCCGACCGTCTCAAATCCGTATGCCGTATAGGAACCTTTAAGCAATTCCTCATACGCATTCACAATGACAAAACGGATAATCGACTGTTGCTCATAGGTATCCGGAGATATCGATTTGCGGTAATGCTCAATGCCGATGTTCAAAACGGCATAAATATCGCCCTTGAAATGAATACCCAAGCTGCCGAGCGAGTCCTTTATACCGGCAACCATGACCTCATTTGCGTTCAATAGTCGGTTTAGCACGGTTACGCGCATAACCGGGCGCTGCATTTCAAATATCCCCTTCATTTTTGCGCTTTCGCCAACTGCCGCTTCCGCCGCGGATTCAATGAATGCCAACTCGTTATTCAGCCCGGAGAAATTCCCTTGAACCTTCAATTTGAGCTTATCGGCCAGTTGCTTGATCGGGATATAATTCCGCCTGGCCAAGTAAACCGACAGCAATCCGCCGAGCGCCAGTTCTACAAGCGTAATCACAATTGTCCAGTTTTTAATATAATTTACTTTTTTCAAAACAATATCGCTCGGAATGACGGAAACATATTTCCAGTTGTTTAGGGTAGATTGCGAATAGGAAACAATGATATTCTGGCCTTCATTTGTCCGGGTAAAGAAAAACCTTTTGCCATCTGCTCGGTTCCAATCGATTCCGCTCAGCCATTTTTCGTCGCCTACGCCAAAAATCGTCTGTCCGTTGCCGTCTATGACGTAAGCTGCCCCTTGATCAAGCATATCCGCATTCTGCAGAAAGGCCTCTAATTTATTCATGTCGATCTCGACAACCGCCGTTCCCAACGGCTCGTTTTTTTGATTTAATGGAAGCGAATTCAAATAGAGCAAATAGCGTTGGTTTTGAGCTGCTCCCGTTCCTTCGGCAGATCTGAACGTTTTATAACTGAAAAGCTGAAGCGAACTCACGATCTCGTCGACATTTGTGCCCATATAACTCGCTTCCTGACCGAAATACAATTCCGGCGTGTACTTTCCGGTAGGAGTCAATACCGCATCTGTCCCTCTGCAATAAACAAAGAGATTGCTGATGAAATCGTTCGTATTCATAAGTGTGGACAAGCTTCTGACCGCTCTCGACATGGCATACTGATCTCTAGGCGACATGGGGAGCTTGGAATGCAAAAAATCGAGAATGGTTTCGTCAAGAGACAAATTATTCATCAGCTGATCGACGCCGTATAAATAAGTGTCAAATACTTGACGGGTTTGGTCTAGTAACGATACGTTGTAAACCCCCATCTGCTCTTTTAATACAACTGCCGAATTTCTGTAACTAATAATTCCAAGCATAATGGGGATAAGCAAGATTACCAAATAGGAGAGAAAAAAAATGCGGAAAATACTTTTCGGTTTACGCTTCCCCCAATATCTCCAAAACCCTTTCATCGGTTGACCACCTTTAATCCGGGCTCACGACCTACATGCTGTTTAAGCGTCAAAATTGTACCCATCTTATACTCAGACTGTCCGCCTGTCTGGTAGTCGAGCACACTACTCACCTCTATCTCTATGTTAGATATGCCCACAGCACTATCAAAGTGCTGGAATCTGACCGGCTAAAGCGGTGGGTTTAGACCTGGCGCCTGGAAATTTTGATTCCAGTGCCACGCTCCCAACAAACGAAGAGCACCCGCACTAATGCAGCTGCTCTTCGTATTAGATACTCCTAGCCGTTTTTTCCTTTCGCATCTGCTTCCAGTATATCCGCTTGCCATTGAATTGAAATGGCCTTTTCTTTGGAAGCATACACACTTTTTTAGAATCGCCATCGCTGAATAGACTTTCAATCTCGATAACGTATCACATGATTTGTATACAATTCATCATTGTACAGAAGTTCTTGTCCATGCGAAGAGCTGAGTAGTGTGGGTTTAATTTCATCAATAATTGCGGCGCTATCGATGTTCTCGTTGACGTCAATGCTAAAACTTCTAATGGGTGGATGTAATTCCTCCTTACTTGTAATGAAGAGATCTCCTGTTAAAAGTACATTGTCCGTTGCATGATGATAGATGACATGCCCAGGAGAGTGCCCAGGTGTTAGATAGTACTGGATAGGCAGGTGGGCAATTGTTTGCTCCGTTAATGGCAGAACCCTATTGGCTACCCCTGTATTTTCAAGGGTATTGAAGTTCGGATAGGGTGCTTCTCCATTGATATAAATAAGTTCTTTCTGATGGGCATAAATAGGAATGTTAAACTTCTCTAACCACTTCGCAGCACCTTGAATATGATCGCTGTGGCCATGAGTAAGGAAAATTGCTTTGGGAGTACCAATAGCCGTGGCTGCCCTCATTTGAGCATCTACTAATCCTTCTAGACCTGTATCGATGATATAAACATCATCTTGGTCTTTAATTAACCAAGTATTAACGGGGATGCGGATAGGTTCAGTGACTACAGATTCGCATTTATATACATGTTCCGATAGTTGAATCAGGTTCACGATATGCACTTCCTTTTAGTAGGGTTTGGAATTTCTGATATCGTTTTTGATTGCATTAACAATTTTCAATGGCAATTTTACCAATGACTCTAGGCCAGCTCTGGGTTTTCAATAGGCAAATAACGATGCAAGCCAACAGCCTTCATTGTTTCCATAGTGCATTTCATCCTCTCGTCTAGTTTTTTAGAGTTGTTTAACGGTATAAAAAGGGGTGTTGGTTACCGTTATGTTCGGACTTCTGCTATAATAATGCGGTTAGTTACTTTGTGTAAGTACGCACAATTTTGTTGTATAGTGTACTTTCTTATACTAAATGGAGGCATATAAATGAAAAGCATCAATACGGAGTATCCATCTTGTCCCGACCCCCGCGGATGTCCGGTAGAAACCACATTAGAAGTGATTGGAGGCAAATGGAAGGGCATTATTTTATATCATTTACTATCGGGGACAAGGCGCTTTAATGAATTTCGCAGGTTAATGCCGGATATCACACAGCGAATGTTGACCCTTCAGCTTCGTGAATTAGAAGATGGCGGGGTAGTACACAGGGAGGTTTATAAAGAGGTTCCGCCAAGGGTTGAATATTCGTTAACGGAGTTCGGTCGTACCTTAGAACCAATCATTGATCTCATGAGAGACTGGGGGTTGAGGTACAACCAGGAGAATGCAAACAAAAGGGATATGTTAGTAAAAGCGGAGTAATAAATTACTTGCGCCCATTTCTTTAGATTGTTGATAATGACCACATTAAAGCCGCCCCGTGAGACTGGGCGGTTTTTTGTACTATCGTTCCTCCCGAAATCCATCTCGGTTAGTACCTTTTTTGATACTATACCACATTATTGTTTCTACTTACGATAATTAAGTATGTATTATATGATTGGTCCAGGAAGTTAATTATTTTAATTACAGAAGGGAAGTTTGAATCATGGCAATTGTGCTGTACATCATCGCCCCCCTTAATGAGCTCCAATTGAAATAGGACACAGCGATATGAAAAAGATTTCACAAAATACCACATTGTTGGAGGGAATCATGAATACAACTCAATCAGTTCAGGAATTGTTTAAACCTGTTGTCGTAGGAAATATGACACTGCAAAGCCGCATCGTGATGGCTCCGATGACACGCGCTTTTTCCCCTGAGGGCGTTCCAGGTTCGGATGTCGCTGCCTATTATCGGCGCAGGGCCGAGAATGGTGTAGGTCTTATTGTGACGGAGGGAACGGTTGTGAACCATCCGGATGCTCATCAGCAACCTGGCGTCAATTTGCCGCACTTTTATGGGGAAAAAGCACTGCTTGGGTGGTCAAAAGTTGTGGAAGAAGTTCATGCAGCGCAAGGTAAGATTATTCCGCAATTATTCCATGCGGGCAGCACAGATCCAAACCGTAACGTGACAGAGCTTACGGAAGCGGAGATTACGAAAATGATCGAAGCGTTCGCGCAGGCGGCAGCCGATGCCCAACGGCTCGGTTTTGACGGTATTGAAATCCAAGGAGCACATGGATTCCTGCTCGATCAATTTTTCTGGAAAAAAACGAATCAGCGCACTGACCGTTATGGCGGCGATATCGTAGCGCGGACACAGTTTGCTGTAGAGTTAATTGAGGCTTGCCGCCGGGCCGTCGGACCGGATTTTCCGATCGTGCTGAGACTGTCGCAATGGAAAACATCCGATTTTACGGCCAAGCTGGCTGAGACGCCCGAGCAACTCGCTCAATTTCTCACCCCGCTGGTTAGAGCCGGTGTGGACGTATTCCACTGCTCCACCCGCCGCTTCTGGGAGCCCGAATTTGACGGTTCTGATCTGAATCTGGCAGGTTGGGTCAAGAAGCTGACTGGCAAACCTACCATAACGGTTGGCTCGGTTGGGCTGGATAGTGACGTCATGACTTACTTAGGTGGAGGAAAAGGCTCAGGGGCAGAGATCTCCAGCATCGACAAACTGATGGAGAGACTGGCCCAGGAGGAATTTGATTTGGTATCCGTAGGGAGACCCTTGCTCGCTGATCCCGCTTGGGCAGTCAAGCTTCGCGATGGCCGATGGAACGAGTTAATACCGTTTACTTCAGAATCAGCTAATGTTTTGTACTAATAGCAGCTGCATGAGTTTCACGGGACTGACCCCCATTTCTGAGACAGGGATCAAAACACTTTATTTTACTAAGCAGCCAGTTGCCGCTCCAATGGAGCCTGCCCGGTTTAGTTGAACAAAGCCAGCCGATCTCTTCTGGCTGAGGCCTTTAAAAAGCCATTTACGCCGCATTATTAGACATGAACACCGCCGCTCAATAAATTTATTTACTACAATCTCAGTGACCAATCAAAATAAAAAAGGTTGTTCTGAATATCAGAACAACCTAATGGATTAGTTACAGTATTTATCTTTTAGTTACATTCATTCGCTCGGTTCACCCGTCCGCCTTTACTCCACCGTCACGCTCTTCGCCAGATTCCGCGGTTTATCCACGTCGTGGCCCAGCGCCAGCGAGGCGTAATAGGAAAGCAGTTGAAGCGGCACGACGGACAGGGCCGGCGTCAGCAGCGGGAGCGTGCGCGGGATGGCGAACTGGCTGTCGACCGACTTGGCGACTTCGGCTTCCTGGCCTTCGTTGTAGATGCCGAGCACGTTCGCTCCGCGTGCTTTCGTTTCTTTAATGTTGCTAATCGTTTTCTCGAACAGCTCTTCCTGCGTCAGCAAGGCGATGACCGGCACGCCTTCCTCGATCAGCGCCAGCGTTCCGTGCTTCAGCTCGCCGGCCGCATACGCTTCGGAATGGATGTACGAGATCTCCTTCAGCTTGAGCGATCCTTCCAGCGCCACGGCATAGTCCACGCCGCGCCCGATGAAGAACAGGCTGCGATTGTGCGCGATGGCATCGGCGATCTCCTTGATCGTCTCCGCCTGGGCCAGAATCCTCTCGACCTGCTCCGGCAGCGCCTGCATGGCCGCCAGCATGTTGGCCACGAACGCTTCGTCCCGCGTACCCAGCGTCTGGGCCAGATACAGCCCGAACAAGTAAAAAGCAATAAGCTGCGAGGTATACGCCTTCGTCGAAGCAACGGCGATCTCGGGACCGGCCAGCGTGACGATCGTGTCGTCCGCCTCGCGGGCTACCGAGCTGCCGACCACGTTGGTGATCGCCAGAACCCGGGCGCCGCAGCGCTTCGCTTCGCGCAAGGCGGCCAGCGTGTCGGCCGTCTCGCCGGACTGGCTGACGACGATGACGAGCGTATCCGGCGTAATGATCGGCGAGCGATAACGGTACTCCGAAGCGACGTCGGTCTCGACCGGAAGGCGGGCAAGCTGCTCGATGATCGTTTTGCCGACCATGCCGGCGTGCATCGCGGTTCCGCAAGCGACGATATGAACGCGGCGGAAGGCTCGAATCTGTTCCGGCGTCATGGACAGCTCGCTCAGCGTGACGGACTTTCCGTCCTCGCTCACTCGGCCGCGCATCGTGTCGCGGTACGCCTTCGGCTGCTCGTAGATTTCTTTGAGCATGAAGTGATCGTAGCCGCCTTTTTCCGCCGTCATCAAATCCCAATCGACGTGGAATACATCCTTCGAAATGAAGTTCCCTTCGATCGTCATCAATTCGACGCCGTCCCGCGTCAGCACCGCCATCTCTCCGTCGTTCAGGATGTAGATGTCGCGCGTATGCTCCAGAATCGCCGGGATGTCCGAAGCGATGAACTTCTCCCCGTTGCCGATGCCGATGATGAGCGGGCTGGCATAGCGAACCGCCACCAGACGGTCCGGCTCATGTTCCGTCAGCACGCCGAGCGCGAACGCTCCGCGCATCTTGCGTACGGCCTTCTGAACGGCCTTGACGATATCCCCTTCGTACAGTCCCGCAATCAGGTGCGAGATGACCTCCGTATCCGTCTCCGACACGAACCGGTGGCCCTGATGCATCAGCTCTTCCTTCAGTTCCAGATAATTCTCGATAATGCCGTTATGGACGACCGAAAACTTAAGCGAGTTGTCCGTATGCGGATGAGAGTTCACATCCGACGGCTTGCCGTGCGTCGCCCAGCGCGTGTGCCCGATCCCGACCGTTCCGCGCAGCGGCTCGCTCGTCAGCCGTCCTTCCAGATTGGCCAGCCGTCCGACCGTCTTCGTAATCTCCAACCCTTGATCGGTAAAAACCGCGATACCTGCCGAGTCGTACCCGCGATATTCCAACTTTTTCAGTCCTTCGAGCAAAATGGACTGAGACTGCCGATTTCCAATATATCCAACGATACCGCACATATTTAAATAGACCTCCGCTTCGGATTCGTAAATGAGTCCATGGAGTCCGAAGCCAAGCCGCAGCTGGCGATTGACCATATTCAACCAGTCCGCATGCGGCCTCGCTCGGCCCATAGGACTGTATAATTTCTCCCCCGAAAGTGACGCAATGCTACGATGCGCATTCCGATTCCTTTCGGGCTATTCATCGTACCGGAATATTGTCCGCCCGGTCGCCCTGAGCGATTTGTCTTCCGGCTGTCGGCCCCGATGCGGGCCGGGAGGTCCCCGCCGAACAATCCGAACACCTCCACCTCGTCAACTTGACTCCAGTTCAAGCCGTGATCGCCGTCGTCTGCAAGGTGAGCGTCCTGGAACCCTTTTACCCGTTCCGGTTCCCCGATCGCTCGGTCCTTTAACGTCCGATCCCGCCAACGAATGGCCGCCAAGTTCTGGCGCTTATGTGGCTTCCGTTTACGCTGCCCTGCCTCTCCTCTTTTGAATTATCTCCTATCATATTCGTTTTCACGACCTGTTGCAACCGCGGATGCGGTTATTTCCGAGGAAATGACAAAACCTCCGACCATTCGATGTCGGAGGCTTACGATTAAATTAGACCAATTCCTTGCGAATGACGTCCGCGATCGTCTCCACATGCTTTTCGATCTCGAAACGGTCCGGTCCTTCCGCCATAACGCGGATGAGCGCTTCCGTGCCCGACGGCCGCACCAGAACCCGTCCGTTGTCTCCGAGCGCATTCTCCGCCGTGGCGACCGCTTCCGCGATCGCAGGATTGCCGGGATAGCGGGATTTGTCCGCAACCCGCACGTTGACGAGCACTTGCGGATATTTGCGCATCAGCGTCTTCAGTTCGCTAAGCTTTCGCCCGGAATCCTTCAGCGTGTCCGCAAGCTGCAGGGCGGTCAAAATGCCGTCTCCGGTCGTATTATAATCGAGGAAAATAACGTGTCCCGACTGTTCCCCGCCCAGGTTGTAGCCGCCCCGAACCATCTCTTCCATGACGTACCGGTCCCCTACGGCGGTCCGCGCCGTCTTCAGCCCGATCTTTTCCGCCGCCTTGAAAAAGCCGATGTTGCTCATAACCGTCGTTACGACGGTATCTTGGTTCAGACGGCCGTCCCGCTTCATCGCGTCTCCGCAGATACACAGGACATAATCGCCGTCGACCTCGTCGCCGTTCTCGTCAATGGCGATCAGCCGATCCGCGTCGCCGTCGAAGGCCAGCCCCAGATCCGCGCCAAGCTCGACGACCTTCCGGGCCAGCATCTCCGGATGCGTGGAGCCGACGCCGTCGTTGATGTTCAACCCGTTCGGTTCCGCCCCGAGTGCGATGACTTCCGCCCCAAGCTCGCGGAATACGGCCGGAGCCAGCTCGTACGCGGCGCCGTGCGCGCAGTCGAGCACGACCTTCATTCCCGCCAGCGGATGCTTCACCGTCGTCTTCAGGAACTCCACATAACGATGCTTCGCTTCCGAATCGGTCGTCACCGTCCCGATCGCTCCGCCCGTCGGACGAGGAAGCTCATCCGTCTCGGCGTCCATCAGCCGCTCGATCTCCGCTTCCGTCTCGTCCAGCAGCTTAAAGCCGTCGCCGCCAAAAAACTTAATGCCGTTATCGTCCACCGGATTGTGCGAAGCCGAGATCATGACTCCGGCATCCGCCTTCAGCTCCCGGGTCAAATACGCTACGGCCGGCGTCGTGACGACGCCCAGCCGGACGACGTCCGCGCCGATCGACAAGAGGCCCGCGATCAGCGCACTCTCCAGCAAGGGACCGGAAATTCTCGTGTCCATGCCGATGACAACCTTCGGCCGCTCCGCGCGGCCTGCCAGCACGACACCGCCGCAGCGGCCGACTCGATAGGCCAACTCCGGCGTCAACTCTCGATTCGCGATCCCTCTGACGCCATCGGTTCCGAAATATTTTCCCATTGTATAGACTGCTCCTTCAACTGCATACTCTCCCTCCGTCGTATCGGATTACTCCGACGGCGGAGGTTGTTCGCTGCCCGATGGGGCATTATCGTTCGATGCGGAACCCGAGCCGGCGTTCGCACCGGAATTCGAACCCGAATTCGAATCCGTCTTCGGATCGGAATCCGTTCCGGGGTCCGTTACGGTCCCGCCGTTCTCGCTTCCCGTCTTGGTATCGGCGCTTCCGGACGCGGACGTGTCGCCCTGCACGATGTCCGTTTGACCGCTCCCGTCGGTCGGAGTGCCGTTTGCCGGCACGTCCGCGGAGATTTCCACGGTGATCGTCGTATTGCCGCCCGCTTGGTCGACGAACCGCGGCGAATTGACCACGATCGGAACCGTGTAAACGCCCGGACCTCGCCCGCTCAGATCCGCCACGACGTCCACGTCGCCCGGTTGGAGCGTATCGAGCACCGCCGGCGCGCCCTGCATGACAATGTCCACTTTCTCCGACGCCGGATCGGTTATCTTCGCGTGCAGCCCGTCCGCCAGCCCCTCGATCGTGACGGGAAGACCTTGGATCGTACGGGTCTGGGACAGCACGACTTCGACGTTCACCGCCACTTCCGTCGGAGAATACTCCGTAATGGAGTCGATCTGCTTAATCGGCACGGTCGCTTTCCCCGATTTGGTCAGCGTGCCGAGGTCCACGTCCGCCTCGGCGAACTCAATCTTGTCCAGCACGTCCTGCGGACCGTAAATCGTAAGCTGCTCGGTCTCCGGCTTGAACGAGGCGATGCTCAGCCCGGCCGGCATCTGGCCGATCAGCTTGAACTGGAGCGGAACCGTCTTGTAAGGGTTCGTGATCGGAACCTCGACTTCCAGCACCGCCGGATCCAGCACCGCTCCTTGGATCGGCTTGCCGTCGGCATCGTATGCCGCCAGTTTGACGCTCTTGCTCTTGATCGTTTTGCTCTCGCCTTCGACCGAGATGTTGGCGCCGACCGATTCGACCTTGGCCAGTTCGCTCGAAGGCAGGGTGACATGAACGCGGTTCGTCGGCCGCAGGATCGGGATTCCCGCTTTATATCCCTGAGCCGGCGTTCCTTTGGTCGTCACCGCCACTTCGAATTCCTTCGTCTGAAGCTCTTCCACGTTCACCGAGATCGTATCCGGCGTCATCGATACCAGATCGACGCCGCGCGGCAGCTCCGCCTGCACTTTCAGCGTATGCTGGCCTTCCGTCACGGTGCTTAAGTCGACCCGCAGACGGTAATCCTCCGTACTGGCCTTGAGCAGGTCGGAACGGGTTCCGCGAACCGTCAGCTTGACCGACTGCGGGGCCGCGTTCTTCAGAACGTAATTGCGTTCGTTCAATCCGTACGTCTCGACTTTAACGGCGCTAAACGTCTTCGTCTCCAGCGAGGAAGTGACGGAAGCCGCGGGCTGGGTATCGTCGAAGTGGACGACCGCCCAGAGGATGATGCCCAGCGTCAGCGCGACCAGCTTCATAACCGTCGGATGGCTGAGCCATTTATCCATGGCCGTCACCTTCTTTCCGCTTCCAGAACGCCCAATCTCTTCCTTTTGCCCTCTGGTTCGGACGCAGCTCCTCGAACAGCTTGGAGATCAAAGACTCTTCCTTGATGTCGCGGACGATCTGCCCGTTCATCGCCAGAGAGACTTGTCCCGTCTCCTCGGAGACGACGACGGAGATCGCGTCGCACACCTCGCTGACGCCGATCGCCGCGCGATGCCGCGTTCCCAGCTCTTTGCTGATAAACGGGTTTTCGGACAGCGGCAAATAACAGCCCGCGGCCATGATATGCGTCTCCCGGACGATGACCGCTCCGTCGTGAAGCGGCGTGTTCGGGATAAAAATATTGATCAGCAGCTCCGAGCTGATCCGAGACTCCATCTTGATGCCGGACTCAATATAATCGTTGATCCCGGTCTTGCGCTCGAATACGATCAGTGCGCCGATCTTGCGCCGGGACAAGTAGTTAACAGCCTTAATGAGCTCGCCTATCGTCTGGCTGATATCCTGTTCGGCAGCCGTTCGGCTGAACAGCTTGCCTCTGCCTAGCTGCTCCAGCGCCCGACGAAGCTCCGGCTGGAAGATGATCACGACCGTCACGATTCCCCAAGAGAACATCTGATTCATCAGCCACTTGAGCGTGTACAGGTTCAGCCACGTAGCGAGCGCCCATGTGACGATAATCAAAAAGATTCCTTTAAGAAGCTGGACAGCGCGAGTCCCTTGGACAAGCTGGAACAGCTTATAAATGATGTAGCTGACGATCGAGATGTCGGCGATATCTTTGATGGCGCTTTGCCATGTCAACGATTGAAAGTAACCTTCCAAGACGCACCCCCTGTTTGGCGTCTCGACCGGGTTTTCCCGATTCTTGTCAGATTGCGCTTAGTTTACATCTTTATTCAGTTCTCTACTCCCGCTTCGAAATCCTCTCGAAAGGAAAAAAAACCTCCCAAAGTCCCAGGGAGGCCGCCCCCTCGCGAAATTGGGCCCCATTCGCTTCAGGATCCGTAAGCGATCGTGTCGAACCAAGAAGTAACCTTATACCAAGCCCAGTCGACGGCGCGATCGATCGTCTTGACCTTGCCCGCGATATGCGCGGTGGATGCCAGCGTTACGTTGCCGTCGATCACCGTCAAGTTCCCCTGAACGTCGCCCATTACCTGCGCGACGCCGTTCTCGACCGTAAGATCGCCGGCTACCTGCTGCCCGGCCGGCACGATGACAGTATGGCCTTGAATGACCACGTGATCCAGATCGCCTCGAACGGTAAGCTGCTGGTTCTGGTTCCACATGGCGACGAAGCTGGACACCATGACGACAATGAACATTGCAGCCGCGGACATCGCCGGATGCCTTCTCACCCAAGTTGTCCATGCGCGAGGATTCCGCGACTTCGGCAGCGACTTCATAATTCGGTATGTCAGATCGTCCGGCGTCTTCTCCGAGGCCAAGGTTCGCATGAGCGCATCGGTCTTCTCCAGCGCTTCCAGCCTGGTCCGGCATTCGGCGCAGGAAGCCAGGTGCTTCTGCAGCTCCAGCGTCTGCTCCCGGGGAAGCTCGCGATCCAGATAATCGTGCATATATGCGATGGCGGCTTTGCATTCCATGTTTAATGCCATCCCCTTCTGCATCGGAGCTCATACTCCGTAGCGATTGCTTCTATAATGTACGCTGCGGAATCGTTGCGGTTTCAAGCGATGTGCCCTTATTTCGTCAAAGCTTGTTCTCCAATTTCTTCCGCATAAATTCGCGTCCCCGATGCACCCGGGTCTTGATGGTCGTCACCGGCAAGTCCAGCACATCCGAAATCTCTTGCAGCGACAAGTCCTGCAAGTAGCGCAAAATCATGACGGACTTGTACTTGACCGGCAGCGTCTCGATCGCGTCGCGAATGAGGCGCTGCGTCTCCGACAGGATCACTTCGCTCTCCGGCGTCCGTTCGTCGCTCGGCAGCATCGCATATCCGTCCAACCCTTCATGGTCGGTCTCCGCGTCGAGCGAGTAGACCGGACGCCGCTTGCGCAGCCGATCGATGCACAGATTCGTCGCGATTCGGTAAATCCAAGTGGAGAACTTCTGGTTCTCGTCGTACCGGTCCAGATGTTTGTACACCCGAAGGAAGCTCTCCTGAACGACGTCTTCCGCCTCCTGACGGTTGTTCATCATCCGGTAAGCCAAATGGTACAGCTTGTCCTTGTACAAATCCACGATCTCCGCGAACGCCCGCTGGTCTCCCTTCCGGGCCAACCTCGCGAGCCGCGTCTCTATTGGCTTCACCGTCCATCCTCCGATAACGAAACGCATTCTCCTAGTAAAATGGTAATCGACGATCGGCCAAAAAGCAAGAAGGGCGCCCTCTCGGGCTTATCCAGCCCCGGGCACCCCTTCGCTCGGACTTCGTATAGGCAAAGCCTCTGCCGTCCGATCAGCCGGTATTCCGCATCCCCGCCGCAACTCCGTTGATCGTCAGAAGTACCTCGCGCAGCAGCTCCGGATCGTCCTCGCCGGCCGAACGCTTCGCCCGAAGTTCGGTCAGCAGCTGGACCTGCAGATAGCTCAGAGGATCGACATACGGGTTGCGCAGGCGAATCGATTCCTGGATGACCGGAACGTTGTCCAGAATGTCGTCTTGACCCGTGATCGCCAGAATCGTTTTCTTCGTCAGCTCGAACTCTTCTTCGATCAGCGCGAAGATCCGCTTGCGAATCTCCTCGTCCTTGATCATGTCAGAGTACTTGCGGGCGATGATCAAATCCGATTTGGCCAAAGCCATCTGCAGATTGTCGATCAGCGAGCGGAAGAACGAATAATCGCGATACATTCCGCGCAGCGTCTCCAGCTTCGCGTTGTCGCCGCCGATATAACGGTCGAACGCCGTCCCCGCCGCGTACCATGCCGGCAGCAAGTACCGGCTCTGCGTCCAGGAGAACACCCACGGAATGGCCCGCAAGTCTTCGAACCGTTCGCTGTTCTTGCGCTTCGAAGGACGGGAGCCGATGTTGAGTTCCCCTACTTCCGACAGCGGAGTCGACTCCTTGAAGAACGTCAGGAAGCCCGGATCGCGGAAAATAAGATCCTGATACTTCGTGAGAGCCGTCTCGGAAATGCCGGGCATGATCCGTTCCCAATCCGCTTCCGAATCCGCGTGTCCTTCTTCGGGATGTCGCGACATGTAAGCGGCTTTGACGAGGGCGCTCGTCGCCTGCTCCAGGCTCCGGTACGCGATACCCTGCATCGAATAGCGGGACGTCAGCACTTCGCCCTGCTCCGTAATCTTGATGCCTCCGCCGATCGTATGCGGCGGCTGGGCCAGAATGCTGCGGTTCAGCGGCATGCCGCCGCGTCCCAGCGCTCCCCCGCGCCCGTGGAAGAATTTCAGGCGAACGCCGTATTCTTTGGCGATACCCGTCAGCTTGTTCATGGCGACGCGCAGTTCCCAGTTGGCCGTCACCATGCCGCCATCCTTGTTGCTGTCCGAATAGCCGAGCATGATCTCGTGCTGATCGCCCATCGACGCCAGCGTCTCGCGGTAGATCGGAAGCTCGAACAGCGTCTTCATAATCTCCGGCGCCGCATGCAGGTCGTCGATCGTCTCGAACAGCGGAACCGACTGCAGCGTGCTGACGATCGAGCCGTCCCGGGTCCGACGGTACAAACCGGCTTCTTTCGCGAACACCATTACTTCCAGCATGTCGCTGGCGCCTTGGGTCATGCTGATCAAGTAGGTGCGGATGCATTCGCGGCCGAACTCCTGCTGCGCCCGGAAGATCGTCCGGTAGACGTTCAGGATTTCCTTCGTGCCGTCCGTCAGGTTCGCGTTCTCGTGCAGCAGCGGGCGCGAATCTTCCAGCAGGCCGCCCAACAGCTCGATCTTCTCCTCTTCGGACAGCGCGGCGTAGTCGCTGACGACACCCGCCTTCGCGAGCACTTCCTTCATCGCGTTCTCGTGCTCCTGGCTATGCTGGCGCACGTCCAGCGCGGCCAGATGGAAGCCGAACAGCTCGGCTTGGCGGATGAGCTTCTTCAGGTACGTGTCCGCCACGAAATCCGCAAAATGATGGCGCAGGCTGCGGTCGATCAACAGAAGGTCGGCTACGAATTCCGAAGCGTCGTTGTAGCTTTGCTTCGTGCCCTTGAACAGCTCGCTGCGCACGTTCTGCAGCTTCTGGATCATATAGGTCAGCTTGATGCGGTAAGGTTCCTTCTCGTTCGTCCAAGGCTCGACCGACTTCAGTTCCACGTTGGCGCGATCCTGTTCGATCGACTCCATCAGTTCGGGCTTCACTTCCACGATGCTGGTGCTGAAGCTCATCTTGCGCATCAGCTGCCGCAGCAGCGTCTCGTATTTATAAATCGCCAATCCCCGCTGGATGTTCAGCGTCCGCCAAGTTACGTCGGCCGTAACCGAAGGATTGCCGTCACGGTCTCCCCCGATCCAGGAACCGAAGCGCAAATACGTCGGCACGTGCCAGCTCTGTTCCGGATAATATTTGCCCAGGCAGCGCTCCAACTCGTCATACACATCCGGCAGTACGTCAAACAGCGTTTCGTTGAAAAAGTACATTCCGTTGCGCACTTCGTCGATAACGGTCGGCTTGCGGTTGCGCAGCTCGTCCGTTTGCCAGAGCGTCAGCACTTCGTTGCGAAGCTGATCGCACAGCTTCTCCCGCTCGCGGTACGTGAGCGAGGGGTTGTCGAGCTCCATCATCTCGTCGGCAATCCGCTTATGAATGTCCAGCACGGCGCGGCGCATCGCTTCCGTCGGATGGGCAGTCATGACCAGCTCCAGCGAGATGCCTTGGATCAGCTCTTGAACTTCTTCAAGCGGCAAATTCTTATCCTTCAGCCCTTGAATCGCGCTCTCGATGGAGCCGGGCTGCACGGCCTCGCCCGTCGACCGCTCGTAATCGCGCTTACGGCGGATCCGGTGGTTCTGCTCGGCGATATTGACCAACTGGAAATAAGTCGCGAACGCGCGAATAACCTGGTGCCGGATGTCCGGAGCCAAGTGATTGATGGCGTTCAGAAATTCGTCGTACAGCTTGGGATCGAAGTCCGCGCGGAGGGATTTGCTCGTCTCGCGAATTTTCTCTACATGATCCAGAAGCTCCCGGCCGCCTTGATGAACCAGCACTTCGCCCAGAATATTGCCCAAAAAACGAACGTCGCGGCGAAGCAGGTGGTTCGAAGACGGAATGCTCGTATTGGCCAGTTCAGTCAACTCTCTCACCCCACATGTTGCATTTCGATCGAAAAATGCCCTGTTTTTTATCATACTACAAATAACCTCGAAAATCTTCCCCCTAAACGAATTCGTTGTCGAACGGAACGGATTACCAATCCCATCGGCACTTTACCTCGTCTAAAATTATGATACAATTTGTATCAATCACCTGTTATAATGAAGCAGGTATAATCCGGTTCACGCCCCAAGGAGGGGATTCGGGATGAGAAGCTTGCAGGTTCATCATTCGAAAAATCGTTCCCGCGCCATCGCCAAGCCGGACGGCGGCAAACGCATTCAAGCATTTTGCTTGCTCGGCCTCGGTCTTCTCGCCGCCGCGCTCGCGTTTCTGCTGCATCCTGCCGCACAGGAGATCTCTAACCCCCTCGCCCATCGATTGGAACCGTCTCCGGCCTTGACGGCAGCTTTCTCATGGCTCCATTTGCTTCCGTCCCGGCAAATCACCATATGGCAAAGTCTCCTGGCCGCAACGGCTTACGCAGGGGCACTATGGCTCTGGAGCGACATCTTGTACAAAGGCGAGCGCCGTTCGTCCCGTCTCGTACTGCTGATCTTCGGAGCGATGTTTGCCCCCTTCGCGGAAAGCTTTCGACTCGGAACGTTGGATTCGCTGCTCCTGCTTCTTCTTGGACTTTCGTTCCGTTTGCGCGAGCGCGGACACACCAAGCGCGCAGCTATCGCGCTGGCGCTCGCGATTCATCTGTTTATCGTTCCGCTGCTGGTTCTCTTGACAAGCGGAAGGCTGCGCCGGGACGCTTATGTTCGGCATGCTTTTTTCTTCACCGCTTTGCTAACCCCCGTCGCCGTTCTGGCGTACGGCCAGGGAGCATACACCCGCTTTGCCTCCCGACTCCAAGCCGATTCGCTCACGGCATTCTGGACGCTTCCCGGCCTCTCCGCTGCGGCACCGTTCGCCTTGCTATCGGTTACGATGCTGCTTTTGGCGATCCTGATCTGGGATACGCGTCGTCTAACCCGTCACTTGGGGAGACGGCTTTCGTATTCGCTGATGTGCTTGCTCCTTCTCCTCGTTCTCCCGCCGTTCAGCTCCGTCCCTTTCTTGGCGGCCATGCCGCTTTACTTGGCTTTCATCGGCATTTTTACGGAGAAGTATAACGACGCCAACGCCGCTTTGCGCATCGGTCCCGCCGAATTTTGGGGTTTGTCCTGCTTCTTCCTGTCGCTCCCGTTCGCTGCAGCGGTTCCAGCCTTGTCCATCCCGCTGCTTCTGATGACAATGATCGTTCTCGTCCGGAAGCTCCGCCTCACGCAGCGGCGCAAAACCGTCCCGATCGCCGACTACCGGCTGAACCGCAACCGTCAGCAAGTTCGTGCCAAATAAACAACAAAAAAAGCCTTGTAATCAAGACTTTCGATTGTACGCGATATGGAGCGGGTGATGGGAATCGAACCCACGCTACCAGCTTGGAAGGCTGGAGTTCTACCATTGAACTACACCCGCATATATGGGACAATAATGGTCGGGACGACACGATTCGAACATGCGACCCCCTGGTCCCAAACCAGGTGCTCTACCAAGCTGAGCTACGTCCCGTGAACAATTGCTTAACTGAATGGCGCGCCCTGAGAGATTCGAACTCCCGGCCTTTAGATTCGTAGTCTAACGCTCTATCCAGCTGAGCTAAGGGCGCATATGGAGCGGAAAACGGGATTCGAACCCGCGACCTTCTCGTTGGCAACGAGATGCTCTACCACTGAGCTATTTCCGCATAGGTTGCTTATTGTTTATCCGCTGGCGTTTCCGCGTTACCGTCTCGACAGCGACTCATTTATAATAACAGGTTCTTGAGACAAATGCAACATCTTTTTTTCGTTTTTTTGCTTTCGGCCGAAAATTCCATGGTAGATGGGGCTCACGTGCCTCAACGCCTCCGGGGTATCCGCTGCATATTCACGCGTTGCAATGAAGCCGGCCAACGTTAACCGTGCTGGGATCGCATCAAGCTACCACGAAGCTCCGCTTTGCTTCCGTTCCGAAACGATGATTGTGGTTTACTGCATCGTTTGAAAACAAAAACCCTTAAGACCGTTTGGATCTTAAGGGCCTTTCGCTTCGAAGTTGGTGCGCGTGGAGGGACTTGAACCCCCACGGTTGCCCGCCAGATCCTAAGTCTGGTGCGTCTGCCAATTCCGCCACACGCGCATGGGCAATACAAAAATGGTGAGCCATGAAGGACTCGAACCTTCGACACCCTGATTAAAAGTCAGGTGCTCTACCAACTGAGCTAATGGCTCCTATAGCTGGCTGGGGATCTAGGATTCGAACCTAGGAATGACGGAGTCAAAGTCCGTTGCCTTACCGCTTGGCTAATCCCCAGCGATAAGATGGAATGGTGGAGGCTGAGGGGATCGAACCCCCGACCCTCTGCTTGTAAGGCAGATGCTCTCCCAGCTGAGCTAAGCCTCCATAAATGGTGACCCGTGGGGGAATCGAACCCCCGTTACCTCCGTGAAAGGGAGGTGTCTTAACCGCTTGACCAACGGGCCGTTTAAGAAAAAGTGGAGCTCTCAACCGGGATCGAACCGGTGACCTCATCCTTACCATGGATGCACTCTACCTACTGAGCTATGAGAGCATATCAGGCTTGCGCCTTGCCCGATGTCTTCTTTCCCTTTAACAAGCAAAGAAGAATCGACCTTGATAACCGGATACGAAACGTTAGCGATTGTATTCATCCGT
>NZ_JACJVO010000029.1 GCF_014212055.1 Cohnella zeiphila | reverse complement strand
CCCGGCATGCCGGAGATGCTCGCGCCGACTTCGCAGATCGTCGGCATGGGTCTTGGCACCAAGGTCGGCCTCATTACCGACGGCCGGTTCTCCGGAGCTTCCCGCGGCATCGCCATCGGCCATATTTCGCCGGAAGCGGCGGAAGGCGGCCCGATCGCCTTCATCCAGGACGGCGACATGATCGAACTGGACATGAACAATCGCTCGATCAAGCTCGAGGTGAGCGACGAAGAACTCGAACGCCGCCGCGCCGCATGGCCGGGCTTCGAGCCGAAGATCAAGCGCGGCTATCTCGCCCGCTACTCGGCCATGGTGACGAACGCCAGCCAAGGCGGCGTCATGAAAATCTAAACCGAATGCCAACAATCCCGGAGGCGACCGCCCCCGGGATTGTTTTTATTCTGCGGCGGTCAGGCGTTCGGCCGGTCCGGGATGAAGAACGAGATGAACGTTCCGCCGCCTGGAGCGCTGCGGACGGTCAAGCCTTCGCCATAGGCTTGCCGAAGCCTTCGATCCGTATTCAGCAGGCCGATGCCTCTGCTGATCTTCCGGTTGGCCGACAGCAGCTCCCGAACGGTAGGTTCGTCCATGCCCTTGCCGTCGTCCTCCACTTCGACTCTATAGCCCGCGTCGGTTCGGATCAGGCCGATACGCACCGTTCCTCCCTTGGATCGGCTCAGCAAGCCGTGCCTCACGGCGTTCTCGACCAGCGGCTGGATCGTCAGCGGCGGAAGCCACGGGCCCCACTGCTCCTCCACCTGCCATTCGACTTGAAGCCGGCTGCCGAATCTCTCCTGCTCGATGTACAGGTACGCCTTCACCAGCTCAAGCTCGTGCGCGAGCGGAACCGCCGTCTCCACGTTGAGGAAGTCGAAGCTGATCCGCAAAAAAGACGTGAACGCATCGCCCAGCTTGCGCATCCGGGACGCGTCGATGTCGCTGAGCGCCATGAGCGAGTTCAGCGTGTTGAACAGGAAGTGCGGCCTGATCTGCGCTTGCAGGTAAGCGGCTTCCATCCGCAAGCTCTCCTGTACCGAGGACTTCAGCGCAGTCAGCGACCAGACGCGGTATTTCAGCTCAAGGGCGTCCGCCGGCTTGGCCACGTAATCGTTGGCGCCCGCCATGAAGCCGGCGTAGATGTCTTCCGGCTCGTTTCGCGCCGTGAGCAGCAGGATCGGAAGCTCGGAGACCGTAAACTGCTTGCGAATCTCCCGCGTCAGCTCGTATCCCGACATATGCGGCATCATGACGTCGATAATCGCGAGATCCCAGGCGGCGGTCCCCAGCTTGGCCAGCGCCTCCTCCCCCGACAGGGCCTGAAAGACGCGGTATTGCTCCGGAGGCAGGACGCTGGTCAGCACCTTGAGGTTGATGGGGTCGTCATCGACGATCAGCACGTTCGGCACGCCGGCGCCGCGCAGCAGATCCGTATCCGGGGGGAGCCAGACCGGCCACGACGAGGGCGTATCCTCCCTTACCGGAAGGTTCGCCGGCGAGATCTCCCCGAACGGCTCGGCCTCCGTCTCCCGGGCGGCCGCCGTCTCGCGCGGCGCATCGGGCGATTCTTTATCCAGCGGGACGGTGAACGCGAAGACCGATCCCCGGCCCGGCTCCGAATGAACGGTGATTCGCCCGCCGTGCAGCTCCGTCAATTGCTTGCAGATCGCCAGCCCCAATCCGATGCCGCTGCCGATGCCGTTCGGCCCTTGCTCGTANNTCTATCTCGGCCGTCACCGTAATCGTCCCGGTATCGGTATATTTGATCGCGTTATGCAGCAAGTTAAACAAAATTTGGACGAGCCGCTTCTCGTCGGCGAAGACGGGCGGAAACGACGCCGATATGTTCATGCGCAAGCGCAAGCCTTTGGCTTCCGCCAAATAAGCGAGCATCGAGAAGACGCCGGGGACCGCCGCTTGAAGCGAAAGCCGCTCCGGCTTCAGAGCGATGCGCTTTTCTTGGAGCCGCGACATGTCCAGCAGATCGTTGATCAGCTGGGACATGCGCCGGCCGACCGTCAGCAGCAGCTCCATGTCGGCGGCGCTCTTCGGGCGAAGCGCCTGCCGCTCTTCGCTCAATACGGTCTGTGCGATGCTGATCACGCCGTGAAGCGGCGTCCGCAGCTCATGCGCGGTATGCGCAAGGAACTCGTCCTTGAGCTTGTCGTTCCGCTTCAGCCGGTCGTTCAGCCTGACGTTCTCTTCCGCGTTGCGGAAGTAGTTCTTGAACCAGTAGGCCGAGAAGCTGATCAGAGCCGCGATCATGTCGAGCGGGTAAAACGAGGTCGGCAAAAGCCCGAAAGAGGCCCCGAAGAACACGCTGAAAAAGACGCTGATCGCCGCCATCAGAAGAAGGACGTCTCTGCCGTCCCTTCTGACCTTTTTGACGAACAGAACCAGCATCGCCGCCACCGGGAGCATATAGAGAATCCCGAACGCATGATACCACACGTAAGCGGTTCGAACCGGCACGACGATCAGAAAGACCGTATACGAGCCCAAAGCGGCGGCGTACAAGCGGAACAGCCAATGGCGCCAAGTGGCGCCGACCAGCGTCAAACTCAAGATCATCATGAAGAACGAGACGTAGTCATACGCCAACAGAGAAACTTTGACGCGCGCGGTAAACGTGAGCGGCACCCATTGCAGCAGAAGGCGGTCCGAAGCCGTCACCACCGTGATTCCGGCGCAGAAGAGCAGCAGGAACACCGCGATCAGCGCTTTCCGGCGGGGATTGATCGCCAGCATGATAAGCGCGTACAGGGCGTGCAGCAGGAAAATGACGAACGTCACCAGCTGAAATCCGATCGAATTCCAGCGCTCCCGGTCGATCGCGGCCTGAGAGCCGAATTTGACGGGCGACAGCATACCGCCCTGCCTCGGATCGTCGAAGTCCGCGACCTGTACGAGCAAGTCGATCTCCCCTGCGCCCTCCTTCGTGTAGGACACCGTATACGAGCGAACATTCGGCTTGTACGTTTCCCGCCGCTCTCCCGGCATCCCCATGGAAGCCGACACTTCTCCATCGATCAGCACCCTGGACGAAGTCTGAACGTTGTCGAACCAGAACTCGTAAGGCTGCGTCAACGACCCGTCGACCAGAATCCGCAGCCGGTACGTGCCGAATCCGTAGGCGCCGCGTCCTCCCTCCGTCCAAGCTTCCCGCCAGTCCCCCGGCGTTTGAAGGTAGCGGGGAGAACCGGCGCTTCCGCCAAGCAGATCGTCCTCGGTGATAAGCTTGTCAGGATAGAACGCCCATTCTCCGTCAAGCGGAATGATCTTGGATCGCTCGAAGTCCCAGCCTCTCATGTCCAGCACTCCGCGAACGGCCTGAGGATGCTCGGGGGGCGTATAGTGAATGTACCAGGCCGTTCGGCCGGCAAGCAGCAGCAAAATAAAGAGGCCCAGTTGAACGAACGGGCTCCGGAAAAATGTCGTCGCTTTACGTCTCATACCGGTCCAATTCGACAAAACGGTCGCCAATTCCTCTTTCCTCTCTCCTCTTGGGCCGCGGTTCGAAACTTCTCTTCTTCTTTTCCCGTTGACAAGGAATGGAACGCCTGCTAACATCCACTTATCCTTACTTATACACTATGTTTTATGGGATTAGATCAGAGGAGGAGTAATCGATGAATTCGCAGACGCTTCGCAGCACCAAACTCTCTTTGACCGCCGTTCTTGTCGCCGCCTCGCTGTTCGCCGCCGCAGACAAACCGGCGAGCGCGGCGGCGGCAGGTCCGGAAGCCGCCGCCGTCGCCTCGGGCATCGGCGCCGCCGAATACGAGACGTTCCTGCAGGACAAATTCGGCATTTCTCTGCCCGACCGCTTTACCAAAGGAGATTTTCTCGTCGCCTTGGCCAAGGCGCTTCAGTTGAAGCCGGAAGGCGACGCCGCCGCGTTCCGCGATCTGGCGGCCGACAGCCCGTATGCGCAGGCGGCGCAAGCGCTTCGCGAACAAGGAGTTCTCTCTGCCGACACCCTGTCCGCTTCCGCTCCGCTCGGCTCGGTCAACGCGGTTCAAATCGCGCTCAAAGCGGCGGGCCTGAAGGAGCTGGCCTACACCTATCCCGCCGCCAAAACGGATGCCGCACTCGCCAAGCTGAACGTCAGGGCGGCCGCGCTCGGAACTCAAGGCTCCCAGGAGCTGGCCGCCGCCGTCGACTCGGGACTGCTTGCTCCGTCCTTTTATGCGGACGTTCGCCCGGGAGCCGCCGCTTCGCGCGATTTTGCCGAATGGCTGATCGGCCAAGCGCTCTCCTTCACGGGACAGTATAAGCATTATCTCGGGTCCGTCGGCGATCCCGATATTTACGCGAAGCTGACGGACGCATACCGCGATTCCGATATCATCCAATCCCCGGAGCTGCAGAAGATCGTCGATACGGCGCTGGAGCGCAACCTGGTGACCGGCTACAACTTGAAGGACGAACGGTACGAACCGAACTTCGTCGAGTCGCTGACCCTCGTCTACGGACATTCCGATCTGAAGCACGCCCTTCAGCTGATCGGCCTGCTGCGCGGCGAAGGCATCGACGCCAAGGTGCAGTTCGAGCCGAAAACGTCGGCTTTCGTCTATTTGAAGGAATGGGGCGATCCCGGCGTCTCCGATCTGTACGAGGTGAAGCAGATCGCGAACGGCAATTATATCGAATACGCCAAAGAATATGACATCGCCTTCGAGTTTGGCAGCGTCGCCGATAAGCAGCGCTTCGATTCGATCGTCCAGGCGTATGCCAAGAAAAACGAGGACAACCAGCCCGGCCTCATCGC
>NZ_JACJVO010000028.1 GCF_014212055.1 Cohnella zeiphila | reverse complement strand
TGCAGCGTTAACAGGGACCAAAAGGAGAATATAGAAATGGCACAAGCGACGACTCCAAACCCGAGCCCAAAGCAGCCGCTGCAGCCGCCGGCCCCGCCCTATCCGCCGCAGCATCAAGATCGGCAGCCCGGTGCGGAAGCGCAAATGAATCCGCTGCCGATCTTCGATAATCCGAATTACGTCGGCAGCGGCAAATTGCGGGATAAAGTCGCGATCGTCACGGGAGGAGACAGCGGTCAGGGCCGAGCGATCGCCGTCGCTTTCGCCAAAGAAGGCGCCGATCTCGCCGTCGTTTATTTGAATGAACATTCGGATGCGCAGTTGACGAAGCGTACGATCGAACAACTGGGCCGCCGGTGTTTATTGATCGCCGGAGATATCGGCAGCGAGACGTTCTGTACGACCGTCGTCGATCAAACCGTCCGACAGTTCGGCCGATTGGATATTTTGGTCAACAACGCGGCGGAGCAGCACGTGCAAACGCGTCTGGAGGACATCGCCTCTCAGCAAATGGAGCAGACGTTCAGAACCAACTTTTTCTCCGTGTTCTATTTGACGAAGGCGGCTCTCCCCCGCATGAAGCCAGGCAGCGCCATCGTTAACGCCGCTTCCCTTACCGCATATGAGGGCAACGAGCAGTTAATGGATTATTCTGCGACCAAAGGAGCGATCGTCGCTTTTACGCGCTCCTTATCCAAATCTCTCCATGGCCGGGGAATCCGCGTCAACGGCGTCGTGCCGGGAACGATATGGACCCCGCTGATCCCCGCCTCCTTCCCGGCGGATCAAGTCTCGCAATGGGGCGCGAAAACTCCGATGAAACGCGCGGGTCAGCCTTGCGAGATCGCCCCTGCCTACGTTTATTTGGCTTCCGACGATTCTTCGTACGTATCCGGGCAATTCATTCACGTCACGGGCGGCGTGATCATGAACGGTTAGTTTCGCCGGTTCGCCAAGTTATCCGCCGTGCGGAAGGCCAAAGCCATAATCGTGAGCACCGGGTTGACTCCGCCGTTGGTGACATGCACGGACCCGTCGCTGACCCAAAGATTGTCGTAACCGTGAATGCGGCCCGAAGGATCGGTGACCGAAGTCGAAGGATCGTCGCCCATGCGCAGCGTTCCCGCCTGATGCTGACCGGCGCTGAGTCCGTTTCCGGGCTTGGTTCGCCATACCCGCTTCGCTCCGGAAGCCCAAAGCCATCGCTCCGCCTGCTCCGCCAGCAGAGAGGAGGCCCGAAGCGACTCGGGGTGAACGCTGCCCGACAGCATGGCGACCGGCATTCCGAAGCGGTCCGTGACGGTCTTGGAGAGCCTCACCCTGGACTCGGGCGTCGGAATCTCCTGGATCGGGCCTTGGATTTGACTCGTTCGCAAGTAACTCGAGCGCATCTCATCCTTGCCCCCGATCCCCCATCTTGCCGCATCCGGCGCTAGCGCCCGATACCAATGAATGAGCGGGAGGCGGGTGAACTCGTTGGCCAGAAGGCCGCCTCCGATAATACCGGCTTCGTTGTCATGGGCGAAGCGCAGGGTCGCGATGCTCACTCCCGGGCCGAGGCCGTCTTGAACGGGATCGTCGAACAGCCCGTAAGCGCCCGAATAGACATGTCCTTGCAGGTTCCTCCCGACCAGCCCGTTCCGGTTCCCGATCCCGTCGGGCTCCGAATCGCTTTTGGAATGGAGAAGGAGCCGGGCGCTTTCGATGGCGCCTGCGGCAACGACCACGTGACCGGCCCTCACTTGCCGGCGCCGTATCGATCCTCCCGTGTCCTGAACCAGGCTGACGCCGGTCGCGTGCCTGCCTCCTTCCGTAACGATGCGATCCGCGAGCGTATCGCAGATCAGATCGCAGTTGCCGGTCGCGACGGCCCGGAGCAGCATCGTATTATGGCCGCCGTTTTTGCTGTTCGTCGGGCAAGCGAATCCGACGCATTGGCCGCACCGACCGCAGGCCGGCCGGCCGTCCCGTTCCACGGAGTTGATCAGAAGAGGGACCGGACCGACAGCCCATCCGAGCTTCGCCGCCCCTTGAGCCAATCGCTCCGCCTCCGAAGCGCGGGGCAGCGGCGGCATCGGATAGGGACGCTGCCGCCGTCCGCCTCCCGGATGGGCACTCCCGTCGCCGGAGACGCCGACCTCCCATTCGGCCCGTTCATAATAAGGTTCGAGCTCTTCATAGCGAATCGGCCAATCCTGAAGCGAACTTCCGTCAGGCACTCCATAGCGGGTCGCCATGCGGAAGTCTTCCGGGTGGAAACGCCATGCCTGCGCTCCGTAAACCCGCGTTCCGCCGCCCGCTGTCATGGCATTATTATGATAGTCGCCTTCGAAAGGGAGCGTGATCCTCTCGTCTTCGCCGGCCGGCAGAATCGTGCGGGGATGACCCGACGAATCCGGCCCCGTGTTATGACCGTATTTGCTGAGCCGATGGTTGCGCAGGTGGTCCCGGCCTACCTGACCGTACCGAAGCCAGCTCCCGCGTTCGACGACGAGAACTTGCATTCCCGCTTCGGCCATCACCGCTGCCGCGACCGATCCCCCGGCTCCGGCTCCGATGACGACGGCATCGTAATGGTCCCGAAGCCGGTCGAACGGCCGCAGCGGCAGGTCGGCTTCCGCGGCCGGAGGAAGATCGCCGGAGACCGGCCCCGGACGGAATCCGATCATGTCCCACGACTTGCCCTCCAGGTTCCCGCCGGCATCCGGACTTCCGTAATAACCTTCGACAACCAGGCTCAGCAGCGTATCGAAGAAACGCTTGGGCGATACCGGCCAGTTCCGTACGCGCTCCAGTTCTACTTCCCGCAGCATGGCGTCGGCCTCCGCCTCCGGCAGCTCCTTAAAGCTGCGGCCGTGAAGATTCAAGGCCGTCGCATCCAACTTGCGCAAGCCCGGCTCGATCAAGTCCGTCCAAGCCGCGGGATCCTCGGCCGCATGACGTTCCAGGTAGCCGAGAACGCCGCCTTCTGTCGCCGACGGCCAGGCATCCTTCGGAACGATCCGATTCGCAAACGCTTCCAAGACAGAATGTATCTCATTGGAAAAAGAACGCCGGTCTCCGGGCTTCATCTCGTTCTCCACGCTCCATTTCGTTTGCTGTCCTTCTCCCTATCCTAGCAGACTTGAAATCGAAAATCGCGGGATTTTTAACAAAAATCCCGGATCATTTCCTCCTTCATAGCCTCGACGGGATAGCCCGGATAGATGGACATCAGAAACATCAGGCCATGCAGCGCCGAAGAGAAGTACAAGGAACGAAGCTTCGGGTCCTTCGCTTGCATGCGCTCGAAGATCTCGCATTGAAGCTCGTACTGTCTGGACATTTCGCGGTTCAGCCGTCGACTGTACTTAGAGAGCACTTCGTCTTCCTCCGGCTGCGTCTGAAGATGCAGGAAGAAGCGATACGCCTTCGGGTTCCTTGCGATATGATCCAGAGCCCCTTCGATAATCTTAAGCAGACAGTCTCTAGGCGAACCGGACGAGGAAGCCGCCTCCATCACGCTTGCGATCTCGTTTACCCGGGTTTGGACGATTTCGGCCAGAAGGCCTTCCTTTCCCTGATAGTAATTGTACAACAGCCCTTTGGACACGCCCGCTCTCCTGGCGATCTCGTCGATAGATACGGCGTGATACCCTCGCTCCAGGAAGCATTCCATGGCGGCGGTACCGATATTGTCCATCGCCAGTCGGCGAATTCTCTCGTTCTCTTCCCGGCTGCGCGGCATTCATCGTTCACTCCTGTCGATTCGAATCCGGAAATCCCAGAATGAGGGAGGCAAGCTTCGAGGCGTGCGTCATCGTAATCATATGGTCCGCGCCCTCCACCATGGCAAACCGCACCGACGGCACGCGTTTGAACGTCTCGGCGACGCCAAGCATATCGCTCCATTCCACCGATCCGTGAATAAACAGCGTCGGCGCGGCCGCTTGCTCCAGCCGCCCGATCGCCGGCGGCTGCGGCCATACGACCTCGAAGCTTTGCCATTCCGTAAAGACACGGGTCATATATCGAGTGTGCAGCTCCGCCAGAAAATCGCGGTGCTCGCTAGCCATTACCGTCCGGTAATGAGGGCCGTCCAACGAAAACTGTACCATTTTACGAATATCGGGAGCAAGCGCGTTTACGGCCCTTATCCACTCGACAAACTCTGGCGAATAGGGATACCCGGTCAAGGAAGGAGCGATGACAACCAGCCGTTCGACCATCTCGGGATACGCAAGCGCGAAATTCAGGGCCACCTCTCCTCCCATGGAGTGGCCGACGAGCGTAACCCTGTTCGACCGCAAGTGCCGAAGCAGCGCGAGCAGATCTCGCACGGGATCCATTGGCTCCTTCGGCGCGGGCGATTGCCCCATTCCCCTGCCATCGAAGGTAACGATCCGATAGGAATTCCTCAGCAACGGCGCGAGCTCTCTCCATTCCCTGGAGTCGACGCCGGGACTATGAATCAGAACGACGGTCGGCCCATGGCCTTGAATCTCGTAATGCAAATCCATTTCCAAAAAACTCCTCTCGTCGGAAAATTGTTTTGGATCCCCTCCATCTTACCTTTGATTGAACGTTCGGTCAATGTAAAAGTCATAAAGAAATCGCCGGCTTGCCATCCGCCGGACGAGGAGCGAGCTCAGGCTTTGCTTCCTCTCCGGCGCGAACAAGTCGGCGATCGTTCGATTCATGATTTCGGCTTGCGATGTTGGCCGAAAGTCTAACGGGAAAGTGCGACGACGGCACGGCCGCGCATGCGACCCTGCAGCACTTGAGCCAGCGCGTCCGGCAGCTCGGACAGCGCGATCTCGTGCGAGACGGCTTCCAGCAGCGCGTCGTCCGGCCGCCACTCGGAAGCGATGCGGCTCCAGACCGTGCGGCGGAGCCCCATCGGGCATTGCACCGAGTCAATGCCGAGCAGGTTGACGCCGCGCAGAATGAACGGGAACACCGTGGCGGCATAATCCGTCCCGCCCGTCAATCCGCTGAGCGCGACGGAGCCGCCGTAACGGACCGAGCCCAGCACGCCGGGCAGGAACGGACCTCCGACCGGATCGACGGCCCCCGCCCATCGCTCGCGGCTAAGCGGCCGGTTGTCCGGGCTCTCCAAATCCGCGGGCGAGATCGCCCCGCCGGCTCCAAGCCCCTTCAAATAATCGGCTTCGGCGCTCTTGCGGGAGCTGGCCGTCACCTCGTAGCCCGATCGCGCCAGCATCGCGACCGCCCAACTGCCGACGCCCCCGGTGGCTCCGCTCACGAGCACGGGGCCTTGGCCCGGAGCCAGCCCGTTCTCCTCCAGCCGGTGCACGGACAGCGCCGCCGTAAATCCGGCGGTGCCGATCGCCATCGCCGCCTTCGCCGACAGTCCCGGCGGCAGAGGCACTACCCATGCCGCGGGAACTCTCGCGACCTGGCTGAAGCCGCCCGGATGGGATACGCCCAAGCCGTATCCCGTCACCAGCACCTCGTCCCCCTCGCGGAACGCCGGATCGGACGAGGCGATCACCGTACCGGCCAAGTCGATGCCCGGCACATGGGGATAATGGCGCACGATCTTCCCCTCCGGGATGCTGGCGAGTCCGTCCTTGTAATTGACTCCCGAGTAAGCGACGCGGATCGTAACCTCGCCTTCCGGCAGATCGTTCATCGCATACTCGCGGATTTCCGCCGCTAAGCGCGAGTCTTTCCAGTCGACTGTCAAAGCCTGATAAGTCTCCATGTCCTTGTCTCCTCCCCTACGCTGCAAAAAAAGGAAAGCTTGTCCATCATGCTCCCTGCATCGCATGAAACAGCAGCGCAGCGCCTGATACTCGAATTGGCGGCCCCCTCTTATGTATAGATGTAATTGTAACTTCGGTTCTTTGCTGAAATCAAATCGAGGAATATCCCGTCAGACATGCCGAAGCTCCGGTCTTGCCACGATCAGCGCCGGCAGCTTGACGGGACCGGTTCGCCTGGTCATCGCCCGATGCAACGGGCTCCCATCTTTTGAACTGGCTGTTGCTAGCGGCACGGAATACGGCGTCAGCATCGACCGGATTCAAACCATCGGCATTCTGAACCTCTGCGGGGCGACGGCGACGGGATCTTTCTCGATCTCGATTCCGGAATAGCTCGGGCTTGCCGATTCGGATCAATGAGTTCGGTTCAAGATGCGGATCCACTTGCTTCTGCGCCGCTTGCGAAGGGGCACTCGCGCAGGCGTCGTGACGGATTTCAAATAAGCGAGGATGGCGTTGACGACGCAGACGGAAGCTTCCTGGCCGTCCACGGACGGATAAGCCCGGGCCCCGAATGGCTGTTGCCGCAAATATTGAACGGTTTGTCTTCTCAGATCCTTCTTGTTATAAGCCGTGCTCAGCGTCCCTTGGGCGGTCCAATACGACGCGTTTCCTTCCTCTTGCCCCGGAATCGGGCGGTATACGACGACCGGCAGCCGCATGGCGGACGCTTCGGTCAGCGTAATGCCGCCCGCTTTGGTGATCAAGCAGGCCGAATCGGCCATCAGCTGTTCGATCGCCTCCACATAGCCGTAAATCCGGACCCTCGGTTCTTCTCCGAACAGGCGGATCATGTGCCGTTCCAGCTTCTTGTTTCGTCCGCAGACGAGCGAGATCGCAATTCCCTCTTCAGCCAACAAAGATTGAACCATCGAGTCGACCTCGCCGGATACGCCGTAAGCCCCGGCCATAACGAGAACGCCCGCGGGAGCGGATCCGGTCTCCATTCTGGATCCGATCTTCGCCTGGATCTCGCTTTCCCGGAACGCGGAGCGGATGGGAATGCCGCTGACCCGAATTTGATCCGCCGGAACGCCGCACTGAACGATCATGTCCCGCTTCATTTCTTCGGACGCGACGAAATACAGATCCGTCTCGGGATGAAGCCAACGGCTGTGAAAAACATAATCCGTCAGGAGGGTGAACGTCGGAATCCGGTACCCCATGCTTTGGCGCAGGTACGACATCGTAAGCATCGGGAAGGTCTGAATGACCGCGCTCGGCCGCCATTCCTCCACAAGTCTCCCGAGCGTCTCCGAGCCGAGCGAATGAACCCATTGCCCCCAGCGAGTGGAAGACGGAAGCCGATCGGACAACGAGTATCCCAAGCCGTACAAGGTCGGCCAATGAGAGGTGCTTCCGTAATAAATCATCTGCGACAGCCGGTTCAGGACGGGATGGGATTCCGCGAACAGGTTGAACAGGACGACTTCCCGAATGCCTTGCGACTCGAACCGTTCCTTAAGCGCTTTGGCCGCCTGATAATGCCCGTCGCCGAACCGGGCGTACAGGATCAGAATTCTTATGGTCGCGTCCGACATGATTCGTCCCCTCTCTCATGACGAATTTCTTGCCTTCAATCCGCAGGACGACAGGAAATAGACGGACAGCAAAGCGAAGACGGCGCCGCAAATGTAAAAAGGGACCGCATCGCCGAACCTCTGCGCCACCCAGCCGCCCAGTACCGGTCCGGCCATGGCGCCCGCTCCTTCGATCGTGGAGATCAGCCCCCATCCCGTTCCTTGAGCCTGATCCGGAACGTGCTTCGCAAGCTCGGCGTTCCACGCCGGAAGAAAGGCGGCATAAGAAGCGCCGAGCACGGCGGCGAGCACGGCCGCCTGAACGAGGCGTCCGGCGCTGGGGACGGCCGCGACCGCGGCGGCGAACAGTCCGCACCCGACGATGAGAAATCGTTTGCCGCCGATCCGGTCCGTCAGCTTTCCCATCGGGATAAGCAATCCGACGGCGCAAGCGCCGCCCGTGATCATAACCGCGGACAGCGCCGCATGGCTCCAGCCGAAATGGGCGGTTGCGAACGGCGTCAGCAGCGGGACGAGCATGCTTCCCGACAAGGACTGAAGAATCATAACGGCCATCAGCGGCCCCATCCGCCTCGCTCGTTCCTTAAGCAGGGCCGCTTGCTCCCGGAAGTCGAGCCGGTCAAACGAAGCCTTCGCGCCTTGCGGCAGCCGCAGGGCGGCAAAACCGGCAATCGCGGTCAAGCCCATGAGCAGCGCCAAGGACAATGAATAACCCGCGTCCAACGCGAAGTTGATCAAGACCGGGCCAAGGCCGAGGCCTCCCATCCAGCATAAGTATAGGATGCCCATCTGTTCGGCCCGTTTGTCTTTGTCCAGCCGGCTGACCCCGACGAGCCACACCGGCGAGCTGCCGATGCCCGCCGCGGCCATGGCTGCATACAACAAGCCCGGGCTGCTCGAATGCGAGGCAAGGCCGAATCCTGCCGCCATGAGCACGGCTCCGCCGAACAGCGTAAACCGCGCCGGCACCCGCTCCAATACGTATCCGGCGATCAGCTTTAAGGCGCTGTCGGCCAAATAATGGATCGAGACAGCCAGGCCGATGACGGCCGCCGACAGGTGAAGCCGGTCATGGCCGATGCCTGGCAAATAAGACACGAGAAAAGCGCCGCGAACGAATTCGAAGGCGAACAGCAGCAGCAAGCTGAGCGTGAATCCTTCCGCTGAGACCGGGCGGTCTCGTTTTGCCGCAATCGCAAGCTCCGACGGCTGCATCTTTGTTCCCCTCCTTTCGGACATCCTAGGACTGTTGTCGCTGTTACCTTTACTTTAGAGTTCATTTTTAAATCCTGAGTAAAGCATCTCTTAAATGATTATTAAATGGTGCACTTTATTTATCCTTAAGATTGATCCGTTATCCTTTAAGATAAAAAACAATGGAGTGTCTCGACGATGAACGAGTCTAACCCCGCGAGATCCAGGCCGATTCCCGGATGGGTCGGCGCCTGCGTCGCCGCGCTCGGAACCTTGCTTCTGTTCCCCGCGAATTCCTATAACGATCCGGACACGTTCTGGCATATCGAGAACGGCCGGTACATGCTGGAGCACGGCGTCGTGCTGCATCATGCGATTCATACGTTCCAACCGGGACTTCCGTATGTTCCCCACGAAGTCGGATTTCAGCTGATCGAGGCCGCTCTCTATAACGGATTCGGCTGGCCCGGCATTTATGTATTGACGGCCGCTTGTTTTCTCCTGCTCGTCGCCGGACTGTACCGTTTGATGACCGTGTCCCGCAAGGAAGCGGGACTTGCAGGATTTCCTCTTTCCTGCTTGGTCCTGTTGGCGCTTGTCGGCGCGTGGGTATATTACCACTATTTTACCAGTCGTCCTCAGATGATCTCGTCGGTATTGATCGTATGGTATGTCTCATGGATGAGGCAGTACAGGATGACGGGCCAACTGCGCCTTGCCTTGGCGATGGTCCTTTCCTCCTGGCTGCTGGCCAACGTGCATGCGGGAGTCTGGCTCGTCATCGCGGTCGTTTCGGGGATGCAAATCGTCGAGACCTTGATTCGGCGGGACGGTACGGTTCGGGATGCGGCCGTTTACGCTGCCGTCGCGCTTGCCGGGCTTTTGAATCCGGGAGGCTATCGCAGCCTGTTCTATATCCTGGTCGTAACCAGACACCATTACAACCGGTTGATCGACGAATGGAACCCGATCGACTTCGGCAATTGGGAGAACGTCCCGATCGCGCTGATGCTTCTGTTCTTCGCCTTGACGTTTCTCTACTCCAACAAGAAAAACGGATTTCGCTGGATGCTGATGATCGGAACCGGGTACCTGGGCGTTACGAACTACAAACAAAATTTATTTTTATGGCTCTTCGTCCCTTATTTCGCCGCCGCAGCCATGGACACGGCACCGCTCCTTCGGTTTACGGCCAAGCTCCGTTTCCCCTTGCGACTCAAGGGAATCGTTTGCGGCCTGGCCGCCGGGCTTCTGGCGAACGCGCTGTTCGTCTTTGTCTTTCCTCCTTCGGTCGATGCGAAGAAATATCCGGTGGACGAGATGGCTTACCTACTCGCACATACTCCCCAAGGAGTTCGCCCCAAAGTGCTTGCCCGGTACGGATCGTCCGGCTACGTCATGTTCCGCGGCGGCGACGTCTTGTGCGACGGCAGGCAGGATCCGTTCATCACCGACGCCTCCAAAGGGGCTTACGGCTGGAATTCGTTCGAACGGTCGATGTACGGCTTCTCGGACCGGTTGCCGGCCATCGTTCAGTCCGACCGCCCCGATTATGTCATCGCGCAGAACGATGTATCCGAGAAGCTGATGAACCAGTGGATCGGCGCATTCGGTCCGCCCGTATATGAAGGAAGGTACGGCCGCGTGTTCGTCATTCGGCGGGCTTGACCGGCTCACGGGTTTGCGTATTCGGGAGCCTAACGGTGAATTCGGTGCCGGCTCCCTCCTCGCTCCGAACCGCGATCGTCCCCCCATGCTCCTGAACGATCGATTTGGCGATCGGAAGACCGAGCCCCGCGCCGCCCGTCTGACGTTGACGAGCCTGGTCGACCCGGTAAAAACGATCGAACACGTACCCGATGTGCTCCTTCGGAATGCCGATTCCGTAGTCTTTGACGCGAATCTCCGTATCTTCGCCCTGAGTAGAGACCGTCATCTCGATCTGTTTATCGCTGTATTTCAACGCGTTGTCCAACAAAATAAGCAGCAGCTGCTTGATCTTCTGCGGATCGGCTTGAATGATCGGGTCCAAAGCGCCTTTGGCCCGAACGGCGATATCCCTCTTATGGAGCTTGTTCGCCAGCGAAGCCGCCTGCTTGCAGCATTCGAGAATGGAGAAGGATTCGATCTCCAGCTTCGGATCGTTCTGCGACGACGCCAGATCGAGCAATTGACGCGTCATTTTTTTCATGCGCTTGGATTCTTCGTAAATGTTCTCGATCGACTCCCGCTGCACTTCCTCGTTTGTCGTTCCCCACCGCTTGAGCATACCGGCGTAGCCTTCGATGATCGTGAGCGTCGTGTTCAGCTCGTGAGACGCATCCGACACGAATTGCCGCTGCCGAAGGAAGCTGCCTTCCAACCGTTCCATCATGCGATTGAACGTATCCGTCAATTGCGACAGCTCGTCTTTATTTTTGCGGTGCGACGGAATTTTCTTGAACGTCAGGCTGCGCTCGATATCCTGCATCGTTCGAATATGGTCGGAGATCGGATTCATGATCGTTCGGGAGATGAGCAGTCCCCCGATCACGCTGAGCAAGGCGGCTCCTCCCGTGGAGAAAGCCAATACCGTGACGAGCATGCCGATGCTGGAATCGAGCGAATCCATCTTCTCGATCATTTCCAAAGTTCCGGCGGGAGTGGAGCCGGTCGTAATAATCGGAACGCGAACGATAATGACGTTCTGATCGCCATCCTCCAGTTCGGATTCGTTGGATGCGGCATAATGGAAAGGCGGAAGCTCGAACGGATCGTTCTGAACGAGGAGGATCAGCTTGGAATTCTCGTCGACGATCCGAATGGCCGTATCTTCCGGAACCATCGTTCGCAAATCCATGGCCCGGCTGTTTCGCATGAGCGGCTGCGGGCCGATCTTCTCGATGATTTGTTCCGCTTTCGATTGCAGCGTCTGGATCTCGTTGTGGGTAGCCGTCCGGATAAACAAGAAATAAATGATGAAGTCCGCGATAATGAGAATGCAGATAACAGTGACGGAGACGAGCAGCGTCAGCTTATTTTTGATATTCAACTCTCATCCTCTTTCATGCAGTATCCGACGCCGCGGATCGTGTGAATCAGCTTGTCCCGATGCGGTTCGTCGATTTTTTTGCGCAAATACCGGACGTAGACGTCGACCACATTCGTATCGCCCACAAAATCGTAGCCCCACACCCGGTTAATGATCTGTTCGCGCTCCAGAACGGTATTTTTGTTGTCCAGCAAATAGACGAGAAGATCGAACTCCTTCGGCGTTAGTTCGATATTTCGGCCGCCGCGGGACACCTTCCGGGTTACTCTGTCCACGGTTAAATCTTTCAATCGGAGAACCGGCGGAGGCGTATCGGCTTTCTCTTGAGAAGGCTCGCGAAGGCAAACTCTCATCCTCGCCAGCAGCTCCTCGATCTCGAACGGCTTCGTGACGTAATCGTTCGCTCCCTGGTCCAGGCCGCTTACCTTCTCCGCCGTGGAGCTTCGCGCCGTCAGCAGAATGATGGGCGTTCTCGCGTCCGTCTTCCTGAACCTTCGAAGCACTTCCATACCGTTAAGCTCCGGCAGCATGACGTCCAGAACGATTAGTTGCCAAGGCTCGGCGAGCGCCTTTTCAAGACCTTCCTTGCCGTTCGAAGCCACCTCGACGCGATACCCTTCGAAAGACAGCTCGAGCTGCAGCAGCCGCGCGATTTTGGCCTCGTCCTCGATGAGCAAAATTTTTTTTTCCAACCGCAGCCCTCCTTATGCAGCGATTGTATCCAATTGACGCGCAATCCATACAAAAGTCCATTAAGAAACCATTAGGAATTTCTAATCGATTTTTAACAAAGACGCTCCCGTACGGATCGCGCCTGGGTTTGCTTTTGATATGGTAATTTATAGTGCATTTATTTATGTTATGGTTGTTATAGGATCACGCAACCGAATCCGAACTGACAAGGGAGGATACAAGATGAGCATCCATAACCGGAAATATCGGCTCGGCAAATCGTTGCTGGGAGTCGGCCTCGGCCTTGCGATCGTTTTTGCCGGAAGCGCAGCGTTAACGAGCCAACCCGTGCAAGCCGCAGCGGCCTCGTCCAGCGCATCTTCGCTCGCGGACCAAATTATCGCCACGGGAGAAAAATATATCGGGGTTCCCTACAAGTTCGGAGCCCGATCGGGACAGACCGATTCGTTCGACTGCTCTTCCTTTACGCAATATGTCTATAAGCAGCACGGCATCGACCTTCCGCGTTCATCCAAAGACCAAGCGACCGTCGGCACCCGCGTGTCCAAGGATCAGCTGCAACCGGGCGACTTGGTATTCACGGATACGAATCGCGACGGGGTTATTAATCACGTCAGCATCTACATCGGCAACGGCCAATTGCTGCATACGTACCGCGTGGGAATCGGGGTTACGATCTCCGACTTCGCCGGCAGTACCTGGGATCAAACGTTCGTGACGGCTCGCCGCGTCATTCCGGACGACGGACAAGCCGCCGCGGACAATGGCCAAAGCGCTTCGACGGCCTCCGGCGGTCAATCGTCTGCCGACGATAAGCAAAGCGGTTCGGCGTCTGACAAGCAAACAACCGCAGACAACAAGCAAGTTCCCGCGGCCGATAACGGCCAATCTCTCGCGGATATCGGGCAAGCCGCATCGACAACGGATCGTTCCTCCTCCACTGCCCGATCGTCGAACTCCGGTTCCTCCTCCTCTTCCGGGCACAAAGATTTGACCTCTGATGCCGGGGGATCCTGGTGGCAAGGATTCGGCAATTGGAACGGAAGGCGCTAAGCCCGAATTACCAAAGAAAGCCAGCCGGCCCATTCGCGATGGAAGCGAATGGACCGGCTGGCTTTTGCTATGTCTTTCATCATGATTTCGATTTCGATTTGTTCTTCTTGCTTAGCGCTTTCTGCTCATTTTCTTTCGCTTTGTACGACGCCAGCTCCTTGATCAGTTCAAGGGGAATCGCTTGGTTCGCGGGGAACTTGACGGCAGTCTTCGACCTTTCGTATGGAGCGAGCTTGTCCTTGAAAACTTCGAAGACGCTGAACGGAGGCGGAACCGAGATGGAATAATGGTCTTTGTAAGCGGAGTAATAAATGAGCATACCGTGGTAGGAAAAGGCCGGCAGCTGGTAGCTAAGCACTTCCTCCGCTTCCGGAACGGCTTCTTGAATCGCGCTTCCAATCTGACGCAGCGTCTGCTGCACATCCGTGGGAAAGCTGGCGAGATAAGCATCCACGGTCTCGAATTTCATGCGCTTGGATCCCTCCCATTCTTGGATCGTGTAGCCATTGCCCCTTCAATATACCTATTTAGGAATATTCCTGTCAATGCTTAGAACGATAAAGCATCCGCCGAAATATGCCGATCATCTCCCCGTTCTATACATCAGCCGTGCCGCATCGGACGTCGGAGCTCATACAATGCCGAAGACATCGCCTTCTTCGCGGATTCCGGAGGTGATCAACTTTTGAAAATCGTGATTATGGCAGGAGGGAAAGGAACGCGTTTCTGGCCGCTCAGCACGGAGCACGCACCCAAGCAGTTTCTGTCTTTCCATTCGGAGCAAACTTTGATTCAGGAGACGGTGTCCCGCTTCCGGGACTTCGTGCCCGATTCCCGGCTGTTCGTTGCGGTGCCCCGCCGGTATTTGCCGGTCCTTCGAGAGCAGCTTCCCGGTCTGGCGCCGAAGCAGCTGATCGTCGAGCCTCGGCAAAAGGACACCGCCGCCTGCATCGCGCTGGCCGCTTTCCGCTTCCTTCAGGCCGGGGACAACGAGCCTGTCGCGTTCATCCCTGCCGATCAATATATCGACGATAAGGCGGCTTATCTCGCGGCAATCTCGGCAGCGGCGGAGATCGCCTTGAGGCCGAATGCGATCGTAACGCTCGGCATCAAGCCGCGAAGACCGGAGACCGGCTTCGGCTATCTGCTCACTTCTCCGGCAACGGAGGAAGAGCATGCAGCTTTGGGAGCGCGGCGGGTGAACCGTTTCGTGGAAAAACCTTCGGAGGAAAAAGCGCGGGAACTCATCGGGAAAGACGACGTTTATTGGAACAGCGGCATCATCGTCTGCCGGCCCGAGACGATTGCCCGCTGTATCGAAACTTATGAGCCGGCCATCTGGAACAGCCTGGCGGAGAACCCTCAAGATATCGACGCCGCTTATGCCGGCATGCCGCGGCTGTCCATCGACTATGCCGTCATGGAACGAGCCGATTCGGTCTACTGTCTTCCGATCGACTGCGGGTGGGACGATATCGGTTCCTGGGCATCCATGCGCCGGCATCTGGAGCCGGACAGCGCCGGCAATGTGAGCAAGGGCAATGCGACCTTGCCGGAATCGGCCGGAAATATCGTATTCGTCGAGGGGAAGCCGGCGGTTGTGATCGGGGTCAAAGATCTCATCATCGTATCGACCGCGAACGGTCTGCTCGTCTGCCCGAAATCCGAGGAACCGAGCTTGAAAAAATGGCTGTCGTTGAACGGTGACCTAACCTAGCGAAAAGGAGCGCGTTCTTAAGATGCCGTCTGGCCATGCATTTCCGATCGACGTCGTCATTCCGGCCATCCCGAAAGACCTCGGCACGCTTCCCCACGTGATCGATGGCGTAAGAAAGCACGTGGCGCATCCCATCGGCCGAATCTTCATCGTAGCGCCCTCAAGCGATAAAATCAAAGCCGTCTGCAAGCGTAAAGGCTGCACGTTCGTTCACGAGAGCACCGTCCTTCCTCTGCGAAAAAAAGACATCGTCTATCGATCGAAGCGGTGGGAAAGATCGGGGTGGCTGTACCAGCAGCTCTTGAAGCTCGGAAGCAGCTCCGTCGTGGGTCATCGGCACTTCCTGGTCATCGACGCCGACACCGTGCTGATCCGTCCGCACCGTTTTTCCGCCGACGGCAAGACAACGTTTTATTGCCGGGGCTGGAGCCAGCCGGAATATTTCGTCACCTACCGCAAGCTGCTCGGGGAGAAGCCTCCCCGGCCCCGTTCTTTCGTCACGCATTATATGATGTTCGATAAGGAAAAACTGCGGTCGCTCAAGCACAAAATCGAGAGCAGGCACGGCACGAACTGGTACAGAGCGATCATCCGAAGCATTGACCGCAAAAAGCAGTTCGGCTTCTCCGAGTTCGAGACCTACGGAAACTACGTGTATTCGAGAAATCCGGGGAGCGTCCGGCTGAGGAGCGCACGGAACAAAAGTCTCGCGTCCAGTCCGTCCGCTTTGTCCGCTTCGCAAAAAAGCCGGTTGGCCGCCCGCTATCGTTCGCTTTCCTTCCATAAAAGAAAGGCTTACGTGCGCAGCGCTTCTTCCTTGCAGTAATCCGGGTCGTAATCCGCCACGATCAGCACGTCCATATGACGGGCTTTGCGCAGGACGCCGTTCACGACCGAGCCTCGCCGCCAATTCGACCAGAAGCTGCGGGTCGATTGTCCCAGAATCATCTGGGTGGCGGCGAGCTCGTTGGCTTTCTGAACGAGAAGAGACGCGACGTGTTTGCGATGCCGCGCGTGCTGAAGCTCGAACGTTCCGCCCAACTGGCTCGTCAGCTCCTTCAGCTTGCCGATGCGCTTCGACGGCTCTTCCGGAATCGACTCCTCCTCATGCACATAGTGGACGAACCATGCCGCCTTCAGCCGATAGGCGATGCGGAAGCCGCGGCGGATGAGCCGCTCGGCGTTGGAACTGAGCGTGACCGCCACGAAGATCGCTTCCTTCCTCCGCCACGGTCCGCGCAACGAGTCCCGCCGGTCCCACGATTCCAATCGTTCGTCCACATCGTCCGCGATCTCCCGGAGCGCCAGCTCCCGCAGCGCGATCAGGTTGCCCAGCTTGAAAAAATGGCTCAGCGCCTGATCCACCTTGCTGCGGTCGTAAATTTTGCCTTCTTTCATTCTCTGCTGCAGCGCCACCGGCGCCACGTCGATCAATTGGACCTCGTCGGCCAGACGAATGATGCGATCGGGGACCGTCTCCCGGACGCGGATGCCGGTGATCTGCTCCACGGAATCGTTCAGGCTCTCCAGGTGCTGCACGTTCATGGTGGAGATGACGGAGATGCCGGCGTTCAGGATATCCTGCACGTCCGCGTACCGTTTCCGATGCCGGCTTCCCGGAACGTTCGTATGGGCCAGCTCGTCGATCAGCACGACCTCCGGGTTGCGCCTGATGATCGCGCCCGTGTCCATCTCTTCCAGCGTCGTTCCCCGATAGTTGATCTTCAGGCGAGGAATCGTCGGCAATGCCCCGACTTGCGCCATCGTCTCTTCCCGGCCGTGCGTTTCGAGCAGGCCGATGACGACGTCGATGCCTTTGGCCAGCAGGTCGTTGCCTTCCCGGAGCATCGTATACGTCTTGCCGACCCCCGGCGCCGCTCCGATGTACACCTTGCACTTGCCCCGCCTCATCCGCTCGATCTTCGCTTCCAGCTCTTTCCCGCTCAATCGGCGATAAGGATCGGCGGCGTCCCCGCTTCGGCTGCGGGTCGGAAGAATCCGCTCCCCTTCCGTTCTCGCGCGGTCGGCTACGAAGAACAAGTCGGTATTGTGGATCCGTTTGAGCAGCCCGCCCGAGACGGAGCCTTTCCACAGATCCTGCCAGCGGCTCTGCCGCGAATGTCCCATCACGATCCGCGTGACTTTGTGCTCCATCGCGTAGTCGGCCAGCTGCCGCGGCAGCGTTCGGCGCGACCGGATCGCGATTTCTTCGAAGACGCCTTCCACCTTTTCTACCAGCTGTATGATCGACTTCTTGAACGCCTGCGCTTCTTTGGACAGCGGCGCTCGGGCGCGAACGAAGGAGACGACCCGCAGATCGCCGCTTAACCGCTTCGCGATCTGCTGCCCCCTGCGAACGTAGATCGAACCGTTCCAATGATACTGCGTCGCGACGAGAATGCGCTCCGCCGCGCCCGAAGGACCCCGCAGCCCCAACTCCTCCCGGTGCTTCTCCAGCGAGTCGTTGACGCCGTCCGCGACCAGGCGAAGCGACAGCTCGCGAAGCTTGGCCAGATTCCCCCGCTTGAACAGGTCCGGATGGCCGCGGGCGAAATGGCCGTTCGACAAACGCTCCAGAATCGTCTCGGGCGTCACGTCGATCAAGCGAACTTCGTCTGCCAGCTCCAGCGTATGGGCCGGCACCGTCTCCTTGACCTCGATCCCCGTCCACTTCTGGGCAAGCTCCGTCATCCCGTCCAGCTCATAAACGTTGATCGTCGTAATGACGCTGATGCCCCGGCTTCGCAAATGCTGAATATCTTCGAGGCGCGTCGGGAAGCGCGCGCCTTCGCGGTTGCGGTGGGCCAGGTTATCCACCAGCACGACTTCCGGGTTGCGCGCGATCAAGGCGTCGAGATCGAGATCCTTGCGCTCTTGTCCGTCCCGGAACCAGTGAATGCTGGGTACCCGCTCCAGGTCTCCGACTTGCCGGACCGTCTCCGGCCGCTTCATGGTCGATACGGCGCAGATCACGACGTCGATGCCTTTGGCCTTCAACGACTGGCCTTCCTGAAGCATGTGATACGTCTTCCCGGCGCCGCTGACCGAGCCGATGTAGATTTTCAGCCGGCCCATCTGCACCTTCATCATGGAACAGAGCAGCTCTTCCGGCGTCTTGCGGCGAAATTCCGTCATCCGCAATCCCTCCTGCAGGCGCGCGGGAACCCCCGCCCGTCCGGTTGGACAAGCGGGGGTTCGCCGGCTTTTATTTGTTCAACATGGTCTTAAGCTCAAGGTTCAACTCGAGCACGTTCACCCGCGGTTCCCCGAAGACTCCGAGATCGCGTCCGCCCGTATGCTTGTCGACCAGCTGCTGAAGCGTATCCGGAGCGATCCCGGTCAGCTTGCTGATGCGCGGAATCTGCACGGCCGCGGACTTCGGCGAGATATGCGGGTCCAGTCCGGACCCGGAGTTGGTGATCAGATCGATCGGCAGCTTGGAGATCGGAACGTCAGGGTTCGCCTGCTGCCATGCCGCGATCGAATCTTGCGTACGCTTGAGCAGATCCGGATTCGACGGCGCGTAGTTGTTCGACCCCGAACCGTCCGCTGCGTTATCGATACTCGATACCCGACCCTGAAAATATTTCGGATCGGCGAAGGTTTGACCGATCAGCTCGGATCCGACGACCTGTCCGGACGCGTCCTTGATCAGGCTTCCGTTGGCATGGCCCGGCATGAGCAGCTGCGCAAGGCCCGTGCATAGGAGCGGATAGACGATGCCGCACAGAATCATGAACAGAATGCCGCCTCTGATCGCGATCCAGACGTAAGAGCCCGATGACGTCCCGGGAAGCTTGTTTGTTTGGTCCATGTCCGATGTCCTTCCTTCTTCACGATATTCCGTTAACTACCCGTTATACCCACAGATGAACGATCAAGTCGATCAGCTTGATGCCGATGAACGGCACGATCACGCCGCCGATGCCATACACCACGATATTGCGGCCGAGAAGCCTCGATGCGCTCATCGGCTTGTAAGCGACGCCTCTCATGGCGAGAGGAATGAGCAGCGGAATGATGATCGCATTGAAGATGAGCGCCGACAAGATCGCCGACATCGGCGAACCGAGTCCCATGATGTTCAGCACGTGCATCTCGGGAATGGCCAGCGTGAACATCGCGGGAATAATCGCGAAATATTTGGCGATGTCGTTGGCGATACTGAACGTGGTCAGCGCCCCGCGCGTCATGAGCAGCTGCTTGCCGATGGCCACGACCTCGATGATCTTGGACGGATCCGAATCGAGATCGACCATGTTGGCCGCTTCCTTGGCGGCGGTCGTGCCGCTGTTCATCGCGAGTCCGACATCGGCTTGGGCGAGCGCCGGCGCGTCGTTCGTGCCGTCGCCGGTCATGGCGACGAGCTTGCCTTCCGCCTGCTCGCGGCGAATGACCGCGATCTTGTCCTCCGGCTTGCTCTCCGCGATGAAGTCGTCGACTCCCGCCTCGAGGGCGATCGTCGCGGCCGTGAGCGGATTGTCGCCGGTACACATGATCGTCTTGATGCCCATCCTGCGAAGCTGGTCGAAGCGATCGCGCATGCCCGGTTTGACCGTATCCTTCAGATAGATCAGACCGAGAATCCGATTGTCGATCGCTACCGCAAGCGGCGTTCCGCCTTCCCGGGCGATGCCGTCCGTGCGGGCGTCCAGATCGCTCGGGATCGAACCGCCTTGCGCGGCGACCCATTTCTTCACCGAATCGACCGCGCCCTTGCGCACTTTGCGGCCGTCCTTCAGATCCATGCCGCTCATGCGCGTCTCTGCCTTGAATTCGATAAACTCTCCGCCTACTGCCACTTTCTCGTCGTAGCGAAGCGAGTTCGTTTTCATCAGCTCCAATACGGAGCGTCCCTCCGGCGTGTCGTCCTTCAAGGAGCTGACGGCCGCCCATTCGGCCACCCGCTCTTCGCTCTCCCCGCCGACGGGAATGAACTCGCTGGCCATCCGGTTCCCGAAGGTGATCGTACCGGTCTTGTCCAGGATCATCGTATTGATGTCGCCGGCCGCTTCGACCGCTTTACCGGACATGGCCAGCACGTTGAACTGCGTCACGCGGTCCATGCCGGCGATGCCGATGGCGGACAGCAGACCGCCGATCGTGGTCGGGATGAGACAGACGAGCAAGGCGATCAGCACGGGCACCTGAAGCTCGATATTCACGTATTTGGCGATCGGAGCCAGCGTTACGACGACAATAAGGAAGATCAGGGTCAAGCTGCTCAGCAGCGTGTTCAAAGCCAGCTCGTTCGGCGTCTTCTGCCGCTTCGCGCCTTCGACGAGCGCGATCATCCGGTCGATGAACGATTCGCCGGGATCCGTCGTGATCCGGACCCGAATGGTGTCGCTCACGACGCGCGTTCCTCCGGTGACGGAGCTGAAATCGCCGCCCGCTTCCTTGATGACCGGCGCGGACTCGCCCGTAATGGCGGATTCGTCGACCGACGCGATCCCCTCGATCACTTCGCCGTCGCCCGGAATCATCTCGCCTTGGGAGACGATGACGATGTCGCCTTTGCGAAGCTCGGCGGAAGGCACCGATTTGACGCCGCCGGCGACGACTTTGTTCGCCGTCACTTCTTTCTTCGTCTTCTTGAGCGTATTCGCCTGTGCTTTGCCTCTGCCCTCGGCCAGCGCCTCGGCGAAATTGGCGAACAGCACGGTGAACAGCAGAATCAAGAAGACCGTCACATTAAAACCGATATCATCGGTTGTATCGAAATAACCGGGAAACACGGTCATCAGCAGCACGACGAAGGTACCGGCTTCGACGACGAACATGACCGGATTTTTCATCATGGTCAGCGGGTTCAATTTGACGAAGCTATCCTTGATCGCGCTGCGCACCATTCCCGAAGTCAGCATCGATTTGCGTTGCGTACTCATCTTCCACTCACCTCAGCGTCAGGAATTCGGCGATCGGACCCAGAACGACGGTCGGCAGGAACGTCAGCGCGCCGATAATCAGCACGGTACCGATCAGAATGCCGTAGAACAGCTTGTTGTCCGTCCGGAACGTGCCGATCGTCTCGGGCACCCATTGCTTGCGAACGAGCGATCCCGCGACCGCCATCATCGCGATCATCGAGATGTACCGGCCCAGCAGCATGACCAGACCGGTCGTGATGTTCCAGAACGACGTGTTGTCCGCCAGCCCTTCGAAACCGGAGCCGTTGTTCGCCGCGGATGAGGTGTATTCGTACAACACTTGGCTGATGCCGTGGAAACCGGGGTTGGTAATCGCTCCTTTGCCCAGATCGGTCACGAAGGCGATTGCCGTCGGAGCCAGGATGATGAGCGGATGCATCAGTATCGCGACGGCGATCAGCTTCATCTCCTTCGGCTCGATCTTGCGTCCGAGGAATTCCGGCGTCCGGCCGACCATCAAGCCGCACAGGAACACGCCCAGAATGGCGTACATCAGCATATTGACCAGACCGACGCCCTTGCCGCCGAAGACGACGTTCAGCATCATCTCGGCGAGCGGCACCATGCCGCCGAGCGGTGTCAAGGTGTCGTGCATGTTGTCTACCGATCCGGTCGTGGCCGCCGTGGTCACGGTCGTGAACAGCGCGGATTGGGCGACCCCTAAGCGGACTTCCTTCCCTTCCATGCTTCCTTCGGAGTGATCGATCCCCAATGCGTTAATCGCCGGGTTGCCATGCATCTCCGAAGCGTAAGCGACAACGAGGAACGCGATGAACAACGTCATCATGGCGCTGAAGACAACCCAACCCTGCTTGCGGTTCTTGGCGAACCGGCCGTATACGTAAGGAAGGGATGCGGGCAGCAGCCACATGGACAAAATCTCGATGACGTTCGTCAGCCCGTTCGGGTTCTCGAACGGATGGGCCGAATTGACGCCGAAGAAGCCGCCGCCGTTCGTCCCCAGATGCTTGATCGATTCCAAGGAAGCGACCGGCCCGATGGCGATATGCTGCGTGGCGCCTTCCAGCGTCGTGACGGTAAGCGTCGGATCGAACGTTTGCGGAACTTGCAGCGCCACAAGGATCAGCGTGACCCCGATGGCTGCCGGAAAGAAGATGCGGGTATGCGACTTCACGAAGTCTTCGAAGAAGTTGCCCAGCGTCTTCCCCTTGCTCGTAAGGCCGCGGACGAACGCGATCGCGACCGAGAAGCCGGTAGCCGCCGACGTGAACATCATCATCATGATAACGATCATCTGGCTGAAATAGCTGAGCCCCGACTCGCCGCTGTAGTGCTGCAGGTTCGTGTTGGTCATAAAGCTGATGATCGTATTGAACGACAGCGTCTGTTCCATATTGCCGATGCCGTTCGGATTGAGCGGCAGCACGCTCTGGATCCGCAGCAGCAAGTAACCGAGCCCGACAAACACGATATTGGTCAGCAGGAAGCTCAGCACGTACTTCTTCCACGTCATGCCGGCTCGCTCTTTGAGTCCGATCAAGGCGTAGATGAAGCGCTCCAGCCAGCCGAAGATCCGGTCCGTCCGATTCGGTTCGTTGGAATACACGTGGTACACATAAGTTCCGAGCGGCTTCACCAGCAAGAACACGACCGCTAGGACGATAACGATTTGCAGAACACCCATCGGGCTTCCTCCTCCTGATCTCGAACGGACGGCTTAAAATTTTTCCGGATTCACGAGCGCGTAAACCAGATAGAGAAAAATGAATAAGGCGAAAATTCCGACCACGATCATTCGCGATCCCCTCCCGCCGGTTCCCGGATCGTTCGGTCGCACCAGGCCGTAAAGCCATAAAACGCGGCGAACGTTACGCCGAGCAGCAAAACCATGTACAGATCCATCATGTTCCGCCAACCTCCCCTTCTTGCTTCTTCAGAAAAACCGGTCGATCAGGAAGGAGACGTCGTCGCCGTTCGTATGAACGACGTAATCCGCTCCCAGTCCCTTATAGATGAGGCGGGCATTGCCGCCGGACGTGACGACGTAAATCGGCCGGCCCGTCCACGGACGGCAAATTTGCAAGTACCTGCACGTCAGCGTCAAGCTCCTCTCGAATAAAAACACTTTGCCGATCGGAAGCTCGGGAATGCGGGAGTTCGCCCGATTGGTAGTATCTACCTTGATAATGGGCGCTATTCCGTCCTGCTCCCATCGCGTTCGCTCCGTCTCGTTGTTGGTCAGAGCCGCGAACGGAAGTTCCCTCTTCCGGAGCGCGGCTGCAAATCGTTCTCCTGCCAAAGTGGCCGGGGAGATCAGCATAAACTCTTCGCGGATTCCCACAAGCAATCCCTCCATCTGTACGGGCAACAAAAAAAGCCGAGGAAGAGGACTCTTCGTCAGCTTTCGGGCACAGGAAAGATGACCCGTGCCGATCATGACATTGGTTGCCCCTCTTCATACGCTTACGAGGTTAGCTGACGGATTCGGGCGCAAGAGTCGCCCTACGCCGGTCGTTTCCGATTCCGGCGATTCACCCCGAGAGCCGATGACGGCTCCGATTGGTTCCCCCGTTCCCTGCCGCCTGCAAGGATTCAGCGAAATGCGTTGCCCAAACGTTTCCATCCGTTTCCTTCGACTTCAAACTCGCCGGCCGACACATCATCCTTTCTTCCCCTGTCCACGAGCGCCCTACGCCGCATCTACAGTCGTTGATTCGCTGCATGGATCGTATCTTAAGGCGGCCTGAAATTTCTGTAAAGCGGCGCGATTCGGCTATTCGATGGAAAACGGAACGGTGCGTTCATGAGAGCGGTTACGATTCGAACGAATTCCGTCATGCTCTTCCATGCTCGCGAAATCAGCGGATTTCGTCTGTTTTTACGCCTTTTTTACACCTCCGGCGGTTTGTTTTACTCCTTTTTTACGGGGATTTACGGGAGAGGACAATCGCCTATAATAGAGAGCGATAGATTAAAGACGGGCAGGAAGTGTACGGTTGTGAACATGCGCAAGCGATTCGGGTTGCCGGGAAGCTCTTATGTCTTGATCACGCTGCTGGTCGTTCTCATGACCTTATTGCTGAGTTGGTTCGGGCTCGCTTTCGACTTGGTCAACATTGCGCTGATCTTTTTGTTTCCGGTTCTTCTGAGCGCCGTCCTTTGGGGACTTCGTCCCGCATTCTATGCGGCGGTCCTGGGGGTCTTGGCGTTCGATTTCTTCTTCGTTCCCCCGACGCTCAGCTTCTCGATCGCGGATTTGCGCTATGTCGTCTCCTTCTGCGTCTACTTGTCGGTAGCCGCTTTGACCGCCAGCCTGGCCGCCCGATTGAAGCAACAGCTGCTGTTCTCGCGCCAAAGAGAAGCGCGTACGGCGGCGCTTTACGAGCTTAGCAAGCAGTTAAGCGACATCGCGGACCTCGATTCCTTGCTGGACGGCATCTCGCGGCAGGTGCTCCGGAACGTCGGTACCGAGATCGCGATCTACTTGGCGAACGATCGCCGCCGGCTGGACCTTGCTTACGGCTCGGCGCGTTCCGGCGGTTGGGGACACGGCGAGGCGGAGAGAACGATCGCCAAGTGGGTGTTCGAGCACGGGGAAGCGGCCGGCTCCGGAACGTCTACGTTAAGAGAGTCGCCGGGTTATTACGTTCCGCTCCGGACCGAGGATCGCGTGTACGGGGTAATGGCGCTTCTTCTGAATGACGGCAAGAACGGAGTCGCGCCCGAAGACCAACGGCTGCTGGAAGCGATAGCCGGACTGGCCGCAAGCGCCATTACGCGCATCCGGCTGGCCGATGAAGCGAAAATCGCGCATCTGACGGCGGAATCGGAACGGCTGCGCACGGCGATTCTGGATTCTGTCTCGCATGAATTGAGAACGCCGTTGGCGGCGATCATCGGGTCGGCTACCGGCTTGATCGAAGGGGATCAGCTTTTTACTTCGGAGGATCGAATGGAATTGCTCCTGACGATCCGGGACGGCGCCCTCCGGATGAACCGGTTGGTCATCAATCTGCTCAGCATGGCCCAGCTAGAGAGCGGTATGCTGCGGCTGCGGAAAAATTGGTGCGACGTGGAGGATCTGATCGGGGTCGCGCTGTCCCAGGTCCGCGACTTTCGTCAGCATCGCCGCCTGCGCGTGCAGCTGCCGGAAGCCGTTCCGATGGTATCGGGAGACGAGGTTCTGCTGGAGCAGATGCTGGTCAATATCGTGAGCAACGCGATCAAGTATAGCCCGGATTACAGCGAGATCGTCATTGGCGTGCAAGCCTCCGACCAGGAGCTGACCCTTGCGGTTGCCGATCAGGGTACCGGGTTGCCCGAAGACGAATATGCCCGGATTTTTGAAAAGTTCTATCGTTCCCCGGCCGCGAGCCGAGTGACCGGTACGGGACTGGGACTGGCGATCTGCAAAGGAATCGCGGAGCTTCACGGCGGTACGATCTCGGCCAAAGCGAACGTGCCGCGCGGAACCGTCGTGACGGTCACGCTCCCCTTGCCCCGGCAAAGCGCGCCGCCCATCCTGTCGCATGAAGGGAGAATCGAAGAAGATGACCGTGAATGAAAGCGGAGCCCGCATCCTGATCGTCGACGACGAGCCTCAAATTCGCAAGCTGCTGAAAGTGGCCCTGCAGGCCCACCGTTATGTCGTCCACGAAGCGTCGACGGGCGAGGAAGGCATTCGGCAAGCCTCCTTGGTTCAACCGGAGCTGATCGTGCTCGATCTGGGGCTGCCGGACTTGTCCGGCATGGAGGTGCTAAGCCGCATCCGGAGCTGGTCGGCCGCGCCGATCATCGTCCTGACCGCCAAAGACCGCGAGGAAGACAAGATCGCGGCATTGGACGGCGGAGCCGACGATTACGTGACGAAGCCGTTCGGCATGGGGGAGCTGGTCGCCAGAATACGGGTGGCGCTGCGTCATGCGGCCAAGTCGACGGGCGAGCCCGTTCTCCGCTTCGGAGAGCTGTCTATCGATCTTGCCCAGCGGATCGTGGAATTGAACGGAGAACGCGTCAAATTGACGCCGACCGAATACGATCTCCTCAAAATCTTGGCGTCCAACGCCGGGAAAGTCGTCACCCAGCGGCAGCTCCTTCAGCAAGTGTGGGGCGAGCATCACGACGAGTCCGACAGCCACTATTTGCGCATCTATATCGGCCATCTCCGCAAAAAGCTGGAGGAAGACTCGACCGATCCGAAGTTTATCGTCACGGAGCCGGGGATCGGATACCGGTTTCTATCGCGAGATTCGTGAGGAAACGAGAGAATGCGGGAGCAAGGCCGGCAGAGATGAACAACTCGGCGGCTTGAATTCGTTTCCATGCGGACAAAAAGCGTCTATTTTCACGAATGATCCGCCATACCGGGTTTTACATTCACCGGCGGGAAGCGTAATATTCCTCTCAACAACTTCAAAAGCCAGATCATCGCTGAATTCCCATATTGGGAAACGGGGGAACCATTCGAAGCCGTACATCGGCTTCACGGGGTGAATCCTTCTCTCGCACTGCCGGGACCGAAGGACGGGCACTCTCAAGCCCGAATCCGTCAGCTAACCTCGTAAGCGCATTGGGAGAGATCCGCGCTCGGATCTGTCGGCAGCCGTGCGGCTGCGGAAGGCCCGAGAGCAGAGGTCCTCTGCTCTTCGGGCTTTTTGTGTTGCCATAAATCCATCTTTTATTTACGAACAGGAGCGCGATCCCATGATGGCCACCGTCGAACCTCTGCCCTTCCCCGATGTTGAGAGCCCACTGAGAAGTAAAATTTCGTATATGGAGCTGTTTTTGCTCGATCGCGATCCATTTGTACCGGTTCCCCGCGTCGTTTGGCTACATCTCTATTGCGACGGCTTCTCCGGTTGGGGACGCTGTGAAATTCCCCTTATGCGCAAGCATTTGGACCTTTTGCAATGGGCATCCGTCTTCCTGTCGTGGCGAGAGCATCCCTTGGCCGAATGTCTGGACCAAGCGAGAGTGCATGGCGAGTCCTGGGGCGCCGAGAGAAGGATCCTGGCTCAGTCCGCCTTGCTGGATTTGGCCGAGCGCATGGCCGCTCCGTTCCGGAGACGGACGTCTCTTATGCCTGAGCCGCGAGCCGATGAATTGATCGACCGTTCCGAATCGTACTGCTACTATGCTCTTAAGCTAAGGAGATGACCAAGATGCGTATAATCGGTTTACGAGGTCAATACTTGAGGAACCTATACCAGAAGACGGAGTATTTCAAAAAATAGTTCCGCATGCGCGCATAGCTGAAACCAAGTCAACGGTGGCGTTCAACCTCTCAGGAAAGAAGCAAACTGCTCGTTCATCGACTCGGGGCTGCGCGCGAAGTTCTCCTCGCTCCACTGGATGAGCAAGCCCATGAGCGCATTCGCCTGGTAGGCGACGAGCATGGCAAGGTCCCGATCGCCTATCGAATAGGTCGCGGCGCTTTCCCGCATCAAGCTTTTGATCTTCTCGAACAAGGAATAGTAGTACGACAACGGCGACTTGCGGTCGAACACGATGTCGTAAAATTGCCGGTATTTCTTCACATGGTGGAAAATGCGGATCGTCGAAGGATCGAGCGACCGAACCTCCAGATGGGGCGCGGTCTTGTACGGTTCGTAATACGACTCCTCCAGGTCCCGAAGCAGCGACTGAAGATGCTCGTCGAACAGCGCCTCGACATCCTTGTAATGCAGGTAGAACGTGCCCCTGTTCAACTGCGCCTCGCGGCACAGGGCGGACACGGAGACGGATTCGAGCGGTTTGGTTTTCAGCAAGGCCAAGAGCGCGCCATGCAGCGCCCGTTTGGTTTGAATCACCCTTTGATCGTTCTCGTTCACGGCTTCGACGTCCTTTGCGCGATAGATAGAAAAAAGCTACAGGCAACGGATTGCCTGTAGCCCATGGTATCGAATTCGGACCCGGTTTGGCAATGGTCAACGGGTCTTAAAATGCGGCCGTCCATCCCGCGTCCGCGACGATGACCGCGCCGTTGACAAAGCTCGATTCGTCCGATGCGAGGAACAGCGCCACCTGCGCGATCTCTTCCGGCTGCCCGATCCGCGGGATGACGCCTTGCACGGGCGCCGTCCGCGAGGCCCCGAATTCGTTGAAGTTTTTGATCGAGGAGGTTATGTTCGTCGCCGTTCCGCCGGGAGCGATCGCGTTGCAGCGGATGCCCTTCTGTGCGTACATATAGCCCGTGTTCTTGGTCAAGCCGACGACGGCATGCTTGGAAGCGACGTAAGCGGCACCCGCGTGAGCCCCGCTGAAGCCTCCCGTGGATGCCGTATTGACGATAACGCCCTTGCCCTTCTCGAGGAAGATCGGAAGAGCTTTGCGGATGGCGCGCATGACGGCCTTCGTATTGATATCGAAAATCAGATCCCAGCGCTCGTCTTCCACGTCGCCTACAGCCGCCATGTTATCCATAATGCCGGCGTTGTTGACCAGAATATCCAGCGTTCCGTATTCCGAGACGGCCGCATCGATCATCGCATGGATGTCGTTCAGATCGGCGACGTTCGTCTTCACGGCGATCGCCTGGCCACCTTCGGCCCGAATCCCCTCCGCCACCGCTTGCGCGCCTTCGATGTTCAAATCCGAGACGACCACCTTCGCGCCTTCTTTGGCGTAGAGCTCCGCGATCGCTTTGCCCATGCCCGACGCGGCGCCGGTTACGACTGCCACTTTGCCTTCCAATCGCATGTCCGTTCCCTCCAAATCGTTCAGATAATGAACAACTGTTCATTAAAATTATAGATCTCGGGAACGAGCTTGTCAACGGAGTCCGCAGGCGGCCGAACCTTATCGGATCAAAATACCGGGCAGTTCCTCCAAAGCGCGAACCTTCCGAACCTGCGCGTATTCTGGGGCGCTTTTCCAAATCCCGTCAGGGTCGTACAGGATCGGATGCAAGCCCGCGCCGACCGCGCCATCCACGTCATAAGGAGGCATATCGCCGACATAAACCGCCTCCGAGGGTTCGATCCCGAGGGCTTCGCAGGCCATATGGAAAATTCCGGGGTCCGGCTTGGCAAGCCCGACGACATCCGAGTCGAAAGCCGCATCGAACAGCGGCGCGAGCTTCGTCTGCTCCAGCACTTCCGACAAATGGCCGTAATAGTTGCTGACGATCGCGAGCTTGTACCCTTCGTCCTTCAGTACCTGAAGGAGACTGAAGACGCCGGGCGGAACCTCGTTGTTCGGACGGGGAAGCTTAACCCGCATCAAGCTCCCGATATGCCGATCAAGATCTATGATTCCCGCCTTCGCCAATCCGAAGCGGAAGACATGCTCCCGCCAGCTCAAATCCTTCCAGTCGTGCGGATTGACCCGCTTCATGCCTTCCCGCCAGCCTTCAGCCGCCGCTTCGCGCACGAGGCGCGGGTCCTCCGGAAGAGGTACGCCCGCCTCCCGGCAGAACCGGCAAAACAGCTCCGTTTTGGATCCCAGATGGGACATTAACGTATCTCCCAGGTCGAAAATGGCCGCTTTCCATTTACTCATTCGCGTGTTCCTTTCCTTGCCTGAGCAGACGGCTCCCTCGTTCGCCGAGCAATTGTCCCGCCCAATTCGCCAGCCATCTTCCCTTCGGGGTATCCGGCCATTCCGACGCGCCTCGGCCGGCCAGAAGATCCAGCGTATCCCGGGAATAGGCGGCCGGGTCGGCTTGCCGCAGCACTTGATAGAGCACGGCATACTCCTTCAAGCACTCCGCGGATGCCGACCAGTTCTCGACCTCGCGCGCGAATTCCGGCTGCGGCTCGTTCATTCGCTCGGCTTCCGGCCTTGGTCCCGTACGATTGATGGCGTCGAGCACCGTCAACTTGCGATCCTTCATCGACAGCTCGGCAAGCGTGTCCGGCAGAATCGCCTGTCCGAGATAAATATCCTGCGCCGCGTAACGATAGGGGTAGATCGGCTTCTCCTCTACATCGTTCTCGGGAAGTCCTCCCGCGAAGCGGACGGGAATCACGGGGACGCCCGCATCGACCGCAAGGCGAACGACGCTGTCGCTGATCTTCGTCACGCGGTGCTTGCTGGAGTAAGCCCGAGTCCCCTCCACATGCACCATGCAGCTGCCGCCTTCGAGCATAAAGCTTCTCATCTCGCCCAGCAGTCCGAAGATCGACCGGGGCTCCGCATCGTTAAAATAAAACAGCCGGTACGGAAAAACGGCATCCGGCACAAATTCCGGATAATGGGCCGCATCCGAGAGCAGTCTGCCGATCCAGTGATCCCGAATCCAGATCTTGATCATCGTGCCGATCGGCCTTCGGGCGAGCGCCGACATCACCGTCGTAAAAAACAACGATTCCAGCAGATTTTGATGGTTCGCCAGGTAGAGGACGCCCCCTTGGCCGGCCGCTTGTCGGAAGGATTCCGGATGTTCGATTTGGACGCTGCGCACGAAGCGCCGGGCCAGCGAGACGTAAAGATCGCCGATCAGCCATGATTCCCCCGCCAACTGCCTCCAATGCCGGCCGACTTGCTCCCATCCCCCGTCCGGCAAAGCCGGATTTCCGAGCGCTACCGCGTTCCCCAAGCCCGTCAAGACGTTCGTCATTTCCTCTGTTGTCACTTCGGTCTTCTCCCTTATTCAAGAAATGTCCATCCCGAAGCATCAGTCTATAGGGACGCGCTCCCAAAATTCTCACAAAATATGGCTTGCGCTTTTCCAAACCCGTTGTTATATAATAAGTGATAAGTAATAAGTAGTAAGTAAATATTCAAGTCAAAAGGAGGCCATGGACATGACGCATGCTCCCCTCACCCTTGCTCAGGAATTCGTTCTGCTTGCTTCCGACCGGGAGACCCATAAGCGGAAAAAACCGGCGAAGAGCTACCTGCATACCTACGCCGCGGGAGCAGTGTTGATCGAGCTGCTGTCTGAGGAAATCGTACGGATTAACGATAAGGGGAAAGTCGAAGCGGCACGGCATGAAGCCGTAACGGACGATGCCGCCGCACTCATGCTGGACCTGCTGGAGCGCAGGAAGCCGCAAACGTTGAAAAAGTGGATTCAGTCATTCTATTCGCAAAGCAAAGTCCGTTCCGCGCTGTTCCGAATGATTGTCGACCCGCTTGTCGCAAGCGGCGCCATGACGGAAGAGTCCTATCAGGTCATGCTGCTCTTCCCCGCAAGCCGTTATGTGCCGACGGCCGATTCCAAGAACCGAATCGTGGAACGCATCCGCGCCGAACTGCTGGAGAACGGCCCCGTGGATCGGCAAACCGCCCTGCTCGCCCTGATGCTCGAGATGAGCAAGCTCGTACGGAACTATTTTTCCGAATACGAGGGCAACGAGCTGAAAGCTCGTCTGGCGCGCCTGCATGAGGAGCAGGGCGAACAATGGAAGTCGATCCGCCAAATTCGCAAGGCCATGGAAGAGCTGAACGCCGTTATGGTGTCCGCAGCCGTTTCCGCCTCCGTCTGATCGAGGGAACGCGATGTCCAGAAGAAGAAGCTTGGAAAAAGTGATGCAGTCGGAATTGGTGACGGTCAGCGAGCTCGTTCAGCTCTCCGGTATGCGGTACAGCACTTTGAAATATTACACGGAAATCGGACTGCTTCCGTTCGTTCAGCTCGACGCGGGACTTGTGCGCCGATATCCCCGCATTCGGGCGTTGGAACGGCTGGAAGACATCCGTTCGCTTAAAGACAAAGGGCTCACGATCCAACAGATCGTCGAGCATTATTCAGCCGGTCCCGTCGGTTAAGATTAGCTCACCGCCCGGGCGATTCGAGTCAGCGCCTCCTCCAGGATGGACCACGGACAAGCCACGTTCACCCTCAGGAATCCGTCGCCGCCCTCGCCGAACCAGGAACCCGGATCCAGCAGAACCTTGGCTTCTTCCCGAATCCGCCGCTCGAGCTCCGGCTGCTCGAGCCCGAGCCCGGAGAAGTCGATCCAGCTCAGGTACGTTCCTTCCTGCTTCCTGAATTTCGCCTTCGGCATCCGTTGTTCGACGAACCTCTCCATCCGGTCCAAGTTCAGGTTCAAATAGCGAAGCATCGCGTCCACCCATTGCGCCCCTTCAGGAGAATAGGCCGCCGTCGTGGCCACGATTCCCATCAGATTGGGCGAACCGATCGAGGAACGGCCGAGTTCCTCGTCGATTTTTTTCTTCAGCTCCGGATTCGGAACGATCAGGTTGGAGGTCTGCAAGGACGCCAGGTTAAACGTTTTGCTCGGCGCCGTGCAGATGACGGCCTGCTGAGCGAACGCCTCCCCCAACGTCGCATAGACCGTATGCTTGTTCCCGGGAAGGATAAAGTCCTGATGAATCTCGTCCGATACGACGATGACGCCGTGCCGCACGCAGATGTCCCCTACCCGCCGCAGTTCTTCCGGCGTCCACACTCTCCCGACCGGATTGTGCGGACTGCAGACGATCAGCAATTTGGTGCGCGGATCTTTCGCTTTCTCCTCCAGATCCTCGTAATCCATCTCATAGCGACCGCCGATAAGCCGGAGCGGATTGTTCACCGGAATTCTTCCGTTGTTCTCCGTTACCTTGCGGAAAGGTCCGTATACCGGCTCCTGAATCAGGACGTTGTCCCCTTCGCCGGTCAGCGCCCGGATGACGAAGTTCAGCGCCGGGACGATTCCGGGCGTCGTCGTCACCCATTCCTTGCGAATTTCCCAGCCGTGCCGCTCGTTCATCCACCAAGAGACCGCGTCGTAGTAATCGTCCTTCGGAACGGCATAGCCAAAGATGCCGTGCTCGACCCGCTTCCTCAACGCTTCCACGATGTTCGGCGCCGTCCGGAAGTCCATATCGGCGACCCACAGCGGCAGGTAGCCGCCCTCGTCCTTCAGCTCGAACGTTTTTCGCAGAACTTCCTCATCCCACTTCACGGCGTTCGTTCCCGCGCGGTACCATACTTGATCGAAATCAAAGTCCATTTTCGCTCCCCCTTTCCTCCTATTCTATCACAGCATCCCCCAGGATCATCTGATCCAGCGTCGTTCCGCTCAGAACCATCGGGTACACGTTCTCATCCTTCGGTACCATGAATTCGACAAGAGCCGGTCCGGGCGTCTCCAGCGCCTCCCGCCAGGCGAGGACCGCTTCCTCCTTGGTCGCCGCCCGCCGCGCCCGAATGCCGTAAGCTTCGGCCAGCTTGACAAAGTCGGGACTGCCCGCGAGATCGATCTGGCTGTACCGCCGCTCATACATCAGCTCCTGCTGCTGCTTGACCATTCCGAGCACTTCGTTGTTGAGGACGACGATCTTGACCGGAAGCTTATGGATGGCGCAGATCGCCATCTCCTGCGCGCACATCTGCATGCCTCCGTCGCCGTTGACGGAGACGACCAGACGGTCCGGATTCCCGATCTGGGCGCCGACGGCCGAAGGAAACCCGAAGCCCATCGTGCCGAAGCCTCCGGACGAGACCAGCGATCGGGGGCGGTTGAACTTGTAATATTGAGCCACCCACATTTGGTGCTGGCCGACGTCCGTCGTGACGATCGCGTCTCCTCCCGTCGTCTCGTGGATCATTTCGAGGACGAATTGCGGCTTCAGCTCCGTCTCGGAATCCCGATAACGCAGCGGATGCTTGATTTTGTATTCCTGAACCGTGCGAATCCAAGCTTCGGAGCGGGAGCGGACGGCATTCGCGTTGGCGTAAGCGAGCACGTCCTTGATATCTCCGATGCAGGCGATATCGGTTCGGATGTTCTTGCCGATCTCGGCCGGATCGATATCGAGATGGGCAATCCGCTTCGCCTTCGGAGCGAACCCGTCCGTCTTCATCGTGACCCGGTCGTCGAAGCGCGCGCCGATCGAAATGACCAGATCCGCGTTCTGAAGAGCCGTGTTCGCCGCATACGTGCCGTGGTGGCCCGGCATTCCCAGCCACAGCTCGTGAGCGCTCGGAAAGCCGCCCAGGCCGAGAAAGGTGGTCGTCACCGGAATCCGGGTTCGGTCGATAAAGGCAAGCAGCTCGTCGGCAGCCTGCGAGTAGACCACGCCGCCGCCGGCGATGACGATCGGCCTCTCCGATTCCCCGATCGCTTGGAGCAGCCGGTCGATCGCGTTCGGATCCGGGCTCGGCGCCGCTTCGTATCCCCTCGGAAGAATGCGGTCGGCCGGCTCGTAAACCGCCTTTTGACTGGATACGTCTTTCGGAATGTCGATCAGCACCGGTCCTTTTCTGCCGGTGCCGGCGATATGGAACGCTTCGCGGACGATGCGCGGCAGGTCGGAAGCGTGGCGAACGGAGTAGTTGTGCTTCGTGACCGGCATCGTGATGCTGACGATATCGGCTTCCTGGAACGCGTCCGTCCCCATGACCGCCGTCGGGACGTTGCCCGTAATGACGACCAGCGGAACCGAGTCCATATAGGCGGTCGCGATTCCGGTCACGAGATTGGTCGCCCCGGGACCCGAAGTGGCCATGCATACGCCGATCTTGCCCGTCGAGCGGGCGTAACCGTCCGCCGCGTGGATCGCCCCTTGCTCGTGCCGGGTCAAGACGTGCTTAAAGCCCGGGCGATCGACCATCGCGTCGTAAATCGGCAGCACGCTGCCTCCCGGATACCCGAATACGCATTCCGTCCCCTCCGCAAGCAGGCAGCGCAGCAGAATGTCCGAGCCGGTCAATTCCTCCCGTCCGGCGCGGTTCAACGATTTTTCCATGGTCTTCATCCTCCGCAAAAGAAATTTCCCCTTTCCTCCTAAGCCGTCGGACAGCATGCTGCTGCGGCAAGGGACGAAAGGGGAACTTTCGCGGTACCACCCTGATTCGCCGGACACCTCGCGGTTCCGGCCTCACGAGGAGCGACTCGCGCACCTCAAGCGCGATAACGTGCGCCATTCCGTTCAAGCCTACTCTTCCGGGCCGATTCCGGCCCCGGCTTTCGGTCGAAAGCTCCGGGACGACTTCTGGCGAAGGATTACGGCAGAGGTCTCAGCAATCCCTCTGCTCTCTGGGCATAAGCGCCTTCGTCATTTTTTCCCATCATCGCATGGATATGAAAAATCAAAAACCCCCCTTCGTCCGCAGCCGACAGAAAGCGCCTGTCGCGGCTAGGGACGAAAGGGGAACGTTTCGCGGTACCACCCTGATTCGCCGGACACCTCGCGGTTCCGGCCTCATGAGGTACGATGCGCGCACCTCAAGCACGATAACGTGTGCCATTCCGTTCAAGCCTACTCGCCCGGGCCCGGCTGGCCCTGCTTTCGGTCGAAAGCTCCGGGACGACTTCTGGCGAAGGATTACGGCAAAGGTCTCAGCTATCCCTCTGCTCTCTGGTCATAAGCGCCTTCGTCATTTTTTCCCATCATTGCCCGATATGTTGGCACTCATGATAGCACAGGGCATTCGATAATTCAAGATTACCCCGCTGAAAAAAATATAGTAAGATAGATGCTGGCATTTCGAATCCCAAAGGATGGTTGAGACACGAGATGAAAGCTTTGTACCGCAAATGGATTCTGAATTACTGGAGTCCTTATCTCGCGATGGCGCTCGCGGGAGTCTTGAGCGCAGTATACTTCGGCATTACGAAGACCGTCTGGGCCGTTACCGGCGAATTCACCCGCCTCGGCGGGCACGTGATGGAATGGTTCGGCGCGGACGTGTCCGATTGGGGCTACTTCAAGCTGATCGGCATGCAGGGCAATCCCGTGACCCGAACGGACGGCTGGATCGTCTGGGGGATGTTCGCCGGCGCTCTCGTCATGGTTCTGCTCAACAACAACTTCAAGCTGCGGATTCCCCGGCAGAAGAGGCGCTGGGCGCAGGCGTTCGCGGGAGGCATCGTAGCCGGCTTCGGCGCGCGGCTGGCGCTGGGCTGCAACCTGGCCGCCTTCTTTACGGGCGTGCCGCAGTTCTCGCTGCACTCCTGGATCTTCATGGCCTCGACCGCCATCGGAACGTATCTCGGGGTCAAGCTGATCGGCGCCTCCTGGTGGAAAGGCAAGCCTCGCCTGATCAAGGGTCCCGTCGAGCCGGCGCGCGCCGCGTCGGGACGGATTCAGCCTTTGCTGGGCGGATTGGCGGCGCTGGCGTACGCGATCCTGATCGTTTGCTTCTTCGTCTCCGGCCATAAGATGCTTGGCGTCGCCGCGCTGTTCGGGGCTCTGTTCGGCATCCTGATCGAGCGGGGCCAAATCTGCTTCACCTCCGCGTTCCGCGATCTGTGGATCAGCGGGCGGGCCACGATGACGAAGGCGATTCTCGTGGGCATGGCGGTCAGCTCGGTCGTTACGCTCGTCATCATTCTGGCCAACGGCATGGACCCGATCACGAAGATCGCCGCTCCCAGCACGCTGATCGGCGGCGTCCTGTTCGGCCTGGGCATCGTGATGGCCGGCGGGTGCGAGACCGGGATGATGTACCGGCTCATGGAAGGCCAGGTCGTGTTCCTGCCGGTGTTCATCGGCAATATCGCCGGCGCCGGCTTGCTGGCTTATGCCTGGGACCATACGTTCATCTATCGGCGTCTTGTCGAGACCGGTTCGAAAATCAACCTGATCGACAAATTCGGAGCGGGCGGCGCGATCGCGGCTACTCTGATCGTGCTCGGCCTCCTATTCGCCATCGCGAGATACTGGCAGAACCACTACCGGTTCGGAACCGGATTCCGGAAGGGAGCCGCCAAAAATGTCCATTGATTTCGCGCTGGATGTCCGGGGAGAATCCTGCCCCTATCCGGTGATCTATACGCTCGATACGCTCAAGGAGATGCAGCCGGGACAACTGCTGCAAGTGATCGCCGACTGCCCCTCTTCCTTCCGGAACGTTCCGGAGGAAGTCGTCAAGCACGGCTACACGCTCGTTCAGGAACCGCAGAAGAACGGCCGGGACATCATTTTCTATATTCAGGCTTGAAGCTTCGTTCCTCCAGGGACCTCGAACGGCCGCGAACCGGAAAATCTCCATGCCATTCGGCCAGCGCTGCCGATTATTGCGATTAAAAGGGAAAACTCCCTATATGATCGTTTATAGACGGCAATGGGCGCCATCTGATCGAAATAAGCGGAGGTTTTCCGGTTCATATGTCTAAGCGGATCATTCCATGAGCAAATAAGATGAACCGAAGAAATGAAAAAACTCGCCCCCGGTCACAGGGGCGAGTTTTTATATTCAGTGATCCATCCACTGGAAGTGGAAGCTTCCGCTCTTGTCGACCCGCTCGAACGTATGCGCGCCGAAATAATCCCGCTGCGCTTGCAGCAGATTGGCCGGCAGCCGTTCGGTGCGGTAGCTGTCGTAGTACGCCAGCGCGGAGGCGAATGCGGGAACCGGGATTCCCTTCGTGACGGCGACCGATACGACTTTGCGCCATGCGTCCTGGTAGTCTCTCACGATGCCGCCGAAGTATTCGTCCAGCAGCAGATTTTTGAGCTCCGGATCGCGGTCGTAGGCGTCCTTGATGTTCTGCAGGAACCGGGCGCGGATGATGCAGCCGCCGCGGAAGATCATCGCGATGTTGCCGTACTGCAGGTTCCAGCCGTAAGCTTCGGAAGCGGCCCGCATCTGGGCGAAGCCTTGCGCGTAGGACGCGATCTTGCTGGCATACAGCGCCTTGCGCACGGCCTCGACGAATTCGCGACGGTCCCCGTCGTAGCCTGCCGCTGCCGGACCGGACAGCTTCCGGCTGGCGGCGACGCGCTCGTCCTTCATCGCGGAGATGAAGCGCGCGAACACGGACTCGGTTATGATGGAGAGCGGAACGCCGAGATCCAGCGAGCTCTGGCTCGTCCACTTGCCGGTCCCCTTCTGGCCGGCCGAATCCAGGATGACGTCCACCATCGGCTTGCCCGTCTCCGGATCCGTCTTCGAGAAGATGTCCGCGGTAATCTCGATCAGGTAGCTGTCCAGCTCCCCTTTGTTCCATTCGGAGAAAATCTCGTGAAGCTCGCTCGTGCTCAGGCCCAGGACATCCTTCAGCAGATGGTAAGCCTCGCCGATGAGCTGCATGTCTCCGTACTCGATGCCGTTGTGCACCATCTTGACGTAGTGACCGGCGCCGTCTGCGCCGATATAGGTCGAGCACGGGTCGCCGTTCACCTTCGCCGAGATGGCGGTCAGAATCGGTTCGACGAGCTCGTAAGCGTCGCGCTGGCCGCCCGGCATAATCGCCGGGCCTTTCAACGCGCCCTCTTCCCCGCCGGATACGCCCGCCCCGATGAAGCGAAGACCCTTCGCCTGCAGCTCCCGGTTCCGACGCTGCGTATCCGGGAAGTAGGCGTTGCCTCCGTCGATCAGAATGTCGCCCTCGTCAAGGTAAGGCACGAGCTGGTTGATCGTGTCGTCGGTCGGCCCGCCGGCTTTGACCATGATCAGGATTTTGCGCGGCGTCTCCAGCGACTGCACGAATTCCTCGACGCTAAAAGTGCCGACGAAGTTCCGTCCTTTCGCTTCTTCAAGCAGTTCATTCGTTTTCTCCGGAGACCGGTTGTAGACGGATACGGAGAATCCTTTGCTCTCGATATTCATCGCGAGGTTCTTGCCCATGACGGCCAAGCCGACCACGCCGATTTGCTGCTTGCTCATTCTCTACCGCCTCCTATCCCATGCTTTTTCTATTTATTGAACGGCTTTTTTCCAATCGGCGGCGAACTTTTCGAGACCTTGCTCCGTCAGCGGGTGCTTGGCGATCTGTTCGATGACGGAGAACGGAATCGTGGCGATATGCGCGCCCGCCATGGCGACGCGGGTCACGTGATCCGGGTGGCGAACGGAAGCGGCGATGATCTGCGACTCGATGTTGTGCGTGCGGAACATCTCGGCGATCTTCGTCACCAGCTGAACGCCGTCTTCGGAGATGTCGTCCAGGCGGCCGAGGAACGGAGAGACGTACGTGGCGCCGGCGCGGGCCGCCAGCAGCGCCTGGTTGACAGTGAAGATAAGCGTGACGTTCGTCTTGACGCCTTTCTTGGTCAGGTAACGGCAGGCTTCCAGACCGGCCAGCGTCATCGGCAGCTTGATCGTGATGTTCTTGTCGTAATTGTTGATCTTGATCAGCTCTTCGGCTTGCGCGATCATCTGCTCCGCCGTGACGGCGTCCGGCGTGACTTCGGCGGATACCGATTCGACTTCCGGCACTTCCTTCAGAATCTGTTCGATGCGGTCTTCGAACTTGACGCCTTCCTTCGCCACGAGCGAAGGATTCGTCGTGACGCCGGAGAGAACGCCGACTTGATACGCTTTTTTGATGTCCGCCAGGTTAGCCGTGTCGATGAAAAATTTCATGTTTGTTCCGCCTCCAGATTAATTAATGTGGTTAATATTTTATTTCGTCAATTCTCGAGCCAAACGAACAACGTTCGCGACCGAGAAGCCGAAATGCTCCAGAACTGCGCCTCCCGGGCCCGAAGCGCCGAAGGTGTCGATCGACAGTACTTTCCCGCCGGCTCCCGCGTACCGGTCCCAGCCGAGCGAGATGCCGGCTTCGATGGCGAGCCGCTTCGTTACGGCGTCGGGAAGCACGCTTTGCTTGTAAGCTTCAGGCTGGCGGTCGAACAGCTCCCGGCTCGGCATGGCGACGACGCGAACGTTCGTGCCATCCTTCTCGAGCTCCGCCTTCGCCAAGACGGCCAGCGACACTTCCGAGCCCGTCGCGATCAGGATGACGTCCGGCTCTCCGCCGCTCTCGGCTAGAACGTAGCCGCCCTTGGCCACCTGATCCTTGTTGCCCTTGGTCTCCTCGAAAATCGGCAGGTTCTGGCGGCTCAGAATGAGCGCAACAGGACCTTCCTTATGCTCCAGCGCATAAGCCCAGGCGCTTGCCGTCTCGTTGGCGTCGGAAGGACGGATGACCGTCAGCCCCGGAATGGTGCGCAGCGCGGCCAGGTGCTCGACCGGCTCGTGGGTCGGCCCGTCTTCCCCGACGGCGATGGAGTCGTGCGTGAACAAGTAGATGACGGGCAGCTTCTGCAGAGCCGCCAGCCGAATGGACGGACGCAGGTAATCGCTGAACACGAAGAACGTGCTCACGAACGGGTTGACGCCGCCGTGCAGCGCCAGACCGTTGCCGGCCGCGCCCATCGCATGCTCCCGGACGCCGAAGTAGATGTTGCGTCCGGCGTAGGATTCGACCGCGAACGCCGGCTCGCCGCTCATGTCCGTCATCGTCGAATGCGACAAGTCCGCGCTTCCGCCGAACAGGCCCGGGACGGTTTTCACGTAATGGTTGATCGCTTCGCCGCTTGCGACCCGGGTCGACAACGTCTTCGAGGTATCGTACGTCGGAATGTCCGCAGCGTCTACCTTCACATCGCCGGCGATCGCGGACTCCAATTCCCGTCCCTGCTCCGGATGCTTCGCCTTGTAGGCGGCGAACAGCTTATTCCATTCCGCTTCCTTGGCGCCGCCCTGCTGCTTGAACTGCTCGAAATGTGCCCGAACCGTCTCCGGAACGGTGAATTCTTCTTCATACGGCCAGCCGTAAACCGCTTTGGTCGCCTTGGCTTCTTCCTTGCCGAGCGGATTGCCGTGCGCCTTGTTCGTGCCGGCTACCTTTTTGCTCCCATAGCCGATAATCGTGCGCACCTCGATGATCGTCGGCCGATCGGCATGCTGCTTGGCCGACGCGATCGCCTTGGAGATCGCCGCGATGTCGTTGCCGTCCTCGACGCGCAGGTAATGCCAGTTCTGCGACTCCGCCCGCTGGCGGACGTTCTCGCCGAAGCTCAGGTTCAGCTCTCCGTCCAGCGAAATGTCGTTGGAATCGTAAAGCACGATCAGCTTGCCGAGCTTCATATGCCCGGCCATGGACATCGCTTCGTAGGAGATGCCTTCCATGAGGCATCCGTCGCCGACGAGCGCGTAAGTATAATGATCGACGACCGGAAAACCTTCCTGATTGAATTTCGCGGCCAAGTGCGCCTCGGCCATCGCCATCCCGACCGCCATGGCGACGCCTTGGCCGAGCGGTCCCGTCGTCGCTTCGACGCCGTCGGTGTGCCCGTATTCGGGATGGCCCGGCGTCCGGCTGTTCAGCTTGCGGAAATTTTTCAGGTCATCGATCGACACCTGATACCCGAACAGATGCAGCAAGCTGTACAGCAAGGCGGAACCGTGTCCGGCCGACAGCACGAAACGGTCGCGGTTGAACCACTTGGCGTTGGCGGGGTTGTGGTTCAAATGCTCGGCCCAAAGGGCGTACGCCATCGGCGCGGCGCCCATGGGCAATCCCGGATGACCGGAATTGGCGGCGTTGACGGCGTCGATCGACAATGTGCGGATCGTGTCGATCGCGAGTTGATCAATGGTTTGCGTGGTAGGCATAACGTTCTCCCTCATTCTTCTCGGATTTGTCTTCCGGCTTGTCGAACCACCAGCGGTACCCGTCCTTCGCGAGCAATGCGTCGGATTCGGACGGGCCGAAGGTTCCCGCTTCGTAACGATGCAGCGGAACGAGATTTTCCGCGAACGCGTCCAGCACCGGCTGAACCCATTCCCAAGACAGCTCGACTTCGTCCCAGTGGGCGAAAAACGTGGAATCGCCGTTCAATGCATCGCCGATCAGGTTCTCGTACGCCTCGGGGGAATTCGCCGGGCTCGCCTGAAGATCGATGTGGACCGGCTTGAACCCTCCGTTCGGCCCCGGCTCCTTCTCGTTGAGCTGAAGCGTAATGCTCTCGTTCGGGCCGATCTCGATGACGAGCAGGTTCGGAGTCGCGCCGTCCGACCAGCTTTGCTTGACCGGCTCCTTGAACTCGACGACGATTCTCGTCGACTTCTCTTTGAGCCGCTTGCCGGTCCGGATATAGAACGGAACGCCGCGCCAATCGTTGTTGTCGATCATGAGCCGGGCGGCGATGAACGTGTCGTTCGTGGAATCGGGCGCAATCCCCGGCTCCGACGTATAAGCCGCAACCGGCTTGCCGTCGACGGTTCCTTCGGCGTATTGCCCGCGGACGACGCTCAGGCTGACGTCTTCTTTCTGCACCAGCTCGAGTGCTTCCATTACCCGCTTCTTCTTGAAGCGCACCTTCTCGGAGCTGCTGTCGTACGGCAGGTGGATCGCCGCCATCATGAGCAGCTGAAGCATATGGTTCTGGAACATATCCCTCAAGGCGCCCGTGTGGTCGTAATAGCCGGCCCGCTCTTCGACGCCGACCGTCTCGTTCGCCGTTATTTGCACATTCGCGATATAGCGGTTGGTCCAAAGCGCCTGGATGACCGGGTTTCCTTGCTGCAGCGACTCGAGCCGCTGCACGACCGGCTTGCCGAGGTAGTGGTCGATGCGGTAGATCTCGTCTTCCTCGAACGATTGGCTCAGCTTCTCGTTCAGATGCCGGGCCGAGCGCAAGTCATGGCCGAACGGCTTCTCGATCACGAGACGCTTCCAGCCGCTCACGTCCCCCAGCCCGCTGCTCTGGATATTGGCGGCGATCGGCTCGAAAAACTCCGGACCGACGGACAAGTAGAACAAGCGGTTGCCCGGAATGCCCAGCTCATCTTCCCGGCGCTGAACGAGATCCAGCAGCTTCCGGTAATCTTCTTCGCGGCCGATGTCCAGCACGCTGTACCGGAACGCTTGCAGGAATCGATGCAGCAGCCCGGCGTCGTCCGGCTTCGTTCTCGAGAACCGCTCCAGCGACTGCTCGACGTTGGCTTGGAACGATTCGTCGGTCCATTCCCTTCTTCCGAGACCGACCACGGAGAAGGCCTCCGGCAGTTTGCCGCGAACGAACAAGTTATACAGGGCCGGGTAGATTTTCCGCTTGGCCAAATCCCCGGTCGCCCCGAACAAGACGAAAGTAGTCGGCTCCATCTCCATATCCCTCACTTTTCCGATGAGCTTTCTTAAGCTCTGGTTTCTTTTTCTTAGTTTCACTATAATACGTTTAACGGCCATACAAGTAATTAATATATTGAACAGGAGCTATAGACCATGTCTATGGGTAACAATTATGAGCTGTACAAGGTGTTCTATTGGGCCGCCAAAACGGGCAGCTTGTCCCAAGCCGCCAAGGCGCTTTACTTGACGCAGCCGAGCGTCAGCCATGCGATCAAACAGTTGGAGGAGAGCTTCGGCGTCACGCTGTTTTACCGGAACGCCAAAGGGGTCGAACTGACGCAGGAGGGCGCGGTCCTTTATTCGTATATCGAGCAGTCGCAAATTCTCATCGCGCGCGCGGAGGAGAAGATGGCCGCGCTAAAAAACCTGGAGAGCGGGGAGCTGCGGATCGGCGGCAGCGATTCGCTGTTCAAGCATTACGTGCTCCCCTATCTGGAGCAGTTCCACGAGCAGCATCCCGGCGTCAAGCTTCACTTGAACCACGGGACGACGCCGGAGATCATCTCTTTCCTGAAGGAAGGCCGAATCGACCTGGGCGTCGTCCGGATGCCGATCGTCGACCCTCAGCTTCAAGTGACGGAAAGTTTTCAGCTGCAGGATTGTTTCGTGGCCGGAGCCCGGTACGCGCATCTGAAGGACGCGGTTCTGCCGCTCGACAAGCTGCTGCAGTACCCGATCATTCTGTTCTCCCGCAACAGCCGCGCCCGGATGACGATCACCGAGCTGTTTCAAAGCTACGGGTACTCCATCAAGCCGGAGATCGAGGTCGGCAGCGTGGATCTGCTTATCGAGTTTGCGAAGCGGGGTCTCGGCATTTCCTACGTGACGAGGGAATTCGTATCGAAAGAACTGGAGGAAGGCTCGCTGTTCGAGGTTCGGATCGACGTCCCGCTCCCTCCGTCCCACGTCGGCATCCTGACGATGAGCAACATGCCGCTCTCCAGCGCCGCTAGCGGGTTCATCGAGCTGATCCGGTAAGCCAACCGCGCGGCAAAATAAAGAAGCCGACTCGTTAGAGCCGGCCTTAGCCAGGTGGCGTATCGGTGTTTTTTCGGCGCCGTTACTGGCGGTGTCCTTGGTACGGCGTCGCCACGGGCTGGTTGGGCTGCGCGGCGGCGGGCATCTCCGCGTAGCTCTTCTGGCAGACCATATGGGAGATGCGGGGAATGTAGACGACCTCGCCGGCACTCAGCTGGCTCGGATTGGACAGGTGCGGATTGGCTTCCTCCAGCATGGACTGGGGAATGTTATACTGGTGGGATACCGCCGCAAGCGTCTGTCCCGGCTGGGCTTGATGCGTCGCGAACAAAGAATCGTCGGATTGGCCGTCTCTAAAAAACGGAAAGAAAAACGGGGAAAAGAAGAAAAACGGAAACAGGAATCGATTGGGAAAGAAGGGGTGCGGGAACGGGCGAAAGAACGGTCTGCCAAAGCCAAAGCCTCCGCCGGGGAAAAAAGCACGATCCATCAGAAAATAACCTCCCAAAAATAGTCATTTGTCTCTGTAGGATATGGGCTGTCGCCCCGACTGGTGACACCTCGCCAGCGGAAAATTTCCGTCAAGGAAAATCCGTGCCCGGCCCCCCGTCCGCGGCGAAGCCGGAAAATCGACCTCTTCCAGATGCCGCAGCAGCGCGTGCACGCTAGGCGACCACGCCGAAGCGGGCCTTCGGACGATGCCGTCTTGGAGACGGACCGATTCGACCTCGGACAGCACTTCTTCGTCTTGGTTCATGAGACTCCATCCCCTTTCGCAAAAAAGCGGACCGGCAAATGCGTCGCCATCGCTCGCATCGTCGGTCCGCCGTCGAAGCTATTATTTCGCTTGAATATATCCTTCCGCCTTCAGCAGCTCGGCGATCAGCACGGCTCCGCCCGCGGCGCCGCGCAGCGTGTTGTGCGACAGTCCGACGAATTTGTAATCGTACAGGCGATCCTCGCGCAGCCGCCCCACCGAGACGCCCATGCCGCCTTCGATATCGCGGTCCAGCTTCGTCTGCGGCCGGTTGTCTTCCTCGAAGTAGGTGATGAACTGCTTCGGCGCGCTGGGCAGTCCGAGCTCCTGCGGCCGGCCTTGGAATTGCCGCCAGCGTTCCAGAATCTCTTCCTTGGAAGGCTTGTTGTCGAAGGAGACGAATACGGTCGCCAGATGTCCATCCGTCACGGGCACCCGAATGCACTGCGTCGTAATGAGCGGAGAGCTTGCCTTGACGATCCGGCCGTCTTCGATGCTGCCCCAGATGCGCAGCGGCTCCTGCTCGCTCTTCTCTTCCTCTCCGCCGATGTAGGGAATGACGTTGTCCAGCATTTCCGGCCAATCGGCGAAGTTCTTCCCGGCTCCGGAGATCGCCTGGTACGTCGAGGCGACGATGGTCGTCGGGTTGTAGCTCTTCAGCGCGTGAAGCGCCGGCACGTAGCTCTGAATGGAGCAGTTGGGCTTGACGGCGATAAATCCCGTCTTCGTTCCGAGACGCTTCCGCTGCGCCGCGATCACTTCGATATGCTCCGGGTTGATCTCCGGAATGACCATCGGGACGTCGGGCGTCCAGCGATGCGCGGAGTTATTGGAGATGACGGGCGTTCCCGTCTTGGCGTAAGCTTCTTCCAGCGCCTGGATCTCGCTCTTGGTCATGTCGACGGCGCAGAAAATAAAGTCCGCCTGCCCCGCGACTTCCTCCACCTTGGAGGCGTCCTGGACGACGATGCCCTTCACGGATTCGGGAATGGGGCCGGACATCTTCCATCTTCCCTTGACGGCTTCCTCGTACGTCTTCCCGGCCGAACCGGCGCTGGCCGCGATGGCCGACACTTCAAACCAAGGATGCTGCTCGAGCAGTTGAACGAAACGCTGGCCGACCATCCCCGTTCCCCCGACAATGCCCGCTTTCAGTTTTTCCGACATCGCTTCTTCAACCCTTTCTCTGACTGTCTGAATGAGTGTATGACGTTTATCCGCGCCGCGTTCGCCGACCGGCAACAAAAAAATCCCACCCCCAAGACGTTGTCTCAGGGACGAGATTCGATTCTCGCGGTACCACCCCAAATTCGCCGGACGTCGCCGTCCCGGCCTCTTCGAGTACGGCATTGCTTGGCGGCAACGCATATACTCTAGCTCTGTAACAGGAGCGCCTGTCGCACCATCCCTTCTTCGCGAAGTTCCGATGCGCTGCTCGGAGCCTTTCTTCGATAAAGGATCCTTTGCCCCTTCCCAGCGACCGGAGCTCTCTGCGAAAGGATTCCTTTACTTACTCTTCTCGTCATCGCATTTGATATTATGATTATAATATAAGAAGTTGCGTCCGAGGTAAACCGTTTTTTCAAAAAAACTTGCCGCGGCCTGTCCGGATGCGCGCCGGCGACCGATATAAGCAGATCGCCCGGCCGATCGCGACGGCGGCGCCGAATCCGGCCGCCAGCATCAGCAAGATCGACACGCTCGGAAGGGTAAGGAAGAGCCGCTCACGGCTCAACTGCCGTCCCGCCGCGATGAACGCCACGATCCGGGGTAGAAAGATCAGCAGGAGCAGCGGGATCAGGTTCGATATCAGGAGCGTCCAGGTCAGCCATTTCGCGCGCTTGCGGGTGCGGACCTCCCATCTCTTCATCCGCGCAAGCCGAAAGATGCCGCTTCCGGCCGTCAGAAGCGTGAGAACGCCGACGATCGTCTCGTTCGTTCGGTCGGCGAAGAACGTTCCCTTCGGCTGTTTGCCGTCCAGGATGTCGATAATGCCTTGCATGAAGGACGAATAAGGAACCAGCATGTTGAGCCCCGTATTGAATAGCACGACAATTCCGTACCCGCTCTCGGGCAGCAGCGTCTGATCGGCATAATAGGTCCATAGGAGCCCGTTATGCTCGATTTTGTCCCCCTCGATCGTCCATCCCATCCCGTACGTGCTGTCGAGACCGGCCGGTACGGTGTGCATCGTACGGATTCCGTCCGCGCTCAGCAGCCGAACGCCATCGTACTCGCCGCCGTCTAGCTGGAGCGAGAGCCAGCGCGCCATATCTTCCGCGGTCGAGACGTTGCCCGCCGCGCCTTCCACGAACCAGTCCGGTTCCTTCATGGCGATGGGCTTGCCATAGACGAGAATATGGCCGTCGGCGAAAGGGTCGAACGTCTTCGGAAGAAGCTTGGTGTCGGCAACGTCTGTCGTCCGATCCATATGAAGCGGCCGGAAAATGTGCTTGCTTAGGTAGTCGGGGAACTTCTCCCCGCTCGCGACTTCCGCCAGTCGGGCTAAAATTTGATAATTGGGGTTATGATAGTGGAACTGCCGACCGGGGGCGCTTGCCAGCTTGACTCGGCCGAACCGGGCGACCGATTCCTCCAGAGACTTCGGCTGCTCGCGAAACGTCATCTCCGGAAAAACCGAATCCGCCAGCCCGCTTGTCTGATTCAGCAGCATCCGCACGGTGATTTGCGCCGCCCGGGGATCTCCGGTCTTAAAAGAGGGGATATACTCCGTTACCGGTGCGTCCAGGTCGAGCTTCCCGACTTCAACCAGCTGCATGACGGCCAGCGCGGTGACCGATTTGCTCAGCGACGCGATGGCGAACGGCGTCCGGGGCGTAACCGGACTTCCGTCCCCGTCTTTGCCGAATCCCTTGGCATAGACGGTTTGGTCGCCGTGAACGATGGCAACCGCCAATCCGGGAATGTTGTTCTTTTTCATCTGCGCTTGGACGTACCGGTCGACCCGGGCCGCGTCGAAGTTCGCGGCGGCCGAAGCCGTGCCGGGCAGGCAGCCAAGCCATCCTCCGCAGAAAGCGAGCAAGGTTAGGATTGCGACGAAACGATTCTTCATTGGGGACTTGCCTCCTCTTCTCGAATAGTTCCATGATAAGAACCGTTGCATAAGGAAAAGTAAAGGCAAATCTTAAGAAGAACATAAGCCGAAAAAAAGCGCCTATCCGCGGAGATAGGCGTTCCTTTTTTCTATGGATATGGTCGGGCGCCGCGCTTACAGACTGCGGACGATCTCCCCGATTCGCTGCGGAATTTCCTCCTCCAGCTCCGGCCATGTCGCATACAGCTCCGAATCGATCGAATAGCGACGGAACTTCAGGGACGGCCGGAAACGGACGCTTTGCAAATAAGCGTTCACCTTCCGGTCGGTTTCGGCGTCGGCGGCGAAGCGGCCTTCAAACATTGCCGGAACCAGCAAGCCCGCGTTGCCGGCCTCTTCGTAAGAAGCGGAATGCAAATTCGGAATCAGCTCCAGGAAATCGATCGACGGCGCGAACGCATGCTTTCCGGGCTGGGAGTAGATGCGGACATGGGTTCCTTCCAGGTTCCGCTTATCCTTGAACAAGGCTTTGAAGTAGCGGCCGTGGAAGCTGGCTTCGGCGTCGACAACCGATCCGTCGTGACCGACGTACGCCCAGAAGTGCTCCAGTTCGTACAGATGGCCGATGTCGTAGTCGAAATAGATCGCGTATTCGATCGCCAGCTTGACCTCATCCGGATCGAACTCGATCCGGCGTCCCTCCATCGAAGGCGACGGGCCGGGCCGCTCGAACAAGGTTACGCCGATACGGACGGGACGGAACGGTTCATTCTCGTCGAAAAAGATAGCGGGGCTGTAAGTCTCAGCCCATTCTGTCAGAGTCATGGGAGAAGGTCCTTTCGGATTGATTTAGGTGAATATTCGATACGGAACCGCCGTTTTCCCTCTCTGTTCCGCTTCCAGGAGCGCCGACTTTTTCGCCAGCATGAGAGTCAGATGCGCTCCGACCTGCTCCAATTCCTGCTTTTTCCTCTCGATTTCCTCCAGCTTGAGTCGAAGAAGCTCGACCACCCTGGACAGCGGCAGCCCGCTCGCTTCATCCTCCCGGATCACCTGCTTCAACTCCGCCAGCGTGAATCCGACGGCCTGAATCTTCTTGACCGTCAGCAGATGCTCGACGGTCGCTTCGCTGTAATCGCGATAATTGTTTTCACTGCGACGTACGTGACGTTCGTCGAGCAGCCCCTCTTGCTCGTAAAAGCGGATCGTCGGAGCCGTCAAGCCCGTCCTTTGCGCCAACGCATGAATTTTCATAGAAATCTCCTGTTAAAAGGGATTGACCTTCAAGTTCGCTTTACCGTTTATACTTTAACCGTTGAACCTCATGAGGTCAAAAGATTCTTGAAAAAGGAGAAATTGCAGATGAACACGATCCGCGCAGTTGTCGTTGACCCGCAAGTGGAAGGACGTCTTAAGATCGACGCAGTGGAAGCGCCTCGCCCCGCTTTATCGCAAGCTTTGGTCCGCGTTGCGGCCGTCTCGCTCAATCTCGGGGAGGTGCGCGCCGCCGGCCGCGCGGAAGCCGGGTGGCGCCCCGGCTGGGATCTGTCGGGCGTCGTCGCGCAAGCGGCCGCCGACGGTTCGGGGCCGCAGGCCGGGACCCGAGTATTCGGCATGGTTCCTTCCGGCTCGTGGGCGGAAGTTGCGGCCGTTCCGACGGCTCTCTTGGCCGAGATTCCGGACAGGGTGACTTTCGCCCAAGCGGCGACCCTGCCTGTCGCCGGCCTTACCGCGCTGTATGGCATGGAGAAAGGCGGCTTTCTATTAGGCCGTAAAGTGCTGGTTACCGGAGCGTCGGGCGGCGTCGGGCATTTCGCCTGCCAGCTGGCCCGGCAGGCAGGCGCCTACGTCACCGCCCTCGTGTGCCGCGAAGAACGCGCGGCAAGCCTTCGCGAGACCGGGATCGAAAACGTCGTGGCCGGCGAAGATGCCGCTGCGGCCCAGTCGTCGGGGCCTTTCGATTTTATCGTGGATACGCTGGGCGGAGAGGCGCTGGCCGCCGTCACCAAGTATCTCGAACCGGACGGCCGCTGCGTGAATCTCGGAGCCGCCACGCAGCCGGACATGACGCTGCAGGCCCGTCTGGCGTCTATTCCGGAAGGCGTGCTTGTCCTGGAAGGAATGGAACGCCAGACCGGAATCGCGAAAAATCTCGGCCGCTTGGCCGCCATGGTGGCGGAGGGGCGTCTGCATCCGCCGATCGATCGCGAGTCCTCCTGGACCGAGATCGCGGAAGTCGCCCAGAGCCTCCTGAATCGGGGCATCGCCGGCAAAGCGGTGCTGATGATCTCCTGAAGCAGCGGAAAAGCAGCGGCGTGTCCGGACTCGATGCGCGAGTCCCGGCCTGCCGCTGCTTCTTAGGCGATCCATCTTATTTGAAAAACTTGGACAGGTGCTCCGCCGCCTTGACGATGCCTTCGCGCTCGGCCTCAAGCGAGCCCCAGAAACGCTGGTCCTCCAGCTCGATGCTGACCGCTCCCTTATAGCCGATGCGGTCGAGACGGACGGCGACTTTGCCCCAGTCCACTTCTCCGTGTCCCGGAATCGTATAGCGCCACGAGCCTTCCGAGAAGCCGTATTTCGCGCCGAACGTCGCCGGAAGCACGCCGCATTCGTACAGCTCGTCGTGCAGAAGCTCCGTATCCTTGCCGTGGCAATGAACGATCCGGTCGCCGAACTCCGTCAGCGCGCGGACGTAATCGATGCCCAGCCGCACCAGGTGCGAAGGATCGTAATTCAGCCCGAAGTGCTTGGACGGAATCGCTTCGAACATGGCCCGCCACATCTCCGGCGTACAACCGAGCGTCGGATAATGAGGCGCGGGACCCGGCCAGCCTTCGATAGCCATGTACGTGCCGGTCTGCTCCGCATGGCGGACTAGCTCCGGGAACGTCTCCTTCCAGATCGCGAAGCCTTCCTTACGCGGCAACGTGTGGTCTTCCGGCACGAGGCACATGAACAGCACGCTGCCGCCGAGCGCCGAGATGTCGCTCATCAGCCGCTTCGTCGATTCCACCGCGTCGGCGCGCACCGCATCGTCCCGGCTCAGCAGCTTCGCCGTGCCCACGTCGATCGAGCCGATTCCGATGCCGGCCCGTTCGCAAGCTTGTTTGACTTCCGGCGTTAATTGCGGAACGTCCAGTACATCCAATCCGGCCGACGCCGCCCACTCAGCCGTCGCGCCGATTCCTTCCGCCCCGATCTTCGGCGGGATTCGCATTCCGATGCGATACTTCATCTTCCGTCGTCCTCCTACGGTTATACTTGGGCCAGCGGCGAATAGCCGGCCGCCTGATAGATCATTTCCGACAGTTTGACGACTTTGAGCGCGAATTCTCCGGGCACGAGCACTTCGTGGCGGCCGAGGATCGCGTCGATGAAGCTCTTGTCCTGGTTGGTGGTCGCAGGCGGAAGCTCCGGCACGATCGGCTCCTGACGCAGGCGGCGGAGCGTGATCTTTCCGTTGTCGTAGAAAATGCCGCCGTCTTCGCCGCAGAACACGAACGTCTCATGCCAGCAGGGAGAGTAGCCCACCAGGTTCAGTCCGGCGATCGGGCCTTCCGCGAACCGGATGGACGTGAACGTGTCGATCTCCACCGGCGCTCCGTGCATATGAAGCTGAGGCTTGACTTCCACGGGCGTCAGGCCCGTCGTCCAGAGCAGCGCGTCGATGATATGGCTGCCCGAGTCCATCAGGAAGCCGCCGCCGGACAGCGCCGGATCCTGCCGCCAGGAGCCGGGCGTCCCCTGCCGCCATTCCTGGTACAACGACGCCGTGATCGAGGTCAGCTTGCCGATCTCGCCGCCGGCGATGGCGTTCCGTATGTAGAGGAATTCCGGCTGGAAGTGGCGCTGATACGACACCTGCATGATTTTCCCGGCCTGCTTGGCGGTCTGGATGAGCAGCTCCGCTTCCGCCGACGAGCACGTCATCGGCTTCTCGATCAGCACATGCATGCCGCGAGTCAGCACGTCGCGAGCCTGTTGGAAGTGAAGCGTATGCGGAGAGCAGATGACGACCGCATCCAGGTTCCCCTGGTCCAGCATCTCCTTGTAATCCGAGAACTGCGAGACTTCCTTCAGATCGAACTTCTCCGTGAACGTGCTTCGGCTTTTCTCGCTCGTATCCGCGAGCGCGACGATCCGGGCTTCCGGCAGTTCCAGTAGCTGACGGGCATGCCACCCGGCAATGCCTCCCGTTCCGATAAAACCTACGCGAATGTTGCTCATCGGTTCAGCCTCCCAATCGAAATGGCAGTTCGTAACAGTCCCATTATAGGGTTGTAAGCGCATCCGGACAATCCAAATAGCCGCCACCGCGCCGGTTATTCCTACGATTACGCGCCAAAAAAACGGCCGGCAGGTCCGGGGAAACGCGCGCTCTGCCGACGACTAGGCCCTTGTCCTTAGCGTGCAATCAGCCGCATTCGGTTTCTGTGCATCCTTTAATCCGCTTTTTGATCCGCTGGTCCATTTCCCTTCCCCGGCCGTCGCTTATACTTAGTTTGAATGACGTTTTCCCTTTGAAAGGAAGGATGAACTTTTGCACAAAAGCATCATGCTGCTGTCCGTCGCCGCGGCCGGATTCGCCTGGACCGCCTCCTCCATTTGCCCGCCGAGCGCGAGCGCCGCAACCAATTCGGCCGCCTATTCCCGCTCGACCTGGCTGTGGGAAACGCCCCTGATCCGATCGAACGCTTCCGACGTTCTGGCGTTCGCCAAGAACAAAGGATTGAACGAGATTTACTTGCAGATCAACCGGGATCTGAAGCCGGCCGATTATCAGACATTCATTAAAGCCGCAGGCGAGGCCGGCATCAAAGTCGACGCCTTGGACGGGAGGCCTTCCTGGGGCTTCGCCAAGAGCCGGCCGAACATCGAAGCGTGGCTGAACTGGGTGAACGACTATCAGGAGAACGCCGCTCCCGACGAGAAGTTCGCGGGCATCCACGTCGACATCGAGCCGTACGCGACGTCCGCCTGGAGCGCCGGCAGCCCCGGCTTCGTCGAGCAGTGGCAGAACAACGTCCGGTATATCGAAGGCCGAGCCCGCGAAATGAAGCTTCCGGTCCATGCCGATCTTCCGTTCTGGCTGAACGGCTACCGGACGCCGGACGGAACGGAGACGCTGAGCCGCTGGATGATGAGGCATTACGACGCCGTAACCATTCTCGCTTATCGCGACACGGCCGGAGCGATCGCCGAGACGGCGGACAAGGAACTCGAAGAAGCCGCGGATCTGGGCATTCCGGCGATGATCGGCCTGGAGACGCTGCCCAGCAAGGAAGCGGCCTGGATTACATTCAACGGCCGAAGCTTGTCGTACTTGAACGAGCAGATCGGACAGGCCGAGACGCTCCTGAAAGACCGCAACGCGTTTTCCGGCTTCGCCATTCACGAATTTCGTGCCTGGCAGGCGATGAAAGCATAAACGAAGGAGGTTCCGTCTCTAAAGAGGGAACCTCCTTTCTTTTCGTATCCGCGAATCCGATTTACAAGATGTACCTGTTCAAGAAGTCGTTGCGGAATTTGCCTTCGGGATCCCGGCTGAGAACGAGCTGCCGGAAATCGGGCAGCTTCTCGTAAAGCGGCTGCAGCTGTTCCGGCGGCAGGGTGAACAGCTTCGCCCAGTGAGGGCGCGCCCGGAACGGAGCGAGCTCCTTCTCGATCAGCGGCAGCAGCTGCCGGACCGCTTCCCATTCCGGCTTCCACGTAAAGTGGATCGCGACGGACGGCTGCCCGTAGCAAGGGCTCATCCACAGATCGTCCGCGGCGATCGAGCGGATCTCCGAGACGAAAAGCAGCGGCGCGATTCGCTCGCGCAAACGGTCGATCGCGCACAGCGTGTCATATGCGTCCTGCCGCGCCACGAAATATTCGCTCTGCAGCTCTTCCCCGGCGCTCGGGGTAAAATCGAGGCGGAAATGGGACAGCCGCTCATGCCATGGACCGGGAATGCCCAGCTGCTCGTTGCAATTTTCGGCCGGCATGTCCGAGATCGGGTGCATGCGCCGCGTCGCAGCCGCCGCGCCGAAAAACTCGGGAGCCGCCGGAGTCGCCTCCCCGTCCGACACCCGGCGCTTGAGCCAGACTTGGTTGATCGCCGAACGCCGCCAGTCGGTGAACAAGCTCACGCTGTAGGCGCTCGAGAAAATATCGTCCAAGCCGATCTTCAATTGGCTCAGCGGCAAATTCTCATAGACGATCTGACTCACCTCGAATGCGGGGCTCACGTTCAGCGTCAATCGCGCCGCGACGCCCAGCGCGCCAAGACCGACCGCCGCCGCGGCAATATCGCCGTCCCCCTTGTCGCGAGAGTATCGGACGATCTGCCCGTCCGCCTGGATGACCTCCATGGAATGAACCGCCGTCGCCAGATTGCCGTTGCCGTCGCCGGAGCCGTGCGTCGCGGTCGCGCAAGCTCCCGCTACCGAAATATGCGGCAGCGACGCCAGATTGTGAAGAGCATACCCGTGCTCGTGAAGATACGCGCACAGTTCGCCGTACCGGACGCCGCCTTCCACCGTCACCTTGCCGTTCTCGCGATCCAGCGCCACGATGCGATCCAGCTTCCGAAGCGAAATCTGGCTTTGCGCGCTATCGGCGATTTCGTTAAACGAATGCCGCGTCCCGAGCGCTTTGATTCGAACGCTTGCGGCCACGATCTCCTGCGCTTGCTCCACGGTCTCGGGAACGTGGATTTCTTTGGCGCCGTATGTGTAGTTGCCTGCCCAATTGCGGTGTTGATCCATGCTGAGCTCCTTCCCGGACGAATCCGGATTCTCGATGCGAATCGATTTCTCCTTTCAACATTTCGTCAATCCTCGCGGATTTCCTTCCTTCGCCTTCAAGGCAAACGAATATCGTTTTTCTTCAAATACGCCAAGATGGCATGCCGCAGAAAAGTAAGCGTCGCTTCCTTCAAGTCTTCCGAACCCGGCGGCCAATTGGACTCTCGCACGACCGATACGGACATATTTCGGATCTGGGAAGGATCGTTCCCGGTCATCGCCATCATCAGTTCCCACCATTTGGAGGCCAGCCGCTGGCCTTCTGCGCTTTCCGGATCGGTGCCCCGCCGGTACAAGGCGATCAGTTCGTCCGTAAAGCTCTGCACGCTTTGGCGGAATTCTCCCGCGTCGTCCTCGGTCAACCGCTGCGAGAGATTCGCCATCTGTTCTTTGCCGAAATGCCGGGTCAGAAAAGAGAGCGGGTTGCCCGAACGGGTCGCCCTCGTCATGAACAGCAGACGGTCGATGTCCACTTCGTTGCCCAGGCGAACCTCTTCGATCAGCTTGTCCAGCTCGGCGACCGTTTGCTCGATATGGGCGATTTGCTCCGCGAACACTTTCCGCTGCTGCTCGAACGCTTGCGCCAGCTCCTCCGCGGATTCGGTCGGCAACACTTTGTCCCTTATCTCCTCCAGCGAGAAGCCCATGGATTTAAGGAACAAAATTTGCTGCAAGCGAACGACGTCCTTTCTGCCGTACAAGCGCCGTCCGCCTTCGGTATATTCGCTCGGGCTCAGCAGCCCGCACGAGTCGTAATACTGCAAGGTGCGAACCGTCACGCCGCCTCTGCGCGCCAATTCGCCTACCGTGAACTGTTTCTCGCTGCCGCGATCCATGATCTCGCCTCCTGAACCGAGTATATAATGTTACGTAACGTCATGAGCAAGTTTTTATTTTCCCCGGAAAATTGGAAAAAAGCAGCCGCCGCGACCGAAAGAATCGCGGCGGCTGCGCAAAAGGAAGCCGAGAAGATCTAAATGACGTCCGTCAGCTGCATCCGGCTGTGGTTGTCGAGCGACTTCCAGTCCGGAATCTCGCAGCGCTTGCCGTTGATATCGGTCAGAATGATCCGCGCGCCGCCCGGAAATTGCATGAACTCATGCAAGTTGCGCATCGCGATCCTTGTCGGGCCCAGATTCGTCTGCAGTTCCCAGATCCAGAGATCGGACTTCTGCTTCACGCTATCCACGCGCGTCACGCGGGGCAGGAAGTACCGGAACTGCAGCTCTCTTTCCAATTCCCTCGCGCTCTCTTCGTCCAGATCGCGAATGTCCTGCACGATGCCGAGCTCCTCGCCCTTGGGATCGCGGATCGAGAGGTATTGGGTCGTATAAAGAAAGGGAAACGCGCGATACACGACCAGCTCCGGGTACGTTTTCCCGTCAAGGACGCCCTGAAAGACCCCTCCGGGTCCCCTGCTGAAGAAGACCGAATCCGGTTCGATGATCCGAATGTCGTAAAGGTCCGCGCTCATCCGCCCTCCACCCCCTTGATCTTGGACAGCTCCTTCTGGGCGTCGACCAGCTTGCGGTAGGCGCCGCCTTCGACGGCCAGCAGTTCTTCATGCGTGCCGACTTCCACGATCTTGCCTTTGTCCAGCACGACCAGCCGATCCGCATTGCGGAGCGTCGACAGCCGGTGGGCGATGGCGAACGTCGTTCGGCCCTTTACAAGGCGCGAGATCGCCTCTTGAATTTGCCGCTCCGTCTCCGTGTCGACCGAAGCCGTCGCCTCGTCGAGAATGAGAATGCGCGGATCGTGGATGATCGCGCGGGCGATCGACACCCGCTGCTTCTCCCCGCCCGAGAGACGATGGCCGCGCTCTCCCACTCTCGTATCGTAACCGTCCGGCAGCCGGACGATAAAGTCGTGCGCGTTCGCGATCTTGGCCGCCCGCATGATCTCCAAGGGCGTCGCGTCCGGCTTGGAGTAGGCGATGTTCTCCGCGATCGTTCCGTCGAACAGGAACGTCTCCTGCAGCACGACGCCGATCTGCTTGCGCAGGTCGGTCTGGCTGATGCTGCGCAGATCGGTTCCGTCGATGCGGATCCGTCCCTCGTCCGTATCGTAGAATCGGCAGATCAGGTTGATGAACGTCGACTTGCCCGCGCCGGAGTGGCCGACAAGCCCGATCATCTCGCCCGCCTTAACCTGCAGGTTAATGTCCTTCAGAACGGGATGATGCTTCTCGTATCCGTACGAGACGCGCTCGAACGAGACATCGCCCCGAAGCGTGCCGATCGGCTGAGGATTGCGGGCGTCCGGCACGTCGGACGGCGTATCCATGATCTCGAAGACGCGGTCCGCCGAAGAGATGGCGTGGCTCGCCCAGTTGATCATCTGGCTGATCCATTGCAGCGGTCCGAACAGCATGCCGAGGTACGAGATGAGCGCCATCAGCACCCCGAGCTGCAAGTCGCCGCGGATGACCGAATTGCCTCCGTTGTACCAGATGAGCAGCGTTCCGATTCCCGCCACGAAGGAGAACAGCGGAAACATGCCCTGCCACAAGCCTTCGATGCGGATGTTGTTGCGCACGAGCTCCCGGTTCGCCTCGGAGTAGCGGGACATCTCCGTCTTCTCCTGGCCGAACGCCTTGACGACGCGGATGCCCTGCAGCGAATCGCCGACCAGTACGTTCAAGCGGAAAATCGACCGCCACTGCTGATACCAGCGCCGCCCGATCTTCGGCCACAGCGTCAGCGAGACGACGACCATGAACGGCATCGGGATGAGCGCGAACAGAGTAAGCTTCCAATCCAGTCCGAACATGATGACGAAGATCGCGATGACGCGCAGCGTCTCCCCGCTCACCCAGATGACGCCGTCGGTCATGAACTGGCGCATCGCCTCCGAGTCGCTGTTGACCCGGCCGACGAACTGCGACGTCTGGCGCCGGTCGAAGAAGGCGAGCGAGAGCCGCATAAGCGCGCTGTAGATATCGTTGCGAAGATCGCCCATCAGCTTGGAGCCGACCCATACGCCGATCAGGCCGCGGACCGTCTGCATGACGGACATGACGAGGGATGTGCTGCCAAGCCCGACCACGAGCCAGAGCAGCGCCGAGCCCATGTTCTTCGGCGTGAGCACGTCGTCGATCAGCACCTTCGTCAAATACGGAGGAACCATCTCGACGACAGCCGTCACCATGAGCAGGACGATGGCGACCGCCATTTGCGACTTGTACGGCTTCGCATACCGCAGCATGCGGACGAGCGCCTTGCCCTTGCTTTTGCAGATCGGGCAGGATTGCGATCCTTCCGTCAGCGGGTTGCCGCAGTTCGGGCAATACTTCGGGAATTCCTTCTCCGAGACGACCGGCCGCTCTTCGCCCTTCGCCATCGCGGTGAGCAGCTTCGCGGCGAAGCCGAACGCCGGGGACAGCGCCGCCGTGTATCTTGCGACGACGACCGGCCCGGTCTCCGTGTCGGCCAGCAGCGTGCCGCCGCCGATGCCGTTCGCCGCGCGCGCCTCGGTCAGCTCGCTTACGCCGAGCCGGAATATCGATACGCCGTCCGCGCCCCAGAGCGCGACTTCTTGTTCGGTGACGGCAAACCACAGCTCTCCAAAGCGGCCGTCCGGCATTAAATCCGTCTTGACGCTGAATAACGGCTCTCCGGGCATTCGGGCGCGAACCGGTTCCGGGAGCTTACTTGGAATGGGCATGAATTCCTCCGCCGACCATCGGCTGTCTCCGGGTTTTGAACAGAATCTTGCGAATGCTCTCGCCGGTTAGATGGTACCGGCCCTCCAGTTCGGAGATCGTCGCCCCGTCCGCGTGCAACCGGCAGATCTCCTTGTTGCGTTCCGCCAGCAGCTTCCTTGTTCCGCTGACTTCCCCCCAACGGGCGCGCTGCTCGTTTCCTTTCGGAACGTAAACCAGCTCGCCGCTCACGTACTTCTGCAATTCTTTCAACAAACTAGGGGGAAGCACGTCTCTCCCATTTTTGTAGTTCAAGCGGGCCCTCCTTCGTCTCGTACAATACGGCATTCGTCATCGCCAGTACCTCCAGTGCCTTGCTCATGCACTTCTTCCTCCTCTCGTATGGATGAAATTCGTCTTCAAAAAACAAAAACACGAACGCAAGGCTCGTGCTCTTCGCCACCTATTCCATTGCACGGACTTCCACGGGAAACGCTATTCGGTTAGCTTGTTCGCCCCTCTTCAGCTTTCCGCATGTTGAAAATCCCCTTTCCTGGAAACGGTGTACGGTTCCAGTATAACGAAAGCCTTTTCATTCTACAACGCTCTCTTGCGAGATTTATCCAAAACTTTAGGTTAACCCCTCAAAGTGGGGCTTAGCTTCGAAGCTCACTCAGATACTTTGCGGGGACCCCGGGAACTTATAAATTCTTAATGGTTTAAAAAGGAGGCCTTGCGGCCTCCCCCCATAACAGGCGACCTCCGCTAGGCGGAGATCACCTCAGAATGGTTGATCAATGGGATCATCTCCTTTCGCGAAGATTTGTCGGGCCCGACATCTTCATTGTACGACCATGCGGCGGCGGGAGAAAGCGACTAAACGGCTATAATCAAACTTTCCGATTTCATTGGATGGTCAGATTAAAGCCGTTCTGAACGTAATACAGGCTCGGATACGCGACGTTGCTCGTCGTCAGGTTGTTGAACGTGGCGGAGCCGTTGCCCGTGTAGGTAAAGATGGCCGCCCCCGGATGCGGTCCCGAGAAACGCGAGGTGGTCACCCCGTCGAGCCCCGTGCCGTTGATGTTGACGTTGTTGAACACGATGTTGCTGAAGCCGCCGCCGTAACCGAATTGGATCGCGTCCCGCTGGCTGTCGACGATGTCGATGTTCGTGAACGTCACGTTCCGGATGGCGTCGTTGGACGCTTCCAGATCGATCGCCCCGCGTTCGCCGTTGTACAGATCCTTGCTCGTGCCGCAGCGGACGATCGTGTTGTCCGAGAACACGATGCCGGTATTGTTCTGGAAGTGGTAGCCGGGGAACACCGTGTTCATCCGGATGCCGGAGCCGCCGACGCAATCGACGATCACGTTATGGTCCGCCTGATGCCCGCTGCCTCCGAAGAATGCGATGCCGCCGGCGCGCCAGTTGTCCTCGATCGTGTTGTACGAGAACGTATTGCTCACGCCCGCGGGCGCTCCGTTCGTGTCGCTGGTCCAGACGGCCAGAGCGTCGTCCCCGTTGTTGCGCAAGCTGCTGTTGATCACGGTCGAGCGGCTCGTTCCTTGAGCGAAGTTGACGCCGTCGGCCAGGTTGTTGCGGATCCGGCTGTTCTCGATCGTCAGCCCTTCCGCGTGGATCGCCGGGGTATGCCCGTAATCCCCGACCCAGAAGCCGCACTCGAAGTGTTCCACCCAAACGTCGTGAATGACCGAATTCGTTCCGAAATTGTCCATGAACCCTTTGTAAATCGCGTTCTGGCCATAGCGCGACCGCAGGTTCGAGTTCATATAGACGTTGCTGAAGTCGAGCTTGCCCGTAATCCGGAGCGAAATGCCGCCCGATGCCGCGTTCGCGTTCGTAAACTGCAGGTTCGTATACCAGAAGCCTGCGCCGGTGACGGTAAGATTGTTGATCATGCTGCTGACGGAGCCGATCTCCCACATGTTGTTCAGGTTGAACGTTCCGGCGGGAATATACAGCGTTTTGCCGCCTGCGACCGCGGCGTTTACCGCAGCTTTGAATGCGGTGAGGTCGTCCTGCCCGTCATTCGCAACCGCGCCGTAATCCGTCACCGTCACGGAATTGGCCGGACGGGCGACCGCCGCGGGAACCGGCTCGATCTCGAGGAAGTCGACGCCGTACTCCAGGCTGTCGCTGCCGCCCTTCTGAATCCGGATCGTGTCGCCGGGCTGAAGCGGCGTCTCCAGCTTCCAGTGCGTCTCGTCGAACCGGAACAGCGGGCGTCCTCCGCTTGGCGTATCAGCGGGCATGTCGCCCGAGAAATACTGCCAGCTGAAGTAGGAAGTGAGCGACACCGTCTTGACTTTGCTGCCGTTCACGTAGACGTCGAGAGAGCCGTTCAGGCCCATGCCGTCCGACGAATCGGGCATCGTGAAGCGCATCGTGACGCCCGCGCCGCCTTGGCCCGGCTTAACCGTCCATTGCGCATAGGAGCCGTTCGAAGGAAGCGCCGCGTAAAGTTGGCCGGAAGCTTCCGAGGCGGTCAGCGATTGATCGAACGTCGGAGCGGAACGCAAGACGGCGCCGCCCCCTAGCGTGGCGTCCTCCGTATCGTACCGACTGTACGGCACGCTGGCACCGCGAGCCGAATAGACGGTCAGATTCGAGGCGGCGACGTTATTCGCCTGCTTGACGGCCGCTTCGTTCGCATCCGGCGCCACGGCGACGGTAGCCGTGTAGCTGCCGCTTGCCGCCGTCCACGTTCCCGGCAAGGCGACCTGTGCGGAACCGCCCGCCGCGATCGCGCCGCTGTAGGAACCGGTAAACGTCTGGACGGTGGCGCCGGACGCGTTCTTCAGCGCGACCGTCACGCCGTGCGATCCGCCGGACGACGCGATCGTTCCCTGGTTCTTCAAGGTGACGGTGAAAGAAACCGAACTGCCTGCCGTCGGCATGCTTGGCGTCCAGGAGACCGTTCCCGTCAGGTCGGAGCTCTGGATGGGCACGACAACGAGCGAGGTCGGGCTCGCATAGCTGTTGTTCGCCTCGTTCTGCTCGATCACCGCGTTGTTCTCGTCTACTTTTGCGCTCGCCGGGTACGTGCCTTCGGCTCTGGCGGAGACGTTCGCCGACACCGTCGCGGAAGCGCCTGCGGCCAGCGCGCCGACCGACGCCGATCCTACGTTCTCGTTGTTCAAGTAAAAGTTGACGGTCGTGGCCGACGAGCCGGCGTTTCCGTTGTTCTTGACGGTTGCGTTCAGCGTGAGCGCGCTCGTCTCGTCAGGCGAAGACGGCGACCAGGTCATGCCGGTAATCGTCAGATCCGGGTTCGGAGCCGGCGTGCCGAACACCTGGAACTCGGCGACCTGCCCGCCCGGCGCGCCGGTGTTCGCCGTGAAGTTCAAACGTAAGCTCGAAGCGGTCGCCGACACCGGAATCGTCACGGCGTTCCCGGAGTTCGGATCGAACGAGTACTGCTGCGAGGAGACGAGATTGCTGAATGAGGCCGTATCCTGATTATGGCCGAGAACTTGAATCGTCTGCGTGCGCGCCGCCCAGACCGAATTGGGATTCAGCTTCAGCACGACCGACGTCACGTTATAATTCGCTCCGAAATCGAGCGTCAGCGTGCTCGGATTGCCGTTCCCTTCCCAATACGTATTCACGTCGTTATCGTTCGCGTTCGCCGCAACGTACGTGAACGTACTGGAGGAAGCCGAGATCGTTTTGCCGACCGCAATATTGCCGCCCGGAGGAGGTGTCGGCGTTGGCGTTGGCGTTGGTGTCGGTGTTGGCGTCGGTGTTGGGGTTGGCGTCGGTGTTGGCGTCGGTGTTGGCGTCGGCGTCGGCGTCGGCGTCGAACCCGATGTCGCCACCGCAATCTGGTCCAAGTTGACGTTGCCGGAATCGCCCGCATCGTACTTGTAGGCAATCGTATTGCTGCCGGCGTTAAGGTTCAGCGTCTCCGTCTTCGTGCTCCACGCATCCCAGTTCGCCAGGCTGGGCAGCGTCGTCTGGCGGATTTTCGCCCCGTTGACGTATACGCTCACGGTCTTGGCGCTTCCGGACGCGTTGCCGTATTTCAGCGTTACGTCCCGATTGCCCGCCGCGGGAGCGTTCACCGTAAAGGTCGTCGCTGCCCCTTGCGTCCAGTAGCCGTCGACGAAGCCCGTTCCGCTGTAGCCGGAATGGTCGTTGTTCACTTTCGCCCCGCCGGACAACGCGGCGGCTTCAGCCTCGTAAGTGCCCGAAGGCGGCGGCGTCGAAGTATCGCCGTAAATCTCCAGCTCGGACAGCTGCGCCGCCGGCCAGCCCGTGTTGCCCGCAAACGCCAGGCGCACATAGCGCGTGCCGGTCGACGAAAAATCGATCGTGACGGCATTGCCCGACGACGGATCGAATACATACCCCGCCGAGCCGACGATGTCGGCGAACGTCGTTCCGTTCGGGCTGCCTTGCACCGCCAGCGTCTGCGTTCGCGCCCCCCATCCGGCGGGCAGCTTCAGCACGATCCGGTCGATGTTTACGCTCGCGCCCAGATCGACTTGAATCCATTGCGGAAACGCATTGTTCGCGCTCTCCCAGTACGTGGCGGCATTGCCGTCTTTGACATTGTCCGGGGCGTACGTTTGCGATTGGCCGCTTCCGGTGACGACTTTGCCCGGCGTGAGGTTCGGTCCGTCCGCGGAAGCGGGGGCGGATGGGCCGAAGGCCAGGAACAAGCTCGCAACCAGCATCGTAACGATTAGCGGCCATGCGACCATTTTGTTGCGCATCATAATCCTCCTTGGAAAAAGGTTCGTCACGCAGATACCTGTCAAATGAGTAAGTCCAGCAATTGCAATCGCTTACATTTTCCTCCTTTCTGACTTAATAGCCTGATTATAGAAAATTCGTCTCCTCTCCCATAAGAAGCGATTCTACGGAAACTGTAGGCGATTCCAAGGAAAACTCGGTTTATCGGTACCTGACCCTGTCGGTTCCGCGGCCATAAAACGGGAGGGAAACGGTTATCTTATCGGGGAACCTCATTTGGAAGGAGATGCTGCGTGTGAGTACGGAAGATGCGGTATGGGCGGCGTTAGAGGAAGTTATCGATCCAGAGCTGGGGGCGAACATCGTCGATCTTGGGCTGGTGTACGGTTTGAAGGCGGACGAGGGCGGCCGCGTGCGCATCGAGATGACGCTGACGATCCCCGAGTGTCCGCTCGCCGACGAGATCGTCCGGGAAGTCAAGGCAGCCGCCTCGGCCGTTCCCGGCGTCCATGCGGCGGAGGTTGAGCTCGTATGGGAACCGAAATGGACGCCGGACCGAATGAACGATCAGGCCCGGGAAGAGATCCGGGCCCGACACGCAAGCATGACTTGAGTCGAAAATTGACAGTTCCAGCCGTTTCGCTTTCTCCTTGATGAAATCCGCGGTGCGGAGCGCCGGCGACATGACCGTATTCGTCGGATTGCCTCCGCCCGAAGTGACGAATAGGCTGGCGTCGCAGACGAACAGATTGTCGATATCGTGCGTTTGCCCGCACGAGTTGACGACGGAGGAGGCGGGGTCGCTCCCCATGCGGCATCCGCCCATCAGATGGGCGGAATCGGGCACGACAAATTCCGGCTTGCCGCCCTCCGCCTCCATGATGTCGCTCATCTTGCGGATCGCATGATCGATCAGCTTGCGGTCTTTGTCCCGTAGCCGAACGTCACTTTGGCGTGGGGCAGGCCGTACTCGTCCTTTTCCTCCGCCAATGTCACGCGATTGTCCGGATCGGGCTTTATAAAATGCCTTCGATCAGCTTCGCCATGCCGTTCGTGCGGGCGACCGTGGAATTGTCGAGGAAGAGAACGTCCGTGATCCCTTGCCGTTTGACGTAATCGGCCAGTTGACCGTGGAAATACCTCGGATCGATGTAACCGATCGTCTCGAAGTGCGGGATCAGAAACGGAATCAACGCATTCGCGTAGGAATCTTTGACGACCAGGAGCTTCCGGCCGTTCTTGCTGCCGGTCTCGATCTCTCCCGAAGGAAAATCGCCGCCGAGAAAGACGGCGTAGTCCCCGTTGCCCTGCTTGGCGTAGTCCGGGTCGACCGCCCGAAGCTTGATCGTTTTCCCTGTCGTCGTGCGGGCGGTATAAGCATAATCCGCGAAGGGAACGTAATACGCGATCGAATCCGGGCTCTTCCCGAGCCGTTCGCTCTTCGTGGCCTTGTAGTCGCTGCCAAGGAACGGAGAGATCGTCCCCGTTTTATACTGATCCAGAGCGACCGGCTGCTCGTCCATCGTCTCCATCAGCCGGACATAGGCATAGTAGGCGCCGAGCGCCGTCCAGTGATGATCGGTTCGGAAAAACAAATACTCATCCTTGTGCGCTTTCAAGGCGCCGTAAGCGTCTACCTGAACGATCCGGGAATCGAGACGTTCGCCGATATGGGCGAATGCCGCTTGCTGGGAAGCGGACAACCGCTTCAATTCGTCGTTGTCCACGAATTCGGCGGAAGTGGGAGCAAGCAGCGAGTAGACGCGAATTTGCGGGTCCGCCGCTTCCCGGAACCGATTGAGAGCATCCGCGTATTGTTCGGCCGCCGCCGCGGAATAAGTAAACAGGAAGAAGGCGCGATCGCCCAAAATCAAATAGCGGTCGGCATTGACGGAGATCAGGGTCCCCTTCTCCTCTTTGCCGATCGCTTCGCTTCCCGCATCCGCCGGCCGGACGCCGTTACTGTCTCCCGGATCGGAGCGCCCTTCGGCAGTCGACCCGCAGCCGCCGAGAGTTCCGATCAGAAGCAGGAGTATCGCAATGCCGGCCAGACGTTTCAAAACCATATCCCCCTAATTGACATACTTCCCGCAAGACGGAACGGCCAGCTTGTCGAAGTCGCACACCAGCCTTCTCAGGCTTTCGGCCAGCTCTTCTCCCGCGATCGGCATCCCATGTCCGGTGATGGCCCGCGCCGGCTTCAATTCTTCAAGCTTCTTCACCGATTCCCGAGCGGACGCCCAATCGGGCGTAAAATAATGCGGCGGCCCGCTGATTTCCTGTTTTTGCGTGATGACCTTGTAGACCGAATCCTGCCGGACCGTCGTGAACGCATCCCCGGCAATCAAGGAGCGGTCCCTCTCCCGAAAGAGCGAGATATGACCGGGCGTGTGACCCGGCGTATGAACCCATCTCCAATCCGGAAGCATCGGGATCGTGCCGTCCCGCGGCAGCGCCTCCACCCGTCCCGAGAGCCGAACGAGCTCGTTCGGGAACCAGGCCGACATCTTGGCCACCAGGCCGCCTTCCACGGATGAAACGGGCGAATCGTACGCCCGTTGGCCGGTCAAGTATGGCAATTCCGATTCGTGGGCCAGGACGGGAACGCCCCAATATCCGATCAGGTCGACGATCGCGCCGATATGATCGAAATGCCCGTGCGTCAGCACGATGCCCCGCGGCGGACGGCCCGTGCCGAATCGCCGTTCGGCCGCTTCGACGATCATGCCGGCGGAATTCGGCAAGCCTGCGTCTACCAGCACCCAGTCCCCCGTCGCGGGATCGCCCGCGAAGACGACGTTAACGATACGGACCGTATGGCAGATCAAGTCGGGAGCCTCGACAAGCTCCGCTCCTCTGAGTACCGGCGTTAACGGCTCCTCCAGATCGTCGCTCCCGTAACTCAACTCTTGATCCATCGAGGGGCCTCCCTGTGCCGGGATGTGGAATCGCTTTGACAGTATAACCCCTGGAATTGGACGTTTATTCGGCTTCGGTCGATCCAGTCTTAGGCCGATTTCGTTCGATGACCTAATGTAAAAATAAGGGGTGACAGAAGCGATGTCAACATGGCGACGACGATGAGCGCGTCCTCCAGGCTTGGCGGAATGACGCCGAGCCGGATTCCGATGGAGGCGGCGACGACCACCAGCGTCATCCGGGAGGAGAGCAGGAACCCGCCCGCCAGCGCCATTCTCACGCCCAGAGCCCGGAACAGGCCGGCCATCGGCAGAACTTTGACGACGAAAGCGGCTCCCAGCAGCAACGGCACCCATTCGAGCGCGCGCGGCGACGCGAGGAATGCTTGCAGGTTGAACTGGGCGCCGACCATCAGGAAGAAGATCGGAATGATGAATCCGTAGCCGATGCCTTCAAGCTGCTGACGCACGGGGTGATGCTCCTGCATCCGGAAGCCGGCGAGCAGCAGACCGGCCAGAAAGGCGCCCAGAATCGGCTCCGCGCCAGTCAAATCCGTCAGAATGCCGTACAGGCCCAGCACGGCGAACACCGCCTGCAGCTTGAACGACGGCTCCGGGACTCCGTCTCCCCGCCAGGCCCGTGTCCGCCGAAGCCGGACGAACGCCTGGTAGCAGATGACGATCAGCGGCAGCAGCAGACCGACGGAAGCTTGGCGCCAGCTGAATCCGGCCCGATAGAATCCGGAGACGACCGAGAGCAGGAGCATCGTGATCAGATCCGCGATAAAGGCGGCCGTCAGCAGCGTTTGGCCGTACGGGCTGCGAATCATCCCGAATTCCCGCAGCACGGGCATGACGATGCCGAGCGAAGTGGTGGAAAGGATGAGCATCATCATCCACGCGTGAATGGACGGATCGATCTGCTGCATGCGCAGGCCCAGCAAGTAGGACAGCCCCGCGCTCCCGCCGAAGGCCAGCAGGCCGAGAACGACCGGGTGCCTTAACAGGTTCGCTCCCTTCCGGATGCGAAGCAGATCAAGGTCGATCTCCAGTCCGGATAGGAACATGAGATAGAACAAGCCGAGGCTGCTCATGCCGTGCAGCCAGGCCGCATGGCCGTCTTGCAGTTCGAGCAGCCCGCTGCTCTGCAGGAACATGCCGAGAAAGATGTAGGCGAGAATCGACGGAATGCGAATCCACCGAATTCTCGTCACGATCGCTTGCACCGGAAATACGAGCAGCAGCACCCAGAACAGGGGCGAAAGCGAGCCCTCCCAGTCCATCCGAATCCCCCCGTTCTTCTTACTCCTTTCCTTATATGTATCGGTTTGTCCGCACCGTTATGACTTCGGCGCCTTCCGCCGGCCTTCGCCCCCCGGACGCGGGGGAATCTCCAGCTCCAGAAAGTCGGCGGCGGCCAAGATATCGGGAAAAATCGCCCGGCCGTCGGCCGCGAGCCGGTCGATCGCCTCATCATCGTAGCGGGCGCTGAAGTGCGTGACGGCCAGCCTGCGCGCACGCGCCCGGGACGCCGTCTCCGCCGCCTGAAGAACGGTCGAATGCCCGTAGGAAGCGGCCTTCTCTTCCATTCCCGCGCCGAACGTCGCTTCATGAACGAGCAGATCCGCGTTCTTCGCCAGCCGAACCGCCTCCTCGCACGGTCTCGTATCGCCTAGGATCGTCACGATGCGTCCCTCGGCTCCCGGCCCGACCGCCTCGGAGGCGAGAACTTTCCGGCCGTCCGGCAATTCCACGTCCTCCCCCCGCTTGAGCTTGCCGTACAAGGGGCCGGGTTCGACTCCGTTCTCGGCCAGCCAAGCGGAATTCAAGGAGCCGGGCCTCGGAGCTTCCGTGACCCGGTAGCCGAAAACGCGTACCCGGTGCTGCAGCTCGCCCGCTTCGACGGCGAACCGTTCGTCGTCCAGCGCGATCGGACCGGGTTCGATCTCGTGGATCTCCAGCTCGTAATCGAGATGAAGCTCGCTCTGCGTCAGCGCGCACTCTACGAAGCCTCTCAAACCCGGCGGACCGTACAGCCGAAGCTTGCCCGAGCCTTCATGGAACGTGCGGCTGCTGATCAGACCCGGCAATCCGTACAGGTGATCGCCGTGCAAATGCGTGATGAAGATCCGGTCCAGCCGGCTTAGCTTCAGCTTCGCCCGCTGCAGCTGGTGCTGCGTTCCCTCCCCCGCGTCGAACAGCCAGAAACGCCCTCCCGCCTGCGGCAGGAGCAGCGCGATCGACGTCACATTGCGGCGCAGGGTCGGGCGCCCGGCGCCCGTTCCCAGAAAGATGAGTTTCAAAGTTCGCCTCCGCTGCAAATTGCCGATATCCGCGATTCGGCAGAATAAGGGTATTATGCCTGAACCGACGGCGTTCATCCGCCCGGCGCCGAGTTTACCTCCCTGCGTTTACGGCAAGGATGAGTCTGTACGAAATGACGCTTCGTAGGAGGAACAGCCGTGCGCCAGAAGCTCTCCTTTTTGCAAATCTCCTTGATCTTTATCCTCTCGATCGGACTGATGAATCACGTGGTCGTCATTCCGGTTCTTCTGGACGTATCCCGCAGAGACGCCTGGCTGTCCGTTCTGCTGGCTTCGCTGCTGTTCCTGCCGGTCTTCGCCATGATCGCTTTCATTATTCAGAGAACGGGGAGCGACGGCTCCATTCTGCAATGGCTGCGCATCCGGTACGGCAAGCTGTTGTCCGTTCCCGTCGCGGCGCTGCTGGCCCCGCTTCTCCTGCTGTCCGCCTACGTGACGGGCAAAGATATGAACATCTGGTTCACTTACGCGTTCCTCCCCCAGACGCCGACCGTTATCCTCGCCGTAACCTTTTTAGGCCTGGCCTGTTACTTGGCGATTCAAGGCATTCGTTCGATTGCGTTTACTTCCGCGGTTCTGCTGCCGCCGGTCGTTCTGTTCGGGGATTTCGTCATGACGTTCAACTTCTCCCGGAAAGATTATGCGCTGCTGATGCCGTTATTCGAATACGGATCCAAGCCGATGTGGGAAGGCGTCTTGTACATCGGCTCGGGATTTCTCGAATTGACCTTCTTCCTTCTCCTCCAACCACATCTGACCGACAGGATCACCAAACGAGGCATGATCGTGCTCGGCCTGATCCTGGCCGGCTTGACCATCGGTCCGACGACGGGGGCGCTCGCGGAATTCGGTCCCATCGAAGGCAGCCTGCTGCGGTTTCCGGCGTTCGAGGAGTGGAGAATCGTCAAGATCGGCAATTACGTCGAGCACGTGGATTTTCTGTCCATCTTCCAATGGATGAGCGGAGCGTTCGTGCGCATCAGCCTGGCGCTTTACTTGCTGACGGAAATATTCGGCAGGGGAAAAGTCTGGCTGACCGTCTCGCTCGCCGGCTTGCTGGCGGTCGGCATTTCGATTCGGTTCTCGGATCCTGCGTTCGTCCAATTCATCAAGACGGTTTATTTTCCGATTCATTTTTATGCGCTGCTCGGACTGGTGGTCGTCCTGTACTTTTTGGTTCTGCTGACGAAACCGAACGAAAGGCGGGCTTCCCATGCGTCTTGAAGAGTTAAAGGAACTGTTCGATCGCTGCGACGACGTTCAGTTCTATCGCCAGCCCTTCCCGGAATCGCAGGACGCGACGCTTGTCTATTGCCGTTCGCTAAGCGATCAGCAGCTGATCAACGAGCTGGTGCTGCCGGAGCTTCAGAACGCCTATGCCGTCACCCGCTTCTCCGAGATCGGCGCCGTCCGCGCCGCGATCGGCGCGTTGACCGAACCTGCGGAGGATCTGGATTCCGTCGGCCGCGCCGTTTTCCGAGGATGCGTCATCGTGTATTTCGAGCATCTGAACGCGGCGCTCGGCATGTCGATCGAACGGATTCCGAACCGGCAGACCGAAGAGTCGAACATGGACGTCTCGATTCGCGGACCGAAGGACGGGCTCGTCGAGGATCTGCATATCAACGTCGGCTTGATCCGCAAGCGGCTTCCCACTCCCGCTCTCGGAATGGAAGAATTCGCGGTCGGCCGGAATAGCCGGACGAGAGTCGGACTGCTCTATCTGAAGGGAAAAATCCAACTCGCGACTTTAAACGAGATTCGTTCCCGGCTCGCCGAGGTCGGTCCGAAGCTGGAGGAACTGACGAGCGCGGCTCAGTTGGAAGAATCGATCTCGGACCATCCCTACAGCCTGTTCCCGCTGACGGTTTATACGGGACGCGGTGATTTTATCGCGGCTTGCCTGAACAAAGGCCGGTTCGCCATTCTGATCGACGGAGTGCCGGGCGCGATGATCGCCCCCTCTACGCTGTTCCTTCTGCTCAAGACGCCGGAGGACACCCACTTCAGCTTCATCACCGCCAACTTCGGACAAGTTCTGCGCCTGTTCAGTCTGCTGCTGTCGGCGTTTCTTCCTTCCTTCTTCATCGCTTTGATCGGGTATCATCAGGACCAGATTCCGTTCCCGCTTTTGTCCACGATCGTCTTGACGCGGCTGGGCATCCCGCTTTCCGGGCCGATGGAGATGTTTCTGATCCTATTCTTCCTCGAGCTGTTCAAAGAAGCCGGATACCGCCTGCCTTCCTTGATCGGTCAAACGCTGACCGTGGTCGGCGGGCTCATCATCGGAGACGCGGCCGTTCGATCGGGACTCATCTCGCCGGGCCTCGTCGTGGTCGGCGCCATCTCGATCGTAGCGGGCTCGACCCTGATCAGCCAGACGCTGACCGGAACGGTCGGCGTGCTGCGCTACTTCTCGCTGCTGTTCGCTTCCTTTCTCGGCATGTACGGCTTCATGCTGTCGGTCCTTTTCCTCGTCGTCTATTTGTCGGGATTGACGTCGTTCGGGGTTCCCTTCCTGGCGCCGGTCACTACGCTGACGGCGAAGGACGTCTGGCACGCCTTTTGGACGGTACCTCGAAAGCTTGGCGGTTTCGTGCCGATATATTTGCGAAGAAACAACAAAGGATAGATGCCCGTGCTCCGAACCGCCCGAATCGTGTGCCTGCTCTCCTCCTTGCTGTTCCTGGCCGGCTGCTGGGACTACCGGGAAGTTCATCAGATCGCGTACGTGACCACCATCGGGGTCGACTACAAGGACAAGCAGTTCACTTTATACGCCCAATCGCTGAACTTCGCCAACATCGCTCAGCGTGAAAGCCTACGGCCGCCCGAGCACAAGGCGGTCGTCGGTCATGTGGCGGGCGCCACCCTTACGCAAGCGATGTTTAATCTGTACCAATCGGAGCTGCAGTGGATTTACTGGGGGCATATTTCAGCCATCATCTTCAGCCGGGAGGCGCTTGAACAGCTGCGAATCGAACAGCTTGTCGATTCGGTGAACCGGTTTCGCGAGCTGCGCTACAACGTGTGGGTGTTCGGTACCGACGAGCCGATCGAACGGCTGCTTCTGATCGCTCCGTTTTTCGGGTACTCGCCGTTTGATTCCAGACTGATGAAGCCCAACATCCCTTTCCGGCAGTTTTCGGACATCAAGCCCGTCTATTTGAACCGATTCGTATCCGACTACTTCGAGCGAGGCAAATTCGTGCTTCTTCCGAAGCTCGCCATCGATTCCTCTTCCTGGACGGAGGGCGACAAAAACAAGCCCGAACTGAAGCTGAACGGGGTCTATGTCATCGCGCCCCGTCAATATTCCGGATCGCTCACCGAGGATCAAATCGCCGGCAAGCGTTATGTGGATCCGAAGTCCGTGAGAATGCCGCTCCTCGTCAGCCGAAACGAATCGCCTGCGGCTCTCCTCGTGGTAAACAGTCCCGGGGTTCGCATCCGGCATGAGATTTCCGGCGGCAAAGTCATCTTCGACGTTCGGATCCGATTGACGGGCAGTATCGACGAGCTGCTGCAGGACGTTAAGCCCGAATTCCTGCGCGAGGAAGCGGAGAAGACGATCGAACAAAAGGTCCGTTACGCCTTCGAGCAGGGCAAGAAGCTGAACGCCGACGTTCTGAACCTGACGACGCCGCTTTACCGTTATCATTACAGCACATGGAAGCGGATGGTTACGGACAAGCCGGACATGAGAAAGATCGAGCTGCGAAACGTCGAAGTCGTCCTCACGATCAAAAACAGCGGCAAGTATAAGGCGAGGCTTCAGTAATCTGCGAGCGAACCGCATCGTTCCAAGAAAGTCTTTTGCCGGGCGCCGCCTTGCCTTATACTCTAGGTGACTGCCAAACGACCGGATCTCGGGAAAAGGACGGAACTTATGCGGATCGCCGGGGATATCCAGCGTTTTCTGAAAGTGAAAAGCTCGGGCAGGCTGCTCGCCGCCCTGATCGTCTACGGCATCGGAACCGGTATCCTGGCTCCGATGAACGCGGTGTACCTGCGGGAACAATTGTCGCTGTCCAAGAACGAGATCGCGGCGGTATTCGCCGTCTCGCTGTTCCTGAACATGCTGCTGACGCTCGCATCCGGCTTCTACAGCGACCGGCTTCGCCGGAAGAAGGCGCTGCCGATGATTGCCGCCGCGATATGCATGGTCGGGCTCGTCCTGTATATGCGTGCCCAGACTTTCGGCGGCGCGATGGCCGGCATGGCGACGGCGCTCGCCCCGTCCGGCATGATCATGGGCCAATTGTTCGCCATGGCCAGGAACCATTACCGGCAGCACGCCGGTTCGATCGTGGAGATGGCGATGCTGTGGCTTCGCACCGGCTATAGCGTCGGCTTTTTCGGCGGGCTGCTGCTGGGCGCGAACGTCTATCTGATCGCCGGATTCGGAGGCGTCCTGTGGGGCAATTTGGCCGGGTACGCCGGGCTGTTGCTGCTGCTTCTCGTATACCGCGAAGCGAGCCCTCCCGCCTCTGCGGCGGCGGCGGCGAACCGCGAGCTGGGAGAAGCGTTCTCGCCGGCGATGCTGCTGGCCATTCTCATGCTGTCCTGCGCCGATGCGATCCGAGGCTTGTACTTGCCGCTTCTCGTCAACGAGCGATTCGGGAGACCGGCCGTCATGTCGTATCTGTGGAGCGCCCAGGCGGTGTTCGAGCTGCTGTTCATGACGCTGGCCGGCTACTGGGCGGCCCGGTTCGGAAGCGCGCGCGTCATCGCGCTCGGCGGCGCGTGCGCGATCGCCGTTTACGCGGTCTATGCCGCGTCTTCGCCGATCGGCCTGATCTTCGCCGCGCAGCCCGTCTATTCGCTGTTCGTATCGGTTCTTTACGGCGTGGCGATGGGATACGTCCAACGGATGTTCATCCGCCGAACGGGATTCGGAGCGAGCCTCTTCGTCTTCATCTCGCAGGCCGCCTCCTTGATCGGCTACTTGCTCCCGGTCGCCGTCCGCGGCATCTCGCCGGCCATCTTTCTCATTCCGGCCGCCCTGACGCTGGCGGCGCTTCTTCTGATCGCCTTCCGGCTCCGCGGCCTGGCGGCGGGAACACGGCAAGAACGGCAGACTGGCGTTTAAAACGCCTCGAAAAAAACGATGACGGCATGATTAACGAACAATTTCCATCTCCAAATTGTGCAATATTGTACCGCAAGCGCATCGGCTCGCCGCCGAAGTCTGGCAAATGGGCTCTTGATGCGATGATTTGCATCGTTAGCGCGCAGTGCCAGGTAAGCCCAGCGAATTGGCATGCATGTCCCACAAACTTTGTGAGTCGATGATGCCGCCGTAGAAAAAAAGAACCCCGTCGGGTTCTTTTTTCGGCAGTAGAGCTGCGCATCTCCGTATTACTCGGGGGCACCCTCTTCCTTGACGACTTGACGCAGCCTCTCCATTCCGGCCTGCTCGACGAACCGGCTGAACCTCGTCTTGCGTTCGGCCGACGAGACATACAGCCGAATCAGGGCGAGAACGGCCGGAACGACGCTGTCTTCGCCCAGCCCTTCGACGAGAAGCTGCGCGATCCGCGGCTTGATCCCTCGCGGGTCCCCTCCGACATACAGGTCGAACCGGTTCTTCATTTTAACGACGGCGATGTCCTTCAGCAGCGGCTCGCTCGTTCCTAACGCGCAGCCGGCGTATCCGACCTTGAGCGGCATGGGCGCCGCCATCCCGGCGACGGCCCGGTCCAGACGGCGGGCCAGGTCCAGCCCCGCTTCTTCCGCTCCCTTGCAGAAGTTGCAGGCGATCACGTTTTTGACGGTAGATCCGGCAGTAGACACGAGCAGCCCTGCCGTCTCCAGCTCCGCCGCTCCGGCTTCCAGCTTGTCGGCGTCAAACTCGGCGTACAGCTGCTTGAAGCTCGTGATCTCCGCCTTCCCCTCGTTCGCGAGCAGCTCGGACAGCAGCGTCAGCTGCTCCGCCGTAAGCAAGCTGCCTCCCTCCTGAACGATCGGCGCCACCGCCAGCTTTTTCGTCTCTCCCATGATGAGCGCCTCCTTTCCCTCAGTTCACGCGAATCGTATAGGGAACCGTTACGACCTGACCGTGGCGCTGGAACTGCGCCCACGCCTTATACAAGCCGCTTGCCGGAAAGGACGTCATAAAGCGGGCTTCGGGCCCCTTCGCTTTTTCGTCTTCCGGATGAACGTGCAAATACCGTTCGCCGTCTTGCGAGAGGATGACCACATGGCCGGCCGCTCCCATGTAAGGCTCCAGATCGACGACGTCTTTTCCGCTGGCGGCATCTTTCAGCTTATAAGCCAGAACCGCCTCCTTCCCGGCTTCGGCACCGCCGATCGACAGCTCGACCGTCGTTCCTCCGACCGTCTTGACGGTCCGATCGTCCGGCTTGAGTTCCTCCCGGGGTGACTTCGTACCTTCGACCGTTACCCAGGCGCCGGACACTTGATTCCCTCCCCCCGACGGCGTAAAGTCGGCGAACAGCTTGAACTTCCCGCCTGCGGGAAAACGGTAGGCAACGGTGAAGACCCCTTTCCCTTCGTACTTCGGGTGCAGATGCGCGAACGTCGTCAGCCCTTCGTCGACCGCGATGAAGTGAAGCAGCTTTTCGTGGGTCTCCTCGAATTTCCCGACGGGCGTTCCATCCGCGCCGGTTATCCGAATCCGGATGACGGTCTCTTCGTTCGCCCGGGCCGCTCCGCTCTCGAACGCAAACGCCGCCTGTGCCTGCGGCTCCGAGCCGGCATAGCCCCCGTGACCGGAATGTCCGGTTGCATGGACGTGTTCGTTCCCCATGTTCATAGCGTGATGATTGTGTCCGTTCATGGTCGATTGCTCCCCTTTCGTACCGCATGAAGCGAGCAGCGCGATGGCGCAGACGGCGCTTAGAACGACAACCGTTCGCTTGGCGGTTCGTGTGATCGTTTTCCTCAAAAAGCATACCCTCCTGCCGTATCGGCAACATATCTCGATGGATGCTAAAGCTTCCGGGAAGCTCGGCTGCCGCGAATGAAGATGAAAGCGGCCGCAGCCCCGGCGACGGCCACCCACCCGGCCCAGAAAAAAGCCTGGTGGAAGCCGGCATTCAGCGCCGTAACCGCCGAATCCGCGGATCGGGCCGTTACCGATGCGGCGACGGCCGATACGGCGGCCAGACTGATCGCGGATCCGATCTGGTAGCTCGTATTGGCGAGCCCGGAAGCGAGCCCGGTCTCCTCCGGCCGGGCGCCGGACATCGAAGCCATGGTGGCCGGGATGTACGCGAGCGACATCCCGAGGGCGCCGAGCAGGCCGGCCGGCAGCACGTTGGCGAGAAAATTTCCGTCCGCCGGCGTATGGCCGGAGAACAGGAACAGCGAGCCGGCCAGCGCGGCAAGACCGACCGTGATGTTCGCCTTGAGACCGAACTTGGCGATCAGCTTGCCGGTAACGGCGGTCATAAAGACCATGAGCAGCACGGTCATCGGCAGCAAGGCGGCTCCGCCTTCGAACGCCGTCAGCTTTAACACTTGCTGTAAGTACAGGTTGAGGAAAAACCAGAGCGGAATCCACCCGCCGGCCAGCAGCGCCAGCGCCAGATTGCCTGCAGCCAGATTCGGAACCGCCCATATTCGCATGGGGACAAGCGGATCCTTCGAGTTCAATTGAATGAGCAAAAAAACGAGAAGCAACAGCGCGGCGATGCCCAGAGAGGCCCATGTATGAAGCGAACCCCACCCGGCGTCTTCGGCCGTGACGATCCCATAGACGGCAATGACCAGCGCTCCCGTAATGAAGATCGCTCCGGCAAAATCGACTTTGCCCGGCCTGCGGCTCCCCTTGGCCAGCAATACCGGAGAAACGGCAAGCGCAAGCGCTCCGACGGGAAGATTGATCAGGAACGTCCACTGCCAGCTTAGCCATTCCGTGATCACGCCGCCGAGGAAGACGCCGGCCGTGCCCCCGGCCGCCGCCGACGCGCCCCAGAAGCCGAGCGCCTTGCCCAATTCTTTGGGCCGGCCTCCGAACAGCAGCATGACCATCGTCATCGCGGACGGCGCGATAAGCGCCGAACCGATCCCCTGCACGGCCCTACCGATGTTGAGGGACGCTTCGTTCCATGCGAGGCCGGCCAGAAGCGAAGCCGCGGTCAGAATCGCGAAACCGGCGATAAAGATCAACCGCTGCCCGAACAGGTCGGACAATCGCCCGCCAAGCAGCAGCATCCCTCCGAAAAAGATGACATAAGCGTTAAACACCCACTGCAAATTTTCCTGCGCGTAGCCAAGCGCTTGCTGAATCGCAGGCAGCGCGACTCCGATAATCGATGTATCCATAATGACCATAAAATTGGCAAGACACAGCAGCGCCAATGCCAACCATCTTCGCGGATTCGGCTCGTCAAGAGCCTGAGTGGCCATAGACATCCGCAACGCCTCCTCTTCTCGCTTGCGCTTCCAAATTTTGCGACGGCCGTCGACGTAAATAATACTATACCCCCCTACCCTATATTGTCAAACAAAAAAATTCCTATTCCCGAATCCGAAAAACGTTCGAGAATAGGAAAGGAGGAACCCTTCTACCTTCACCGACGAGCAATTTGCGCCGTAATCCGCTATTGAAGATAAGCCAGCCCGACCCGCTTGCCCGATAACGGCCCCGCCGGTTCCAGGTGGTCCAGCATGTACCGCGTCACGTCCTCGTAAGCGACGTCGATCTCCTGGAAGCGGGCGAAGATCAGCCCGGCCAGTTCTTCGTGCGACATCTCCCGAACCGTCTCCGGGAAAGGGATCGGCATCTCTTCGGTTGAAACGTTCAAGCGGCCTGCCACTTCTCTCTCGGCAGCTTCGAACATCGTGCCGGGGCACATAAACGTCCAGTCCAGCCGCGAGCGCCGCAAGCGATCCAAATTCCGATTATGATTCCGGTATTCGGGCGGAAGCCCGGGAAGGTCGTTGCCCATGATTCCGGTATGCGGAATCTCCAGCAGGCCCGCTCCGCCCATGACCCACACCCTGCCGGAGAATCGCGGCTGCTCCTCGCATCGGCTTACGAGATGGTCGACGATTCGTACGAACTCTTCTCCCTGACCGGCGTTGCCCGCCCCGAGAATGGCAGCGTCCTGTCCCGCCAATGCCTCACGGACGCTTTCCGCGTCCAGCATGTCGCCCGATACGATCCGGACGCCGACAGCCGGTTCGCCTTGCTGTTCGCGGAGCTTTTGCGGATTGCGAACGAAAGCGGTCATCTCGTAACCGCGGCTTATCCCTTCCGCCAGAACTTTTCTCCCCACATTGCCCGTTGCGCCGAAAACGATGATTTTCATCACTTGAACCTTCTTTCCTTGAAATGTTCCCGGGATTGACCTAAGCATATACCCGGCATACAATCTTGTTAAGAACGCACTTCAAAGTAAGGCGCTTACCCCGAAGTAAGCTTGGCGAAGGAGGAGCAGGATGGAGAGGAATTCCGCGGCCCCGGCAGAGAGGAAATGCCCGATCGAGACCGTCATCCACATTCTCGGCGGCAAATGGAAGCCTTTGATTCTATGGCATCTGCTGGATTCCGCGAAGCGGTTCAGCGAATTGGAGAAGCTGATTCCCGAAGTGACCCAGAAGATGCTTGCCCAGCATCTGAGGGAGCTGGAGAACGACCGGCTGGTGGACCGAACCGTGCACCCGACCGTTCCGCCGAAGGTGGAATATGCGCTCAGCGAATACGGGCAGACGATGGTCCCGGTGCTGCAGACGATGTGCGATTGGGGCGAAGCCCACAATCGGTCGCTGGCGGAAGAAGCGGAAAGCGCGCAAGCCATTTCATAGAAAAAAGAATCCGATAGAAACGGATCGCCATAGACTGGACACTTAGTTGTTTAGGCTGCGGGGGCCTTTTTGTATACTGGCACATATCGGCGGGAAATAAAAAGATGACTCCTGTTCTTTACAGGAATCATCTTTAGTCGGCAACTTGACTCTTTTTTTTCAAAGTGTCCTTGACGGGAGGACAACCGCCGATCAAACTTGTCCGGCATCACTCTTCGACGTTGTGGTAAACTTGCTGCACGTCTTCCAGGTCGTCAAGGGCGTCGATCAGCTTCTCGAACTGCGCCAGCGATTCTTCCGGCAAGGTGACGTCATTCTGAGCGAGCATCGTCAGCTCCGCTACCGTGAACTCGGTAATGCCGGCGTTCTTGAGCGCTTCCTGCACCGTATGGAACTGGTCCGGCTCCGCATAGACCATGACGGTCTCGTCTTCCTCCACGATGTCGCGCACGTTCGCGTCCGCTTCGAGCAAAATTTCCATCACTTCGTCGAGGGACTTGTCCGCAATCCCGAAAACGGCCGTCGAGTCGAACATGTAGGAGACCGAACCGCTGACGCCCATGCTTCCGCCGTTCTTGCTGAAAGCGGCGCGCACGGACGCGGCGGTGCGGTTGACGTTGTTCGTCAATGCGTCCACGATAATCATCGAACCGTTCGGGCCGAAGCCTTCGTAGCGGAGCTCCTCGTACACCTCGTCTCCGCTTCCCCGCGCTTTCTCAAGCGCGCGTTCGATGATCGGCTTGGGTACGTTATACGTCTTGGCCCGTTCGAGCACGACCTTGAGCGCCCGGTTCGACTCCGGATCCGGCTCGCCCTTCTTGGCGGCTACATAGATTTCGATTCCGAATTTGGCATAAATGCGGCTGTTGTTGGCGTCCTTGGACGCTTTCTTCTCTTTAATGTTATTCCACTTGCGACCCATGTCGTACCTGCCTTCTCGTTATTTTCTTCGTCTATTATAACCGATCTCCGTCCATTTTTGGAACCTTCCTCTGTTCCGCGCTTGGAAGCAGCCGCTCGATCTCCGCCGCCGCCTCTTCGGCCGAGTCCGCGCGGACGACGGTTCGGCGGGCCGAATCGTACTTTTCCGACGTATGCTCATAGAGCGGATCGTAGTAAAAGAGCAGCAGAAGCTCAACGGCGCGGGCGTATTTCTCCTGCAGCAGGCAAAGCTCGATCTCCGCCGCAACCGGCGTATGGATGCGCAGTTTAATGCGCCGAAATGCATCCAAAAATTGCTGAGGCCGCTCCCAGGGACGATAATCGTCCAGAATTCGGCGGGCTCTCGTCTCCAGCGGAACGTCCAGCCAGATTTGCTCGCCCTGCTCTTTTTTGTCCGCCAGAAAATCCGGCATGACCGCCTTGCCGATCCGTTTGCTCTCCGCTTCCATCAGCACGTAGGGAGCGCGCTCATGACGCAGCAGCTCGTCCAGCAGCAGAGCGTCGAACATCTTCTGGTTGTGCGACTGCAGGCCGATATGGCCGAAAATCGAACCGCGATGTCCGGCGAAATGCTCCAGATCCAGCACCGGCGCTCCCTTCGATTGCAGCAGACGCAGGACGGCGGTCTTGCCGCTGCCGGTCGGCCCGTGAACCACATAAGCCGGGGGAACGAACGACATCGTTCCCAGCGTATCCACGACCCATTGGCGATAGGCGCGGTATCCGCCGGTCAGCCGGTAGACGTGAATATCCATCAGCGACAGCAGCGTAGCCGCCGTCTTGCTCCGCATTCCCCCACGCCAGCAGAAAACCGCCTTGCGTCCGGGAATTTGCGCGAACTCCCGGATGAATGCGGGCAGCTTGGCGGACACGATCTCCAGGCCCTTCTCTTTGGCGGCCTGCACGCTCGTCTGCGTATAAAGCGTTCCGACCTCGGCCCGTTCCCGGTCGTCGAACAGCGGAATGTTCAGAGCGCCGGGAATGGTCGCCGCTTCGAATTCGGAAGGCGACCGGACGTCGACCGTCGCGATCTGCTTCTCTTCGCGGAGCTTTCGCCAGTCCTTCACGTCAATGTCTTGAATCATCGGAATTCCTCTTTCCTTCGCATATCAGCGGACAACGATCCGTCCCGGATGCTCGGCCGCGGCTTCCCCGATCTCGGCCGCTTCGACGCCGGCCTGAATCAGATCCCGCAGAAGCGAATCCGCATCTTCTTCGGCTACCGCAATAAGCAGGCCTCCGGACGTGACCGCGTCGCACAGAATCCACCGGTCGATCTGATCCATCTCTTCCGGGAACGTCACGTCGTCCTTCACATGGGCGAAATTGTTCTTGGTGCCGCCCGGCACGAAGCCCTCCGCCGCCAAGTCACGAATGCGGGGAAGCTTCGGCACGTCTTGATCGCGGATCCGGATGCCGACGCCGCTGCCCTTCGCCATCTCCATCGCATGTCCGATCAGCCCGAAGCCCGTGACGTCCGTGCAGGAATGGACCCGGTACCGGGCCATCGTCTCGGCTGCCGTCTTGTTCAGCGCGGCCATCGTTCGGGTCAGCCGCTCGATCTCGCCTTGAGCGAGCTTGTCCTTCTTGAGCGAAGTCGTCAGAATGCCGACGCCGATCGGCTTCGTCAGAATCAGCCGGTCGCCCGGCTTCGCCCCTGCGTTCGTGCGCACGTTCTTCGGGTCGATCAGCCCCGTCACCGCGAGGCCGAACTTCGGTTCCTTGTCGTCGATCGAATGGCCCCCGACCAAGGTGACGCCCGCTTCCCGCATCTTGTCCCCGGCGCCCCGAAGAATGTCGGCCAGCACTTGCTTATCCAGATCGGCGATCGGAAACGCCACGATATTTAATGCCGTTAACGGCTTGCCGCCCATCGCATAAATGTCGCTGATCGCGTTGGCGGCGGCAATCTGCCCGAAGTCGTAAGGCTCGTCCACGATCGGCGTGAAAAAATCGACCGTCTGGACCAATGCGAGATCGTCGCTCAGGCGGTATACCCCGGCATCGTCGCTCGTGTCCAAGCCGACCAGCAGATCCGGATTCGGCTCCGCCTTCGGAAGGCTGCGAATCACTTGCTGCAGATCCGCCGGCCCGATCTTGCAGCCGCAGCCCCCTTTGCTGGACAGTGAAGTCAATTTGATGCGATCCGTTTTCTCCATCATACTCTTCGCGCTCCCTTCGCCTGCTTCATTCCTAAATCGTACACGAAAACCGGCGCTCTCCGCAACGCGGGCGCCGGATACGAATTCCGAATCGTCTTTTTTTCGCAGGAACCTTAGCGCTTTCCGGAACGTCCTCCCGAATGTCCTCCGGAATGTCCTCCCGAGCGTCCGCCGGAGCGCCCTCCGGAACGTCCTTCCGAACGTCCGCCGGAGCGGCCTCCCGTGCGACCGCCGGAACGACCTCCTATCGGACCGCCGCGGCCCGTCGAACGTCCGTGCGAGCGTCCCTCGGAACGGCCTCTCGAACGTCCTTTGGAACGTCCTTTGGAACGTCCTTCGGAACGTCCTCCCGGCCTTCCCTCGGTTCTGTTGGCGTTGGCGTCGTTATTGGTGCGGCCGGCCGCTTTTCCGTTCTGTTGTTTCAAAGATTCCCACCTCCCATTACAGGATAGTTCAAAGTATGAACGGTGTCCCTGCTCCGTTATAGACAAGCGTCATCCAACTCGCAAAAAGGCTTTCATTCCCTATCAAAACGCGGATTTGTCGATACAACGGACAAGGATACAAACGGTCGGCTTCAAAGACACGTATGCTTATATTGCAAATTCACTCCCTTTACATTTCCAAAGGAGGGACGCTATCAAAAGGAACAGCAGCCGATACGTTACCGTCGCCCGGCTATTTCGAACGGCTTCCGCTCTACCGCAAGAACCGGACCGCAACCGCCAAGGCGGGGCTCATTCAATTTCCGAGAGGAGAATGTTCATGTTTTACGATTATCCGCGCGCCAACGTGCCGCAGCAGAGCCAATCCGGCTCACGCGCTACCCAATCGAGACTGGTGCAGAGAGCTGCCGATCTGATCGGCTATCATGTCAAAATCAACCGCGGGGGGCCCGACATGGTCGAAGGAACGCTGCTCGCGATTCCCTCCGACTATCTGGTGCTGAATACGAAAGACGGAACCATCTACGTCAATTCGGCGCATGTAAAGAGCATGACCGAAGTTTCGAAATCCGCCTCTACCGGCAACCGCAGCACCGCCCGCAGCTTCCTCTCCGCTTCCAGCTTCCATTCGCTTCTGTCGCGGCTTCGTCATCAGTTCATTCAAATCAACCGCGGCGGGCCGGAGAAAATCGACGGTTTCCTCGCGGACGTCAACACCGATTCGCTGCTGGTCGTCATGAACCGCGAAGTGGTCCGCATTCCCGTCTACCATATCAAAACCGTTAACGCATCCGGCAAAAACAAAAACCAAAAAAATAAAAACCAAAGCGGCGGGAGCCAAAGCGGAGGACAGAAGAGCGGCGGCCAAAAAAGCGGCGGGCAGAAGAGCGGCAACCAAAAAAGCGGCAAGAAAAACAACCGTAGCGGCGGATGGAGCCAGCACGGCAATCATTCCGGAAAATCCCGTTAACGTATTCGATTTGGGGACGGGGATGCTCTTCCCCGCCATTCTCTAAAAAGGGGGGGTTTCATGATTTATCTATGTGCCTTCGTCCTGTTGCTAGCCAGCGCCCCCTTATTTCTTTTTTTGCAGCCGCCTCGAACCGTGCCGCAAGAGTCGCCTAAAGCCGAGCCCGAGCCTTTGAACGTTCCGCCTCCCTACGGGCTTGAGGCGAGCGGGAATGGATGATCTGCAGTTGGTTGGGGGCGTTGTCATCTTCGCGCTGACGGCAATCTTGCTGATGTGGCGCCCCGGTCAACTGAACGAAGCCGTTCCCGCCGGGGCGGGCGGCATTCTTTTTCTGGTACTCGGCATCGTAAGCGCCGACGACCTTCTCAACGTTTTCCATGTCGTGAGTGGCGCCGCCATCACCATCCTGTCGACGATCGTCATGTCGATCGTCCTCGACAGCATCGGCATCTTCCGTTGGACGGCGTTCAATATCGTCCGCTACGCCAGAGGCTCCGGCACCAAGCTGTTCTGGTATCTGGTTCTGCTTTGCCTGCTCATGACTCTGTTCTTCAATAACGACGGAAGCATCCTGATCACGACGCCGATCATCATCCGGATTGTCCGCTTGCTGAACTTGAAGCCTCACCAGTCGGTCCCTTACCTGCTATCCGGCGCTTTGGTGGCCACCGCCTGCAGCGCGCCGATCGGAGTCAGCAATCTGGCGAATCTGATCGCGCTCAACATTGTCGGATTGGACTTGCTGACCTACGCCCGCTATATGTTCGTTCCGACGATGGCGGGAATCGCGATTATGACACTGCTTCTTTACTGGAGGTTCAGACGGGCCATTCCTCGAAAAATCATAGCGTGGGACGAAGCCGGCGCCGCGCCGACGCCTCCGGATACCCGCCAGGAATCCTCTCCGATTCAAGCGGCCAAACAGTGGATCGGCAGACCGCAAGCGACGCGAGCCGCGTTCCATCCCCTTATGCCGGCGGAAGAACACACGCCGACGCTGAATTGGAGTCGAATCGCCATCGCCGTCGGAATCGTCCTGGCGACTCGTATCGGCTTTTTCGCGGCATCCGATCTGGGGATTCCGTTGGAGGCGGTTGGCCTGACGGGAGCCGCGCTGCTTATCGCCGCCCGCTGGATCTGGCTTCGCCAAACGCCCAAAGACCTGTTCCGCAAGACGCCCTGGTCGATTCTCTTATTCGCGTTCGGCATCTACGTGATCGTCTACGGCTTGCATAATTTGGGGCTTACCTCGGCACTGGCAGAATGGATGGGCCCCGCCGTTCGTTCGGGAACGCTGGCGGCCGTCGCCTTGTTCGGCTTGCTGCTCACCGTGATGTCGAACCTCATGAACAATTTGCCATCCGTCATGATCGGCACGCTCGCCATCACGACTTTCCACTTGGACAACCATACGATGCAGTCGGCCTATCTGGCCAACATCATCGGCAGCGACATCGGTTCCTTGATCGCGCCCTTCGGCACGCTCGCTTCGCTGCTCTGGTTCCATCAACTCCGGCGTCATCGGATTCCGTTCTCCTGGGGTGCCTACCTGAGCGTCACGATCTGGCTTATTCCGCTTACTCTGCTCCTCTGTCTGACGGGGCTGTACGTTTGGATCGAATGGCTGGTTTAATGCAAGGAGGTGAACGATCATATCCCATGATCCATTATTTGAACCAACCCGTTCTTGTCCATCTATCCGGGTACCCGATGCCGCTTAAAGGCAATTTAATCGATATCGGCAGCGATGTCATCGTTTTGCACAACGGTACGAAATATATGTATGTTCCGCTTATCCACCTGCAATTTCTGACGCGATGCCCTTCGAACGAGACCGACTTCGATATGAGCGCGGAACCCGAACCGGACCCGATCGCCGAGCTGTCTTACCGGAAAGTGCTGTCGAATGCGCGCGGAAAATTTCTGGAGCTGTTCTTATCCGGTCATCAACCGGCGCATGGATATATTACAAGCATCATGAACGATTTTTTCCTGTTCCACTCTCCGCTGTACAAGGACCTGTATATTTCTATGAACCATTTGAAAGTCCTGATGCCTTACGATCCCGGCATGACTCCGTACGCCCTCAAGCGGGAGAACTTCCCCGTCATGCCGGCAACGTCGTCTTTGGCCAGAACCTTCGAACAGCAGCTGCGCAAAATGGAGGGACAGTTCGTCGTTCTGGACCTGGGCGATTCTCCCAGAAAAAACGGCGTTCTCAAGTCGGTCCGGGACGGCTTGATCGAGATGGTGACCGCGGACGGATCCAACGCGTTCCTTCATATCGATCACGTCAAATCGCTGCATCGCCCTTGAGAAGCGTTCCAACCCCCTGCATGCTTCACGGATGCAGGGTTTATTGTGCGTTCGGCTCCCTCTAAGCGGCAAAAAACCGCTGTCCCGCTAGCGGGACAACGGCAGGCCGAGCCGAGCCGGAAGGTCAGGCGGGAAATCGGCGGTCAGGCGGAGCGTCCAGTCGTACCCGTCCTTGCGGAAGCGAACTTCGCCGCCGCTCCGCGCGTACGGAACGCCCTCGGCGGCGAGCGCGGCCTCCGCTTCGTTCAGGCAGTTGCCGTCCGGTACCCCGAACACGGTATCGATCGCCGGCGGCAGGGCCGCCATCGCGATCGGAATCCAGCGCCGCGTCTTCGCGACGAGCACGGCGTGGGCCGTCCCGCCGATCGCGAAGGTGAAATCGTCCGACTCCTTCGCCGTCTTCATGCGCAGAACGCGCCGGGCCCATTCGCGGAAGGACGGCATATCCGCTAACGGAAATCCCGCTTCCCGCAAGTACAGGATACCGAAGGGACCGCAAGCAGGCAGTACGCTCTCCCGGACGTACTCATGGCAGATCAACTCCAGCAAATGGCCGTCGCCGTCCCGGAAGTATACGTTGCGCCCGGTCTCGGACCGGTCGACCTCGCTGCCGTCCTCCCAGCGCAGAGGCGGGACGCCGGCTTCCTTCAGGCGGCTGACCGCCTCCTCGAACGCCGACGAAGCGACTTCGAACGCGAGATGGGCCGGTGCGGTGGGCGTATAGGAATCCGTAAACGCGAGCGCGAAATGCGGCGTCGGCCGAAAGACGATCCGCTCGGGAGTTTCGCTCTCGATCGGGAACGCCAGCCGATCGCCGTAAAATTGACGGACCCCGGCCAGCGAGACGGTCGGCAGACCGACGGAGGCGTAATGGGTAATCATGCCGTTACCTGCGGCCTTACTTTGGCGGCGAGTTCCAGGAAGGTGTCGGTCGCGCGGACGATCCGCTGCCGGATCGCGGCTCCCGGACCGGACGACCCGCCCGCGTCGCCGTCCCATGCGGTTGCTTCGCCCCCGCCGACGGAGATCCATTCCGGCGAGTTGATGCCGTGCAGCCCGCGGACGATCGCCTGCAGCTGCTGCAGCGAGCTGACGCCGATCGGACCGCCGGCGGCGCTGATCGCCAGCACCGCTTTGCCGCGGAAGTGATCCTGACTCAGATGGTCCAGCGCGTTCTTCAGCACGCCGGAGAAGCTGCCGTGGTATTCCGGCGTCGCCAGCACGATCGCGTCGGATTGGGCGACCGCCTGCTTGAATTCGGCCAATCCGGGATGGGACGACTGCCAGTCGTCCGGCGAATAGAACGGCAGCGGCTTGCCGTGCAGATCGAACCGGAACGTTCGATGGCCTTTCTCCTGAATCTCCTGCTCGACCCGACGGGCGATGCGGGAGCTGACCGAATCCTGACGGTTGCTTCCGGCGATGATGGCGATATCCATGACGATCATCCTCTCTTCTGTTGCGTTGACTCCATTGTAGCGAACGCGAAGGGAAAGCTCGTCGCCGAAAAGATGGATTTTGACATCGCCGGACATTCGACTTTCGGCCGAACGGGACGTACGACTTTGGTCTGAGACCGGAAGCAGAACGGAGGTTTGCGTTCCGCGACGAAACGCCGGGTCAGCCGCCGATTCCTTGCTTGACGGCATAAATGGCGGCTTGCGTGCGGTCGTTGAGACCCAGCTTGTCGAGGACATGGCTGACATGCGTCTTGACCGTCTTCTCCGTAATGAACAGCTCGGCCGCGATCTCCTTGTTGCTCTTGCCGGAGGCGATCAGCCCGAGCACTTGCCGCTCGCGGCCCGTCAATTCGCTCTCCGCGTTGGGCGCAGCCTCCTGCGGCTTCTCTTCGCCGGCCAGCCGGCTCATCAGCTGCCCCGCCACGTCGGGATGAAGCGCCGCCTGGCCTTCGTGAACGCGCCGGATGGCGCTCACCAGCTCCTCCGGCTCGATGTCCTTGAGCAGATAGCCGTTGACGCCGGCCCGAATCGCCGGCAGCGCGTGGTCCTGATCGGAGAACGACGTCAGCACGATCACCTTGACCGCCGGATTCGCCTCCTTGATCCGCTTCGTCGCTTCAATGCCGTTCAGGACCGGCATGGCCAGGTCCATCAGCACGACGTCCGGCCGCAGCTCGGCCGCCTTGTCGACCGCCTCCGGGCCGCTCGCCGCTTCGCCGGCGAGTTCCAGATCGGGCTGCGTCTGCAGGAACACCTGCAGCCCCTTTCGCACCATGGCATGATCGTCGGCCAGCAGCAATCGTATCGTCATTCGCTTGTCGCTCCTCCTTGATTCGCGGCGGGGATCGGCACCGTCACTTCGACGACGGTTCCTTCGCCGGGCGCGCTCCGCACCCGGAGACGGCCGCCGATCGCTTCCGCGCGTTCCTGCATGATCATCAGGCCGTACGAGCCTGTCTCGCCTCCCGAATCCGCCTTCTCGATGCCTTGGCCCGCATCGGCAATGCTCATGCGCACCTCTTCCGTCCGCGCCTCCAGCTCGAGGCCGATCTCCGTCACGCCCGCGTGCTTGCTAGCGTTGTTCATCGCCTCCTGGCCGATCCGCCAGAGCGATTCCTCCGCCGTGCGCGACAGCTCGAGAATGCCGGATACGCTGACCGACACGCCGAGGCCCAGCCGCTCTCCGTGGTGCTGCAGCGCGCTGACGAGCCCGCCCTCCAATCCCGCCGGGCGAAGCTGCCGAATCAGCGACCGCATCTCGCCGAGCGCTTCCTTGGCGAGCGCCTGCACGTCGTGCATCGCGCCGCGGGCCGCTTCCCGGCCATCCCCCGCATCTCCGGCCAGATGAGCTTCCGCCCCTTGGGCCGTCATGCGGATGGAGAACAGCAGCTGCGAGACGGAATCGTGCAGATCGCGAGCCAGCCGGTTGCGTTCCTCGAGACGGGCGAGTTCGCGCCGCCTCTCCTCGAACCTGGCATTCTCCAGCGCGACCGACACGTGATCGACGATCGCGTCCAGCACTTCGGCGTCGACGGAGCCGAGCGCGCCCGGCTTGTCGGAGCCGATCAGCAGCGCGCCCCCGATGCGGTCGCCGCAGCTGAAGATCGGCGCCGCGAGCACCGAGCGGAGCGGCGGGAAGAAGTCTTCCAGGCTGCGCGTCCGCAGCATGCCGTCCGCTTTCTCCGCCGCAAGCTTGCGGCAGCCGGACGCGGAATCGCATTCCTCCAGCCAGCTCGCGCGTTCTTCGGGGATCGCCAGGTGCGGGAACGTCACGCCGGCCGGACCGCGCAGGGCGCGCAGCACGTACCGGTCGTCTTCCCGCGACAGCAGCGCCAGAACCGGCCAGCCGAAGCATTCGGCGATCAGCTTCCCCGCATGCTGCATCAGCTCTTCGCGGATCATTCCCTTGCCGACGGCCTTGCTTAACGAACGGCTGAACGATCCGACCTTCGCATACAGCTCCGCCCGCTTCTGCTCGGCCTCGTGAAGCCGCACCCGCTCGACGGCCACGCCGATCTGGAACGCGACGGCCTGCAGCAGCGCGAGCTCTTCGTCGGTAAAGTGGCTTTTCCCGGGGGACATGACGTTGAGAATGCCGAAGCGCTTCTGCCCGATCCGCAGCGGTACGGTGGCGTGCTGCTCGAATCCGCGCGTGTCCCCGGTTCGCGCGGCGATGGCGTGCTCCAGCCGCCTGCAATGCAAAATATTGACGGCATTGCGGAGCCGGCCATCGCCGTAGCGGTCAAGGCACCAGCAGGTGCCGCAGCGCATCGGCCGTTTATCGGCTATCGACAGCGCAGGCGGAAGCCCCCGGTCCGCCACGACCTCGTAGCCGCCGCTCTCGTCCACCAGGAAGATCCACCCGGCGGCGAGCCCCGTTACGTCCAGCAGCTTTTCCAGGACGGTGTTCAGCATGCCGGCCAGATCGTTGGATTCGTTCAGCGTCTCCGCGATGACCTTGAGCGCCGTCAACTCCCGCACATGGGGATCGTTCGTCATGGACCGGATCGCCTCCTCGTTTCGTGGACTTTTCGCAGGCATCTATAGCAGTCCCGAGTAACGCCCGTTCTCCTCGAGATCCAGGAGTTCCTTCGGGATAAAGCGCAAAGCGGCGGAATAGATCCGGTAATGCAGACCGTCCGGCTCCGGTCCGTCGAACAGCAGGAATCCAAGAAACGCGTTCGACAGCCGGGCGCGAATCGCGGTGCGCGCCGCGCCGCGGCGGAGATCCGCCTCCCGGCGGATCCAGCCTTCGTGGACGGGCCGAGCGAACGCGGGCCAGCCGTCGCCCGCGTCGTATTGATCGGCCGACCGAAACAGCGGGTCGCCGTTCAAGACGTCGACGTACAACCCTTCGCGGCGGTTGTCCCAGTATTCGTTCCCGAACGGCGCCTCCTCCGCCCCGTTCTGGGTGACGTCGAACTGCCGCGCGGTCAGCCGCCGGCGCAGCTCTTTGCGTTCTTCCGGTCGGCGCCAAGCAACGCGGAGGAATTCGTCCCTTCCGGAAGCTTCGCGATAGAGATTGTATTCGCGGCGGTGCGTCAGGTAATAGTTCTGGTGCTCGGTCTCGGCGGGATAGAAGGGGCCGGCCGGGACGATCTCCGTCGCGATCCGGCCTTTGAAGCGGCCGCTTGCCTGCAGCTCCTTCTTGGATGCTTCCGCCTTTCGCCGCTGCTCATCGCTATGAACGAAGATCGCCGTCCGATAGGAAGCGCCCCGATCGTTGAACTGGCCGCCTTCGTCAGTCGGGTCGATCTGCCGCCAGAACAAGTCGAGCAACCGTTCGTACGGGAAGATGTCGGGGCGAAACGCGATCTGAACGGCTTCGGCATGACCTGTCGTCTCGGTGCCCACCTCCTCGTAGGTCGGATGATCCGTATGCCCTCCCGTATAGCCCGAGACGACCGAGACGATACCCGGCAAACGGTCGAACGGCTTCACCATGCACCAGAAGCAGCCGCCTGCGAACGTGGCGAGCTCGATTCCGTCTTCCGTCCGTTCCATTCCCTCGCCTCCTTCGCTTTGCTCCGCTGCGTTAACGCCGCTCGATCGTCTCCCGGTACCGGGCGTCCAGCCCGTCTCTTTCCGAGATTGTCTTTCGCCTTTCCGACTCCAGCCGCGACAGCTGGCGGCCGAGCTCGATCCGCCCGCTGTCCGTTTTCTCCAGCGCCTCGTTGATTCTCCCCTGCACGATCCAATCGGTCAGGAACCCGTCGAAAAAATAGTCGGCGAACGTCAGAAACCCGCCGATGTCCGCGTCTCCCGCGCCGGACGTCCAGCTCAGGTCCCGCAGTTCCTTCTCGAACAGCCGCAGCGAATGCTGCGCTTCGTGCATCATGCTTCGCGCTTCGTCGATGCGGTTGTGCTTGATCGCGGTCGAGATCATGCCGCCGCCCAGCATGTCGTACGTGCCCCAGTTTTTGGCGGAGCCGAGCTTCTCCCGCACGCTGTCCAGGCGGGTGCGGGCGCGTTCGCCGGCGGAGACGGCCTCGTCGATCTCCCGCAATCTCGCCTTCCGGTCGGCGGATTCGTCGGCGAGCTGCTCGAGCAGCCGGCTCGTCGGTTCGTCGAAGAGATGAATCCACGCCTTCTTCTCCTCCAAGATGCGGTCGAATTCGCGACCGGCGCCGTCGACTTCCCGCAGCGCTTCCCGCGCTTCCGCCGCGCTCGCTTCCAGGGCGCCCAGCGCCGCTCTCGCCGTCTCCAGCTTCAGCTCCGCTTCGGCCGCTTCCCGCTCCTCTTTGTTCAGCCGTTCGTCGAGCTGTCCGACCATTCGGAACCAAAGCCGGGACAGCGACGTCTTCCGCAGCTGCCGCACGTCGTCCCGCTCTCGGTCGAGCTCCGCTTCTCCGTCCGCGACGGCTCGCCGCTGACGCTTGACTTCCGCCTCCAGCTCCTTCAGCCTTCGTTCGCGCTTCTCCTTCAACTGCAGATCCATCCGGCATTGCGTCAGCTTCTCGTTCCATTCCGCCAAAGCATCCATGCGTCGTCCTCCTTCTCCCGATTCCTCTCTTCTGCCTACTGTATCGAAATCCCCATTCTCTGTAAATCCCCATGCGGCTTCGCAAAGACGAACAGCCGATCCTCCTCGCGAAGGATCGGCTGTTCGGGAGATGTCGGGCTCCGGCGGGCTTATACCAGCGTACGGCGGAAGCCGTCGCGCCAGCTGGCGAATCGAGGCTCCCATCCAAGCCGCTTCGCCTTGCCGGCGATCGCTCCCCGCTCGCCCCTGGCGCTGCCGGGCTGACGAGCGGGCTCGGGCGCTCCCAGCAGGGAGGCGTAATACGGCAGCCACTCCGTCCCTGCCGCAGGCTCGTCGTCGACGATGTTGTATGCGCCGGAAGGCCAGTCCAAGGCGAGCAGCGCCGCTCGGGCCGCGTCGTCGACGTGGATGAACGACGACACGCCGCCGGTCGCGGCAGTTCGCCGCGGCGGACTTGCTCCGCCATATACCCGTCGGGCGCATACCAAGTGCCCGCCCCGTAGAACAGCCCGTAGCGAAGGACGACCGCGTCCGGCATCTCCGCGACGGCCGTCTCCAGCGCATGAACGCCGCGGATCGTGCCGCTTCGCGGAGCGGGCGCGCCGAGGTCGAGCGGCTCGTCCTCCCGGGCCGGTCCTTCGCCGGGCGCATACGCCCAGGAGATGCTCTGGGCGATCATCCGGCGGACGCCAGCGGCCAGGGAAGCGTCGACGAGATGGCGCGTGCCTTCGATCCGAATGCGGGAGTTGTCCGCGAAGTTGCGCTCGCCGAGCGACGTCAACTGATGAATGACCGCGTCCGGCTTCGCTTCCGCGACGGCCGAATGGACCGCCTCGCGGTCGAAAATATCGAGAACGACGGCTTCCGCCCCTTGCGCCTTCAGCAAGTTCGCTTTGGCCGCTTGGCGGGTAAAGCCGACAACCTCATGTCCTTCCGCGATAAGCATCGGGACCAGCGACTGGCCGATGGCGCCGGTTGCGCCGGCTATGACGATTTTCATCCGAGATCGACTCCTTTGGCAACGGGTTTGGCGGGCAGACGGCGCTTCAGGCTTCGGGAGTTGGCTCCGATGACGCCGGCAAGCAAGCAGGCCGTGCCGACGGTTTGCGCGGAGCTCCAATGATCGTTCATCAGCAGCACGCCCGAAGCGATCGAGATCATATTGCCCAGGTTGACGAACAAGCTCACTTTGAACGCTTCCAGCCGGGCAAGCACGGCATTGGACAGCCAGGACGAGACGAGCGTGGTCATCAGGCTGATATAAAGCAGCGGGAGCCAGAAGCCCGGTTCGCCCAGCGGAGCGAACAGATCGGGCATCGTTCCGTTCACGGCGTGGCGAATCAGCGCGAGAAGCGTGAAGATGACGACGCCGGTCCGCATCATGGCGTGACTGATCTGCACGGCGGAATACGAATTCCGCAGCATGCGGGCCAGCACGCCATAGACGGCGAGCGACAGCGCCGACAGCAGCAGGAGCGTCGCGCCGGTCGCGGTCGTCCCTTGCAAGGAATCGCCAGAAGCGGCGCTCATGAACGCCAGACCGCCGACCGACACGGCGACCGATAGCTTTTGCAGCGCGTTGCTTTTCTCTTTGAGCAGAAGCGCACCCAGCAGCAGCGCGAACACGGGGGTGGTGGCCGAGAAGATGCCGGCCCCCGACGTCGTCGCCGCGGTCAAGCCGAACGTCTGAAAGCCGAAGAACAAGGTCGGGTACATGAGGCTGATCCCCAGCAGCGGCAGCCTCTTCTCTTTTTTCTCTCGCTTCGGTATCCGGACCCATCCGGCGCGAATCGCGATCGTCAGCGCGAAATACGACAACGCGAACCGGTACGCCAGCAGATCGATCGGATCGGCGTATCGCAGCGCCAATTTGGAAGTCAGGAAGGCAAATCCGATAATTATCGAGTATAATAGTGCCATTAGGTAGACCGTACCGTTATTTTTCGACAAGATGCGCCCCTTCTTTCCGACATGTCCTGCGTGAGTGCTACCCGGGGTCGCGCATTTTCTCACGGGACGGATCGAGCCGGCCGGCTTCTGAATCCAGCATAAGGGAAGTTTCGTCTTCCTTCCACTCCAATATTCCCGAACTGTACCGGTACAGACAAGGCGAAGGAGCGTACCCGCGATGATGAAATACGAAGAGCTGATGAGCGAGATCGAGCAACGAATCGAAGACGGCCGGCTGCGCGGCGGTCAGAAGCTGCCCTCCATCCGCGAGGCTTCCGCCGTCTACGGCTGCAGCAAGAGCACCGTCCTTCGCGCGTATGCGGAGCTGGAAAGACGGCATCTGCTCTATTCCGTCCCGCAGAGCGGCTACTTCGCCGTCCAGCTCAAGCAGGAGGAAGCGCCGGCGCAGCCGGAAACGCTGGACTTCTCTTCGGTCTCGCCGGACCCGGATCTGTTCCCGTACCTGGACTTCCAGCATTGCATCAACAAGGCGATCGACCGCTACCGCAGCTATCTGTTTACGTACGGTACGTCTCAAGGGCTTCCTTCCCTGCTGTCGGTGCTCAGCAAGCACCTGGCCTCCTATCAGGTGTTCGCGCCCTCCGACCGGCTGGCGATCACCTCCGGCGTCCAGCAGGCGCTGTCGATCCTGTCCATCATGCCGTTCCCGAGCGGCAAGCGAACCGTTCTGGTGGAGCAGCCGACGTATCAGCTGTTCCTCGAACTGCTTCAGCTGCACGGCGTTCCCGTAGCGGGCATCGCCCGTTCGGATCGCGGAATCGATCTTGACGAGCTGGAGTCGCTGTTTAAGACCGGGGACATCAAGTTTTTCTATACGATTCCCCGGTTTCAGAATCCGCTTGGCACCTCCTACGACACCCGCACCAAAAAAGCGATCGCCGAGCTGGCCGAACGCTATGGGGTTTACGTCGTGGAAGACGATTATCTGGCGGATCTGGAGACCGATCCGAAGTCGGATCCGATCTATGCGTACGGATCCTCCCGCGTCGTCTATGTGAAGAGCTATTCCAAAATGCTGTTCCCGGGGCTGCGCGTCGGAGTGGCGGTTCTTCCTCCGGAACTGCGGAAGACGTTCGGCTTGCACAAGCGGTTCTCCGATATCGACAGCTCGATGCTCTCGCAGGCGGCGCTGGAGCTATATATCCAGAGCGGCATGTTCGCGCGGCGCAAGCGCAAAATATCGGCCACTTACCGCGGCAGGCTGCAGCGGCTGAACCGCGCCCTCGATGCCTGTTGCGATGCGCCGGACGTAAGTTACCCGCGGGTCGAAGCCGGAACGCACACCCATCTCGTCCTTCCGGACTCGTATCGTCTCCCGGCGCTGGTCGACCGCCTCGCCCGCCGGAAGATTGTGGTCAAGGGGGGAGACGCGTGCTTCCTGCCCGGGTTTGCGAAGCGTTCTTTCCTGCAGCTCAGCGTGACGCGCGTGGAGGAATCGGGCATCGACGCGGGGATCGCCGCCGTCTTCGAGGAGATCCGGCGAATGAACCGGACATAATCAAAGCGCGCCGTTCCCGTCCAGGGCGTGCCGCTTCGTGAACCAGAGGCGGTAGGTCAGCATGCTGAGCAGAATGCTCGTCAAGGCCGCGGAAGAAGCGAACGCGAACATGATCAGAATCTGATATCGGACCGCTTCCAACGGACTCGCTCCCGCGACGATCATGCCGGTCATCATCCCCGGGAGCTGGACGATCCCGACCGTTTTCATCCCGTCGATCGTGGGGATCATGCTGGATTTCGCCGCTCTTTTCAGCAGGTCGTGGATCGCCTGCCGTGGGGTCGCTCCGAGCGACAGCAGCGTCTCCACCTCTCCTCTGGCCGAAGCGATCTCCCGCTTCATCTGGTTGAGGAATAAGCTGGACACGACCATGGCGTTGCCGATCGTCATGCCGCTGATCGGGATGACGTACTGGGCCGAGAGCGGAATAATGCCGAGCGCCAGCAGCAGCCCCATCGTAACGAACTCGGTCGCGAAGATGGAGATTCCGATCCGCAGCCAGACGCGGCGCAGGCCTGTTCCTCTTTTGGCGGCATTCCATGTCGCGACGGCGATCATGATCCATAGAATCGGGATGACGACGAGCGGACGGTCGGAACGAAAAACGAAGTGGAGCACATAGCCGACGGCAAGCAATTGCACGGCGGACCGGATCGTTCCGACGAACAGGTCCTTTTCCAGCCCCAGCTTCTGCCACATGGAGATAAACAGGGCGACGGCGACAAACACAAGCGTAAACCCGAGAGCCGTCAGGGACATGAAGACGGTCCTCCCTCCGGCAACCGCAAATAGGCGCGCGCGGCGGCGGTGACGGGATGCTCGAAAAAGGATTCGGCCGCCGTATCCTCCTGCAGCTTGCCGTCCGACAAGAACCAGATCCGCTCGGACATTCGGCGGGCTTGCTCCGGGTCGTGGGTCACCCATATTGCCGCGCTGCCTTCCCGCCGGTGCCATTCGAGGAGCGTCTCCTCCGCGAGCGCCTTGCTGTTCGCGTCCAAGGAAGCCGTCGTTTCGTCCAGCAGCAGGATGTCGGGCTTCAGCAGCAGACCTCGGGCCAAGGCGACTCTCTGCTTCTCGCCTCCGGACAAGGTTTCGGCCTCCTTGCTCCAGTCCAAGCGGCCCAATCCCAGCTTGGAGAGCAGCTCCTCCGCCAGTCTCCGATCGAATTCCCGGCGATGAAGCCTGCTGACGGCGGTCATATTCGATTCGATCGTCCCCGGAAGCATATACGGCTGCTGGGAGAAGTAGACGACCTTCGAGCGCCAATCCTTCGGCTCCCATTGTTCGAACGATTTGCCCTCGAGCCGAATATCGCCCCGGTCGGCGCCGACCAGCAGCGACAGCACCTTGAGCAGCGTGCTCTTCCCTTGCCCGGAAGCGCCCAGAACGGCGATCCGGTCTCCCGCCGCGACTTGCGCGCTCACGTTCGCGAACAAGCTTCTCCCCGATTCCGGGATCGATTTGGACAGGCGATCCAATGCGAGGATCGGCTCCATGGAACGTTCCTCCTCTCCGAACCTATCAGTTGGCAGCGATGCACAGAAACTGGCATGACAAAAAGAAGCGTTCGGGACGCCTCCGGAATCGGAACGTTGCGCCGTTTGACCATCCGAACGTTCCGCAAGTATCTCAACGGGCGGGACACGGCGGATGCCGCGGATGACGACATTATATCATAGAAACGGTTCCAAATCAGAAAGATTACAATCAGACGGCGGTTCCCTGCCGATTTCGCCGAAAATTGACAACAGCGCTATTCAAACCTAATATAGGAGCATCTTCCGCATGGTTGCAAGTAGGGACGGACTGCTCAAGGAGGAGACGCACATGCTTCTGGCCATCGTCATTTTTACGCTTGCCGGACTCGCCGAGATCGGCGGAGGCTATCTGATCTGGTTGTGGCTGCGCGAGTCAAAGCCTCTCTGGTTCGGAATCGCCGGCGCCCTTGTCCTGATCGTGTACGGCATCATTCCGACGCTGCAAAAATTCCCTTCGTTCGGGCGCGTCTATGCCGCATACGGCGGCGTGTTCGTGGTTCTCGCGGTGCTATGGGGATGGCTGGTCGACAAGAAGGCTCCCGACGGGTACGACTGGCTGGGAGCGGCGATCTGCATCGTCGGCGTGTCCGTCATGCTGTGGGCGCCGAGAAATTAGGGATCCCGACGGTTACAGCTTGAACCGGTATCCGGCGCCCCACACCGTCTCGATCCACTGCGGATCGGCCGGCGTCGCCTCGATTTTTTCCCTCAGCTTGCGGATATGAACGGTGACGGTCTGGGTGTCTCCCGTCGCGTCGAATCCCCATAGCAGCTCGAACAGCTGGTCCTTGCTGAACACGCGGTTCGGATGGGTGGCCAGGAAGTAGAGAAGGTCGAACTCCTTCGTCGTCAGCACGATCTCCTGTTTATTCTTGAATACCCGGCGCGCGTCCGCATCGATCAGCAAGCCGCGGATCCGGACTTCGTTCCGCCGCTCCTTGCTGCCGACCAGCCGTTCGTAGCGGGTCAGATGCGCCTTGGCCCGGGCGACGAGCTCGGCCGGCTTGAACGGCTTCGTCATATAATCGTCCGCCCCCAGTCCCAAGCCGCGGATCATGTCGATATCTTCCTTTTTGGCGGTGACCATCAGAATCGGGATGTCCTTCTTCGCGCGCAGCTCGCGGCAAATATCGAAGCCGTTCTTCTTCGGCAGCATCAAGTCCAGAATGACGAGGTCGAAGTCTTCTTGAAGCGCCAGCTCCAGGCCGACCTCCCCGTTGTCGGCAATCTCGACCCCGTAACCGCTCATCTCCAGATAATCCCTTTGCAATTCCGCGATCAGCCGCTCGTCTTCGACGATCAATATTTTTTTCATCGCTGTCCCTTCTCTCCGTCCGCCAGCGGCAGAATGATTCGAATGGTCGTTCCTTGCCCGAATTCGCTGGCGGCCTCGATCGTTCCGCCGTGCCCCAGCGCGATCTGCCTGGCGATCGCAAGACCCAGCCCGCTTCCTCCGCTGCCGGAATTGCGGGATTGCTCCGCCCGGAAGAACCGCTCGAAGATCGATCCCAGCGCTTCGGCTTCGATGCCTTGCCCGTTATCCTCGATCTCGATCACCGCTTTGCCGTCCGAGGCAAGCGTGCGCAAGGCGATGCGCTTGTCCGCCTTGTCCATGTACTTGCGGCTGTTCTGGATGACGTTGCCGAGCACCCGCTTGAATTTGTCGCGGTCCATCAGCACCGTATCGGAATCGCGCAGCCGGATGGTCTCGCTCCAGGCAATGCCCGCTTTCTCCAGATCGAACTTCATCTCGTCCGACCAGTCCTCCATAAACTCCCGCAGCCGGACCGGCTCGAAGTTGAACGGAATGCTCCTCAGGTCCAGCTTCGAATACAGGAACAGCTCGTCGATGAGCCGGTCCATCTCCTCCGCTTTGTCGGCGATCGTCTGCATATACTTCGCCGACTTCTCCGGCGAGTCGGCGACTCCGTCCATCAAACCGTCCACGTAACCCCGAATGGTCGTAATCGGCGTCTTCAGGTCGTGGGAGATGTTCGACACCAGTTCCTTGCGATTCTCCTCGTACTGAAGCTGCAGGCGGATCGAGTGCTTGAGCTGAACGCGCATCTCCTCGAACGCCTGACCGAGCTGGCTGATCTCGTCCCTGCCGTTCATGTCCACTTCGAAGTCCAGATCCCCGTTCTTGATGCTCATGGCCGCCCCGCGAAGCGTACGCAGAGGGCGGATGATGCTGCGGGAGACGAAGTAGGTGAGCAGCAAGTGCGTCAGAACGAGAATGACGATCAGCACCGTGAACAAGATCGGGAACGCCTCCCGAATCCAATAGACGAACGGGTCCGTTCGGGTCACGATGAACGCGGAAACGTTCGAACCGTCGGGCGCCAAGTAATCGTATTGGAAAAACAGCACGATTTTATTGTTTTCGGTGATTTGGAGGGCATGGTCCCGAATTCCCGCTCTCTCGAAAGGAGGAAGCGATTGCGCAAGCTTCTCGTCGCCGCGCAGCGTGTCGGATACGTACGTCAACTGCCCGCCTTGGCGGATGACGAGTCCGGAATGGACGCTTTGCAGCCCCGTCTCGATCTCCTTCAAAAATTCGGAGTCGGACAAAACCTGCGGATTGCGTTCCGTCGCCCGCTTGATCTCTCTTAGAAGGCGGTACTGGTCGTCGAAGTCGAACTGCTCCGCCGTGGAGAAGTACAGCTTTTTATAATATTGAAAGTCGCCGCCCGAGACGACCGCCAGCAGCAGCGCCGTCAGCAGGATGACGACGAGCGGCACGACCAGCATCGCGGCGTACGACCAGATGAGCCTCATTCGAATGGACATGGTTCGCCTCTCCCCGCTATGAAAGGCCCGGCTTCCCCTTTCGTGCCCGGGCCGCTTCTTTGGGTATACCATAATCGCGCACGCTTTGATAGATCCAGATCGAAGCGCTCAGCCAGAACGCGCTGGCGAGATAGCCGCCGAGGATGTCGCTCGGATAGTGCACGCCCAAGTAAATGCGGCTCGTGCCGATGGCCAGAATCAGCGCGCTGCTGGCCAGCACAAGAATGACTTTTCCCCACCATGCCGGTATGTGCTTCCACAGAAGATAAGCCAGCACGCCGTACAGGCTGAACGCTCCCATCGAATGGCCGCTCGGGAAGCTGTAGCCGGTCTCCGCAATGAGCCGATGGATGTCCGGGCGCTCCCGGCGGAAAATCCATTTGAGCACGACGTTCAGCACTTCGGATCCCCCGAGCACGAACAGGTACAGGATCACTTCCCGCCGATGCTTCAGAACGCCGTATAGATACACCATGCAAACGAGCGCGATCACGATGACGGGCCATCCGGAACCGATGTTCGTGAAAAACTTCATGACGGAGGTCAAACCGCCCGATTCCCGGCTCTGCCAGAAGTCGATCAGCGTCCGGTCGAACGCCGAAATCCGGTGAAACCCGATCAGCGCGGCGATGACGCCGAAGCCCGCGGCAAAAATCAAGCTGAGCAGCAAGGCGAGCGTAAGACGAAACGATAACGAAAATTTCATGCCTGGAGCTATCTCCTTCAGTTCGGAAAATTACTGCGATCGGGGCAGCGGCAGCAGCCGCCTGAGGCCGCGCTGCCTGCCAACCGGCAGTCGTTCCGGCGATTCGGCGGCAGCCGCAAGATAATCGAGAATGCCGCCCGCGACGCGGCCCGACGAATTCGCTCCGTCCGCGGCCGGACCCTCCGCTTGCCGGAAGCGCCGCCGGAGGAGCTGCTCGGCCGTTTGCCGCCTCAGCTCTTCCCCGTTGCGGGCGATAAGCAGCTCATCCTTGCCCGCCCAGTAGACGGCATTGCCCTCTTCCTGACCGGGAATCGGCCGGTAGACGACGACGGGCAATCGCATCGCGGCCGCTTCGGACAGCGTAATCCCGCCCGCCTTGGTCACGAGGCACGACGATTCGGACATGAGCCGTTCGATCTGTTCCACATAGCCGAAGATCCGGACTCGCGGATTGTCCCCGAACAGCCGGATCATCTGGCGCTCCAGCTTTCGCTTCCGTCCGCAGACGAGCGAGACGACGATCCCGTCTTCTTCGAGAAGGGATTGCACCATCCCGCCGACGGCCCCCGTCACGCCGTACGCCCCGGCCATGACGAGCACCTGGTTCGGCTTCCGGCGGACTTCATTCGCGGCTTTGTTTCTTAGGTTCTCCCAAAGCGCCCGTTCCCGAAACCTCGGGCGGATCGGGATGCCGCTGACGCGGATGCGGTCGGCCGGGACGCCGCGGCCGCTCAGCTCCTGCTTCAGCTCCTCGGAGGCTACGAAATAAAGATCCGTCTCCTCATGAATCCAGCGAGCGTGCAGAACGTAATCCGTCAGCACGGTAAACGTCGGAATCCGATAACCGGCGTACCGCCGAAGATGAGACATCGTCAGCAAGGGGAACGTCTGCACGACCGCGTCGGGCCGCATCTCCTTCAGAAGTTCCTCCAGCTTGGCCGACCCGAGCGAATGAAGCCAGTGTCCCAGAGGCGAACCGGGGTTCATCCGGTCCAGCAGCCCGTAACCCCATCCGTATGCATGGGGCAGATGCGACGTGCTTGCGTAATACACGGCTTGCAACCATCTATTGAGAGCGGGATAAGATTCCCCGAACGGATCGAAAAGGACGACGTCACGGATGCCTTGCGATTCGAACTGCTGCTGCAATGCTTTCGCCACCTGATAGTGGCCGTCGCCGAAGCGGGCGAACAGAATGACGATTTTGGCCGATCCTTTGGACACCGAGGCTCACCTGCCCGTTTTGAAATGATCCTTATGCCAGCCAATCGAACAGGAAGCCGATCGCGATGCCGAGCAGCGCGCCGATCAGAACTTCGGCCGGACGATGTCCGAGCAGCTCCTTCAGCGTCTGCCGTTCCGGGCTGCCGGCCTGAAGCTCGGGCACCGCCAGAAGCATGCGGTTGATCGCGCTGGCGTGCATCCCGGCCTGCCGGCGAATACCGGCGGCATCATACATCGTGATGGCGCAGACGACGGCGGCGATGGCGAATTCCGGCGACGAGAAGCCTTGACGGAGCGCAACGGCCGTTGCCATGGAAGCGACGGCCGCCGAATGCGAGCTCGGCATTCCTCCGGTGCCGAAGGCGAGCCCGGGCGCCCATCGTCCCTTCGCCAGATAGAAAATCGGAACTTTGACGAATTGGGCGGCTACGATGGCGGTCAATGCCGCGAGCAGCGGATAGTTCAACAGGACGGACATGACGGCAACGCTCCTTGCTTGCGGAATGATCGCGCCGGCGGGATCGGCGGCGGTTCTTCCCCAATGTACCGAACAATCATAAAGCACTCGTTAACATGTTCTTAAATGATTCTTAAGCGCGGCATCAAGCCGCATTCCTTGATGAAAACGCAAAAAAACCGCGATCGCTCGCGGCTTTCCGGGCATTCCCGCTATTCGATGAGACCCAGCTTCTCGTAAACCTCCAACGTCGCGATCCCGTCGGGAACGAGCCCGTTCTCCTTCTGGAACTTCTTGATCGCGGCCGTCGTCGAAAACCGAAATTTCCCGTTGCACTCGCCATGGAAGTAACCGGCGCTCTGCAGCCGGTTCTGGATCAGCTGCACCTCGGCGCCGACGTCCCCTTCCGCGACGACCCTTGGCTCGCGGTTCGCCTCGCCCAGCACGTGACCGTGGATCGTGACCTTGGTTCCGACCGGAACCATCTCGTACAGTTCCTCGACGTCCCGGTTCCTCATCCGGATGCAGCCGTGGCTGGCGTGCTGTCCGATGGAGTACGGCCTGTTCGTTCCGTGAATGCCGTAGGTTCCCCACGGTACGTTAAGGCCGATCCACCGGGAGCCGAAAGAGGGACCCCAATTTTTCCCTTTGTAGATGACCAGATACTCCCCGACGGGAGTCGGCGTATCCGGATTGCCGACCGCGACGGAGAAAGTCCGATAGGGAAGGTGGTCCAGCAGGACGACCAGCTTGTGCTTCAGCGGATAGACTTCGATCGTAACTAACCCGTTATCCTTCACGATCGGAAGAGACGGATCGGCTCCCGCCGGTCTAGGAACGGCGCCAAGGATCAAAGCCGATATCAGAATCGTCTGAACGATTCGAACCAGAAATCGCCGCATTTCAATCATTCACCCGTATTCAAGTCGTTAAAATGGAATACGCGTTAGTTTGTCCTGCGTTCGGCTTCTTCTATTCCCGGGAGGATCCCGGTTTACCGGCGCTTCTTCCCTTTCGCCTTGATTCTTCCGAGCCCTCTGGCGAACCGGAGCACTTTCCGTGCGACGCGCCGATCCCTGAGATGTCTGAAAATATACGGATCCGGACTTGTGTTGAGCTCCAGGATCCACGGCCGGTATTGCTTGTCGACGCCGATATCGGCGCCGACCGAATCGACGGCGGGATACGTTCTGGCAAGAGCGGACGCGGATTGTTTGCCGATTCTGGCCAGCAGGCCGGTAAAACGGGACGTTCCGGCGCGGCCAAGCTTCGACGACAGAAGCCGGTCGAGATCCGTGGGCGTGCCGCCGTTATGGTAATTCGTTACGATCTTGCCCCTTCCAGCGATTCTTGCGATGATCCCGGTCGTCTCCCATTCCCGCTTCGAATTCCGTTGGACCATGACCCGAATATCGAAAGGCCGGCCGTTGTGCTTCAATAGATGTATTCCTCGCTGCACGAGGTACTGCCGTTTCGCTTTCCGCTTGTTAAGCGATCCGTACATCTCATCGAAGCCGGGAAACGTCCGGACTTGCATGCCCAACTGATACTTGTAGGAGCGGTTGGTCCGCTCGACCCGGGCGACTCCGTTCCCATACGTTCCCGAAACGGGCTTGACATAAACCATCGAGTACTTTCTGAGCATGTCGTAAAGCGATTTCGCGGACATGATTCGGGTTGCCGGTACGTAAGGGCGGACGCGGCCGTCTTGCAAGATAGCCTTCGTCTTCTTCCATTTGCTTCCGATGTGCTTGGAGCCGTTCGCCATCTATTATCCCTCCCGGGACAATATATTCGGCGAACGGCTCCTGCGCTGTAGACCTCCGTGGAAATATAGCGGGAAGAACTAGCGCGTTCTTCCATATTGCTTGGCGTACGAGAGGATCCGCCGGTATACCGTTTGATCCTTGAAATGCTTTAACGGATAAAATTGCGGGCGCGTATTCACCTCCAGAATCCAAGGCTTGCCGTCCGGATCCAGACCGATATCCAGTCCCAATTCGCGAAACCCCTTGTTGTGGCCGTCAAAGCATTTGCCTACCTCGACGCCCATTCGTTCCAGTTCGCTTCTCGTTCGGCCGATTCGCGAAGGACCGTAGCCGGCGCCGCTCAGCGTAGACTTCAGGAAGCCGAGTTTGCCTCCCTGATTGTAATTCGTGGCGACCTTGCCGGGCTTGCCGATCTTCGCGAATATCGCGGTGCTCTTCCATGTGCCCCGACTGGACTTCTGCACCATGACCCGAAGGTCGAACGGCATCCCCTTCGTTCTTGCCAAGTCGATGCCCTTCTGCAGCAGATACGGCCTGGTCTTGGCCAGCCGATCCAGCTCCTCGTACAAAGAATCCGGGGTGGGCCAATCGTCTTGCCCCGCGTTCGATCGGGTCCGGTACCCTTCCTCCGTCTTCAGGATCCGAACGATATTCGAGCCGCCCCACCCTCTTACGGGCTTGAAGTACACGACGGGATACATGATCAGCATCTCTTCGAGATTCGTTTTGTCGAACAGCTTCGTCTCGGGAATATATTCCTGCAGATCCTGCCGTTCCAGCAGCCACTTCGTTTTGGTCCACTTGCTGCCGATCGAATAGCTTTTATACTTCGCCACTGAGCTTCACCGCCTCTGCCCCCAGCATATGCGGAGGACAAGAGAGCCTGTCACCACGCCTGCCCAGGGGCATGCGCCCGAACCGGAAAAACGTTTTCCGGCGAAGCCGTCGAAAACCGCGATTACTTGCTTGCCAGGAACGCGTCGAACTGCTTCTGCTTCTCGGCGATCACTTTGTCGACGCCGGCCGCTTTGAGGGCGGATACGTATTCCGGCAGCATCTTGTCCGGATCCACCGAGCCGGTCTCGATCGCGGCCCCGTATTGCTTGATCACGTTGGCGAGAGCGCCGACTTCGGCTTTGACGGGCTCGCTGTCGAATACGAAGCCGAGGCCGGGGGATTTGATGGCGCCTTCGTTGAACTGGCGGAACTGATCCCATTTGTCCGGCGCTTCCGAATCCCATACGTGGTTCAGGAACTGGTTCCCCAGCTCCCAGGCGACGCCGGGAGAGTAGTTGGCCGCTTGCGCCGTCGGCGTCATCACGTCCCCGTTCAGCGTGTAGTGAACGCCTTCGATGCCGAAGTTGATCAAGTTGACCAGCTCTTTGTCCGTATGAAGCAGGTTGATAAACATCATGGCCCTCGCCGGGTCTCCGGAGGTGGAGGAGATGGCCAGCATGGCGCCCGCCGTTTCGCTGGTGGAGACGGTCTTGCCGGTGAAATAGATTTCCGTCAGCTTGTTCTGCAGACCGGCTGCGGCCGCCAATTCCGCGTCTTTGCCGGGCTTGAGCGGCTGGATGGCCGAGAAGACGTTGCCGGCCTTGAAGGCGTCGCCTTCCGAAAGCTGGGTCGTGGCCGCGTCCTTATTGATATAGCCTTTCTGGTAATAATCGCGCGTAATGTTGACCATTCGCTTGTAAACGTCGAAATCTTGCGCCAGCTTCACGGTCGTATCCGTCTTTTCTTTCTCGATGACGCCCGGAATGGTGCCGTCGCCGAGCGAGTCGAACTCCGTCAGCTGGCCGACCAGCGAGCCGCCCATCATGTAGAGCGGAATCATGTCCGGCTTTTTCTCCTTGACGGTTTTATAGATGGCGTCCAAATCTTCCGGCTTCTTCACCTGGCTCATATCCAGGCCGAGCTCGTCGGCGATGTCCTTGCGGTAGACGAGTCCCCCCGCGAACGCCAGCTCCTTGTTCGTCGGGATGCCGTAGTTTTTGCCGTTGATCTTCGAGCCTTCCAGGAAAGCCGGATCCAGCGAATCGATGATGCCCTGGCCGTATTGCTTGAGCAGATCGCCGAGATCCAGATAGGCGCCTTTCGCCACGTTCTTGGAATAGCCGTTCCATTGGGCGGTGAACAGCACGTCGACCGGCTCGCGGGAAGCGATCATCAGGTTCATCTTGTCGTCCCAGACGCCCCAGTCGATCGGAATCAGGTCGATCGTCGCGTTGATCTTCTCCGTCAAAATCTTGTTCATCGCATCTTCCACTTTTTTCTCGTCCGGCTGCGGCGGCCCCTCGTACACGACTTTCAGCTTGTACGGCTTCAGATCGGCCGCCACGCTCGCCGTGGACGAATCGCCGCTTGCCTTGCTGCCTCCGCTGTCGGAGGGCGACGCGGACGGACTTGCGCTTGCGCTGCCGCCTGCGCTGCCGCTCGGACTGCCGCCGGAGCTGCCGTTATTGCCGTTGTTCCCGCCTCCGCAGGCCGACAGCACGAGCGATGTGGTCATGCCGAGAAGAAGAACGATCGAGGCTTTTTTCTTCATTTGCTTCATAAGCGAAATGACCTCCCTTAGCCACATTTTCACTGGCATGGCATATTCAGCCAGCGAATTTATTTTAGTCCGAATATTCCGAACATTCTAACGCAATCGTGACTTTGTTATCGCTTACGTGACCTTTTTGCCAAAGTCAGCCTTTGACCGCGCCGACCGTCAGCCCTTTCACGAAGTACTTCTGGAAGAACGGATACGCGAAGATGATCGGCCCGACGCCGACGATGACGAGCGCCATGCGGACCGTCTCGCTCGGGAAGTTGAACATGCCGCCCGCCTTCGCGATCTCCGCCGCCGCCGTGGGGTTGCTGGACAGGTATTGAATGTTGGCGAGCATCTTATAGAGCAAATATTGAACCGATATATTGTTGTCGTTCGTGATGAACACGAGACTGAGGAACCAGTCGTTCCAATACGTAAGCGTCTGGAACAGCGCGACGGTCGCCATGACCGGCATGGAGAGCGGCAGCACGATCCGGATGAAGATGCGTAGCTCGCCCGCCCCGTCGATCTTCGCCGATTCCAGCACTTCTCCCGGGATGGTCGTGGAGAAGAACGTACGCACGATCAGCACCCAGAAAGGGGCCATGATGAGCGGCATGATGAGCGACCAGAGCGTATTCTTGAGGTCGAGCATCTGGACGTAGACGAGATACCAAGGCACGAGACCGCCGCCGAACAGCATCGTGAAGAAGACGAAGAACGTGAAGAACTTCGCGTGCGGGAACTGTCTGCGGGATATCGGATACGCGTACAGGGCGATAATGATCATACTGAGCGCCGTTCCGACGACGGTGACGATGATCGAGACGCCGTACGACCTCAGGATCTGATGCAGATCGTGAAGCAGGAAACGGTAAGCCGCCAGATCGAATCCGGAAGGAATGAACTTGTAGCCTTCCCGGACGACCGAATTCTCGTTGGAGATCGACACCGATACGATCAGCACGATCGGAATGATGCAGAAGAGCGAATACAGGACGAAAAAAACGTGGATGCAAAGCGATGCCGCGGAAGGAAGCCGATTTTTCGGATTGGACCCGGACAGAACCTTCTCCGCTGCTGTCTCCATAAGTTTCCCTCCTAGAAAAGCGCGTTATCTTTATTGAAGGATCGCACGACGTAGTTCGAAAAGAACACGAGCGCGAATCCGACAACCGACTGCAGCAGCCCCGCAGCGGAGGACAAGCCGATATCCCCGACGGTCAGGAACGTGCGATAAACGTACGTATCGATGACGTTCGTCACCGGGAAGAGCACGCCCGAGTCGCGGGTCACCTGGAAGAACAGCCCGAAGTCGGCATTGAAGATCCGGCCGATCTGCAGCAGCATCATGATCATGATGATCGGCATAATGAGCGGCACCGTAATGCTTGTCAGCTGCTTGAACCGGCTGGCGCCGTCGATGGTCGCGGCTTCGTAAAGCTCCTCGTCGATGCCGATGATGGCGGCCATATAAATGACGGTGTAATAGCCCATTCCTTTCCACGTATTGACGATCGTCAGAAGGAACGGCCACACTTCCTTCGTGAAGTACCATCGCACCGGATCGAGCCCGAGCGCCGGGAGCAGCGTGCCGTTCAGGTAGCCGTGCTCGTCGCTGAGAAAACCGAATACGAGGTAGCTGATGACGATATACGATAGAAAATACGGCAGAAACATGATCGTCTGATGCGTCTTGGCGATAAAACGGTTCTTGATCTCGTTCAGCATGATGGCGATCGCGAGCGGAATGACCATGTTGATCGCGATGAACACCGAATTGTAAGCCAGCGTGTTTCTCGTAATGATCCAGGCGTCCGACGTCTTGAACAGGTACTCGAAGTTGCGCAAGCCGACCCACGGGCTGCCCAGAATCCCGTCCGTGTAGTTGATGTTCTTGAAGGCGATCACGATGCCGAACATGGGCAAGTAGTTGTTGAGAACCAGCAGCGCGACTCCCGGCAGCAGCATCAAATAAAACATCCAATACACCCGAAATGTCCTCAGCAGCGTCCATTTGCGCCGTTTGGCCTCCGGAGCGCGAGCCGCCGTAATCGCTTCCGCGGCCGAATTCGCCATGATGCCTCTCCCTCCTTCTTCTCAACTCCCTCGCTCTTATTGTAGGAAAATCGGGCCCCGTCCTCTAACGCCGTCGTGACCTCTTTAACGGTCTCGTGACTTGGTTACGTGACGTCTTGATGCCTCTTGCGATACTCCTGAGGCGTCAATCCCGTCATCTTCTTGAACAGCTTCGAGAAGTGCGAGAAGTTGCAGTAGCCGACCGAGCTCGCGATATCGCTGATCTTGTTATTGGTGCGGGCAAGCTCGACTTTCGCTTGGGACGTTCTGCGGTCGACCATGTAGTCGGTCAGCGATAAGCCCGTCTCCTTGCGGAACAGCCGGGACAAGTAGGCCGGGTTCAAGTAGACCTGCTCGGCGATCGATTCCCGGTTGAGATCGAGATGAAGATGATCGTCGATAAATTGCCGGACCTTCACGACGGTCTGGGACATCATCATGCCCTGCCCGTCCATGTAATCCGCGGCGCTTCCGAGCAATCTCATCGACCACGCCTTCATCGCGCCGAGCGATTTCATCGCTTGAACCCCGTTCTCCCACTCTCCTTGCCCGTATAACTCCGCCGGCGATAGATTCTTCTTCTGCAGCAATTGATAGACGATATGGATCATTCCAAAATAATAGCGGGACAAGTAGTCGCGATCGGCTTCCTCCTGCTGAAGGCGGTCGAACAGCTGCTCGATCCGGTCCAGCACCTCGCGCTTTTTTCCTTGCAAGACGAGCTCTCCCCACTCTTCGAGATCGGGAACGTTCGCCTGCATCCGCTTCGGCTTGGCATCGGGGGCCTTCCGGTGCACGGCGCCCATCCTGCTGACGTTCCCGCGCTCCATCTCCGACAGCTGCCGGACGGCCTGCCGCAGCCCGCCGGCCGTGACCGGCTCGCCGATGTAACAGGATACGATTCCGTACAAATACTCGGAGCACTTGCGAATATATTCCCGGCAGCGCTCCGCCAGCTCCTCTACATCCTCGTCCGCATCGTACAGCAGAGCGAACAGCATCCCGTTCTGCTCCTGCACGATATGCCCCTCGCGGTCTCGCAGCAGAATGTCGGCCGCGGCGTTCTTCAGCGCGTAGGTCATGATCTCTTCGTCGCGCGCGCTCCACTCCTGCTTCCATTCCTCGATGCTGATCAGAACGGGAACGATGGCGGACGACATCCCGAGCTTCAAGCCGTAGAGCGCGAACGCCGGCAGCAATTGCTCTTCGGTAGCGGGGAGGCGAAGGTTGAGCACGTCCTGCCACAGCCTCTCGACCAGCAGCGGAAGCTGACGATTCCACTGATCGTAATAGAATTCGTACGTTCGGCGCAGCGATTCCTCCTCCTCCCGGCCGGCCACCTCGTCCAGCGCCTTCTCGACCGCTTGCCTGAGCAGGGCGTGGTCGATCGGCTTCAGCATATAGTCGAAGCCCGACAAATGCACCGCCTGCTGGGCGTATTTGAAATCGGCGTGTCCGGTCAGAAAGATCGTCTTCGTCTGGGGAGAGTGGACGTTCGCCCAGGCAAGCAGCTCGATGCCGTTCTCTTGGGGCATATCGATGTCCGAGATCATCACGTGGATCGGATGCTCGCCGAGGATCCGGCGCGCCTCTTCGGCGTCGTACGCGGTAAAAATATGGGCGAGCGGCAGCGCCGACCAATCGATTCCCTCCGCGATGCCGCGGATAGCCACTTCCTCATCGTCCACGACGAGCAGATTATACATGGGCAACCTCTCCTTCCGGTTGAATTCCCGCTTCTTCGCCAAGCGGGAGGCGGATCAGGACGGCCGCGCCGCCTTCCTCGCCTTGGTTCCCGAATTCGATCGCGGCCGCCTCTCCGTAACGCAGCTGCAGGCGCTGCACGACGTTCATGATGCCGAGCCGGCTCGACTCCGTCTGCGGCAGCGGAGCGCGATCGTTAAGCCGTTCCAGCACGTCCGGCGCGAAGCCGGCCCCGTTGTCCCGAATCGTCAGCGCCAGGAAGCTTTGCCGTCCGTCCGAGAACTGCCTTCCGACGATCTCGACGAGGAACGGCTTGCGGCGGTTGACGAATCCGTGGATGATGGCGTTCTCGACGAACGGCTGCAGCGACAGCGTCGGGAGTTGAAGCGCTTGCAAATGATCGGGTACGTCGACCGAACAGCTCAGCTTGTTCGGGAAGCGGAATTTCTGGATTTCGATGTAGTTCTCGATGTGTCTCATTTCCTCGCCCAAGCTGATCGAATCCCGATTCACCCGCATGATGAACCGGAAATAATCCGCCAGGTGAAGCGCCATCCTTTTCACGGAATCGTGATCTTTCAGCGCTGCGAAATTATAAATGATGTTCAGACTGTTCGCGTAAAAATGCGGGTTGATCTGGGCTTGGAGCTGCTTGAACTCCATCTTCTGCGCCCGCAGCTGTTCTTCGTACATTCCGATCTTGAGCGTTTTGATCTGTTCGGCCATATTGTTGAACGTATTCGCCAGGAAAATGAACTCCTCGTTCTGGTTCGTCTTGATCCGCACGTCCAGCATCCCGCGCGACAGCTTCTTCATGCCGACGATCAATTGCTGCAGCGGCTTGAACACCATTCTCCGGATAAAGAACAAATACAGCGCGAAGATAAACACGATGCCGAACTCGACGAAGTAGATCACTTTCTGGAAATACGAAAGCCCCTGCAGCAAGTAGCTCTCGGGCACGAGAATGCTGACGGTGACGTCCGCCATGCCGCTTGGGCGATTCATCAGCAGGTAACGCTTCCCGCTCTTCTTGTCCGTTACGGTCTGATAGCGCCCCTCTTGAAGCCGCACCTGATCCAGCGCCACGCCCTCTCCGCTCTCCTGCTTCGGAACGCCGAGCCGTTCGCGCAGCCGGTCGCCGTCTTGACGGTAGATCGCTCCTTCCCCGATGCCGCCGTAATCCCATTGAATGGAAAGAAGATCGAGAATATCGGCGACTCGGATCATGGCGCCCATGTAGAGCCCGGGCGACACTTCCGACAGCTTCAGCAGGAAGTCGGAGCCGGCCACGAGATCGTCGTGCCAGAGCATCCATTTGTCCTGCGCGAGCATCTGATCCGATACCGCTTGATCCACGAATTGCCGGACGTCCTTTTTCAGCAGCTGCTGGGTCGAGCGGTACTTGTCGGCGTTGGGAGCGGTCGTGCTGAAGATGATATCGTTCTCCCGATAGAGGAAGATCGTGTCGATCAAGTTGTAAAAGCCGATATCCCGGTTCAGCTTGTTCTGCAGCCGGATCTTGGTCAGAACGTAGTTGTCGCTGCCGTACGGAAAAGACATGAGAAGGCCGGCGTCCGAATCGAGGACGGACATCTTGTACAAATAATCGTTGATCTGCTGCAGATTGCGATCGGTTTGGCCGACGAAGATGTCCAGCGTATTGCGGTAAGTCTCCGAAACTTTAAGCCGAACGACGTCTTTGGCGTAACCGTTGTTGACGATCAGAAAGGCGTCTACCGGCAGCATGAGGACGAAAAAGCAGATGATCAGCTGCGACTTGATCGAACGTCTGAACATAATCGATCCTCCGTGTCTATGCCGCTTGGTTCATCCTGCATTCGACTGTTTGGCGAGGGTTTATGAGGAACGGTCGAGGTGAGCTTGCATACGGTTCCCGACCGGGCTTGCCGTAGGCAAAACCGCCTTCCCGTTCGGACGGGATAGGCGGTTTGGACGAGCTACAGCTTCCAGCCGGCGAAACGTTCCTGCACGTGGTCGGACATCCAGCGGTTGACTTCCCATAAGTCCGCGACGGGCGATTGCGTATACGGCAGCGTGTGCAGGTAGCCGGGAGGCCCGAATTCGGACGTGAACGTGGCGAACGCCGCGCCTTCCGACGCCTGACGGGCGAGAATGTCCTTCCACCATCCGAGGAACAGCTCGAGCTCGGTTCGGTATTCCGGCGCTCCGGGATGCGGGACTTGCGGTCCTTCCGGATATCCGATCCGGCCGTGAATGTGAATCGCGCGCTCGACGGCGATCGCGAGGTTCTCTTTCTGATCTTCCAGGTGCGACTCGCAGACGTTCATCCAGTGGCTGAAATCGGCCGTAATTCTCAGCTCCGGAAATCGTTTCAGCAGCCGTGCCGTCGTCCATGGGGTGAACATCGCCCGCTGGCGATGCGATTCGTGGCCGATCGGGATGCCGTAGCGGGCTTCCGTCTCCAGCGCGGCGGCGAAGAATCGGTCCTGCTCGGCTTCCGGCATGCTGTCCCGCGCGCTGTGCGCCACGATCTTGAGCGGCTTGAAGCGGGCCGCGTACGACACCTGCTCCCGGAAGTCGGCTTCGGTAGCGGCGAATACCTGTACGATGTACTCGAGGCGGTATTTCTCCAGGAGCGAGGAGAACTCTTCCGCCCGGTCCTCCGAAGGCGCGGGGGCCTCCAAGCCGTCATAGCCGGCTTCGCCGATTCGGGCGAACTGCTCGGCATACGTTCCTTCCAATCCCCATAGCGCTTTGAACTGCTTCAATTCCATTTCCGGTTTCACTCCTTTTTCCGTTAAGCAGAATGAGCGATGAATCCCCTACTCAATAGAAAGGTTAACAGAAACGGCTGGAAAAGAAAACGCTTTTCGTGCGTCCGATTTTACGACGATAACTCGGCCGCCAGCTCCCGAATGGCGCGCTCGGCAGCGTCCCGCTTCGACTCCCATGCCTGGCTCAGCATCGAGACGCTGACGGCCGCTTGCGGGGAGCCTCCGGCGTCCAGAACGGGCGCCGCGACGCACCGGAAGCCAAGCACCGCTTCCTCCGCGTCGAACGCGCAGCCTTCTCTGCGGACGCTCGCAAGCTCGGCGAGCAGCGGTTCCACGGAGCCAATTGTATGCGGGGTCAGCCGCTCCCATTCATACCCTTCGTACAGCTTCCGAATGTCCGGGTCGGCCATTCCCGCCAGCAGCGCTTTCCCCATCGCCGTCGAATGGGCCGGCATGCGCGAACCCGGTTCGGACAAGAGGCGAACGGGATGGGGAGCCTCCTTCTTGGCCAGGTACACGATCTCCCGGCGCTCCAGCCGGGACAGTTGAACCGTCTCCCCGATCCGTTCGACCGTCGACTTGGCTTTCTCCAGGAATCGGTCGATCAACGGATGGCCCGACAAGTACGCGGACCCGAGAGAGGCGAAGATGGAGCCGAGCGCATAGCAATCCGCTCCGTCCCGCCGGAGCCATTCCAGCTCTTCCATCGTGTGCAGCAGCGAGAACATCGTGCTCTTGTTGATGCCCGTCTTCTCCGTCAAATCCGTCAGCCGCAGCCGCGCCGGATTCGCGGCGACTGCTTGCAGCACGAGGTGGGCGCGTTCCACGGCAGGAGCCCAATACTTGCGTTCCATTTTCACCACGTCCGTCCTTTGAATTGAAATCTTTCTTCCAGTATAACGCGCGAACGGGAAGCGGCAACCGCCACTTCCCGCCTTCCTCTTGCACTGTCGCGCATGCAGGCTCTCGCTGGAGAATCTCGCCCGTTAGAGACCGCCTGGGTCACTCCGCGACGAACCGGTTCGTGAGCGAGCCGAGCTTCTCGATCTCGATCGTCACCTCGTCGCCCGGCTGCAGGTACGCCCTCTGTTCAGGCGGCAGCCCCAGCACGACCCCTTCGGGCGTTCCGGTCAGAATGAGATCGCCCGGCACCAGCGTCATATGCTGCGAGACGTAGCTGACGATCTCGTCGCAGCGGAAGATCATGTCCGACGTGTTGGAGTTCTGGCGGACTTCCCCGTTCACGGTCGCCCGGATGGCGAGCCGGTTCGGGTCGCCGACCTCGTCCGCGGTGACGAGATAAGGACCGAGCGGGCTGAAGCCGTCGCAGCTTTTGCCGAGCAGCCATTGCGGCGTCCGGTTCTGCAGGTCGCGCGCCGACAGGTCGTTGACGCAAGCGTAGCCGAATACGTGGTCCAGCGCCTGCTCCTTCGGCACGTACTTGGCTTTCTTGCCGATGACGATCACCAGCTCCGCTTCGTAATCGAGCTCGCGGGTGACCTTCGGCACCGCGATCGGCTCGAGATGTCCGGCGAGCGTGTTGTTGAACTTGTTGAACAGAATCGGGTACTTCGGAATCGGCGCGTTCGTCTCCTCGGCGTGCTTGCGGTAATTCAAGCCGACGCAGATGATTTTGTTCGGGCGGGTGACGCAAGGTCCCCATGCGATGTCCGCTTCGTTCAGCAGGCAGGAAGCCGAATCGCCGGCGCTTTCGACGGCCTGGGACAGTTCGCGTACCTTCTCCTTCCCGCCTTCGATCACGTCCATTACCGTGCCGCCGAACCCGGCCTTACCGGCATCGACCAGCCCTTGCGGCGTCTTGACCCCAAGCCGGGATTCTCCGTCTTGCAAGAAAGTGAACAATTGCAACTTCAGCAGCTCCTTCGTTTAGGAAGATAAAATCAAAATCCGCTAGGCGTTCTTGCCGAAGACGACGCCTCCGTCAATGTACAGCGGGCTGCCCATCATGAACTTCGATTCGTCCGAGGCCAGGAACAGCGCGGCTTGCGCGACGTCTTCGGGACGGCCCAATTCTCCGCTCAGCTGGCGCTTCTTGATTCCGTCCAATCCGGCCTGCGGGTCGGCGTATGACTGCTTCAAGAAGTTCTCCACGAACGGCGTCAGAATCGTTCCGGGCAGCAAGGCGTTCACCCGGATGTTATAAGAAGCGTAATCCACCTGCATCGACTTGGTCAAGGCCAGCACCGCTCCCTTGGTCGCCGCGTAGGAAGCCCTCCGGGCAAGACCGATCTCGGCGACGCACGAGGACATGTTGATGATGCTGCCGCTCCGGCGTTCCATCATATGAGGCAGCACGTACTTGTTGGGCAGATAGACGCCGCGGACGTTGACGCTGACGATCCGGTCCCAGGCGTCCGGCTCCACCTCGTGCAGCGCGCCGACGCCGCTGATCCCCGCGTTGTTGAACAGCACGTCGATGCGTCCGAAAGCGCCGATCGCGCGTTCGACCATTTTCTGTACGGAATCCGGATCGGTGACGTCCGCCTGGATAAAAACAGCCTCGCCGCCGTCGGACCGAATGATGGCCGCCGTCTCCTCGCCCGCTTCGGACGCCAGGTCGTTGACGACGACCTGCGCCCCTTCCTTCGCGAACAGCAGCGCGGCGCTGCGGCCGATGCCCGACCCGGCTCCCGTGATCAGGACGACTTTATTGCGCAGTCGCATGGAAGTTCTCCTCCCTTTCGTTTTGTTTTGATAGTTTATTATATTAAACTTAGTTTTATATAAAAATATGTTACCATTCCCCCATTCGCAGCGTCAAGAGATTAAGCTGGTTAAATCGAACTGATGTTGAGGAACGGGAGGCAGGATATGAACCCGAAGAATGATCATGAAAGATTGCGCGAGTCCTTCGATCAAGCCGCGAATATCTATCAAGAGGCGCGTCCGGATTATCCGGCGGAATTGTTCGACGATCTGATGCAAACGACGAATTTGCATCCGGGCGACCGGTTGTTGGAAGTGGGATGCGCCACGGGAAAAGCGACTCTCCCGTTAGCCAAGCGCGGATTTAAAATCACGTGCATCGAACTAGGCGCAGAGCTCGCTGCGGTTGCCAGTCAAAACCTTGCCGGCTTGGACGTCGACATCGTCAATGCGAGCTTCGAAAACTGGCAGCCGGAGACGGAGAATCGGTTCGATCTGGTATTCGCAGCGACTGCTTGGCTATGGGTCGATCCCGAAGTTCGGTACCGAAAGGCATGGCAAGTCCTTCGTCCCGGCGGATTCCTGGCATTTTGGAACGCCAATCACGTGTTTCCGGACCATGCAGACCCGTTCTTCCGTGACATCCAAGCGGTTTACCATGAGATCGGCGAAGGTAAACCGGCAGCCGACAACGATTGGCCCAAGCCGGGGGAACTTCAGGAGCAAAGAGACGAGATTGAGAAAAGCGGCCTGTTCGAGGTTGTTCGCATCCGGCACTTCGACTGGGAGCGCATTTATCGCGTTGACGAGTATTTGAAACTTCTCCAAACCTTCTCCGGGCATATCCTGATGGAAGAATGGAAACGCGACAAACTCTTTCAGGAAATCCGCGTTCGCCTTCATCGCCGTCCGGAAAAGTCGGTTCGCCGCCACTGGGGCGCCGTTCTCCACGTTGCCCGTCGTAAAGACTTACCGTTGCAATAATAAAAACAGGGGGAGCCGGATTGCCCGCCTCCCCCTGTCGTTCGATTCGTCAGACTCCGACGCTCTTCAGCTTGCCGTCGAGGAACGTCTTGGCCCGCGGAATGTCCTCTTCGTCCAGGTGCTCGATGATGATCGGAATGTTCGGATGCAGCTCGGCCAGTCTCGCCAAGTACAGGTCGTAGTTCAGAATGCCGAGCCCCGGAGCCGGCAGCTCGACGGCGCCCGCGCCGCGGAACGTATGGGATTCCGAAGCGTCGATGGCCGCGTGCTTCTCCGCAGTGTCTTCCGCCGGCTTGCAATCCTTGGCGTGGGCGATCTTGATCCGGCTGCCCAGCGTGTTGAAGATGCGGTGAAGCTCTTCGTCGACGCGGCCGATATTGCTGTCCGAGAAATAGTTGGTCGGGTCCATCAGCAGGCCGAGCCCCGGATGGCGGACGTCCTGAAACAGGCGCGCCACTTGATCGACCGTACCGATGATGTTGTTGACATAGTTCTCCACGAGGAAAACGGAACCGTAATCGTACGCGAATTTGGCCAGCTCTTCGATTTGCGCGGCTACGGTCTCGTAGGCTTCCTCGGTGCCGTTCTTCGGATCCCACACCCAGTCGCTCTCCTCGTTGAACGTGCCGGTCTCGCTGATGACGTAGGGGCTGCCGAGGTCGCGGGCGAACTTCAGCAGGTTTTTGAGCTCGCTGATGTTCTGCTCCCGTTTGCGCGGATCGGGGTGAACGATGTTCGTATAGCCGGAGATGCACACGATCGGCAGGTTGGCGTCGCGGAACGCGTCGCGGACGAGGTTCGCTTTGGCCTTCGTCAGATTGGCCGCCGTGACGTCCAGGTCCTTGAACGACAAGTCCAGCTGCACGCAGTTGAAGCCGTCCCGTCGGATGCGGGAGATCGACTCCGCCAGCGAATGAGGATAATACCCGTTAAAAATGCCGACTGAAATCATGGCTGATTCCTCCTTTTTTTTACGACCGGTCCGGTCCGATCATTTCGGCAAAATCGACGGTGCGGCGTTCGGCGATCGACTTGTAGCAGGCGTCCACCGCGGCCATCGTGCGCAGGTTGTCCCGGCCGCCGATCTCCGGCTCGCTGTCCGTCTCGACCGCGCGCAGCAGCTGGGCCATCGTCCCTTGGAAAGCGTCGGGGAACCACACCTTGTCCCAAGTCGGCCTCAGCCAGCAGTCCGGGGACTGCCGCGTCGTGAATTCGAGCGTGCTCGGAACCCGCTCCGGATACGACGGCCAGCCGATCGTGCCCTGCGCCAGCCCCTCCGTCCCCGCGACTCTCCATTTGATGTAAATGTCTTTCTCGGTTCCCTCCCCGGGCCACGCCCATACGTCGTCCAGGCTCGTCGCCATCAGCTCGTTCTCGTATTGAAACGTATACTGCGAGATGCCGTCGATATGCTTGAACGCCGTTCGGGGGTCCGGACGGGCGACCGCCGTGACGCTCTTCGGATCCCCGAACAAGTAGCGGAAAGCATCGATATGATGGATGCCCATGTTCAGCATCTCGAGCGTCTCGTACCGATGGAGGAAATCCTGCCAATGGGGAATCGCCCTCATCTCGATCGTCGCCAGCACCGGCTCTCCCAGGTACCCTTTGTCCAGGATGGTCTTAAGCGCCCGGATCGACTGATCGTAGCGCATGTTGGAATTGACGCCCAGCTTGATGCCCGCGCGCTCGCACAGCTCGACGATCCCGCGCGCTTCCGCGCTGTTCATGGCGAGCGGCTTCTGGCACAGAATGCCTCGGATGTGCGGCTGGCGCACGGCTGCCCGCACGATGTCCAACTGCCGGTCCGGCGGAACCGCAATGTCCAATATTTCGATGTCCGGATCTTGAACCAGCTCTTCCCAGGTACGATGCACTTTCGGGATGCCCCATTGATCTGCAACCGCTTTCGCATTCTCGTAAGTCCGCGACGCGATCGCCGCGGGGTTGAACCCGGCGTCCCGGTAAGCCGCAAGATGGCAATCCCGCATGATGAACCCCGAGCCGATGCAGCCGATCCGGAAATCCCGTCGCCGCGGCATTTCCGGATCGACGTTCAAATTGAGGTCGATCGTCTCCAATTGGCGTTCCTCCTCGGATAATGGCCGGCGAATACCGAACTCTCCTCTTTGTCGGAACCCGCCGGTTTATTGGAATGCTGGGTGATTCCTCCTGCCGCTCACGATCGGAGCAGCTCCTTAAGCTTCCTTCCGGGATCGGACAGCGCTTCCACGGAAGGCCGGGCGCGGCTCTCGATCAACCGTTCGGCAAGCCGGATCTCCTTGGCGACGGCTCCCTCCGGCCCCATGCCGCTGGCCGACATCAGACGGCCGTCCGCCGCCAGGTGGAAATACAGCTGGCCCTGCTCGCCCAAGTCGCGCCGGACGATCTTCTGGTCCGCGTCCGCCAATCCGGATACCTGAAGCGTCTGGTCGTACTGATCGGACCAGAACCAGGGAACGGCCGCATAAGACGCTTCGTCCCCCAACAGATTCCCCGCCGCGTGCGTTCCCTGGTCCTGCGCGTTGCGCCACGCTTCCAGCCGGATTCGCCTGCCGTCGTACAGCGGATGCGGGAACGAACAGCAGTCTCCGGCGGCATAGATGTCGGGATCGGACGTCTGCAGCCGCTCGTTCGCCTTCACGCCGTTCTCGATCTCGAGCCCGCTGTCCGCGGCGAGCGACGTTTCCGGAACCGCGCCGATACCGGTCACGATCGCGTCGCAGCGTACGGCCGTACCATCCGCAAGCGCAACCGTCAGCTCATCGCCGGCGCGGTCCACGCTTGCGATGCCGCCGCCGATCCGGAAGGCGACGCCCGCCTCCCGGTGCCGTCGCTCGACCCTCTCGGCGATCGGCTCCGGCACGCCGCGCATCAGAATCCGAGGGGCCGCCTCGATGAGCGTCACCTCGCAGCCGTTCGTCACGGCGCCGGCCGCTACCTCGAGCCCGATGAAGCCGCCGCCGATGACGGCCACGCGCTTGCCCGGCCGCAGCCGGTCGCGTAGCGCCAGCGCATCGCCGAATTTGCGCAAATAAAGCATCTCGCCGGCTGCGTTTCCTTGAACGGCCAGCTTCCGAGGGCTCGCGCCCGTGGCCAGCAGCAGCCGCTCGTACGGCACCTCGCGCCCGCTCGCCAGCCGGACGACGTGGCTTTGCCGATCGATGCGGACGGCGCCGTCGCCGGACAGGAACGCGATGCCGAGCTCGCCCAGCTTCGGCGGGTCCGCGATCGTCGGCGGCGCCGGTTCTTCCGGCTCGCACAGCACCCGCTTTGACAGCGGCGGGCGCTCATAAGGGGCGTGCGCCTCGTCGCCGATCAAGGTGACGGATCCGTTCCATCCCCGGCTGCGAAGCTCCAAGGCCGCGCGAACTCCGGCCTCTCCCGCCCCGACGATGACCATTCCGTAATCGTTCATGCGACAGCTCCTTCCGGTCAGATCCGTATGAATACTTTGCCGTTCTCGACCTTGACGGGATAGGTGGCCAGATCGACGCAGACGGGAGCGCGCTTGGCCGCGCCGGTCGGAATGTCGAACCGGCCGTTATGCTTCGGGCACTCGATAACGCTGCCCATGACCAGCCCGTTCGACAGATGGAACTTCTCGTGGGTGCAGTATCCGTCGGATGCGTAGAAGTCCCCTTTGTCCGTACGGTAAATCGCGAACGTCCGGTCGCCGTGGTCGAACCGGATAACGTCCTCCTCTTCGATGTCGTCCGTTCCGCAAGCTTCGATCCAAGTTTCTGCCGACAAATCGAGTCAACTCCTTCTGCAAAATTCAGCAAAGATGCAGTATTCTACGACGATTGCCACTGAAGATTCGGCGCGTTCGGAACGCCGTGCATGTACGGATTGGCCGTATCCGGGAGCGGCTTGACGATCACATACGCCGGATCCCGTCGCTGCTTGCGGAGCGCCCCCACCACTTCTCTCAGGGCAGGTAGCAGCCCGCTTGCCGGCTTGGGGCAATCGTGCTTCATCTCCTCGTGAAGCTTGGGCAGCTGATGATACGGAACCATCGGAAACATGTGGTGCTCGATGTGGTAATTCATGTTCCAGTACAAAAACCGCAGCACCGGGTTCAAATACATCGTCCTCGTGTTCAGCCGGTGGTCGAGCACGTCCTCGTACAGTCCCAAATGCTGCGTCACGGCGTACAGAATGACGATGACCGAGCCGTAAAATGACGGAAGGAACACGTACATCGCGGGCAGCACGCTTTTCGTCAGAATGCAGGCGGCGACAAGACCAAGCAGGATCAGGACGTAAATGCGCGCTTCGAGAAACGTCTTGCGGCGCTCGGACGCGGGAATGTACTCCTTCTCCTCGCGGTCCAGCCTGCCGAACGCGTGAAGCACGAACCGCTTCAGCTCTTTCGGCCCTCCGTACAGATGCAGAACTTCCAAAAACAACACTTTCCACACCGGCGGCCGCTCCGTCAAAATCTCCGGATCGCGTCCGACGATGAACGTGTCGGTATGATGGCGCGCATGGCTCCAGCGCCAGGGCGTCCCCGACCGGAGCATCATGAAGGAAGCGATCTGATAGACGACCTCGTTCATCCAGGGCGTCTTGAACGCCGTCCCGTGCCCGCACTCGTGCCACCTCGAATCGGCAGGCGTGGCGTACAGAATCCCGTAGGCGAGAAAGACGGGAACCGCCCACCACGTTCCCCACGCCAGGAAGCCGAGGTAGCCGAGCACCGCCAATCCCCCGAGCCAGATGATCGTGTCCCGAATCGCGGGACCGTCCCTCCGCTTCATCAGCTCCTTCATCCGCGGTCGCGGGATCGGGGTCTGATACCATTCGGCCGCCACCAATCCCCTCGCTTCCGCGCGCTTGCCCTCCGGTCCGGTCAGGCTGTAGTTCCTTTTGCCCGCATTCGCGGCCATGGCCGGTTCTCCTCCTTCTTTCAGTTTTCGATCCACAGGCTGGTCGTCAAGCGGATTTGCTCCTTCGGCCCGATCCCCCTCGCCCCCGTCATCTCCCAAGCATACGGCAAGTTGAAAGCGTCCGTAACGCTCGTGTACGGTTCCAGCGAGAAGGCGCCGGCCCAAGGCGGGCGAAACAGCAGCAGGAACGGAAACTGCCGGTCCGTCCGATACGCGATCGCGTAGCCCCGCTTCTTCAGCTCGATGCGGCACGCGGCTTCCTCTTCCGCCAGCTCGATCATCGTACAGCCCGATACCGGATACTCCCTCAGATCGATGCCGCGGCGCAAGCTCCGGCTGAATTCCGTCTCCCCGGGAGTTCCCGTTACGAACGCTTCGTCCGTCACCGGCCACTCCTTCGCGGCGGCCGGCACCTGGAGCCGGATCTCCTCCCCGTCCTCCGGGAAGATCGGGAAGTAAGGATGAAGCCCGAAGGCGAACGGCGCCTCCGTCTCGCTCTCGTTCCGAATGGCCGTCTCCATATGGAGCGCCCCGTCGAGCAGTCGGTACGTTACGGCGAAGTCGAGCTCATGGGGAAAATAGGCCGTCATGTCGGGATGGTCTTCATAGCGGAAGCGGCTGGTCACGTATGCGCCTTCGTCTTCCGATGCGCCGTACGCCGTCACCTCCCATCGTCTGGAGCTGATCTCGCCATGAAGATGGTTGCGCGGCTCGTTCAGAGGAAGCCGGTACGTCCTGCCGCGGAACGGAAGCTCGCCGTTCTTCACCCGGTTCGGCGGATACAGAATCGGCGTTCCGTACCGGAAGGAGGCTTGCGGATCATCCCGAAAAGAGCGTAAGTCCGGAGGCGCCAGAATGGCGGGACGCCCTCCGGCCTCGAACCGGATCAGGTTGTTTCCGTTCGCAGGAACGATCTCGGCCCGCGCATCGCGCCGGGCATCGCGAAGAACGACGACCTCGTAGCCTTCTTCCGTCTTCGAACTCGTTTCGTATCTCGGAATCGGCATGGAAGGCGACCATTCCCTTCTGCATTAAATTATTTCATGAAACGTTTCACGATGACTGCAAATTTACTTTATCACACGGAAAGCGCTTGCGCAACGAAAAATAATGGTTTACAGGACATTGGAACTATGGCTATCAGAAGACAAAAAAGATCCTCCTCCCCAAAACCTTAATGGCATGGCGAATGAAGATCCTTTTGATAAGTTTGGAATCTATTCTTTTATTTTCTCATAGCCCCTCGCTTTCTGTTCCATTTGCGCCGCCGATAAAAACGGCTTACGGGAGGGTTCCATTTTTTACGTCCAAAAAAATGCTCTTCAGGACCGGCTCTCCCGCAAAAGGTCGCCATGCTTGCCTGAATTTCTCAATATATTCCGACTCATTGCATATTTCGTTCAATTTCAAATCCTTCTCGCTTCGCAAAGCGAGCTCGCATTCGCGAATAAATTGTTCGCCGCGTGCCCTCGGTTCTCGCTCGTCCATGACGTGGAACTGAACGTTGCCGTATTTGGCGCCCGTTCTGGAATAGCCCCCGTCCATTAAGACGAATGAATCGCGTTCGATTACACCCTCTGGCCCCCATTGCCGCTCGTAATCGATCGCTTTTATTCTTAATCGGCGTATCGCGTCTAGCGGTTCCCCTCCACTGCCGATCAGATTATGAAGCTCTTGCGGGTCACGCTCCATATCGAATAGCTGCTCGGTTCCCCGGTTATAGAAATAAACGTACTTGTAGCGCCTGTCGCGGGCCATCACCCAACGGTCCTTCCCCTCGCCGAAGCTGCAGATTTGATGCTCCCGATCGCGCTCGGCCCCTTCGGCAAACAACGACGCCCCGGGAAGCGCGAACGGAGCTTCGGGGTAAGACAGACCGCAAGCATCAAGACAAGTCGGCAGCACATCCAGCAAATCGACAAATGAGTCCGAGACCGTACCCGCCCTTACCTTTTCCGGATATCGCACGATAAACGGAATGCGCGCCGATCCCTCATAAGGAAGCGACTTCTGGAAGAATCCTTTATCGTACAGCATGTCGCCGTGATCCGAAGCGAAAATGACCAGCGTGTCGTCGAGCAGCCGCTTTTCTCGCATATGGTCGAGAAGCCGTCCGATATGATAATCCACATGTGTTACGCAAGCATAGTACGCTTCCCGGATCCGCCGGATATTGCGCTCGTCCTCATGATCGCCGTACCAGACGCTGCCCGGCGGCTCGAACGGGTAGGAGCGCGACACCGGGACCGGCTGCGGAAGCTCGCGATCCCGGTACAGCTCGCGGTAAGCTTCCGGAGCCGCCCAGGGCGGGTGAGGGTGGATCCACGAGCAGAACAAGAAGAACGGTTCCCGGCCGTTGCGCTCCAACCAATCGATCGCCCGGTCGGCTACCCACCGGTTCGGATGATGCGCTTCCTCCATCTGGGGCTGCTGAGGAATATGATACAGATTCGCGCGGACGCCATGAATGTTCTGGATCGAGCCCAGACCTTGATCTGCCAAATACGTTGCATATTGATCGTCCTGTCGACGGTTCGGAATTTCCTCCATCAGGATCAGTTCTCCATATCCGTGATGCATTCGGCTCGGACGGAAGTGCATCTTCCCGATTGCCGCCGTCCGGTACCGATTCTCGGAGAAGATGCGCGCGACGGTCGGCAATCCGTAGTCTTTGATAGGACGAGTCTTGTTGTTCGTAAAATAACCGTGCGCTCTTCCCGGCAGGCCGGTCAACAGATCGTGGCGAGCCGGCATGCATACCGGATTGGAGCTGTGGGCGTTCGTATACAGGCACCCTTCCGCCGCCGACCGATCCAGGTTCGGCGTAATCATATGCGGGTTCCCCGCTGCCTGAATCGTATCGTGCCGCTGTTGGTCGGTGAAAAGAATCAGCACGTTCGGCTTTCCGTCATTCGACTTCGCAGCGCCTATGCTCATACGATCGCCTCCGATCGGATCGACTGAACGAAATCTTTCAAATACACGGTCTGGCCTGTCACCCGCGAATGCTCGGCGGCGAAGGCGATCATATGGCTGCGCGCCGAGACCGACGCGTCCGAACGGCCCTTCACGTCTCCCGTGAGCACTTGCGTCAGGAAATCCCGCATGATCAGGAAATCCCCGCCCCCGTGAGCGCCGTCCGCGACGGGCGGGTAGATCTTCTCCTGCTTGCCGTTGAAATAGTTCACTTCGATCTCGTTTTTCTTGCTGTGGCCGCGAATCTCGCCCTGCGTTCCCATGAATTTGAACGTTCTCGTTCCCTCGCTCGCGAATCCTGTCATGGTGAACGACACGGTCACGTCATTCTCAAAAAGCAGGTTCACCGTTTGATGATCCACAACGTCATTGTCGCAGCGGAAGACGCATCGTCCGTACGGCCCTTCTTGAATCGCCTTCATCCGCGCCTCAAGCGTCGGTTTCAGGCTGACGGCGTTATACCAACCGCCCTGCTTCGTGTGGTAATAGTTGCGAATGGCCGAGAACGGACAGGTTCTTTCGACCGCACAGCCGTCCGTGCATCTCAGCGTCGAGCCTTCGGGCGCATTCTCCTCTCGGAAGTAAGTCAGTTTGCCGAAGGAGGACACCGCGGCGCAATCCGCGCCGATCAGCCACTGCAGCATATCCATATCGTGACAGCTCTTCTGAAGGATCATCGGGCTCGATTTGCCGGCATTGCGCCAATTGCCCCGGACAAAAGCGGAAACATAATGCTCATAGAATACATGCTCCGCCCATTGCGCCGAGACCAGATCGCCGATGATCTTGGCGTCGAGCAATCTCTTTAGTTCGTTCGAAAAAGGGTTGTAGCGCATCGTATGGCATACTGTCAGGATACGGCCGGACTGTTGGGCCTTCTCCGCCAGATGAAGCGTCTCCAGCGCGTCGTGGGACATCGGCTTTTCGAGCAGAATGTGGTACCCCTTGTCCATGGCCCGCATCGCCGGCCCGTAGTGTTCCCGGTCCATCGTACAGATCAGCAGCGCCTCGCAAAGCTGCGGCTCCGCGAGAAGTTCCTCCCACGAGGCGTACTGCCGCTCCGGAGGAATGCCGTGCTGGTTCGCGAACAGCTCTCGCTTCTCCGCGTCGGGCTCCGCCACCGCTACGAACCGGAGCTCATGGGGGCGCTGCAGTGCATAGGTGCCGTAGGCGTTTCTCCCCCGTTTGCCCGCACCGATCAAAGCCGCTTGTATGGTCCTCGTTTTGCTCATGTTCGACCGCCTCCATCAACCGCCTACGAGAATGCCCTGGCCATTCAACGATACATAGATTTTTCCGTTGCCGCCTGCCGACAGATCGATCGGGAAACCGGCATTGCCATGATAATAATCGTCGGCAATATCCGTGAAGCTAGCGCCTCCGTCCGTGCTCAGGTAGAGCCGGGCCGTCGTTCCGGAGCCATATAGCGTTGCCACATATAGATTGCCATCTGCGGAAAAAGCAAGCGGTCCCGGATCGGATACGGCCGTCAACTGGATTTTCGATATTCCTCCGCCTTCCACAGTGCCGGTCCGGGCACCGGTCAGTTTGAACAAGCCATCGTGTGCTGACACGTAAAGCGTATCTGTGTCCGCCGGATCTGCGGCGACATAGCTGACGCTGCTTTTGGCCGGACCCGTCGCGGCGCTGGGATGATTCCAGATTTTCGTCCAGGAACCGGCGGCGCCGTTGTTATCCGAACGCCATACCCCGGATTCACGGTCATACAAATAGACGTAGGATGAGCCCGCTGGCCACGAGATAGCCGCCTTGTTCGTCGTTTGGGCGCCCAATGCGCTCGAAGACGAAAGCATGTTGCTCCAGTTCGATCCGCTTTTCCGCCAGATACCCTTGCCCGCAACCGCCGCAAGAATCGTCCGGGTCCCGCTGACCTGTTGAACCGCCAATCCGATGACCTCGCCTCCGCCGGTTGCCGCGCTCAAGTCTTCCGAGTTCCAGCCGGCTACATCGGGATGGACCGGGTTCACGTTGGACAGCACGTCCCCGCTTCCGGTTCCCACATATACGGTCGTAGGGGAAGTCGACGTATCCGCCGCCAGCGCGTAACCGTCCGAAACGCCAGAAGGCCGGTTGGCATGAACATCCGTCAAGCTGTTGGTCGAATAGAGGAAGCCCCAATCCGTCGAGCCGACATATACTCTCCAAGGACTGGCCGGGCTCGGATCGGCCAGCACCGACTGGTTAAAGGTAACGTTTAGGTTCCGTACGATCGGATGCCAGTCGACGTCGCCGGTCGATTCGTCGATATCCCCTTTCCACACGCCGGACCGCCCGGATACGTACAAGCGGTTATGATTGTTCGGATCGACTTGGATATAGGCGGCCACGAATCTCGTCTTGCCGATCATCGCATCGGGATTGAGCTGCGACAACCACCACACGTTCGAGGAAGTACCCATCTCGTAATGAATCCCCGAAGCATCCACCGTCAAGGGAGTCCAAGTGGCACCGCCGTCGTCGGAGCGAAGGACGCTCTCATAAAGAGAGCCGTTTGCCTTCGGATTGGTCGCTCCGATGAAGATCGTGTTCGCGCCACCTGTACTGTAGCCGTCGATCGAAGTGTAGACAGTGTCGCCGGAAGTGCTGAGCAGCTCAGCCAACGAACTGCCGGCAAGCTCGTAAACCTTGCCGGCGCTGCCGTCCGAGCCGACGGCATATAACGTGTTGCCGATATACCTCAGTTCTTCGAGATCAAGCGGCGAATTCGCGATTTGCGTCCAGGCGAGGGAGGAGCCGTCCGCATTGTCGGTCCGGTACAGCTTCTCTCCGTATGCCGCCACGAACAGCTCGCCGGCATCGTCCGGATTCAAAGCGATGCCGCGAATATATTGGCCCGATAAACCAAGATAGGTCCACGTATAGCCGTCGTCGCCCGAACGGTACACGCCGTCCTTATAAGTGCCGGCGTAGATGTATCCGTTCGACTCGTCCAACGCGATCAGATTGCCGGTAGACCGCGGGTGCGGGCTCGGCAGCGGGCCGTCCGTGTTGCCCCCGGCGAATTTTACCGCGGTGCTCCTGATTTCCCAAGACAGGCCTCCGTTCGTGGAAACGCCGAATCCGCCGGACCCGCCCGCCTTGCCGAGCGCCGCATAGACTTTACCGGGGGTACCCGGGGAGTAAGCCAGACTTGCCACCTGCAGCAGCTGCTTGTTGGTGATGCCGCCGTTGGACGCGAACCATTCGTCTCCGCCGTCCGTGGAGCGGCTGATCCCGGCCACGTCCGCCCCTGACAGGATGGTGCCGCTATCGAAGGGATTTACCGCGACGACCGATTGGAATCCGCCGGCATCCAGTCCGGAGCCTTCGAATGCAAGCGGAGCATCGGCGGAAGCCCTCCCGTAGCCGAAGCCCAAACCAATACTGCTCAAGAAAAGGAAAGAAATCACGGCGATAACCCTGTTTCTCATCTCATTTGCCTCCTTGTATTCGTTGTGGACATCGCATTCCTGCGTCTCACGGGACAGGATCCGAATCTCGCCCCGATCACCCGTCGCGGCGGGTCAGCCTTTGATCGAACCCAGCAGCACCCCCTTGTTGAAATACTTTTGCAGGAAAGGAAAAACCGCAAGCAAAGGCAGCGCCGTCAAAACAATTGCGGCCATTTTGGCAGCCGGGGTGTAATGAACGGTCTCGGCCAGCGATCTCCCGACGTTCGTGTCGTCCTCGATCAGCATCTGCCGCAGAAAAACTTGCAATGGCCAGCGGCTGCTGTCGTTGATATACAAGATCGCCGCAAAATACGTGTTCCAATGCTGCACGGCATAGAACAGCGTGAACGTGGCGATCGCCGGGAGCGACAAGGGGACGATCACGCTCCATAACAGTCGCCATTCGCCGCTCCCGTCCATCCGGGCCGCTTCTTCGAGCTCGGCAGGGACGGCTTGGAAAAATCCGCGCATGACGATGAGATGAAACGGAGCGATCGCCGACGTCAGCCACAGCGCCCAATAGCTGTTCACCAGCCCGAGGCCCTTGACCACCAGATAGGTCGGTATCGTGCCGCCGGAGAACAGCAGCGTGAACAGAACCATTCCGTTCACCACGGACCGGCCCTTGAGCTGCTTTTTCGACAAGCCGTACGCCATCAGCGTGGTCAGCAGCATGTTGATGGCCGTACCGATCACGGTGATCTCCGCTGCGTGACTGACCGCGGACAGAAAGCCGGGGTTGCCCAGCAAGTATCGGTAGCCCTCGAGCGACCACTGCTTCGGCAGCAGGAAGAATCCGCGAGTCAGGTATTCCTTCTCCGGCGCGAAGGACGTGCCCAGGATATAGAACAGCGGAAGCAGAACCGCGGCCAGCCCAAAGATCAACAGGACATAAACGGCTATGTCCGGCAGCCGGTCCCTTCGATCTTGACCGATACGGCTATTCATCTTAGATCACTCCTTCCTGTCCGGAGCGAGCAGCGAGTTTGTTGGACATCACGACCAGCAGAAGGCCGACAAGCGATTTGAACAAGCCGACGGCTGTCGTATAGCTGAAGTCCCCTCGCACGATGCCCTTGCGGTAGACGAATGTATCGAACACGTCGGAGGTGCTCATATTCAACGGATTCTGCAGCAAGAGAATATGCTCGAACCCGAGATCCATAAAGTGTCCCAGCCGCAAAATAAACAAGATGACGATGAGCTGCTTCAGTCCGGGCAGGGAAATATGCCAAATTTGCCGCAGCCGCCCCGCCCCGTCGATTCGCGACGCCTCATAGAGCGTCGGATTGATGGAAGCCAGCGCCGCCAGGAAGAGGATGGCGCTCCATCCCGAGCCCTGCCAAATGTTTTGCAGCAGCCATACCCACCGGAACGCCGCCGGATCGGTCAGCACCTCCAGCCTGGGCAGACCCGCCGCTTGCAGCAGTTGGTTCACGCCGCCCGATTGGGCGGAGAACAAGACGAACGTCACTCCGACGATGACGACCCAGGACAGGAAATGCGGCGCGTACATCACCGTCTGGATCAGCGCGGACATCCGTCTTGAACGCAGTTCGCCGAGCATGACGGCCAGAACGATCGGAATCGGGAAGAACAGAAGAAGATCGAGCAGGTTCAGCCACAACGTATTGCGAAGCAGCACAAGGAAGTCTCGTTCTTGGAACAACTCCCGGAAGTGCTGAAGACCGACCCACTCGCTTCCTTGAAAGCCTTGGAACGGATTGTAGTTTTGGAACGCGATGACAACGCCGAGCATGGGAACATATTTGAATAAGAGGAAGAACAGCAAACCCGGAAGAATCATGAGGTAAAACGGCGTCATCCGTTTCAAACTCGCCAGCGGCGGCCGCCTTCGCTCCGGCAAATCACTTGCGCTTGGCGTAAGCGTCGTTGACCTCTTGGATAATGTCGTCGCCACCGCCCGCCCTCCATTCCGAGATCGCCCGGTCGATATCCTCGACAGGCTCGCGCCCTACGATGATGTTCATCGCCGTTGCCATAAACTTCGTGTTCAGATCCGCCGCATCCTTAATATAGGTCGGAGAATAAACGACATAAGGCGCTCCGGGATTCGTCCAAGGATATTTCGCCAATTCGTTCTGGAAAGCGATAAATTCGTCCGTCAGCTTCGGATCGTCCCATTGATGGATGTCGTGCTTCAGCGAAGAGCTGCGGAAAAACCAGTTGTTCAAAATCGCGAGACTGTCCGCTTCTTTTTTCCCGCGTTCTGTCAGCGTGACCGTCCCGTCCGACGTTGTCTCGTACATGATCCCTTCGACGCTGTCCTTCATCACGTTGCTGCCTTCCTCCGTGATCCACCAATCGAGCAGCTTCAGCACGCGCTGGCGCTTCTGTTCGCTTATGTCGGCGTTCAGGACGATCTTTGTATCTCCAACCGTCTGACCCGCGTTGCCCCTCAGACCCGAGGGACCGATCGGCGGCGCGACGGGAACGAAATGAGCCTTCGGATCAATGGCTTGTGCCTGTTTGTTCGTACGGTTGATCAGCGTAAAATTCTGGGCGGTAATGCCCAGCTTGCCGCCGCCCGCTTTCTCCTTGACGATATCTCCGGTATTCGTCGCGAAGTCCCGGTCGAGCACGCCTTCCTTGTACGCGTTGGCCAAAAAGCCGAGGTAAGCCTTCCATTCCTCGCTCTGCGTCTGCCTGGGAACGAGCTTGCCGTCGGCTTCCTTCCAGCCGTTGGCAAGCCCGAACGCCGCCTCCAGCGTCTCCCCGCCATCAAAGCCGGCATCTTGGACCGCCGCTCCCAGCGTGAACCCGACCGTATCCGCTTTGCCGTCGCCGTCGGGATCGTCCTTCGCGAACGCTTTGGCGATCCGATAGAATTCGTCGACGGTAAACTTGCTCGCATCCGGCTTCGGAAGGCCCAGATTGTTAAGCCAATCCTCCCTGACGATGAGAGAGGCCTGGTAGGGCTCGCTGTATTTAGGAAATCCGTAGATTTTGCCCGGCGGGTTCAGAATGCTCATCATGTCCTCCGGGAACTCGGAAGCCAGCTTCGGGTAGTCTTTCAGATAAGGCGCCAGATCGACGAATACGCCTTGGGATTGCCACTTGAGGAAGGTATCCTCATAGCCGATGAACAAGTCCGGCAGCTCGCCGGAAGCCGCCATGACGTTCAGCTTCTCCTCGTATCCCGATCCTGGCGTCCACTGCACCTTCAGGTCGATGTTGAATTTCTTGTCCAAATACTGAATCGTCGGGTGGTTGTTATCCGGCCAGCCGCCGCCCTTGAACGTTGGCGCCAGCAAACTGATCTCCAGCTTCTCCTTCCCGTCGTCCGCGGCCGGATTCGGCGCCCCCTCTTCCGGTACCGCGTTTCCGGCGCCCCTGCCGGAGCAGGCCGAAAGCGCGGCGGCGATCAGCAGCGTTAACGGCAGCAATGATCTGCTCTTTTTCTCTATCATGACGATGCCCTCCTCGTTGCCCGACCGAAATCAAAAAGCCCCTCGAACAAAAGCCAAACGTTCAAGGGGCTTCCAGTAGGCCGGTCAGCTTTTCTTACTATTCCAACCTTATTTGTTGGTTTTGTGATTTGATTTTACACTGACCTTTTTCATAGGAGAATATCATTTTGTCGAATGTCGTTTATCAATTTGTCTAGTAATTAGCGATTGGAGAGTCGATAATTGTTTATCATTTTGTCTGCTGCGCCTGGTATTGGGTCGGCGACATTCCGTAATACTTGCTGAAAGCCCGGGAGAAGGAGAATAGATCCGGATAGCCGACGGACAATGCGATATCCGTCACGCTGAGCCCGTTGTTCCTCAACAGTTCCTCGCCTCTCTCCATGCGAAGCTTGATGATATATTGCAACGGGCTGATTCCAAGCAGTCTGATGCACTCCTGATAGAGGTGTGATCGGTGCACGCCCGCTACCTCCGCGACGTCCGCAACCGCGATATTTTCCGTATAATGCGTGTTCATATACTGAATGCCTCGTTCCAGCCAATCTGCCGTCCTCAAAGTTTTGGGCTGGCTTCCGGCCTGGCGGGACATGGTCACGAACAGCTGATACAGTCTCAACTGCAGCAGAGCTTCGTCATATTCGGCTTGATCCCGCATCAGCCCGTGAATGGACATCATCGTCCGTTCGTGCTCCTGCGTCCATCGACCGATCACATACGGCTCCTCCCGGCTGAATCCGATGCGTTCCACCAGTCTCTCCGCCTGGTCGCCTTGGAATGCCAGCCAATACATGCGCAGCGGGTCTTCATTCTCGGCCAATTGATAGCTGTAGCGCAACCCGGGGAATAAGCAGAAAAGATCGCCGCCTTTCAGCCGAACGGCTCCGTCGCCGTAAGCAAGCGTCACGCTTCCGCCGAGCACGGCATGCACGGAATAGCACTCGATCACTTTAGGCCCCACCTGGTAATTGGGTTTCGCTTTGTTGCGACCGGCCCGAATGGCCCACAATCCTCCGCTTTTTTCAAATTCGGAGGGCGTGTGGTACAAGTATTCGGCGTTTTCATGGCCATATTCGATCATGGGCCTTCCCCTCTTGACCGCTCCTTGCTTATAAGCGGACTTCGGCTTCCGACACGCGCCGCTGCCCGCTCCGCTTGCTCTCCGCCGGCTCGATCCGCGCCGGCCGTTCGCCGGCCTCGGCCATGCGCCTGAGCAGCCGTTCCCGCAATGCGGCCGTTACCTCTTGATGGGATTCGAAGCCGATCAGGTTCGTCAGCTCGTACGGGTCCGCCTGAAGATCGTAGAGATACTCCTCATGGTAAACGTCGGAGGAGGGAGAATCCCGGATCGGATCGGGCGAGGATACGGAATATTTCCAACGAGAAGTACGAATTGCCCGGCCGACCTGCGCTTCGCTGATCTGAATGTAGACGTCGTCCGGCCACTCCTTGGTTTCCCGGCGCAGCAATGGCAGAATCGACCGGCCCTGCATAACGTCCGGAACGGGAATGCCTGCCGCGTCCAGCAGCGTCGGCGCCAGGTCGATCAAGCTGACGAGCTCGCGGATTTGTCCCCGGCTGTTGAATCCCGGTCCGATCGCCGCCGTCGGCACTCGGATTGAGCTCTCGTGACACGAACGTTTGTATTCGCTGTTGCGCGTCTTGAAGTGGCAGCCGTGGTCGGACGTGAACAAAATAATCGTATCGTCGGCAAGCCCCAGACTCTTGACGGCGTCAAAGAGTCTCCCGAGCGCTTCGTCGAGCCGCTTCACCATCCCGTAGTAGCCGCCCAGGTGCTGCGCGCTTGTGCCCCCGAGGGCTGCCAGATCCGGCGGGGTCCATCGCCCGGTGTACGAATCGCGATAGACGTCGGGCGAAGGATAATCGTCCCGATGATTCTGATGATGGGGCTCCAGGAACGACAGGAAGAGGAAAAACGGCTGCTCCTGCTCCGCGTCGATAAACCGGATCGCCGCATCCGTCAAGGCGTCCACGCGATATCCAGGCAGCTTCACGAGCTCGTTGTCGTTATCGAAGACGACGGCGTCGTACGAATCGGAGGTCATCTCCAGCGCGTTGGCCGCGAGCCAATATTCATAACCGCCGCGCCCCCGCTCCGTCACCGGGTTCTCGTCCGCCAGATGCCATTTGCCGATATACCCGGTCTTATAGCCCGCTTCGCGGAAATAGTGCGCCAGCGTCTTGGTCCCATCCGGAAGCGGAATTTTGTTGCGGTAGCACCCCGTCGTCGTCGGGTACAGGCCCGATTGGAACACCGAACGCGCGGGACCGCACACCGGCTGGCAGGTGAAGGAATGGTACAGATGCGTTCCGCCTGCCGCCATCCGGTCGAAGTTGGGCGTCAATCCCAGCGGGTTGCCATGCGCGCCGGTCGTATCCCAGCGCTGCTGATCCGTGAAGAACACGATTACGTTCGGCTGCGAAGCTCTTTTGGCCATGCGAATCCACTCCTATTCTTGATAGTGCAGGAACAGCACGCCGTCCCCTTCGATCTCAGCGGACAAGACGCCGTTAAGCAGCTTGTGCGAAGGCGTCGGCCAGATCGAACGAATCGAAGTCGCCCCCGAATTGTTCAAGGCCAGCTGCCCCAGCTTCAAACGTACCTTCTGCGTCTCCGTCGTTCGGTTGAAGATGCCGATCCAGCCTGCACCCGTGTCCGAACGGCCGGGTGTTTTCCAAACCTCGATTCCTTTGTCTTCATGCGCCCGGAAACCCATGACGCCGTTCTGATTGCAAGCCAGAATGTCCGGATTCGTAATCAGCGAGATCGAAAATTCGTCGGAGGTCGGCAGGTCTCCGCCCATGAAGAGCGGGGAAGCCGCCAAGGCGCGAATCGTAATAAAGGTCCGCTTTTGGTTCGCCGACAGTCCGCTCATCCGCTCGTGGCCTTTCCCGCTTAGCTGCTCCTCCGCCGCGCTCTCTTCGTACGACGCGCCGTCGGTTCGGGGCTTCCACAGCTGCAGATGGCCGAACGGAATCATGTCCAGATCCAGCCAGAAGCCCTCCTGCCGGAACTCGTTATAGGCATGCCAGGCATGGAACGCTTTATCCAGATCGGCCCGATTATCCCATATATCGCGCGTCGTCCGCAGCAGGTTCGCCTGCCGGTAGACGTCCATGTTCTTCGGCGTCGTCTGGCCTCCCGGTGACAGACTAAGCACGATGTCCCTTCCCGAGGTGCGGATCGCCTTCGAGATCGCTTCGATCTCGCGCGGATGTCCGGTGATATCGTCCGCTTTGATGAAGTCGACGCCCCATTCGGCCAGCATATGGATCCAGGAATCGTAGAAGGGTTGCGCCCCCGGATGATCCATATTGACGCCGTAATTGTAGGGGCACCAAGTGCAAATGTCCGCCGGATCGGCAATATCCGAAGCCCGATAAGTCGTTCCGTACACGGGCAGGTTCAGCGCGACCGCTTTGCGGGGGATGCCTCTCATCACATGGATGCCGAATTTCAACCCCAGCTCGTGCACGCGGTCGATCAGCCGCCTGATTCCGCTGGGAAAATAGCATTGCGACGGCTGCAGCCTCCCGTATTCGTCCAAATTCACGTCGTCCGCATGACGAACGGCAGGATAGCGGCTCCCCTCTGCGAGCTCGTACTCTGCGAACCAGCCGTTGTCTACAACGAAATATTCGTAGCCCGACGGCTTCAGAAGCTTGGCCATCGCTTCGGCATTGATGAGCAGCGCTTCCTCCGACGCTGCGCAGCCGTAGCAATCGAAGCTGTTCCAGCCGAGCGGCGGACGCGGAGTCAACCGCGGCAGCGTCCCCTCAGGGCCGACTTCTCTTCCGTTCACGCTCACCGAATTTCCTCCTTCCCGCGGCTTGGCAAAGGCTCAGGCGCCGGATATTCTGGGCATCGGCAGCGGCTCCTTGCCCAGCTCCGCCCAGGCGTATCGAAGCAGCAGCTCCGACTTCAAGGCCGCATGCGCCGGATCGTCCCACAGGTTTCGCACCTCGTCCGGATCCTCTTGCAAGTCGAACAGTTCTCCGTACGTCCGATTGTAATAGACGGTCAGCTTGAATCTTTCGTCGACGTAGGTCTTCAAATGAATGGTCGTCGGTTCGTGATGATTCTCGCACAGGATATGGTCCCGAACCGATTCTCGCTTGCCGTTCCACACCTCGGTCTGGTCCTTGCCCGTCATCGCGGCGGGGATCGGAAGCCCCGCATGGCCGAGCAGCGTAGGCGCAATGTCGACCAGCGATTGCATCGACGACGACAGACGGCCGGCCGGCACCCGCCCGGGGTATCGCGCGATCAGCGGCACGCGGATCAGATCTTCGTAGTGGAACGGTCCCTTGGCGATCAAACCGTGCTGCCCGAACAGATGACCGTGGTCGGACGTGAAGACGACCAGCGTGTCTTCCGCCAGGCCGAGTTCGTCGAGCTTATCGAGAATGCGCCCGATATATTTGTCCATCAGGCTCGTCATGCCGTAATAAACAGCCACGTTCTTGCGCAGCTCCTCTTCCCGATGCAAGTGCGACCGGAAGCCGTGCATGCCGAAGCCCGACTCGCGGTAGGCGGAAAAATCCGGGTTCTCCTGCTGGGTTAGGCGGAAGTGCGGCGGATTTGCTTCGTGCTCTTCTTCCTGCAATCCCCGCAGCGTCAGCTTCTGCGGGTCGTACATCGTATCCCATGGTTCCGGAACCAGATACGGCGGGTGCGGATCGAAGAAGCTCGCCCATAGCAGGAACGGCCGGTTCTCCTGCTTGTAGCGTTCCAGCAGCGCGTTGGTGCGCTCGGCGATCCAGGCGTCGTAGTGGAATTCCTCCGGAATCGGCCAATGGTGGAGGTGCTTCTTGTCCATGGTGCCGGTCGGCGGCCGGAAGTAGTCGCGCCAATGGAGGCATCCCTTCTCTTCCAGCCAGATCGCGTAGTGTTGCCCGGCGTGGGCCTCGTTCGTATGGTTCCGGGCCAACTCGACATGCCGGAAGCCGTAGAAAGTCTCGTCGAAGCTCCGCCAGTAGTCCAGATCCTGCAGCAGCGGGTACGATTCGATGGACGGATATTCTTCGGTCGAAGCGAGCGGCTGGAAATGCGCCTTGCCGATCAGAGCCGTCTCGTATCCGGCCAGGAGGAAATCCTCGCCGACCGTATGGGCCTTCTCCGACAGCTTCGTTCCGAGCGACCAGGCGCCGTGTTGGCTCGGGTACTGCCCGGTGATCAGCGAGCTTCGTGTCGGCGTGCAAGTCGGGTTCGGACAATAGGCTCTGGTGAATGTCGTTCCTTCTTTGACAAGCCGGTCCAAATTCGGCGTCGAGATCTCCGGCTGGAAAGAACCGATCGTATTCCAATGCTGTTGATCGCTCGTAATGAGCAGAATATTGGGCTTGCGGCTCACCGCGGATCAGCTCCATTCTAATCGTCATATGTGGCCGATCTTGTCGGGCCCGCTTCGATCCCAATCGCGAGCGCCGGTCCCCAATCCGCCGTAGCCACGGTCGCGTATTTGTTGAAAATGATATCGTCAGCCAGTGCTGCTTCCTGCCACATCTTCAAATACAGTTCTTTCTTTACGCTTGCATAATCAGCAACGGCAGCCACATTGTTCAGTTCGAACGGATCGACAGATAGATCGTACAGCTCGTCGACATCCGTCGGGTGATAGACGAATTTATATCGTTCAGTCCGCACCATACGTTGCGTATAATACACTTCCACGCCGTTACACTGGCTGTATACGGCATCGCGCCAATGTAACGGTCGTTCATTTCGGAGCCAGCCGGCAAGACTTGTGCCGTTGCATTCGTTCAGCGTCTCCGCTTCGGCCAGATCCACGAAAGTCGGAGCCCAATCCATGATGCTGACCAGTTCGTCCACGACTCTTCCCGGCTCCGAAATGCCGTTCGGCCAACGGGCGATACAAGGAAGTCGGTACGTCTCTTCGAACGAGCTGATGCCCTTCAGATACAGACCGTGCGCGCCGCCGCTCTCCCCGTGGTCGGAAAGAAAGACGACCAGCGTGTCATCTGCCTGACCCGAAGCCTCCAGCGCAGCCAGCACTTGACCGAACAGATCGTCCACCATTGTGCAATAACCCCAATAGTGAGCCGTCGCCTCCCGCACTTCCTCGGGCGTAAGCTGGTCCCATACCCTTCTCATGCGCCGGTATACACCTGGTTTATCAATAAGCGAATCGTCGTAATTCGGCGGCAGCGGAATCTCGTCAGGGTCGTACAGTTTGGCGTACCGCTCCGGAATCACAAACGGATCGTGCGGTCCTGTTACCCCTACATACAGGCACCATGGCTTGTCACTGCCGTTCAGTTCCCGCAGCTTTTCTACAGCCCTTTCGACGACTTTGGCGTCTCTCGTATGCTCGCCGTCCGTCTGCGATACGCCGTATAGCCGGTAAGGTCCCCAGCCGGGACGGACGAGCTCGCCCCTCCTTCGTTCCGTCCGCGGCTCCTCCCGGGGCAAAGCCCGCCACTGCGGGATCGTGAGCCCCATCTGCGCGTCTTTGCCCGCCACGACCATGAGTTCTTCCCAGCCGCGGCCGGCCGGATTCTCCTCCGCGGACACATGCCATTTGCCGGAGAAGAATAGATCGTACCCCGCCGCTTTCAGCTTCTCGGAGAACGTCCCGACGCCCGGCCGCAGTCCCCGCCCCAGCGCAGCTGCATTGCTGACGTTATTGTGGATGCCATGCCGGGACGGATACAGACCGGTCATAAAGGAAGCCCTCGACGGGCAGCAATGTGTCATCGTCGTGAACGTATGACGGAAGACAATGCCTTCCGATGCGAACCGAACCGCGTTCGGCGTCCGGCAAGGATGGTTCGGCGCCATGACCTGGGCTTGTTGCTGGTCGGTCATAAAGATCAAGATGTTAGGTCTGGTCATCGCGCTGCCAGTGCTCTCAGCTGCTCATCCTGAAAGGCGTGAGCCCGTTCGTTCTCCCGTTCGGGATCGCAAATTCGCCGAAGCTCGCCTTCCAGTTCAAGCGCCTTGTCGGGAAATTCCGCGTAGACGTTGCGCAGTTCGTCCGGATCGTCGCTCAGCTGAAACAATTGGTGCGGCGCCTCCATATAGTAGATAAGCTTCCATTCGCCCTTGCGGATCATATAAGCCCCGGAACGCGTGCCATGCCCGTGGTATTCGGAGAAGACGACTCGCTCCGGATCGGACGCGGGAACGTCCTGAAGCGGCTGACCCGCCCAGTCCGACGGACGTTCGGCGCCGACAGCCCGGAAGATAGAAGCCTGCACGTCCAGCAGATCGACCGGCGTGTCGACAACGGCCCCCTTACCGAAGTCCGGCCCGGACGCGATCACCGGAATGCGGACCGAATCTTCGTACAACGAGCACTTCCACCACATTCCGAATTTGCCCAGCATATCGCCGTGATCCGACGTATAGACGACATTGGTGACGTTAGCCAGAGAGGTGCTCTGCAGCGTATCCAGCAGTCGACCGACCTGCCGATCGATGAAGGTGACGTTGCCGAGATATCCTCTACGGAGGCCGAGAGCCTGCTCTTCCGTGAAAAGATCCGCTTCGAAGTGGGCGCGCAGATCCCGAGCGTACGGATGATCGGCGCTCTCCTGCTCTTTGCCGTAACGGGGAAGGTCCTCTCCGTGCGGATATAAGTCCCAAAATTCTTGCGTGTTCCATTGCGGAAAATGGGGATTGACCAGGTTGATCGTCAAGCTCCAAGGGCGATCCAGCGTCGGCGCCGTCTCCCGAAGCCATTGCAAAGCGGCGTCCATGACCCTAAGGTCCGCGTCGAAAGCCTCTTCTTTGACGCCGTAGCCGCGCGCTCTCTCCGCGGCATCCTTGCGGATGGCCAGCGGCCTCCGGGAGAAATTGATGTCCCCCGGGGCCTTGCCGTCCTTTGCCATATGAATCTCCGCGAAGCCGAGGTTCTCGGCTTTATCGTACACGTGCGTTTTCCCGAAATGAACCGAGTGCACCCCTTCGTCCCTCAGCACGCGCCCATAGGTAGGGAAATGTCGGGGCAGGTTGACGTTGCAATTGCTGTACGCCTGCACCTCGTGCACACGGCGGCCCGACAGGAACGCCGAGCGGCTAGGCGTGCAGAGAGGCGACGGGCAGTACGCATTCCGGTATACCGTTCCTTGCCGCGCCAGCCGTTCCATATTCGGCGTTTGCACGAACGGGTGGCCGTATACGGAAGAATAAAACGGATTGTGCTCATCCGACAGAAAAACGATAAAGTTGCTCACGTTAGCGCCTCCTGGCTCATGGGTATCGCGATCAATCAAGCTTCTCTCCGCACTGAATTATTTCAACTGCGCATAATCGTCCGCCGTATAATCTTTGCTGGTGTCCCAGTTCGGGAACTGGAAATCCTTTAGATCGACCTGTGCACCATCTGCCTTCACCTTCGCGACCGCATCGGCCAGCCCATTGTTTAACTTCTCGTCGTACGCCCGAAGCAGAGAGGGCAGATCCTTCTGGGCGCCGGTTAGTACCGACTGCAAAATATCGCTGTAACCCGGCTTGATCTTCGGCTGCTGCAGCGAGCCGAGCTCCACGATGACTTTGGCCGTCTCCGGATTGCGGACCGCATAATCGGGCCGAAGCTTCAGCAGATCCTTATGCAGTTGGAGGAACGTGTTGAATTCCGGATACGGGTACAGCGAAGTATCGTTATTGATGCTGTTGATAGGGGTCAGCGCCACGCCGCTCTGCAGGTATTTCGTGTAAAACGGCGGAGCCGCGAACGCCTTCTCGATGAACTCCCCGGCTTCTTTGGCATGCTTCGACGTCGACGAGATCATATAGCCTGACGGGTCTGCCGCCACGTAGAAGTAGGTAGGCTTCTGACCGGTTGGCGTTGGCACCTGCGCCAATCCGAAGTTCGCATCCGGCGTATCCCGCTTGACGATCCACATTCGCGCCCGCCCATCGATGAGGAAGGCCGCTTTGCCTTGCCCGAACAGGACGCTCGACTCCGTCGCTTTCAGCGTGAACGAGGAGGGCAGGATACTGCCGTCCGCCTTCAACTGCTGCAAGAAGTCGAACGAGTCCACCGTCGCTTTCGAATCGTATGCATATTGGCCGGTTTTGTAATCGAATCCGCCCGCCTCTTCAGGAGAAATTCCCGCAGCGAGCGCATCGACAAACTTGGATATACCGGACGCCGATCCCGTCTCGCCGCCGCCGAACACGACGCCGTACACGTCGCCTTTGCCGCTCTGCGTGACTTTTTTGGCTTCTTCGCGAAGTTCGTCCCAGGTGGCAGGCGGCTTCTCCGGGTCCAGGCCCGCGTTTTTCAAGACATCCTTGTTGTAATACAAGATCGAGCCCAGCTGCGGTCCCGTTAGCGGCCAGCTGTATGTTTTACCGTCGATAACGTTGACTCCTTCCACGAACGCGCCGGCATCGAACTGCTGCTTCCAAGCGTCTGAGAGGAGTCCGTCGAACGGTTTGGCCCAGCCGTCGGCCACGATGGAACGGATATCCGTATTTTGCGGCGTCTGGAAAATATCCGGCAGTTCATGGGATGTCGCAGCCGCTTGAATGGCCGTATTGTATTCGCTCCAAGCCATATACCGGGCTTCCACCCGAATCCGGCCCTTGTTCTGCTCGTTGAACTCCTTGATCATACGCTGTCCGGGGCTGTTGTCGCCTTTCAGGAAGTCGCTGGCTCCCCATAAGGTGATCACCGTCTCCTTCTGCGAGCCAGCTGAGCCGCCGCTTGCGCTTGCGCTCGCCTCCGCGCTCTCCGTACCGCCCGGTTCTCCGGAAGACGAGTTGCCCGAGCATCCGGCAAGCAGTGCCGCGGCGGTCGCGCCGACCGCCAGTAGTTGTAGTCCCTTGAGTCTGTTGCTGTTCATGTGAGTTCCTCCCAACCAGGTTTGAATGAATTTATCCTTTGATGGCTCCGGATACCCCTTCGATAAAGTAACGCTGCATCGCTATGAACACGGCCAGGATCGGCACCAGCGAGATGCTGGCGGCTGCCGCCATGCCGGTCCAGTCCATCGTATTCTCGCCGACGAACTGGAACATGCCCACGCCGAGCGTGCGCAGCTCCGGCTTGCCGAGCGTGAAGATGAGCGGCATGAGAAACGCGTTCCACGTCCACATGAATTGCATGATGGCGGCCGTCGCGATAATCGGCTTGGACAGCGGCAGGACGATCTGCGCGAACGTCCGGACGAAGCCGCTGCCGTCGATCTCCGCCGACTCCGACAATTCCTTCGGGAGGCCGCGGAAATACGCAACGAACAGCAGGATGAAGAGCACGTGCGCTCCGCCGACTTCCGCGAGGATGACGCCCCACAGCGAGTTGTTCAACCCGAGCGAATTCACTAGCGAGTAGATTGGAATGATCGTATACCCTTTGGGCATGAACATCGTTGCCGTGACGGCGGTGACGAACACCAAACGGCCCTTAAAGCGATAGCGTCCGACCGCATAGCCGGTCAACGCGCAGACGAGAATGACGATGACGACGACGGACACCGTGATGATGACGTTATTCCAGAAATAAACGGAGAAATGCGCCGTCTCCCACGCTCTTTTGTAATTGGAGAACTGGAAGCTTTGCGGCAGCAGCTTGATGCCGGATACGATATATTCGTTATTCGTCTTGAACGAAGACATGATCATCCAGATGAAGGGGTATATCCAGACGATGCCGATCGCGAAGAGCAGCACGTGCACCAGGACGTATACCGGCGATCTCTTTCTTCTGGCAGGGTTCATTCCCATCTCCTCCTAGAGCCGTGCGGCATTGCGGCGGCCGCCGGACCAACGGACCAGCAAGCCGAGCGCGAGCGAAATGATCATGACGGCAACGCCGTACACGACGCCTGCGGCCGATGCGAAACCGACTCGCGCCCCTCCGTTGCCGGAGAAGGCATAACGGTAAATGTACACGTCCACCATGTCGGTTTTGAAGGCCGGCCCTCCGTCCGTCATCGACTTCACCAAGTCGAACACATGCAGCGCGTTGACCGCGGACATGAGCAGAATGACGCTTCCGACGGGCAGCAGCAAGGGAACGGTAATATACCTTAGCAATTGAAGCCCGGAAGCGCCGTCGATTCTGGCCGATTCGAAAAGCTCCTTCGGCAGCGACTGAATCCCCGCCAGCCAATATACCAATTTCATGCCGAAGGTCTTCCAGATGCCGACGAGCACGACGACCAGAAACGCCGTATCGATCGAACCGAGCCAGTCTATCGGGGCGGTCAGCAGGCCCAGCTTGATCAGCAGCTCGTTGACGACGCCTTTGTACGCGCCGAAGATAAACCGCATAACCAGTCCGACTACGGCCGTCGTCGTTACGACCGGCAGGAAATAGATCGTCCGGTAAAAGACTTTTCCCCGGAGCCGCTCGGCGTTCAACAACAAGGCCAGCAGAAGCGCAAGCGGCACTTGAACGGCCACTACGTACGCCATGAACAGCAGGCTGTTTCGAAAGGCATTCCAGAAGATGGGGTCCGTCACCGTCTCGATAAAATTGTCGAAGCCGACATAGTCTTTCGGCGGTCCGTATCCGTCCCAATCAAAAAAGGCGTAAACATAGCTCATGACTATGGGATAAGCCGTAAACATCAGGAACAAAGCCAGCTGCGGGGCGATAAAAGCCAGACACCAAAGCTCCCGGCGCGCCCGATAACCGACAAGGGGAGCGGCGCGTTTGTCCGCGACAGACACCCGGTTGGCCATACTCATATGATCTTCCTCCTTGTTTCAGCCCGACCTTCGGTGTTCGAAGATTTCATTCCACAGGGCCAGTGCCGCCGCTCCGACCAAGCCGATATTTTCGCCTAATTCCGAACCCACGATCTCCACTCGTTCGCGCTTGGCCAGCGGGGATCTGTCGTACAGTTCCCGGCGAATCTCTTCGAGCAGCGGTATCGATTCTCCGGCCAGCGGGCCGGCAACGATCACCTTCGGAACATGGAACATGTTCAGATAAGAAGCAAGCACCGTCCCGATCCTTCGGCCCGCTCGCGCGACCGCCTCATGCGCCTGGCGATCCCCTTGCTTCAGCAGGTTCAGCGGATCCAGGACGCCGGATACTTGTAGCTCTGCCGCAATCGCCGTAAGCGAGGCATACCTCTCCAAACACCCCCGATTGCCGCAATAACATGCCGGTCCTTCCGGATGATACGTCATATGGCCGAACTCTCCCGCTCCCGTCGAACCGCCGCGGTACAGGCGGTCGCCGGCGACGAGTCCGGAGCCGATCCCCGGCCCGATGTAAATCAGGAGAAAGTCCGTAAGCGTCCGCCCGACTCCGAACATCTTCTCCGCCAAAGCCATCGTCCGAATGTTGTTGTCCGCATACACGGGCAATCCATGCCTCTCTGCCAGCAGCGCGGCCAGCGGCACTTCCTTCCACCCCAAGTGCTCCCTGCTCAGATATGTCCCCGTATCGAAATTTACAAATCCGACCAACCCGACGCCGATGGCGGAGAGCGAGTCCTTCCTCAACTCCGCGATGCAAGCATCCGTCTCCGCAAGCAGCCTCTCGATGAAGGCGCTTTGGTTCGAATCAAACGAAATCTCGTAACGGCGCAGCGTTCGAACCGTTCCGTTAATGCCTGCAAGCCCGAAATGCACTTCGCGCGCGTTCATGTGTACGGCAAGCGCATTGCAGGCTTGCGGATGGAAAGCCAACGCGACGGATTTGCGTCCGGCCCGGCGTCGAAATTCCTCCAGATGGCCTGTCTCCAAAATCAGATTCTCCTCGATCAATTCCGAGATCAGATTGGAAATGGTCGCCGGCGTCAAGGACGTGATCTCCGCAATGCGCTGGCGCGAAATAGGACCGTACCGAAGCAGGCACCGAAGAATCGTTCTCTTGTTCGTCTGTTTGGAGCGGGAGATATTGTGACCCATCAGCACCATGAGATCCGCTTCCTCTTCCCGTCCCGTCATCCGTCCGCCGCGCACCGAAAGCCGAGATTGCCCGTCGAACTGTCCGGCGTATTCGAGCTTCGCGCCGCCACCCGATATCGGTTGCAGTAAGAGCTGTGGCATAAATAGGAACCGCCGCGCATGACCCGGTTCGATCCCATGGCCGGCCCTTTCGGATTTTTGCGCTTCGAATGCTTGGCAGCGGAAGGGGAAAACCAATCCGAACACCATTCCCATACATTGCCGACCATGTTGTATAAGCCGTAACCGTTCGGAAGATAAGATCGAACCGGTGCCGTGCCTACGTAGCCGTCCGCGGCATTGTTCTTCGACGGGAACTCCCCTTGCCAGATGTTGCATCGATGCTGTCCGTTCGGCTTTAGCAAATCCCCCCAAGGATATCTTTTTTGAACCAAGCCTCCGCGCGCGGCGTACTCCCACTCAGCCTCCGTCGGCAGCCTCTTGCCGGCCCATCGACAATAAGCGACCGCGTCGTTCCAAGATATGTGAATAACGGGATGATCCATCCGCTCCTCACAGGACGACCGGCCTCCTTCCGGCCTCCGCCAGTCGGCGCCGTTGACGGCCAGCCACCACGGAGTTCCCGGAACGACGCGAGCATCGTTCTTTTTCACTTCTTCCGTAACGAATAGATGGAACACGAACGACCAACCGAATTGTTCCGCTTCCGTTACATAACCCGTGTCCTCGACAAACTCCGCGAATTTCTCGTTCGTGACCGCCTCGGGATCGATGTAGAATGGGGAAAGTTCAACCTCTCTTACGGGACCTTCCCCGTCATCCGGAAACCCTTCCTCGTCATCCGTTCCCATGAGGAAGATGCCACCCTTCAAATACGCCATGCCATCCTTACTCTTCGTATTGAATAAAAGCCGGTCAGCAGCTTTCGCCGCTTGAGGCAAGGCCTGCCCCCTTCCGATACTGCAGCAGGAAGACCTGTGTTCAAGCATCTTCGTCCCTCTCTTTGATTAATAAATTTAATTAACCAATTGGGCGGACTAACGCAAAAAAGACGCATCTTCCCTTATAAAGGAAAAAGGCGTCTCCGGTTCGTCCGGTCAACGGCGTTAGGTTTTATTATAAGTATTATACTCGGATTAGTGTATATTTCAAGCTTTATTTTCCATGTTCGTCAAGAGCGGCTTCTTTTCTGACTCGAACGTGCCCATAAATTTTGTTCCCATCAAATAAAAAAGCCGCGATGATTGCGGCTTTCAATGGAACCATGATTTTGTCTTCCGCAGTCGGGCCTAACTTTCCCGGCCAGCCGTCGCTTCCCGGCCGCTCCCCATCGCGCGCAGCCTGCGCTCCATGTTGGCCAGCGCCTCTTCCTCGCTGCACGCTCCCCGGATCGCCTTGTCGATCTCCTCGGCGACGACGCCGTTGTAGACGTCGCTTCCGCGCTCGAGCCCGCGGTATGCCGGCGGCACCCGCCTTTTGCGGCTGATTCCGTAGCTTTCGAGCAGCAGCGATTTCCACGGGTACAAATTTTCCAGATCCCGGATGGTGTAGTAATCCTGCCGCAGCGTCGAACCCCCCAGAAGGGAGCCGGGAATCGCGGCTTCGTTGCTGCACGCCCAGAACAGAAAATCCGCGGCGGCCTCCCCGTTCCGGCTGCTTCGGCTCACGCCCAGGCTCCATCCCCCCAGAACCGGCGTTCTTCCCGGAATCAGCGAGTAGCCGATATTGCCCGCCACTTTGGACTTTGTATAATCGTTGATCTCCACCGCATGGGAATCGTACAGCACGACCATGGCGACATCGCCCGATTCGAAGCTCGCCACCGTGTCGTCCCACGTGGTCATGGCGCCCGGAGGCACGTATTGATAGCTTTTGGTCATATTTTTGAGCGCGGAAAGTGAATTGCCGCTGTTTACGATTACGGAACCGTCCTCCGAGAAGACGTCGCTCGAATAGGCCCATAATCGGTTCAGGAACGAGATCGCCGTGTTCACGTTGGCCCCCTGGACCCCCGCGTAGCCGTATTTGACGGGAGACTTCTCGTTGCATTCCCGGGTGAAGAACTCCGCGACCAGATTGAACTCCGCCCATGTGGCGGGAGGAAGCAGCTCCGTCCCGTACGTGCGCTTGAACTGGCGACGCAGATTCGGGTTCTCGAACAGATCCTTCTGAAAAAAAAGCAGCTGCGTACCGGACATGAAGGGCACCCCGTACAGCTCGTCCTCCTGCATCGCGTACTCCTTGAGCATGCCGGGTACGAAATCCGCGAAGTATCCGTCCCGTCCGGAGATCAGATCGCCTAGCGGTCTTGCGATTCCGTCCTTCACCAGCCGGTCGATCCAGGCGATGTCCATCATGAAGCCGTCGGGCGCTCCCCGCCCGGACTCCGGCGCGTAAAGCCTGTCAAGAAGCTCGTTGTAAGCGAGCATCTCGAGTTCGATCCGCGTCCCTGTCTCCCTCGTGTACAGCTCCGAGAGCATGCGCAGGCTGTGGGCCGCCGGACAATCGAACATCGCCAGCCGCAGCGGATGGCCGGTTGACCGGCTCCGGTCCAGGTTCGCGAGAAGCGGCACGGTCTCCGCGTATTCCGCCTCGAACCTTTCCGTGATCGGCTCGTAAGCGTTCGGGCTGGCGATCGCGCCCATCAGCTTCCGGACCGCGGACTCTGCGACTTTCCGGAACGGAACCCCGATCGTCGCCGCGTAATTCCCCTCATCCTCGATCCAATTCTGCTCTTTGAACGTGATATGGGCCACTTCTTCCCGGCGAAGCAGCCGGATGGCCTTCCGGGTTCCCTCCGAGATCAGATAGTTGCCCGTGACGATCGCGCCCATGCGTTCGTTGCGGTGCAGCAGCTCGTAAGCCGCCTGGAATCCCCGTTCCTTGCCGTAATCGACCGCGCGTATATGGTCCGGGCGGGAATAATAGCGGCCGTAAATCTCCGTCGCGCCGCTGCCGTTCATCATCTCCCGCTCCAGGATCAATCCGACCTCGGAGACGCCCTGCCGCCGCAGCCGCGCGATCGCTTCCTCCAACGCTTTCTCGTATTGAATCAGAATGGAATCTGCCATCGCGCTCTGCCGGCTGCGCTTGCCGATGAACACAATCGGTCTCGTTCCTCCTACGATGTCCAGCAAATCTTCCACCGGCGAGCCGGTATACGCGATGATGCCTTCCACCCGCTGTTCCAGGCACTGCTCCACGCAGATGCGCTCCAGAATCGGGTTGTTCTGGCTAATCTTCAGCAGCAGATTGTAGCCTCTCTCCCGGAGCTCCAGCTCGATCGTGTGAAGCAGAGTCTGCATATCCGGATGGACGACGTTCGGCAGAACGAGAGCCACTTCGTTGCTCGTCGTGCTCTTCAGGCTGCGGGCGTTCGCGTCCGGCCGGTAATTCAACTCTTTCATGGCGGACTCTACCTTGGCAATTAAATCCGCGTTGTTCGTGTGGCCGTTCAGCACGTTGGATACCGTCCCGACGGATACCCCCGCGCGCAGCGCCACATCCTTGATCGTCGCCAGATCGAGCCCTCCTTTAACGTTTCATGAATGAAATCACAAGGATTTTAACATTTCAATATTTCAAAAACAAGCAAGCCCCGGGCCCAAAATCCGCACCAGGAATTGCCTTGCGCTCGCGATTGTGATAAACTCTTGCTAATTTCCAGGAACGGAGGGGTACGTGTGATAGATTGGATCCGGGTTCGGTCTTTGCGCGGCTAATTGATTAGCGCCAAGGTTCTGCCTGTGTGCAGAGAACTCAGATTCGGTCTGTCCATAGCGCCCCATTCGCGAAGCAAGGCATTCATGGCGACATGAATTGCCTTCTCGGTATTTTCGCGTCTGCCGCTTCGCCGTTCCGCTTGATCCGGAACGGCGGCGGGGAGTTTGCGCTCCCCGCGGATCTTCTTCCCGAATTCTCCGGTTCATCTTCTCACACAGGCGAGCAGCCTGTGTTTTTTGTTTAGCATTTTTATCAGGAGAGGATGAAAAGCATATGGAACAAACGCGGCACAAAGCGGTTATCGTCGGCGTTCAGCTGCCCCATCAGGCCGACTTCGCTTATTCCATGGAAGAACTGCGCAACCTGGCGGACGCTTGCGCCATCGAGGCGGCCGGCGAGCTCAGCCAGAAGTCGGCGCACATTAACCCTTCACATTACATCGGACGCGGAAAAGTGGAAGAATTGAAGGCGCTGCTGGAAGCGGCGGGAGCGTCGACCGCCATTTTCAACGACGAGCTGTCCCCCTCCCAACTTCGCAACCTGGAGGCGGCGCTGGAGCGGCGGGTGATCGACCGCACCTTGCTGATCCTGGATATTTTCGCGGAACGGGCTCAGACAAGGGAGGCTCAGCTCCAGGTGGAAGTCGCTCAGCTGCAGTATATGCTGCCGCGGCTGGTAGGCTTGCGCGAGTCGCTCGGCCGGCAAGGAGGCGGTTCGGGGCTGAGAAACCGCGGTTCGGGCGAGACCAAGCTGGAGCTCGACCGGCGCCGAATCGAGGAACGAATCGCCGCGCTGCAGTCCGAGCTTGAGAAGCTGGTCGCCCGGCGTCAAGTCCAGCGCAAGCGCAGGAAGAAAAACGAGGTCCCGGTCGTCTGTCTTGTCGGCTATACCAATTCGGGCAAATCGACTCTGATGAACGCCGTACTGGAAACGTTCGATCCCGGCTCGGCGAAGCAGGTGCTCGCCAAAGACATGCTGTTCGCCACATTGGAAACGTCGGTGCGCAGCATCGAGCTGCCCGATCGCAAATCGTTCCTGCTCGCGGACACGGTCGGATTCGTCAGCCGGCTGCCGCACCACCTGGTCAAAGCGTTCCGTTCGACGCTGGAGGAAGTCGCCGAAGCCGATCTGCTCGTTCACGTCGTCGATCGCTCCCATCCGACGTATCAGGAGCAAATCGCCGTCACCAACGAAACGCTGAAGGAACTCGGAGCGGACCGGATCCCGGCTTTTTATGCGTTCAATAAGACGGATTTGACCGACGAGCCTTATCCGCGCTCGGAGAGCGACGGCGTTTATCTCTCCGCCAAACGGAAGGTCGGCATCGAGACGTTGACCGAACAAATCCGCGGGCGAATCTTTGGCGGATACGTCCGGCGGGAAATTCTCGTTCCGTTCGATCAGGGCCGATTGGTCGCTTACTTCAACAAGCATGCCCACATCGAATCGACCGCTTACGAAGAGAACGGCACCCGGCTGACGCTGGAATGCAAGGCGGCCGATTACGAGAAGTACCGTCACGATTTTATCGAGCTGTAACCGCATCGCAAGCCTCTAACAAGCGGCAGACCCAAGCCTGGACCCCTTCGGGCTCGGCTTGGGTCTGTTTTTCATTCCGCGAATGAGGCGAGATTCGCCAAGGAGGATTTCAATCCGATGTCGTGGTCTTCCGGACGAATGCCTTCGGGAACATTCTCGCAGACGATGGTCACTTCGGTGCCTTCCGGAACGGGAGACAAGCTCCACGTCATGATCATGTCTCCGGCGAATGCGGGATCGTTCGATTCGAACTGCACGAGCTGAACGATTCGCTCATCGGGAACCAGCTCGAGGAATTTGCCCTCGACAACGTCGGTATCCTCGGACGTCTTGCCGGCCGTGGCATGGTCCGCGTTCAGGTAAGTCAGGGACATCCTGTAAGATCCGCCGCTTCGCGCGTCGAATGTTTCGATCTGTCCCTTCATTCCTTCCGGAGGCAGCCATTTGACCAAATCTTCCGGATTCACGAAGGCCTTGTAAATCGTTCGCGGCGTTGCCCGAATCACCCTTGACGCCGTATCGATTCTCTTTTCTCCGGACATTTGAACCACTCCTCATTCCTCCTTTTGTAATCGGAGCTCCGAGCCTGTTCGAACGCAATCGGGTCATTCCGCAAATCGTTTCAATCCTGCTATTAACATGATCCATAATAAAATATTCGACGGGGAGCCGTTCCAACGAGTCGTCGTACAGGAGGATGCGCGGAACGGAAAACGTCGGGTCCGCGGCCGACAACCGTCTCATCGCCGATACTTCGGTCCTCATCAGATCGACTTCGCAGCGCATGAACCCGATCGAAGCCGGCGGCCGCGCCTTCAACACGACTTGCCTTCCGTCTTCCAGCCGGATCCCGTACGCGCTGTTCGCCCAGCCCCGGGTGAATTCCCGGAATTCCCGAATCTTAGAGCCGTTTCCGTCGCCGAATGACCGCGAACCGGGAAATCTCCATCCAATCCGGCCTCCAGCGCCGAAATATGCGATTGGAACGGAAAACCTCCCTATATCTCCGTTCCCGGACGAGAATAGGCGCGATCCGATCGAATGAAAAGGAGATTTTCCGGTTCATTGGGCCCAAACGGTCATTCTATGCATGATAAAAGGAGAATTTCCTGTTCGAGCCGCATGAGCCGAACCTTTCTAGTTGTCCACTCCATTGTATCATTCAGGCAAGCGCTCGCAACACCATCGGACCGTCTTGCAAAAAAACTTCCCGCACCTCCAGGGCGCTTGCTGCCGAAGCAGTACGTCCTGGTGCGGGAAGCCCTATTTAACCGATCAGCGCCAGATGGATCCGGGCGCCCGGATGATTCGCGTCCATCGCCAGCACCTGCCGCAGCTCCTCGGCCGCTTCGTCATCGCGGCCGAGGCCGAGCAGGCCGAGACCGCGCATGTACCGGCAATGAATCCGGTTCCGGCGGTTCAAGTCGTCCTCGAACACGAGGAAGTCCGGCAGCGAGACGGCGAAGTAATCGAACTTTACGTCGTCGTTCAAGTGCTTTTCGGCGTAGTCGATCAGCTTGTTGAACCGGCGCTTCGCTTCCTTTTCGACGCCGAGCTTGCTCCAGGCCAATCCTTGGTAGAAAATCATATCCGGCGGCTGGTCGTTATAGTACATCGCGCTGGCCGGCTCTTCCAGCCCTTGGGAGGCGGCCCGGAAGCTCTCTTCGGCTTCTTCTTTCCGTCCGAGCCCCTCATTGGCCAGCCCCAAGTAATAATAGACGTTGTTCTCCTGCGCGCCGGTCAGCTTGCCTTCTCCCAGGTTGTCCGGGTAGACCAGCGCAGCCTTCAGGCAGATGACCGCTTCTTCAAACCGCCGCTCGGCGATCGCCCGCTTCGCAGCCTCGACGTGCGACGTTACATGCTGTCCGGTCGCCTTGCCTTCGCCGCCTTCCCACGGATGGAACTTGCGGTGTGCGAGTGCGCTCATCGCTTCGTCATGACGGCCGAGCGCGTTCAGAAGCGTTACGAATTCAAGATACAGGTCGTCCCGCTTCCCGACGATCGGCTTGCGCGCCGATAACCGTTCGAAGCGTTTCTCCGGAGCCTCGCCCAGCTTCTTATAAAGCTGATCCAGCTCGTACAGGACGCGCGCGTCCTCTTCGCAGAGGGAATAAGCTCTCTCCAGCGAAGCCAGCGCCCGTTCGGGATCGCCCTGCTTGTTGTAATAAGCGAGCGCCAGATTGCGATGAACGGTCGGGAAGGCGTCGTTCGCCGCTCGGGACGCTTCCCACGCCGCAATGGCCTCCTCGTGCCGCTTCTTGTCGTACATCCAGTTGCCGAGATAATAATTCGCCTTGTCGTCCGCGGCATCGGCGCGAATCGCGCTCTCCAGCACGAGCAGATCGAACAAGCTGTTCGGGAAGCAGTAGTCCGCCTTCGCCGCGCGGCCGGCGGCTCGGTAACGCGCCGCTTCCGCCGCGTCTCCGCAGCGCTCGTGCAGGTAGCCGAGCGTGTAGAGAACCATCGGATAAGCTTCTGCGGATGCGTCCGGCACGATCCGGTTCAGCACCTCGATCGCTTCCCGGAACAAGCCGGCGAACGCGTAGTCGGCCGCCAGATTCAAATAGTTGTGCGCGTCTCCGTGCATCAGGCGGTTCAGCTCCGCGAGCACAGCCGAGGCTCCCGAGGCGTCCCCGGATACCCGGCAAGCGAGAACCCGCTCGTTGGCCGAGCCGAAATCCGCCACGTCGATCGCCAGCGTCTCGGCCGCATAATCGGAAGCGTCCTGAAAGCGGCCCAGCTTGCGCAGCAGCGCCGCTTTCAGGTGACGCGCCTTATAATTGCGCGCATTGCGGACGAGCGCGCGCTCGATCAGTTCGAAAGCTTCTTCATAGGAGCCATGCGCCGCCGCGATCTGGGCCAGCGTGAAGTATCCGGCGTCCTGCCAAGCGGCCGACCAAGTCGACTTATACAGGGCGGCGAACGCTTCCTCGTCCTTTCCTTGCAGCTTCAGCGCAAAGCCGAGCTGATAAAGCGCTTCGCTGTCGTACGGGTTCGGATTGCGCCAGGTGAGCGACTTCACCGCTCGGCGGAAGTGCTCCTCGGCCATGCCGAACTGACCTCTTCGCAGCAGCAGCGTGCCGTACGCGACGTTGATGCGGATATCGCTCGGATCGCGTCTCAGCCCTTCGAGGTAATAAGCCTCCGGCTCGAACGTCGCATGGCGGTACTGCTCCAGATGCAGTCCGGCCAGATAAAGCTGCTCGTTCGTCCGCAGCTCCTGCGGTTCCGGCAGCGGCTTCGCCGCTTCCGGCACCTCCTCGATCGACGGCGCGGCGGGACGATAGCTGACGAGCAGCTTCCCGTCGGCGGTCCGAACCGTTACGGTCAGATCATGCGCCCGATCGTCTTCATCGAGCGTGACGACCGACTTGAAGGTCGATACCGGGGACAGCGTTACGCTCTCGTTCACGTAAACCCGCTTCCTGCCCTTCAGTTCCACGGTCGCCCCTTCGAACGCCGAAGTCGCGTAAGCCTGTACGGTCGCTTCCCGCGTCCGGTCGTCGACTTCCAGATTGACGGCCGCGTCGATGGAGGCGTTTTTGACGACGCCGATGTTCTTGTACGGCATGAAATACTGGGTGAACGACTTCTCCTCGTAAGGAGCGAGCCATGTGAAGTCCGGCTGGTTGTCCGTGTAGACGCCGGTCATCAGCTCGATGTAAGGTCCGTCCTCGTCCGTCAGGTTGCGGTCCCAAGCCTGCCCGAATTCTCCGTTGCCCCAGGTCCATTGCTTTTTGCCCGGCGAGACGTGATGGTTGGCAACGTGCAGCAAGCCCGCCTGCACGTTGTGGTCGTAGCCTCCGACGAAATTGTAGTCGGATTTGTAGGCCATATAAGACGTCGGCACCGGAATGTTGCGGTAGCGCGAGATGTCGACGCCTGCGGAGTAGTCCATCTTGTAATACGTGCCGGTCGCGATCGGGAACCGCGAGACGTCTCGCTTGCCATGGTCGAAGACGGCGGTGACGTCCGGCGGGAAAACCGACTGCGTATGATCGTTCACCGCGACGGCCGGGTTCGCCCACCAAAGGAACGTCTGCGGCTCGGGCGTGCGGTTGTAGAGCTGGGCCGAGATTTCGAGGTACGCTTTTCCCGGATGCAGGCTGAAGCCCGCCGTCACCTTCGTTCCGTACATGCGGTCGATCTCGCTCACCCATACGGTGGCGCTGCCGTCTTCGCGCTCTTCGAGCTTGTACTCGACCGGCCCGTACGTGTTCGGACGGTGATGCTGCGGCCAGTTGAACTCGATGCCGCCGGAGATCCACGGCCCTGCGAGTCCGACCAGCGCCGGCTTGATGACCCGGTTGTAGTAGACGAAGTCGTATTGGTTCGTCTTGTCCAGCGCCCGGTAGATGCGCCCGCCGAGCTCCGGCATGATCTCGATGCGAACGTACTCGTTCTCCAGGATGGCGAGCCGATAAGTCTGCGGCTTCTTCTCGTCTTCGATCTTGTCGATGACCGGGTGCGGATAAACCCTCCCCGAGCTTCCTTGGTACACCCGCTTCTCCAAAAACATCGGGTTGCGGTCGGGGGCGCCGGTGCCGTAAGTCGGAATGGACACGTCCTCTTCCCAGATCCGGACCGCCTTCTCCGAAGCCTGTCGATGCATCATAATCCCTCCTCCGTCTGATTAGTTTAATCGTACGCCATGACCTGCCTCGCGCCAATTGACGGAATTCGGATTATGATGGACAATAGTCTGATGGAACCCCCAAAAGTGACGTGATGCTTCGTAGGCGATTCCAGGTACTTTTGGGGGAGCCCCCTGAATAAACCCCCAAAAGTGACGTGATGCTTCGCAGCTTATTCCGGGTACTTTTGGGGGAGCGCCCGATAAATTAACCCCCAAAAGTGACGTGATGCTTTGTAGCCGATTCCAGGTACTTTTGGGGGAGCCCCCGGGAACAGAGCCCCTGAGAACATGCCCCCGGAACAAGTCCCGGGGTAAGGCCAACAAGATGGAGGTGGACAACTTGGAAGAGATTCAGAAGCCCGAAGGCTTTCCCGAACAGAAGCTGTTCGTGCTGCCGGAATATTTGAACGCCGAGCTGGCGTCGTTCGAGCTCACCAGAGGTTTCTATGTCAGCGACATCGGCTACTTCCCGCATGCCCGCCATCATTATCGGGAGCGGCCGGCGGGCTGCGATTCGCATATCGTCATTTATTGCGCGGACGGGTCGGGCTGGGTGGAGCTGGAGGGCAGATCGTTCCCGCTGACCGGGCGTCAGCTGGCTGTCGTTCCGGCGGGCGTACCGCATCGGTACGGCGCCTCCGCCGAGTCTCCATGGAGTATATACTGGTTTCACCTGCGGGGAGATCAGACCGCTTCCTTTCTGCGCCTCTATGGCTTGGGCGGACAGCCTGCGGTCGTTCCGGCGGCGCTGCAGACTCTTTTCCTGGAATCGTTCGAGCGCTGCTACGGGCTGATCGCGGACAAGCCTTATTCGCTGCCGGTCCAGGTCCAGATCTCCCGGACGCTCGGCCAGCTGCTGGGCGCGATCGGTCTCGGAACCGACGGCTCGAACCGCCGGCGCAAACGCGACGAGGACCTGGAACGGGCGATCCGCTATATGAACGACCGGCTGCATTCGTCGGTCAAGCTGGCGGAGCTTGCCGCCCACACGGGCCTTTCCAGGCAGCATCTGATTTACTTGTTCAAGCAGGAGACGGGCTTCCCTCCGGTCGATTACTATTTGCGTCTCAAAATGCAAAAAGCCGGCCAGCTGCTCAGCCTGACCGGCATGTCCGTGAAGGAGATCGCCTCCGAGGTCGGAATAAGCGATCCGTATTACTTTTCGCGCATGTTCAAGAAGCTGATGGGCGTGTCCCCCACCGAATACCGCAGCGTTCCGAAAGGGTAACGCCGGGCTCGGCGGAGCTACACTCCCGATCGATCCGCAACCTTTTTCCAAAAACAGCCGTCAGAAGGCAAAAAGAGTCAAAGGGGTTGAGCGGATGAGTCGAAGATTATGGGCGGCACTGCTCGCGCTAGGCTGCGCCGCGGCTCTCGCCGGATGTGCCGCCGGCTCCAAAGCCGAAGTCACGCGCCCGATCGGCGGGTACTATCCGGCACAAATCCAGGATGCGAACCGGGTGGAGCTGTTGAGCGCGGACGGAAATCGGGTCACGGTTACCGACAGCGGGGACATCGCGCGGAGGCTCGGGACGATCGGCCGCATCATGGCGACGACGGACTCGGATCCTAAGGATCATAGCGGCTCTTTGTATTCGGCAACGGTCTATGCGGGAGACTCCCGCCTCTTCGGCCTTACGCCCACCCGGGTCGGCACGACGCCGATCAAGGCGAATGACTCGCTAGCCGAAGCGTTGGACGGCTGGTTCCGCGATTACGCTCAGCCCGACAAGCTCGCAGTGAAACGATTGGACCCCCTGCATCAGACAGAGCTCGGATTCGAAAAAACCATAGACGATAAGGGCAAAGTTCAGGAGATCTACGGCAAGCTTTCGGACCTGCCTCCTTTTCCCCGACAACCCATTTCATGCCCTGCCGATAACGGAGTGCAGTATGAGCTTGATTTTCGATATGGAACCACTACGGTTTCCTCGGCGTTGGTAAGCGCAACGGGATGCCGACAAGTCCAAATTAAGGATCAAAGGTATTGGGCTATGGAGCCCAAAGGGAACGGATTCCGAAGCTTGCTTGAAAAAGCGCTTGGGCTCAGCGAATCCCAATTTCGCGTTGATTTTGCTTCCCGCTGATAGTGAAAAGCCCGGAATCCGATTGGAAACGGATTCCGGGCTTTCGGTTGTTCGCTGGGACCGTTACGTCAGTGCTTCGGCAGGCCGTTCGCTTCGCGGATCAGCGCGAAGAAGGGATCGGCGAGCACGGCTTGATAATCCGAATCGAGCGAGTCGTTCAGCGCGAGCACGTCCGTCGGCGTCATGTTCCAGGCCGATACGGAGATGGACACGAACTGCGGGGACTTCCCGTCCCATTTGGACTTGATGTCGGACAGAAGCTTTTGCCCGTCCGCGACGGTGCTGATTCCTCTCATCGTCGTGACCGGCAGGCCGTCCTGGATCTCGACCTCGTTCGAATTGTTATAGGCGAGAAGCACGCCCGGGACGCGATATTGGTCGCGGTAAGCGGCGGCGGCCGAGTCGCTGAGCGGCACGTCCTGGCTGCTGATCCGGTTCAGCACGAACGGGATCGTCATGCCGGTCTTTTTCAGATACGAATAGGTCGATTTCAGGAAATTCGCGAACGAGTTTTCCGGCCAGACGTTCGGATAGAAGTAACCGGCGCCGGACGGCCCTGCGACGAGCTGGTCGTTAGCCGTCGCGGTATCGAGATAGTGGTTCAGAATGGCGGGAGCGGCATCGTACAGAAGCGGACTCGACGTCCAGTTGATCGGCACTTTGCCGCGGTTCGGATCCTCCCACAGATTGCGCATATGGTGCTCGTTGTACTGGAGGTTGTCGCCTTCGCCGAACGTGTACGTCACGTAAATTTTGTTCTCGAGCTGCGGCGCTTTGACCGGTTTCGGATCGGCCTGTTTCGCTTTCGTGCCCGAGAAGACGGTCATGTTGCTGAACCAGTCCGAAGCCAGCACGTATACGCCGTGCCTCGAGGTCAGCTCGACGCCGCTGAATTCGCCCGAGACGTCGTCGCTGAACCAGCCCAGATAAGGCGTTCCCGGCTCAACGTCCGACAGGATTTTCTCGAAGAGCGCCTGCTCGCCCGGATCGCTCGTGCCGAGCCAGAACACCATCGCCTTGTTCGCGACCGCATAGTCGCGAAGGTAGCCGTACGGCTCCTTCGCATCGGAAGAGAGCGGCTGAACGTTGCTCGCGGATACGAGGAACTGGTTCCACATGTCGACGGAAACGGTCAGCTGCTTCGTTCCGGCAGGCGGCGTGAATTTGTAAACGAAATACCGGCCGTTGTCGGCGAAGCGGTGACCCCCGCTGCCCGTGGAGATCTGCGAGTTGCCGCTGTCGAACAAGAACGGCTGTTCATCCGGGGTGCCCGGAAGGAAATGAGCGATTTCCCGGCCGTCCGCCTTGACCGTTACTTCATGCACGGCGGGTCCCCAGCCGTCCTGGGTGAAGGCGTCTTGGAACCGCAGGAAGACGGAATCCTTGCCGAGGAACTGGGACAGATCGAGATCGTACACCTTCCGGTTTTTGGCGTCTCGCTCCTGCGTCGTCTCTTGGGCGATCGTCTGGAAGGAAGCGAAGTTGTCGGACGGAAGCCGAATGGACGTGTCGGGACTGAGACCGATCAGCATCCGGTGAGTGGTCTGGCTCCACAGATTGTCATATTCCCAGGAATAAGCGTCCAGCCGATCCTTGAAACGGCCCTGCAGATCGTCGAGCACCGGCAGGCTGTAGGGTGCGGCCGTCAGCTTCTGCGCCAGCTCCGGGCTCGCAACGACGGCGTCCTTCAGACCGGCGAGCGTCGTCGCCACGTTGATCGAGTCCGGCAAATTCGGATCGTAAACGATGATGCCCTTCACTTCTTTTTTGAACGTGGATACGAGGTCCCAATAGTCGTCGTGCAAGGCGTACGGAATCTTCAAGTCGTTCAGCCAGGTGAGCTTGCCTTCTTCCTGGCTCTCGAGCAAGTAGACGCGAGGTTCCTTCCGGTTCACGATCCCCTGCAAGGTGGACAGCATCAGCTTGATATCCCCGGGCGCGTCATAAACGTCCGCGACTTCAAGCTTTTTGACCTTGGCGAAGCTCGGCAGCTCCTGATTCTGGGGCCAGGAGATGGAATTCGACTGCGGTTGCGCCGCCGGCTGCGCTGCCGGTTCGGCGGAGGCGGCGAGTGGCATTGCGAATAATAAGACGAGACTCATGGCCGCAAGCTTCTTTCGAATCACAACGGATCACCTCATCTTGAGAAATGGTGGAGCTTTCGTCCAAACCTTCCCCGGTTCACCTCCTCCGACAGCCGAGTCAAACAGCAAGCAATCGAGGATTACAAATCATATTTAATATGTTTTTCATTACAATTCAAGACATTCTACAAAAGTTCTCATAATACAACATAATTCGAGCAAATCATCGGGACTTACATCCTGCATTCCGGCCTATTTACAGCATCTTTTAGTGAGACGGAATCGACCGACTTCAACTCTTCTTCAGTATCATTAATTCATATTGTATATATCTAATCCTCCCCCTCCAAGTGCCGCCCGGCCAAAAAAATAGACCGTCGAAAACGACGGCCCGCTCTCATTCCCTTCCCGCGATCATCGCGGCTTGCCGTTTCCATAAAGTTCCACGGAACTCTATGCCATTTTCCGCGTCCCAATTTATAGATGCTAAGGAGGTATGCGACTTTGAAAAGCGTAACGTTGGTAAAAATAGCTTCGGCCGCGTCGCTGACCGCGCTGCTGCTTCACGTGAACCCGGCAGCGGCCGCGTCGAGCCCGCCGCCCCCGGTTTACCTGGACGGGAAGCTCCTTCCCCTGCCGGTCGACCCCGTGATCGTCAGCGGCCAAAGTCTGGTCCCCATGCGGGCGATCCTGGAATCGGAAGGCGCCAAGGTGTCATGGGATGCAGGGACGAAAACGGTAACCGCAACGAAGAATGACGTTGAACTTACATACCGGATAGGAAGCGATGTCGCTTACGAGGATGGCCGGCAGCTGGCCCTGTCGACCCCGGGTCAAACCGTGAACGGAACGACGATGGTACCGCTGCGCTTCTTTAGCGAATCGCTCGGCAATGTCGTCAAATGGCATTCGTATTCGCGAACGATCTCGATCTCGTCCGCCAAAACGTATGAGACGAATGTGGAATACGGCGCCAACCTTCGCAGCACGCCCGATTCGGCATCGGACTCCAACATCGTCCGCCTGCTGCCGACCGGCACGCACATCCACGTCATTCGCGAGATCGACGCCGATTGGCTCGAAGTACAAACGGAGAACGGCGAGATCGATTTTCTCTCCGCGAAGCCGAAGTATACCGATTACGGAAGCGCGTCCTTGACCGACAAGCAAGCCGACGAGCTGATCGCCGCCGGAAGCGAATATTTGGGAACGCCTTACGAATTCGGTGCCTCATCCGACCAGACCGACACGTTCGATTGCTCGTCGTTCGTCAAGCGCGTGTTCCAGCAGGCTTTATCCATCGACTTGCCTCGCGTCTCCTACGATCAAGCCAAAGTCGGGAAAGAAGTCTCGATCGACGACTTGCAGAAAGGAGATCTGCTGTTCTTCAGCGCCCGCGGACTGGATATCGGCCATGTGGCCATCTATGCGGGAGACGGCCAGCTTCTTCATACTTATTCGAAGACACTTGGCGTTCATTTCGAGAAATTCGACGGACAATGGAAAGACCGGTTCGTGACGGCGCGCAGAATTCTCTAAACGGGTCGCCCTATGAATTCAATTGAAGCGTCCGGTAATTCGTTTTGATATAGCGATAACCCGAGTAAAGGGTCAGGAACACGGCCATCCACATCAAGATTTGATCCACCGGAAAGTCCAGCAGCAGCGTAAAAGGGTAGTTGCGGAGTAAAATCGCCGTAATGGCGACGACCTGAAGCACCATTTTCAATTTGCCGAGCTTGTCCGCCGCCAATGCGATCCCCTGCGAAGAAGCGACGGATCGTATGGCGGTGACAAGGATCTCCCTTCCGATGATGACGATCACCGCCCAGCCGGATACCCTATGCAACAAAACAAGCATAATCAGAACGACGGAGATGAGCAAAGAAAGGGATCTTGTGAGCCAGCCAGTAAGGATTAGGCTGCAGAAGAAAGACCGGGAAAGGAATCAATAAAATTCGGATAACGGTAATTTTATTGGCCAGGTTCATACGCCTTCTCCTCCCACAATCTAGCTACCCGTACCAGTACCGAATCTTCAAATTCCATTTTGTAAAGATCGGGCTTCGTTGTTCGATCGAGGAATTCGAAGCCATAACCGGGATCGAAGTGATTCATCATCAAGGTCATTACGTTGCCGTGCGTTCCGATGGCCACTCTTTTCCCCGCGTATTTTTCCAAAATAGGCTTTAATGCGTCTAACGCCCTTCTTTGGCACGCCTTGTTCGACTCTCCACCCGGCAGAGCGGATTCAGGGTCTTGGAACAGCTCCCTGATGACATCCATAAACCGGTCGTCGCTTATTTTGTAGTCATCTCCGGAAAAATGACGTTCCCGTAAATCTTCGAAAAGCTCAACCTCGACGTTTAGATGATCGGCCAGCCCTTGAACGGTCATGACGGCTCGGGCATAGGGGCTTGAGACCACCGCATCGATTCCTTCCTTCTTGAGGATTTCCGTTACCTTCTCGACCTTCAACTTGCCTTGAGCCGTGAGCCCTCGCGTTCTTTCCGTCCCTTCCGAATAGGGCGATTCGGCGTGCCGAACCATATAGATAACGGTATTCATAGAGACCCTCCGTTTGCTTATCCGCCAAAAGCGATTCGATATCCGTCAGGGTCCTGAATCGTAAATTCGCTGAAGAAGTCGTTTAAATCAGGCCCATTCACGATTTCGATTCCCGCCTCCCGAAATTCTTCCAGCAACTTCCGGACATCGCCGTAGCAGAATGCATCAAAATACAATCCGCCTTCAACGGACGATGAGGGCCTGACCTCTTCCGGATTTGCGGCAGGATGCAGAATAAAGACGATCGAGTCTCGTGTCATATGGACATGCTGGACCGACGGTCCGCCGACAAGCTCATACTGAAATCCAAGCCGCTTATAAAACGCAACAGACTTTTCCAAATCCCGTACCAGCAATACCATGGAAGGTCCGGACAATACGGCGTTCGACATCTATATCCCTCGCTTCTCCTTTATTTAAAATTCTACGAACACCGGCGCTCCGTCGGACTTGAGACAAGCCTCGATCCGCTCCCGGAAATTTTGCCATGTGACCATCTGCAATGCCTGTTCAATGGGGAAAAAGCCCGATTCCAAACTCTCGTTCGTAGGGATCGGAGTCCCGCTCACGTATCTCGCCAGGAACAAGGTGTTGCATATCCCTTTTCCTATATTCTGATAGATCCCGCAGAAGCGAATGATCTCAATATCGACTCCCGCTTCTTCTTTCGTCTCCCGGATGGCCGCTTGCGTCAGCGACTCTCCTTCCTCCACCTGCCCGCCCGGCATCTCCCAGCCTCTTCGGGGTCCCTTGATAAGCAAAATTTCGTTCCGATCGTTCAAAACAATGGCGGCGGCCGATACGATATGCTTGGGCGGGTTCATTCGTTGCCTCCTATTGGCTTAATTTTTCGATAGCCTGCCGCTCGGTCGGCAAGAAAAAAAGATCGTTTCCCTTGTTGCACTCATAGATGAAATCCTTCAGGCTCTTGCTGGAATAGACGGAGAAGTCGCCGACAATCGCGACTTTCATCCGGTAATTGATGAATTTTTGGATGATCTCCCCTGCAAGTCCCGATCTCAGTTCAAAGAAGTCCTCATGAATGGCCGATTTATCCAAAACCATTCGATTGCTCCCGGATTGATGCCACACCGTAGCCATCAGATCCAGAGCGGACGGAACGTCGACGATCAGCATTTCGTCGCTGTCGATGAGAGCCAGTTCCACGCCGTTATGAATCTCGGTTCTAATGTTCATTATGCTTCCACCTCAAAAATAGAATCCGCAATCATCGGGAGATTGTCCCTGACGGATATGCCTCCCAATATTATAAATATTGGAAAGAGTGTACTCTTCTTCTTGGGGGCCGGTCAATAGGACATTTGCAAAAGTGAAACATTTTCCAGCTTCCTTACGTCTCTAGCTCCGAAGTCCAAAAAAAGAGAAAATAGGAGATGACTGTACCGCATGAAGAAACGTACCGCCACGTTGCTGTCGCTTACGATCGCCTTGGGAATCATGCTGAGCGCATGTTCCGGCCAGAACGGAGGGAATCATGTCACCCCGTCCGATAGTCCTTCGGGCTCGCCCGTCACATCCGAATCGACCGACTCATCATCCTCTCCAAGCGGCGATGCTTCCCAGCCGCCAAGCTCACCCGCTGCAGATACGCCTTCGAGCTCCGGGAACTCGTCGAGCGTCGACAGCGGCACGAGCGCCAGCGGCCAAGCGGATCCCGGCAATGCGTCCGGCGACGGCAGCCAAGCTGTTGCAGGCGAAGCACCCGGCGCCAGCGGCGCGGCCGATCCCGGCCAAAGCAAGAACGCCGGCGGACAAGCGGATGTAGCACCTGCGCCCAGCGAAAGCGGCGCGGCTGCCCCTGGCAATGCCCCCAATGCAGGCGGCGCGGCGGATTCCGGCAGCGCACCCGACGCAGGGGACGGCAGTGCGCCTGCGACAGCCCAAGTTTTGCCGGCGCCGCAGAGCATCAAAGTGAATCCGGCCGGACCGGGTGCGGTACAGAGCCAACCTATGCGAAAGTAAGGCCAGCGACAAACGACACCCGCCGGCGCTTTGGGCACCGGCGGGTGTTTGCCTTCTACAGCCGTCAACTCAACTGCTGGCTCACCAAATAAGAATAAAGCCCCTTCGCCTCGATCAGCTCGGCGTGTGTGCCTGTCTCCGCGATCTCGCCGCGGTCCAGGACGACGATCCGATCGGCCCGCTGCACGGTGCTCAGACGATGGGCAATGATGAGACAAGTGCGGCCTTTCAGCATCGCATCCATATTCTGCTGGATGATCCGCTCCGACTCCGAGTCCAGGGCGCTCGTCGCCTCGTCGAAGATCAGAATGCCCGGCTCGCCGAGCAGCGCTCTCGCGATGGCGATCCGCTGAAGCTGTCCTCCGGACAGGCTCAGCCCGCCCTCCCCGATCATCGTCTTGAAGCCGAGCGGCAGCGCCGCAATAAAGTCGTAAGCGCCGGCCAGCCTGGCCGCCGCCTCGACCTCCTCCAACGTGGCGGACGGGAATCGGATCGCGATATTGTCCTGGATCGTCGCGCGGAACACCCGACTCTCCTGTTGAACGATTCCGATCTTCCGGCGCAAGGATGCCGCGTGAATCTGCCGGATATCGTGCCCGTCGATTCGAATCGTGCCGTTCGACGGCGCGAACAGTTTGGTCAGCAGATTCGCGAACGTCGATTTGCCCGCTCCGCTTCGGCCGACGATCGCGACGGTCTGACCCGATTCTATTTTCAGATGAATCCGCCTTAAGATGTCCGGCCCGTCCTTGGTGTAACGGAACGAGACGTCGTCGAACCGAATATGCCCCTTGAGCGCGGCCAATCTCCGCAGGTTCTGCGGCTCCGGCTCCTCCGGAATTGCCATGAACACGTCGTCGATTCTCTCCATCGAGACCCTACGCGATGACGGACCTTCCTCTTCAAAGTCTCCACCCGGGCAAATTCGGCTAGATCGGCCATCGATAGCGAGCGCTCCGCCAGCCAATCTTTCACTTCGGAGGCTTGATAGAGCCCACTCTCGACTCTCCAGTCGTTGACCGCTTCTTGAATCTCTTCCTGGCCGGCTGAAATTCCGTTTTCCTCCGCGTAAGCTGTGATGGTCGCATGCGAGATATAATCCTCGACCGCTCCGAAATTGCCCCGCATGGCGGCAGACCGCAGGACGGCCGCTAACGAGAAGCTATGTTCTCCGATTTGAAGAGCCGCGACCCGATCGAGCGCCATCGTCTTACTCCTTTACGTTTTTGTATATAAAAACGCGGGATTCGCTCCCGTGCCGATCCTTGCGTTAGAGGGCTCTTTTGCCTCCGGCCACGTTCTTCGCTTCTTCCTCGGTCAGCTTCCTGGGCAAGTTGTCCAATTGGATCCCGTTTGCCTCTTTCGCCTCCACGGATTCCTTGGCTGCGTCCGTCTTCTGTTGCTCCGCCATCTCCGTCACCCCCTCTCTGCCTTCATACTCCCAGTCTAGCGGGGCGGAACAAAAGAATTATGAAAGAAAAGGGAGAATCATGCAAAAAAACCGCTCAGCGTCGAGAGCCTCGCGGTTTTTGAAAGCAATATGGAAAAGTGTATAATAGCCGTAACCTTAAACGGAGGAATGAATCATGGAGTATACGATTAAGGATGTAGCCGAACAGTTCAACTTGGCCCCCCATACCTTGAGATACTATGAAACAGAAGGCTTGCTGCCCCCCGTTCACCGATTGGAGAACGGGAGACGGCTTTATAACGAAACGGACCTGGCGCGAATTCAAATGATCTGCTGCATGAGAGCAACGGGAATGTCCGTCGAATCCATCAAACATTACAACGATTTAAACCTTCGCGGAGACGACACATTGCCGGAGAGGCGCCAAATTATCGAGGGCCAAAAGGAAGTCGTCGAAAATCATCTTCGCGAGTATCAAAATTATCTGGAGCTCTTGAAGCAGAAGCTGCAGCACTACGATTCGCTGATCGCGGAGAAGCAGCCGCAACCGTAAGTCGTCACATGGGCTTATGCCTTTAGTCTGCTCCTCATCATCTCCACAAATTCCTGGTTGCCCATAGTTTGCCGCGCTTCGACCAGGGGCGCCACAATGCCGGGGATGGTGTAGCGGAGCCGGTCTTCGCCGTCCGTCGCGGCTTCGTAAACGACCTTCGCCACATCCGCCGAATCAATCCCTTTATCGGTTGAAAGCCAGGAAAAGAAACGATTCATTTCCTCCGCAAAGCCACCGTAAGAGTCGGGCAGCGGCAAGGCGGGCTTATTCTGCTCGGTCACCGCACCATAGTTGCTTTCAAAACCGCCCGGCTCGACCAATTTGACCGCGATGTTCTGGGAAGCCAGCTCATAGGAAAGCGATTCCGTAAATCCTTCAATCGCAAATTTGCTGCTGCTGTAAATCGAAATGTTCGGGATGCCGATGAGTCCGCCGCAGGAGCTGATATTGATCAGCGTTCCTCCGCCGTTCTCCCTAAAATGAGGGATGATCGCACGGGTAACATCCATGACGCCAAAAACATTCGTATCGAATTGTTTCCGAATCTGTTCACGGGATATCCCTTCAAAAATGCCGTTTTGTCCATATCCCGCATTGTTGACCAACGTATCGATTCGCCCAAACCGTTCAATTCCCATGCGGATCGCGGTGTTGATACTCTCCTGATCCAGAACATCCAGCCAGGTAACCAGCACATTCGCCAGACGGTTTAACTCCGTTTCCTTTTCCGGTGAACGCATGGTCGCAACGACATTCCAACCTTCTGACGCAAAAAGCTTAACGGCTTCTCGTCCCAGTCCCGACGAAGCTCCGGTAATCAAGATCGTTTTCAAATGAATCTTCCTCCCAGCAATGAAGAATGATGTTCAAATGATGAACGATCAAAGTATAAATCTTAAAGTCGACTTTAAGTCAAGGGCCGGGTCGAACGGAGTTAGTTTTCATCATCATACAAAGAATTATTACGATATTTATTGTAAAGCCATAATACGAGCAAGTAGAATTCCCCAGTTATTAGATCAGTAGGATACAACCACTCCCACTCTGAACCCCAGATGATAATCCTGGAGATATTTAAAATAAGTATGCTACCTAATCCGTAGATTAAGATTAAGGTTACTACTCTGTTGATCAAATGCATTTTATGTATCCCTTTGAACAGCAATAACTCTACCGGTAATGAGAGCACTAACGCAATTACTAAAAAACCTGGTCCTAAAAAATCAAAAGCTAAAAAAAATGGAAATAGCATATTAAAAAGAAGATCTTTGATTTGAAGTGGCTCAGAGCTAATGCTAAAAATTAAGGCCCCCATAGAAATAAGGATGCCGGAGGATGTCGCAGCTAGAAAGGCAATCAGTGCTTTTCTGGAAACTAAAGAAATAAATAGCTTCAACCTTTCACCTCTTAATTTTGATTCATAGGCTTGCCAGTCAGAATCCAATATCCTTTTTGATTCTTTGAACCTTGTATTTATCCAATCGATTTCCATGTTGGCCTCCTTAAGAGTGTAAAAGAAATTGACTTTAAATCCTGACGTTGATTTTTACGATAAGAAAACCGCCTCGTTGAAGAGGCGGCTTGCTGCCGGCCGCGATGCGGTTAGTCGGTGCGGATGTGTCCCGGCAATGACTTCCTCGTTCCTTGTTTCCGGGGCAGAAGGTTGCCCAGACCCGGAGCGTGAATGTATATTTCAGTTAAGTCTTCTTTTAAACGTCACTTATTTATTGCCGAGTTGTTCCGCCAAACCGATTAGAAGTCCTTCCTTTCCACGAATGTAGCAGAGCCGGTACGAGTCCTCGTACTGAACCACTTCGCCAACGAGCTGAGCACCAAACTTAGTGAGTCTGGATACCATTTCGTCAATGTCTTCAACGGTGAACATGACGCGTAGATAACCGAGGGCATTTACAGGAGCAGTTCGGTGATCTGATATAGTAGGCGGGGCGAGAAATCGCGAAAGTTCAAGTCGGCTGTGGCCATCCGGTGTAACCATCATAGCAATCTCTACACACTGTGAACCCAGCCCGGTTACGCGGCCAGCCCATTCACCTTCGACAGTAGCTCGTCCTTCGAGCTTCAGGCCAATCTCCTCGAAGAAAGAGATTGCGTCATCAAGGGATTCTACAACGATTCCAACATTGTCCATTCTTAGTAATTTGTTATTTGCCATAGTTTTATCTCCTTGTGTGTACAAATTTATTACCTTTATTCTATCAAGAATTACTAATTCCTTCCAAACGATTCACAAGGTCTCCTCGTTCGTTTCAAAGGGGTAACTTGTAAGGACATTGAACGTTTGGCGACAGGACTTGCAACGGTAACGTTGACGTTGACGTTGACGTTTAACCTCTCCAGTACGGGATTTTACAGCGTACTTCCCAAATCGCACAACAGACTCTCTTACCTAATTATAGAACATTAGTTCGTATATATCAAATATCCACAACGAAATTTAACTGAAAAAGGTAAATTCAATTCCCGTTGAAAGGTTGAATCGCAGCGGTTTAAACTGACAGTCAGCTTCCCCCTCGTCGAAAGGAACGCAGGGTACATCATCAATATGAACAACTCGTTCCGGCAATTGCAAGGAATGAAGTGCCTCCTAATTTAACTTTAGGAGGCTTTTTAAGTATCCAGAAATGAAGGCAAGCCTTCAAAAGCATCCCTTCAGCCTTATTACATACACTGGACATCTGACCAACACGCTTTTTTTCCGAGTTAATAATTTATTATTATCTACCCAAAGGGAGGCAGCCACACTTGAGGAAACAAACGAAAGCTGTCAAAAAATCCAGACAAAGACATGTCCATGAATTTGAAGGCAGTACCAAATTGGCAGAACAAGGAGCAGACAGACATAATCATCGATTTGCAGGTGTTACGGGCCAAGCTATCAGAGTAGGCAACAGCCATGTCCATGAAATTGATCTTACGCACACCGATTTCTTGAACCATTTTCATAATCTCAAAAAAATCAGAACCGGACCTGCCATTCCTGTAGGCAATGGTAAACACGTACACTTCGTAACCGGAATGACGACGCGAAATGACGGTCATGTTCATCAGTTCAATTTCGTTACCTTAATTCAGCAACCGCTTGTATAAAAAGCCCCGCCGAAGCGCACCAAAACGTGCCAAAGAAGCTTTAGTTGTTGGAGCGATTCGGCGGGCGTTCCGCGGTCGGACCAGGCGGCGGGGTTGCGGCGCAAGTCCCGGACGGCTTCGCCGATCGCGCTTGCGTCGATCATGCCGCCGCGTGCCACGCGTTGAGCCAGAGAGGGCATGGCCGGTCCTCTGAAATCGGTCGGGACGTCGGAGGCTCTCAATTGAAAGCCCATATGCCAATAGAGCGCGATGGAGTAACGCCGGCACAGCTGCTCCAATGTATGGCCTGTCGGCGTATTCTGGAACGAAGGGTCCGCCACCAGAGCGTCGACGTCGTCCTGAAGCGAGACATCGCCATGAACCTGGGCTTCAATATAGTGGTTGAGGTTGCGGCTGGGCTCGCGTCCCGCGCGGTTTGGAAGAGGCTGAGCGAGTCTGGTTCGCGCGTGCTCGATCCATTTGCGCGGCGTCAGTTCCTTCTCTCCGATCGCGAAGTCCCGGAAAAAAGCGTCCTGCAGAAGCGCGGAGAGAATCATGTCCCATTCCGCCCAGGTTCCCCTCTCCTTCGGACCTTGATGCGAATCGGAGTAGGTGAAGGTACAGCGCCTCGAGACGGCCGGAGACAACAGGAAATAGCACGAACCGAACCTCGGGGCAGGGCCGTCTGGATGCAGCATCAGGTCGAGTGCCCCGTACTTGGGGCGCTCGCCGGCAGCGACACCGTCCGCTTGATAGGCTCCCCCGAACAATCTCCTCTCCCACAGATCCCGGTCTCCTCCGGGATAGGCGGATAGGCTGCCGTTCGACAGCTGCGTCTCGAACTGGCTCTTGTAGATCCCATGCTCCAGCAGCGCCTCCGCCACGCTCTTCATCCGCGAATCCGGACGGTCCGGGTGAAAATGCAAGGCGACCCGAGCGTGCGTTTTGACGATGGCGACAGCTTCTTCGAACGAATGGGAGGCGATGTCGGACATCGCCAATATTTCCCGGATCGATCGCAGAGCCTCATCCTTATGGCTTCCGGCGTATTCGGAGACATGATCGATCGCGAACCGTTGGGCGCTCGACAGTTGGACGGCCATGGCCGGTCACCTCCATTTTCAACCATGATAGCATAGCGCTTCGAGAACGAACCAGAGCAAATCCAAACGAAAAAAAGCCTGCACCTTCGCCGAAAAATTTGGCAAAGCTGCAGGCTTTTCTCTCGGCAAGTCATTTCTTACGCCTCGCCGACCCTCACGTACACCCGCTCCCGATGCGATTCGGCAACGACCGGCGTCTCGAAAAAGTCGCTCAGCGTCTCCGTCGTCAAAATTCGGCTCGTCTCGCCGCTGCCGAATACTTCTCCGCGGCGCAGCAGCAGCGAATGGCCGAAGATCGGCAAAATTTCCTCCGTATGGTGCGTTACATAGAGCAGCGTCGGCGAACGCTCGCTGACGGCCAGATCATGGATGCTGTCCAGCAGCCGCTCCCTCGAGAACAAATCCAATCCGTTGCACGGCTCGTCCAGAATGAGAATCCGCGGCTCGGCCATGAGAGCCCGGGCGATGAGCAGCTTCTGCTTCTCGCCCTGGGAGCACGTCCGGAACTCCCGGTTCCACAGATGAACGCAGCCGAGCCGGGTCATCAGCTCTTCCGCAAGCTGCAGGTCTTCCTCGAGCAGCTCTTCGTAAAGCCCGATCGTCGCGTATTTTCCGCTGATGACGACGTACTGCGTCTTGTCCGTGCCGTACAGCTTCTCTTGCAGCGAAGAGCTGACCCAGCCGATCGTCTTGCGAAGATCCCGCAGGTCGACTTCCCCGAACTTGTGGCCCAACACGGTTACCGAGCCTTTCGTCGGCCAGATGTATCCGTTGATCATGTTGAGCAGCGTCGTTTTGCCCGATCCGTTCAGACCGAGCAGCGCCCAGTGCTCTTGCTCGCCTACCCGCCAATGAATGTCTTTGAGCAAATGCAGCGTCCCGGTTTTCCAGTGAACGCCTTGAATGTCGATGACCGGTTGTTGATCTGTTTCCATATTCGAGTACCTCGCCGGTTGCTAATTAAGAAATAAGACTTTCTCCATTGTAGCAAACAACCGGCGAGTCGTCCTCCCCAATCTTGCTCGGTAGGCCTGCAACAATCACAATCGGTCCGGAACGGCAAACATCCTGTCCGTCTTCCGTACGAGCGCGATGACCCACAGGCTGGCAATGAAGTCACCGAGTCCGAAGAAAAGAAACAGCATGCCCGTTACAAGTCCTGCATTCAATGCAAAGGGCAGTAAGATCAGCATCGCCGCGCCGAAACCGAACACCGCTTGCCACACCCGCAAGGCCATGTGGGCCAAGTCTCCGCATACCTCTGCCGACAACGCCTTTTCGCGAATACCGATGCAAATGCCGTACATCATGACCAAATCCAGCAGCGTCCCGACGTTCGACACGATCATATCATTGACCCCCGAGGATTCGCCGGGAAACAGGCTCAGGCTCGACGGCAACCGCCCGATCAGTTGCGGAATCGAGATCAGCAGCTGTACGCCGGCCGTTCCCCAAGCGACCCTGAACAGCTTGCTTTGCGGCTGAATACCGGATAATCCGATCATGATGAGCAGATACCCCAGCACGTCCGGCAAGATATCGAAATGTTGAATGCGAATGTCGATCAGTTCCAACGCCAGCCCCCAGGCCAAGCGGGAATATGCGGCTCTCATGCCTTCTCCCTCCTCTGGGCCCGGACATAAGCATGCATCTCCGCCTCGGAAGGGTAGGGAACATGTTCGGCGATCAACGTCCCGTCATACGTCTTCCCGCTATCCTCCTGAAACGTCATCTTAAGCATCAGTTCGTAAACGTTCATGCTCAATGGGTTGTCTTCGGGAAGGTGGAATTGATAAGAAACGGTTAAAGATTGTTTGGCCGTCAGACTCGCCGGCAAGTCGAGTTTTTTCCCGGAAGCGTTCGCCTGCCACTCGAAAGCATTCCCCAGCACCGGCAACCACGCGGACGAGATGCCGGTCAGCGTGACCGGGCGCTTCACGGTCATCGAAGCGGTACCTGTACCGTCCGAGGAAGACGAGCTGGACAGGGAAGAGATCGGACTTTTTTCGCCGGAAGAGGGAGCCGTCTGCCGGAAAATCCGAATCTCCCCAATGTCCTCTCTCGATGACGTTCCGTCGGTGTACTGCACTTTGACCGAGTGAATCACGATCGGGTCTTGCTCTCCCTCGGACTTCTCCCCTAGCGGGTCGATCTGAGCCATAATCCGGTAAATCTTCTGATACCGCATCTCCGTCTGAATCGCCGGTTGATAGAATCTGAGACCGGGCACATCTTCAACGAAAACGCTGGCGACTTGACGGTTGTCCTGGCGATTCGCCACGTACAGCAGGTTGAACGATCCGCCGCTATCCGGCGCTTCGATATAATGGCGAAGAAATCCGCCTGCCGGCAGCTGGTTGCCGCGATAGACGAAGATGTTGCCAATCCAGCTGGCCAGAACGAGCGCCGCCACGGCCAGGTAGACCGCTCCCGCCTTTTTTCTCGCGCTCATCGTCCTCCCCCTATCCATTCGTATAGGGTATTATAACGGAATCTGGAAAGCGGAGCCATGGGAAAATGGCGGCCGACGTGATGCGGCGGTCGTCGAGATCACGATTGCAGCCGATCCGAAAGCGTTTCGCGGACGAGCGTCAGCGATTCTCTCAACGCGGCTTTGTTCACGGCCGCCTGCCGCTCCGCATCGGTCCATTCTGCCAACTTGGGCGTCATCTTGATGAAAGAGAGCAGCGCTCGCCGCGCCGCCTCGAAAGCTTTCGTCTCGTCCTGAAGCAAATAGTACGCCGTCCGGTAAGCTTCCAGCTCATGGCTTCGCAGCAAGTCGGCTGTCCGCCGCGCCGACGTCAGATCAGGCCTGCGCTTATTCACGGCGATTCAGGTTATTCAGCTGAAGCTGCTTCAGCTCTTTCTCTGCGCTCCGTTTGGGGTCCACGCTGACGACCTTGCCCCGGTAGAGCACCTTCCCGCTGTCCGCGTCCAGCACGGCGGCCATCGTTGGTTCGCCATCATCCTGCATGCTCTCCGGCACGTTGAGCCGCGTGGGATACAGCAGAACGTAAATCCGCCCGTCGACGGCGAACGAGCTCCCGATATCTTGCGCGCCTAATTGCTCGCCCGTCACGCTTAAGCTAGCCAACTGCTTGCCCGTCGTCAAGTCCGTCCGGGTCCATTCGAGCTGGTCAGCGTCGTCGTCGGGCCGCAACGAGGTAAGAACGTTACCGTCTAACGTGTTGAAGACCCTATAAGGTTCGTCACCTGGCTTGAACAAAGAGGGCAGCTCCTTCATTTCGTCCGTCGAGTAGGAATAAGAGACTAGCTTTTCGTTCAATAACTTTAATTCGGCGGCAACATGTTCGCTGACCTGCTTTTGCATGATTTCATCTATTTGAAGGATCACGGAATCGGATGGAGCCGTTGCCATTCCTTCCGTGACGACGCTGATCTGAAGAGACGCTCCCGGAGTTGTTTTCCAATCAAACGCCAGCTTCTTGCGGTCTATCAGACTTCCGTCCGATAGATTCAGCACGTAATCCACATAAACCGTAGGCAAATTCGCCGAACCCGCTTCCAGCTTCCGCTGGGCGACCAGCACGTGAAGCTGATCTCCGACTAGTTGAACGTCCTCCGTGTAGGCGAAATCATACTTTTGATCGGGCAGCGGAACCGAGAATCGAGACGTCTTCCCGGACTTCAAGTCAAGGAGATCGGCATCCAGCCGAGCGGTTCGGGACTGTCCGCCTGAGACAACGGCGTCAGCGTAGATCAGCTTCTCTTCGTCTTCGTACCAGCCCGACGTCGAGCTTTTGCCGCGCATGAAATTCGGATGCTCCTTGCGAATCTCCTTCAGCCCCGGCAATTCCAGCAGCCAGGAACGCGAATCCAGAACGGCCTCTGCCAACGTTTCCTGGAGTCTGTAAACACTTCCCTCTGTCGTAACGATCAGAGGCTTCGAATACATTCGGCCCCCGTACGTGCCGGACAACTCCAGCGCCGCCCCTTCCTTCGCATCCCCCTCGACCGTGACGAGTTGGAAAGGAGGCAGCCGTTCGTCGGACGCAAAAGCGTAATAGTAGCCGAGCGTCCCCAGCGCGAAGAGACAGAGGACGACGGTCAGCGCGTATCTCGTTCTTTTCATCCTCATCCCCCTCACACCGTGATTTTCCTGCTCAGCAGCCGGAAGCCAAGTCCGATCGATGCGGCCGCGACGACCATGATGACCGCCGTAAGGATGCCAAAGATCTCCTTGGGATACAAATAGGCGTCATCCCGATCGAATCCGAGGGTCAATAACGGAACGACGAAAGCAGCGATGCAAGCTGTCGCGTAGATAACGGCATAGCCGATGCCCCAGAAGCGGAAGCTCCTCTCCAGAAGTACAGCCGTGAATGCCACCAATATGCATATGACGCCAAGCCCATACTGATACAAGAACTGCGCGCCACTCAATGGCAGCAGCAGGGAGAACGCCTGATTGGCTTGAATGATATCGGTAAAATAGGAATCCATCCGCATCTCGGCGGGCACGATCAAGTTAAAGATTCCTTGTTCGATCGGCAGCGCCAAAAGTTGAAACGCAAGCAAGCTGAACACGAACAGCAGAATGGCGGTAAGCTTGGCCAAGTACAGATTCCGCCTGGCGGTCGGCAGCATCAGCAGCCGATAAGCGAACGTGCCGCGGCCGAGCCAGTCCCGGTACCAGATCAGAAAGACGTACAAAGCCAATCCCGCCGCGCTGACGAGAATCGGGAGCGCGAACATCGCCTGCGTGTTGAAGACCGCCCAGGTAAACGTGAGCTTGTCGAAGCCGAAAAACGGCACGGGCGCCCCGCCGGCGCGAAGCCGGTGCACCTCGCCCGTCGTTTTCCAGATCAGAGCCGCGACTTGTACGACCAACGTCAACCCCATCATCCCCAGCAGAAAATACCGAAAACGGCGAACCTCCATATGGACGAGCTTCCCGTAGCGAATCATGCGAGCAGCACCTCCCGCATCAGATCGAGCACCGATTTGCCTTCCTCGTCCCGGACCCGCTCGCAGTCGAACGAGCGAACCGTCCGGCCGCCTTTGAGCAGCACCGCATGATCGATCAGGTGCTCCATCTCGGCGATCTCGTGCGTCGTCAGCAGAACCCCGCGCCCTTCCAGCCATTCGCTGGAGAAGACCGACGCCACCGTCTCCCGGCTGAAGACGTCGATGCCCGAGAGCGGCTCGTCCATAAGCACATAATCCGTATCCGGCGCGAGACCGAGCACCAGATTATACTTGGCCGCCGTCCCTTTGGATAAATTGCCGACTCTCTCCCCTTCGTTCAAATCGAAAAAATGCATCAGCTCCCGGGCCCTCGACGCATTCCAGCTGGCATAGAAATCCGCCATGAACTGCAGCCCTTCCCCCAGCTTCATCGCTGACGGCATCGGCAAATGATCGGGTACGAACGAGATTCGCTCATAGCTGCGCTTGTCGAGCGCCATCCCTTCCAACCGGATGCTCCCTTCCTGATACGGCGTGAGGCCCATCATCGCCTTGAGCGCCGTCGACTTGCCGGCTCCGTTCAAGCCGATCAGGCAGGTGATCCTTCCTTTCTCGGCACGGAAGCTGAGCCCGTCCAGCACCCAACGCCGCCGATACCGCTTGCGTACGTTCTCCACTTCGATCATGGCGCTTCCTCCTCCGTTCCAGTCTCCTTCGACGCTCGCGACGCTTCGTATTCCCTGCGCACGTGAGCAAGCAGTTCCTCGACCGGCACGTCCAGATTCCGGATCGCGGCGATGAGCGCGCCCACCGCGCTGCCGACCAACTCCGACCGAATCGAGCGAAGCACCTCGGCGTCCTGCGTAATTCGGCTCGGGGAGTTTCCTTCCGTCACGATCAACCGTTGTTCCTCCATTTCTTTATAAGCTCGCTGCGCCGTATTGGGATTGATTTTCAGCGCCGCAGCCGCTTCTCTCCGGGACGGGATCGTTTGTCCCGGCAGCAGCCGGCCGGTCGCAATTCTCTCCTTGAAGTGCCGAATGACCTGCAAATAGACCGGATCGCGGCCGTTGAAGACGATCTCCGTCCATCCGTCGCTCGTTCCCATGGGTTCCGATCGCATCCTTTCCAAGTGTATGTACTAAGTGGTTCATACACCATGAGCGTATTATGCCCTTCACACACTTGATTTGTCAAGACATGGAATACAGACGGAGAGCTCCCGCGCCCCTCTCCGCCTCATCCCCTTACCCTCGCACCAGCGTCCCGATGTAGTCTCCGGCGAAGGCAAGCGCGATCCCCAGCACGTAGCTGGACGTCGCATAGAGGGCGAGCACTCGCCCTTCCCTCTTTTTCATCAGCTGCACGATCTCCACGTTCAGGGTGGAAAAGGTCGTATACGCCCCCATAAAACCGGTCCCCGCGAACAAATAGAACGGTTCGCTCGCGCCTGATCCCAGAAGGATTCCGAGCAGGAAGGAGCCGGACAAGTTGATGAACAGCGTCGCACGCGGAAGCAGCGACGGGAATTTTCGGACGCCCCAGGTACTGAGACCGTAGCGCGCCAACGCGCCGAGAATGCCGCCTAACGCCACCCAGATCCAATGAGCCATGAAGTCAACTCGCCCTCCTTTCCCGCTGCCGGACTTGAGCCTGGTACAGTTCGTAGCCGGCCCATGCGAGCGCGAAGCCGCCGATCACGCTCAGCATCATATAAAGAGCCGCCATCCCCCACAGCCCGTCCCGCACCAATCCGACCGTCTCCACGCTGAATGTGGAGAACGTCGTAAAAGCGCCGATCAGCCCCGTGCCGATTCCCGTCCGCAGCCATGCGGGCAGTCTTTTTTGCGCGGCGGCCCAACTGGAGAACCAGCCGAGCGCCAGACAGCCCGCGAAGTTGATCCCTAACGTGCCCAGCGGAAAAGACGACATCCACCATCCGCCGACATAGCGTCCTATTCCGTAACGAAGCAAGGCGCCGATCGCGCCGAAAAATCCTACGGCAGCCGCGTTCATTCCGATCCCTCCCGACAAGTTGTCCGCCTGCGAGGCCAAAAAAATAGACTCCTACCAACGATAACGCTCATACGCTGGTAGGAGTCATTAGCCCGAAGGCAGTTATGGCGAACTCCATCGCCTATTCGACTTCTGCTATTTTACTCCACGGCGGGACCGGCGTCAATGGCATTCCCGCCGCCTCCGCTGCGGGCAAATTGACAAGGGGGATGGCCATCCCTTATATTTCAGGGGGACTCACGTCCCGTTCGATTCCAAGGAGGTTTGAACCATGGCTCCGTTCGTCTTCAGCTCCGAATTGAAGCAAGCTACCCTGCAAGCCCTGCAAGATCGCGGCGTAACTCTTGAAGATATCGCCCAGTTGACGCTGTTCCTGCAGAAACCTTACGTTCCCAATCTGGATCTGGAACGCTGCGTTCACAACGTGGAGCAAGTTCTCGAGAAGCGGGAAGTGCAGAACGCGATTCTTACGGGAATCGAACTGGACCTGCTTGCGGAGAGAAAGCAGCTCGCATCCCCGCTGCAGCAGATCATCGAGAAAGACGAGAGCCTGTACGGCATCGACGAAATATTGGCGCTGTCGATCCTGAACTTGTACGGAAGCATCAGTTATACGAATTACGGATATATCGACAAGCTCAAGCACGGCATCTTGCAGCACTTGAACGACAAGTCGACCGGAAAAGTCCATACGTTCCTGGACGATCTCGTCGGCGCCGTCGCGGCAGCCGCCGCGGGGCGGATCGCCCACCGGTACCGGAGCGAAGAAGAAGCGCAGCAGTTGAGCGCCGGGGAAACCGGCAGCCAAGCCGATTGACTCGCCGCTAGAGCCCGGGCTTTTTCGGCGGCCATCCATTTTGGACATTCCCGGTCATAACTCCCGCTCCGCCGCATACATTGGATACAAGCCACGGGCGATGGAGTTCGCCTTCATGCCGCAAGGCCGATACTCCCGCCAGCCGACCACGGTTGGCGGGAGTTCGTTTGATCGGGATTTCGAGGTGATGGCCATTTATCGGAAACTCGCCGCCGTTCTGCTCGGGTCCTTATCGCTCGCGATGGGGATTCATCTCTTTCTGGTGCCCAATCGGCTTCTGGACGGCGGTTTCATCGGGATCGCGCTCATTCTGAACTACTTGTGGGGCTGGAAAATCGGCTGGACCGCGTTCGCCCTGAGCATACCGATTTACGTGTATGCGTGGTTTTGCCGGCGGACGTATTTTTTCAACAGCATGCTCGGGATGAGCGTCTCGTTCTTCCTGATCGACTGGATGCACCGGTTCCTGCCGACATACGGAGCGGCTCTGCCGCTTAGCCCGTTAACCGGATCGTTCGTCGGCGGCGCGCTTGTGGGGACCGGCGCGGGAATGATGCTCCGCTATCACGTCAGCGCCGAAGGAACCGACCTGTTCGGCCTGCTCGTGTCCGAGAAGCTGTCGGTCAACGTCGGCGTCGTCATCTACGCGCTCGACCTGCTGATCGTGCTGTCCGGCGCTTTCGTCGTCCGGGACGAGCCCGTGACGCTCTCGCTGATCATGATTTTGGCGGCGGCGACCGTCACGACCCTGTTTACGCTCCGCCGTCCGGATTCGCTTGCGAACTGACGTTCCTTTCGGTTACGATATTCTTGAATGACAAGCATCGGCCAGGCAACGCCGATCCGGGCAAAAAACCGAAATAAACCGAAATGACGCAGGGGAGGCGCGCACGATGCAATGGACGCTGGGTAAGATCAAGACGCTGTGCGGCCGCATCGCTTACGAGCGGGGGCTGGCCTACTACCGGGCGAACAAGGTCGCCTTCACCCGCTATGACAAGGCGTCGTCCGCCTGCGAAGCGATCGTCTCCGGCAAGACCGAGTATCGCGTGACCGTCGCGGCCGCTTCCGGGGACGAGACGAGCGCCTCCTGCTCCTGCCCTTCCCTTCGCTCTTACGATTCCTATTGTTCGCATATCGCAGCCGTATTGCTGAACTTGCTCGATGTCCAGCGGTTCGGCAGCTCGCTGATCCGTTACGCCGACCCGGCTTTGCGGGAGCGGCCCGATGATCGGGATACCGGGGAGCTTGCCATGACCGACGAGCTGCTCGGTTGGTTCGGATCGGCGCCGACGGACGAGCCGCTTCGCTCTCCAGCGCTCTTCGACGCAAGAGAACCGTTGCGCGCGGAATGGCTCTGCCAGGCGGTCGTGTACGGACCGCAGAAATACAAAATGTGCATCGGCGTCAAGCTCGGAACGGAACGGCTCGATTCCGTCCCCCGCATGGCCGAGTGGCTGGAGCGGGCGTCCCGCGGCGAGGCGTATCCCGTATCCGACAGCTTCTCGTACGACCCGCGGCGTCAAGGCCTTCCGCCCGAGGACGAAGCCATCCTGCGGCTGCTGTCGGAGATCGCGCGCAGCGAGCGGATGTTCCGGGAGGCGTCCTCCCTCGTTCCGTCCCCGCGCGATACGGCAGGCAGCGACCGGCTCCTGCTCGTTCCGCCCGACGGCTGGCGGCAGCTGGCTCCGCTGCTGGCCGAGGCTGCCGCCGTCAAGCTTGCCCACGGCGGCCGCGTCTTCGCCGGCTTCCGGCTGTCGGACGAAGCCGTTCCGCTGCACTTCGACCTGGACCGGGACGGGACGGAAGGGTATCGGCTGGACGTTCGCGGACTTTCCGCTTTTACCGTTCTGGAGGAATACGGGGCGGCGCTTTGGGAGGACAAGCTGCTGGAGGTGCCGGAAGCGGCTTCGAAACGGATCGCGGAGCTGAAGCGAAGGCTGCCGCCGGAAGGAGATTCGCATATCCGGCTGTCCGAATGGCAGCTCGTCGCCTTCGCCGAGCAGGCCGTTCCTTCTTTGCGGAAGCTGGGCACGGTCCGCATCGCCGAGTCCGTCGCCGAACGGATGATCAAGACGCCATTGAAGGCCAAGCTTTACTTGGACCGGGTCAAAGACCGGCTGCTCGCGGCGCTCGAGTTCCAATACGGCGACATCTTCGTCAATCCGCTCGAGAGCGCGGACCGCCATCGCGGCGCCGACCGCATCCTGATGCGGGACGGAGAGCGCGAACAGCTCATACTCGAGCTGATGGAACGGGGCCATCCGGGCCGAACCGAGAGCGGCTACTTCTGGCATCACGAGGAGGACGAGTTCGAGTTCCTGCATCGAGTCGTTCCCGAGCTGGAGAAGCTGCTGGAGGTGCACGCCACATCCGCCGTCAAGGAACGGCTCTTCGTCCCGGAGTCGCTCCCTACGATCCGCATCGAGTGGGATCAGCGTACGGACTGGCTTGACTTTCGCTTCGAGCTGATCGGGATTCCGGAGAAGGAGATTCGCGGCATCGTCAAGGCTATCGCGGACAAGCGCAAATATTACAAGCTTCCGCAGGGGGCGCTGATGCCGCTGGACGGCGAAGAGCTCACAGAGCTCGTTCGGCTGACGAACGAGCTGGGGGTGCGCGGGGAAGCCGGACTGCTGACGGCGGGACGCCTTCCGCTGATTCGTGCGCTGCCTCTGCTTGATGAGCAGGAGCGGACGGACATTGTCAAGCTGGGTCCTGCGCTGCGGCAGCTTCTGGACCGGCTGCGCAACCCCGACCGTTCGGACGAACCCGTTCCGGCCGAATGGGACCGTGTGCTGCGCGATTACCAGAAATACGGCTACCGCTGGATGAAGACGCTGGCCCGTTACGGCTTCGGAGGCATTCTGGCGGACGAGATGGGGCTCGGCAAAACGGTGCAGACGATCGCCTTCCTCGTCTCCGTCCTGCCGCAAATCCGCGAGGCTCGGCAGCCGGCGCTAATCGTGGCGCCCGCTTCGCTGCTGTACAACTGGCTCGGCGAACTCCGGCGCTTCGCCCCGCGGCTTCGCGCCGCCGTCATCGCCGGTACCGCGGCGCAGCGCCGGCTGGCGCTGGCCGATGCCGGGTCGCTGGATACCGTCATCGTGTCCTATCCTTCGCTGCGCCAGGACAATGCTCTGTATGCGGAGCGTACGTTCCATACGCTTATTCTCGACGAGGCGCAGACGATCAAGAACTTCGCCACCCGCACCGCCCGCGCGGTCAAGGCGATCCCGGCCCGGCACCGCTTCGCGCTGACCGGCACGCCGATCGAGAACTCGCTGGACGAGCTGCGGTCGATCTTCGAGGCGGTATTCCCGGGACTGCTACCGGGCCGCAGAGCGTTCGCCGAATGGCCGCGCGAGACGGTGGCGAAGCGGATACGCCCGTTCTTGCTGCGACGGCGAAAGGCCGACGTGCTGACGGAGCTGCCGGACAAGATCGAGACCGTGCTGCCGTCCGAGCTTTTTCCGGAACAGAAGAAGCTGTATGCCGCCCATCTGGCGATGCTTCGCCAAGAGACGCTGAAGCATCTGAACGACGAGGACGGCTTGCGCAAGAATCGGCTGCGCATCCTTGCCGGCCTCACCCGGCTGCGCCAGATCTGCTGCCATCCCGGCTTGTTCGTGGAAGGCTACCAAGGCGGCTCGGCCAAGTTCGAGCAGCTCCTGCAGACGGTCGAGGAAGGCCGGAACGCGGGCAGACGCATGCTCGTCTTCTCCCAGTTCACCTCGATGCTGGATCGAATCGGCCGCGAGCTGGGCGTTCGCGGCGTTCCTTTCTTCTACCTGGACGGAAGCACGCCTGCGCTCGAACGGGTGGAGATGAGCGGCCGTTTCAACGACGGAGAGCGGGACGTCTTCCTGATCTCCTTGAAAGCCGGAGGTACGGGCCTCAACCTGACCGGCGCCGACACCGTCATTCTGTACGATCTGTGGTGGAACCCGGCCGTCGAGCGTCAGGCCGCGGACAGGGCCCACCGGATCGGCCAGCGCAACGTCGTGCAGGTCATCCGTCTGGTCGCCCGCGGCACCTTGGAGGAGAAGATGGACGAGCTGCACCGGCGCAAGCTGGACCTGGTCGGCGAGATCGTCGATGCCGGCCACGATGGCCCCGCTTCCTGGACCGAAGCCGACATTCGCGAGCTTCTGTCGCTTCCGGATTACGTCCACGAGCCTCTTCTATAAGTTAAATCGTCTGGCCGAACGCGGGGAGATTCGCGCGGACGATCTTCGTGGACACCGGCTGCTCGTCACTTCGGCGTCTTGCCCTTACCGGCGCAAGCTCGAGCTGGAGCTGCAGGAGTCCGGCGGAAGCGCCGTCTCCATGATGGAGATCGGCAGCATGACCGCCCTCCCTTTGTATGTCGCGGCCGGGCTCGGTGTCGCGCTGGCGCCGCTGGTCGCCCTGGACGCCCTGCCTTCGGGAACGGCGGCCCGGCCGTTTCTCGGAAACGCGTCGTCGATCGCTTGCGGCTTCCTCTACAAGGCGGAAGCCTACCCGCTCGCTTCGGCCGGCGGCAAGCTGCTCGCCTTTTTGCGAAGCCATCTGCTTTCGAATGCTCCGCTGCCGTTCGGCCCGGAGCGGCTCACTCCAGCTTGAAGCCGTACAGATAACCGCCGCGCGAAGCGACCACGATGCGGTTGCCGAACACCGCCGGCGTCGACTCGATGTTCGCTCCGACCGAGACGCTTCCCAGCGTCGTTCCGGTCGCTCCGGACAGAAGCGATACCGTACCCGACGAGTCGGCCTGCACCAGGTAAGCGCGGCCGTCTTTATCGTAGACGTCGACCGGCGACGACCAGGCGTAATGCTTCATCGGCTGCCGCCAGATTTCGTCTCCGGTCCGTTTGTCCAGCGCGATCGTCAATCCGCCGCCGAAGCTGCCGTAGCGGGCGAGCGTAAAGACGACGCGATCGCCGATCGCCCCTTTGCCCAGCACCGGCGTTGCCAGCAGCCCCCCGTTCACCGCATGATCGCCTCGCTGCGTATAGCATAGGTATTTTTTCTCCCATACCGTCCTGCCCGTCGTTCCGTCGATCTTGCGCAGAATCGCAAAGCCTCGATCTCCTTGCTTGTCGACTTCGGTTCCGGTATACAAATACGGCTTGCCGTCTTCCGCGCCGACGACGATCGTCGCGTCCGTATCGTCGGTCGCCGGCAGCGCCCACGCCGGCTTGCCGGTCCGCAAATTCAGCGCCTGCAGGCTCCCCCCGTTATCGGCGAAAAACGCCAGCTCTCCGACCGCCGCCACCGAATTCTCGATTCCTTGATATTTGTTGCCGGAGACGGCGTACTTGTACTTGCTCACTTCCGGGCGAATCGATAGCGTGCCCTTGCTCCGGTCGTACCGGGTGTTCAGCTTGACGTCGTAAAACAACCCGTTCTCGCCGCCGACGATGAGCGAGTCGGTCTCCCGGTTGAACAGCGCCGAGCCGTCGAACGCTCCCCAGCCCCGCTTGGCGTAGGAGTCGAGACCGTTCGCGGAGTAGAGCTTCTTCCCGTCGATCAGGCTGTACAGGCCGAAGCCGATCGTTCCTTTCTCGGGAATGCCCTCGCCTACGTATAACAGCGGATAGCCCCGGGCGTCGACAGACACGCTTCCTTTGATCGGATTGCCGATCCGGATCGGCGGACGGCTCTCTTCTCCCGACTCCAGGTCCATAAAGTAGACGTATCCGTCCAGCGACGCGTAGATGACTTCGGTAAACCCCGGCTCGTTCCGGAATTTCGCCTTTACGTTCATCGTGCGGAGCACGTCGGGCGGCCATTGGACGATCGCCGGCTGTCCCGTCCAGCCCGCTCCTCCGCCCCAGCTGCTGGCTTTCGTCTTGAGGGCCCACGCCTTCGCCGGACGGAACGCTTTCATGGCGACGGTTCCGTAAGCCGGGGAAGCGCGGTCCGCCGAACCCCGGAACGTCAGCACGCCCGGCACCTCGGTATAGACGGCCGGGAACGACTGCGGCGGAGGCTGCCGGTTCCATTTGAACGAGATCAGGTTCTCCGCGTCCGCCGCTCCCGGCAGCCCCGCTTCCCAAGCGACGGCAAGCAGCAGCGCAAGCGGAAGCGCCCGCCCGAATCTTTTGTTGCGGCGATGCTTGTTCTCTCTCATCCCTCTTCCGTTCCTCTCCTTCGTCGGCTGATCGGACCAACGAGTAGATTGTAAGGGGGATTCGCCGCAAAGCCTGTCATTCGGTCGGCGCGATTCCCGGCATCGTTTGTCTAACGCAAACCAAAAACAGCCTCCCGCTCGGGAAGGCTGTCGTACTCTCTCGGCTTATGGTTACAGCAAGGCGGCGATTCGGTCCTCGATCTCGGCCGGCGTTACCTGCGGATCGATCCGCTCCGCTACATTGCCGTTCTTGTCGACGAGAAACTTCGCGAAATTCCATTTGATGTCGTACTGTTCGGACGGCCCCCGGCTCGTCAAATACTGGAACAGCGGATGCGCGTTCTCTCCGATCACTTCCGTCTTCGCGAAGAGCGGGAACGTCACGCCGTAGTTCACTTTGCAAAATTGCTCGATCTCCGCTTCGCTGCCCGGCTCCTGTTCCTTGAACTGGTTGCTCGGAAAGCCGAGGATGACGAAGCCGCGGTCCTTGTAAGTCTCATATAGCTTCTGAAGCCCTTCGTATTGCGGAGTCAGGCCGCATTGGCTCGCCGTGTTGACGATGAGCAGCACTTTCCCGCGGTATTCCTCCAGCGACTTCTCCTCGCCGCGAATCGTATTCGCTTTGTAATCGTAAACGGACATTGTGGCTCCTCCTTCGGCTTGTCCGGCGGGCGTATCGGCATTGGGCGCGTCAGACCGCCGGCAGTTGGATTCGGGGCGATCCGCTGTCATCCGCGAAAATGTCCCCGAATCCAACTTTAGGCAATCTGCGGCGCGCTGTCAAATCGCCTCGCCGGTCCGAGCCGTCCGAAGCCGCATTCTCCTCCCCGCAGCGAAAGATGCGGCGGCGGCGACCAGGCCGGCAAGAGCGATCGCGGCGGCGATCCATGGATGGTAGCGGACGGTGCCGGCGCTTTGCAGAAGCGCTCCGCCCCCGCTCGCCCCGAGCGCGACGCCCAGGTGAAGCATCGACGTGTTGAAGCCGAGCACGATGTTGGCCGATTGCGGCGCCTGCTGGATCAGATACGTCAGCACCGCCGGAATGGTCAGCGACATGACGCCGTTCCAGACGGCAAGCGTCGCCCAGCCGAGAGGCCGGGAGCCGGACAATGCTGGCAGCAGGATCAGCGCCGCCGCGATCGCGGCGAGGCCGAGCACGACGATCCGCTTGCTACCGCTTTTGTCCGTAGCGACACCTCCAAGCCGCGAGCCGATCATTCCGAACAAGCCGAAGACGAGGAGCAAGGCGCTTACGCTGCTCTCGCGGCTGTGAAGCACATCCTGCAAGTAGGGAACCTGATAGGAGTTCATCAACGATGCGCTGGTCGTGAACAGCCCGGACAGCAAGAACCCGGAGACGATGACGGGATTGCGAAGAACGCGGAACTGTTCGGTAAAGCGGACGGGCGCGTCTCCTTTCAGCTTCGGCAGCCAAAGGCGAATGCCCGCCATGATCAGCAGCGTAAGAATGCAGAGCCAGATGAAGATCGTCCGCCAATTGCCCCAATTGGCGAACAGGACGCCGGCCGGAATTCCGAGCACCGTCGCGGCGCTCATGCCGAGCGTCACCATGCCGACCGCACGCCCCCTCTTCTCCGGCGGAACGAGTTCCGCGGCGGCGCCGAAGGCGATTACCGAGAAGATGCCGGAGCTTACGCCGAGCACGACGCGGCCCGCGACGACGATCGCATAATCGTCGGCCGCCACCGATACGGCGCAGCCGAGCGCGAACAGCGCAAGCGATCCGATGAGCAAGGCGTTGCGGCTGAGCCTGGACGTCGCGGCAATGATAACCGGCGTTCCGATTGCATAAGCGAGAGAGTAAGCGGCGATCAGCTGTCCGGCTGCGCCGACCGTCACGTTCAAATCTTCGGCGATACGATCCAGAATGCCGGCAACGACCAATTCCGCCGTCCCGACGACGAATGCGCCCGCCGTAAGCAAATAGAGAATCCCATTTTTCATAACAACAACTTCCCTTCCGTGTCTTGACGCGCGTCTTGATTGCCATTATAGGGACTTCACTTTATAATTGTAAGAAGGCAATTGAGATTGACATTATCCTGATGAATGGACCTACTTACATTTATAAAGTGAGGTGCGCGTTATGAATGAGGCTTATGAGCTGGAAGGAGAAGAGTTTACGGGTTCGCAGCCGCTCATTTGCGAAGGATTGCAGCTGCTCGGGGCAAAATGGTCGATTCTGGTCATCTCGGAGCTGTCCAAAGGACCGAAGCGCTTCAAGCAGCTGCTGCGCGACGTCGCCATCGTGAAGACGCAGTCGCTGACCGACACGCTGCGCCATCTGGAGAAGGCCGGCGTCGTCCGCCGGACGGTATTCCCCACCGTTCCCGTAACGGTCGAATACGCGCTCACGGAGAAAGGCGAAGATTTTCGAACCGTCCTGGACGAGATGGAGAAATGGACGCTTCGCTGGAAACGTTCCTAAATCCAAAGTCTCCCGAGCCGATAAAACAAAAGCCGGCCCCTTTTTGTTAAAGAGGGGACCGGCTATTTCGCTTGGCGCAACCGATTTTTCGAATTAATCGGCCATCCGCCGCAGCACGATGACCGCGTTATGTCCGCCGAAGCCGAACGAGTTGGACATCGCCACCTCCAGCTTGGCCTCGCGCGCCTCGTTCGGCACGTAATCCAGATCGCACTCGGGATCCGGGAACTCCTGATTGATCGTCGGCGGAATGACGCCTTCCCGCAAGCTTTTGACGAGCGCGATCGCCTCCGCGCCGCCGGCCGCGCCCAGCATGTGCCCGGTCATCGATTTGTTCGCCGTCACCGGAACGTTCGCCGCGCTTGGTCCGAACAGCCGCTTGATCGCCAGCGTCTCCGACAAGTCGCCCACGTCCGTTCCCGTCGCATGCGCGCTGATCACGTCCACGTCGCCCGGTTCCAGGTTCGCTTCCCGAAGCGCCGCTCTCATGGCGAGGTAAGCGCCGGTGCCTTCCGGATGAGTCGCCACCATATGATAAGCGTCCGAGCTGGCGCCATAGCCGATCGCTTCCGCGTAGATCCGGGCGTTCCGGCGCCTCGCATGGGAGAGCGACTCCAGCACGACGACGCCGGCTCCTTCGGCCATGACGAAGCCGCTGCGCTGCGCGTCGAACGGCCGGCTCGCCTTCTCCGGCTCGTCATTGCGGTTCGCCAGCGATGTTGCGTTGGCGAAGCTGGCGAGCGAGATTTCCGTGATCGCCGCTTCCGCCCCGCCCGCGATGACGACATCGGCAAGACCGAGGCGAATGAGCCGGCTGGCTTCGCCGATCGACGTGTTGCCGATCGAACAGGCGGTCACCGGCGACATCGTCGGCCCGAGCGCGCCGAACCGGATGCTGATCGTGGCCGAAGCCATGTTGGCGATCATCATCGGCACGAGCGTCGGACTTACCCGGTCCGGTCCGCGCTCCCGTAGCACCCCGTCCTGGTCGAGCAGCGTCTGCAGGCCGCCGATGCCGGAGCCGACGTAGACGCCGAAGCGCTCCTTGTCGAGCTTGTCCGGGCGCAGCCCCGCGTCTTCCATCGCCTGCTCCGCGGCGGCGACCGCAAACTGCGTGAAACGGTCCATCCGGCGCGCGTCCTTGCGGCCGAACCTTCCTTCCGCGTCGAAGTCCCGGACGAGCCCGGCGATCTTCACTTTAAACCTCGATGTATCAAACGTATCGATGAGGGAAACGCCCGATTCTCCGCTTCTCAGCCTCCGCCAAAAAGCTTCGACCTCGTTCCCGAGCGGAGATACGATTCCCATTCCCGTAATGACGGCTCTTTCCATATGCGTTCCTCCTTGCTTTCTTCATAAGATCAAGCTTTGAACACTTGTATCCTGACACGAATCATATCCTATTACAAGTTTTCAATTATCATAGTATAATAAATACCTGAATCCAGATGATCGGAGGAGCATGCTTCATGAACCGCCAAGCGAGACTGCAGGCGCTGTCCGCCTTCCTCAAAAACCAGCGCGCCAAGCTGCGCCCCGCCGATGCCGGTTTGCCGGACGGAGGCCGCCGGCGAACGCCCGGCCTTCGCCGCGAGGAGATCGCGCAGTTGGCCGGCGTCAGCACCACCTGGTACACGTGGCTGGAACAAGGCCGCGACATCCAGGTGTCCGCCTCCGTGCTGGACAGCGTGGCAAGCGCGCTGCGCCTTACCGTCGACGAGCGAAAATATGTATTCTCGCTGGCGATGGATACGGGAAGCGGCGCGGCAATCGCTCGCGAGGAACCGCTTCAGATCAGTCCGTCTCTGCAGTTGATTTTACGGGAATTGCGCTCCTGTCCGACCATCATCTCCGACCGGAGATACCAGATCGTCGGTTGGAACGAAGCGGCGGCGCAGGTGTTCGTCGACTTCGACCGGGTGCCCGCGGAGGAACGGAACATGATTCGGCTGCTGTTCACGCGCAAGGAGCTTCGGCGGCTGGCCGTCAATTGGGAGCATTTCGTCGGCGGGTTTCTGGCCATCTTCCGGGCGTATTATGGCCAGTACGTGGAGGACGAATGGTACGATCGCTTCCTGGACGAGATGCGGGAGCTTCACCCCGACTTCGGGCGTCTTTGGGAGCAGAGCCGCGTCAGTTCGGCGCCCGAGCTTCTTATCGAGTTCCGCCATTCCAAGGCGGGCAAGATGCAGTTTCACCTCGCGTCTCTGCAGGTTCAAGGGGAAAGCGACTTGCGGTGCAGCATTTACACGCCGGCGCCCGATTCGCCCACCGCGGCCAAAGTGCTGCGGCTGGTCGACGCCGGGGACAGAGAATCGTAGCCGCCGGCTTCGATCTCGGTTCCGCGAATTTTTTTGATGCAGCTTGTCGAAATGAATGCGGTAGGAACGTCATGAGGGTAAGCGGAAAAACAACGCCCTCCGCCAAAATCGAGAGGAGATGGCAACATGCACTACACTTTGCTGTTTTATGAAAGCCCGGAGGAGTTTGCCCGACGCACCGATCCCGAGCAACGCGAGGCCTATCTGGCCGGATGGACCCACTATGTGCGCGCCTTGCGCGAAGCCGGCATCGTCGTCGCCAGCGCAGGGCTTTATCCGCCGGAAACGGCCGCGAGCCTGAAACGCGTCAAGGGAGAAACGCTCGTGCAGGATGGACCGATCACTTCGGCGAAAGAGCAGCTTGGCGGGTTGTTCGTCATCGACGTGCCGGATCAGGATACCGCCTTGGAGTGGGCATCGCGCGGACCGACCGACGCGGTGGAGGTTCGGCAGAATCTGCCGCCTACCAAATGATAGACGTTCATCGCGCCATCGAACAGGCGGCTCGGGATAGCTACGGTCGCCTGATCGCTTTTCTGGCCGTTCGCCGGGGCGACGTGGCGGCGTTCGAGGATGCGCTATCCGATGCCTTCGTCTCCGCCCTGGAGACATGGCCTCTCACCGGGGTGCCGAACAAGCCCGAGGCCTGGCTGCTGACGGCGGCCCGCCGGCGGCTCATCGACGGCGACCGCCGGGCGCGGGTGCGCGCCGATGCCGCACCCGCCCTGCTTGCATTGGCGGAGGAGGCGCAACAAGCGGTCTCCTCCGGCTTCGAGTTCCCGGACGAGCGTCTTCAAATGCTGTTCCTGTGCGCCCACCCCTCGATCGACCCGGCCATCCATACGCCGCTGATGCTGCAGACCGTGCTCGGCATCGATGCCGCGCGCATCGCGTCCGCATTCCTCGTCAAGCCTTCCGCGATGGGACAGCGCCTCTCCCGGGCCAAGGCCAAAATCCGCGGCGAACGCCTCACGTTCGAGATGCCAGGCGCCGACGAGCTGCCGCAGCGCCTGGATCCCGTGCTCGAGGCCATCTATGCCGCATACGGCAGCGGCTGGGACGATGCAGCCGGCGCCGACCCTCGCCGCAACGGGTTGACCGAGGAAGCGATCTGCCTGGCCCGGCTGCTCGCGCGGTCGCTGCCCGAAGAACCGGAACCTCACGGATTGCTGGCGCTCCTGCTTCACTGCGAAGCCCGGCGCGCGGCGCGGCGAGACCGGTCGGGCGAATATGTCCCGCTCTCCGAGCAAGATCCCGCTCTCTGGTCGAGACCTCTGATCGAGGAGGCGGAACAACACCTGCGCCTCGCCGCGCAAGCCGGCCGGATCGGGCGCTTTCAGCTCGAAGCGGCCATTCAGTCCGCTCACGCTCAGCGGATTCAAGGCTTTGACACCGAATGGGAAGCGATCGCCCTTCTGTACGAAGGCCTGGTGCATCTTGCGCCGACAATCGGGACGTTGGTCGGCCGCGCCGCAGCCGTCGCCGAAGCCCGCGGCCCCGAGGCGGGTCTCGCTCTGCTCGAAGAGATTCCAACCGATTCCGTTAAAAGCTACCAGCCTTACTGGGCGGTCGCCGCACATTTTCAGAGCCTAGCGAACAGACTTGAAGAAGCCAGAGAGGCATACGGCCTCGCCATCGGACTTTGCGCCGATCCCGCCGTCAAAAAGTTTCTCATCCGGCAATCCCGTCAGCTTGGCGAAGATTGGTTCTGACCTTCAGCAGTTTCTCCATGTCGCCTCTACCGGCGACGCGAACCGGAAAACCTCCCTTCATTCGCCGGAGGTTCCCCCATATTCGTTCACGGGACGGAAAATCTCCCTACAATTCGGCCCTTTGCGTACATTCTCAGCATTCAAAGGCCATGAAAGGGAGATTTTCCGCTCCAATCTTGAAAAGGAGCGTCTAGGAGGCAAATGTAAGGAGATTTCCCCTCTCGTCTCACTTCCGCTATGTCTTATCGGCTTTACGCCGTTATCCCATTTGCTCAGAAGACTCAACTTTCCGCGGCGTCTCAACCATGTATGCGTCACCCTCGTTTGTCACCTATCGCTTCGAAATCCCCTTCGATCAGGAAAAAACCGTGCTCCTCCGACTGAGCGACCACTACAAGATCCCAGAAACTGGCTTCTATGATAAACAACTCTTCTTCCGGCTTAAGGACAAGGAAAAATGCCAACCCAACTGTTAGCGGGTCCTGAACAAGCGGGATTTCGACGGAAACGAAAAAATGCAAGCAACAACGAGACACTGAGCCTGTACGAGCGGGATTTCGACGGAAACGGAAAAATGCAGCTACAACGAAGCACTGAACCTGAGCGAGCGGGATTTCGACGCCAGAAGACGCAAAAAAAGCGAAAGCGCAGGACCCGCCTGGCTTTCGCTTTTTTAGTAGAGAGCGATCTTATTGCTTGTTGAACGTATCGGTCAGAACCGGAACGATCTGCGCCTTGCGGGAGACGACGCCTTTGAGCAGCGCTTTATTGTTCTCCAGCTTGACGTTGTAGGCTTGTTCGACGACGTTTGCGGCCTTGCCAAGGGCAATGCCGACGGAGTCGTTGTTCAGGATGTCCGTCACGACGAACAGGAACAGGTCGAGGCCTTTGGAAGCGACGATGGCGCTCAGCTTGTCTTCCAGCTCGGCTTGGCGGGACAACACGTCGTTTACGTCGACCGCGTTGACTTGGGCGATCTCGACTTTGGCGCTGCCCATCGAGAATTCCTTGGCGTCCAGCTTGATCAGCTCGTCGATCGACTTGTCCAGCAGATTGGCGCCGGCTTTGAGCATGTCCAGACCGTAGCTGTCGGCATCGACGCCGGCGATCTGGGCCAGCTCGCGCGCAGCGGCTACGTCTTCCGGCGTGCAGGTCGGCGATTTGAACAGCAGGGAGTCGGAGATGATGGCGGACAGCATCAGGCCGGCGATCTCCTTGGAAATGTCGACGCCGTTCTCTTTATACAGCTTTTTCAGGATCGTTGCGGTGCAGCCGACCGGCTCCGCGCGATAGTAAAGCGGGCCGCTCGTCTCGAAGTTGGCGATCCGATGGTGGTCGATGACTTCGATGACGCGAACTTGATCGATGTCGCCGGCGCTTTGCTGGCGTTCGTTATGGTCGACGAGAATGACTTCCTTCGCTTCGTTCGCGACCGTCTCGACGAGACGGGGAGCGGCGGCGCCGAACTTGTCGAGCGCGAATTGGGTTTCGGCGTTGACTGCGCCGAGGCGGACGGCTTCGACCTCTTGGCCGAGCTTCGTCTTCAGGTCTGCGTAGGCGATCGCGGAGCAGATCGTATCCGTGTCCGGATTTTTATGGCCGAAAATCAGTACTTTTCCCATGTTCATACTCCTTCTTTTTCATTTGGCGTTAAAATTATACCTTAGCCTTCGGAAGACAAGCAAGCGAAATCGGGCGTTCTATTCAATGTCGAAGTCGAAATAGGTGTCCGGAAAAGGCTCCTTCTTCAGCGTATAATGCCACCATTCCTTATTCAGGGATAGAAATCCGCGCTTCTCCATGGCCGTCTTGAGCCGGTTCCGGTTGGCCGATTGCTCCTTCGTAATCTGTTCCGTGCCGTGGGAAGAGATCGGACTGAACAGGTCGTATGGACTCCCCATGTCCACGTCCTCCCCCGTTGCCTTGTCGACGATCGTCAAATCGACGGTGCTCCCTCGGGAATGGCCGGATTTATGAGCGAGGTAGCCCAGCTTGAACGCATCCTTCTTGTTCACGTCCGGGTAAAAATCCTCTTTCATCTTCGTATCCTTGGCGTCTGCGGCCCAAGCGACAAATTCGGCGACCGCTTTTCGCGGCCGGTACGCGTCATAAATTTTGAGCGCATATCCGTCCTTCCCCAAGTCCTCGTTCACTTGCTTCAAGGCTTCCGCCGCCTCCTTCGTCAGAATGGCCAGCGGGGCCAAATAGCCGTCGATCGGCTTGCCGACGAAATTGTAGTCGGTCGAATAGCGAATATCGAGCTTCAAGCCGGGGATCGCTTCATCCGCATACACGAACCCTTTGGGCAGCCCGTTCCGCCTGTGGGCGGGAATCGGCGTCTCCCGGCGCGGATCCGTCGCGTTCGAACCCGATATATCGGCGTAAACGCCCGTTGGCTCCGGCGATTCCGTTGCGTCCTCGGACGCGCCCTCTGCCGACGGTCTCGGCGAATGGATCGAAGGACCTCCGCTCTCGAAGCTTCCGGAAGCCGTCGGCCGGGCCGCTGCGCTTGGTGCCGGGATTGCTTCGGCCGAAGAGCCTGCTTCGTTCCCGTTCTCCCGGCCGGACGCGGCGGAACAGGCGCTCGATACAATTAATGTCATTAACAATCCGACAATACCCGCGTACTTTCGCCGCTTTTTCGCCTTTTTCTCCATTCCGCGTCCCCCATTGCGCGCCGATGCGTACGGCCTTCGGTTCTCCCTATTCTTTTTTCGCCGTTTCTCGACATTCCCCTTCTCTTGCGTGACTCCGAATGTTTTTTGAGCGCCTGTCGAAACGAGGGCGTCTCGCGCGTCATAGGGACAGAAGGGGCCGAAAGCGCCTTTTCCAAAATCCGTGTTCGAAGGAGATCGTTCACCCTATGCAAAAAGTTGTCGCGCTTCTGTTTCTGATCATGTTCGCCATTGGAACGGACGCCTTTCTCATCTCGCCGCTGCTGCCGACGCTCCAAAGCTTATTCGGCGTCCCGACCCGATTCTCAGGCTGGATGATGGGTTCCTATGCATTGGGCTACGCCCTCTTCGCTTTGGTTGCGGGACCGCTGTCGGACGGACGGGACCGGAAGCGGGTGATGCTGGCCGGGATGCTCGGCTTCTCCGTCGCTACGTTCGCCTGCGGGTTTGCCTCCGGCTTCTGGTCCATGTTCCTCTTTCGCTTCCTGGCCGGCGTCTGCGCTTCGTTTACCGCTCCTCAGGTGTGGGCCGCCATCCCGACGCTTTTTCCCGGACCGAGGGCGGCCCGGGCGCTTGGCATCGCGTTTGCGGGGCTCGCCGCCGCCCAAGTGCTGGGCGTGCCGATCGGCAGCCGTCTCGCCACCGGCCATTGGTCCCATTCCTTCTTTGCAGTCGGCGGATTCTCGCTCGTTCTCGCCCTCTCGATTCCTCTGATCCTGCCGGCGATGAAGCCTCGCGCACCGCAGCCGGCTTCGTCTTCCGTTTGGAGACGGTACGGCCCGCTCATCCGCAGCGGGAGCGCGAGAGCCGCCTATCTCGCCTATTTCTTGCTGCAAGTCGGTAACTTCGCTTCGTTTTCCTTCGTCGGGAAGTGGCTGACCGAACGCTTCTCGCTCTCGCTCGATCAAGTCGGCAACCTGATGATCTTCCTCGGAATCGGGACGCTCGTCGGAAGCCTGAGCAGCGCTTCCGTCTTTTGCGCCTTTCCCCGCGTCCGAACGTTGACGTTTGGCGGTTTGCTGCTCGCCTTTCTTTTTGTCTTGCTGCCGAGCCTTCCTTCCGTGACGGCCATCGCGCTCGTTTATTTGCTGATCTCCTTCCTGTTCTATCTGATCGCGCCGCCGATCATGGAGTCGCTCATCTCGCTCCATCCGGACATTCGCGGCACCATCACCAGCTCGGCGCAGGCGACGATGTACGCGGCCATCACGCTCGGCTCCTGGGCAGCAGGCCTGCTGTTCGCCCATTTCCGCGGCTTCGGCGCCGTCGCCTTGCTGTCGGCGGGATGCTTAGCCGCGTCGCTCGCCATCTTTATCGCAAGCGGCGTTGTCGCTCCGAAGAGGAGTGCCGAGAAGAAATCGGCTTAATCGAGCGAACGCCACGGTTTCCCGCAATAAAAACGGAATCCGGTCAACGCGCCCGTCCTCTCGCGAACCCGGATTCCACCTATTTAATGCCATGAATTAATGGCATTAACCTTTAATCGATCCACCGTATAACTTCATTCAATCGTTGTTCGGTTAGTGGAAGCGAGTTGTCGAAATCGAGGATGTTCCCGTCCGGGAGCGGCCAGGCGATGGGCGTCGGCGCGAGCCCTTTCCGGAACGTCTCCCAGTGATCCAGCTTCCAACGGTCGAGACCGGATCCTCTCTGCTCGATCCGCGCGCGGTACAGCGTCTCGTCCGCCAAATAGACGCGAATCGCCTTTACGTTCTCTTGTCCGATCGCGTTGCCGCCCCGCCCCAGCTCCCCGGCTATCCAATCCGGGTCGGCGATCTCGCGGGTGAACGGACCGACGATGCAGACGTCCGTGCCCAGCGATACGTTCTCCAGCGCCGCATCCATTGTGATCCGGTAGCCGAGATCCCGGCACAGCCGTTTGTAGTCGGCGGAATCGCGGTCGAGCGGGTCGAGCCCGGCTGCGCGCATAAGCGCTTCCGCCGCCGGCCGAAGCAGCGTGTCCATGTCGAGGAACGCCGCACTGCGCCGCGCGGCAATTTGTTTGGCCAGCGTCGTTTTGCCCGCTCCCGCGCCGCCTACGAAAAAAATCATCTTCCCCATTCGAACGCCCCCGTCTTTTTCCCGAATGATCGCATCTATCCTAGAAATCCGCTACAATAGAGCCATTCTCAACAATCGATAAAGGAAGTCGGAACGAATGGCCTTCGGCATTACAAGAAAAGAACTCGAACGCTGGAAACGATCGGTCGCGAACGGCCGATTGAGCTATCTGACTCACTATTGGCTCGACCCTCGCTTTCCCGGCATGACGACGGTGACCAAGGTCGGCTGCGCCGACTTGAACCGGCTTGTCCGCTGGTGCCGGAAGCACGGCTTGAACCCGGACTATATCCATCGCCGCGGCGAATTTCCCCATTTCGACTTGATCGGGGAGAAGCAGCGAAGCATTCTGCTGGACGAAGGACAATACGACCAACTCCGGCGTTTCCGTCTGCTGGATGGGGAAGACGCCGCGAATCTCTCCTCTTTTATGCTATCCCAATCTGCGTCCGCTTGCCAGATTCCGGAATGACACGAATCGGCCCAATTGATGGCAATTCGGTGAACACGCTTCCTTGGAGTGCCCCGGATTCCCCTTTCGGATCATGACGGGCGGCCGAATCTCATGTTAAAATGAGGAAATGCGAAAGAAATAGAAAAATGGGAAATGCTATGGGGAAGGACCCCGCCCGAGCCGAAGGAGGAAATTCGTCTATGCGCAAATGGTTGCTGCCCGTCCTTATTACCGCTTGCTGCGCGTATGCCGCCGTCATGATGATGGTGTCGCTTCAGCAGGATGAAAGTCCGGCCGAGCCGCCCCCGTCGAGTTCGTCGGCATCCGCTTCTCCTTCCGCCGCGCCCGCGACGACGGTGGACGAAGCGGCCGCGACGGCCATTTACAAGAGCAGCTGCCTGTCCTGCCACGGGGATCAGCTGCAGGGGCAGATCGGTCCGAATCTGACCAAGGTCGGATCGGCCATGACCGCGGACCAGATTCGCACGCAGATCGAGAACGGCGGAGGCGGCATGCCCGGCTTCAAGGGCACGCTGACGGACGACCAGGTCAATACGCTCACCGCTTGGCTTTCCGCCAAGAAGTAACGAAATCCCGCCCATTGCCGCTTCCGCGGTCCGTTCGGACCCGGAGCGGCTTTTCTTTTTCGGGCTCGAAGCCGCCGCGCGATTCGTCATGAGATACAAGGGTTTCCGAATAGGCTGATGATGGAGGCACATCTAGGGAGAGAAGGTGCGGCGCATGAAAAAACGGCTGGCCTGGATCGGAGCGGCGCTGGCCCTGTTCGCGATCGTACTCTGGCTGTTCAATCGGCCGCAAGCCGCTTACGGCATGACGGCGTTCGAGGGAGACGGCCTTCGCGTCCAGATCGCGGATTCTTCCGACGCGGCCAAAGTCATGGAAGAGACGTCGTTCACGGTGTCGGTGAACGACAAAGCCGGCAAGCCGGTATCCGGCGCCAAAATGAACATCATTCTGTCGATGCCGAACATGTTCTGCGGCGAATATGAGGCGACGATCACGGAAACCTCGCCCGGCGTATATCGGGCAGTGGGCGTTCCGACCATGCGGGGCAAGTGGCAGGCGAAGCTGACGCTTTCGGAGAACGGACACAAAAGCGTCGTCGCTCACCTGTTCAAAGTCGTTTGATGCGTAGACTTTACCGCTTCACCAGAGCCATGGGTGAATCGACGGGACGATGCCGTTGGCGCTCAATCCTTTCATGATCGACAGCACCCCCATCGTCACCGCAAGGACGAAGCTGGCGCGGCGCAGTCCGCGCCGCCAGCTTTTGCCGAGCCGTCCGGCGAACACCCCGACGAGTATGAGGGCGGGCACCGTACAGATACCGAACACAAGCAGCAGCAAAAAACCGCTCAGCCACGAACCGCTGGAGGCTGCCTGCATCTGCATGGCGTACGTCAGGCCGCACGGAATGAAGCCGAGCGCCAGTCCCGTCGCGAACATCGCCGTCCGCTCGTGGCGCCGGCGCAAGCCGGACAAGCGCTTCTCCACCCAGGGGATGCGCAGCGGGCTCAAGCGCTGGGTCGGCAGCGTATATTTCCCCAGCGCCCACATCAGCAGGAACATCCCGCCGACGAAGCAGGCGATGCCCTGCAACCCGACCAGTCCGCCCGCATAGTTGAGGAATGAGCCGACGCCGCCCATGAAGCCGCCGACCAGCGCGTACGTGACGTTCTTGCCGGCGGTATAGGCAAGCACCGGCTTGTGCGGCGCCGCCGGTTCCTGCAGCGCGAACGACGACACGATGCCGCCGCACATGACGATGCAGTGAGGAGCGCCGGCGAGCCCGGCCAACGCCGCCAACAGGAGCGAGTCAGGAGACAGCGTCATCGGACGGCTCCTTCCTTCCGCCGAGTTGGCCCATAAGCCGCAGCGAATTGCCGACGACGAGCAGCGAGCTGAGCGCCATGAGCAGACAGGCGGCCTTCGGGTCAAGCAGCCCGGCTGCGGCGAGCGGGATCGAGACGGCGTTGTAGAGGAACGAGAACCCGAGATTCTGGCGGATGTTGCGCATCGTCGCGCGGCTGAGCGCAACGGCTTCGGCCGCGCGCGTCAAACGCCCGTCCGTCAGAATGACGTCGCCCGCCTGCATCGCCGCGTCCGTCCCCGAATCCATCACGAGCCCGACGTCCGCCGCGGCCAGCGCGGCGGCGTCGTTGACTCCGTCGCCGATCATCGCCACCTTGCGCCCTTCCGCCTGAAGGCTGCGCACAAGCTCCAGCTTCTGCTCGGGCATCAGGTTCGCCCGTACGATCCCGATGCCGGCCGCCGCCGCCGTTCGGGCGGCCGCTCCCCCTTCGTCCCCGGTAACCATCATCACGTCCCCGTATGTCCGAAGCCGTCCGACCGCGCGCGCCGATTCGGGCTTCAGCCGATCTTCCAATACAAGCTCGCCGATCCAGAAGCCGTCCCGCGCCAACTGCAGGCGCGTACGGCCGTCCGCGGTCTCCGCTCGCCGCTCCCAGGGACCCGGCCGCACACCGGCCGACCGAAGCCAAGCCGCGCTGCCGAGGGCGATCCGCCTTCCTTCCACCGTTCCCGCGACTCCCTGCCCGATTCGCTCGACGGTATCCGCCGCTTCGGGCACGATCAGCCCCCGCTTCCCGGCGGCGGCGACGATCGCTTTGGCGAGCGGATGCTCGGACTTCTTTTCCAGCGCGGCGGCCCAGCGGAGCGCGTAATTTTCCGGCAGACCGGCCGTCTCGATCGCCTGCAAGCTCGGCTTGCCCTCGGTCAGCGTCCCGGTTTTGTCGAGCAGAAAGCGGTCGATCCGAGGAAGCCCTTCGATAAACCGGCCTTCCTTGAACAGAATGCCTCGGCGCGCGGAGACGGCCGACGCGATCAGAATCGAGATCGGCGCAGCAAGCCCGAGCGCGCACGGGCAGGAGACAAGCAGCACCGCCATGGCATAGCGCGTCGCCTGGCCGTAATCGCCCGGCGCGAATCGCCACGCCCAAAGCGCGTATGTAGCCGCCGCGCAGCCGATCATCAGCGGCACGAGCAGCGCCGAGATCCGGTCCACGCGGCGCTGGATCGCCGGCTTGGCGTGCTGCGCCTGCTCGACCAGCCGGATCATCCCGGCCAGACGAGAGTCGGCCGCCTTCGCCGTTACGCGTACCCGGATGGAGCCGCCGAGATTGTAGGAGCCGCCGTATACGCGGTCTCCCTTCGCACGCGCCGCGAGACGCCCTTCGCCGGTCAGGAATGATTCGTCGACTTCCGTTCGTCCGTCCAGAACCACGCCGTCGGCGGACACCCGTTCCTTCGGCAGCACGACCGCCGTATCGCCGACCCTTAATTCCTCGAGCGGAATCCACGTTTCCTCCCCGCCGCGCCATACGCGAATCATGCGGGGCTGAAGACGCTGCAGCCCGGACATGGCCGCCAGCGCCCTGCCCTTCGCCATGGTTTCGAGCCATTTGCCGAGCAGGACGGCGGTCAGAATCATCCCGATCGTATCGAAATAAAGATGGACGTGCGACTCGTGACCGGAATGGCCGAGCGACGCGAAAAGCAGATGATGGCTGTAAAAATAGGCGAGCGACGTGCTGAGCGCGACCAGAACGTCCATATTGGCCGCTCCGGACTTGACCGCATGGTAGGCGCCCCGGTAAAACGGATAACCGACATAGAATTGGAGCACGGTGGCGGCCGCCAATTGCAGCCAGGGCGAATGAATCCAGTCCGGCGCCGGAACGCCCCACCCATAGGGAAGATGAGTAAGCATCGCCCAGAACAGCGGCAGCGAGAGCAGCGCGGACAGCACGAAACGGCTGAAATAGCCGCGGCTCTCGCGGCGATTGAACGAAGCCGCGTCTTCCGGCTCGTCCTTGGCTCCGTAGCCGATATCGCGGATGCGGCCGATCACCTGCCGGGTCTGGACGATCCGCGGATCGAGCTCCACCTGTGCCTGCGCGTACGGCAGGCTGACCGTCACCCTCGCCACGCCGGGCAGCTTGGCTACGGTGCGTTCGATGCGCGCGGAGCAAGCCGCGCAAGTCATGCCGGTAATTTGCAGCCGAACGGTTTCCATCATGGCTCCAGGCTCCTCGCGATCGTTATCCCTACAGTATATGAGCGCGAGAAGCCGGCATGTCTACCGCCGCATACGCGGCGGGACCGGGGTCAAATACGGCTCAGGAACTTGCCGATGCGATCCAGCGCCTCCTGCAGCCGGTCCGGCGACGTGGCGTAGCAGCAGCGGATATGGCCTTCCCCGCTGCTTCCGAACGCGTTGCCGGGAACGGCGACGACGCCGGCTTCGTTTAACAGGCGGGCGGCGAACGTCTCCGAGTCCAGGCCGGTATCCGCGATACGAGGAAAAACGTAGAAGGAGCCGAGCGGCTCCCGGCAAGGAAGCCCCATGGCGCGGAACGCTTCGATCGTCAGCTTGCGGCGCCGGTCGTAGGAGGCGATCATCTCGTCCTTCTCGTCCATCGCGTGCCGCAGCGACTCGATCGCCGCGATCTGCCCGATGGTCGGCGCGCACATGATCGTGTACTGATGGATTTTGAGCAGCGCGGCGATAAGAGCGCCCTGCCCGCACGCATAACCGACCCGCCAGCCGGTCATGGCGAACGCCTTGGAGAAGCCGCTCACAAGCAGCGTCCGCTCCTTCATGCCCGGCAGCGCGGCAATGCTGTCGTGGCGACTGCCGTACGTCATCTCCGCATAAATCTCGTCGGAGATGACGATCAGGTTGCGATCTATCGCGATGCGGGCGATCGGCAGCCAGTCTTCCCTCGTCATAATGGCGCCGGTCGGATTGTTCGGATAACAGAGTACAAGCACCTTCGACCGGGGCGTAAGTTTTCTCTCCAAAGCTTCCGCCGTCAGCTTGAAGCCGTCTTCCGCCCGAGTCTCGACCTCGACCGGCTTGCCGCCGCCGAGCGAAGCGATCGGCGAATACGAAATGTAGCTTGGGGACGGCACGAGGATCTCGTCGCCTTCTTCGACCAGCGCCCGCAGCGCCAGATCGATCCCCTCGCTGCTGCCGGTCGTGACGAGCACCTCGCCGGCGGGATCGTAGCGAACGCCGAAGCTTCGCTCCAGGTAGCCCGCAATCTCCTCTCGCAGCTCAGGCATGCCGGCGTTGGACGTATACGACGTCCGGCCGGCCTCCAGCGCGCGAACGCAAGCGTCCCGCACCCGGCTCGGCGTCGCGAAATCCGGCTCTCCTACGCCCAGCGAGATGACGTCTTTTTTCCCGCTTGCCAGATCGAAAAACTTGCGGATGCCCGAAGGCCGCATCTCCCGCACCGCTCTCGACAGCCTCTTTTCTACCTCGTTCGTCATGCTCACCATGTCCATCGTCACTTGCGATCCTCTCCTTCGAATCGGCGGCCACGAACGCAAAAAAGACCCGTCCCCTAAAGGGACGAGTCTTGATACCCGTGTTACCACCCTAGTTCCGTCTTCGCTGCGGAAGACGGCTCTCATACACGTATCCAACAATACGCGTTCCCGTTAACGCTGGAAATGCGGCGGGGCTTACTGAATTTCGGCCCGCTTCTCGGAGGGGGCTTTCGGCTGCCGTGCCGTTCGTCGGTTCTCAGCTACCCCGACTCTCTGGCGGAACGCACGGACAGCGTACTTCATCCTCGTCATGGAATTTGTCGTACGCATATGAAATTAATTGGATTATAAACCTCCCCCGGCGATCGCGCAAGGGGCAATTCGGCTGCTTCAAGGCTGGATGCCCGCGTTTCCTTGTTCGACGGGCACCCGTTCGGGGGTCGGGGCCAGCTTGACCGAATGGGACTTCTTGTGCTGGATCAACTCCGATACCGTCACCATTCGATACCCGCGCCGGCTAAGCTCCGGCAGGATTTGCGCCAGCGCCCGCACGGTTTGGGTCGAGCCTTCGACATGATCGTGGAGCAGGACGATGTCGCCGTTGCGCGCGTTCGTCAGCACCTTGCGGACGATCTTCGCGACGCCCGGGGAGATCCAGTCCCGCGTATCCTGGTGCCAGGACCAGAGCACGACGGTGTAGCCCTTTTCTTTCGCGATGCGAACGACCGATTCATTGTAGAACCCGCCCGGCGGCCGGAACCAGAGGCAGTGCTGTCCCGTAAGCCCCGACAGAACCTGGTCGGTCTGATCCAGCTCCCGGACGATCTCGGCAGAGCGGACATGGTTGCGTAAATACATATGGCTGTATGTATGATTGGCGATCTCATGCCCTTCTTCAGCCTCGCGTTTCACCACATCCGGGAACCGCTCGGCCCGCCTTCCCACCACAAAAAACGTAGCCTTCGCATGATACTGTGCCAGCAAATCCAAGATTTGCGCCGTCGTCTTCGCGTCCGGCCCGTCGTCGAACGTCAGCGCGATCAGCTTTTCGTCCATCGGCACTTCCCATACGATCTCTCCGCGCGATTCGTAATACTCTCTGGTATGAACCGGCTGCTTCGGAGCGAAGCCGCTCTCGGTCAGCAGACAGAGCAGGCTCATTGCCGCCAGCCCAAGCCGTTTCCCCTTGCCCATCGGCCGCGCCTCCTTCCTGTAATCTGGAAGTAGTATGGTTCACATCGATCCGGTTTAAGCGGAATTTCGCGAAAAAGCGCTCCAACGGCCGAGAAATCAACCGTTGGAGCGCTTTGCCTGTCAATATCTGCGGCGCCGCTTGAGCTTCAGCCGGAACCACAAGGCGAACAGAAGCAGTTGGAACAGCCAGACGTACCAAACGACCTTCTGCATGGTCGAGCCGCCGCTGTCCGAGGTCGAATCCAGTTGCGACCCGACGGATGACGCGTGAACATCCTTCGCCGTCTTCTGTTCGACCTTCGCGGTCAATCGGCCGATCGGCTGATCGCCGAACTTCGTCCGCAGCGTCACCTGTCCGTCCGGGCGGACCGTCGCCTCGGGCGTTTCATCCTTGCGGACGACAGCGGTCAGCGCCTGATCGGCCTGCCACTGCACGGGTTCCGCTCCATCCTGCACCTCGAACGTCTGGCCGGCAGAGATGACCGTCTGCTTCGCGAACGCCGCGAATCCGTAATCGAGCAGCTTTCTCGTATCGTCGTAAGCCTGCTGATTGCCGGGCGCCTGAAGCACGACGACGATCAGTTCCATTCCGTCGCGAACGGCCGACGTCACCAGCGTGTTGCCCGCCTCGGTCGTGTACCCGTTCTTCACCCCGTTGGCGCCTTCGTAATCCCACAGCATCCGATTGTGGTTGACCAGCTCGGACTTCCACACCTGGCCGTCCCATGGCATCGTCTTCGTCGAGACGATCTTGCGGAACGTCTCGTTCTTCATCGCGTAGCTGGCAATCTTCGCCATGTCCGCCGCGGTCGTGACCTGCGCCGGATCCGGCAGGCCCGACGGATTCACGAAGTGGGTCGAGGTCGTGCCGATCTTGTCCTGCACGAACTGGTTCATCCGCTCGGCGAACTTCTCTTTGCTGCCGTCGATATGCTCCGCGACGGCGGTCGCCGCATCGTTGCCGGAGTTCATCAGCATGCCGTACAGCAGCTTGCCCATCGGCAATTGCTCGCCTTCCTCCAAGTAAATTCGCGTGCCGTCCTCGTTTCTCGCTTCTTTGGAGACGGTTACGATTTCGTCCGGCTTCGTATTCTCCAGCGCGATGATGCCGGTAACGATCTTCGTGATGCTGGCCGGATAAAGCTGCTCGTCCGCATTTTTGGCATAGAGTACCGTCCCGGTCTCCGAGTCGATCAGCGTCGCCGCTTCGGAGACGACTTCGGGCTCTTCTACGGCCGGCGGCGTCCCGGCCGGCTCCGTCGTCTCGGCATCCGCTCGAGGCAGGAAGCCGCCCAGAAGCAGGCCGGCGGCGAGGGCGAGTAGGCCCCAGCTTTTTTTTCTCATATTTCACCGTCCGATTCTCGCATGTTGCGCTTGCTCCCACATGTATTATAGTATAAATCGAACGGCCATGAACGCTGAAAAAAGTTAAAAATCATAAAGGAAAGGGGAAGGTCCCCGTCTTGAAAGCTTCCTCGTTCGTCCGCAAATGGGAGAAACGGCGGACTATCGGCAAGAAATCTTATATGATGCGCTACGGCCTGCTTCTCATCGGAGTCGGCCTTACGCTGCTGTTCACCGTGCTCGATGTCGTGTCCAACGGCACCGTATCCTATACTTATCTGCTTGCCCGCCTCGTCTTCTTCCCGACGATCGGCGCCATGTTCACCGGCATGATGTGGGAAGTCCGCGAGCAAAAGTATCAGCGGCTGACCTCGGGCTCCGATCGGGCCTAATGCAAAGAGGGAGACGTTCAGCCTTCAGGCCGACCGTCTCCCTGCTCTCTCGCGGTCTCGTTCCGCTTGCGGCGCTATAAACTCGGCTCGACCAGCGCTTTGACCCGGTCCAGCCCTTCCCACATGTCGCCCGGCCCGTCGTAAATGAGCACGACCGCGCCGTCGTAGCCCGCCGCCTCGACGCAGTTCAGACATCGCCGCAGCTCCTCGGCGTCCGGAATGCCGCCCTCGTCGTAGAAAGGCTTGGCGTGAACGGATAGGCTGCGCGGCAGGATCAGGCCGAACTCGTCATACTTGGCCGGAGGCTTGAAATTGCCGAAGTCGGTAATCATGCCGATGCGGTCGTCCAGCCGTTCCAGCAGCCGGGAACAGCTCGCGCCTGTCGACGTCAGGCTCTTGAAATTCTCGGTGACGATGCGGACGCCCCGCTCCTCGGCATACCGCCCGAGCTCGTTCAGCAGCCGGGCGGACAGCCCGATCGCGTCTTCGTCGCCGGGCTCGGCTTCGCCCGCCACGATGCGCACGCGATCCGCTCCGGCGGTCGCCGCCGCGTCGATCCACCGCTTCATCAGCGCCAAATCGGCCTCTCTCCGGGCAGAGTCCGGCGACGTCAAATCCCCGTAATCGAGCAGCAGCGTGTCGAACGATACGCCCGCTTTCGCGCAGGCATCCTTGAGCTGCAGCAAATAAGCTTCATCCACGGACGGGAAATGGAAATGGCAAATTTCGAGCGCCCGGTACCCTCTCTTCGCCGCTTCCGCCGGCAGCTCCAGCAGCGTCAGCAGCTGCGGCTGCGGCACTTCGCGAACCCGGTGCGTCCGCTCGTTCCCGTCCCATTCCGTCAGGCGCATCGGCCCCAAATGCCGGTGCAAGCTCCACGTGCTTACGGACAAATACGACATCTTATCCCTCTCTCTCGGAACCGAATATGATCGCGCTTTCCAACCTATTATAACGAAGCGAAACGTCTCTGAAAACCGGAAGAAGCGCCTTCCCCGTTCCGGGAAGACGCTTCTGTCAGCAATCCGGTCAGTGTCCCGCCATCATGGCGGGATCGGGCTTCGGTTCCGCGGCGGCGTCGGGCTCGCCGGATACCGGACGTGCCTTCGGCTTCCGCAGCGCGAGGCTGAGCAGCAGGCCGGCAACGGCGATGCAGGCGGCGAGGAAGAACGTATCGCCGAATCCGGCCGTGCTGGCGGCTGCGGACGGACCTTGCGCGCCCAGCTTCGCGGCATGGTCTTGAATGCGCGAGGTCAGGTAGCCGGTCAAGCCGGCGACCGCGAACGAGACGACCACTTGCTGGGCCGCCGTCGTCAGCGGCGTGACGCGGGTAACCCATTGGCGCGGCGCGGAATTCAAGACATGAGTGTTGAGCGGCATCATCGTCAGGCCCATGCCGAAGCCCATCATGACGAGCGCCGTGATGATCGTGCCGAGCCCGGTGTCCTGCGTGATCTGCGAGAGCACGAACAGCGCGGCCGAGATCAGAGCGAGTCCGGCCATCGCCAGCGGGCGGGCGCCGAACTTGTCGAACAGCCGGCCGCTGAGCGGCATGCCGACCGCGGAGGCGAGCGCCTGCGGCAGCAGGATCAAGCCCGTCTTCAGCGGCGTGTAGCCCATGACGTTCTGCAGATACAACGGGATGAGCAGAATCGCGCCGAACAAGGCGATGACGGCGATCCAGGCCAGCAAGATGCCGCGCGTGAAGTCCGAGGAGCGAAATACCCTAAGCTCCAGCAGAGGTTGCTTCTGCAGCAGTTCCACGAAGATGAACAAGATCAAGGCGCCGCCGCCGACGCACAAACCGGTCAGCGTCTCGGCGGAAGTCCAGCTCGTACCCCCTTCGCTCACGCCGTAGGCGAGCATGGCGAATGCGATCGGCGCGAGAATCATGCCGATGTAGTCCAGATGGGTGGACGGCTGGCGTTCCGAGCGGGGCAGGAACCGGAAGCCCAGCAGCAGAGCGATGATTCCGATCGGAAGATTGATCAGAAAGATCCAGTGCCAGGACACGTATTCGACGAGCCAGCCGGAGAGCACCGGCCCGAGCGCCGGCGCCAGCAGCATCGGCACGCCGAGCATGCCCATGATCGAGCCGCGCTTGTTAGGCGGCGCCAGCTTGAACACCATCGCGAAGCCGATCGGCGACACCATGCCGCCGCCGAGACCCTGGATGACCCGGAACAGGATGAGCTGCTCCGGCGTCTGCGCGAACGAGCAAAGAACCGAGCCGATCGTAAATAGCGCGATGGTGATAAGGAAAATTTGCTTCGAGCCGAATCGGTCGGTCATCCAGCCGGCGAGCGGAATGACGGCGGACAGAGCCAGCGTGTAGCCGGTCACCGTCCACTGCACGGTCTTCAGGTCGGTATGGAAATAATCGACCAGCTTCGGGATCGCGACATTGACGACGGTGCTGTCGAGAATGACCATGATCATGCCGACGATGACGGCGAGCAGCGGAGCGATTATGCTCCGGATCGAGAACGCGTCCGCCGCTCCCGATTGCGGTGCGGTTGGGGATTGAGACATGCCAGCACTCCGTTTCTTTGAGTCGCCTCATAAGATTAAACAACGTTTAAAACATTGTTTAACGAAAGAATAAAACAGGACCGCTGTCCTGTCAACGCCCATTTTTCGAGGGAAAGGGCGACCGTCAGCGGTCCTGCGTCGGCGATTGCTTATAGCGGCTGAAATAATGGTCGAACAGCAGGTCGATCTGTCGTTCGATCGGCAGCGATTGCTGCTCTCCGAAAATGAACTTGCGATGTCTCATCAGGAAGGTCGGAAAAAAACAGGCGGCGTGGATCTGCATCATCATCGACGCCAGCACTTCCGAATCTTCCTCCCCGGTAATTTCGCGAAGAACCGAAATGATCTTGCTCGCCCCGAGCTTTTTGAGATAGCCGACGTATTCATGGGCCGTATCGAACTTGATATTGCCGTTGCCGAGCATCTGCCGAAGAAGGTCGGGCTGCTCCTGCAGCATTTTGGCGCAATGCAGCATGTATCGGCGATAACGGGTGATCGGATCCACGGAGCGGTCGTCCAGGATGTCCAGCGCGAGCACCTTCGAGTCGAACATCAATTTCAGCGCTTCGCTGATCAAATTGTCCTTCGAGCCGAAATAATAATTGACCAAAGCCAAATTAACGTTTGCCGAAGAAGCGATTTTGCGCAGCGTCACGCTCTCCAGACCTTCCTGCTGAATGATCCGCAACGCGGTGTTCAAGATAATCTCTTTGGTCGAGAGCTCCTTGTCATCGTGATCGGTCATTCGCCCATCCCCCAGCAATGAATCAACCTTCCGGCTGCGATGCTTCTTGCCCGCTCTTGCCGTTCTGCTCGTCGAGAATGCGATACAGCCCTTGGATCAACAGATCCGCCGGGTCCCGGTTCAGAAGATAGTGGGCCAGCAGCAGGTGCAGCGGCATCGCGCAGACATTGTTCCCGTCCTTGTACTTCGGGAACCCGGCTTCCAGCACGGGGCCGTGCTCCTGGTGCAAATCCAGGCCCGCGTACACTTCCTCCGGCGCGAACTCTTCCTTGACCGCCGAGATACAGTGCGGGATCACCTTGCCGTCCATGATCGCTTTGGCTTCGTCCTCGGATTGGGGCGGCTTGGGCAGCAGCGCCCCTCCCGGCGTCTTCATCAGATCGACGAAGAAGGAGGACAGCCACAGCGCCGGATTTTTGTTCTGCTGGAAGCCTTGCAGCAATTCGCGCAGGAAGAATCCGCAGGCGTACCCTTCTCCTTCCTTGTTCTTCACCCGGAACGTGAACAGGGGCCCGTACACTTCGTGATTGGCGACCTGGCCGTCCACTTCCTCTTCTTCGAATACGGCGTTCAGCAGTTGAAGGCTATGTTGATAGATCTGTCGGACCAATTCCAGCAATTTTTGATCGTTCTCGCGGTTCGTCTCGTTTTCTTGCGTCGTCGTCATGTATGGCACCATCCTTTCATCCATCATACCATTAGCGGCACCGACTACGAAAGCGGCAACATTCGATTTTGCGGCCGGGCGCCCGCAATGTCCGCGGTATCGGGCCGTCAGGACGAAGGTTGGAGCCCTCCCCTCTGCAATGCCAATCGCTGGATATCGAGTGAACGGTTGGGCACAATAGCGTCATCCGTTCTCAGAGGGGGGCGCCGCATGTTCAAAAAATGGTTTCATCCCAAACCGTCGCGCGGTTCGGCGCACTCCGGCGGCCGCGGCGGTCCGCCGTCGAAACCGTCCGGATCCCCCGTGGAGCAAATCCGGCAGCGGCTTCACTCGTGCGATGACGTCAACGTGCAGCGAATCGCGCTGGAATCGGGCGTCGTCTGCCATCTGATCTTCATCGAGTCGATTACGGACACGAAGCGGATTCAAGACTTCATCGTTCGGCCGCTGCTCGAGGATTGTCTCCGCGACGGGGAAAGAGAACTGATCCGCCGCATCGCCGACGGAGCCGTCATTCCGATCCAGGCGACGGCGGCTTCCGGTCCGGAGGAAGCGGTACGGCTCGTGCTGGACGGCAACGCCGCCCTCGTCGTCGACGACCGGTGGCCGGCGTTCCTGTTCCCGATCACCAGCTACAAGGGACGCTCCGTTCCCGAAGCGACGAACGAAATGGTGATCATCGGTCCCCAAGAAGCGTTCGTCGAGAACATTCAGACGAATTTATCCCTCATCCGGCACAAGCTCAAGCATCCCGACTTCAAAACGCTGAAGTTCGAAATCGGGGAATATACGCAAACGTCCATTTATGTCGTGTACATCCATAGGCTTGTCGACACGGAAGTGCTGGACACTGTCATGAGGGAGCTTGATTCGATCCGGACGGACAGCGTGATCGGCGTCAGCTATATTGCCGAGCTGATGAACGGGCAGCCTTTCTCCCCTTTTCCGACCATCCAGTACACCGAACGGCCGGACACGCTGGCGGCTTCGATCCTGGAAGGACGAATCGGCATCATGGTCGACGGAACGCCCCAAGCGCTTCTCGCGCCGGTCACGTTTTTCAGCCAGATGCAATCTCCGGAAGACTATTTCCAGAACTATATTTCCGCCACATGGATTCGCTGGGTCCGGTACTTCTTCGCCATCGCTTCGTTCCTGGTCCCTTCCTTCTATCTGGCGATCACGACGTTCCACCCGGAGATGATCCCCGCCACCCTGCTCGTAACGATCAGCGCCGCCCGGGAGAACGTTCCGTTTCCTCTGATGGTGGAGGTGCTGATCATGGAGATGACGTTCGAGGCGCTGCGCGAGGCCGGCATCCGCATTCCGCGGCCGCTCGGTCAGACGGTATCGATCATCGGGGCGATCGTCATCGGTCAGGCGACGGTCCAGGCGGGCATCGTCTCGGCGCCGACGGTCATTGTCGTCTCCATCACCGGGATCGCTTCGTTCGTCATTCCCCACTTCGAGCTGGGGCTGGCGTTCCGGCTGCTCCGCTTCCCGCTGCTCCTGCTGGGCGGAACTTTCGGCCTGTTCGGCATCATCCTCGGCCTGTTCGTCATGTTCTGGCACATGACGATGCTGAAGTCGTTCGGCGTTCCGTTCATGCATCCGATCGCACCTTTCGTGCTCAAGGACTGGAAGGACGTGCTGATCCGCACCCGCTGGTCGCTCATGAACCGCCGGCCGGACTCGTACGGGAGCGAAGCAAAGCGAAGGCAAGAGGTTTCCGATGATCCGTGATCGGCTGCGCAGGACAGGCTTCGCTTTGCTGATTGTCGCGATGCTGCCGCTCTTGTCCGGATGCTGGTCGAAAATGGAGATCAACAACCGGAGCTTTATTACGGGCGTCTTCATCGATGCGGACGGAGCGGGCGGCGTCGAGATGACCGTTCTGGCGCCTCTTCCCAACAGGCTGGGAGTGACGGGAGGACCGACCCAGAACGCCGCCTCCAAGGGGCAGCCGTTCGCTGCGGTGACCAAGTCCGCGCAGACGCTGCAGGAAGCGTTCAAGAGGATTCAAACCGACTTGTCCCGCAAAATGACCTTCGGACAGACGAGGGTTGTCGTCGTCGGGCGGAAATACGCGGAGAGCGGCATTCGGGAGCTGCTCGAATGGGGAACCCGATTTCCCAGTTTCCCGCTCAAGTGCTTCGTGTTCGTCGCTCCCGGCGAAGCCAAGGATATCATCAAGCTGACGCCCGTCTTCGAGCAGGTTCCTTCCGAAGTGTTGCGGGAGTTCGCCAACCGGCACACTTTGTTCAATACCCGGTTCAAGGATGTCCTCGTCGCCGCGACGGCCAAGCAAGGCTCGGTCGCCACCATGCTTACCGTCGGGCAAGCCCCGATGGTAAGCGAGAACAACCGCATGAGCACCTGGATCGGCACGGACGGCGCCGCGCTTTTTCAAGGCCACCGGCTCGTCGGGGAGCTGAACCGGCGGGAAGCGATGGCGATTGCCTGGGTGAAAGGTTCGCTTCAATCGCCGAGCTACGTCGTGTCGTCAGGCGAGAAAGGAAACGTAGCCGTCACCTTGCGGCACCTGAAATCGAGAATCCGGCCGTTCGTCCGCGGCGGCGACGTCGTCATGCGCGTCAGCCTAAGCGCGAAAGCCAGCCTGGATGAGGTCAACGGCACGCAGGAACTGGACATGCCGTCCGACTATCACTTGTTGGAGAGAAGGCTCGCGGAAGAAGTCGAGTCCGATCTTCGATCGGCGCTTCGCAAGTCGCAATCGGTCCGGGCGGATGTCCTGCAGACGGGTTCCAGGCTGGAATGGCGCTATCCGCGGATTTGGAACCGTCTCGAAGGCCGTTGGCCGGACGCCTATCGGGACGATATCCGGTTCGAGATCGCGGCGAACATTCAAATCATGAAGTACAACGACGAGACGAAACCGTTGTTCGAAGACAAATAAGCGGAGGCGGAGCCTCGTGATCCTCTTGCTAGGATTGGCCGCCATTGCGGCCAGCGAATGGATCGGCCGGTCCCGGCAGGAGCGGCGGTCCGGCAGAGCGCCGTTCATCTTTGTGGCGGCGGGCGTCGCAATTTACGAATGGGTGCTGATGCGGTACGACTGGCTGCCGTTCCTGTATTACCCGTTCGTCTGGCTGAAGCATACGGTCGGCGGCCTATTCTCGCATTAAAGGGCCGGCCGTTCACAGCGTCTAGAACGAAGCCTTTCCGAAAATCGCGCCGGATTCTCCGTTTAAGGAGCCGTTATGGACAAACATTCAAGCGGTCAGCTTATTCGCCTTATGATTATCTATCAGATCGCGGCCCCGCTCGCGTTCATGATGAACCCGCTCATCCGGCTCGGCAAATATCAAGGCTGGATGGGCCTCGTCCTATCGGTAGGAATCAGCGTCGGTCTGTGCTGGTTCGCCGTCCGGCTGTCGGCCGCATTTCCGGGCGTTCCGTGGACCCGCTACGGGAAGCTCATTCTCGGCTCTGTCCCGCATAAGGCCGTTCAGGTCGTTCTGCTGCTTCACTGCATGACGATGTGCACGTTAAACATCGCCAATTATACCGACTTATTCGTCTCCGTCTACTTGCCGGATACGCCGGACAGCGTCATGCTCGCCATGCTTCTGATCTGCATCTGCCTGGTCGCCCAATCGCCTTTCCGATCGGTCGTCTATTTGGCGGACGGCTTGTTCCCGATTATCTTCGGCGCGACCTTGCTCATCCTCCCTTTCATTTTCCATGACTTGAACATGAATATGTGCCTCGCGATGGTCACCCACTGGAATCCGTGGTTTACCGCCAAATCCACATTGTTCGTCGAAGGCTGGTTCGGCGAAATTACCGTTTATCTGCTCTTCGCCCACTACTTCAAAGAAGCGCCGTCTTTGATCCGCTCTTTTTTCATCGCTCAGATTTTCTCGTTTGCGGTTATCTTTCTTTACTGGCTGATCACCCTGCTGCTGTTCGGCCCGGCGTTCGCCTCGCATCTCCGGTTCCCGATCGTCGACGTAATCCGCTTCGTCTCGGTCGGCGATATCGTCGAGAATTTGGACCCGTTCCTGATCGGTATCTGGTCGGCTTCGCTTCTGATCAAGACGTCGCTTCTGCTGTTCGTGGCGTCGAAGCTGCTCTCGTCCCTGATCGGCTACCGGAATCGCCGTTCCATCGTCATCTTGCTCGCGACGGCCATCTACACGTTTTCCATGCAATTCCTGCGCCATCCTTCCGAATTCCAGCAATTCCTCTTCTCTACCGGAATGGTCGTCTTCATCCTTGGCGTACAGCTGGTTCCCGCGTTATACTATGCGGTGGCCAAGCTTCGGGACGTTTCCTCGCGGAACGAGGGCATGTCGGCCGGCAACCCTAACGGACGGTTCCGATAGGAAAATACGCACGGGGAAGATTCTTTGACGGATCAGGGCATGATGCCGGAAATAAAGAACCGCTGCAGGAACGGAACATGATCATGATCGGAATCCGCGCTCAGCGTTTTGTCGGTCAGGTTCCGCTCGAATTTCGCTCGGTCGAAACCCCGCATTCGCTTATCTTTTCACAGCATCACTTGCGTAACGGTTCCGGTAATGCTGAGGCGACAGCCCGTTTGTTTTTTGAAAAAACGCGAAAAATCGTCGAGATCCTTATATCCGACCAGCCCCCCGACTTCCCCGACGGTGCGGCTGCCGGCTTTGAGAAGCTTCTTCGCCTTGTCTAGCGCCAACCGTTTTTGCAGCTGAATCGACGTGATGTCGAACGTCTTTTTGAATCGGTTGCTGATATAGGTCGGATGCATGTGAAAGAGCTCGCCAAGTTGTTCCAGGCTGACATGGCGGGAGGAATCGGCCAATATTCCCGACAGCAGCCGCCGCATCTCGGCGATCAAGCCGGCCGCCGCATCAAGATGCGGCGGCCGGCTGCGGTCAAAGACCGTTTTCGCCAATCAAACGAACGAAATTCGCTCTCTCGAATGCCAGGTTTCGCGGTATGCTGTGGGCAAGGCTCCGCGGGTTATTGAAGTTGAACGCTGTTTACGGTGAGCGAGCCGGACTTGATGGCAACGCGGACGGAGTGAAGGCCCGCATCCAGCGAGATTCCAGGCGAGGTGAAAGTCGAACTGCCCGCGCCGGCCGAGATCGTCCCCGCTTCTTTGCCGTCAATAAATACCGTGGCTACCGCCGCCGCGGACGCCGAATAAGCAACGACCGCCGAATGCGTACCGGAAGTTCCCGAATGATAGTTGTAGCTCGCCCATCTCAGATCGGTACCGTTCATGAAAAGTGATCCGGTTCCGGGAGTTCCCCAACCGCGATTGATCGCGCTCCAGGCATTACCATCCACGGAGGTTCCGACAGCAGCGCCGATCGTCGCGCTTTCTTTGCTCCCGCCGTTCAACGTGCCGATTCCTTGCAATTTTGGAGACGTTGTGACCGGATTGTTCATGTCCTTGACGAATTCCCATTGATAATAGCCCGAATGGTTGGAGCCGGTAAACGTGAAATACATCAGCACGTCGCCTCCGTACTGCTCCCAAAACTGCTGATGGCTTACGACGTTCGACGCCATCCGGGAGTCGTTCCACGCGCTTTCTTTGACCGCTTCGCTATGCCCGGTGTTGTCCATGGACGGGCCTCCCTCGTATGCCGTTCGTTTCAGTCCGAAAGCGGCGGCGTACGACGCGTCGGTCGACTGCGGACCGGCCCAATTGGGCGTGCTGTATGTCTGGGAGGTCCAGATGTTCGATAGCGAGAGCGAATCGCTGGAGTTGTCCGGATTATAGTAAGCCGATCCGCTTCCGCCCCAAATATAGTAGTTGACCGGATGCGGGCCGGAGACGTGGTTGCCGTCGCGGTTGCCGAACCAATTATCGATGAAGTTCAGCATAATGCCGGCCGTATTCTGTCCGTTGCCCTGTTGCCATTCCAGCACGGGACGAATGCGCGTCATCATCGCGCCGTCGCCGAAAACCGAGCGGAAGGCGTTGCTGATCTCCACCGTCCGTCGCGCTTGCCTTCTCCAGCCCCAAGTCCATTGGTTCGTCTCGCCGTCGTAATTCAAGCTGGATCCTCCCGCATTCACTTCGGCTACCGCACGGTCCAGGTTCCAACCGGATTGGCCGAAAGCGCCGGCGAAATTCCACAGTTCGTTGGCGTATTCGACGTAGACGTTCAGGTTGGCGTTCAGCGGCGGATAGACCGGATTCGCTTGCGGGCTCGTATACGGATTCGTGCCGTCCGAGCCGTATTTGATGAGCTGCGCCAATTTCGTCAAGTAATCGTCCGTCGCGGCAACGGGAATGTCGATCCACATGTCCGTATTCGTCTCGTTCGCGAGCATGACCGCGTACTCCCAGGAGCCGCCCTTGCCCTGCCAGCCGTAGCCCGTTCCGCCGGGCAGCGACTGAACGTTGGCCGGAACGACCCGATCGGACCAATTCGCTTCGGCCGTCTTGCCGTTCGTGGCCGTGAAGTCCATATAGCGAATCGCCTTCGCATGGAAATCGTTCGTAATGATGTCTTTAAACGGCGTCGTGAACACGGTTGAAGTCGAATAGGAGGTGGTCGATCCCGGAGAGACGGGTCTCATGATCTTGACGTTCGCAACGCCGGAACCGGCCGGGCTGCCGGCCGTCCGCTTCGTATTGACGAAGCGAAGCTCCACCGTGCTGTTCGTATTTACCGTCATGCTCCCCGTGCTCGTATTCGTTGCGGAGTTGTAAGCGACGGGCGTCGTCATCGTCGCATCGCCCATAAGAACCGAGACATCGGCGGAGCCGGTGAACTGTATCGCATACGTGCCTTGCGTGTCGTTGATGAATCCGCCGGCGTCCCACATGAACAAACCGAAATCTCCGGTCGGATTGCCGGCCGAATCGATCGGATAACTGCCGTCCGTCGGGTTATTCGGACTGCCGATCCGAGTGGTCTTGTAGGCATTGGCAAAAATCTTCAAATTGCTGGAATCGCCTGGATTTTCGATGTTAATGCCCATTGTCCGCGGAAGAGCCGAACCGCCGCCGCTGCCCCCGCTTGCGTTCGATACGTCGGTAAACGTCGCTTGCGACAAGGAGCTGCCGTTATGGGACGTGACGGCCAAGCCGGCATACACGCTGCTGGCCATCGATACGGTGACCGTGGCGAATGCGGTTCCCCAATTGACGCCGTCGCTCGAAGAATAGGCCGAGAACGAACTGCCGGCGCGAACGAGCTTGAGCCAGACCGGCGCCGCCGAAGCGGGTCCGGCCGCATCGGAACCGTTGCCTCCCGTCGCCGTCCGGTATTGCGCGTGCACTCCGTTGGACGGCGTCGCTTCGGCGGCGACGAACTTGGCATCGGCGCCGAGCGATTCGCGAATCATGACGCCGGCTTTCGCCCAGCCGTCCGTATTTTGCTGCGAGACGACTCTGGCCACGATCGTTCCGTCTCCGTTAAGCGGATAATACGCAAACTGGAATTGGTCGGAAGCGCCCCAGATATCCCACCCGGAGCCGCTTACCGTGAAGGTTCCGCCGGAGAAAGACGAACTCCCCGCCAGACCCGGACTTCCGATGTCCTGGTAGTTCCAGCCCGTCGGAACCGAGGCGTACGATACCTTCGCCGCCGGGACCGCGCAAGCGAACAGGAGCGCGGCGAGAAAAAGGATGAATGAACCTTTCCTTACGGACGGCACGTTCATGATATTTCCTCCTTTAAGTTTAATGGGCCTTTCCTCTTTACTATAAACGGCGCACAAATCGTTCTCTATGGAGGGATCTACCCTAACGATGGAGTTTTCGGTCTCATTCGACAGTTTGATTTCAAAGGAGGGATATGACGATGGGTACGCCGACCTATTCGGTTAACCTGAATTCCGGAGGCGGGGAACTGACCGTTCGAACCGCCGGGTTTCAAAGCGTTCTTCCCGGAGGCATGCTCGGCACTTACCCGGGCCCGAATTACAGGTTGAACTTTATTGAAAGCGGACAAGCGGAATACGGAGGGGAGTGGGGCAAGATCGGACTTGGCGAAGGAGATTGTTTTATCGTGCCGCCGAGTCGATATATCGTGGCGAGAACGACGGCACCGACCTTTTTTCGGTTCGTCACGTTCGAAGGCCGCGCCGCGGAAGCGGAATTAAGCCGTATCGGATTCTCCTCCGCCCTTCCCGTCTTCCGTGCGATGGACCGGACGGAGACGGCGATGCGGTTCGAAAAGATCCATTTGCTGCTTCAAGACAAAACGGCGCATTATGACTTTATAGCGGAGGCTTATTTACGGTTGCTGCTTGTGGGACTGGCAGGGCGAAATGATCCGCCGGAGAAGTTGGCGATGCCCCTTGCCCCCCTGTCCTCCAACATGGTCAACAGGCATATTCGGGCAGTCGTCGAATGGATGTCTGCCTGCTTTGATCTGCCCCTGACGGTTCGCGAGCTGGCCCAAAAAGCAGGTTACAGCGAACGTTATTTCCGCAAGGCGTTCCGGAGGGCGACTGGCCTCAGCCCGACCGAGTTATTGACGCGAATCCGAATGGACCGGGCCATGCTGCTGCTGCTTCAGCCTCTGTCGGTGAAGCAGATCGCCTTGACCGTCGGATATCGGGACCCGCTCTACTTCTCGAAGCTGTTCCGGCAGCGAACCGGCCTCTCCCCCAGCGATTATCGCGAACATTCGAAGGAACGTTCGGCGGCGGAAGCGGCGCCGTAATTTGCGGCGAGAAGCCTCCGGCTCCGTAACCTGCGCAAAAAAGCCTTCGGCGCCGCGGGAAGCGCGGTCCGAAGGCTTGCTTTTCTCGTCGTGCCGGGTCGTTCTTATTCTTTCACCGAGCCGAGCGTGATGCCGTGTATGAAAAATCGCTGCAGGAACGGATAAATGAACAGAACCGGCAGCATCGTCAGGGCGATCTTCGCCGCGTCAAGCGTCTGATTGGACACTTCGGACAGCGATCCTCCTTTGCCGATCTCCTCCGGCCGGGTCGGGTCGATCGTGACGACGATCTGCTGCAAATAGGTCTGAAGCGGCAAAAGATGCGGGTTGTTGATGAACACGATCGCCTGGAAGTACTCATTCCAAGTATTGACGATCGTGAACAGCGATATCGTCGCGAGCACCGGAAGCGACAGCGGAAAGTAAAGCGTGATCAGTTTGACCCACGGCCCGGCGCCGTCGATGTTGGCGCAGTCGTCCAGTTCTTTCGGCAGGTTGCGCCAGAAGTTGAAGACTAGCAGGATATTGCCGAAGTTGAACAGATACGGCAGCACAAGAATCCAGAAGTTGTCGAACAACCCGAGGTTTTTGGCGTTCATGTAATTCGGAATGATGCCGCCGTTGAAGCTGCCGACGATAAGCAGAATCCATAAATAGATATTCCGCATGCGGAAGTCCCGGGTTTCGCGCGAGAACGGAAACGCCGCGAGATACGTGACGGCCGTTCCGAGCACGAGCGTGATGACGATCCGTTCCACCGATACCCAGAGGGAAGTGAAGAACTGCTTGTCGTCCATGACGCGCGAATAGGCGTTCCACGACCATCCTTTGGGCCAGACGGTGATCGTCCCGGAGCTGGCAATCGCCGGGTTGCTGAACGACACGGCGACGGTATGCAGGATCGGGAACAGCGTGGCCAGCGAGACGGCCAGCAGAACGACGATAATCACCGTATCGAACGCCCGCGATCCGAACGTTTTGGAAGTAATCATGGCCTGTTCTCCTTCGGGCTAGAAGATGCGGTAATTGGCGAAGCGATAAGCCAGCGTATACGTGAGCGCGACGAGCAGCAAACCGATGACGCTGTTGACGAGCCCGACCGCGGTTCCGAGCTCGTACTGCGCTCCGACCAACCCGTTGCGGAACACCCACGTTTCGATGACGTCGCCCGTATCGTAGACAATCACGTTGTAAAGATTGTAAATCTGGTCGAAGCCTGCATACAGAATGCCGTTCAGGCTTAAAGTCGCCAGCAGGGCGATCACCATGGCGATTCCGGGAATCGAGACGTGCCGGATCTTCTGAAGTCGGGAGGCGCCGTCGATCTCGGCCGCTTCATACAGGGTGGAATTGATGCTCGTCAGGGCTGCCAGATAGATGACGGTGGAGAAGCCCATCTCCTTCCACATGTTGGACAATATGATAATCGGCCGGAACCAGATATTGCTCCCAAGATACATGATCGGGTTCATGCCGAAGATCGTCTCCATCAGATGATTGATAATCCCGTGGGTCGACAAAATGTCGCGGAAAATGCCCGCCAGAATGACCCAGGACAAAAAGTGCGGCAAGTAAGTAATCGTCTGCACGGAACGCTTGAACCATTTGACCCGCAGCTCGTTAAGCATCAGAGCCAGCACAATCGGCACGATAAGGAGCGTGATCAGCTTGCCGACCGAAATGATCAGCGTATTGCGCAGAACGCGCCAGATTTCCGGATTTTGCATAAGGAATTTGTACTGCTCCAGTCCCGCCCAAGGGGATCCCAGAACGCCCTTGGTCGGAATGAAATGCTTAAAGGCCAACGTCACGCCGTAGATCGGAAAAATCTGAAAAAGAATAAACAGCACGAATACAGGCAACAGCATGATATGGTAATGAAATTGATCGTTCCTCAGCCATTTTGTCATACGCGCACGCTCCCGCCATACCGGCCGGAACTTACCCGATTCAAGGGCTTCTTCCGGCCGGACGGTCAATGGTTTCAGTTGCCGCCTTCCTTGGCGATCTCGTCATTCACTTCTTGCGTGATCTGGTCTCCGCCTTGCGCTTTCCACTCCTTGACGAACGTATCGAAGTAGTCGATCGGTTCCTTGTTCATGATGATCTTGGTAAAGGCTTGAAGCTGCTTATCCGTCAGCGAGCCCATCTTGGCGTCGTATGTCGGCGTCGAGCCGTTGAACGCGTTCCACTGAATATCCAGATCGGAATGCGCGATCGCCGAAAGCGCCGACATCCAGTCGATGTAATCCTTGTACTTGCCGGCGTCCTTCCGCGGGTTATCGTGATTCGGCTTCAGCGAGTTGTCGAAAATTTGCTTCTCTCCGACTGTCAGCTCATCCTCTGTCGCCTTACCGGCGAAGATGTCCTCGAACTTCTTGACGCTTTGCAGCGTCGTATCCAGGTAACCGATGCCGAAGTTCGGAATGATCGTGGGCGCGTCGTTTTTGTCGGTACCGTATTTCTCGTTCAGCTCGTTGCGCCGATCGACCGTCTCCTGGTAGCCGGAATGGCTGATCTTCGTCGAGACATTCAGGATTTTCACTGCCGCTTCCGGGTTTGCGAACCCTTTCTTCACGACCAGGAACTGGTTCGTCGGGAAGTCCATGACGGCATGGACTTTGTTGTCCGTCGAGAACGTATACGCGCGCCAATCGGCCTTCGGGTCGCTGTCGATGTTGAACGTCAGCGGGTAGCCGCCGTTCCACCAGGAGCCGATCTCCATGCCCGCTTGGCCTGACGTGATCATTTCCGTCACTTTGTTGCCGTCCTTGAGCGCGAACTCGGAGTCGAGCAATCCTTCTTTATACATCGTGGCGAGCATTTGCAGCGCCTGCTTGTTCTCCGGCTGAATGCCGCCCCAGACAACCTGGCCGCCGCTGTCCTTGATCCAGCTTTTCGGGAATGCGTTGAAAGCGTTGAAGATCGAAACGGCGTCGACAAAGGACGGATCCATGAACTGGTTCTGCAGGGCGAGTCCGATCGTATCCGCCTTCCCGTCTCCGTCCGGGTCCTGACTCTTGAACGCCCGGGCCACGTTCAGCAGATCGTCGACCGTCTTCGGCGGCTGCAGACCGAGCTTGTCGAGCCAGTCCTGGCGGACCCACAGGATTTGCACGTTGGCGTACGTATCGCCCTGGGCGGGCAGACCGTACATCTTGCCGTCGAACGACGCGTAATCGAGCGCTTTGTTATCGAACGACTGATAGTAATCCTTGACTTCGTCCGAGGCGTACTGATTGTATACGCCGGTCAGGTCTTCGACCATGTCGGCGTCGACAAGCTTCTTCAGCATGCTGCGGGCGGATTGCCGGCCGTCGGTCGACTTGAGGATAAAAATATCGGGCAGATCGTTGCTGGCGAACATGAGGTTGTACTTCTGGTTGTATTGGTCCCCGGACGGAGCGCTCCACTTGACGACCGGTTTGATATTCAATGTGTTCAGCCAGAAATCGTTGTTCCAGTTCGTCTCGTACGAACTGTCCGGAATGAACTGCTTCTCCGATTCCGAGTTGCGGTCGTAGATGACCTGAATCTTCAACGGATCGGGATACTTGCCGAACGGATCAGCCTTCTCCGCCGTTTGGCTCGCGCTGGCGGAAGTGCTCGGTTCAGCGCTTCCCGTACCGGAGGGACTCGTGCTTGCGGACGATGATGCCTGGTTGCCGCCCCCGTCGTTCGAATTGGAACAAGCCGTCAGGACGAGCATCGCCGCTGCGGCCATTGCCAGCCCCGCGCGTCTTTTTCTCATAGCTACCCCTTCTTCCCAGTCGGATTGACTTACTGTCTTCAGCTTACTATGAATACGCTATCATCGAGAGTGAAGCCCGTCTGATCGAACGTCGAAAACCGTTCTGGCCCCCCGCTTCCGCAAACCGTTTTCACACGTTCTTCGGACCGGATTCCGACTTCTAGACCTGATGGGTGCCACGATGCCGGTACTCGGAAGGAAGCAAGCCCGTGCTTTCCCGAAACACCCGGCTGAAATATCGCTCGTCCTGAAAGCCCGACTGCTCCGCGATCCAATAGATAGGATAGGAGCTTCGGATGAGCAGCTTTCTGGCGTTGCGGATGCTGTACGCCCGGACGTATTCATTGAACGACATGCCGAAGGTTTCCTTGAACACCTGGCTGAAGTAGCTGCGGCTCAGTCCGACAACCCTGGCCACGTCGATCTGATTCAAACCGTTCTTCAATTCCGCGCGGATGACGTCCAGCGAACGAAGCACGCTTCGGTAAACTTCCCGCGAATGGTTCAGGGAATCGAACCGCCGCCGCAGACAAACCCGCGCTTCCGTCAGCAGATCAATCCACTGCTCCCATAGAAAATCCTGCGGTTCTCGGAACTCAAGCCCCGCAGCTCTCAAGCCTTCGCTCATTACCCACCCGTGCACGGTCTCCTCCAGCAACGCGCTTAGCTTGTCGGTCGGCGGCTCGCACTCCTGCACATGCGCCAGCCATCCCTCGAACTCCTCATCTTCGAATACCCAGCCGTAGCTTCGCCATACCCTTAAGAGCTCGGTCATGTTATCCGTATTCTTTCCCTTCGATACCGCTCGCCGCTTCAAATCCGCAAGCGACAGCGTCAGTGCGCAGCCGGACAGCGACCATCGATACGGCAGCGAATGTACGGAAAATTCCGAGAGCAGCTCCTGAACGGTTCGGCTGTCTTCCTGCAAGTGCTCCGTCACCCGTACCGCCGCCCACCCGGCATCCGCCGCCTCCGCGGCCAGCTGATCCCCATTCTCCAAGACGGAAAGCTCCGGAATCAACCACCCGCCCGCCGGGAGCCTGTTCATTGGAAGACCGCTCGCGCCGCGCTTTCGCTCCGGCCATTCGGCATCCGCTTCGCTGAACGGAACAAGCAGCAGACCCGCCGCTGAACGGCTTGAATCCGCCGGTCTCTCCGCTAGGCGCTCGCGGATCCGTTTCAAAGACTGCTCGATTTCCTGCGAGTCCAGTTTTGTTTTGACGATGTAATCGATAGCCCCGAGCCGCAGCGCCTCCTGCACGAAGTCGAAATCCCGATGGCAAGTCAAAACGACGGCGGGGAGCGACGGATACAGCATTTTGGTCTCATGCAGCAGTTCGAGGCCCGATTTGATCGGCATCGTCAGATCGGTAATAAGCAGATCGACCTCATGATCCCGCAAGAAATCGAGCGCGGCATCCCCGTTGTCAGCCTCGCCGATGATGCGCATGCCGTAACTCGACCATGGCAGCGAATGAACGAATCCTTGCCGCACAAAGAATTCGTCCTCGACCAGCAGCGTCTTAATCATCTCAAGTCTCCCTCCATCTGTGCGGGAATCCGGATGGTGATCGTCGTGCCCGCCCCCGGCTCGCTGGCCGCTTCAAGCCGGAATCGATTGCCGTAAAAGGAGTGAAGCGTCTTGTGAACATAAGACAGTCCGACGCCGAGCCCTGCTTTCTTCGTACCCTCGGGCGGCTTCTCGAACAGCTTCCCGAGCTGCTCCGGCGGCATCCCTTCTCCGTTGTCCGCGAGGCGAACGAGGATACCTCCGTTCTCGTCCAACGCCATTCGAACCGTGACGCAACCGTCTTTGTTCTTGAATCCGTGATATAGCGCATTCTCCACCAATGGCTGCAGAAGAAATCTCGGGAACGGCATGTCCTTCACCCGCTCATCGATGTCATATTCCACATGGAAGGCGTGCTGATATCGGATTCGCTGAAGACGGACGTAATCGTCCACCGCCTTAAGTTCCTGCCGGACCTTCACGACCTTGCCTTCCTTGCCGAGATTGTAATCGAGCACTTCGATAAAGTAGGATACCAGTTCGAAAATGTCTTGCTGCCCGTTCATCTTCGCCAGCCACTGCACCGTGTTGAGCGTATTGTGGATGAAATGCGGATTGATCTGGTAAAGCAGCTTCTCCACTTCCAGCTCGCGCTTGTTCCTCTCCTTCGCCTCGACTTCCGCCAGCAGGTTGACGATCTCGCCCTTCATGAATCCGAACGTTCCGAGCAGCTCGTCGAATTCGGTGACGCCGGTTCGGCGAATCGGCTCGTTGAAGCGCGTGGCGGCGATATGCTGCAGATGGCGGTTAACGCGAACGAGCGGCCGGTAGATCGTTCGCCAGATCAGCCAGGCGAGCACGAGACTGACGGCCACCGACAACAGCCCGATCAAGGCAAAGCGCGCAATCCAATCGTTGCGTTCGCGGAAAAACTCGGTCTCCGGAATGGCCGTCAGCAGCGTCCAGCCTACCGCCCCCTTCGAGGCGAACATCACATAATCGCCCTGACGGAAGTACGAACGGCCTTTTACTTTCTCCATGGCAACCGGCTGCCCAAGCGGAAAAACGCCGGCGTTCTCGCTATAGATCGTCTGGCCGTCCGAGCTCATCAGGATGTGGGTGATCGGCATGCCGTACGGAATGCTCGTAAGCCGGTCCTGGAATACTTTGAAGTTCGTCTCGATATAGACGGCGATTCGCTTCTCGTCCGTACCGCCCGCAACGGTGCGCAGCACGGACAGCACGGTGTTGTCGCTATACGGATAAAGCGTCGGGTGGGGACCGAGAAATTCAAGACCTGCATACGGCGTGGCGATTTTCGAAAATTGGCTGATAGGCAAGTTGGGGTTGACGTTCATGTTGGAGAAAAGGTAGGTGTCGTCATCCGGAAGATAGTACGACATGAGTCCAAGATCGGGGTTGGTGTAGTTGACGATCGTCGTATACTTGTAGACATCCTTCTCGATGTCCGCCTTTTCCAGAGGATCTTTTCGACTGATATATTCGTTGTAGTGATTGCGGATATCGCCGAATAAGGCCAACTGCTGGGAGGCGTAGTCCAAGTTGCTCAGTGTCGCGTCGAGACTCTGCTTCTCCTGGTCGAGCGTGTTTTGGATGCCTTTCTCCAGCTTTCCCGCTTGGAGACGGATAATCGTATAATAGGAGATTCCGCCGATCAGAGAGACCGGAATTACCGCGGCCAGCAGCAGTACGACAATCAGGCGGGATTTGAGAGAATGCGTAAGCGGTATTCCGGATCGGCTGCGCAACATGATGTCTACCTCCCTCGGCGGCAAGGATGTAAGCGCTTTGATTCATGTAGACGTTGGAGAGCCGGCACGGAACGCTTCGGCCACGCTTCGCTAATGTCGCGATTCCCGCTTCAATCGGGGAATTCATTTGCGATAAGGGCGAATAGCTTTGCGGCGTCCTCGATAACATCATAATGGGCCGTGTCCAAATATTCAATCGAAAATGCGCCCCGGTAGCCGCGGGACCGCAGTTCGCCAAGCACAAGGCCGAAATCGACCTCTCCCGTTCCGAAACGCGTCTGCATTCGCCCCTTAGCCGCATCTCTCAGGTGAACGTGAACCGAGCGATCCATCAGCGAGAAGGTCTCCCCAAGCGGTACCCCTTGCATGACGAAATGCGTCGGGTCGTAGACGATCGGCATGTTCGGCATCCGTTCCAGGAAAGCCAAACATTGCTCCATCGTCTCGAATGGACTGTTCACATGAAATTCGAGCGCCATCGTTACACCCTCCGCTCGGGCGATCTCAACCTGCTCCTTAAGGGAAGCGACGCAATCGGACATCACTTCTTGCCAAGGGCGAGACGGATCCGGCTGTCTCGGCTGGATAGCGCAAAAGCCAATGCCGAGTTCCTTCATCCAATGAACAAGTCCTTCCGTCTCTGCCCGCCGCCGCGCGATCGCGCCCGAAGAACGGTCATGCAGCTGCGGGCTGACGCCGCTGTTCGCCGCAATCGGCTGAAGCTCGTATCTCTCCAGCAGCTCGCTCGTCCGGGCAATCTGCTCTCTTAGGGAAGCTTTCCCCGTAAGCGCGCTCGGATGGACATGCGCCCAGCCGTCGATGGCCAGCACATCGACATAGCGGAATCCGGCGGCTGATAGGGCGGCAAGCGCTTCCTCTAGACCGGAACCGGAGCGTACGGATGTGGAACAGGCAATTCGCGTCATTCCTCCGCCTCCTTAACGGATGGCATCAAGTCGAGCGGAAATCGGTCCTGGCGCAGCGGCAGCTCGATCCGTTCGCCCAGGCGCGCCGATTCGTACGCCGCCATGACCACTTCCATCGTTCGCATCGCGACGCTCGCGTCCAAAGGATGCGGCTCGCCGGTTCGCAGCGAATGGGCGAAGCTTCGAAATACGCCGGGCAATCCGTCGTTTGAGCCGTCGGGCGGATCCAGCTCCGGAACGCGGAGGCCCCCCGCCTCTTCGTTCTGAACGAGCACCGCGCTTTGCGCCGCGTCGCCCGCACGCCAGAGACGCCCCTTCTCGCCGAATACCTCGATATCCTGGTAGCCTCGGCCGGGCATTCGCACTTCTCCCGTCAACAGTTCGGCGCGCAGGCCGCTCTCGAATTCGATTGTCGCCATCATCCCGCTCTCCACCGCGTGCCCGTAACGACGAGCGGCGGGCACCAGTGCATTGGGGCGGCGAAACATCGCTGCCAGCACCCATCTCACCTTCTCATCGCCGGCCAGGTACAGCAGCGAATCGACGCTATGCGTCCCGTCGCTCAGGAAATCGCCCGCGCAGCTTGCACGGAGCAGGTAGGGAGCGCCGATCGCGCCCGACCGAAGCAACCGGCGCATCGTCTTGTAAGGCGCAGACATGCGCCGCTGGTGTCCGACGACGAGCCGAGCTCCGCTTGCGGCGCAAGCTTTTGCCATCAAACGGGCATCGCCCATGTGAACAGCCATCGGTTTCTCGCAATAGATGCCTCGTACTCCGGCTTCGGCGGCGCGGATCGTCAGCCGCGAGTGCGAATCGGTCGGCGTCGCAATCACAACTACATCCGGGTTCAACTCCTTCAGCATCCTGTCAAAATCGGCATAAACGGCCGGTCCTCCCGTCCGCTCGGCGACCTCTCGAGCCGTTTCCGCGTTCAGATCGCATACCCCCGCCAGTGTAAAGTCAGGAAGCGAAGCAAGCGTCAGCGCGTGATTCCTGCCCATTCGGCAGCCGACGACGGCAGCGGCGAAGCGCCCCTCTCTCATCTTCCGGTCCCTCCCTTTTCTCTTAGGGTAGACTAGACTGCCTCCGAACCGAGCGATCGCACGAACCGAAGAGAACGCTCAAGGCATTGCTCCGGTTCCATGTCGTCGGGACAGATCATCTCGAGCTCCAGAACCAGCTTATCCGGAAGCGGAGCATGCCGTATCAGGAGCTCGTAACATTCCCGCAGCGGCACGTCGCCGTCGCCGAGCGCCGCACCGCCGATCTCAAAGTGGAGCGGACGGGCATCCGGACGAGGTGCGACCCGATGGTCTTTGAAGTGCGAACCGATCGTAAATGGCGCAGCCAGTTCGAATGCGGGCAGCGGCCGTTCTCCGATTAAATACGTATTGCCGGTATCGAGGTAGAGATATAGAGCTTCCGTCTGTTGGCACAGCCGGACGAGATCGGCGACATAATAATCGCCATGGTTCTCCACGCAGAGCGGCGCGCCCAGCTCCCGGCAGACGGCGGCGAGCGGAGCCAGCGCGCGCTGCAGACGTTCCAGCTTGTCCTCAAGCGGCATGACGCGATCGAACCGGTGGCCGGCGTTCATCGAGGTTGTGACGATCTCCCCGCGAGTCAACGGCAGCCAACGGCGAAGCTGCTCGGCGATCCGCTCCGTCTCCCGCTCGCGAGTCGCGCGGTCCGCATGAAGGTAATCGAATCCGATCCGCGGCGTCAGCCGAAGGCCCTGCTTGGCGAGTACGTCGCCGATCCGTTCCCGGCGCGCGTCGTCCATCTCCGTAATCTCGGTCAGGCCGACCCCGGTCGAGACGAGCCCGTGCCGCTTGAGGAAGTCGAGCTTGCCGAACAGCGGATCCGCTTCGTTGCGAATAAAACCGTGGTACCAGACCAGTGCATAGCCCCATGTGGGCGCAAGGACGCGCGAATTGCCGGGCTCCCGCTCCATTGCGTTTGCCTTTTCCAGTCTCATCCGAGCTTCCATTCCCTTCCGCTTAGGCTGTCGTTCCTGTTTGAGCGACGAATCCCCTCCATTATATCTCCGGCAGTCGAACGGTTTGGTCAGAATTTGGTGCGATCGGTGTGTGAAAAACGCACGGAGAGAGGCCCGAAGGCCCCTCCCGTTGATACAGTACCATTCGTCCGGTTACGGCGCCGAATTCCAGCCGAACAAGGCGCTTGCGACGAAGTCGATGTCGACGATGTCGACCTTGCCGTCTCGGTTCGCGTCCAACTGCGCGCGGTAAGCCTCCGGCTTGCCGAACGCCGTCGCGACCGCGGTCAAGTCTCCGATGTTCACCAGGCCGTCGCCGGTAACGTCCGGGCTCGGCTGCTCCGGCGGGACGTCGGCGGCCGGGGTCACGCCGGCGAAGTCGGAGCCGATCCGCACTTCGTCGACCGAGGCGACGCCCGGCTGATTGCCGGCGATGAAGCTGAGCTGGCGGAACGTCAGGCTCGCGGACATCGTTGCGCGGGCGTCCGGCTCGGACGGCTCGGCGCCGCCGAGGGTCGGCGGGTCGACATAGAGGCTGGCTTCGGTCGCGCCGTCTCCGAAGGTTACTTTGACGACTAAGAGGGCGGCTTCGCCGACCGTGACCGGATGATTCGTCCGCACCGTTTGGTCGCCCAGCTTCAGCGACCAGTAAGCGGTGCCGTCCGCCTGCGACGCAGCGCCGTAAGAACCGGCGGACACGACCGGCGACACGAAGCTGCCGAGACCGACGTCCACATCGTCCGTCGTATCCTGATCGACCCGCACCAGCGCGCTGTAATACAGCGTCGTACCCGGCTTCCCGATCCGGTCGTCCTCCGTCGTATAATCCCGGAACGCCGTCTGGCGGTCCGGCGTGCGGTATGCGGTCAAGTAGCTGCTGCCTCCGCTGGCATAGCCGCCGTTATGGCTGAGCGGCGGATAAGCCAGCGGGCTGTCGTGCTCGACGGCGTAGCCGGGCAGGGTGGTGTCCCCGTTCTGAACCGTCCACGGCTCCGCCCACCCGCTCCCGTCGTCCAGCCCGTTCAGCACGCCGTCCGTCCCGTCGAACGGAGAGTAGGCCAGCGCACCGCCGCCTTCCGCCGGCGGCCCGGCTGCCGTCGTCACCGTCTGCGGCTGACCGGCCGCCGATTCGTTGCCGGCCGCATCCACCGCCTTGACGGCAAACGTGTAGGCCGTCGATGCGGCGAGACCCGTCGCCTGCCAGGTCGTTCCGGCGATCGGGGCGCCGTTCGCTTTTTGCGTTCCGATATAGACGTTGTAGCCCGTCACGCCGACATTGTCGGTCGATGCCGACCATTGCAGCGTCACCGTGCCGTCCGGGTTGGCCGTCGCCGTCAGACCGGCGGGCGCTGCCGGCGGCTCCGAATCGCCGGAAGGCGGCGGAAGCTCTTGCCCGCTGTACAGCGTCAGTACGCTGCCTGCCGGAAGCAGAACGGTGCCGTCCGTCACGTCGGCCAGACGCTGGAAGGAACGTCCGCGCGACGACAAGTAAGCTTCATAAGAAGACGGCAGGTCCGTTCCTTTCAGACTGACGAAGCGGTCCTCGGTTCCCGAATTGATCAGCACGGTCGTAAACCGATGCTTCTCGGCGTCCTCGAACGCCAGGGACAACACGTCGCTCGCTTGCGATTCCGCCGAGATGCGGACCGCCCCCGGCTGAATGTACTTGTAGAACTGCTCGGAGACGGCGAAGAGCGAGTTCCGCTTGCCTTCGGTGTTGAAGTTGTCGTTCATGTCCCAGAACACCCAGGCGCTTGCGTTGCCGTAATAGAGAGATTGGTAGATATTCGCCGCGAGCGTCATCGCGCCGGTCCAATCGCCGGCCATGCCGGACGTCTCCGACATCCATACTTTTTTGACGGGAGATTGCCGGGACAGCTGATAAATGCTCTTCCAGCCGTCGGCGCCCGGGCCGCCGACATGGATGCCGTCGGTGTCGTAGTTGTGAATGGCCAGAATGTCGGCGTACGGGGCGGCAGCCGGGTCCGAATTGACCGCCTGCACGTAATCGGCGATATGCCCTTGCGCCGGCAGCGCCTCCGGCATGAAGATTTTCGTCTGCAGGCCTTCGGCCTCGAACCGGGGACCGACCGCCTTGAGCAGGTCGCGATATTCCGCCGGCGACACCTGCGCCGATGCGTACGGCTCGTTGAATTCCGGCTCGTTCTGAAGGCTGATCGCGTACAAGTCGATGCCGGTCTTCTCCTTGATCGTTTTGACGATGGCGACCAGTTCCTCCGCATATTCGTCGTAATAGGCCGGATCGATCCGGTTGTCCTGGGCCCAGTCCTGCGCGTTGACCCACTTGTTCGTCTTGAGCCACCAAGCGGGCGACCACATCGTCAGAATAAACTTGTCGACGCCGGTCCGCTCCTTGTAGGCGAGCATCGTCCGCCAGGGAATCGCGTCCGTGTTGAACGCGCCATAGTTGGCGGAGTTCGGGTCGCTATTGTCGTTCACCGGCTCGAAGTCGTTGTCGATGACGCCGAAGCGGGCAATCGACACGCCCAGATCGTTCGCCAGGTTCACGAGCGTATCGATCTTGCTCTCCTGGTCCCCGGAGGAGACGAAGCCCCCCATCCCGTCCATCGTCTGATACGTCTGGCCGCGGTCGATGTCGACCTGTACCGGAGTCGAACCGCTCGGATCGAGGACGGTAACCTTGAATGTCTTAGCCGTACTGGCCGTTCCTACGGCGGACGCGGTAACGGTGATGTCCGCGCTGCCGGTCTGCCCGGTCGCCGGCGTAAAGCGAAGCGTCGCGGTGCCGTCCGATGACGGCTCGCCCGCCGTTGGATCCGGTACGAGCGTCGCGTTGGAGCTGACCGCCGTCAGCGTGACACCGTTCGTATGCCCCGTCCCGTCTCCGATGCCGGTCAGGCCGATCGTTTGCTCTCCAGCCCCAAGGGAGAGAGTCACGTCCGGAATGTCGTCGATCGCGGCAGAGATCGGCGGCATGTCGGCCTCATCGCCCACCTGCAGGTCGTCGAAATAAAACGTCCCCTTCCAGTTGGACTCCGCCGGGGCGAACGTCCACATGAGCGCCGTGATGCGGGTCGGATCGACCTTGCTGCCGTCGGCGGAATTGAAATGATCGTGGAAGTCGTATTCGTACTGCGTCATATCGCCGGTCACGGTCTTCGTAATGGCGCCGGGCGTACCGGTCGTGTATTTTCCGTTCGCATCCCACAGGAACAGCGTGACGTCCTTCGTCGGCTGGTCCATTTTCATCTTGATGCTGAAGTACGGATTTTCCGACAGGTCCATCTCCTTCGGCAAGCTGTACCAAAGGCCCGCCCAAGGATAGTTGCCCTTGTCGACAGCGATGCGGAGCACCCCGTCCTGAACGCTGAGCGTATGCACGCCGTCGTTGCCGTTGTTGCCCCATCGGTCGGAAAAAGTACCGTCGTCGAAGTTTTCCGTCAGGCCGAGCAGCGGAGGCGTGCGAACCTTCACTTGGAATGTCGTTTGGGCCGACAGATTCCCGTTGTTGTGCCCGTTCGCTCCGTTATCCGTTACGGTTACGGTGACGTCCGCTTCGCCGGTTGCGCCGGCTGCCGGCGCAAGCGTCAGCGCGGCCGCGGCGTCGCCCGGCGCATATTGCACGTTCGGATTCGGCAGGACGGACGGGTTCGAGCTGACTGCGGTTACCGTAAGCTGCTGCGTCCCGCCGTCGCCGTCCGCGAGTCCCGTCACGGGAACCGATACCGTTCCGTCCTCATCGATGACAACGTCCTGGATGGTACCGATCGTCGGCGGCCGGTTCAAGGAGTCGAACACGCGAACGTGGAACGTCCGGCTGACCGTATCCGCTCCGCCCGCCGCCGTTCCGCCGTCATCCTGAACGGTGACGGTAATATCGGCTTCGCCGGATGCGCCGGCCGGGGGCGACAGGGTCAACGTTCCGTACCGGTCGTCCGAACGGTAGTCGATCGCCGGATCCGGAACGACCGAAGGAGCGGAGCTGACCGCCGTCAGCGTCAGCTGCTGCCGGGCGCCGGAATTGCCGTCGTCGATGCCCGTCAAGGGAACGGAGTACGGCTGCCCGGCCTTGAGATCCTGGACTCCGATCGCCGTCATCGACGGCGCTTCGTTCCGCTGAATGTCGACGTCGAAGCGAAAGTCGCGGCTACCGCTCCCGGAGGCGGCCGTTATCGTAACAATGGCGGTGCCGTACCGGTCCGGAGACGGCGCATAATGAAGCGTCGCCGTCCCGCCACCGCCGTTGTCGATCGTCGGATCGGGAACGAGCGTCGGATCCGAGCTTGCGGCCGTTAGGCTGATCGGCTCGCTTCCTCCCAACGCGTTGCGGATGCCCCGAAGCTTCACGGTCTGCTCCGGCGCATTGATGGGTGCGCTTTGCGGCTCCACGTTGGTCATGTTCGGAGCGACGACAGCTTGATCGCCGAGTTTCAGGTCGTCGATCCAGAACGTTCCCTGGAAGCCGGTCGCCGGATTGACGATGAGTGCAATGGTCGTAATGCTGCTTAAATCAAGCGCCTGCCCCGTAAAATCGAACGTCATTTCCGTAAACCGGCCGGAATGCACGACTTCGATCGGCGTCACCTTCGGGTAACTGTACTGCTGGGCCGCATCCCATAAATAAAGACTGAAATTAAGGTCCCGCTCGGCCTTGACTTTTACGCTGACATAAGGATGCTGCGAAATATCCAACGCGGACGAAAATTGGTAATTGAACGCAGCCCAGATGTCGTTCTTGTTGCCCTGCACCTTAAGCGCGCCGTCATCGGCCGCAAGCTGATACTGATTGTCGGCCTGCCATCCGTTCGTCGCGGTGGCCGCGTCCTGAAAATCGATGGCTGCGCCGGTCGGATTCATCTCATCGGCCGCTGCGAATCCGGCAGGCAGCAGCCAAGTCGCCGACAGCAGCGCGACCAGCAGCAGGATGCCGATCCGTCCTCTCGATCTTTTGCTGGACATGATCTTCACTCTCCTTCTTTATCTAGATTGCGACTCGCCTGCGCTCTCCGCCGCCTGAAGCAAACGGTAGATGGCCGTCGCCGCCTGCGCTCTCGTCAAGATGAGCTTCGGCTCGAAGCGGTTGCCGTCCGCGCCGTTCATCAAGCCGAGGGTCTGCGCCAGGTCGACCGACTCCTTCGCCCATCCCGATACGTTCGCTTCGTCGGAGAAAGGTGCCGCTTGCCGGGCAGCCGCAAGAGGAAGCCGCTTCGCCGCTCCCGCGAGCGCAACCGCCATCTGTTCGCGCGTCATCGGGAGGTCCGGCGCAAAGCGGCCGGCTCCTGTGCCTGCCATGATTCCGGCGGCGCTTACGGCCGATACCGCCTCGGCGTACCAGGCATTCGGCGCCACGTCCGTGAACGTTGCCGTTCGAGACGGCAGGTTCAGCGCCCGTCCGAGCAAGGCGGCGAACTGCGCCCGCGTGACCGGATCGTTCGGCCCGAAGTGAGTCGCATCGATGCCTTGGGCCACATGCTTCGCAGACAGAACGGCGACGGCCCGCTCATACCATTGCTCTTTCACGACGTCGGCGAACGATTTCTCATAGGCGAATACCGCATATTCGCTGAAATGCGGGAGCTCCGCGGTCCAGGTTCCGCCCGATCCGTCCCCCGTCTCGGCTTTGCCGCCTTCGATGTACGTCCATTGTCCGGAAGCGCTGTCGTACGTATACAATCCTAGCAGCTCCTTATCGGCCGAGCCGTCGATCGGCAAGGTCAGCGAGACCGGCCAGTCGAAAGCCGGCAGGCGGCGCTCCACGCCGGCGGCGGTTAGGAGAATGAGATCCAGTTCGTAAGGCAGGCTCGCGATCTTCAGCGGCGAACCGTCGGCTTCCGCGGACGCTTGATGCGGCTCGTCTGCGGGCAGCGGTCGCAGCTCGATCGCGACAGAAGCGCCTGCCGCATCGCCGTTGCCGAGCATAGCGAGCAGCGCCTGCAGATTGCGGCCGTCGATCGCGAGCGACGCTTCGCCGCTCTTGACGGTCAAGGTCCCCTTCGCCAGCGCTTGCGCGGCTTCCAGCGTCAACACCGCACGCGTCTTCCCTGAGGGCAGTTCGAGTTCGGCGCTGCCTGCCTGAATCGTCAAGTCGGAGAGGTCCGCCCGGTAGACCGTGTTTTCATCGTTCTCCCCTTGCGCACCGGTTCCTCCCCCCGGATTC